>CAWFLF010000001.1:0-115933 GCA_963816605.1 uncultured Actinomycetes bacterium
CCGTGATTCCTGATACGGCGAGAGCCGTCAGAGGACTCAGCAAGGGCTCGCAGTCGACCCGCGAAGGCAGCTCTGCAATAGGGCACGTGGGCGTACAGTGCGTCGATCGCGCGATCACAGTCCTCGGTTCGCCGTCGAACTTGACCTTCCTGGCGCTCACGTCCCGCCGTATTCCGCCCAAACGCAGGGTCCAAGCCGGAATCTCCCGCACCCGCTGCATTTAGGCGGAACACGGTGGCATCCCTGCGGAAGCCCAATGCTTGCAGAACGCTTGCGGCGTCGAGTCAACCTCTAGGTCGATGCATTCGACCCTGGCCGACAGCGTGGCTTGGGGCCAGCAGGACGGTCGCCTCCGCGAACGCCAGCGGAGAGTCTTTGGCAGTGACGAGAAACGTCGGCCGGACAATGGTGCCGAGCTCCAGGCTGACGTCGGGGGGCGGCCGTGGAAACTCGGCAACGACCGCCGGACCGTTGGCGGAAGATCTGCTTCGTCGGCTCCGGCGATCCCTCCCAGCTGCATCGCCTAGAACACGTCGACCAGATCCCTGCGAACGGCCGAGGAGTCTCTTGCTCATGTTCTCCAGCTCGAGTCCGGTCAGCGCCGGCGCCCTCACCTCCCCCGAGATCCCGACCGACCGCCGCAGACGGTCGCTCCGCCGTCTAACCACCCGCAGCGCCGGCAACTTCGCGCCGACAATTTCGTCGGGACGCCCGCTACGGGTTCGCACCGCGTGCGCGACGTATCGTCCTGCGGCGTCGAGCTCGCCCGACGTCGGCCAGGACAGCCCGGGCTGCGTTCCTTCCGGGGCCGCCTGTGACTCCGCCCCCGGGATGTGCACCGGCCCCACACATGTAGAGGCCGCGGATCCCGGCAAGCCGGTAGCGAGCATGTCCGAGGAGGGGCCGCCAGGCGAAGAACTGGTCGAGGGCATGCTCGCCGTGCATCGGGTGCCCGCCGGTGAGGCCGTACTCTCGCTCGAGGTCCGCCGGCGTAACGATGTGGCGAGCGACGACCTTGTCCGCGATACCCGGTGCGTAGACCTCGAGCGTCCGCACGGCCAGGTCCGCAACACCATCGCGCGCTGTCTCGTCCCAGTCCGCGTCACTGAGGCGCCGTGGTGCGTACTGCAACAGCGCGGTGATGACGTGGATCCCATCAGGGGCGAGCGAGGGGTCGGAGAGCGTGGGGATCGTTGCCTCGAGATACGGGTGCTCGGAGATCCGACCGTACTTCGAGTCGTCGAATGCCCGCTCGAGGTCGTCGAGACTCGGTGCGATGACGATCCGGCCGCGCAGACGCTCGTCGTCAACGCGGCCGAACGCCGGCAAGCCCTCCAGGACGAGGGTCACCTTCGCCACCACGCCGGGCGTGCGGATGTGCTCGACCCGCCAGCCCAGAGTCGGGCCGACCTCGGCCGGGTCGACGAGGCTTAGAAGGGTCTGCTTGGGGTCGGCGTTCGATACGACGATCCGCGCGTCGATCTCCTCTCCGCTCGCCAGAGCGACCCCGTGGACAGAGCCTCGACCGGTTCGTATGGCCGCGACGTCGGCGTCGCAGCGAATCGTCGCGCCGTTGCTCTGCGCAGAGGCGACGAGTGCCTCCACCAGGGAATCCGGCCCGCCGCGCGCGAAGACCGTGCGGCCCGCCGCTCCTCCTCCTGCGGCCGAGTCCCACAGGAAGTTGAGCGCCGTCCCCGCCGACCGAGGGCCCATGGCCGCGTAACGAATGCCTCGCACGCCGAGGACGCCGCGTAGCGCCTCGTCCTCGACGGCTTCGCCGACGAGGTCGGCGACGGACATCGGCAGCACCCGCAGCGCGTCGCGCAACTGCTGCTTCCCGAGGTGCCGAAGGCCGTTCAACACCTTGAGCCCACCGGTGGCGTCCGCGAGGGACGGAGACGCGAGGTCCGGTGGCTCGGTTGCCTGGACGCGCGCCAGGAACGCGCCCAGCGAGCGGACCCTGCGGTCGAAGGCGACGAACGCGTCGGCATCGCGTGGCTGGGTCCCCGTCCGGAGCTCGATCGCCGTCCGGACCGGGTCGCGCCACAACGTGAGGCCGGGCCCGTCCGCGGACGGGGCGAAGGCCGTCACATCCGGCTCGATGGCGCGGAACCCGTGCGGGCCGAGCCTGAGATCACGGACGACGTCGTCACGAAGGCCTCCGACGCAGTCGGCCGCAACCGGCGCCAGCACACCGGGCGCGACCTCCTCGGTGGCCAGAGGGCCGCCCGCCCGGCCTCGCCGCTCGAGAACCAACGTTCGGAGCCCCGCCTTCGCCAGGTACGACGCCGCGACCAGGCCGTTGTGGCCGGCCCCGACTACGACCGCGTCGTATCGCTCCCGGGCCACCCTCAAGCCGCCTTCTTGGGGCGGAGCGCGCGCAGCACCTGGAGTGCCGCGAGGCGTCCCGACGCGCCCATGATCCCACCGCCGGGGTGCGTGGCCGAGCCGCACATCCAGAGGTTCCGCAGCGGCGTCCGGTAGCGCGCCCATCCAGGCACGGGCCGGTTGAAGAAGAGCTGCTCGAGTGAGAGCTCGCCCTGGAAGATGTTTCCCTCTGTGAGTCCGAACCGGTCCTCGATGTCTTTTGGGGTGAGCACCTGCGCATGCAGGATCAACTCGCGGATGTTCGGCGCCCGCTCCGCGATCGTGTCGATGACGGTCTCCCCGAAGGCATCACGCCGGCCGTCGTCCCATTCGTCGCCCTCGGCCAGGTGGTAGGGCGCGTACTGGACGAAGCAGCTCATCACGTGCTTGCCCGGCGGCGCCATCGACGGGTCGACCAGGGTTGGGATGACCATATCGATGTACGGCCGCCGGCTGAAGCGCCCGGACTTCGCGTCGTCGTAAGCCTGCTCCATGTAGTCGATGCCCGGGCTGAAGCTGATCGCGCCGCGCAGGTGGTCGCCCACGCCGGGCAGGCACGTGAACTCGGGAAGCCCGTCAAGCGCCAGGTTCACCTTCCCGCTGGAGCCCCGGTACCGGTAACGCGCGACCTCCTCGAGGAACGACCCGTCCAGGACGCCGGGTGGCAGGAGCCGGACGAACGTCTGCTGCGGGTCCAGGCTCGACAGCGTCACCCGCCCGGTCACCTCGTCGCCAGCAGACGTGACGGCACCGGTCACCTCGTCGCCTCGGGTCAGGAAGTGCTCGACGGGAGTCTCGGTCCGGATCTCGGCGCCGAACGACCGGGCAGCGCTCGCGATCGCTTCGCTGACGGCGCCGGTGCCTCCTCGCGGTATTCCCCAGGCGCGCAGGACGCCGTCGATCTCGCCCATGTAGTGGTGCAGCAGGACGTACGCGGTCCCAGGAGAGCGGATCCCCTGGAACGTGCCGATGATCCCGGAGGCGCTCATCGTCGCCTTCAGCGGATCCGTCTCGAACCACTGGTCGAGGAAGTCGGCGGCGCTCATCGTCATCAGCTGGATGAACACCGCCCGCTGCTCTATGGGAGAGGCCGTTGAAGGAACGGGCGAGACCTGCGACGGGGAGCCATTCGCGCGGATCGAGCCGGCCGGGGTCCGGCGGCGTCATGGACAGGATCGGCTTGACGAACCTCGCCATCTCGAACATCAGGCGGCCGTACTCCTCGTACGCCTCTGCGTCGCTCACCGACCAGCGTCGGAGCTCGCGCACGGTGCGGCCGTGGTCGTTCACACGCCACAGGTAGTCGTCGTCGAGCGGCGTGAACGTTCCGTCGAGAGGCAGGATCTCGAGGCCGTGTTCCGGCAGCGCGAGCTCCCGGACGATTTCGGGACGGAGCAGCGAGACGACGTATGAGGCAACGCTGAACCGGAAGCCGGGGAACACCTCCTCGGTTACCGCCGCCCCGCCGAGAACGTGGCGCCGCTCCAACACGACGACCTTGAGCCCGGCCCGCGCGAGGTACGCCGCGGCCACCAGCCCGTTGTGCCCGCCGCCGATGATCACGGCGTCGTAGGTGCGGTGATTGGAGGTCGCCATCAGCGGCGACACTAACCGCGGCACGGCCTGGCGCGCTTTCCAAAAGGCGCCCGACTATGCTTGCCGACTTGTCGGTCGGAACCGCGTTCTATCCTCGGACCGCGCCACTCAACACCAAGCTGCAGTGGCGGGAATGGTCGGGCTATCTCGCAGCGAGCGCGTACTCCGACTCCCACGAGATCGAGTACAACGCCATCCGGGAGGCGGCGGCGCTCATCGACGTCTCTCCGCTCTACAAGTACCTGGTCTCCGGGCCTGACGCCACGCGGCTCGTCGACCGCGTGATCACGCGGGACGCGAGCAAGCTCGCCGTTGGCCGCGTCTACTACACATCCTGGTGCAATGAGGACGGCCGCGTGGTCGACGACGGGACAGTCGCCCGGCTGGAGGAGCAGACCTACCGTTGGACGGCCGCCGACTCGTCGCTGCGCTGGCTCCGCATGAACGCTCGCGGCCTGGACGTCGAGGTCGAGGACGTGAGCGAACGCATCTCCGCGCTGGCCGTGCAGGGGCCGCTGAGCCGCGACGTGCTCGAGGCGGCCACCGAGACGCCCTGGGGCGACCTCAAGTACTTCGGCCGGCAGGCCGCGCAGGTCGGCAGCATCCCCGTCGACGTCTCCCGGACGGGCTACACGGGCGACCTCGGTTACGAGGTCTGGGTCGAGAGCGCTCAGGCGGTCGAGCTCTGGGACGCCCTCGTCCGGGCCGGGAGCGCCTACGGCATCCGGCCAGCCGGAATGCTCGCCCTCGACATCGCGCGGATCGAGGCAGGGCTGATCCTCATCGAAGTGGATTTCGACTCCGTGCGGCGCGCGCTGATTCCCGAGCAGTCGTACTCGCCCTTCGAGCTGGGCGTCCTGGGCCGCTTCGTCGACTTCGAGAAGCCTGTGGAGTTCGTCGGCCGTCGCGCGCTCGAACGGGAACAGGGTCGCGGTGGGCCTCCACGGAGGCTCGTCGGGCTCGAGCTCGAATGGGAGCCACTCGAGGAGCTGTACCGCGCGAAGGGGCTGACGCCGACGCTGGAGCCGGGCGCCTCGCGCCTCCCCATTCCTCTGTACGCACGGGGCCGCCAGATCGGCAAGGCGACCAGCACGACGTGGAGTCCGACACTGAAGAAGGTGGTTGCGCTGGCGTCGGTCGCTGCCGACCAGAGCAAGCTCGGCACGAGGATCGATGTCGAGTGGACCGTGGAGGCGCGGCGCTGCCGCACGGCGGGGACGGTGACGGAGTTGCCCTTCTTCAACCCGATGCGCAAGACGTCGACGGTCGCTCGTTCACCAGCCCCCTAGCTTCACTGTCGGCGAACTCCACATGGACGTGATCGAGATCGCGTCAGTTCTGCCGCGTCGCTAATCGGCCGCTCAGACAATCACGAGTCCAGGCAACCGATTCGGCGAGAAAAGAAAAAGGCCCGCCGAGGCGGGCCTTTCAGTAGCGGGGGCAGGATTTGAACCTGCGACCTCCGGGTTATGAGCCCGGCGAGCTACCTGACTGCTCCACCCCGCGTCGCTTGGGCCGAATTATAGCTCCCAAGGCTGGAAAGCCGCCACACCCCGCTCCGGGCCTGGGGCGAGCCGCTATCGGGAACGTGCGTACGCCGGTTCGCGCACGCCAACGCGGAACGGCGCTGTGGCGGCGAACCCGACTGCCATCACGAGGGCCCCCGCGGCGGCGTCGAACACGTAGTGGTTCCCGGTCACGACGAAAATAAAAATTTTTGATTAAATTAATAATGATAAATAGCAGCGCTGATGCAGGATATGAGAGAAGGATGAATTGAGGGAAGGCTGGATGAGCTATGAACTGCTGAGCAGGGAAGGGTATGGACAAGTGAAGAGGCGTACACGAATGCGAGAGCTTGCTGCTGAGAGGTATGCAAGCGCGTAGTGTGGTGCTGTGATGCGAGCAATTGAAATGGAGAGTTTATGAGTGATGATCAGGATCTGAAGCACGAACTATCGCGCGGCGTGCGCGAACAGAGTCACGCTGCTACGGCGTGAGTGGACACGAGCGCACTCACGCGGAGGTGGGTGATCGTCGCAGTCGCTGGTCTTGTCTGGTCGGCGAGCTCATCGCACGCGGCCTCGGTATCGGTGATCGCATCTGAGCCTGGTCAAGGCAAGCGCAGCGCACAACCAGGCGACGTCAGGCTCTGCCTGGTCGCGCGACGGGCGGACGATCGTGTTCGTAGCTGGCGCGACGGCAACGGCGAGGTCTACGCATGGACGCGACGGCAGTGAACCTCGGAACCTCACGCAGACCGGCGAAGGATTTCGACTGCCTGGTGCCAAGACGGAGGATCGCTTGTAAGGGCGGACGGCAACGCGAGGTCTACGTATGAACGCGACGGAGCGGAAGCGGAATCTCACGCGGATCGGGCGAGCGAGACGACTACCAACTGGTCACACGACGGCGAAGCTCGCATTCTGCGCGTCGTGTGCACAGCGCACGGTGCAGCTGTATGTCATGAACGCGACGGCAGCGGGCTGCGCAGGCTGACGCACCACTCTGGGACGCCTCGGCTGGTCTGGTCACGGACGGGCGGACGATCTACTCCGGGCGCTACCTCGTCAGCACGACGGAGCGGATCGCGGATGCTCCGTACGTACAGTTGACCGTCTGGTCGCCGACGGGCGGCGGATCGCTTCACGAGCCAGGGGCGGACGGGCTGTTCCGCGCTCCGGCGCGCGACGGATATCTACGTATGAACGCGACGGAGCGGAACCGCAGGCTGACGCACAACGCAGGCTATAACGGAACGGCTGGTCTCGGACGGCGAAAGATCGCTTTCGCAGCACACGAGACGGCAACAGGGAGATCTACGTCATGAACGCAGACGGGAGCAACAGCGGAACCTCACGCGAAACCCAGCAAAGGACGTTCGTCCTTCCTGGTCGCCGGACGGGCGGAGGATCGCGTTTGTCAGCGACCGCGACGGGCGTCTCGAGGCTCACGTATGAACGCGACGGGAGCGTAGGGATAGCGCGAACTGGTCTCGTTCGTGTCGGGCGAAGAGTCGCCGGTCGAGGTCGGAAGTGATCGGATGACGCTGCGGCTGACCGAGACGCGCGGCTCCGGGTGTGGCCGGCTTTCGTCATGCTTCGCGAACGACTCGATCTGCTCGGTTGGAGCTGTCGAACGGCACTGCGTTCCTGAGGAGGAGGTCGAGCTAATCAGGTTGAAGCCTTGCTCGCGCCAGACGGCGGTCTAGCGTGAGCGGAACCACCAGATCCGTCGGCGAGGCCGGCGACTGCGGCTGACGGAAGCATTGCGTCGCCCAGGTGGCGCAATGTCGCGGGACGACGCGGCGCCGGCGATCGCTGCGCAACGTCGCGTCTTCTCGCGTGTCGTGTTGCGAGTAGAACCCTCGCCGAGCTCACGCCGCTCGTCGTCAGCGTGACCGCAGCGGGATAGAGGACACCAATCTGGCCGAGCGTTCGGTCCAGGCTTGCTTGGACTTCATGGTCGCCACCAGCGTGAACCGGCTGGTCTTGCTCCTCCGTCGTCTTCGCGTTCCATAGGTCGACGTGCAGACGCTCGATCTCTTCGATCAGCAAGAGAATCGCCTTTCCGGTCGCGCGAAGCTCGTAATTGCCGTCGGCAACAAGACCCGCGCCCAGGCGCGGAGTTGCTCGATCTTGCTCTCGTCCAGACGATCGCTCAAGAGGTCCACCAGCCAGGGTCTTGGGCAGTGTACGACGGCTTGATCCAAAGGACGACGAGGGTGGTGGGACGTGGCCACCTCACTTCTGCGCGTTGCCTCGTCGTCGACGTCGAGCATCGCGAGGTGTGTCAGCTTATTGGCAGACAGAATTTTAAGTATCTAAGGTAAGGGAAGCACGGTATGAGCGACGCCGTCCGTCCGCCACTCTCGCGACGCGTGATGGTTCGCGTGATGCCCGGGCTCGAGTGACAGAGAAGGGGGCAGCAGAGACCGCTGTGTCCCTGGTTCCTCGTTCGGACTACGCGGCGCTGCGCGAGTGCACGTACCTCAATCAAGCGTCGCTCGGGTTGATACCAAAGCGGTCGCTCGACGCCATGGTCGCGTTCCTCCGTGACGTGGCGCAGCAGGGGAACCTCCGGCTCTCCGATGACGAAGAGGCGCGGGTCCTCGATGACCTTCGAGCAGCGGCGGCCGAGCTGCTCGACGCACCGGAGACATGGATCGCGATCACAGGGGTGCGAGCGAAGCGCTCGGACAGGTCGCCGCGACGCTCAGCTCGGTGAACGGATCGGTGGTGCTGGTCTCGTCCGACTTCGAGCGTACTTCCGGAACGCCTTCAGGAAGACGTTGCGTGCGTAAAGCACGACGCCGACGCCGATTAGGCGAACTCGTACGGGCGATCGACGATCGCACAAGGCGGTGTGCTTCAGTGCAGTGCAGTTCGCCACAGGACCTCGGTGCGGGTGCCCGCGGTGACGGCGAGGGCCAAGGACGTCGGTTGTCGAGTCATCGTCGACGCCACGCAGCTCGCCGGTGCTGGTCCCATCAGCGTGCGTGGATGGTCGGCTGATGCCGTCGTGTGCAGCGGATACAAGTGGCTGTCGTCCCATGGCGGCGTGGCACTCCTCGCCTGGCTCCGGACCTGGTCTCGGTGACGCCGCAGCTCGTTGGGTGGAAGGGCGTGCCAACCATTCGCGTTCGAGCCGACGACGCTGCCCTTGCCTCCGACGCTCGGCGGTTCGAGATGTCCACGATCGCCTATTCGTCCGCCGTCGGGTTGCATACGTCGATCGGTCTGCTCCGAGCCGCCGGGATCCAGCGCATCGCCGATCACTCCCGCTACTTGGCAAGCGAACTGATCGACGGTGTCGAGGCACTCGGGTGGTCGCGTTCCGCTCCCTCCGACGTCTCGTGCGATCACATGTCGCGTTGCGATGCTGCGAGCGCCCACCCGGCATGCAGGCTCGGCACCGCGGCGACCGGGTTCGAGAAGCGCTCGTGGTGCGGCTTGCCGATGTTGAACCCGGAATACAGGTCGATCGTGTCCTTGATCCCGGTCCCGGCAAGCCTCGGCGGCGCGGTCGGATACCGCCAGTGGATCACGAGCGCAATTGCCGTGGCGAGCAAGAAGCCGTTCCGGAAGATCGAGAACCCCTCACGGTCCCGCCAGTAGAGCCACACGAAGAACGCGCCGGTCACCACGAAATGGCTCGAGAGGTAGAACCAGTTGAACCCCTTGATCAACTCGGGGAACTGGAGGAACCAGCCCTGGATTCCCCCCTCCCAGGCGAAGTGCGCGGCCCGCTCGAGCCGCTCCACCTGCTGCGCGTTCGCGATCGCCTGCGGCCAGTCCGTAGGAATGAGCCGACGCAGCAGCCTGTACCCCTCCGCAAGGGCGAACAGGAGACCGATCTGGACCAGCGGGTCAAGTCGGTAGAGCAGGCGGCGGGGTCGACTCAACGGCAAGACTCTACCCATCGGCTCACGGATACAGTCGCGCACAATGAGCCGTGTTGCCGCCGTCGATCTCGGCACCAATTCCACTCGCCTGCTCGTTGCGGACGTGGAAGATGGCCACGTCTCGGACGTTGCGCGCGAGACGCGGATCACACGTCTTGGAGAGGGCGTTGACGAACGCAGGCGCCTCCTACCTAGCCCAATCGCGCGTGTGCGGAACGTCCTCACCGACTTTCGCCGCACGGCAGAGTCGCTGGGGGCCGAGCGCACACTCGCGATCGCAACGAGCGCTATACGCGACGCGGAAAACGGTGAGGCATTCCTCGGCGAGGTCGAGTGGAGCTACGGCTTCAAGACGCGACTGCTCTCCGGGCACGACGAGGCGATGCTGATGTTTCGCGGCGTCACCTCGGAGCGAAAGCTCGGGCAGAGGACGGTGATCGTCGACATCGGCGGCGGCTCGACCGAGCTCGTCGCGGGCGGGCCTGACGGCGTTGGCTGGCACGACAGCCTCGACATCGGCTCCGTGCGCATCACCGAGCGGTTCCTGCATTCCGATCCCCCCACGCAGGACGAGCTCGACGACGCGGCAGCTGCAGTGCGCGCGCTCCTCGCCGAACGCGTGCCGGACGAGATCCGGACCGACATCAGCTCTGCGATCGGCGTCGCGGGGACGATCACGAGCCTCGGCGCGCTCGCCCTCGGCCTGGAGGAGTACGACCGCGAGCGCGTTCACGGATCCGAGCTGACGGCGGAAGCGCTCGACGAGCAGCTTCGGCGTCTTGCATCGGTCCCGCTCGAGCAGCGACGTGGGATGCGGCCACTCGATCCGGATCGCGCACCGGTGATCGTCGGCGGCGCGGTTATCGCTCGCGAAGTGCTCGCTTACTTCGAGCTCGACAAGCTGGAGATCAGCGAGCGTGACATCCTCGACGGCGCTGCTCTTGCAGCCGCGGAGCTGCCGGCGGATGAAGAGGGAGCGGCACCACCCGGCGCGCACACCTGTTGCTGAGGTCTGTCTAAGGTTCGAGCTCTTGCGGCGGCTCGTCCTCGGCAAGACGGCGCTGAAGAACGGTCCGCGACAGAATCCCGACGAGCTTGCCGTCTTCGACGACCGGCACGCGCTCGAAGTCATGCTCCTCCAGTGCGCGGAACGCTTCGTCCAGATCCATCGACGCGTCGAGCGTGAAGAGCGGCGGCTCGGCGATCTCTTTCAGCTTCGTGGTGCGCGGATCCAGACCTGGCGCGACCACTCGCGAGACGAGAGTCTTGCGCGTGATCACGCCGACGAGCTTGCCGTCGTCAGTCACGAGCACGGCGCGCACCGCAGGCTCCGAGAGCCGCTCGCCCGCTTCCTGCGCGGTCGCCGTAACGTCGAGCGCACCGGGCTCCGGAACCATCGCGTCGCGAACATGTTGATTCACGGATAGATCCCGCGCGCTTTGAGCGCAGCCGCGACCTCGTTGATGCCGGCGACGAGCGCCGCTTGCCGCAGCGAGATGCTCTTCTCCTCCGAGAGTTTCCAGACGCGGTCGAACGCATCGGCGAGCTTCTCCGCCAGACGCGCACGGATTTCCTCACGTGTCCAGAAGAGCCGCCCGAGATCCTGCACCCACTCGAAGTACGAGACCGTGACGCCGCCCGCGTTCGTCAGCACGTCCGGCAGGATCAGGATGCCTCGGTCCACGAGAATCGCGTCCGCTTCGATCGTCGTCGGGCCGTTGGCGCCCTCCACGACGAGCTTCGTGTCGATGCGCGGTGCGTTCTCGGCGGTGAGCTGTTCCTCCAACGCGGCGAGAACCAGGATGTCGCACGGCAGCTCCAGGAGCTCGGAGTTCGAGACGTGCTGGACGTCCGGATAGCCCGCAAGCGTTCTGTGTGTCGCGATCCACGCGCGCACGGCGTCGAGATCGAGCCCCGACGGCGAGTAGATCCCGCCGGACACGTCGGACACTGCGAGCACGCTGGCGCCCTTCGACACGAGCTCCTGCGCCGCGATCCCACCGACGTTCCCGAAGCCCTGCACGACACAACGCTGCTCCGCGAGGTCCCAGCCGAGTCGCTGGCATGCTCGTTCGATCACCATCACGACGCCCGCTCCCGTCGCCTCGTGCCGGAACAGCGAGCCGCCGAGTGCGATCGGCTTACCGGTGACGATCTCCGGCACGGCGTAGCCGACTTGCATCGAGTACGTGTCCATGATCCACGCCATGGTCTGCTCGTTCGTGGCCATGTCCGGTGCCGGTATGTCCTCCTGCGGCCCGATCACGCCGCGAAGCTCGCTCGTGTAACGCCTCGTCAACCGCTCCAGCTCGCGCGCGGAAAGGTCGCGTGGATTGCAGCGCACGCCACCCTTCGCGCCGCCGTAGGGCAGACGTAGAAGCGCGCACTTCCAGGTCATCCAAACGGCGAGCGCGGTGCATTCGCCGAGGGTGACGTGCGGGTCGTAGCGGATGCCGCCTTTGGTCGGGCCGAGCACGCTCGAGTGCTGCACGCGATATGCCGGAAAGACGTCGACGTGCCCCTCGTCGCGGCGAATCGGGACGGTCACCATCACGGCACGCTCGGGGTAGCGAAGCCGCTCCGCGATCGATTCGTTCACATCTGCGTAGGGAATCGCCTGCTCGAACTGCGTCATCGCAGTCCGAAAGAGCGGTGTGTCCCACTCCAGAGGCGACTCCTGGGCCGAAAGCTCTTCGAGCCCAGTCACGCCGGAGTCTAGGTTCCAGTCGGTGCAGCGGCGGGCTTTGCCCGTCGCTGCGGGAGACCGTCGGACTGCAAGGCGAACGACGCGAAATCATCATGGCCGGCGCAGCCGGCCGGATTTCGCGCCGGAGTGCCGGGGGCGGGACTCGAACCCGCACGCCCCCAAGGGGGACACCCGATTTTAAGTCGGGCGCGTATCACCAGTTTCGCCACCCCGGCCGGCCCAGAATAACCGCGCGCTCCTGGTTATTCGCCCGGCGAGAACTTGTAGCTCGAGGGGATCGTGGCCGGAGGTGTGCCGACGACGAACGCGAGCTCTTGGTGAGGCTTGAAGACGAGGGTCTGCGGGTTGATCGTCTGCTTCTTGCCGTTGAGATACCACGTCATCCCGGAATAGCCGCCGATCGAGTGCGCGTCGAGATAGACCCCCCACTCCGCAAAGAACTGGCCGACTGTGAAGTCGTTTTTCTTCTGCGCCTCGATGTGGATCACGCCCCTGTCGTCGTGCGTGTGCAATTCCGTGAGGTAGCCCGCACCCGGGTTGATCCCGATCAGGGCCGGAACCTTGACCTTCTTGCCGTCCACGAAGATGTCGGCGTGCGTATGGAAGTGGAGAACCAGGCCGTTGTGGCCACCGAGCGTCGTCAGGCCGAGCGGGGCCAGGCGGTCGGCGAGATAGCGGTACTCGGGTGGCCAGGGCGCCTTCGTCTTCCGGATCCCCGGCAACGTGTTGTAGTCCGTCGCCGTCGTCTTGGTCTTGGTGCTGTCTCCGCCGCCCCGCGCCACGACTATCCCGATGGCCGCTGCGATCACCGCCGCGACGAGCGCGGCGACGCCGGCGTAGAGCCAGGGCGAGCGTTGCGGCCCCCCGCCGCGGCGAGTGTCACGCCTCTGCGGCGTCTGGACCCGCCTTGGGGGCGCTGGTGTGCGCACTTTCTTGGCCACGGCGCGGGCAAGGGTACCCATCGCGGAACGCGTCCTGACGGAAGTCCGCAACGTGCGCGGTTTTTGGCGGATAGCCGCTCTTGACTGCGGCGGCTCGAGCCACATATGCTCGTCGAGCCAAGGCCGATGAACCCTCGGGTTCGCCGGCTTTGGCGTTTTTTGTGGACCCGGGCCGCTCGCTCCCCCGATCCAGTCTGTCCGACGGGCCCCTCTATCGTTAGCGGGCTCGAATGGGAATCGCACTTCTACTCATCGGCTTGGTCATCGGCGCCGCCGTGGCGTGGACCGTCGGACGCGCGAACCTGGGAACTGACATCGCTCGGCTCGAGTCAGCACTTGATCACGAGCGATCCGCCGGAGCGGAAAAGGTGGCCGTCTTGTCGAGGCGAGAGAAGAATTGTCCACGCAGCTCCGCTCGATGTGTGCCGAAGCCCTCAGAGGCAACAACGAGCAGTTCATCGAGCTTGCGAAGGCTCAGTTCGCGCAGCTGCAACTTGGAGCCAAGCACGATCTCGACTCTCGGCAGAAAGCGGTCGAAAGCCTTGTCGGACCGATCAAGGAGTCCCTCGAGGGGTCGGCGGCGAAGTAAGACATTGGAGAAGGCCCGTCGTCAGGATGTCGGGTTGCTTACCGCGCAGTTGAAGACGGTTGCCGACACGAACGAGAGACTGCGGGTGAGACTGGCAGCCTCGTAACTGCTCTCCGCGCACCGTCCGTTCACGGCCGCTGGGGCGAAATGCAGCTGAAGAACACGGTCGAGTCCGCCGGGATCTGCGCGTTGATCGCGCAATTGACCGGTGCGAGCAGGACCGGACTCGTGCCCGGTTGCCGTCCAAGTTCCCGTCGACCAAAGACTCCATCCAGGCTCTGCCGGCCAGACCAACGACGAAGCAGTGCGCTGCCCAACGTCTTGCAGACTTCGCCCGGAACGTGCGCGACCACATGGCCGCGCTGAAGGCCAAGTCCTACTGGAAGCAGTTCGACTCCGCTCCCGATTTCGTCGTCATGTTCTTGCCGGCGAGAGGGCTTCTTCAGGGCCGCTCTTGAGCAAGACCCCAGCTTGCTTGAACAGCATGCGAGCTCAGGGATCGTCCTCGCCAGCCCTGCCACCCTGATCACGATGTTGCGGACGATTGCTTCCAGTTGGCGCGAGGAACAGATTGCCGAAAGCGCGAGAGCAGTTAGCGATCTCGGCCGCGAGCTCTACGAACGACTCGCCACCATGGCCGAGCATTTCGTCACGCTCGGCAAGAGACTTCGACGGCTCGGTTCAGGCCTACAACCAAACGGTGGGCTCGTTCGAGCCGTCGCGTCCTCGTGTCAGCACGAAAGTTTCCGGAACACGGTCTGAGCACGAACAAGGAGATTCCCGAAGTAGTTCCGGTGGATAAGGCAACCCAACCACCGCAGACAATCGAGCTTCTTGCGCGCGATCTCGACGCTCTGCCTTCACCGGCCGACGCGAGCGCTGCTTAGCTAGAACCGGAGCAGCGCGCCGATCCCCTCGACCGGCCCGAGGTCGTCGTGGTGTCGGATCGCCCACACCGCGCCGCCGTGAGCAAGGGTTTGATGAATCGCAAGGTCGAGGCCTGAGTCGGTCGGTTCGAGCCGGGTCCCGTCGAGCGGGCAACTTCCTTCGCCAACAGCGGCGCGCCCGCACGCCGGACATCGAAATGCCGGGCGGTCGGCCCCTTGCGCGAAGAGCAGCAGCTCGACGCGCGCGTCCGACGAAGCTTCGAGTGTCTGCTCCCAACCTGAAGCGGCCCTCGCGTTTCGTCCAGCTTCCTCACGCCAGCGCTCGATCACCTCTGCCTCGTCTTTCGTCTCCGCCTCGTCGAGGACCGGCGTCACCGCCTGGAGGATTTCCGCTGGCCCTGCCTGCGCTTGTACCGGCGTCCAACCCGCGACCGAGGCGCGCACCTCGGCCGAGAGTGCGTCGATGAACTCCGAGCGAATCTCCTCGGAGCAGACGAGTACGATCTTCGGCGACTGGAGCTGCCGCTTGCTGCGGTCGAGCTCCTCGGCGACTCCCTTCACGTGCTCGTGGACGAGCTTCTCGATGTGCCGCTGGTAACGGCTTTGCGACCAGCCGCCCTGGTCGTGCTGACCGGGCGTTTCGTCGTAATGCTCGGCGATCTCCTCCAGCCGGCCGGCGCGAAGACGGTACAGCTGTCCCTGCTCTCGCCCGACGACCGCGACGATCGTCCCGTCCCCCCGACTCACGAGCGGGACAAGCGGCGAGAGGTAGAAGTCGCGGCCCACCTTCGCGCTGTCCCGGACGGCCTGCGGCAGCGGGACTGTCCGCCAGAAGTTGTCGAGCCCGGCCGCGAAGACCGCAAGCCCCCGGGAGCCGTCCCGGTCGAAGTCGTCGTCGAACCAGTTCCTGATCCGCTCGAAGTCGGACTTGAGGGCGGAGCGCTGCTCGTGGGTCAGGTCGGTCCGGTCGGTCTTGTCGGCCGCGTGCAGCATGGCGTTCATCCGGGTCTGGGCGTCACCCGCGGTCGGAACGTCGGACGGATCGAGGTTCAGACAGAGGCTGATTGCACAGCCCTTCTCCGCCCGGAAGCCGGCCAGCTCACGCAGGAGCGACCATGTCACCATTCCAGCCATCGCCCGCCCCTACGTACCATGCGCGCGCGGATTCTATGCATCGCGCCGGGGTCTCGGTGCCCGAGCTCTGGAAGCTTCAGCCGACCGAAATCGTTTAATAAGGAGAAAGAGGGAACTATTGGAGGGCAATGACTGACAACGAAATTCGCGAGATGATCATCATCGGAGGCGGCCCGGCCGGGTACACCGCCGCCCTTTACGCTGCCCGCGCGAACCTGAAGCCGCTCGTGATCGAGGGCTTCAACTGGGGTGGCCAGCTGATGATCACGAGCGATGTTGAGAATTACCCCGGGTACGCCGACGGCGTCCTCGGGCCGGAGATGATGGCCGAGTTCCGGCGGCAGGCCGAGCGGTTCGGAACCGAGTTCATCACCGACGATGTGACCAAGGTCGACTTTTCGGAGCGCCCCCACCGCGTCTGGGTCGGCGACGACGAGTATCGCGCCGAGACCGTGATCGTGGCGACCGGCGCCACCGCCCGCCAGCTCGGGCTGGACTCGGAGCGGAGGCTCCAGGGCCGTGGCGTCTCGTACTGCGCGACCTGTGACGCCGCCTTCTTCCCCGACAAGCACGTCGTGGTCGTCGGCGGCGGCGACTCCGCGATGGAGGAGGCCAGCTTCCTGGCGCGCTTCGCGGCCAAGGTGACGATCGTGCACCGACGGGAGGATTTCCGCGCCTCGCAGATCATGGAGGACCGCGCCCGTGCGAACGAGAAAATCGAGTGGGTCACCAACGCCGTGGTTGACGAGGTGCTCGGAGACGCCCGCGTGACGGGAGTCCGCCTCCGGGACGTCAATACCGACGAGACATGGGAGCTCGACGCGGACGGCGTGTTCGCAGCGATCGGCCACGATCCCAACACGGCGCTCTTCCTCGACCAGCTCGAGCACGACGAGGCCGGCTACCTGGTCACGAAACCGCACTCGACGGAAACGAACGTGCCGGGAGTCTTCGCGGTCGGCGACGTGCAGGACCACGTCTACCGGCAGGCCGTCACCGCGGCCGGTTCCGGGTGTATGGGCGCGCTCGATGCGGAGCGGTATCTGGCTGCACGCCAGGGGCATCTCATGACCGCCGAAGCCGCACCGCGCTCGTAGGCCACTAGCCGACACCGCAGCTAGCCTCGGCCGATGGCCAAATGGGTCGACCTGATCGATCCAACCCCGGACGAGCTGCGCGAAGAGCTGCCTCCGAAGATCCAGGAGTCCGCACTCGAACGGTTGTTGGCTCCTGCGGTGGAAGACGACGAGCCGCGCCCGACACTCCAGAGCCACGGGAGCTACGTGTTCGGCATCTTCCTCGTCGCGGTTGCCGTCCCGGACGAGGATCGCGTCTTCTACCAGGAGGTCGACGTCGTGATCACGCACGACGTCCTCGTCACCGTGAGCAAGACACCTCCCGGCGAGCACCCGTACGACCCGCGGCCGACACGTGAGTCGTGCCGACCGGACGACTCCGCCGGGATGATGTTCTACCGGCTCGTCGACGACATCGCGGAGCACTACCTGGACCTGATCGACTCGCTGGACGAGGAGATCGACGAGCTGGAGGACAACGTGGAGTCTTCGCCCGCTGCGACGACCCGCGTTCGCCTCAGCGAGATCCGGCACGACCTTCTGCACATCCGCCGCACACTTGCCCCGACGCGCGATGCAATTCGCCGCGTGGTCGACAACGTCGTCGAGGTGACGGAGGGGGATGAAGTCTTCCCGCACGAGGTCGAGGTGGCCTTCAACAGCGCGTACGACAAGCTCCTCCGCGCATTCGACGGTCTCGAGCTCTCGCGTGATCTGATCGCGAGCGTTCGCGACTACCTCCAGTCGAAGGTCGCGAACGACCAGAACGAAGCGACTAAGAAGCTGACCGCGCTTGCGTCGATGCTCCTAGTGCCGACCTTCATCGTGGGGGTCTACGGCCAGAACTTCAGGCACCACTTCCCCGAGCTGGCATGGCGGTTCGGCTACGCCTGGTCGTGGGGCCTGATCATCGCGACCACGATTGCGCAGCTGGTGTTCTTCAGGAGACGTGGCTGGATCTAGCGTCGCTACCTTGATCCGGTGCCGTATTTCATCTGCCCTAACTGCAAGCAGCGCTCCATCGACCACGACCGGCTCCAGGAGATCGACAACGTGCCGGTCGCGTGCGATCGCTGCGGCTTCGGCTTTCTCTTCGAGCTCATGGACGACTACTACCCAGCGCCCAACACCGGGTTCGTGGTCTGCGACAAGGACGGGCGAATCCTCGCGAGCGGGCGGGGAGTCTTCGAGCTCTCGGGCTACCGCGAGCAGGAGCTCCTCGGGACCGACCTCGTCGAGCGGTTCGGACTGAGCGGATTCGAGGCCCAGCAGAACCCCGCCGCGCTCGCGCTCGAGTGGGGTGTCCGCCGGCTCGGAGAGCACATGGAGCTCCGCACCCGAGCCGGCCAGGAGAAGGCCGTGACCGCCGATTTTTTCCCCGCCTACGACGACGACGGCGGGCTGTTGGTGGCGCTCACACCGCGAAGCTGACGTACACGCGAGTTACATAGGGAAAAGCGACGGGGCCGCCGAGCCTTTCTGCGACTCGACGAATCGCGGCGTCGAGCTCGCGCCGAGCCTCCTCCGGCGCAGCCGCGACGAAGCTGACCGATGCGATCCGCTCCGCGAGCGTGTTCGGATCCAGTTCCTCGACGAACGAGAAGCGCCGCTCTTCGAGTGGGCCGAACAGCTCACTCTCGCCAAGCGGGCGCGGCCACTCCTCCGGGTCTGGTCGGCCGGACGGGACAAACGGCGCGATCAGCTCGCCGATCTCCTTCTGCAAGGGGTTGTCCGGATCGCGTGAGTTCCAGACGAGGGCCACCCCGCCACCGGGCCGAAGCACCCTGTGAAGTTCCGGAATCGCCTCGTCGTGCCGGAACCAGTGAAACGCCTGCCCCACGGTGATCGCGTCCACGCTGCCGTCACGGAGCGGTATCTCCTCCGCGGCCCCGCGCAGAGCTTCAGCTCCTGGCGCGGCTCGTTCGAGCCGGGCGCGCATCTCGTCACCCGGCTCGACCGCGATGACATGGGCGCCCGTCGTCAGAAGCGCGCGGGTGAGCTTGCCCGTGCCCGCACCCAGGTCGAGCACCGTGCGGCCTTCCCGGAGGTCGAGCCGATCGGCGATCCACGCCACCGCCTCCGGCGGATACCCGGGCCGCGCGCGCTCGTACACGTCGGCGACGAGCTCGAAGCTGCGCGAATCGGGATGTTGGAGCTCAGACACGCGATGACGGGCAGAGGTCGTTCAGCACACACTCCTCGCAGCGGGGCAGGCGCGCGAGGCAGACGCGGCGGCCGTGCCAGATCAGCAGATGCGGGAAGCGGCCCCAGTCCTCGCGCGGCACGATCTTCATCAAGTCGCGTTCGATCTTGACGGGATCTTCCTGTTTGGTGAGACCAAGTCGCTGCGAGAGCCGGCGCACGTGCGTGTCGACGACGATCCCCTGCGGCTCGCCGAGCTCCGCCGCGACGACGTTCGCCGTCTTGCGGGCGACACCGGGCAGCCGGACGAGCTCCTCGAGGCGGCTGGGAACCTGTCCGTCGAAGTCGGTCAGCAGCATCGCCATCGTGCCCCGCAGCGATTTCGCCTTCTGGCGGAAGAACCCCGTCGCGAAGATGTCGCGCTCGAGCTCCTCGGGCGGGACAGCGAGATAGTCCTCGGGCTTGCGGTACTTGACGAACAGCTTCTCGGTCACGCGGTTGACGTTGACGTCGGTCGTCTGCGCCGAGAGCATCACCGCCACGAGGAGCTCCAGAGGCGAGCGGGACTTGAGCGCGATCGTCGCATCCGGGTGCGCAGCGGCAAGCCTGTCGATGATCTCGCGGATGCGGGCACGCTTCGGGCCGACGCGTCGGCGCGCCTCCTTGACGAAACTTCTAGGCACCCTCTAGACCGTAGCTAGGGCGTGCTCGGCGTAGCCTGCCGAGCGCAGGCGTGGGCCGGCGCAGACGACGTCGAGCGCCGGACAGCCGGCGCAAATGTACTCGCTCGGCGTCGGCCGGAACTCGCCCGCGTTGATCTTGGCGATCGCCTCGCTCAGCTCGGCCTCGAGCTCGGCGATCTGCTCGACCCGGAACATGGTCGAGACGACCGCATCCGAGCGCTCGAGGAAGTGGTACACGACCTCCACCTCCTTGGCGCCGGCGCGGAAGCAGGCGAGCGCATAGACCAGACGCTGCAGGCTGTAGTCGCTCTCGACGATCTCCTCGGGTGTCCCTTCGGCGAGCGAGTTCGTCTTGTAGTCGATGACGACCGCGCTCTCGCCCTCGAGCTGGAGCACGTCGAGTCGCCCGTGCAAGAGGACGCCGTCGTGCTCGAATGCGAACGGGCGCTCCGGCCTGGCACTGGGGAGCGTCGCGACACGACGGGCGAGCTCAGACTCGCAATACGAGCGAACAAACCCGTCGATCCGCTCCAGCTCCTCGTCCGAGACACGCGGATACCAGCCGCGCACGTGCGCGGCGAGATCGTCCGGCGGGAGCGGCTGCTCGAGGTTCACGAGCTCGAGGAGCCGGTGCACGGCGTCACCGACCTCGGTTGCAGCAAGTCCTGTGCTGCCCCCAGCCGCTGCGGCGCGACGCTCGTCGGTCGGCCGCATCCCGACGATGCGCTCGGCGTAGTAGCGATACGAGCAACGGTCGAACAGTGCAAGCGCGCTGAACGAGAGACGCCGGACCCGATGAATCGGCGGCGCCGGAACTTCTGCAAGCGGCTGCAGCGCCGGAACCAGTGGGGGCAGCACGCCCACGCCGCCCTCGTCGAACAGCGCAAGCTGCCCGTCCTCGGCGTCAACCTCGACGACGACCTCCTCCGGTTCAGCGGCAAAGCGGTCGACGCGGAGAATCACCCGCGCTCCCTCGCGCTCGAGCTCGACGGGCTCACTGCCGGCACTCTCGATCTCCTCCTTCGCATCGAGGCGGCTGAGCACCCAGCCGATCGGCGTCGTCTCGTCCGAGGTCCGCTCGGGATCGATCGACCCCGAGATGATCAGACGGTCGATCGCCCGCGTCATCGCGACGTAATAGAGGCGCAGGCGCTCCGCTCGCTCTTCTTCCTTGCGGGCCTCCTGAACCGCGTCGTACGCGTAGGCGCCGCGCGGTTTGCTCGTGATCGGGTCGGCGACGCGGAAGCCGAAGCGTCCGTCCGAAAGCGCCAGAATCTCGTGACCTCCGGGCGGCGCTCTGTCGCGACCGGCGTCCGCGACGACGACCACCTTGAACTCCAGACCCTTCGCCGCGTGGATCGTCAGGAGGCGAACGGCGTCTCCACCTTCCTCCTCCGCGACCGCTTCCAACTCGCGCGCGCCCACCGCTTCCTGGTCGCGCACGAAGCGCACGAATCCTTCCACGTCGGGGCCGCGCAGCTCCTCGTACGACCGTGCCAGCCGGGCGAGCTTGCGCAGGTTCGCGTAGCGGCGCCTGCCGTCCCAGCGTGCAAGCACGGCGAGGTCGTAATCGTGCTCGGCGATGATTCGTTCACAGAGCCGTTCGAGCGAGAGACGCGGCAGCGCGGCCGTCAGGCGGTCGTAGCGCTGGCGGAATGCCCGCAGGAGCTGCGCGTCGCGCTGAGGGAACGTGTCAGGAAGGTCCCGCTCGAGCGCCACGAACAGCGGCCGCTTGGGTGCCGCCCGCCGCAACAGGACGAGCCCGTCGTTCGAGATCCCGACGAGCGGCGATGCGAGCACGCTCACGAGCGCCTCGTCGTCGTACCTGTTCCGGAGAAGACGCAAGTAAGCGAGCAGGTCGACGACCTGCTGCTGGCCGAAGTACCCGCGTCCGGTGCTGCGGTAGGTCGGCACACCGAGCGCGCGCAGCTCCTCCTCGTACCACTCGGCGTCCGTTCCCGCGGCGAACAGCAGGACGATCTCGGAGGGAGTCGCGTCGCCGGCGGCGATGAGGTCGCGGATGCGTCGCGCGATCGCACGCGCCTCGCCGCGCCGCCAGTGCACGTCGGTTCCCGAATAGGTCGACTTCTCGGTGACGAGCAGCTCGACAGGAGCCCCGAAGACCGGATCGGGAAAGTCACCGGACGCGGCCAGCGGCTGGAACTCGTCGCCGAAGTCGGCGCCGAAGAGATGGTTCACGACCGCGAGCACCTCGGGGCGTGAGCGGTAGTTCATCGTCAGCGGCAGCACGCCGTCGCCGGCCTGCTCGCGCCGCTCGCGGAAGACCTGAACGTCCGCGTGGCGGAAGCCGTAGATCGACTGGAACTCGTCGCCGACGAAGAAGCGCTCGTGATCCCCCAGCCCGCCGGAAAGCAGATCGATCAGCTCGCACTGCAACCGGTTCGTGTCCTGGAACTCGTCGACCATGATCGACCGGAACCGCAGCTGCTCTTTCTCGCGAATCGCGGCGTCGTCTCGCAAGAGATCGCGTGCGCGGAGCTGCAGGTCCTCGAAGTCGAGCGCCGATTCGCGATCCTTCGCCTCCTGATACGCAGTGGCGAAGCCGGCGAGCAGCTCCTGCAGAAGGTCGCGGTCCGCAGCGGCGAGCTCGTCGAGCGCCGTTTGCTCCAGGAGCTTGCGCGCCTCCTCGTAGGTTGCGGCCCGCTCGCCGCGTAGCTTCAGGTCGCCGAGGTCGAAGAGGCGGTCCGGGGTCGCGTCAGGCTCGAGATATGCAACGGCCTGCGCTGCAGTCTCGCGCTGTGCATCGCTCGATCCCTCGTCCTCGGCGAGGCAGCGGGCGGCCTCGCGAAACTCGCTCATCCGCTCGGCGAGGCTTGCGTGCTCGCCCAGCTCCAGGACGAGCTCCCGCCCCGCCGACCTGAGCGTCTCGTAGACGCCCGTGAGCATTCGGCGGAGCCCGTTCGTTCCGTACACCGCGAGCAACCGGAGCCGAGCAGGGTCGTCGCTCGCGCAGAAAGCCGTCAGCGCCGCGGCGAAGGCTTCTCCGCGCAGGACCCGTCCCTGGCTCTCGTCGAGCACGCGGAAACGCGGGTCGACGCCGGCCGCAAACGGATGGGAGCGGAGCAGCCGGTGACAGAAGCCGTGGATGGTCGAGATCCACGCACCGTCGAGCTCGCGGGCCAGATCCGAACGCCCGCGCTCGATCAGGCCTGCGCGGATCCTGCTGCGCAGCTCGCCCGCGGCCTTCTCCGTATACGTGATCACGAGGATCGACTCCACGTCGATTCCCTCGTCGCACACCGCGCGCGCGAAGCGCTCGACGAGCACCTTCGTCTTTCCCGTGCCGGCGCCCGCAGAGACGAACACGAGCCCACGCGCGTCGACTGCCGCCTGCTGTTCCGGGTTGAGGTTCATGCGCGTCGTATCCGGCACATCGACCAGAGCTCGCACCAGGTCGGACAGTCCCCGCCCTTTGGATCGTGCTGCACGTCGCCGGTGCGAATACGTTCGACGATCCCGACGGCCAGCTCGCGAGCTCCTTCGACCTTGCCCCAGAACTCGTCCTCCGGGAGATAGTCGTTCTTCGCGAAGCCCGGGAGACCGTCTTCGCGCGCCTCGGCTCGCAAGAGTCCCCGCGCCTTCCGCTCGCCGGAGAGCGGCCGGTAGAGACCGCCCAACGGCTCGACGCCGACAAGGTCACGCAGCACGAGCATGTACAGCGGAATCTGGAGGCGCTTCTCCGACTCGATCTGCTGTGCGGAGTGCGCGTACTTCCCGGCCTTGTAGTCCTGGACGATCCCGCGTGCGCTGAACGGGTCGACGTCGATGCGGTCGATCTTCCCCGAGAGGGTGATTCCCGCTGCGAGCTCGAGCCCGCGCTGAAGCTCCGGCGCGGAACGTTCCGATCCGAAGAGCACCTCGAAGCGTCGTGGAACGAGCGGCATGTCCGCCGCGGCCTCTTCGCGCACGAAAGCCTCGAGGTCCCGCCAGAGACCGTGCCGAAGCTCGCGCCGCTCGAGATCGGTGAGCTCCACACGAACTCCCTGCACCGCATCGTCGAGACACTTCCGCAGGAAGACGAGCGCGTCGTCGACGCGATCCTGCTCCACTCGGTCCGCGCCGAGCTCCTTCGGCAAGCCCGAATAGAACTTGTAGAGCACCTGGTGCGCGACCGATCCGCGCATGCGCGCATCGACGCGCGCATCGATGCTTTTCGGATCGATCAGGCGCTCGAGGAACCAGATCGAGGAGCAGTCGGCGAACCGTTCCAACTCCGTAACCCCGAAGGTCGCCTTGGCCGCCAGCTCGGCAAGGACCAGCGGGTGTGTCAGACGCGTCGGCCGGTCGAACGCGCGCAGCGCGCGGGCGAGGCGTCGGTCCCAGCCGTTCGCCGTCGCGATCGCATCGGCCCCGACGCTGTCATCGGCAGCACGAATGGCAACCGCGCGCAGACGTTCTCGATCGGTCGGCGCTTCTTCGAGCGGCCAGGTGAGTGTTGAGAGCGGACGCCGACGTGTCCAGCGCGCCACGTCGTCCTTCGCGAACACGGCCTGCGCTTCGTCCCAGAACGGGCTCGGCTCCCGCGGGCTGCCCTCGTCGGTCGCGGCCTCGCGAACGAGATACAGACGTCTGCTGGCACGCGTACACGCCGTGTAGAAGAGGTAACGGTCACGCGCGACCTGATCCGGCCGCGTCAACCGTGCACGTGAGCGCTCGTCGAGCTCGCGCCGCGCGTCGTCGCCCAGGAACGGCGACTCATGTCCGCGACGCGGCAGGCTCCCCTCCTCCAGGCCGAGCAGGAACACCACTTCGAAACGTCGCGTGCGGGCACGCAAGAGGTCGAGCACGGCGACCCTCCCCGCTTCGCCTGTCGAGGTACGCCGGACCTCCGCCCGTTCGACGGCAGCGAAGACTTCTTCGGTCGAGAGGGAACCCTCGCGCTCGCTCCAACCCCGCAGCTCTTCGACCAACCGCATCACGGCCTCGTGCGCACGAATGTCTTGCCGCGAGAGCGCGCCGACCGGCGGTGACTCCAGCCCATAGGCGGCACGCAGCATGAAGGCCGCGAGGCCGGCAACGGCGTCGAGCGGCGAGGGGGCCGAGCGCAGCGCCTCGAGCACGGACAGGGGCTGGCCGTCGCGCAGCCTGATCGTCTCCTCCTCCACCCGTTCCGGCGAATCGACCTTGCGCCCGCGCAGTCGTCCTTCGAGGAAGTCGACGTTCTGGCGCGTGAGGCTCGAGTACGGCGAGCGCAGGAATGTGTAGAGATCGTTCCGGCCGCCGCCGAGCCACGCGAACCGAAGGAGGCTCAGCAGCGCCTGGCCGTACGGCGTCTTGTCGAACCGCCCGTAGCCCTCGAGCGCGTACGGAACGCCGAGCGTGCCGAGCGCGGTCTCGAGCGGCGCCTGCCAGCGGTCGAGCGACGGGCACACGATGCCGATCTGTTCCGCAGCCACGCCGGACCTGAGCAGCGACAGAAGCTCCTCGCCGACCAACTCGAGCGTACCGCGCTTACCCGCGCTCTCGAAGAAACGCACCGCGCCTTCGATCTCGGGTGCCTCGGGCACCGGCTCGGCGAAGAGCGTGCGCTCGAGATGGGCGAGCGCCGGCTCCGCGACCTCGGCGAAGGCCGGCGGCAGCTCCTCGATGCGACCGTCGGCGAGGCCGGACAAGTCCTCCATCGTCCGCCGGAGCGACGCAAACGCAGCGCGCCCGGGCTCGTATGGCATCGACACGGTCACCTCACTGCGGCCGGCCAGTGCCTGCAACAGCGCCCACTCCGCACCGGTCAGGTCCTCGAAGCCGTAGGCGAAGACCGGCTCGCCGCCCCAGACGTCGAACTCTTCCGCGACTCGTTCCGCCGCACGCCTGCGCAGGAGATCGCGGTCCCACATGCCGAGCCGGTCGAGCTCACCGCGATATGCGGCATACAGCGCAGCGAGGTCTCCGTCGAGATCGTTCGGGTCGAGCAAGCCGGACTCGAGCTCACCCACCGTCGCGAGCAGAGCGTCCGCGAAGCCGCCGAAGCGGGCCGAGCGGCCGAGGCCGTTGAGCGACTGGCCCGCAAGCGCGCGGCGGACGATGAGAGCCCGTTGCGCCTCGCTCGCCACGGGACGCGAGTCGCTGCTGCCGCGCGCGAGCCGCCTGAAGAGGTCGTCGAAGGTGCCGATCGAGCCTCCGAGCAGCGCCGGCTGGATGGCCAGCAGCTCACGCTCGCGTTCCTCGACGTCCGACCGGTTAGGCACGATCAGATACGGCTCTCGAGGCAGCGCTTCGAGATACCGGCGCAGCAGGAGCGCAACCTTCCCGGCGTTAGCCGGGCCGGTGATGAGGTTCAGACCCAACTGGCCCACTCTAGTCGGGCGCTCAGACGACGCCGAGACGCCGAGCGCTAAGAGCGGGAAAGGCCTGGGGGCGCGGACTAAGCGGCGGCGTTCTTCGGTCGCCGGCCGCGCCTTGCGACCACCTGGCCCGGCATCTTGCCGGCGCAGGTATCGCAGAGATCGGCTTGTTTGGAACCGCGTCGCGCGTCCGTGAAGTTGATCCGCATCACGGCTCCTTTTGCCTCTTCGACTTCCTTGCCGCAATCGTCGCAGACCAACCTCGTAACACGTGCCACGGATTTCCTCCCTCTCAAGCGATTTCGATGCGCCTGAGCCTAGCGGAAAGGATCCGGAATCAAGCGGCCGCTCGGGACTGCTTAATTCGCCAAGAACGAAGCAGGCTCAACAGGGACTGCTCTTCCGGGTCCAGGCCTAAATCGCGTGCACCAACCACACGCAAATGGCGGGGCCGGAAATCCTCGATCGTTGTTCCATCGAGATACTGATCGATCACCGCCGGACTGACGTACGAGCTGCGCGCAACGGCCGGCGTGTTTCCAAGTTGCTCGCCGACGGTGCGCATGACAGCGGTAATCGCGCGCTTGGCGTCGGTCTCGGTCTCGGCCGGTCCCCGCTCGGCCAGTGCGACCGCCGCGATCAGCGTCCCACCCCACGTCCGGAAGTCCTTGGCCGTGAACTCCTCGCCCAGGTAGGCCCGGACGTAGTCGTTCAGCTTCGGGCCCGTGAGTGCGCACAGGCCGTCATCCCACTCGTACCGGAAGAGGCGACCGTTGCGCGGTAGCGCGAGCAGCTCCTTGATCGCATCCGCCAGCTCCTCGTCGACGAGCGTCGTGCGGACAAGAGACTTGTGTTTCCCACGGAAGTCGAAGGCGATGCGGTGTCCACGAACGCGCACGTGACCCTTGCGAAGCGTCGTGATGCCGAAGGTCTTCGACTCTTTCGCGTAACGCTCCGTTCCGACCCGGAACCAGCCGCGATTGATCAGGCGTGTCGCAATTGCCGAGACGCGCTCGCGATCCAGGTGCTCCTTGTCCATGTGCTCCGACATCGCAAGACGCAAGTCAGGCAGGCGTTCGGCAAAGCCAATCAACCGGTCGAACTTCGCCTGCTCCTGTTGCGCGCGGAAATTCGGGTGGTAGATGTACTGCTTCCGCCCGGCTGCGTCGATGCCCGTGGCCTGAAGCTTCGAAGACGCGTTGCCGGAGATCCAGACTTCCTTCCACGCCGGTGGGATCACCAGCGATTTGATCCGCTCGAGCTTCTCTTCGTCCGTGACGCGATTGCCGCGTGCGTCGACGTAGCGGAAGCGTCCGCGCGAGCCCTCACGTCTGAATCCCCCCTTCCTCGGCATGCCCCACGCTAGTGTCCGAAGCCGTGGACGCCAAAACGATCGTGGTGCTGGAAGGGGACGAAACCGGGCAGGAACTGCTGGAGGAGGCCCTGCGCGTGCTCGCCCCGGAGGTCACGGGACTGGACCTCGACTTCCCCCGTTTCGATCTCTCCCTTGCCTCACGGCGGGCAACCGACAACGGCGTCGTCCACGAGGCTGCCCGTGCGATTCGAGCGCACGGTCTCGGGCTCAAGGCAGCGACGGTCACCCCGGAGGGCCGCGACGACGTCGGCTCGCCGAACCGCATCCTGCGGGAGGAGATCGGCGGGAAGGTGATCGTCCGGACCGGTCGGCGCATTCCCGGCGTGGTGCCGTTCGGCGGTGTGCACGCGCCGATCTCGATCGTCCGCATGGCAGTCGGCGACGCGTATGGCGCGAAAGAGTGGCGCGAGGGCGAAGGTGACGACGAGGTGGCTTTCCGGACTGAGCGGATCGAGCGACGTATCTGTCGTGCCGTCGCCGAGTTCGCATTCCGCCTGGCAGAGCAAGTGGACGCGAAGGTGTTCGGCGGTCCCAAGTACACGGTGAGCCCGACCTACGAGGGAATGCTGAAAGAAGAGATGGACGTCGCAGCAGAGCGTCATCCCGAGGTGCCCTACGACCCGCAACTCATCGACGCGACCTTCGCGCTCCTGATCGCCTCGGCCGGCGATCCGCTGGTCATTCCCGCGCTCAACCGCGACGGCGACATCCTCTCCGACCTGGTGCTGCCGCTCTTCGGCTCGATCGCCGGCTCGGAGTCGCTGCTCGTCGCGTTCGAAGAGGACTACGAGCCGAAGGCGCTGATGGCGGAGGCCGCACACGGAACGGCGCCATCGCTTCGCGGCAAGGACGTCGCGAACCCGATGGCGATGATCCTCGCCGGCGGTGCCCTGCTCGCTTACGGAGACGAACGCGCCCAGCAGGTCGGCCGGGCCATCCGTGAAGCATGTCTCGAGGCCGTCTCGCAGGGGATCCGCACCGCCGACCTCGGGGGACACGCCGGCACGACCGAGTACACCGACGACGTCATCCGCCGCGTGAAATCGAAGCTCGAGGTCTGGGCGACTCTCTAGCGGGAACTACATCGCTGCGGCATTGGTGAGCGCACCGGCACCCCAGGCCTCGAGAAAAGCATTCGCAAACGTCGGGTCGAACTGGGTTCCTGCGCAGCGCTCGATCTCACCGAGTGCGCGCATGGTCGGCAATGCGCGTCGGTAGGGACGCGTCGAGGTCATGGCGTCGAACGCATCGGCCACGGCGAGGAGCCGCGCTCCCTCCGGAATCTGGGTCCCGCGCCGCCCGGTGGGATAACCGCCGCCGTCCCAGCGCTCGTGGTGGTAGAGGACGTACGGAAGAGCGTCCCGCGCCGGGCCGACCGGGCTGATCAGCTTCGCGCCCGCCGCCGGGTGAGTCCGAATCTCGGCGAGCTCGTGCGGCAGCAACGGGCCGCGCTTGCGCAGCAGGGCCTCGGAGATCGTCACCTTGCCGATGTCGTGGAGAGGCGCACCGACCTCGAGCGTCCGGAGCTTCCCGTCGTCCCAGTCGAGCCACGTCGCAAGTCGCCTCGACATGAAGGTCACGCGCGCGCAATGAGCTGCTGTCGATGGATCGCGGGCAGCAAGTGCGGAGGCGAGTTCGGCCAGCATCGACCTGACGTCATTCCAGGTGGCACGTCGTTTCCCTGCAGGGAGCTAACGCCAGATGCCGGTGATCGGGGCGACGTGGGCCGAGCGCCCGAGGAGCGGCAGCCCCCACGCCTGCTCGATCGTGCGCAGGATCCCATAGTGGCCCGTCAGCGCGGTGGAGCGAGAACCGAGGCGGACGGCCGTTCCCAGTGCCAGGGCCGCCGTGTGGCCGCCTCCACGAATGTTGGAGCTGCCTTCGTCGAAGATGACGAAGACGACCGTGTTCGGCAGCTTCAGGAACTTCCCGACTTGACCGCGCAGCCACGTGTCGCCGACAGAGACCGAGCAGTCGTGCATCGAGTGACAGAGATCCGGAACGACGAGCGAGAAGCTCGGCAACGCCCCCGCACGGAGATCTGGGCCTAGCCGGGACAGCGGCACGAGCCGCGCGCGGCGGGCCGGATCTTCGGCGATGCTCCGAAAGTACGCAAAGGGATTGTGCTTCTTTGCATAGCGCCCCTTGAAGGGGCCAAGGAACCCGGGCGCCGGCAGTCCCTCGGCGTAGGTCTTCCACGTCCTGCCCGATGCCTCGATCGTGTCCGCCAGGCTCTTGGCATCGAAGATGCAGCTTGTGCAAGTGACCGTGACGCCCTGCGTCGAGCCGGACACGAGCGCGAGGTAGTTCGGCAGGCTCGGATGCGTGACGCCGTAGTAGCGGGTGAGTTTCGCGTAGCGGCGTCCGTACGTATTGAACGTTGGCGCAGCACGGTTGCCGAGCACGCTCGTCGATTCCTTGTTCTCGAAGACGATCACGACGACATGGTCGAACGCGGGCACAGGCGCGGCGGCGGTCGCGCGGCCGGCGAGCAGCGCGCACAGCGCCAGGAGACAGACGGCCGTCGATTTCACGTCTGCTCCGCACGGCGCCGCACGACGTGCACCGTAGCGATGACAAGCACGATCACGACACCGATGGCGATGCCTCCGTACACGCCGTAGCGAGTGATCGCATCGGCGACCGCCTTGCCGGCGTAGAACGAGACGAGCCCCACCACGGCTGCCCAGACGATTCCCCCGAGCGCGTTCCACAAGAGGAACGTCCACCACGACATGCGCGTGATCCCGGCCATCCAGGCACCCGTTACGCGAACGCCGCCGAAGAAGCGGGCGAAGAAGACGGCCTTGGCGCCGTGCTTGTGGAAGAACCGCTCGGCAGGCGGCATCACCCGGTCCGCGATCCGCTTGATCCGGGCGTACCGGTAGATCAGAGGGCGCCCGACCTCGCGCCCGAGCCAGTAGCCGATGTTGTCGCCGATGATCGCAGCGAGGGTTGCGACGACGATCACGGCAGTGATCGAGAGGTGACCTTTGGACGCGTAGACGCCAGCTGCGATGAGCGCGGTCTCTCCCGGGACCCAGAGGCCTGCGGACTCGAGACAGACGATCGCGAACAGGAACCAGAGCCCGTAGTGCACGATGAAATGGGTCAAGGCCGCGCAGGGTACGTAAGATCGCGCCGTGCGAATCGGCGTTCCGCGGGAGGTCGAGCCGGGCGAGCGTCGAGTGGCGCTCGTCCCTGAAGCCGTCTCGAAACTGATCGCCGGCGGCTTCGAAGTCGTTGTCGAGCACGGTGCTGGGACTGCCGCGTCGTTTCCCGACGAGGCGTATCGCGAGGCGGGCGCAGAGCTTGTCGATCAGGCGTGGGATGCGGACGCGATCGTCAAGGTGCGGAAACCGACGCGCAGAGGAAGTGCAGCGATTGCGCAGCGGGCAGGTGCTGATCGGGTTCCTCGAGCCGCTGACGGACCCTGCCGGAATCGAAGCCTTGACGCAGCGCGGAGTTCAGGCGTTTGCGATGGAGTCGATCCCCCGCACCACGCGCGCACAATCGATGGATGCGCTCTCGTCACAGGCGACGGTCGCCGGCTACAAGGCCGTGCTGCTCGCCGCCGAGCGCTTGCCGCGGTTCTTTCCCATGCTGATGACGGCGGCGGGCACGGTCGCTCCGGCGAAGGTGCTCGTCCTCGGTGCCGGTGTCGCAGGCCTGCAGGCGATCGCGACTGCACGGCGGCTAGGCGCGGTCGTCTCGGGCTTTGACGTCCGGCCCGTCGTGAAGGAGCAAGTGGAAAGCCTCGGCGCGACCTTCCTCGAGCTGGGCGTACGCGGCGAGGAGACTGCCGGCGGGTACGCCGGCGAGCTGACTGCGGACGAACAACAGAAGCAGCAGGACGAGCTGACGGAGCGCATCCCGGATTACGACGTCGTGATCACGACAGCACTCATTCCCGGACGCCCGGCGCCGAAGCTGATTCCTGCGGCAGCATCGGCCCGGATGCGTCCCGGCTCCGTGATCGTCGATCTCGCGGCCGAGGCGGGCGGTAACGCGGATGCGACCGAGCCGGGCGAGGTCGTCGAGCGCGACGGTGTGACTCTCATCGGCCTGACGAACCTCGCCGCAACGATGCCGCTGCATGCGAGCCAGCTCTACGCGCGTAACGTGAGCGCGCTGCTGCTGCACCTGGCGCCGGAGGGTGAGCTCGCGCTCGACTGGGACGACGAGATCACGGCCGGCGCGTGCGTGACCAGAGAGAAGGTGGCGGCCGCGTGAGCGGACGCGGGGAAGGGGCAGAGGGAAACCGGGAGGTTTCCCCTCTGCTCTCCGACGAACGCGGCGATCTCAGCGGCGCGTACGTCGGAGCGTCCCCTAAAGAAGGGGGCTCGTGGGGGAAACATGGTTTCCCCCACGCGAGCGAGCCGAAGGCGAGCGAGGCAGTGGCATGAGCCACGGGCTTCTCCTTACCTTCGAGATCACGATCCTCGTGCTCGCGATCTTCCTCGGCTTCGAGGTCATCTCCAAGGTGCCGACACTGCTGCACACGCCGCTGATGTCGGGGACGAACGCGATCCACGGGATCGTCATCGTCGGCGCGATGCTCGTCGCCGGGCTCGACGACAAGGACACGCTCACGACCGTCATTGGGCTGATCGCCGTCGTGCTGGCGTCCGCGAACGTCGTCGGCGGTTTCGTCGTCACCGACCGCATGCTCGAGATGTTCAAGAAACGGGAGAAGAAGCCCGAGTGATCCTTCCAGTGGTGCCGTCGAGTTTCTGGGCCGCGAGCACCAAGCCAGAGGCCGCACTCGACCGCGGCCAAGGCTGGTTGCCTTGGCAAGGGCGAGGGTGGACTCTGGCGCCGCGTGATCGCGGGCCAGAAGCCGACATGCACCGCTGGAAGGGTCACCGTTGAGTCGCGAGGTCACGAATCTCCTCTATCTGATCACGATCGTGACGTTCATCCTGGCGTTGCGGTTCCTGTCGAACCCGGCGACAGCGCGAAGGGGCAATCAAATCGGTGCGGCCGGGATGCTCGTCGCGATCGTCGTCACCTTCCTCCAGAAGGACATCAACAGCTACTGGGAGATCATCGTCGGCATGATCGTCGGCGGCACGTTCGGCGCCGTCGCCGCGCGCAAGGTGCGCATGACGGCGATGCCGCAGATGGTCGCGCTCTTCAACGGCGTCGGCGGCGGTGCGGCCGCGTTGATCTCGCTCGCCGAATTCCACCTGCACGCACCCGATCCGGGAACGCTCAAGGTCGACATCAGCGCGTCGATCGCGCTCTCGGCGATCATCGGCAGCATCTCCTTCTCCGGCTCGATGATCGCGTTCGCGAAGCTGCAGGAGCTGATCCGCGGACGGCCGATCACCTACCCGCTGCAGCAGGTCGTCAACGGTCTTCTCTTCGCCGCCCTGCTCGCCGGAGGAATCGCCATCACCGCCGGTGCCGAGCAGCAGTGGCTGATCTGGGCGCTGGTCGGTGGTGCGTCGCTCTTCGGGATCCTCTTCGTCCTCCCGATCGGCGGCGCAGACATGCCCGTCGTGATTTCGCTGCTGAACGCATTCACCGGCCTCGCGGCGGCGGCCACCGGATTCGCGCTCGAGAACAACGTCCTGATCGTGAGCGGCATGCTCGTCGGCGCGTCGGGAACCTTCCTCACGATCATGATGGGCCGGGCGATGAACCGGTCGGTCGCGAACGTGCTCTTCGGTGCGTTCGGCCAGCTCGCTCCCGCCGCTGCGGGCGCAGGCGTCGGCGGGGATACCGACGGCCAGGTCCGCTCCACGACCGTGGACGACGTCGCCGTGATGCTCGGCTATGCGAACAAGGTCGTCTTCGTGCCCGGGTACGGGATGGCGGTCGCCCAGGCACAGCACGACGTGCATGCCCTCGCCGATCTGCTGGAGGACCGTGGCGTGGACGTGTCGTACGCCATCCATCCGGTCGCGGGACGGATGCCCGGCCACATGAACGTCCTCCTCGCGGAGGCGAACGTGCCCTATCCGCAGCTGAAGGAGATGGACGAGGCGAACGCGGAGTTCCCACGCACCGACGTGGCCCTTGTGATCGGCGCGAACGACGTCGTCAATCCCGACGCGCGCAACAACGCCGGCAGCCCGATCTACGGCATGCCGATCCTCAACGTCGACAGCGCACAGCAGGTCGTCGTTCTGAAGAGGAGCATGAACCCAGGCTTCGCCGGGATCGAGAACCCGCTGTTTCTCAACCCGAAGACCGTGATGCTGTTCGGGGACGCCAAGACGTCGATCCACGACCTCGCGGCCGCCGTCAAGTCTCTCTGAAACTACGATCCTCCCCGTGATCGTGAAGGTTCTGTTCTGGTTTTCCCTGGCCGCTCTTGCTTGGACCCAGGTCGGCTACCCGCTCTTCGCCGCTGCCCTGGCACGGGTGCGCTCCAGGCCGGTGCGGAAGGGCGACTTCACTCCGTCCGTGAGCCTGATCGTCGCGGCGCACGACGAGGAGGACGTGATCGAGCGCCGGCTCGCGAACCTGCTCGCCCTCGACTACCCGCCCGAGCTGCTCGAGATCGTGGTCGCGTCCGACGCCTCGACGGACCGCACCGACGAGCTCGTCGAGGCGGTGGCGACGCGAGAGCCTCGCGTGCGGCTTCTTCGCTGCCCGCGCGAGGGGAAGGTCGCGGCCCAGAATCGGACCGTTCCCACGACGCAGGGCGAGATCCTCGCGTTCTCGGATGCGAACGCGCAATGGCAGCCGGATGCGCTACGCAAGCTCGTCCGCAACTACGCGGATCCCGAGGTTGCCTACGTCTGCGGCTCGAGCGTCTACGAGGCTGCCGACGGGACAAATCGCGAAGGGACGTACTGGCGCTTCGAGAGCTGGCTGCGCCGAAACGAGTCCGAGCTCGGCTCGATCACCGGCGGGATCGGCGCGATCTACACGGTGCGCCGCTCGGACTACGTCGACGTCGACCCGCGCTTCGGGCACGATCTCGCGCTGCCGTACCTGATGGTGCAGAACGGCAGGCGCGCGGTCTACGACGCCGAGGCGCTGGCATCGGAGAAGCCGTCACGCGACATCGAGGACGAGTACCGCCGCAAGGTGCGCATGTTCGAGCACTGCTGGCTGATCGTGCTGCGCGGGAAGATGCTGCGCGGGCTCGGGCCGACGTATCTGCTCGAGGTTCTTTCGCACCGGCATCTGCGTTACGCGAGCGGCCTGCTGCATCTCATCCTGCTCGGCTCGTCGATCGCGCTCGTGGGCGAGGGTGTCGTGTATCAGGTGGCCCTCGGCTTCCAGCTCGGGTTGCTGCTCGCCGCGGCGTTCGGGGTCGGGATCGCGCGCTACTACGTGCTCGTGACGTGGGCGACGGTCGTCTCGCTCGTTCGGTACCTACGGTTCGGCGTCCCTGCCGTGTGGGCCAAGGCGGAAGGCACACGATGAACCGCGCGCTCGACGCGGCTGTCGCGGGACTGGGGCTTGCAGTCGCAAGCCCCGTCCTCGCAGCCGCGGCGCTCGCGATCAAGCTCGACGATCGCGGGCCGGTGTTCTACCGGCAGCGACGGGTCGGGCTCGACGGCAAGGAGTTCGAGCTCGTCAAGCTCAGGACGATGGAAGTCGGCGCGGAACACAAAGGCGCGGGCTTCGCCGTCAACGAGGGCGACCCCCGCATCACGCGCGTGGGCCACCACCTGCGCCGGCTTTCGATCGACGAGCTGCCGCAGCTGTGGAACGTCGTTCGCGGCGAGATGAGCCTCATCGGCCCCCGCCCCACGCTTGCGTATCAGGTCGAGCGCTATTCGCCCCGTCAGCGCCGCCGGCTCGAGGTGAAGCCCGGCATCACCGGCTGGGCACAGATCCACGGCCGTGCACGGTTGCCGTGGGACGAGCGGATCGAGCTCGACGTCTGGTACGTGGAGCATCGCTCTCCATGGCTCGACCTGAAGATCATCGCGCGCACGCCGCGCGCGCTCTTCGCAGGCACCTACAAGGGCGACACCGGAGGCTGGTCACGATGATTCCGTTCTTCAGCGGAGCGCAGGTGCGCGAGGCGGTCTCGCCCGAACGTGCGTTGGAGGCTGTGCGCCAGGCGTTCATCGCTTATGCACGCGGCGAGTGGACGATGCCGCCGAAGGTCTACGTCCCCGCTTATCCGGAAGGAGACTTTCGCGCGATGCCGGCACTAGGTGCGGGTCACGCTCTCTTGAAGTGGGTGACGTCGTTCCCGGGAAATCCCGCGCAGGGACTGCCGACCGTCACAGGGCTCGTGTTGCTCTCTGACGCGAGGAACGGGATGCCGAGGGCGGTGCTCGACGCCGGCGCGGTGACGTCGCTGCGCACGGGTGCGGCGGCGGTTCTCGCAGCGGAGACGCTCGGGCGATCCAACGCGGAAACGGCAGCGGTCATCGGAGTTGGCGTGAACGGTGAAGCGGCTGCGCGGACATTTCTTGCGCGAGGCCGGCGCGTCCAGCTGTGGGACATCGATCGGGCGCGCACCGAGTCGGTGGCCGAGCGGATCGGAGCCGAGGTCGCGCCCGGCCGAGACGAAGCCCTAGCGGCCGATCTGCTCGTCACGGTCACACCCGGGCAGAACATCCTGCTGGACGAGGGCTCACTGCGTCCGGGTCAGCACGTCAGCCTGATGGGTGCCGACGGACCGGGCAAGGCGGAGATCGCGGTCGAAGAGCTGGCTCGCGTGCGTGTCTTCTGCGACGACTGGGAGCAGGCGAGCCACAACGGCGAGCTCGTGCATGCACTCGAGGCCGGCAGGCTCGAGCGCAAGGACGTCACCGAGCTCGGTGCGGTGCTGGCCGGCGATGCCGAGGGAAGGCGCAACACCGACGAGGCGACCGTGTTCGACTCGACCGGTCTCGCGATTCAGGACCTGGCGATTGCACTCGCCGCCATGGAGCAGGCGGCTGCGCTGGACCTACGGACGTTCGAGCTCTAGCTCGCGCGTCAGGTCAGAGCACCGGGGAGGGGTCGAGCTCTCGGCCCCGGCTCGTGCTCGAGAGGCTGCGGCTCCAGGCGGGGCGGCAGCAGACCGAACCGTGAGAGCGCATACGGCAGATACCCGTGCGCGTTCATCTCCGTCGTGTGCGCCCAGGTCCCGACGAACTGGCTGACGGGTGCGGCGGCGTTGAGACGTTTGACGTCACGGTAGAACAGGCCGGACTCGTGCGCCTGGTCGCTGACAGTCCGGTCGCGCGTGCTCCACCAGATTTGCAGCGGCACACCGGCGAAGGCGATCTTCCTGGCCCAGTCGAGCGGACTGCGGATCTCGTAGCCGGCGGGATTCGTCCTCGGCGTGCCGCCGATCTCACGCCGCGCGAGCCTCTGCAATCCAACGCCGAACGGAAGCCGATCGAACGCCCGGTAACGCGCTGCCATGTTCGTCGGCGCGTCGAATGCCGCTGCGCCTGCGAGCAATCGCGGAAACCGCGCAAGCAGGAGCAGTGTTTCCTGCCCGCCCATGCTGCCGCCGAATGCGTAGACGCGCCGACGATCGATCCGAAGCCACGGGACGGCATGCTCCGCGATCTGTGGCATCCGGGCAAGGTCGCGGATCTCGCCGGGGTCACCCCATGAAAAGAGCGTCAGCTTCCGACCCTGGCCCTCGGGGTTGATCACGGCGAAGCCACCGCGTGCCGGCAGATCTCGCCACCGCCGAACGTTCTCCCACGCACCGACGCCACGCCCGTGCGGCGAGATCACGAGCGGGATCGCCGGATGGTTCGACGGTCCGTACCAAGCCGGGAGGATGAGGTATGCCCGCCGAGAGAAGCCGTCGTGGGCTCGATAGGAGATTCTCATCACGCGCACGCCACGATCTGGCCGGCGCGCGACGGCGGCAGTGGGAAGCACCATGGTTAGCGCGCACAGCGCGGCACCTACGGTCGCCACGTGTTTTACGGTCACAACGCCTAGAACCTAGGTCGGCGCGGAGGCGTTGTCGTGTCCGGCAACCGACGCTTAACCGAACGACAAACGGAGGAAAATGTCGCGGTCAGCCCGAGACGAGCAAGGGGCGGGCAAGAAGAGAGTTCGAGCAACGAGTCATCCTCCCCGAGCAAAGCCGTCGTTACGCCCGCTCGCCCCCTCGGCGACTCCACGCGCGTCCTGCACGCGCACGCGCAGTCCACCGCGCGCAAGGGCAAGCGCGCACGACACGCCGGTGATTCCGGCGCCGATGATCGCGACATCGACTGCTCGCTCCCGCCCGGAGTCGACCGGATTTGTCGGCTCGTCGAGCCAGAATGGCGTGCGATGCTACGCGAGTCGGCGGTAGATCCCGTCTCCTTCGGCCGCCAGGCCCCCGATGTCGAGCTCTGCGAGCGCAGCGATCACCTCGGCGACTGCAAGCCCGGTCTTCCGGACCAGCTCGTCGGCGGTGGCGGGCAAGAGCTCGAGGATCGGGTTGTCGACGATCGTCCTGCTCGACGACGACTCGATTCCGAGCGACTCGAGGACATCGGCCGCCGCGGTCAACGGCGTTGCGCCCAGTCGCAAGAGTGCGTTCGCCCCGGCCGACAGCGCCGACGTGATCTCGCCCGGAACGGCGAACACTTCCCGCCCTTCTTCGAGCGCGAAGTCGGCGGTGATCAACGCGCCGCTGCGCTCGCGTGCCTCGACGACGATCGTCGCGACGCAAAGGCCGGCGATGATCCTGTTGCGCGCCGGGAAGCGCCACGGCGCAGGCTCGACACCCGGTTCGTACTCCGAGGCGATCAGCGAGCGCTCGGCGATCGACCGGGCGAGAGTCGCGTGCGCTGCGGGATAGTCGCGGTCGATGCCGCAACCGAGGACGGCAACGGTATGGCCGTCCGTCTCGAGCGCGCCGCGATGCGCTTCGCCGTCGATCCCACGCGCAAGGCCGCTCACGACCACGACGCCGGCGGCCGCGAGCTCGCGCCCGAGCATGCGCGCAACCTGGGCGCCGTACGGCGAGCACGCGCGGGCACCGACGATCGCAACCGCGGGGTGCGTGAGCAACGACGCATCACCGTTGCCTCTGAGATAGAGCCGAGCGGGTGGATCGTGGATCGCCCGCAGCAGCGGCGGCAGCTCGCACTTTCGCAGGAAGGTCACGGCGTCGCGAGCTCGGAGGGAGCGCGATAGGCGAGCGCCTCGGCGACATGCTCGGGCAGAACCTCGTCGGAGCCGGCAAGCGCGGCGATCGTCCGCGAGACGCCGGCGACCTTCGCGCGACCGCGTCCGGAAAGCGGGAGGCGCTCGACCGCACGTGTCAGCAGCTCGTCGGCTGCGGGTGTTCGCCTCGGCCGAGTCTCAGCAAGACGCATTCGTGCAGCGACGACACGAGAGCGCACCGGATCCGAGCTCTCCCCCGGCCCGGCCTGCAGCTCGAGTGCGCGAGCTCGCGGAACGGTCACGACCAGATCGAAGCGGTCGAGCAGCGCACGCGACAGCTTGTCGCGATACCGAGCCAGTCTCTGTGCGGAACAACCGCACTGGGCGCCGGGATCGCCGCGCGCTCCACAAGGGCACAGATTCATGGTCCCGATCAGCTGGAAGCGGGCCGGAAACCGAACGCTTCCCGCCGCGCGCGCGACGACGAGCTCGCCGTCCTCGAGCGGCTGGCGCAGCGCCTCGAGTGCGGGACGCTGAAACTCCGCGAGCTCGTCGAGCAGCAGCACGCCTCGGTGCGCGAGGCTCGCCTCACCCGGCCGCAATCTCGGTCCGCCGCCGACGATCGCGGCTGTCGATGCGCTGTGATGAGGCGCGCGAAACGGCGCGTAGCCGATCAGCGGATGGTCCGGGTCGACCAGCCCCGCGACCGAGTGGATGCGCGTGACCTCGAGGGCCTGCTCTTCCTCCAGCGGCGGCAGGATCCCCGGTAGCCGCCGGGCGAGCATCGTCTTCCCCGTGCCCGGCGGACCTCCCAGCAGCAGGTTGTGACGACCGGCCGCGGCCAATTCGAGCGCACGCCGTCCGCGTTCCTGGCCGCGCACGTCGGCGAGGTCGAGCGGACGCCGGCGCGGCTTGCCGTTGCCGACGACGAACTCGGGCGGCTCGAGCTCTCCCCGGAGATAGGCCACCGCGTCGGCGAGGTGGCGCACGCCGATCGGCTCGACGCCCGCGAGCGCCGCTTCCGCGCAGGCTTCGTAGGGACAGATGACACGCTCCAGGTCGGCGCGACGCGCACCTTCGGCCACGGCCAGCACGCCGCCGACACGGCGAAGGCGTCCATCCAACGCAAGCTCGCCGCACGACGCATGCTCGGCGAGTCGTGCCCGCGGCAGTTGGTGCGACGCTGCGAGCAGCGCCAGGGCGATCGGCAGATCGAATCCCGACCCCTCCTTCTTCAGCTCCGCAGGCGCAAGGTTGACGGTGAGCCGGTTGTCAGGCCACTCGAGCTCCGCGGAGAGAATCCCACTGCGAACTCGCTGCTTCGCCTCCTGACACGCGCGATCGGCGAGCCCGACGATCGTCAGCGACGGCACCTTGCTGCCCTGGATGTGCGCTTCCACCTCGACCCGCCGCGGCTCGAGACCGACGAGGGCAAAGGTGACCGCGCGCGCGAGCACGCTCCGAGGCTACGCGTATGTCTGTGACGGCTCTGTGCCGATTCAGCGCGCGATCAGCACGTCTTCGAAGTACTCGCCGGCGCGTCTTCCGGTGCGGCGGTTCACATGCCGACGCAGCCGCTCTTCGAGGCGGAGCCCGGCCCGTTCGAGGATCTCCGGGTAGAGCTCGCGACGGTCGTTCACGACGATCACGATGGGTGCACCTCGCCGCAGAACGGACCTGGCGTTCAGCAACACCTCGACAATCCCTTCCGAATACGCAGCCAGAGCTGCACGCGAGTTGCCGGCGGCGGCGGCGCCGACCTCGAGCTCGCGGCGATCGTCCAGCCCGAGCAGCTCGTACGCGTAGCGATGCTGCTCGTGGTAGTCGATCAAGCCCGGGTACGGCGGTGAGGTGAGCACGCCGTCGTAGCGGCCCGGCAGCCGCTCCTCACGCATGTCTCCGTGGATCACCGAGGCGCCGCGGCCACGGGCCCGGACACGCGAGAACTCTTTCAGCCGCGCCAGCGTGTCGAGCGTGTACCGCCGCAGGAACTGCGAGGCCGTCTCGACGGGACGGCATTCGCGGCGATGCTTGTAGCACCAATAGGGCTCGCACTGCGGCTCGCGCGGAAACTCGAGGTCGAAGTGCGTCGTGCGACGCGCCGATCTCGCCGCGCGGGCGAGAACGACGCGGAGCACGTCTGCATGCTCGTACTCGTCGATCATCGCGCGGAAACCGAGCAGCTCTCGAGCCGCCGGCGGCGCGAACCACCGGCGGACGTACGCGGCGGGACGCTCGCCGGACGTCTCGCCCACGCGCGCGTGCACTGCGCGTAATTCCTGCTCCAAGACGAACGGGTTGTAGGCACGGGTCTTGACGTCCATGAGCAGGCAGTTGAAGGCCGCGACGTCGACTCCTGTCGCATCGAGCCCACTCTCGAGCGCCTGCACCAAGGTTGTTCCCGATCCCGCGAACGGGTCGAGCACGTGCTGGCCGGGGCGGAAATATCGCGTGAGCACGATCTCCACGAGCTGCGGGATGAACTTGCCGAGGTACGGATGGAGCCGGTGGACGTGCTTCGTCCGCTCGCGCTCGGGGAGGTCGCGCTCGGACCAGGAGAGCGCCAGATCGATCTCGGCATAGAGGGCGTCCTGTGTCGGGGCCACTCGCGCCAGTTCGACGCCGAGATCAGAAAGCCTCGGCCACCCGCTCCAGACGGCCGCTCCGAACAGCCATCACGTCGAAGGAGACCCGGAGCCCACCTGGCTGCGGGTGGCGGACGAGCCAGCTTTCGGCCGCCAGCCGCAGGCGACGCTGCTTCTCGTCGTCCACCATCTCGAGCGGGTCCCCGAACCGGTCGCCGCCTTTCTCCTTGACCTCGCAGAAGATCAGCCGACGGCCGCGGCGGACGACGATGTCCAGCTCATACCCCGCGACCCAGGCATTGGTCGCGAGGATGCGGTAGCCGCGCAGCCTGTACCACCACACCGCACGCTGTTCCGCTCGTCGACCGGGACGTGAGCTCGACATGCGCGCAGGCTACGCGGGGCCGTTGCACCTGTCTGTCACGGATCGAGAACGGAACTCAGGAGGAGGCTTGCCGGGTCCGTCAGGCGGACAGAGCCGCGGGCTCCTCTTCCTTCAGATAACACATCGCCTGAAAGGAACGGCGGTGAATGCTCGAAGGCCCGCGCTCGCGAACGATCTTCGAATGGCCGGGTGTGATGTAGCCGACGTGCGAGGAGAAGCCGTAGTGCGGGAAGAGCGCGTCCATCTTCCGCATCAGGCGATCTCGCGTCACCTTCGCGACGATCGAGGCTGCCGCGATCGCGGCGCTCTTCTCGTCCCCGTCGACGACGGCCCGGTGCGGAGGCGCGGTCGGCCCGAGGCGGAAGCCGTCGACGAGACACACTTCCGCCGGCGGAGAGAGTGCGTGCAAGATCTCGCGCATTGCTGCGAGGTTCGACTTGTGCAGCCCGTTGCGGTCGATCGCCCCGTGCGGGATGACCCGCACGATGATCTGCTCGGCGCAGCCGAGCACCGCGTGGAACAGCTCTTCGCGCCGTTCGGCTGAGCATTGCTTCGAGTCGTTGAGGAACCCGAGCGGCCGCACCTTGTGGTCACGGAGGCAGCCGTAGTCGAGCAGGACCCCGGCCACGACCAGCGGCCCGGCCAGACTGCCACGACCAGCCTCGTCGGTTCCGGCAACCAGCCGGACCCCGAGCTGGCGGTCGAACCTCAGAAGCTTCTGGCCTGTTTTCTTGGGCGCCACCCCGCCGAGGTTAGCTGTCTATTCGGCGGGCGATTCGGGCGTGTCCGCGGAAACGTCGCTCTCAGCGATTTCCGCCGCCGGCTGCACCGCAGGGCCCTTCGGAGCCCGGACGACGTCCTGGCGGAGCTCGCGGATGCGGGCTTTCTTGCCGACCTTCCCGCGGAGGTAGTACAGCTTCGCGCGGTTGACGTCGCCGATTGCGGCCACTTCGATCTTCTCGATCTTGGGCGTGTGCAGCGGGAACGTGCGCTCGACGCCGACGCCGAAGGACTGCTTGCGGACGGTGAACGTCTCGCGGGCACCTGAGCCCTGGCGCTTGATCACGACCCCCTCGAATACCTGGATGCGCTGGCGCTGGCCCTCGATCACCCTGAAATGGACACGGACCGTGTCCCCCGCCTTGAACTGCGGGATGTTGTCGCGCAACTGGGCGCGCTCGAGTGTCTCGATCACCTTGCTCATAAGGGGGCGACCCGTGGGCCGGGGCGGAATCCTAGCGAAAGAGCGACTTAGTGGCTCAGAGCCACTAACGCCTTAGTGGAACGAGATCCGGCTCGGCGGCCAGTAGGTCGCGAAGACCTTGCCGATCAGGTTCTTGCGCGGAACCAGGCCCCAGCGGCGGGAGTCGCAGGACGAGCTGCGGTTGTCTCCCATCATCAGGTAGTAGTCCTTCGGGATGTGGGTGTACGTGTTGGTGGGCGGAATGTCCCGCAGAGTCAGGCTCTGGGTATCCCGCCGGGAGGCCTTGACGTACGGCTCGTCCAGCTTCTTTCCATTGATGTAGACGAAGCCGTTCCGCTCCTCCCACACGTCGCCCGGCTCACCGATCAGCCGCTTGACGAAGGTCCCTTGCGAGCCGCACTCCTGCAGTGCCAACTTCGGTGTCATGAAGACGACGATCTCGCCGCGTTTTGGGTCGCGGAAGCGGTAGATGAAGCGGTTCGCCAGCACACGGTCGGAAGTGCTCGCCTCGCAGCCCACGGCGGGCCTGGCGCAGTGCAGGGTCGGCTCCATCGACGAGGACGGGATGCGGTAGGGATTCACCACCCACGCCTTGATCGCGAGCACGATGGCGACGGCCCCTGCGATCGTGACGACCCAGTCGATCGCCACCCGCCACCCGTGCGGAAGATTCGGGAAGAGACGGTCGACCGGATTGTGCCCCTTGTTCGGCGGGGGCTTGGGCGGGCCGAATCCGTCCCGCTCCGTGTCGTACCTCGCGCGCTCGTCGGGATCGCGCAGGACGTCGTATGCATCCCTCAGCTCACGCCAGGCGCCGTCCCGGTACCCGAGCTCGAGTGCGCCGCGACGGTACGCGGACTCGATCTCTTGCGGCGACGCATCGGGTCGCACGCCGAGCAAGGCGTAGTGGTCGCTCACGTGAGCGTCCGCCGCCTGCTCTGTTCCCGTCGCCATTCCTCGATCTTCGCGTGATCGCCCGACAGCAAGATTTCCGGAACGTGCCAGCCGCGGAAGTCGGCGGGGCGCGTGTAGTGGGGATACTCGAGCCCGCCGTCGAGCTCGGACGAAAAGCTCTCGAACGCGCCCGACTCTTCCTTGATCGCGCCGGGAAGTCTGCGTGCGATCGCGTCGACGAGAACCATCGCGGGAAGGTCACCGTTCGAGAGGACATACGGCCCGATCGAGATCGCATCTGATGCGAGGTGCTGCACGACACGCTCGTCGAATCCTTCGAAGCGCGCGGACAGCAAGGTCAGCCGCTCTTCGTCGGCGAGCTCTTCCACGACGTCCTGTGTCAATTGCCGGCCTTGCGGCGTCAGGGCAATCACACGCTGATCAGGCACGCCGTCATAGACCGCATCCAGAGCAGCGGCGACCACGTCGACCCGCAACACCATGCCCGCGCCACCGCCGTAGGGCTCGTCGTCAACCTGCGCGGCGCGCAACGGGGTGCTGTCGCGGTACGAGAAGAGCCGCAGATCGAGCTCGGTCCCGAGGACGGTCGCGACGGGGCGCTGCTCCGTCAACCAGGCGAAGGCATGCGGAACGAGAGTGAAGACGTCGAGCTGCACGGGCGAACTCAGGTTAGCGAGGTGCCTGAGAATCCGGGTGCGACGACGATCCGTCCGGTAGCAAGATCGACGACGCGGATGCAATCCTCCACCATCGGCAGTGCGAGGCCGGAATCGAGCTGGAGCACGTCGTTCGCCACGCCCGGGACCACGTCCGTGACCGTCCCGAGCTCGGGGCCGCCGTCCTCGTCGACGCGGAGGCCGATCAGCTGGAAGACGTAGTACTGGTCCTCCCCGGCCGGCGCCAGCGATTCGCGCGGCACCTCGAGCTGCGCTCCACGAGACACGCGGCGGTCGAGGCGGATCACCGGACGCCCGCGCGCATGTCGTCGCGACACGACCTTGGCAGGCTCGCCCTCGACGATCAGCTCTGCTCCCACCTCGAAGCGTTCCGGCGCTTCGCTCGCGTTCTCGACGACGAAGGAGCCGTCGAGCCCGTGCGACTTGCCGACACGTCCGACGACGACGGTGTCAGACGTGTTCATTGGACCGAGCGCTAGTCGACGATCTCGAGCTGCACGCGGCGATGCTCCCGCACACTGCCGGCACGCACGATCGTGCGCAACGCGCGCGCGATGCGTCCCTGCTTCCCGATCACCTTGCCGAGATCGTCCTGCGCGACGTGCAGGCGAAGCACGACGGCGTCCGCCTCGTCCACGCGCTCGACGCGCACTGCGTCCGGCTCGTCGACCAGCTGCCGCGCGAGGTACTCGAGCAGCTCGGCCACTACTTGCTGAGATTTCTGATCTTGAGCAGCCTGCTCACGGCTTCGGAAGGCAACGCGCCTTTGCCGAGCCAGTCCTTCACCTTGTCCTCGTCGAACTCGATCAGCGAAGGATCGTGCTGCGGGTTGTAACGCCCGACGATGTCGATGAACTTGCCGTCGCGCGGTGAGCGCGAGTCGGCGACGACGACGCGATACACCGGATTCTTCTTCGATCCGACCCGCGTCAACCTCATACGTACGGCCAACTAGTTACCTCCTGGATTTCTGTCGCTTCTTGCGTTTGTTGGATTTTGTCGCTTTTCGCTGCCCGGGCTGCGGGGCAGGCGCCTGCGCCTGGCCGGTGAGCGCCTCGAGATCCGGCATCTTGCCCTTGCTCATGCCCTTCATGAGCTTCTCCATCTGCTTGCGGGCGTCCATCAGGCGGTTCACTTCCTCCACCGTCGTGCCCGATCCGTGCGCGATGCGCTGCCGCCGCGAGCCGTCGATCACCTTCGGCAGCCCTCGCTCCTTCGGGGTCATCGAAAGGATGATCGCCTCCACTCGGCCCAGTTGCTTCTCGTCGACCTCGTCCATCCCTTCGAGCTGCTTCCCGAGCCCGGGGATCATCTTCAGCACGCCCTGGATGGGGCCCATCCGGCGCAGCATCTTGTAGCTCTTCAGGAAGTCGTCGAAGGTGAACTGGCCCTTCATCATCCGGGCCTCCATGTCCTTCTGCTCGTCCTCCTCGACCGCTTCCTCGGCGCGCTCGATGAGCGTCAGGACGTCGCCCATGCCGAGGATGCGCGACGCCATCCGGTCCGGATGGAAGTACTCGAGCTGATCGAGCTTCTCGCCGACGGAGATCAGCTTGATCGGACGGCCGGTGACGGCTTTCACCGACAGCGCCGCACCACCGCGCGCATCGCCGTCCAGCTTCGTCATCACGACGCCGTCGAACGCGATCCGCTCCTGGAACGCGAGCGCGACGTTGACGGCTTCCTGGCCCGTCATCGCGTCGACGACGAGCAGCACGTTCGCCGGCTTGGCCTCGTCGCGGACACGTTCGAGCTCCTGCATCAGCTCCTCGTCGACGTGGAGGCGTCCCGCCGTGTCGAGGATGATCGTGTCGACCCCGTCCTCGGAAAGCTTCCGGATGCCGTCGTGCACGACCGCGACCGGATCCTTGCCTTCACCGCGATAGACGGGAACGTCGATCTGCTTTCCGAGCTGCTCGAGCTGGTCGATCGCGGCGGGACGCTGCAGGTCGGCGGCGACGAGACCGGGGCTGCGACCCTCCTTCCGCAGGAGCAGGGCAAGCTTCGCGGCGGCCGTCGTCTTGCCCGAGCCCTGGAGGCCGGCGAGCAGGATCACGGTCGGGGGCCGGCCCGTGAACGCAAGCTGCGAGCTGCCCGTGCCCATCAGGGCCGTCAGCTCGTCGTGGACGACCTTCACGACCTGCTGGCCGGGCTGCAGGCTCTTCAGGATCTCCTGGCCGAGGGCGCGCTCGCGGACCTGGGCGACGAACTGCTTGACGACCTCGAAGTTGACGTCGGCCTCGAGCAGCGCAAGGCGGATCTCGCGCATGGCGCGGGAGATCGACTCTTCGTCGAGCTTGCCGCGGCCTCGAAGGTCGCCTAGAGCGCCTTGGAGCCTGTCTGAGAGGGTGTCGAACACGGCCGGGAAGTGTACTTGCGGCTCTTTGCGGGCCAGGTCGACGAAGGATTCATCGTTGTGCCCTGGGCCGTGAGGTCGCGCGCTTGCGGCTAGGCGCTGCGAGAACCGAGTCCTACACTCAGGACATGGCCGTAAGCCGCCGCACGGTCACCGTCCTGTTCGCGGACGTGGCCGACTCGACCCCGCTCGGAGAACGCCTCGACGCCGAGGCGTTGCGGCAGGTGATGTCGCGCTGGTTCGAGCGGATGTCAGAGGTGCTCGAGCGCCACGGCGGCACGGTCGAGAAGTTCATCGGCGACGCCGTGATGGCCGTCTTCGGGATTCCCGAGTTGCACGAGGACGACGCGTTGCGCGCGGTCCGCGCCGCAACCGAACTGCGAGGCGCGCTCTCGGAGCTCAACGTCGGGCTCGAGCGGGAGCTGGGCGTGCGCATCGGCATCCGCGTCGGCGTCAATACCGGCGAGGTCGTCGCCGGAGACGGGACCGGCGGACAGATGCTGGTCACGGGCGACCCGGTCAACGTCGCGAAGCGGCTCGAAGAAGCCGCGCGCACCGGGGAGATCCTGGTCGGGGACGGTACGCGCAAGCTCGTCGAGAACGCCGCCGTCCTCGAGCCTCGCGACGAGTTGACGGTGAAGGGCAAGAGCGGCCCCGTCATCGCCTGGAACGTCCTCGGCGTGATCGAAGGAGCGCCCGCCTACGCGCGGCGGCTCGATGCGCCGCTCGTCGGTCGCGCCGACGAGCTGCGCGAGCTCCGCGAGGCCTTCGCGAGCGCCGTGAGCGAACGAGCGTGCCGGCTCGTGACGATCGTCGGCCCGGCCGGCATCGGCAAGTCGAGACTCGCCGCAGAGCTCTGTCGCAGCGTCCGCGACGAAGCGCAGATGGTCACCGGCCGTTGTCTTCCGTACGGCGACGGGATCACGTTCTGGCCGCTGGTTCAGATCGTCGGCGCCCTCGGCGGCGACGAAGGCATCCGCGCGTTGCTCGCCGGCACCGACGACGCAGCGCTCGTCGCGGAGCGCGTCCTCGGTGCGGTCGGGCCGACACACAGCGCCGCTCCGAGCGGCGAGCTCTTCTGGGCCGTGCGCCGTCTGCTCGAAGAGGCTGCCCGTGACCAGCCGCTGATCGTGATGGTGGAAGACATCCACTGGGCGGCTCCGACATTGCTCGACCTGCTCGAGTATCTCGCCGGTTGGACGCACGACGCGCCGATCTTCCTGCTCTGCCTCTCGCGCCCCGATCTGCTCGAGGAACGCCAGGGCTGGCTCACGGCGACGAACGTGACGGGAGTCGTTCTCGCGCCACTCACCGATGCGGAAGCGGATGCCCTCCTCGACGAGATCACTCAGGAATGGCCACTCGACACCGAAGCGCGACAGCAGATCAAGACAGCCGCAGAAGGCAATCCTCTGTACGTCGAGCAGATGGCGGCGATGCTTGCCGAAGGGGAGCCGGCGGACACGATCCCACCGTCGATTCAGGCGCTGCTCGCAGCGCGTCTCGACCGCCTGCCGGTCGACGAGCGCGCAGTGCTCGAGCGTGCCGCGGTTGCGGGAAAGGAGTTCGGGCGCGGTGCGGTCTTACAGCTGTCGGAGGACGCCGAGCGCAAGCAGGTCGACGCCCGGTTGCTGAGCCTGGTGCGCAAGGATCTGCTCGCGGCGAATCCCGGCCGTGAAGATGCGTACCGGTTCCGTCATGCGCTGATTCGAGACGCCGCGTATGCGGGCATCCCAAAGGAGCTGCGGGCACAGCTCCACGAAGGTTTCGCCGACTGGGCGATCCGCACGACTGTCGGGCGCGCGGGCGAGATCGACGAGATCGTCGGCTATCACTACGAGCAGGCGTTCCGCTATCGAGAAGAGCTCGGTCCGCTCGACGAGCGGGCCCGCTCGCTTGCCGACCGTTCAGGCGAGTTGCTCGGCCAGGCAGGGGAGCGTGCCTTTGCCCGGCACGACATGCCCGCCGCCGTCAACCTCCTCGCCCGCGCGATCACGTTGCTCCGCGAAGAGAACGCAATTCGTCTCCAGGCCCTGCCGCAGCTCGGGAGCGCATTGATGAAGACAGGCGACTTCACGCGGGCAGACACGGTGCTCGGCGAGGCCCTGGCGGGCGCGGCGGCCGCGGGCGACAAGAAGCTCGAGCTCCGCACGCTGATCGAGCGGGAGTTCTTCCGGACGTTCACGAATCCTGAGAGCTCGACCGAGGAGATCGTGCGGATCGCCGAGACAGCGATCCCGTTACTCGAGGAGCTGCACGACGAGCTCGGGCTCGCCAAGGCCTGGTGGCTCCGCAGTGAGGCGGACGTGATCGCGGGGCGATGGGCCGCTCGCGCCGAGGCGCTCGAACGGGCACTCGAGCACGCGAAGCGCGCCTCCGACCCCCGTGAGATCTCGACGATCATCGCGCTGCTCGCACAGGCGCTCGAGTACGGGCCGACGCCGGTGCCGGAAGCGATTCGGCGTTGCGAGGAGTTGCGAGACAGCGTGCGCGACGATGCGGAGGTGCGAGCGGCGATTGCGAGCACGCTCGCCGGGTTGCACGCGATGCAGGGCGACTTCGACGAGGCGCGTCAACTCGCAGAAGAAGGGCGCGTGGTCTACGAAGAGCTCGGGCTCCGCTACATGCGTGCTGCGCGCTCGCTCGCGTCGGGCTCGATCGAGCTGCTCGCCGGCGACTCCGCAGCAGCGGTGCGCGAGCTGCGGTGGGGATACGACGCGCTCGAGAAGATGGGCGAGCGTGGAACACGGTCGACGCTCGCCGCGTTCCTCGCGCAGGCGCTCGTCGAGCAGGGCCAGTATGCAGATGCGATCGAGTTCTCGAAGATCAGCGAGGAGATGGGCGCGACGGCGGACGTCGTGACGCAGGCGGTCTGGCGAAATGCACGCGCTGCTGCTCTCGCGCAGTCCGGCGATTCGCCTGCGGCCGAGCTCCTGGCGGCCGAGGCCGTCGAGCTGGCGGCGGCGACCGATTTCCTCGACTTGCAGGGGAACACGCTTCTCGGTCTCGCCAACGTGCTTCAGCTCGCCGGGAAGTCCGAGGCAGCGACGCCGCTGCTCGAGCAGGCGCGGCAGGCATTCGAGCGCAAGGGAAACATCGTCGCCGAAGCCAGGGCAGTGGCCGCCCAGGGCGACCGCGTCGGCTGAGCGGCGTTAGTCTCGGCAGGTCATCCAACGAAGGAGGCTGCCGTGGAGTACGGATCCGACTCCGACCTGAACCCGCCCGAGGAGCTGCTAGCCCTCGAAAGCTTTGCCGGTGATGGCCGCGACATCCAGGCTGCGTTCGACGACGCCTGGGAGCGCGGCAAAGCATCCGGTCATAAGGTCTTCCGCGTCCAGGAGGTCTTCGTCTGGGGTGAGAACCCGATCAGCGGGTATCGCGTCGTCATCACTCCAGTTTCTTAGCGCCGAGAAAGAGAGGCAAGCATGTCGAACGTAGCGAAGGTCGTGACGATCATCGGCTCTTCCCCGGAGAGCTTTGCGAAGGCCGCAGATGCGGCGGTCCAGGAAGCGGCGAAGACACTGCGCGGCATCTCGGGCGCGTCGGTCGTCTCGATGAGCGCCGAGGTCGAAGGTGACCGAATCAGCGTCTACCGGACGACGGTGAACATCGCGTTCGCAATCGAAAGGAGCTAGGAAGAGACAAGCGCCCTGGCGAAATCGTCCGAGTCCTGCGGCACCGCTTGCGGTGCCGCTTGAGAGGACGCGCGGGCTTTGCTCGCGCGTCCGTTGAGCTGGCGACCTAGGAGCCACCGACAAGCGCCTTGCGAATCGTCCGAGTCAAACGGGCGAGCTTCTCCCCCACGCCGATGAGCTTGACCGGCAGCCCCAGCTCGTGCGCAATCGCGACGGCGATGCCTCCTTTGGCGCTGCCGTCGAGCTTCGTCAGCGCGACGCCGGTAACGCCGACGGCCTCGCCGAACAGCCGCGCCTGCTGCAGGCCGTTCTGGCCGGTCGTCGCGTCGACGACGAGCAGCGTCTCGTGCGGCGCGCCTTCGAGCTTGCCCTCGATCACGCGCCGCACCTTGGCGAGCTCCTGCATCAGGTTGGACTGTGTGTGCAGGCGGCCGGCCGTGTCGACGATGACGACGTCACGACCGCTGCGCGTCGCGGTCTCGATCGCGTCGTAGGCGACCGACGCCGGATCCGCTCCGCGCTCTGCGCCGACGAACTCGGCGTCTGCGCGGTCGGCCCAGATCTCGAGCTGCTCCTCTGCCGCCGCGCGAAACGTGTCGGCGGCACCGAGGACGACGGAGTGGCCGTGCTGCCGCAGCCGCTCCGCCAGCTTTCCGATCGTCGTGGTCTTGCCGGTGCCGTTCACACCGACGACGAGCAGGACACTCGGCTTCGCGTTGACGTCGAGGACGGGAGGCTCCCCGAACAGCTTCGAGATCTCCTCCGCCAGCGCTGCGTTGAGGTCGGTCAGGTCGGGACGCGCTTCCAGTCGCTGCACGAGCTCGGCCGTCGCGGGCACGCCGACGTCGGCGCGAATCAGAGCTTCTTCGAGCCGCTCCCAAGCGGCGGTGTCACCGGGATCGAAGGCTGCCGACGCGAGCTCCGCGGTGAGCGCGGTGCGGCTCTTCGAGAGCGAGTCGCGTAGCCGAGAGAACAGCCCGACACGCTCGGCCTCCGGCTCGGGCCGCGCATTGTCCTCGCCAAGTAACTCGGCCCAGCTACGAGGCAACCGCGACTCCCTGACCGCCGCCCGCTCCCGCCGGGCGGAGCCCGGCTCCGCGAGCGGCTCGGGCCGCTGTCGGCACGATGCGCTCCAGGGCCGTGTTACTCAACACTGTCCCTTACGGCCTCGCACCGACAGCGGCCCGTCAGGAAGCCGCGGAAAGCGCGGCGGCCTGCTCGCGTGGCAGGCGCCGGGAAACGATCTGCGAGACCCCGTCGGCGCCCATCGTCACGCCGTAGAGGATATCCGCGGCCTCCATCGTCCTCTTCTGGTGCGTGATGACGATGAATTGCGCGCGATCCGAGTAGCGGCGGAGCAGCTCCACGAAGCGGCCGATGTTCGTGTCGTCGAGCGCGGCCTCGACCTCGTCGAGCAGATAGAACGGGCACGGCCTCGCGAGGAAGAGGGCGAACAGGAACGAGATCGCGCCGAGTGCCTTCTCGCCGCCGGACAGCAGCGACAGGCGCGTCACCTTCTTGCCGGCCGGCCGCAGCTCGACCTCGATGCCGGGTTGCTCGTCTTCGTCCTCGGGCTCGGTGAGGCGAAGCCGACCTTCGCCGCCGGGGAAGAGCGTCGCTGCCACTTCGGTGAAGTTCTCCTGCACGGACGCGAACGTCTCGGCAAACCGCTGCTCGACAGTGCGCGCGAGGTCGTCGCGCAGCTTCTCGAGCTCCTTCAAGCTCTCTTCCAGATCGGCGCGCTGCGTCGAGAGCTCGACGAGGCGCTCCTTCTCCTCGTCGTACTCCTGCTTCGCAAGCGGGTTCACCTGGCCCAGCGACTCACGGCGGCGTTCGAGCCGCTCGATGCGATCGGCAAGCTCGACGCGGTCGTCTCCTTCGGCGGGCTCCGCATCGGTGGCATCGAGACGGCGGCGCGCTTCGTCGGCCTCGGCCTCGATTCGAGCGCGCTCGACGTCGACGGCGCTGAGCCGCTCGCCTGCCTCGGCCGCGGCACGGCGCGCATCGACCTCTTCCGCGCCGAGCCGGCGCAGTTCCTCTGCGAGGGCGCCGGTTCTCGAGGAGCCCGCGTCGGCGCGCGCGCGCAGGGGCGCTTCGAAACGGTCGTCCCCGACTCCCTCGAGCGTCTCGACGAGCTGCGCCGCGAGTCGCGCGAGCGCAACGGTGAGTGGATCGCGGGTCGCGGAATACGCGTCCTCGGGAATCGGTGCGTCGACCCGCGCCTCGAGCTCGTCCACCTCAGCGGCGAGCGCGCGGCGACGTGCTTCGAGCTCGAGCCAGACGGCTTCGGCGGTCTCACCCGCGAACCAGATCTCTCCGCGCTGCGGGTCGTAGCCGAAGCCTTCGGGAGTGACGGCCGGAACCTGGGAGTGGAGCAGCTCTTCCTTCGAGACGACCGGCAGCTCACGGACGAGCTCTCGCGGGTCACGTGTGAGGACGACGACGCTGCCGAGCCCCGCGGCCCGCGCACGCTCCGCCAGAGCCAGCGCGGCGCGCGCGTCGGCGGCCATGAGCGCAGGAGCGCGGTGGCCGAGCGCTGCGGCGACCGCCCGCTCGCGTCCCGGCTCGACGTCGAGCAAGGAAAGCGCAAGCCTCTCTCCCTCCTCCGCGAGCGCACGCGCCGCCGGAGGGAGTCCTTCCCGTTCGGCGAGGGCACGCTCGAGTGTCTGGAGACGTTCGCGTGCAAGCCGCGCCTGCTCGGTGAGCGCTTCGCGCTCGGCTCGAACGCGGGCGTCGAGAACGCGCCGTGGACGCGACAGCTCCGCGCGCAACCTTTCGAGCAACGATTCGGCGCTCTCGCGGCGAAGCTCCAACCGCTCACGTGCGCTGCGCAGGCGGTACAGGGTTGCGGTCGCTTCCTCGCGACGGCCTGCCGCATCTGCAAGCTCTTCCTCCGCGCGACGCCGTTCTTCGAGCAGGGCTTCGAGGCGCTCGTCGGCGTGTCTGCGGGCAAGGACGGCCGCGGTTCGTCTGCCCTCCCCGTCCTCGAGCCGCTCGCCCAGCTCGGACAGATCGAGCTCTGCGACCCGAGCTCGCATCGACGCAAGCTCCCCGCGCAGCTTCTCGGCGCGCTCGGCGGCGGTCGCCTGCAGCGCGAGCGGCCGCAGCCGCTTCTTCACCTCGGCTTCGACGTCACGCGCGCGCTCGACCTGGATCCCGACGCGCGCGAGCTTGAGCTCGGCGCGATGCTTGCGGCGCTTGAAGCGTCCGAGCCCTGCCGCTTCCTCGAGCAGCGTGCGCCGTTCCTCAGGCTTCGACCCGAGGATCTCCTCGACCCGTCCCTGCCCGATGATCGAGTGCATCCCGCCGCCGAGCCCGAGATCGGCGAGCAGCTCGACGAGGTCGATGCGACGCACGGCCGTGCGGTTCAGCAGGTACTGGCCCTCACCCCCGCGATGCAGCCGTCGAGCAACGGAGAGCTCGGAGTACGGCAGAGGCCCTTCGCCGTCCGGATTGTCGAAGAGCAGCTCGACCTCGCAAAAGTCCTCGGCGGAACGGCTGCTGCCGCCCGCGAAGAGAACGTCGTCCGGCTTCTCGGCGCGCAGCTCCGAGGGCGCCATCGATCCGGCCGCCCAGACGATCGCGTCGGAGACGTTGGACTTGCCCGAGCCGTTCGGCCCGACAACCACGGCAACGCCCGGCTCGAGACGAATCTCGACCGGTTCAGGGAACGACTTGAAGCCGCGCAGCTTGATGGCGCGTAGGTTCACGCAGAGAGAAAACTACCCGGCGGCACGGACGCCGCCGGGCAGGGTCCTTCTGGTCAGGCGGCGTGTGCCATCTCGAGGATCTTGTCTCGCGTCATCGTCCCGACCATGTCGGGGTGGTCGCTTTGAACGTGTGCCTCGACGTTCGTGACGAGCTCGTCATCGGTTTCCCCGGTCAGGGTCACGCCGCAGGGGCAGTCAACTGCTTTAGCCATGATCCTCCCTTCGGTCAGAGCGGAGTTTACGCCGCTGAGACTTCGACGCCGAGCTTTGCCAAAGCCTCTTTGGCTGCCTCCTGCTCGGCGGCCTTCTTCGATTCGCCGCTACCGACACCGAACTGGTCCCCTTCGATGACGGCGGAGGTCGTGAAGCGGCGATCGTGCGGCGGACCCTCGACCTCGAGCACGGAATAACTCACCGACTGGCCACGCCTCGCGAGCGCTTCCTGGAGCTCGGTCTTGTAGTCGACATGGCTGTTCAGCGCATAGTCGATCCGTCCCGCGAACGCCTGCACGATCGGCTGCTCGATCTTCTCGAAACCGTGCTCGAGAAAGAGCGCGGCGAGGGCGGCTTCGAGGAGTGCCGCAAGCACGTTGCGGTTTCGCGAGAGACGCCCGAGCTCGTCCGCTGGAACGTCGGCCCCTCGTTCGGCCAGCTCCTTCCCGAGCTCGAGCTGGCGTGAGACGACTGCGCAGCTCGCGCGGGACACCACGTGAGAGCGGATCTTGGCGAGCCTGCCCTCCGAGAAGTCCGGATAGCGCTCGTAGAGCTCGCGCGCCATCGCGAGCTCCAGCACGCTGTCGCCGAGGAACTCGAGCCGCTCGTAGGAGTCCGCGCGGTCGCTCGCCCACGAGGCGTGCGTGTAGACGTGCTCGGCCCGAGCCGCCGGCAGTCCAGCGATCAGCTTTCGGAGCGGGGCGACGTCCCCCGTCGCCGCGCTACTGGTGCGAGGAGACGTAGTCGACGGCCTGCCCGACGGTCTGGATCTTCTGGGCGTCCTCGTCGGAGATCTTGATTCCGAACTGGTCTTCGAGCTCCATGATCAGCTCCACCAGGTCGAGGGAATCCGCGTCGAGATCCTCCTGAAAGGAGGCCTCTTCGGTGATGTCGCCTTCCTCGACGCCAAGCTGTTCGGTGAGAACTTCCTTGACTCGCTCGTACACTTCATCGCGCGACGCTGCCATGTCACCTCACGTTGGGGGTGGGGGTCGTTGAGGGGCGAGATGCTAACACGCTCTCGCCCAGATTCTGAGTCAGCCTGCCGACGACGTCCTTCTCGACGCCACGGGCCGCGAGGCGGATCGCGTTCGTGACGGCGCGCCGGGACGAGTTCCCGTGCGCAATCACGGCCAGTCCCCGGAGGCCGAGCAGGTAGGCACCGCCGTAGGTGTCCGGGTCGAGCCGCTCGCGCAGCCGGCGCGCAGCAGGCCTGATCAGCAGGCCGCCGAGCTTCCCCAGCGTGGTCGCCGTGATCTCGGCGCGGAGCCCCTCGAGCAGGCCCAGGATCGTTCCCTCGGTGACCTTGAGGGCGACGTTGCCCGTGAAGCCGTCGGTGACGACGACGTCGGCCGCCCCGGCAAGCAGGTCTCGGCCCTCGGCGTTCCCGGCGAAGTTGAGGTCTGTGGAGGCGGCAAGGAGCGCGTGTGCCTCGAGCGTCAACTGGTTTCCCTTCTCCGGCTCCTCGCCGATCGAGACCAGCCGAATCTCCGGATTGGCAATACCGAGGATCTCCTCCGCGAAGACCGCGCCCATGTGCGCGAACTGGACGAGGTCCTCGGGTCGTGCGTCGGCGTTCGCGCCCGAGTCGAGCAGGACGGAGGGACCGCGGCGCGCGGGGATCGTCACCGCGATCGCCGGTCGGCGGACTCCCGGGATCCGGCGAAGCTCCAAGAGACAGGCAGCGAGCATCGCGCCGGTGTTGCCTGCCGAGACGACGGCGTCGGCCTTTCTCTCGCCGACCGCGCGGCACGCGACGACGAGCGAGCTGTTCGGCTTCGCGCGTACGGCCTCGGTCGGCTTGTCGTCCATCGCGATCACGTCCGGCGCCTCGATCAGCTCGAGCCCGCCGGTGTCGAGGCCTCTCGGGCCGACGATGACGGGCTGCACGGTGGCGGAGGCCGCTTCGACAGCTCCCGCGACGATCTCTTCGGGCCCGCGGTCGCCTCCCATGGCGTCGACCGCCACGCGGATCATGGACCTAAGGCGCGGAGGTGCTGAGCGGCTCGACGTCGCGGCCACGATAGGTGTGGCACGTCGGGCAGACCCGGTGCGGGCGCTTTGGCCGGCCGCACTGCGGACAGACGTTCAGCCGCGGCGCCTCGATCTTGTGCTGCGCACGGCGCTTGTCACGGCGAGCCTTGGAGGTTTTTTTCTTGGGGACGGCCATGAGAATCGGGCAGTCTAGCGGTCGCCGTTCCTTCCTGGGCGAGGAGCCCGACTTAGTGCGAGACGGTGCCGATACGCTCGCGACAGGTCGGGAACACGACGCGGGAGGATCTATGGAACAGAGAACCCTCGGCTCGCAAGGTCTCCAGGTCTCGCAGCAAGGTCTGGGCTGCATGGGTATGTCGGCCTGGTACGGGCCCACCGACTCGGAGGAGTCGATCGCGACGATCCATCGCGCGCTCGAGCTCGGCATCACCTTCCTCGACACAGCCGACGTCTACGGGCAGGGGGACAACGAGGAGCTCGTCGGTCGCGCGATCGCCGGCCGGCGCGACGAGTTCGTCCTCGCGACGAAGTTCGGCAACCGCTGGTTCGACGATGGCTCGCGGACGATCGACGGCACGCCCGAGTACGTCCACGAGGCGATCGACGCGTCGCTACGACGGCTGAACGTCGACCACGTCGACCTTTACTACCAGCACCGCGTCGATGCGAATACGCCGATCGAAGAGACAGTCGGTGCGATGGCGGAGCTCGTGCGCGCCGGGAAGGTCAAGCACATCGGTCTGTCAGAGGCAGGGCCGGAGACGATCCGCCGCGCGCACAAGGTGCACCCGATCACCGCCCTGCAGTCGGAATGGTCGCTGTGGTCGCGAGATCCCGAAGACGCGGTGCTGCCGACGGTGCGCGAGCTCGGAATCGGTTTCGTTGCGTACAGCCCGCTCGGACGCGGCTTCCTCGCAGGTCGATTTTCCTCGCCGACGGAGCTCGCAGACGACGACTTCCGTCGCAACCATCCACGAATGCAGGACGCGAACTTCGACCAGAATCGCCTGCTGGCGGAGCGCGTCCGCGAGCTCGCCGCCGAGAGAGGCTGCACGCCGGCTCAGCTGGCGCTCGCGTGGGTGCTCTCGCGCGGCGACGATGTCGTACCCATTCCCGGCACGAAGCGCCGGACCTACCTCGAGCAGAACGCCGCCGCTTCCGAGGTCGAGCTGAGTGAAGACGTCCTTCGAGAGCTCGACGAGGCCTTCCCGCCGGGCGCCGCGGCAGGCGACCGTTACGCCGACATGTCGTCGATCGGCCGCTGAGGAAGGGTTAGAGCTTCTCGCGCAGTGACTCGAGCGCCGACCAGCGCGAGTCCGAATGCTCCTCCTCGTGCTCGTGCGGCTCCTCGTTGAGGTTCTTCCCGCACATCGGGCACAGGCCCGCGCAGTCGGCACGGCAGAGGATCTTCTCCGGCAGCGCGAGCGCGACGGCGTCGCGCGACCACGCCGTCAGGTCGAGGTTGTCGTCGGAGACGTAGGGCGTCCGCAGCTCCTCTTCGCCCTCGGGATTGTTCGCCTGGTACTCGCGCGCCGCGATCGGGACCTCCAGCACCGCATCCCCCAGGCATCGGTAACACGGCCCGTGCAGGCGGGCGGTGAACCCGAGCTCGAGGACAGTGCCTGTGGTCGCCTTCGTGATCGCGAGCTCTGCAGGCACCTTTTCGGGCACGGGGAGATAGCGCTCGCCGCCGAGCTCGAACGGCTCCAGCTCGAGCTCGATCTCGTCGCGATACTCCTCGCCCGGGCGGAGCTTGATCTGTCTGAGGTTGATGCTCCTCATGGAGCCCAGGGTACCTCGGCTCAGGCGGCTGCTTTGAGCGGCGCAGGGACTTCGGCGGCCACCTTCGTCTTCGGCGTGCGCGCGGTCACGATCAGCACGACCGCGACGACGATCGCTGCGCCCGCCACCAACGTCGACCAGCCGATCTCCTCGTTCAGGAACGCCGTTCCGAGTGCGACGGCGACGACCGGATTGACGAACGCGTAGGTGGAGACGATCGAGATTCGCACGTTCTTCAGCAACCAGGCGTAGGCGGAGAAGGCGATCAGCGATCCGACCAGGACGAGGTAGACGAACGCGATCACCGGCTTGGTCGAGAACGAGTCGGCGTGGATGCCACTCGTCTCTCCGGTCGCGAGCCCGGCGATGCCGAGGAAGAGGCTCGCCGCGAGCATCTGCATCGAGGCCGACAACAGCGGGCTCTCCGGCAGGGCCGCCCCGCGCGCGTACAACGAGCCGCCCGCCCAGGCCGCGGTGGTGCCGACGAGAGCGAGCATCGCCAGGACATCACCGCCGCCTCCGGGACGGACGAGGAGCGCGACGCCGGCGAAGCCGACGACCAGTCCCGCGATCGCGGTCGCCGATAGCCGCCGTCCGAAGAACGCGCGATCCATCAGCGCGACCCAGAGCGGGATGATCGCCACGATCAGGGCGGCGAGACCGGACTCGAGCCGTGTCTCCGCCCACGCGACCCCACCGTTTCCGATCAACAGCAACGCCGCGCCGACGATGGCGGCGGCACGCCACTCACGGAAGGTGGGACGCGCCCGGCCACGCGAAGCAAAGGCATAGAGCGCGACCCCTGCGATCAGAAACCGTACGGAAGACATCAGGAGTGGCGGCATCGTCCGGTCGGTGACCCGGATCGCGAGATACGTGGAACCCCAGACGAGGTAGATCGTGGCCAACGCAAAGGCCACCGCGGCTGGGGAGCGGCGTGCGAAAGCTGCGGTCACGAGGCTCTAGATTGAGCGGCGGTCTTCGGGATTCTTCGAATCCGCGCCGAACAACACGGCCATTGGGCCGATCGCGACCAGGAACACCAGAAAGAGGATGCCTGTCATACCTCCATGATCGGCGTCAGAGTGCCATTAGGACAAATCCAGTTATGATGGAGTTCGATTATGGGAGCTGATAGCTGGCTAGGCGTTGAACTGCGGCACTTCCTGGCTCTGGAAGCGGTCGCGCGGGAGGGTTCCTTCGGCAAGGCGGCAACCTCGCTCGGCTATACCCAGTCGGCAGTCAGCCAGCAGATCGCCACCCTCGAGCGACTCGTCGGCCACCGGTTGCTCGAGCGGCCGGGCGGCCCGAAGCCGGTGTCCCTCACGGAGGCCGGCCGTCTGCTTCTCACCCACGCCGGCGCGATCGCCGCGCGCGTGGCCGCCGCCCAGGCCGATCTCACCGCCCTCGCCGAGGGTCAGGCGGGAACGCTTCGCGTCGGGGTCTTTCAGAGCGTCGGGCAGCGAATCCTTCCCGAGGTGATGCGCCGGTTCTTCGCAGCCTGGCCGGCGGTGAACGTCACGCTGACCGAGTCCGCCGACGACCTCGAGCTCCTCAGCCTCGTCGAGCGGGGCCAGCTCGACCTCACCTTCGCCGACCTGCCGCTCGTCGACGGGCCGTTCGAGTCCGTCGAGCTGCTCCGCGATCCGTACGTGCTCGTCGTGCAGGCGGACTCCCCGCTCGCACAGCGCGACGTCGCCCCCACGTGGAGGGAGCTCGCCGAGCTCGATCTGATCGGACACAAGCACTGCCGGTCGCTCGCGCAACTGGAGAGCGACGCCCGTCGCCCACTGCGCTTCGTCTTCCGCTCCGATCACAACCAGACGGTGCAGGCGCTCGTCGCATCCGGGGTCGGCAGTGCGCTCGTGCCGCGCCTGACGATGGATCCGGAGGACGAGACCACGGAGCTGATCGAGCTGCCGAAGGTGCAGCCGCGGCTCATCTCCTTCGCCTGGCACAGGGACCGCTACCGCACTCCCGCAGCGCGCTCGTTCGTGGAAACCGCGCAGGCGGTCTGCGCGGCACTCGAGCTCGAGACTGAGCTAGTACCTAGTTGAACGGCTGAGAGTCGTCCGGGGCGCTGGCTGCGACGCCGGCGACGACGCTCTCCTGCGAACGCTCGTGCAGTCGTTCGCGCCCGCGCTTGACCGCGCTCAAGAACTTCTCGAGGTTGACCTCGAGCGTCGACAGGATCGAGTCGGCCCAGTCCTCCATCTCGAGCCTGGTCTCCCGTGCCTGTCGGCGAGCCTCGTCGACGATGTCCTGCGCCTGGCGCTCGGCGATCTTCACGATCTCCGTCTGCGACGCCTCCCGCACCGCCTGCTCGCGAGCCTCGCCCAGAAGCCGGTCGGTCTCACGCTTGGCCTCCGCCAGCATCTCCTGGCGCTCCTTCACGATCCAGCGGGCCTGCTTGATCTCCTCGGGGATCGTCGCCCGCATCTGATCGAGGATGTCGTAGATCTCCTCGCGGTCGATCCGGACCTGGTCGGTGAGGGGGACGGCCTTCGCGTTGTGAACGAGGTCGTCGAGCTTGTCGATGAGTACCAAAACGTCCATTCAGCCTCCCGAGTCTATCCCCGGGGCCTCGGTTGGCCGACCGGTTGGCGTTTTCAATTCTGACGAGCGAAGCGAAGTCACTAACCCCTCCTCGGAGAAAATGCGGAGCATTTTCTCCGATTATTCTTGCGGATTCTCCGGGGTACCGGGGCGACCATCCGGGAAAAGCTCCTGGAAACGGCGGGCAACGGCTTCGGGCACGAGCTCGTCCACTTTCCCGCCGAAGGCCGCGATCTCCTTTACCCCGCTCGACGAGACGAAACTCACGGCCGGGCTGGCCATCACGTAGACCGTCTCGACGTCGGGCGCCAGAGTGCGGTTGAGCTGGTTCATCTGGAACTCCCACTCGAAGTCCGAGATGACCCGGAGGCCCTTCACGATCACCTTGGCGTTCCACTTGTGGGCGAAATCGACTACGAGCTCCGAGAAGACCGCGACCTCGACGTTCGGCAGGTCGCCGAGTGCGTCGTGCAGGAACGCGACGCGCTCGTCGAGCGTGAACATCGGTGTCTTGTGCGTCGGGTTCCCCACGACCCCGACGACCACCCGGTCGAAGATGCCGGCGGCGCGACCGATCACGTCGATGTGCCCGTTCGTGACGGGGTCGTAGGAACCGGGTGCGATCGCGGTGATCACGGGTGCTCGAACACCGTCACCCGCGTGGAGCCGTACTTGCGCGACGTCCGGACTTCGAGTCCCGGAATGTCCGGCTCGGTCTTCGCCGCCGTTTCGAAGACGAGCAGCCCGTCCTCGGCGAGCACGCCGGGAAGGTAACGAGAGAGGGAGTCGTAGTCGGTCATCGTGTACGGGGGATCCGCGAGCACGAGATCGTACTTTCTGCGCGCCCCCGTCTCCTGGGCCAGGCCGGTGACGGCGTCGAGGCGCACGACCCGGGCGCCGGTGAGGCCGAGCTTGTCGAGGTTGCGCTCGATCGCACGCACGGCCTCGGCGTCGGACTCGACGAACACGGCGGCCTCGGCGCCACGCGACAACGCCTCGAGCCCCATCGCCCCCGACCCCGCGTAGAGGTCGAGCACCCTTGCGCCCTCGACCCACGGCGCGACGATGTTGAACACGTTCTCACGCACGCGGTCCGAGGTAGGGCGAGTGTCGAGCCCCTTGGGTGCCTGGATGGTGTGACCTTTGCGCGAGCCGGCGATGATCCTCACACCGGCTTGGCAAGAATCCGTTCGGCCTCGGCGACGAGCTCGGCCACGATCTCGGCAGCGGGCTGGACGCGTGTGACGAGGCCGACACCCTGCCCCGCCCAATTCGGAAGCGCTTCGATGTCGCCGGTCATCGTCGCGTGCGGAGTGGCCGACGCATAGCGCTTGACGGGAGATCCGTCGGCACGAGCGGCGACCTCGTCTTCTTCGCCCGGCCGCGCGCCGGTCGGAGGTCGCCCTGCTTCCTCCCAGGCCTCGACGGTGCTGTTTCGCAGCACCCGGTGCGGCGCATCCGGCCAGCCTCCGTCGAAGAGGGAGGTGGCGTAGTAGGTGTCCCCTTCAGTGGCTTCGAGAACTCGCTGCCGGTACTCGTCGTGTATCGAAGACTCGTGCGAGGCGAGAAAGCGCGTTCCGACCCAGGCGCCCGCTGCACCGAGCGCGAGCACCGCGGCAAGGCCACGACCATCGGCTATCCCGCCCGCGGCGACGACCGGAACGGGGTCGACGGCGTCGACCACGCGCGGAACGAGCGCAAGGGTCGTGATCGTGCCGCGCACATGCCCCCCTGCCTCCCACCCCTGGGCGACGACGACGTCGGCTCCTGCGTCGGCCGCGCGAACGGCTTCATCGACGCTGCCGGCGCTGACGAAGACGACGGCGCCACCGTCATGCGCTTGCGGCACGAGCTCCGACACGTCGCCCCAGAAGAGTGAGATGGCGGGCGTGCCGGCGTCCAGCGCAGCGGCCAGCCGGTCGCGCTGGTCCCATTCCAGAACCAGGTTGATCCCGAACGGGCGGTCGGTCAGTGCGGTGATCTGGCCGGCAGTGCTCCTGATCTCGTCAGGCGTGCTGTGGCTCAATGCGATGACGCCGAGGCCGCCGGCGTTGGAGACGGCTGCAGCAAGCTCGGGCGTCACGGCCCCGCCCATCGGGGCGAGCACGATCGGCGCTTCGATGCCGAGGAGTTCGGTCAGGGCCGTGCGCACAGCCCTATTGTCCCACGCCGGTCACGGCAGTACTTCGCGGAGCACGTCCAGGTAGGTGCCGTAGCCCGAAGGGCTCGCCCACTCGGGCGCGCTTTCGACGGAGGTGCCCTCCGGCCATTCGTTGAACGTGAGGACCAACTGCCAGCGTGCGTTCGATGCGACCATCGCAGCGACGTCGGTACGCCAGCGGGCGAGGTCGCGCGTCAGCCGTGGTGCACTCTCGCTCCACTCGTCGAACCCCGGCGCGATCATGAACGCGTCCGGAGCGAGGTCGTACTCGGGCAAGTCCGCCGAGTACTGGTGCCACGCGTCGGGCTGTACGGGACAGGAGCGGAAACCGGCGAAGGCCTTCAAGACGATGTACGCGCCGACCGTGTTCGCGCTGCGCCACCGCGCCACGGTGTCGCAGCTGTCCTCGGAACCGCCGTAGACGTAGACGACGAAGCGACCGTCGGCCTTCAGGTAGGCGGGCTTGTTCGCGTAGGTGTCGCGGATGTACTCGAGATCCGAGCGGATCGTCTCCACGCTCGGGTTCGCGTAGCCCTCGCGCTCGTAGTAGATCGCCCAGCGAAACGGCGTCGTCCGCGCGGCGGCGAGGTAACGGCCGAAGCGATCGTCCGTCGGCGGGTAGCCGCCGCGTCCCCACCACGAGTAGATGCCGGCGTCGAGGTGGGCGTAGAGCATCGCGTCGGTGTGCGCGCGCACGATCCGCGCGTCATCTGCGCTGTAGAGGTCGAGCGTCGGGCGGAAGCGGCTGTAGGGGAGGATCGGATAACGGAACCACGCCTCCGGATACCAGGCGTAGTAGAAGGCGGCGCGGATCGGGAACGAAGGCTGCGACGTGTCGGCCGCCGGTCCCTGGAAGCCGGTGATGCGGCCCGGGCGGACGAAGTTGAAGCGCACGCGCACGTCGCGATCCGTGAACGCGTCGTGCGCGCTGCCGGTGAAGACCAGAAGCCGGCCGACGACCCGCAAGGAACGAGACGCATGCGCATTGAAGGCGAGCCGGTACTCGGGCCTGTCGGGCTGAGTCTCGTCTGTGACGGAGAAGGCCGACTGCGTCAGCACCGCCTTAGCCTGGGCGAGTGTCCACTTCGGCCGCGCGCCGTTCTTCGCCGGTGCCAAGAACGCCCCGAGAAGCGCGAGCGCAGCGACCGTCTTCACGCCGTGAAGCCTACGCGCCTGTTGGTGTGGCGAACTCCCGGTGTTACGGTCGAGCGAGACTCATGGAGTTTCGGATCCTCGCTCCACTCGAGGTCGTCGACGAAGAACGCCCCGTGCTTCAGCGCGGGAAGCAGCTAGCGCTCCTTGAGCTCGACAAACCGCGACGCGTGCCTGTGTCTCCGCGGGTGACGAGCGCGACCGGCGGTCCACCGGCGAGCGCGCCGGGAACGAAACGTAGGGCGACGGGCAACGTCACCGCGCCGACGAGGAACCCGCGGCGATTCATCTTCTGGATACGGGCTCAGGCTGCCGAGAGGTCCCGGTCGGAGAACGCTCGCTCCACCTCGTCCGAGAGCGGGCCTCCGGCATCGACGAGCTCGTCGGCGACCGCGCGTGCGCGTTCCAACAGGGGTCGGTCCTTCCGCAGGTGCGCGAAGCGCAGGTCGGTCAGACCCGACTGACGTGTTCCGAGGAGATGGCCGCTGCCGCGGATGTCGAGATCGACTTCCGCGAGCTCGAAGCCGTCGTTCGTGCGCACGAGCGCTTCGAGCCGCTCGACGGCGTGTTCGGTCAGGTCCTCGCGCGCACGCGAGACCAACAAGCAGTACGACTGCTCGGCACCACGGCCGACGCGGCCGCGTAACTGGTGTAGCTGCGCGAGCCCGAACCGGTCCGCTTCCTGGACGATCATGATCGTCGCGTTCGGCACGTCGACGCCGACCTCGATGACGGTGGTTGCGACGAGCACGTCGAGCTCGCCGGCCTTGAAGCGCGCCATCAGCGCGCGCCGCTCGGCGGGACGTAGACGCCCGTGCAGCAGTCCGACTCGGTAGCCGCGCAGCTCGGCCTTCTGGAGGCGGTCGGCCTCAGCTTCCGCAGCCCTGGCCTGTGTCGTCTCCGACTCCTCGATCAGCGGGCAGACGACGTACGCCTGACGTCCCGCATCGAGGTGCTTCCGCAACCGCGAGTACGCGGCCGCACTCCGATCCTCCGCGACCCAGGCTGTCTTGATCGGCTTGCGGTCGGCAGGTGGACGTGAGATCTCCGACACCGCGAGGTCGCCGTAGACCGTCAGGGCCAGCGTGCGCGGGATCGGCGTCGCGGTCATGTGCAGTACATGTGGCGACCTGCCCTCGGTCAGCGCCTTGCGCTGCTCGACGCCGAAACGATGCTGCTCGTCGACGACCGCGACCGCGAGGTCACGGAACTCGACGCCCTCCTGGATAAGCGCGTGCGTGCCGACGACGATGTCTGCGTTCGGAGCGAGGTCGCGCTCGCGCTTCGCTGTGGAGCTCGTCAACAACGCGCAGGTGACGCCGAGGAGACTGCAGGGCTCCTCGAGCGTCAGGAAGTGCTGCTCCGCGAGCGTCTCCGTCGGTGCCATCAGCGCTCCTTGCTTGCCGGCCTCGACCGCGCGCAGCAGCGCGTAGAGCGCAACAACGGTCTTCCCCGATCCGACCTCGCCCTGAAGCAGCCGCTGCATCGGCACGCTGCGTTCGAGGTCGGCATCGAGGTCGGCGATCGCGCGCTCCTGGTGCTCGGTCAGCGTGAACGGCAGCACGTCGCGATAGCGCGCAACGAGCTCGCCCGGTGGGCCGAGCGCCGGTGCGACCTCCGACTCACGCTCGCGACGCCGCCGTGCGAGCCAGATCTGCAGCAGCAGCAGCTCGTCGAAGGCGAGCCGGCGCCGTCCTGCCTCCGCCTCGGGGAGCGAGCGGGGGCGATGCAGCGCCCAGAGCGCATCCACCCGCTCGGGCAGCCCCTCACGTTGCTTGAGGTCCGCGGGGAGCGGGTCCGCAAGTGCGAGGGGCAACGCGGCACCGACGAGCTCGCGGAGCTTCTTCGCGGTGATGTCCTCGCTCGCCGGATACACCGGAGCGAAGTCGGCGGTCGCTTCGCCCTCTCCGATGTCGAAGCTGCGCACGTCGAATCCGTAGCGCCCCTGGCGACCGCGTAAGCGCACCGCCGTGCCCGGCTGGAGTTGGCGCTCGAGCCAGGGTTGGTTGAACCAGGTCGCCGAGACGGTCGCACTGCCGTCGCTGATGCGGGCCGTCAGCATCTGCAACCTTCCTCGCCGTCGAGTCGAGGTCGACAGGACTTCACCGGCGATCGCGACGTCCCTGTCTGCCTGCAGGTCCGCCATGCGCACCTCGGGCACCGGCTCCTCGTAGCGAAACGGCCGGTGCGCAACGAGATCGCCGAGCGTCTCCAGCCCGAGGCGCTCCAGCTTCTTCTTCACCACCGGCCCGACGCCCGGAAGAACGTCGACCGAGCGCTCGAGCTCCTCAGCGCGCGGAAAAGTGCGCAGGCGCGGCCATTCGGCCACATCCGCGCCGCCGAAACCCACCGGCAGCAGTACTCCTACCGTCGTCACTCCCTGTCATCGAACCAGAAGAACCCGACGGTGCCCGGCCCGGCGTGCGTTCCGACGACTGCGCCGAGCGTCGTCACGATCTCGACCTCCGCGTGGGGACGCTCCGCGTACACCATCTTCTTCAGTTGCTCGGCGCGCTCGGGTGCGTCGGCATGTGCGATCCCGACCTTCAGCGTCGGCGTGTCCTGGGTCGTCGAGGTGAACTCCGACACGAATTCCTGCATCGCCTTCTGGTTGCCGCGCACGCGCTTGAGCGGAACGACCTCGCGCTTGATCGTGAGGATGGGCTTGACGTGCAAGAGGTTCCCGGCCCACGCGCTCGCGCGGCCGATGCGTCCTCCGCGCCGCAGGAACTCGAGCGTGTCCACGGTGAAGATCAGGCTCGCCTCGGTCTTGAAGCGCCCGATCAGCGTGTCGACCTCGTCCTCTGTTGTCCCCCTGTCGAGCCTGCGCTGGATCGCGAGGCCGAGCATTGCGATCGCCGCGGACGCGGTCTCGGAGTCGATGACGCGCACCTTGTCGCCGAGCTCCGCCGCCGCGGTCGTTGCGCTCTGGTACGTCCCGGAGAGCGCAGACGAGAGGTGGATCGAGTAGATGCGCTCGTACCCGCTCAACTCCTCGTAGGTCGTGAGGAAGTCACCGGGCGTAGGTTGCGACGTCGTCGGGAGCTCGGCCGCGGTGCGCAGGCGCGCGTAGAACTCCTCCGGCGTGAGCTCGACATAGTCGCGATAGCTGGCGTCGCCGAAGAGGACGTACAGCGGAACGACACGCCAGTTCTGGAAGCGGTCAGGAGCTTCGGGAAAGTCGGCCGTCGAATCGAGGACGATCGCGGTGTTCGCGGCGGTCAGGTTCATCAGGCGGCGTCCCTGATCGCCTGAACGATCTCGTCGAGCTCCTGATCCTTCGACAGACACGCAACGGCGCCCGCTTCGTAGAGGGCGTCGATCTCGCGGACGTTCGCCGAAGCCGTCAGGCAGACGACGGCCACGTCGGGGCACGCTTCGCGCACGGCCCGGGTGGCCTGCACTCCATCGAGCCCGGGCAGCCGGTAGTCCATCAGCACGACATCGGGATTGTGCGCGCGCACGACCTCGGCGGCCGAAGATCCGTCGCCGACCGTGGCCACGACCACGATGTCGGACTGAAGCCCGAGCAGCAACTCGAGCGCCTCGCGGAACACCTGGTTGTCTTCGACGAGGACGAGGCGGATCGGCTCGGCCATCAGGCCAAGGTTATTCAGCGGACAGAAGCAGCGGATAGTGGGGCTGGCCGCCGGCCTGCACGTCGAGCTCCAGATCGGGATGGCGCGCCTGGATCCGGTCGAGCAGGTCGTCGAGGTCGGGCTCGTCCGCGCCGGTGAGGAGCGTCATCACGGTGTGCGGCCCTTCGAGGAGGCGCTCGGCGACCGCTGCGGCAACGTCGTCGAAGTCGGGGCCGCCCGCGACGGCCTTCCCGTCGGCAAGGCCGAGCCACGCGCCCTTCTGGACGGAGACGCCGTTCATGTCCACGTCGCGTGAGGCGATCGTCACCTCGCCGGTCTTGACCTCGTCGAGGACCTCGTTCATCGCCGCCGCGTTGTCCGCGGCGGGTCGGTCCGGGTCGAACGCGAGCATCGCGGCCAAGCCCGCCGGTAGCGAGTCCGTCGGGACGACCGCTACCGGCTTGTCGGCCAGACCGGCGGCCTGTTCGGCGGAAAGGATGACGTTCGAGTTGTTCGGCAGCAGCACGACTTCAGCGGCCGGCGTCGACTCGATCGCCTTCACGAGCTCCGCGGTCGACGGGTTCATCGTCTGGCCGCCCTCGACGATCTTCATCGTGCCGAGACTCTCGAAGAGACGTCGATTGCCGTCGCCTGCGACTACGGCTACGACGCCGGACGTGGACGGCGGCGCATCGGGGACGGCTTCGAGCAAACGTTGCTCGCGCTGCAGTGTCTGCTCGTGCATGTTCGCGATCTCGACGCCTTCGATCACGCCGGCACGGGTTCCGACGGCGAGCGCGCGGCCCGGCTCGTCGGTATGGACGTGAACCTTCAGCGCTTCGGGATCGCCGACGACGAGCAGCGAATCCCCGAGCTGCTCGAGCTCCTTCTCGATTGCGTCGCTGTCGAGATCGTCGCCCTCGATCATGAACGTCGTGCAGTAGCGGTACGGCGAAAGCTCCTGATGGATGGCGTCGATGTTGAGCTCCTCGCGCTCAATGGGCGCTTCCGGGAGGGGCTCGCCCGCCGCCGTCGCAGTCAGACCGCGCACGATCTCGAGGAGACCCGCACCGCCTGCGTCGACGACTCCCGCCTCGCGCAGCACCGCGAGCTGCTCCGGCGTCCGCGCGACCGCATCCTCCCCACGCTTGACGATCCTGGCGAGCAGCTCCGGCTTGGTCAGGCCCTCGTTCTCGGCGCTCTCCCCTTCCTCGGCCATCTCGCGGATGACGGAGAGCATCGTGCCCTCGACCGGCTGGCGCACCGCGCGGTACGCAGCGTCGCTCGCGGAACGAAAGGCGGACGCGACCGTGTGTGTGTCGACGTCGCCGTCGGTGCGCAGCGTCTCGGCCGCGCCGCGGATGATCTGCGAGAGGATGACGCCGGAGTTGCCGCGCGCGCCCATCAGGGCCGCACGCGTGACCTCCTTGACGAGCCCCGGGCGGTCCTCGGTCGTCGTGCGGTCGAGCTCGTCGACGACCGAGCGTGCCGTCATCGTGAGGTTCGTCCCGGTGTCGCCGTCGGGCACGGGATAGACGTTGAGATCGTCGATGCGCTGCCGGTTGCGCTCGAGCGAGGCGAGCGCGCCGTGCGCGAGCTCCCGCACGAGTTCGCGGTCGCGTCATGCGGTCGACTTCTTGACGTCCTGGATGCGCACCTCGACCTCGGCGACGCGCAGGCCGGTGAGGCGCTCTACCTCGTACTGGACACGGTTCCGCAAGGTCGACGCCACTTCGGCGAGGTTCAGGCCGTACTCGACGACCACGTGGAGCTCGATCGTCACGCCTTCCTCGGCGCTGCCGCCGACCGTGATCCCCTGGCGCAGCCGGTCGCGCGTCAGCAGCTTCTCGCGAGGAGTGCGCGCCGCCATCCCCACCACGCCGTAGGCCTCGGCCGCGACGTGGCCGACGATCTGGGCTACCGCCTCGTGGGAGATCGAGATGCGTCCCAGCGAGGACGACAGCGAAGGAGCTGCCTCCACGGCGGGATTAGACCACGACGAGCCGCTGGAAGTTGCTGCTCAGATGGCCTTTTGCACCTTGCCGCCCTTGAGGCAGCGGGTGCAGACGTATGCCCGGGTCGCCTTGCCCTTGAGGAGCACGCGGACGCGCTGGAGGTTGGGGTTGAAGCGGCGCTTGGTAGCCACCATCGAGTGGCTCCGGTTGTTGCCGAAGCCGGGCTTCTTCCCACAGACTGCGCAGACCTTGGACATCGGCCGGGCAGTGTAGCCGACGACCCAAAACAGCTGGGGTCCGTCAGCGGGAGGCCGAGGCGCGCAGTTGCGCGAACGCGTCGGCCATCTCGAGCGCGGTGCGAACCGCTTCGGCGCCCTTCGAGACCCGGGCCTCCGCCTGCTCGATCGTTTCGACCGTCAGGACGCCGAATGCGACCGGGACGCCCGTCTCCAACGCGGCCAGCTGGAGGCCGCTTGCCGCCTCCGACGCGATGAACTCGAAGTGCGGCGTCTCGCCGCGGACGACGCAGCCGAGCGCCACCACGCACGCGAAGCGGCGGGTCTTCGCGAGCGCCATCGCCGCCAGCGGTAGCTCGAACGCACCGGGCACGGGCATGATCGTGATCGCGTCCCGCCGGACGCCGGCTTCGTCGAGCTCCTCGAGCGCGGACTCGAGCAGTTGGTTCACGATCTCGCCGTTGAACCGCGCGGCGACGATCGCGACGCCGCGTCGCGTTCCATCGGGCTCGCCCTCGATCAGGTTGACGTCGTCGGGGATGTCGAGCTCGCCGTACGCATGCTGTTGCTCACCCGGCGCGCGGAGCTGCGGCTCCACCTCTTCTTCGACTTCCTCGACCACGGGCTCCTCGTCGAGCTCCTCTTCGACCACCTCGTCCTCAACTGGTTCGCCCAGGTTCGTCGGTTGACCCGGCCAACGCTCGCTCATTCGCCCTCCAGGGGCTCGTACTTCAGGTCCTGGTGATGAAGCTTGTGGCCGAGCTTGTCACGTTTCGTGGCGAGGTAGCGCGCGTTCTGGGCGTTGGGCGTCGTCTCGATCGGCACTTGCTCCACGACTTCGAGCCCGAACCCTTCGATGCCGGTGATCTTCTTCGGGTTGTTCGTGAGGATGCGGATCGTGGTCAGGCCGAGCTCGGCGAGGATCTGATTGCCGATCCCGTAGTCGCGCATGTCCGGCTGGAACCCGAGCTCGAGATTCGCCTCCACGGTGTCGTAACCGTTCTCCTGCAGCTCGTAGGCGCGCAGCTTGTTGAGGAGACCGATGCCGCGGCCCTCCTGCGCCATGTAGAGCAGCACGCCCTGCTCCTCGGCCGCGATCCGCTCGAGTGCCTGCTCGAGCTGCTCGCCGCAGTCGCAGCGCAACGAATGAAAAACGTCGCCGGTCAGACACTCGGAGTGCACGCGGACGAGCACGTTCTCGGCGCCCTCGACGTCACCCTTCACGAGCGCGACGTGGTGCTTGCCGGTCAGCGTCTCGCGGAACGCAACCGCGGTGAAGTCGCCGTACATGGTCGGCATCGCGACCGTGGTCATGCGCTCGACGAGCCGTTCGTGACGCCGCCTGTACTCGATCAGGGCCGCGGTCGTGATCAGCTTCAGCCCGTGGCGCTCGCAGTACGGAATCAGATCCGGGACGCGGGCCATCGTGCCGTCCTCGTTCATGATCTCGCACACCACGCCCGCCGGAATCAGGCCGGCCAGTCGCGCGAGGTCGACAGCCGCCTCGGTCTGCCCTGCTCGCGCGAGCACGCCTCCTTCACGCGCGCGCAACGGGAAGACGTGGCCCGGCTGCACGAGATCGTCCGGCTTCGCCTCGGGATCGACGGCGACCTGAATCGTGCGCGAGCGATCCGGCGCGGAGATCCCGGTGGTCACGCCTTCGCGCGCCTCGACCGAAACGGTGAAGGCCGTGCCGTACGGCGTCTCGTTTCGCTCCGTCATCTGACGAAGGCCGAGCTCGTCGCAGCGATCTTCCGTGAGGCAGAGGCAGATCAGCCCGCGCGCCTCCTTCGTCATGAAGTTCACGGCCTCGGGCGTGGCGAACTGGGCCGCGATCGTCAGGTCGCCCTCGTTCTCGCGGTCGGCCGCGTCGACGACGACCACGAACTTGCCCTGACGGATGTCCTCGATCGCCTCCTCGATGGTGGCGAACGCGCTCTTCTCTTCCACTTTCATTCCAAAGATGGTAGCCCTGGGAGGAGGCGCTCCACATACTTCGCCAGGACGTCGGTCTCGAGGTTGACCTTGTCGCCCGGCGCCAGAGCGCCGAGCGTCGTGGCCGCGAGCGTGTGCTGCACGAGCGCGACGGCGAACCCGTCCTCGGCCAGCCCCGCCACCGTCAGAGAGACACCCTCGACGGTGATCGAGCCCTTCTCGACGAGGTAGCGCATCAGCCTCGGCTCGGCGTCGATCCAGACACGCTTGCCATCGCCCTCGAGCTCGACGGAGCGGACGCTGCCGACACCGTCGACGTGACCTTGGACGTAATGCCCGCCGAGCGGGTCGCCGGCCCGCAGCGCGGGCTCGAGGTTCACCTCGGCTCCGAACAGTTTCGCGCGCTCGAGGGTCTCGACCATGACGTCGAACACGAGGGTCCCATTCTGCGAGTCGGCGACCGTGAGGCAGACACCGTCGACTGCGACGGAGTCGCCGATCCCGGCCTCGATCTGGCTCTCGATCACGAGCCGGCCTCCGTCGAAGGAGGCCACGCGGCCACGTTCCTGGACGATCCCGGTGAACATGGCACCAAGGCTACTGCGCCCACAGTGAAGCGGGCCCGTCTCCGGACCCGCTCCGAACGATGCTGCGACGGCTTGTCTAGGTGCTTGCCAGCCCTGTCGGCCGTGAGCGGAACCGGCGGCCGAGGACGACTGCCATCAGCAACATCAGTGCTGTACCGAAGGCGATCGAGGCGCCGATGCCTGCGTCGCTCCAGTTGAAGCCGTCAGACGAAGAGGAGGTCTGGACTACCGACACCGGGTACGCGGAGTGCTTCGCGTTGCTCAGCGCGGCTCCCGCGGCGGTGATGCCGGGCGAATTCTCATAAGCCTTGGCCATTGCCTGCCAGCGCAGCCCCTCGACCTGCAGCTGAGGAACTCCCGACTGAACGGAGATCTCGGAAGCGATCGGCTGCTGTGCCACCGACGAGTAAGACACCGGCGCGGGGTGCCCGTCGAGGAGCACCGGCACCGAGGCTTGCGCGGTGGGTACGGCGACTGCTGCGAATGCGAGACCGAGAGCGATTTTCTTGAGCCTGAAATGCTTGCGGATCATGATGGTTCTCCTTCCCTCCTTCGTTTCCTGATGAGGTGAAAGATCGCTCCTGCCGGTAATGAGGCCGTCACGAGGGACCCACCGCCGCCCATCGCCCGGTAACGGTGTAGGTTCACGCGGAGCCGCGATGGACTACCGCATCCTCGGGCCCCTCGAGGCGTTCGACCGGGAACGACAGCTCCCGCTCGGCGGCGCGAGGCAGCGCGCAGTGCTGGCCCTCCTGCTCCTACACGGCAACGAGGCGCTGACGCGCGATGTCATCGTCGACGAGCTCTGGGGCGAGAGCCCTCCACCGACTGCCGCCAAGGTGCTCCAGAACTGCGTGTCGGCGCTGCGCAAGGAGCTGCCGCCCGACAGCATCCGGACGGTTGGCGGCGCGTATGCGCTCGCAGTGGAGGCGGACGAGCTCGACCGCGACCGCTTCGAGCGTTTGCTCGCCGAGGGCCGGGCGGCCCTCGAAAGCGGCGAGCACGCGGAGGCGTCGGACCAACTCCGCCGCGCACTCACGCTCTGGCGGGGAGCCCCGCTGGCGGATCTCTCGTACGAACGCTTCGCCCAGGAGGAGATCAAGCGCCTCGAAGAGCTGCACATCAGTGCGTTGGAGGACAGAATCGAGGCGGAGCTTGCGCTCGGCCGACACGACGGTCTCGTGCCAGAGCTGGAAGGGCTCGTCGCGAGGCACCCGCTGCGGGAAAGGCTCCGCGCACAGCTGATGCTCGCGCTCTACCGCGCCGGCCGCCAGGGCGAGGCACTGGAGGCATACCGCGCAGCGCGGCGGACGCTCCTGGCCGAGCTCGGGATCGAGCCCGGGCGCGCGCTGCGTGAGCTCGAGCATGCAATCCTCGAGCAGGATCCGGCGATCGAGATCGCAACGCCGCAGCGGCAGCAGGCGTTGCGCCCGGGTCGAGCAGCGGCACCGCGCTTCGAAGGGCGAGACGACGAGCTCGGGTTGCTCGAAGCCGGCCTCGACGACGCGCTTGCGGGCCGGGGCCGGCTCTTCGTCGTGATCGGCGATCCCGCTACGGGCAAGACGCGGCTCGCGGACGAGCTCGCGAACCGGGCGAAGCAACGCGACCTACGCATCTTCTGGGGACGCGGCTGGGCCGGCGGCGGCGCGCCCGCCTACTGGCCGTGGACGCAGGCGCTCCGCGACACCCTCCCGGCTGCGGGCTCCGATGAACCGGAAGCGCAGTTCGGCTTCTTCGCAGCCGTGACCGAGACGTTGCGCGGCCTCGCGACAGCACAGCCGCTGTTGCTCGTGCTCGACGACCTTCATGCCGCCGACGAAGGATCGATCCTGTTGCTCGAGTTCGTCGCGACCGAGCTGGCCGAGATGGCGGTGCTCGTCCTGGCGCTCGGACGACCGGAGACGGCACGCCTCGAAGAGCTCGAGCGTCACGCCACCCGAACGGTGCGCCTCTAGCCCAGCGCTACCGCTTCCAGCGTTTCGCGAACGGCCATCTCCAGGTCGCCGCGGCCGTTCGTGCTCGTGAGCTCTTCGCGGAGCTCTTGCACCGCTTCCGCCTGTGCAGGCGTGAGGGCCGACGTGTCCAGCTCATCGAGCTCGCGCAGGAGCTCCGCATTGTCGACGTGCCGTGCCAGCCAGTGGGAAAGCACGTTGACGATGTGATTCTCAGGGCTCGTGGACATATCCGCTCAGCAAGAGATCGTGACCGACTTGCTCGACTGCGAAACGCCGCAACTCTGTCGGCCCGGGTAGTTCGGGAGCAAACGAGGGACCGCTGCCGGCGATCTGCGGTGCGACGAACAACAGCACCTTGTCGACGAGGCCGGCACGCAAGAAACTCTCCGCGAGCTTCGGCCCGCCCTCGAGTAGCAGCGACTGCACTCCTTCCGCTGCAAGCGTCGCGAGCTCGTCCTCGAGCCCACCGGTACGCAGCTCCAGCTCGGATCCGTCGGGAAGGGGTCCGCGGCCGAAGACGAGTCGCCGCGGCTGCTTCGCCACGTCGACATCCCGCGCCGTCAACTGCGGATCGTCCGCGCGCACCGTCCCCATGCCGACGGCGACCGCGTCGACCTGCGCACGCAGCTCGTGCACGCGCCGGCGCGCTTCCTCGCCTGTCACCCACCGCGTCCCGGGCATGGCCACGCGCCCGTCGAGCGTCACGGCAAGCTTGAGGATCACGAACGGACGCTTCTCGGCGACCCACATGCGCCAGGCCTCGTTCTGGATGCGTGCCGCGGCGAGGCCCGCATCCTCGGTCTCGACACCGGCAGCGCGCAGCACATCGAGCCCGCCGCCCGCCTCGGGATTGGGATCGAGCGAGCCCGCGACGACCTTCGCCACTCCGGCGGCGAGCACCGCTTCCGTGCACGGAGGCGTCGAGCCGTGATGTGCGCACGGCTCCATCGTCACGAACAGCGTTGCGCCCTTTGCGCGCTCCCCGGCCGCAGCGAGCGCGATCACCTCCGCATGCGCCTCGCCCTTCCGCTGATGCCAGCCCTCGCCCACCACTTCGCCGTCGCGAACGACAACCGCCCCGACGACCGGGTTCGGATAGGTGGTACCGCGGCCGCGCTCCGCGAGCTCGAGCGCGCGTTCCAGGCTCATTGGGCAGCCTCTGCCCAATGAGCGAGGGAAGGGGCATCAGGGGAAACCGTGCGGTTTCCCCTCTGTTCTCCTCGGCCCACGCGGCGATCTCAGCGGCGCGAGGGTCGAGGCGACACCGTGAGGGAAACATGGTTTCCCTCACGGGAGCGGCCGAAGGTGAGCGACCTCATTTCAACTCTTCGAGGAGCCGGCGGTAGGCACGCGGGAGGTCCTCGCGGCCGAAGATCGACGTGCCCGCCACAAAGAGCGATGCTCCTGCGTCGCGCACGGCCTTGACGTTCTCGGGCCCGATGCCGCCGTCGACCTGGACGTGTACGTGCTCCGGCAGAACGGACCGCACGGTGCGGATCCGGTCGAAAGCCTCCGGCATGAACTCCTGACCCGAGTACCCGGGCTCGATGCTCATGCAGAGCACCATGTCCACGCCCGACGAGATCGCTGCGTGCGCCGCGTCTGCCGCACTCGTCTCCGGCTTGAACGCGAGGCCGATTTGCAGATCGAGCGCCCGCGCCTCGAGCACGACCGACGGGAGATCGGGACAAGCCTCGTAGTGGACGGTGACGCTGTCCCCGCCGGCTCGCTTGATCTGGGCAAAGTGCTTCTCCGGCGTCTCCGTCATGAGATGACAGTCGATGTAACCGTCGCCCGCGTGGATGATCGGCGAGATCCACTGGAGGACGATCGGGCCGATCGTGATCGGCTCGACGAAGTGGCCGTCGCCGATGTCGAAGTGGAAGACGCGCGCGCCCGCCCGCAGCAGCACCTCGATCTGCTCGCCGAGATGCGCGAAGTCGGCCGCGTAGAGCGACGGCTCGACTTCCACCGTTCTGATCCAGTCGTTCCAGCCCATCTCGATGCGAGTCTAGGTTCTGAGGCGGGCGATGAAGAAACCGGTCGTCCCGTGCACGTGTGGCTGCGTGAGCAGGAACTCGGGCCGCCGCGGATGTCGGAACTGCGGCCAGTCATCCCCGAGCGGCTCGACCTGGAGTCCGGAGGCGTCGACGATGTCCTCGTTCTCCTCAGGGTCCAGCGTGCAGACCGAATAGACGATCGTGCCGCCGGGCTTGACGCGCTCGGCCGCGACCCGCAGGAGCTCGGTCTGGAGCTCGGGCAGCGGCCGCGCGCGCCAGCGGAGGTCGGGCCGGCCGGCGAGCACGCCGAGGCCGGAGCAGGGCGCGTCGACGAGCACACGGTCGAAGCCCGTGAGTTGTTCGGGAAGCTTCGTCGCGTCCGCGGTCACGACCCGGACGTTGTCGGCGCCGAGCACCCGGCAGTTCTCCTCGAGCTCGCGGGCGCGGCCCGGATGCAGCTCGACGGCGACCACGTCGCCCTCGAGCTGTGTCGCCTTGCCGCCCGGAGCCGCGCAGAGATCGAGCGTGCGCTCGCCCGGACGGGACCCGACGACGAGCCCGGCGAGCTGGGAGCCGCGGCTCTGCGGCCAGATCAGGCCCGCATGGAGCGCCTCCTCGTCGATCCGTTCGACGTGCAGCGCGTCAGGCAGATCCAGATCGGGGCGACCCTCGACCGGTCCGGACTTCCTGCGGTTGAGGCGGACAACTCGTTCAGGCGGCTCGTTCTGTGCGCGCATGAGGGCGAGCGCCTCCTCCGGGCCGAGCTGTTCCCACCAGAGGTCGGCGATCCAGTCGGGATAGGAGTGCTTGAGCGCCGCTGCATGTGGATTGTCCTCGGGCAGCCCTGCGAGCAGAGGGGCCACCCCTTCGGTCAGCCTGCGCATGACCGCGTTGGTGAAGGGCACGGCCCGCTCGAGCCGTGCCGCGCGGACGAGCTCCACCGTCTCGTTCACCGCTGCGTGCGGCGGGATGTCCGTGTACCCGAGTTGATACGCGCCGAGCCGTAGCGCAGCACGCACGGGTGGATCGAGCTTGCGCACCGGACGCTTCCCGAGCTTCTCGATCGCGTGATCGAGCGTGCGCATCCGCTGCACGGTCCCGAAGGCGAGCCGCTGCGCGAGCGCGCGATCGCGACTGTCGAGATCCTTCGCGGCACTGCGCAGAACGCGGTCCGCGTACGCATCCTCTTCGAACACTCGGAGGACGACCTGGTACGCCGCCTGTCGCGCGGTCATCGCAGTCCGCGCAGGAACTCGTCGTACGCCATGCGCCGCTTTCCATCCGGCTGCACCTCGAGCGGCTCGAGCCTTCCACCGGCGACCCGCGCTTTCCAGATCGTCACGGGGCGACCATGCAACTCCGCGCGGGCGCCGATGTGCGGTGACAGTGCACGGATGCGGTTCAGGAGCTCGTCAGGAGGTGCGCTCCAGTCGAGCTCGCGATCGGCCGCGGTGATCTTCTCCGCGTACGTCACGCCTTCTTCGTCCTGCGGCGTGAAGTGAGGTTCGGGCAGGACTGAATCGAGGAGATCGACCGCAATCCGCGCGGACTTCTCGTACACGCTTCCCGCATCGTCCTGGTCGCCGATCGGGAACGCGCGCTGCGCGGCGATCGGTCCCGCGTCGAGCTCCTTCACGGTGCGGTGGATCGTCACGCCGGTCTCTGCGTCGCCGGCCATGATCGCGCGCTCCACCGGCGCAGCGCCCCGCCAGCGCGGCAGCAGCGACGGGTGCACGTTGAGCCAGAGCCCTGCCTCGAGCACGTCCTCGGGAATCAGCAGGCCGTAAGCGGCGACGACGATCGTGTCGGCGCCGAAGTCGAGGCTCGGCTCAGGGCGGGCCGGTTGGAGCACGCGAATGCCGAGCCGCTCGGCCGTTTCCTTGGCGGGCGGGGCGCCGGTCTTCTGGCCGCGCCCGCGCGGTGCGTCGGGCCGGGTCAGCAACGACGTGATCTCGTGGTTGGCCGCAAGACGCTCGAGCACGTCCGCTCCGAAGGGCGCCGTCGCGGCGACGGCCAACTTCATCTAGCGAATGACGAGGCGGGGTCGCAGCGCCGCGAGCGCTTCGCGGCGGGCCTCCGGCGTCGTGCGGTCCAGGATCATCGTTCCGTCGAGATGGTCGAGCTCGTGCTGCACGATGCGCGCGGGAGTTCCTTCGAGGTCGTAGGCGACCTCCTCCCCCGTCTCGTCGCGCCCTTCGATCCGCACCGAGATCGGCCGTTCGACCGGCATCGTCACTCCCTGAATGGAGAGGCAACCTTCATCGTCCAGCTCGGTTTCGTCGCCGCGGCGGACGATCTCAGGATTGACGAGCACCGCAACCTCGTCCTCGTCGCGGGCGAAGACGAAGACACGACGGAGCACCCCGATCTGGGTGGCGGCGAGGCCGACCCCGTTCGCGTCCTTCATCAGCTCGCCCATCCGCGTCACGAGGCGCTTCAGGTCGTCGTCGAAGTTCTCCACCGGAGGGGCCTGCATCCGCAGGACCGAGTCCGGATACTGGCGGATCTGGGCCAGGGCAAGCTGGCGCCGGGCCTCACGCTCGGCCTCGCGCTCGGCATCGAGCTCCTCGTCCCTGATTTCTCCCTCGACCTCAGTCACGCGAGCAGATTAGCGACGTAGTGCAGACTTAGGCCATGGACTCCCTCGCCGGCCACTTCCTGATCGCCTCACCGGCGATCATGGACCCGAATTTCGAGCGCGCCGTCGTGCTGATCACGGCGCACAACGACGAGGGCGCGATCGGACTGATCCTCAATCGCTGCTCGGAGGCGACGGTCGGCGAAGCGGTGCCGCAGCTCGCGCCGGTCATCGACGCCGGCGACCCTGTGTTCGTCGGCGGACCTGTCAATCCGGACGGCGTCGCGGTGCTCGCGGAGTTCGAGGATCCCGAGGAAGCGGGCATCGTCGTGCTCGACGACGTCGGCTTCGTCGCGATCGAGGAGGCGCTCGAAGCGCATCCGCCCGACCTGCAGCGCACGCGCGTCTTCGCAGGGGTGGCCGGTTGGGGGCCCGAGCAGCTCGAGGACGAGCTCGACCGCGACGACTGGATCATCGAGCCTGCCGACGCGGACGCGATCTTCACGGACGACCCGGACCGGCTCTGGAGCGAAGTCCTTCGCCGCAAGGGCGGCCGCTACGAGCTCGTCTCGCGCATGCCGCTCGATCCTTCGCTCAACTAGTACCCCTGCCGGTGACGCTGCTGAGTTTCTGGGTCGCGAGCACCAAGCCAGAGGCCGCTCGACCGCAGCCAGGCTGGTCTGCCTGGCTAAGGGCGAGGGGTGATCGCGGGCCAGAAGCCAGCGAGCGTCGGCGGTAGGGGTACTAAGGCTCTGCGGATCCACGTCGACGACGGCCGTCAGGCCGGCGCGTCGCATCGCCGGCGCGCCCGCGCTGAGCAGCCTCCCCGCCTGCGCAGCGAGACGCCGTGGCTGATCGGTCTTCGCGACGAGCTGCGCGCGGTAGCGGCCGCGTAGCCGGAGGAGCGGTGCGGGCCCGAGCAGATCGCCCGTCAGCCCTTCCTTGATCTCGAGGAGAGCCTGCAGCGGCGCGTCGGGCTCCGGGCCGGTGACGACGATGCGCACGAGGTGGGTGAAGGGCGGATAGCCGAGGGCACGCCGGCGCTCGAGCTCGCTGTCGAGGAAGCGCGAGACGTCGTGGCGTGCCGCGAGCTCGATCGCGCGGGAGTCCGGCTGGAACGTCTGCACGAGCACGCGTCCGGGTGCGTCGCGGCCGCTGCGTCCAGCGAGCTGTGTGAGCAGTTGGAAGGTGCGTTCCTCGGCGCGGAAGTCCGGCATGCCGAGCCCCGTGTCGGCGTCGACGACAGCGGCGAGCGCGACACCGGAGAAGTGGTGGCCCTTGGCGACCATCTGCGTGCCGACGAGGACGACGCGGTCGGTGGCAGCGAAACGCTTCAGCGCGGCCGCGAGCGCGCCGGGCTTCTCGACGGCATCGGCGTCGAGCCGGATGCGTTCGAGCTCCGGCAGCTTTGCCTCGAGCTCGCGCTCGAGCTTCTGCGTGCCGGCGCCGAGTCGTGCGAGCTCCGTCGAGTGGCAGGCGGGGCACGTCTCCGGCTTCGGCTCGGTGTGTCCGCAGTGATGGCAGCGCAGGAGGCCGTCGCCGTGCAGGACCAGCGCGACGTCGCAATTCACGCAGCGCAGAGTCAGCCCGCACGCGCGGCAGTGCAGCGCGGGCGCGACGCCGCGGCGGTTGAGCAGCAGGATCGCCTTGCCGCCGTGTTCCTCGATCGCTCCGAGTGCGGCGAGTAGCGGCGCGGACAGCGGGTAGCCGGCTTCGCGGCGCAGATCGACGACGCGCACGGGTGGTAGCGGGCCAGAGAGCCGTCCCCCGAGATCGAGGCGCTCGAGCTTCCCCCAGCTCTCGGGGCGCGGAGTCGCGCTGCCGAAGACCGCGACGGCGTTCTCGAGCGCGGCACGTTTCGCAGCGACGGTGCGCGCGTCGTACCGCGGATCCGATTCCTGCTTGTAGGACGCATCGTGTTCCTCGTCGATGCAGATGACGCCGAGCCGCGGCACTGGTGCGAACACCGCAGAACGCGCGCCGACGACGATCGGCGCTTCGCCGCTCGCGATGCGCGCGCGCTCGTCGCGCCGCTCCGCATCCGTCAGCGATGAGTGGAGCACAGCGATGCGCTCGCCGAAGCGCGCGCGGAACCGACCGACCGTCTGCGGCGTGAGCGCGATCTCCGGGACGAGCACGATCGCGCCGCGCCCGCGTTCGAGCGCAACCGCGCAGGCCTGCAGGTAGACCTCGGTCTTACCGCTCCCCGTTGCGCCGTAGAGGAGGAAGTTGGCGCTCTCCCCCGCGTCGAACGCGCCGACGATGCGGTCGAGCGCCGCCCGCTGTGACGCGCTGAGCTCGGCCGGCTCGGCCTCGCCCGGCAGCGAGTCGCGCTCCGCCGGTTGCGGCCGCTCGCCGCGAGCTTTTCGCTGTACGGGCGCAATCAACGCGAGTGCGCGTCCCGGCGTCGAGCCGTAGTACTCCGCGATCCAGAGGGCGAGCTCGACGAGCGGCTTCGGCAAGTCTTCGACGACGCGCTCGATCGCCGACGTCTCGATGCCCTTCGGCGGTGCGACGTCGACCTGCGTGACGACACCGCGACGCTTTGCGTTCCCGAAGCGCACCTCGACGACCGCCCCGCGTTGAACGTCCGCCGGGATCTCGTAGGTGAACTCGCGCGCGAGCGCGCGCGCCGTTACGAGTGGATAGACAGAGGCATAGCGGGTCACCCCGCCAGCCTAGAGCTCGGCGCGACGACGCCTAGGCCCCGGCGGCTACGAGAATGAAGTCGGTGCCGAAGCCGAGGACGAGGCCGAACAGGACGCCCCACGTCACGAGTGTCTTCGAGGCGAGCACGCGGCTGACGTTGAGGAGTTCCATCACGACATAGAGGATCGAACCGGCGGCGAGCGCGAAGAAGAGGATCGACACGGCCTCGTTCACCCAGAACTGTCCGATCAACGTCCCGAAGAAGGTGGGGGCGCCGCCGATCAGACCGAGCAGGCCGAGGAAGGCCCAGCTCGGTCGATCCTTGTCACCGGCGAGCGGAGCGCAGATCCCGAGCCCTTCCGTAGCGTTGTGCAGTCCGAACCCGATGATCAGGACGATCGCGAGGCTGACCTGATCCGAGGCGGCCGACTGTCCGATCGCCAGGCCTTCGGAGAAGTTGTGCAGCCCGATGCCCGTCGCGATGAAAATCGCGAGCCACCGTGCCGGCGACATCCCTGTGAAGTGATGGTCGATCTCGAACTCGGCTGTCGAAGCCGCGCCCGGCCCGAGGAAGGTCCTGCGCCGCCGGCGCTTCATCCAGGTGTCGTAGTAGACCAGGCTCATCAGCCCGACGGCGAAGCCGGCGGTGAGGAGGAACGCGAGCCAGGCGAACCGTCCGCCCCGGCCATCCTCGAGAGCAGCCTCGACGGGCTCGACGGCGCCGCTCATCACGTCCCAGAACAGGAAGATCAGGATTCCGGTCGCGGTCGAGGCGAGGAACGCCTTCGTTCCGGCGGTGACGTTCTGCATGCGGCCGATCGGCAGGCCGAGAAAAATGGTGAAACCGGCGATGGCGCCGAGCACAAGGGTCTGCGCGGTACTCATGTAAGGGTCACCTTACACAAGGCCCTGGAACTAGACTACAACCCATTCGTATGGGCCAGGGCCAGGGACACTCAATCGACGAGTACCTGGAGACGATCTATTTCCTCGCCTTCCCGATCGGGGAATATCGGCCGCTCGGCACCGGGTCTCCAACGTTGGCATCCCGCGTCGCCGAGATGCTCGGCGTGTCGCGAGCCTCGGCCGGGGAGATGCTGAAGCGGCTCGAGGCCGACGGGCTGATCGAGCGGGGCGAGCACAAGGAGGCCTTGCTGACCGATAAGGGGCGCAAGCGCGCGGAGCGCGTTGTCCGCAAGCACCGGATCATCGAGCGTCTCCTCACCGACTTCATGGGCTACACCGGTGCCGAGGCGCACGTCCAGGCCGACCTGCTCGGGGACACGTTCACCGACGACATGGTGGAGCGGATCGAGGAGCGTCTCGGCAATCCGGACCGCTGCCCACACGGCTGGCCCGTCGATCCCGAGGTCGAGCAAGCCGAGAACCGCGACCTCTCGCCGCTGTCGGATCTGAAAGCCGGCGAGCGCGCGACGATCGTGCGGCTGGCGGAGCACGACGGCGACCTCCTGCACTGGTTCTATGACGAGGGTCTGGTACCCGGCAGGGAGATCGAGGTCCGAGACGCCCAACCGGCGGCGGGCCAGGTCACGGTGAAGCTGAACGGCCAGGAGCGCGCGATCGGCGAAAAAGCCGCCGCGGGTCTCTTCGTCCGCCCCGCCTAGCGGCCCAGTCCCGCACCCGTCTGCCTGAGACCCGGTCTGCCCAGGACCTGTTGGGGACTGTCCCCGACGTGGCCCGTTCGGTCCATGGGCCCTGCTGGTCGGATGGGACCTGTCGGTCGTGCCGAGAGTGTGACTTTTTCTCCACAGGGCGGCTCGGACTGGCTCAACCATGCGACTGTGTCCTGCGGGGGCCGCGCTTTTCGCGGCGGGACATGTCCGCTGCGGACGGCAACGTCCTTCGCTCCTGTGCGGCCAAACCCGTCTAACGGCCGCCCCTCCAGACGCCGATACGAGCCTTGTGAGCGCCGTTCCGACTACGGCTGCCCGAAATGCGGCCAAGCCCTTCACCCTCTCGCGCGTGCTCGCGCGCCGGTTGGCGCTGCCCGCGCTCTTCGCCGTCGCCGTGAGCTACCACGCCTGGCAGTCACTCGGACATGCGACTCCGACCGTCTTCAACGACGAGCTCCTCTACGGGAAGCTCTCGCAGGCGATCGCGGAGGGCCACCTGTTCTCGCTTCGCGGCGAGCACTACTTCTTCCCCTCGATCCTCGCGCCACTCGTCCAGTCGCCCGCGTGGCTCCTCGGCTCGACGATGGACGCCTACACGGCCGCCAAGCTGATCAACGCGGCGCTGATGTCGGCGGCGGTCTTCCCCGCGTACTGGCTCGCCGCCCGCATCGTGCGTCCGTCCTACGCACTGCTCACCGCGGCCGCGGCAGTGGCGACGCCGGCGCTCTTCTACCACGGCTACCTCATGTCCGAGGCGCTCGCCTATCCCGTCTTCCTCGCTGCGATCGCCGTCCTCGCGCACGCCGTGCAAGCACCTTCGCGCCGCATGACGGTCGCGGTGCCGCTGATCTGCCTCCTCGCCGTTGCGACCCGCGTGCAGTTCCTCGTCCTACCGCTCGGCTACCTCGCGGCCGTAGCGATCTGCGGACGAGGGCAATACCGTCGCCACCTCGCTTCCTGCGGAGCAGCTGCGGCGGTGGTCGTCTTGCTGCTCGGAGTGCCCGGAGCTTTGGGGCAATACGGCGAGGCTCGACATCTCGGCTTCTCCGCCGGTGGCGTCGCGCACTGGGCCGTCGTGAACGGCTACCTCCTGATGTACTCGATCGGCCTGATCGTCGTCGTCGGCGCATTGTTCGGCCTCGGCTTCATGCTCGGCCGGCCGCGCACCCAGTTCGAGCGTGCTGTCGCAGCGCTGACGCTGATCTCGACCGTGCTCTTCATCGGCCAGGCGGCGATGATCGGCGGCGGGGAGGCGAGCCGGCCGCTCGAGCGTTACCTCTTCTACGTCACGCCGCTGCTGTTCCTTGCGTTCTTCGCCTATGCGGAACGCGGAGCGCCGTGGCGACGCGAGCTCGTCGCGGTGACGTGCCTCGGTGCACTTGCGCTTTCTCAGGTCTCCTTCCCGGGACTGACGGGGACCGGCGCGTTCTTCTTCGACTCCGTCACGTTGTCGGCGTTCGCGCGTGCGGCTTTCAGCAAAGGACTTCCGGAGGCATCGCTGGTCTACTCGCTTGCGCCGATCGGCGTGGCGCTGCTCACGCTGGCCCTCCCCCTACGACGTCGCGGCGTGCCCGAGGTCTTCGCGCTCGTCGGGATCGCCCTCATGTTCGCGATGGGAGCCGCGGTCTACGCAACCGACCGCCTCGCGACGGACTGGTCTGTGCGCACGTTCGGGTCGACCCCGCCCGACTGGCTCGACCGCATGCACTTGGGGCCGGGGCACTATCTCGCGCTCCCCCGCGCGAATCCGCTTCTCGGCACCTATCTCGAGAGCTGGAACCGAACCGTGAAAGACGTGATCGTGCTCGGCACTGCTGCGCCGGACACGCTCCCCCTCCGTGTCGCGCGAGTCGCCAACGACGGCTCGCTCGAGGTCGCCGGCAAACGCACCGCGGAGCACGTCTTCGTCGTCAACGTCTCCGGGTCGGCGATCGGCCTCGAAGGACACGTCGTCGCTCGGCCCCGCGACGGACTGGTCGCCTACCGCGTACCGGCCGGCGCGCACGTCCGCTGGCTCGCCACCGGCCTGGCGCCGGACGGCTGGACCGGGACGACCCTCCGCTACCGCGCGTGGCCTCGACGAGCCGGCGTCTACCAACTGAAGCTGTACGTCCCGGACGGAACCACGCCGCGGAAGGTCATGGTCGGCAAGCGGCTGTTCATGATTCGCGCCGGCAAGCCGCGGACGATCGAGATTCCGACGAACGGCGCACCACTCGAACTGGGCGTCGACGTCCCCTACATCCCGCTGCCGGGACGAGTTCTCGGGGTGAAGGTGCGCGCGATTCGGTTTCTAGACCGAAGCGCCTGAAGCGAGCCCGGCCGCGTCACGCAGCGCATCGGCCTTGTCGGTGCGCTCCCACGTGAAGTCACGGTCTTCACGACCGAAGTGGCCGTACGCCGCCGTCCTGGCGAAGATCGGCCGCCGCAGATCGAGATCGCGCAGGATCGCAGCCGGGCGCAGGTCGAAGTGCTCGCGCACGAGCGCTTCGAGCTGGTCGGTCGGGATGTGCTCCGTGTTGAACGTCTGCACCGCGATCGAAACCGGATGCGCGACGCCGATCGCGTACGCGACGTTGACCTCGCAGCGATCGGCCAGCCCCGCCGCGACGATGTTCTTCGCGACGTAACGGGCGGCATAGGCCGCCGAGCGGTCGACCTTCGTCGGGTCCTTGCCGGAGAACGCACCGCCGCCGTGCCGCGCAGCGCCGCCGTAGGTGTCGACGATGATCTTCCGGCCCGTCAGCCCGGTATCGCCCATCGGGCCACCGAGCACGAACTTTCCGGTCGGATTCACGAACACGAAGTCACGGTCGTCCATCAGCCGCTTCTCGTCGTACAACTCACTCGGCAGGATGGGGCGAAGGACACGCTCGACGATGTCGGGCTTGATCAGATCCTCGGACGAGATCCCGTCGGAGTGCTGCGTGGAGACGAGCACGCGCTCGATCTCGACCGGACGTTGCCGTCCGTGCTCGTCGATCTCGTAGCGAACCGTCACCTGGGCTTTGCCGTCGGGCCGCAGGTAGGGCAACTCGCCCGCCTTGCGCACCTCGGCGAGCCGCTTGCAAATCTTGTGGGCGAGCATGATCGGAAGGGGCATCAGCTCCTTCGTCTCGTTCGACGCGTAGCCGAACATCATCCCCTGGTCGCCGGCGCCGATCCGGTCGAGCGGATCGTCGTCACGCGGGTCGTGCTGCATCTCGTACGACGAGTCGACCCCTTGAGCGATGTCGGGCGACTGCTCGTCGAGCGCGACCACGACGCCGCACGTCGTGGCATCGAAGCCCCACTCCGAGTGCGTGTAGCCAATCTCAGAGATCCGCTCCCGCACGAGCTTCGGGATGTCGACGTAGGTGTCCGTGGAGATCTCGCCGGCCACGACGACGAGCCCGGTTGTGATCAAGGTCTCGCAGGCGACCCGGCCCTCCGGATCCTCCGCCAGGACGGCGTCGAGGACGGTGTCCGAGATCTGGTCGGCAACCTTGTCGGGGTGCCCCTCGGTCACTGACTCCGAGGTGAAAAGGAACTCGCGGGCAGACATGGGGCCACAGGCTACAGAACGCCCGACTACTTGATGCGCAAGAAGAACGTGACCTGCAGCTCGTGGGAGCGGCTGACGGCGTATTCGACGGCTGAGCGCAGAGGCTTCAGGTTCCGTTGCAGCTCGGCGGGAATCCGCCCACCGCCGAACCGGTTGATCACCGGAATCGTGCTGTGGATGTCGACGTAGAGCACGACCTGGGGCGAGGCCGGCAGCCCTGAGCTCGCGGCGGCGTCCTGGTACTCCTGGCTGTCCGCCAGCGTGTTGCCGCCTTTCTGCGCAAACACGATTCCCGACGGGAGATCGGTGATGACGAGCCTGCCTTTGACGTTCGCGTACCGCACTGCGATCGGCCCTGCGCCGATCACTCGCGCGGGGATACCCGCGATCGTCGTCCGCTTCGGCTGCGCGCCGAGCTCCTTCGAGAAGCGGCCCAGCACGCGGTCGAGGGCTGCGGCGCCGTTCACGCCGCCGCCGGGCGCGGCGATGAACGTGACCTCCGGCACATCCTTCGTACCGGCGCGAACGTAGAGCGCGTTCTCGCCCGCCAGGATCGTGCCGACCTGCTTGAGAGCAGTACCAAGGCCCTTGGCGCCGAACTGCTGCATGATCGGATTGCTACCCAGGCCGCCGAGCATCCCCTTCGAGCCGTGGAAGGCGAGATAGAGGAGCGCATCGGTCGGCACGAGCTTCTGCAGGCTGCCGTCCGAAGCATGGGCCTGCACGTTCTTGAACGCCTTGCCCGGCGTGCCGTGCACGGTCGTATCCCACGCGATTCCGTCGGACTTGGCCCGCAGCGTCATCAGCAACCAGTCGAGGGTGCCGAGATCTTTGAAGGAAGACCCGGCATTCGGGCCCATGAACTTGCGTGCCGCGGCCATCACGCTTGCGCCGTTGACGTAGGCGCGGAAAATTCCGTCACTCGCCTTGCCCATCGCGGCCGAGAAGTTCTTGTCGTCGGCGAGCGTGCGCTTCGCGGCGTCGCTCGCCTGCTTGAACGCGTCGATCGCCGTCTGCTTGTCGGACATGACCGTCCAGCCGTGGAACTTCTCGTAGACGAGCTTGTTCGAACGGATCGCCGGCGTTGCCCTTCTTCACCGCTCGCTCGAACGCGCCCTCGTCCTTGGGCTGCATCAGCGCGACGGTCTCGTCTGGATGCGCGAGGTCGAGCGTCACAACGTCGAGCTCGGGGCCGAGCGCCGGCTTGAGGTCGCGGTTCCAGTCGAGCCCTTTCTTCAGCAGCTGCTGGTTGATCGAGTCGACGGCCTTCTGCTTGTCCGGAAACTTGCTCGCGAGCGCGTCCACAGCCCGCCACTGGGAGGAGTCGAGGTTGGTGTCGAGCGCGACGAACAGCGGGACGGAAGCGGGGACGATGTCTCCGACGGCCGAGCTGGCATTCGTCGTGCCACCGCAGCCCGTGAGCAGCAGCGCGACCGCACCGAAAAGAAAGGCGACCCGGCGGGCTAGTGGGTCGTGAGCCGGACTTCGACCCTGCTGGTCGAGCCGGAGCGGGCGCCGAAGGCGACCAGCGTCCCGAGCTTGTCGAGCTTCGGTGCCGCCGACGGCTTGGCCTGGCCCGTTCCCATCAGCGACGTGAGTGCCTGCAGGATCGGGGCGAGCCGCTGGATATCGGCGTATGCCAACCATGTGACCTTGGCGGGTACATCGGCCGCGGCGAACGCGTCCTTGACCGACTGATCCTCCATGAGGGATCCGCTGCCGGGACTGGTGCCGGCTGCCGCGTTCGTCATGAGGACCTTGTTGCCGTGCCGTTCGACCCGGAAAGGCAGCAGCTTCCCGGCCTGCGCAGCCACGGCTACGGAGCGACTTGGCCGCCGCGACGGGATGACGAGACTGAACCTCGAGCGTGATGACCGGCAGCAACGTCCCGGGCAGCAAGTAGAGGACGCCTTCCCCGCCGAGCGACGGCAGGTTGGCGAGGAACGGCGGAAGCGACGCGCCAAGCATGGGCTCGGCCTTGATCTTCGCCAGCAGCTGATTCACATCCTTGAAGGAGACGGCGAGGATCGCGCCCGAGGGGACGTCGTTCAGCAGCGCCGGCTTGTACGCCGCCGCCGTCGACGCGCCGGCCGCGCGAGCGTCGACGTGCAGTGCGTTCTTGTCGGCGTTGATGCCTGCCGCGACCCAGCGCGGTGAGCCTGCGACCCGTACGAGCGCACGCAGCTTCTCGGGCAACTGCTGCACTCCTGCCCCCGACGCATAGGCGGTCGCGAAATCGGCGCTGCCAACCTGGGACATCGCGCTCTTGAAACCCGCGTCGTCTGCGAGCGACTTTCCGTTGCCGGCATCGCGTACGGCCTGGAACGCCGACGCGGAGTCCGCGACGACCGACCAGCCGCCGATGTTCTCGACGGTGTAGTGCTCGGTTCCCTGGTCGAACTTCTTGGCGAGCGCCTGCAGCTTCGCGACGTCGGTCGGCTTCACGATCGCAATGGCCTCGGGCTTGCCGTCTTCGATCTTCAGCACCGCAAGGTTCACGCGGTCGCCGAGCGCGGGCTGGATGTCGCTCTTGTAATCGGCGTCGGTTCCGATCGGACCGAACACATCCGTAACCAGCTGCCAGGACTGCGAGTCGAGATTTGCGTCCGCGCTGACATAGGCGACTGCGCTCGCCGGAACGAGACTCGCTGCATCGGTGCCGGAGGACGATCCGGTCGCGGCGATGCTGCTACCGCAGCCCACTGCGACGAGCAGGAGGCCGAGTGCGAGCGCTGCGGTGGCTGCGGCACGCATCGTCCCATCGTAGCCGTCACTCGTTGGTCGGCTGGCGTCCCATCAAGCTCGCAAGCAGGGCGTCGAGGCTTTCGCCACCAAGGACGCGGCAGACGCCTTCCGTGATCGGCAATTCGACGCCGACCCTATGTGAGAGATCTCTGAGAACCGGCGCCGTCGTCAGGCCTTCCACGACCTGTCCGATCTGGGCCGCAGCTTCGTCCGCCGTCGCGCCACGCGCGATCAGCTCGCCCGCGCGACGGTTGCGTCCGAAGCCCGAGTAGCAGGTGACGTTCAGATCGCCCATCCCTGCAAGGCCGGAGAAGGTCTCGGGCTGTCCGCCACAGGCCTCGCCGAGCCGGGCCATCTCGACCAGGCCGCGCGTGATCAGGCTCGCCTTGGCGTTGTCGCCGAGCCCGAGCCCGTCGACGCCGCCGGCTGCGAGCGCGATCACGTTCTTCGAAGCAGCACAGAGTTCGACGCCGACGAGATCGTCGTTGACGTACACGCGGAAGACCATCGAGTTGATCGCTTCCTGCAGACGCTCCGCGAGCTCGCTGTCCTCGCTCGCGATCACGGTCGCCGACGGCAGGCCCTGCGCGACCTCCTCCGCCATGTTCGGGCCGGACAGCACCGCGACCGGCCGGTCCGGCACGCGCGTCGACAGCCGGCTTCCGGTTGCGGGATCGAGGCCCTTCGTCAGGATCAGGACCGGCGCGTTGCCGGGCAGGGCTGCCGCGACCGCGGAGAACGCACGGCTCGGAACGGCCAGCACGACGAGCTCCGTGTCGGCGACCGGCGCATCCTCGACTGTCGCGACCTTGACGCCACGAAGATCGGCGGTCGTGAGGTAGCGAGGGTTGTGGCCCGTTTCCTCGATGGCCCGTACCTGCTCCGGGTCACGACACGCGAGCGTGACGTCCTGGCCTCGGTCGCGCAGGAGCGCCGCGAACGCGGTTCCCCACGATCCGCCCCCGACGACGACGACCTTCACAGAGCTCCTTCCTTAGGATCGCGGCATCCTAGGCCGGATCCAGGAAGCACTTCGTCACCACGCGCCGCGTGGACGCGAGACCGAGCGAATCGGCCCGTTCCTCGCAACCTTCACCCGCGACACCGCGAACCCCTATCTCAACTACGCGATCCCGGACGACGGCGGCATCGCCTCGCCCGCCGACGTCGAGTCACTGGTCGCCGCCTACCAGGCGCGTGAGCGAAAGCCTCGGCTCGAGTACATCCCGTCAGTCGCTCCCGCGGTCGAAGCCGTGCTCCTCGCGGCTGGATTCGAGATCGAAGGACGACTTCCGTTGATGACCTGCGAGACGCCCGTGTTCGAGGCGCCCACGGGCATCGAGCTCCTTGCGCCTTCGACCGAAAGCGAGTTCCGGGGCGTTGCGGAAGTTCAGTGGGAGGCGTATGGGGAACGCGAGCCCATGCCCGACAGTGCAGTCACGGCGCTCCGTCGCACCGCCGACACGGGCGGTGTCGTCGTGCTCGCCAGGGATGTCGAGACGGGGGAGCCTGCCGGTGCAGGCCTCTGCGTCGCGCCGTACGAAGGCGTGACGGAACTTGCGGCCATCGGCGTGCGCGAGCAGTTCAGGCGCCGAGGGATCGCGGCGGCGATGGTGGGGTGGCTCACCGACGCAGCGCTCGCCAAGGGAATGACGCTCGTCTTCCTGATGGCTCAGAGCGCCGACGAGGCGCGGATCTACGCGCGCGCGGGCTTCGTCGAGCTCGGAGAGGTGCTGCACATCTCGCTCAGCGCGGAACGAAGTCGATCGTGACCGGCACGCCTTCCAGCTCGAAGCGCTCGCGCACCTGGTTTTCCACCCAGTAGCCGTAGTCGCGCGTGACCAGTGACGGGTCGTTGACCGAGAACCGGAAGCGTGGCGGCCGCGCGGACACCTGAGCCCCGTAGAGCAGGTTGAGGCTCCGGCCCTCGCGGGACGGGGGCTGGCGTTTCTCGCGCAACTCGGCGAGGAAACGGTTGAGCTCGGAGGTCGGGACGCGCGCCGTGTGCTTGTCGTAGAGCTTCTCGATTCCGTCCAGCAGCCGCTCGACGCCGCGGCCCGTCTTGGAAGAGACGGCGACGTGAGGGGGGCGCTGTTTCAGCCGCCGCTCGAGCTCGGGCCTGATGTCTTCGATGCCGAGCGTCGTCACGTCCCACTTCGACAGGACGACGATCGTCGAGTCCTGCGCCTTGCGCGCGATGTCGGCGACGGTGAGGTCGTGGTCGACGAGCCCTTCGGACGTGTCGACGAGGATGAGCGCGATGTCCGCGCGCTCGGCGGCTTCGCGTGCACGCAGTTCCGAGTAGTACTCGATGCCTTGCCGGTGCCGTCGCTTGCGGCGGATGCCGGCGGTGTCGACGAAGACGAAGGTGCGATCGCCGCGTTTGAAGATGGTGTCGATCGAGTCGCGGGTCGTTCCGGGCGTCTCCGAGACGATCACGCGGTCGTGACCCAGGATTGCGTTCAGCAGCGACGACTTGCCGACGTTCGGCCGCCCGAGGATCGCGACGCGGATCGCATCGTCGGGAGTCTCCTCACGCCCGGCTCCGGGCAGCTGCTCGACGATCAGGTCGAGGAGATCGCCGCTGCCGTGCCCGTGCAATGCGGAGATGGGGAGCGGGTCGCCGAGGCCCAACCGGTGCAGGTCGAGGGCGAGGCTCTCCTGCGCGGGATCGTCGATCTTGTTCGCGATCAGCAACACGGGCTTGCGCGCACGCCTGAGGATGTCCGCGACTTCCTCGTCGCCCGGCGTCACGCCGGCGCTCGCGTCGACGACGAAGAGGACGAGATCCGCTTCGCCGACCGCCAGCTGGGCCTGCGCTGCGATCGACTTCGTCATCGGCGACTGATCCGCGATGTCGACACCGCCGGTGTCGATGAGCAGAAAGCGCTTGCCGTTCCATTCGCCGATGAGCTCCTTGCGATCGCGCGTCACGCCCGACGTCTCGTGCACGACCGCTGCACGCGATCCTGTGAGTCTGTTGATGAGCGTCGATTTGCCGACGTTCGGGAAGCCGACGATCGCAACCGTCCCGTGCAGCGGCCCCGGTGCGCTCTCTGTCACGCCGGGGGTGTCGCGTAGCGCGGCCGGCCCTGCGCATGTGTCGTGACGAGAAACTCCCAGAGCCGCCGGAGCTCCTGCTGGATGTCGACCGCCGCCGCGCGGTACCCCTTGGAATTGCGCGGATGATGGCTCACGTCCAACGGTTCGCCGAACGCGATCGAGACCGGATGAAAGTTGCCGAAGCGCCAGTACTGCGAGCCGTGGATGGCACCGCAGACGACCGGAGCTTGTTCCTGCACCGCGATCATCGCCGCCCCCGGCATGACAAGCCCCGGTTCGCGCTCCTGCCGCGTGCCTTCGGGGAACATGCCGAGAGCGTCGCCGCGGTGCACGATCTCACGCATGATCCGCACCGCTTCGCGGTCCGACTCACCTCGGCGCACGGGGATGGTGCCGAACGTGCGGATCAGCGGCCCGATGATCGGGTTGTCGTGGGCCTCCTGCTTGGCGACGTAGTAGAGCGTGCGCGGCACGTAGGAGCCGATCGCCCAGGGGTCGAGCCACGAGAAGTGGTTGAAGCAGAGAACGAGCCCGCCGTTCGCCGGGATTCGGTCCCGGCCGTAGACGCGCAGCGGTGTCACGAGCCGCACCGCTCCCGCGAAGAAGGGCCGCCCGAAGAGCTGGGCGATCTGCGTGCGATTCATCGCTGCGACGCTGCGAGCCGCTCTTGCACGAGCTGTTCGATCCGCGTCACGACATCGTCGACCTCGAGGTCGGTCGTGTCGATCTGCTCGGCATCGGAGGCAGGCTGCATGCGGACCGCGTCACTCTTGTCGCGCAGACGAAGATCCGTTGCGAGCGCGTCGCCACCGATGTCCGGGCGTTCTGCCTGGCGGCGGCGTGCGCGCGTGCTCGAGTCGGCGTTGAGGTAGACCTTGACCTCGGCATCCGGCGCAACGACCGTCCCGATGTCCCGTCCTTCGATGACGACGTCGCCTTGGTGGCCGAGCTCACGCTGGCGCTCGCGCATCACCTCGCGCACAGCCGGGTGTTTGGCGACAACGGGGACCTGCCGGTCGATGTTCGACTTCCGAATCGAGGCGGTGACATCGGTTCCGGCGATCGAGACGCGTCCGGACTCGCTGAACTCGACCGGATTCTGCGCAGCGAGCTCGCCGAGGCGTTCCCCTTGGCTCAAGTCGAAGCCGCGTTGCATCGCCAGCCAGGTCAGCGCGCGGTACATCGCCCCGGTATCGAGGTAGTGGAAGCCGAGCCGCTCGGCGAGTCGCCGTGCGACCGTGCTCTTCCCTGCCCCTGCGGGGCCGTCTATGGCAACGATCATCGTCTGGAAACCGAGTTGAGAAGGTCGAAAAACCCGGGGAAGCTTATAGCGACTGCATCGGCGCCCCCGACGTCCACTCCATCGCGCGACAGAACTCCCGCGACCGCACCAAGCATCGCGATTCGATGGTCGCCGTCGGAGGGCATCGGGCCGCCGTTCGGGCGTGCAGGTACACCCCTCACCTCGAAGCCATCCTGACGCGCCTGAATGCGGATGCCCAGTGTCCGTAGCCCATTCGTCACGGTTTCGATGCGATCCGACTCCTTCAGCCGGAGCTCGGCGGCTCCGGTCACGTGGCTGACTCCGCGTGCCACCCCCGCGGCCAGCGCGAAGAGCGGCAGCTCGTCGACTAGGCGCGGGCACCTCCTCTTCCGTCACGTCCGTCGCCGTCAGCTCGGCGGAGTGCACCTCGAGGTCTCCGATCAGCTCGCCGCCGGCCTTGCGGCGGTTGAAGACGATGACGCGGGCACCCATCCGCTCGAGCACGTCGAGGAGGCCTGTGCGGCGTGGATTGAGGCCGACGTCGTGAATCGTCAGCTCGGAGCCGGCGAGAAGCGTTGCGGCGACGACGAACGGAGCCGCCGCGGAGAAATCCCCGGGGACGGTGACCTCGGGAAGGTTGAGGCGGCCTGCGGGCTCGATCGAGACGGACGCCGGCCGCCGGCGAACGCGCGCTCCTGCGGCGTCGAGCATGAGCTCGGTGTGGTCGCGAGTCGGCGCGGGCTCGACGACGGTGGTCGTGCCGTTCGCGTTGAGCCCGGCGAGCAGGATCGCCGACTTCACCTGCGCGCTCGCCATCGGGAGCACGTATTCGATTCCCTTGAGCGCATCCGTCCCTTCGACGACGACCGGCGGTCGCCCGTCCGTCGTCTCGATGCGCGCGCCCATTCGCTTCAGCGGCTCGGCGACGCGGTCCATCGGTCGCGAGCGAAGCGACTCGTCGCCGGTGAGCTCGAAGCGTCCTTCCTGTCCGGCGAGGATTCCGGGCAGCAGACGCATGAGCGTGCCCGCGTTACCGGCGTCGATCGGAGAGTCCGGGGCTTGCAGGCCGCGCAGCCCGACGCCGTGCACGACGAGCTCGTCCTCTGCGACGTCGTCGACCTGCACGCCGAGCGCGCGCACGGCGTCGATCGTCGACTGCGTGTCGGCCGAGCGTCCGAACCCGCGAACGTGCGTCTCGCCGTCGGCGAGCGCGCCGATGAGGACGGCTCGGTGCGAGATCGACTTGTCGCCGGGTACCGCGATGTGCCCGAGCAGCGATCCGGCAGGTTCGACGCGAGTCACGTCCGCGTCACAGTTACGTACCCGTGCCTGGCACCGGTACGTTCTCCGAGAACGTCGCTCCTTGCAGGCAAAGCGCGGAACGAGTGCCTCGCGCGTCACGGTTTCGTACCCGTGCCTGGCACCGGTACGCCGTCATTCGAGGACGGCGGAGATAACGGCGTTGTACCCCTGCGCTTCGAGGATCTTCGCCGCCCGCTCGGCTTCGTCCTCGCCGCCGACGAGGAGCGTGAGCGTCCCGCCTCGCTCGCGCGAGAGATGTTGCAGCTCGAAGTCCTCGATGTTGATCCGCTCTGCGCCGAGCGCCTGCGTGATCCCCGCGAGGATGCCCGGACGGTCGGGCACGTGCACGCGGATCCGTTGCAGCGTGCCGGGCTCCTCGTACGCATCGGCGAGCATGCGGCGCCGGTTGTCCGACGCCTCGCCGATCCAGCGAGCGAGGAAGCCGGCATCGCCTTCCGCCAGCGCGCGTTCGACCTGCTCGATCCGGCGGCGATGCTCCGCAAGCGCCGTCGCGAGAGCCTCGGCGTTGTCGAGGAAGATGTCGACCCAGATCCGCGGATTGGCTCCCGCGACCCGCGTCATGTCACGGAGCGAGCCACCGGCAGCGGCGAGCGGCTCGTGTCCGTCGACTCGCGATGCGCCTGCCTGATTCAGGAGAACGTTCGCAAGCGCATGCGGAAGATGGCTGGTCAACGCGACGAGCCGGTCGTGCGCCTCCGGGTCGACCGCGACGGGCACCGCTCCGAGCGACGCGACGAAGCCGTGCAGCATCCGGTAGCGCTCCGGGTCGGTCGTCGCATCCGGCGTGAGGAACCAGGTCGCACCGCGAAACAACCCGCCACTCGCATGGGCAGGGCCGTGCGTCTCCGAGCCGCAGACCGGATGACCACCGATGAAACGAGCGTCGCTCACCGCCCGCGTCACCGGTTTCTTGGTCGAGCCGACGTCGGACACGGTCGTCCCGTCGCTTGTCGCTTCGAGCGCCGCCGCGACCTGCCCCGGCAACGCGGCCACCGGCGCGGCGACGATCACCAGCTCCGCGCCCGAGACCGCGGCGCCGAGAGATTCCGTGGCGTCGACCGCTTCGCGCTCGACCGCAACGGCCAGCGCGGCTGGATCGAGGTCCCACCCGCGTACGTCCCCCACTCCAGCCGCGCGCGCGGCGAGCCCCACCGAGGCACCGATGAGCCCGGTGCCCACAATCGCAAGTCGCTCGACCGCAGCCATGGAACTCAGGATACTTTTGTCCGTCCAATGCGCATTTTCAGCGGCATCCAGCCCACCGGCTCGAAGCACCTCGGCAACTACATCGGGGCTATTCAGCACTGGGTGGAGTCTCAGGACGAGGGCGAGCAATTCATCTGCATCGTCGACCTGCACTCGATCTCGGTGGCGTACGACCCGGAGGATCTGCGCGAGTCGACCCTCTCGCTGGCAGCGCTCCTCTTCGCCTCGGGTCTCGAGCCTGACCGCTGCACGCTCTTCGTCCAGAGCCACAATCCCGATCACGCCCAGGGCGAATGGCTGCTCTCGAGCGCCGGGAGCTTCGGCGAGCTGCGGCGGATGACGCAGTTCAAGGAGAAGGCCGACCAGCAGGAGTTCGTCTCCGTCGCGCTCTTCACGTACCCGGTGCTCCAGGCCGCGGACATCCTGCTCTACAACACGGATGCGGTTCCCGTCGGCGAGGACCAGCGCCAACACGTCGAGCTCACGCGCGACATCGCCGAGCGCTTCAACTCGCGCTACGGCGAGACGCTCGTCGTGCCGAAGGTCGTGACGCCGAAGCTCGGCGCCAAGATCCTCGACCTCCAGGAGCCGACGAAGAAGATGTCGACGACCGGCGGCACAGCGCAGGGAACCGTGCTGATGCTCGACGAGCCGGACGTGATCCGGAAGAAGATCAAGAGCGCCGTCACGGACTCCGGTCGCGAAGTTCGCCGCGGCGAAGGCAAGGAAGGGATCGAGAACCTGATCTCGATCATGTCCGTCGCGACAGGCCAGCAGCCAGAGGCGATCGAGTCACGCTACGACGGCGCCGGGATACGGCGACTTCAAGACCGACGTCGCCGACGCCGTCGTCGAGCTCCTCGACCCGATCCAGTCGCGTTACCGCGAACTGCGCTCGGACCCGGCCGAGCTCCACCGCTTGCTAGCGGTGGGAGCCGAGAAGGCCCGTGCCTCCTCGGCTCCCACTCTTGCGCTCATGTACGAGCGGATGGGCTTCGCCAGGCCGTAACCGCCTGTTCAACGAATCGACCCGCTCCACCCTGGCCGACCTTGTATTTTCCCCGGGTCAACTCGAGAGGGGGAGCTCTATGAAGGGGAGACGCCTAACCACACTCGGCTTCGTTCTCGTTGCCTGTTTGGTGGCCACCGGATTCGCGGCTGCAAGGGTGCAGCCAAGCGGTAACGCGCCCACACGCACGCTGGCAGCGTCCGACTGTCAGCTCAAGTCTGCCAAGGGCAACATCAAGCACGTGATCTACATCGTCTTCGACAACGTTCACTTCGAACGCGACAACCCGAATGTCCCGTCCGATCTCGAGCAGATGCCTCACCTGCTCAACTTCATCCGCAGCAACGGGACGATGATGACCAACAACCACACAGTGCTGATCTCGCACACTGCGAACGGGATCCTCACGTCGCTGACGGGGATGTATTCGGACCGCCATGGGCAGTCCGTGAGCAACTCATTCCGGTATTTCAAGGCGGACGGCTCGACGGCTTCGTCCTCCTCGTTCAAGTACTGGACCGACCTGACCGACGACGTCAACACGCCGCCGACAGACCCGACACCGGTCATGGTGAACGGGGACAGCGGCTCGCCGAAGAACACACCGGCGCCATGGGTGCCATACACCCGCGCCAACTGTGACTTCGGCGCCACCGCGCTCGCAAACGTCGTGCTCGAGAACACCGGCACCGGGCCGAACGGGGATATGACGAAGGTGTTCGGCTCCGGATCGCAAGAGTGGCTCGACGCCCAGGCTGCCGCCGCTGCGCCCCCTGGGACGCCGGCGCGCAACAAGGCACAGACCGACTACGTCGGCATTGCGATCCACTGTGCATCCGGCGGCGGAATCTGCGCAAATAATCCGAAGGCACGGCCCGACCTGCTCCCGGACGAACCGGGTGGCTACAACAACTTCAAGGGTCTGTTTGGAGCCAAGTACGTGAATCCGGCCATCACGGGTGGCAATGCCGCCGTAAATGATCTGAACGGCAACCCGGTCGGCGACCAGTTCGGCCAGCCCGGCTTCCCTGGGTTCGACGGCCTGTTTGCGAGCACCACGCTCGGCTATGTCGCGCAGATGCAGGAAGCCGGTATCCCGATCACGTTCGGCTACATCTCGGACGCGCACGACGAGCATGGAGTCGCGGGCGAAATCCACATCGCCGACGGCCCGGGGCAGGCCCCGTACGTTGCCCAACTGAAGCGCTATGACGACGCGTTCGCGAAGTTCTTCGATCGCCTTGCCGCGGACGGGATCACGAAGGACAACACGCTCTTCATGTTCACGACCGAAGAGAGTGATCACTTCGTGGGGTCGAAGCCGACCCCCGAGGGATGCGATGGCGTCACCCAACCGTGCTCGTACTCCACAGTCAGCGAGGTCAACGCGAACCTGGCCGGCCTGCTGGCGACCCAGCAAGGGATCACAACGCCGTTCACGGTGCACTCCGACATGGCGCCGACGATCTACATCACCGGCAACCCGAGTCGGGACGCTTCCGTCACTCGCGACTTCGGCCGCGCTTTGTCGAAGCTGACCGCCGTGAATCCGATCACAGGTGAGGCCAACGAGTTGAACGTCGGCCTTGCCGACCCGGTTGGGATGAAGGCACTACACATGATCACGGCCGATCCTCAACGGACGCCGACGCTCACGTGGTTCGCCCATCCCGACTACTTCTTCTTCGCGGCTGCGGCGAACTGCGCTTCTCCGTGTGTGTTCATCCCGCCGCCGAGCAACTCCACATTCGCATGGAACCACGGCAGCATCGATCCCGAAATCGTCGCGTCCTTCCTCGGGATGGTCGGTCCAGGCGTTCGCAAGAACGGCGACGACGCCACCTGGGCCGATCACACCGATGAGCGGGCGACGATGTTGAGCCTGCTCGGGCTCAAGGACAGCTATGTCCACGACGGTCGGGTGCTCATCGACCAGCTCGACGCTTCGGCCGTGCCGGAGTCGCTGAGGGCCCACCGCGAGACGCTGCGTCGTCTCGGCGAGGTGTACAAGCAGCTGAACGCTCCGCTCGGGACGTTCAGCATGAACCTGCTCAACGTCTCGACGAAGGCGATCAAGAGCGGCAGCGCGAGCGACGACGGGAAGTACGTGACGCTGGAGGCTCAGATCAAGTCGCTGACCTCGCAGCGTGACGAGCTCGCAACACAGCATCAAGGGCGCGCTCGACAGTGCCGCCTTCAATGGCACCGCACTGAACGAGCAACAGGCCAAGGGCTGGATCGACCAGGCGGAGAAGCTGCTCATCCAGGCAGCTGGCGCAGCGTCAGCGCCGTAAGCCGTTTCACCTCGGAGGGCTCGAGCTCGCGCCAACGGCCGGGCTCGAGCCCTTCGACCGTCAAGCCTGCGTAGCAGCTCCGATGCAGACGCGCGACGGGATGGCCGACGGCCTCGCACATCCGCTTGACCTGATGCTTGCGGCCTTCATGCAGGGTCAGCTCGAGCTTCGACGGGCCGAGCCGACGGACGCCTGCGGGCGCGGTGCGGCCGTCATCGAGGTCGATGCCTTCCGCCAGCTGCTGCAGCGCCGCGTCGTCCGGTTCGCCCTCGACCTCGACCTCGTAGACCTTCTCGACGCCGTAGCGCGGATGCGCGAGCCGGTGCGCGAGCGGCCCGTCGTTCGTCAGGAGCAGCGCGCCCGTCGTGTCGGCGTCGAGCCGTCCGACGGGCACGACCCGCTCCGGGATCTCCTCGACGAGGTCGACGACGGTCGGGCGGCCCTGCGGATCGCTGGCCGTCGTCACGGTTGCGGCGGGCTTGTTGAGCAGCACGTACTTCAGCGCCTGCGCGGTGACCGGGATGCCGTCGACCTCGACCCGGTCGCCGGTGTGGACGTAGGTGTTCAGCGCGCCGGGGAGGTCGTTGACCCTGACGCGTCCGGCCTTGATCAGCTCGTCCGAGCCGCGGCGGGAGGCGATTCCGGCCCTCGCGAGATACGCGTTCAGGCGCATGGCGTCATATATTCGCTCTGTGGCCCACTACGTGACCCTGATGCGCTTTACCACGCAGGGCTTTGCCGGCCTCCCGAAGTGGCGCGAACGCATCGAGGAGGGCGAGCGGGTCATCACGGAGGCGGGCGGCAGCATGGTCGGCGTCTACGTCACCCTCGGGCGCTACGACGTCGTCGAGATCTTCGAAGCCCCCGACGATGACGTCGCGATCGAGATCCTGATGAAATTGAACCGCTACGGCGCGGAGCACACAGAGACGCTCCGCGCGTTCACCCGCGAGGAAGCAGAGGGGATCGTGCGCAAGCTATGAGTGGATATGCATTCAGCTCCATGGACGAGCTCGGCGAAGGCCCCGGCTTTCGGAAGGTCCGACGCGCGCTCGGCGTAACCGCGTTCGGCGTCAACGGGGTCGTGTATCCACCCGGGTTCGTGGGATTCCAGCACTGGCATGACGAGCAGGACGAGCTCTATTTCGTCCATCGCGGCCGGGCGCGCGTCGAAGTAGGCGACGAGGTGCGCGAGCTCGGTGAGGGCGGCCTGTTCCACGCCGAATCGACCACACCGCGGCTGATCATCAACGCGAGCGATACGGAGGATCTCGTCATGCTGGTCATCGGGGGCAAGGATGGCTACGTCGAGCGCGACGGGCATCTCGTCGACATGGAGCACGATCTGCCGCGGCGGCAGAGTTTTGGCAGCTAGCGGCCCGTCGGTCGAAGATCTCGAGCACTCCCGCTACTTCCTGACGGAGTGGATGCCTCCGCTGTTGCGCAAGACAGCGGAGCAAGCGCCGCCGCGCATCGTCGCTGATCTCGGCGCCGGGGACGGCGGGACGCTGTGGCCGCTTGATCGCGCAGGCCTCGTCGGCGAGACGATCTATGCGGTGGACATCTCGGCGGAGCACGTCGCGCTCTGCGAGCGGCTGTCACCGAAGGTGAAGGGAATCGTGTCCGACGTCGCGCGGGTCGACGAGTTGGCGGACGCTTCCGTCGATGCGGTGATCTCGTCGCAGGTGATCGAGCATCTGCCGGACGACCGTGTGCTCGCACCGGAGATCGCACGGCTGCTCAAGCCGGGCGGCTGGTTCTATGTCGCGAGCGTGATCCGCGGCCCGCATGCGTTCTGGCTCTACAAGGGAAAACCACCGGCGCCGGAGCGTTGGCAGCTAGATCCGACGCACATGCGTGAGTACGAATCGGAGGAGCAGTTCCGCTCGGTGCTCGAGCAGCCGGAGTTGGAGCTCGACGTCGTGCGCTCGTCGCAACTGAAGTTTCCGCTGACGGATCCGCTGTTCCGCATCGCCGCGATGGCGCATCTGATCAAGCGGGCGGAGCTGCCCGAGATCTATCTGCGCCTGCCGCGCCGCCTGCGAGGAGCGCGCCGCGCGCTGGGCGTCCCGATCCCCGGCTACCGCTGGGTCGAGGCAACCGGTCGCAAGCTCGCCTCTTAGTTACACACGCGTGAGCTTTCCCCCGGGGGACCCCCGAGGGTTCCCCGCTCTGTTCAGCCTAAGGCCGACGAGCGCACGCGTGGTGAACGAAAAAGAGCCGGAAGTGTGACTTAGGCGCTGCGCTGTTCGGCGACCGCGTGCAACCGTTCACGCAGGTCGTCGACGTCGCCCGGTAGGTCGTCGAGCCGCGGCAGTTGCGACAGGCTCTCCAGACCGAACACGCGCTCGAACATCGGCGTCGTCTTGTACTTCACTGCCCCACCGTGGGCGCCGTCCTCGCGGCCCGCTTCGGTGATCAGCCCACGCTCTGTCAAACCCGCGACAGCAGAGTCCGCCGCGACGCCGCGGATCCGCGCGATCTCCGGGCGCGTGCACGGCCCGAGATACGCGACGATCGCCAGGGTCTCCAACGAGGCCTGCGACAACCCGCGCTGCACCGGCCGCTCGAACAAGCGACCGCAGGCCTCTGCCGCTTCACGCGACGCACGGAAGGCCCAACCGCCGGCCACCGACTCGAGCACGATGCCGCTGCGACCCTCGTGGTAGCGCTCCGCCAGCAATCCGAGCGCCAGCTCGATCCGCTCACGGTCGTCGTCCGCCGCAGCGACCAGCTCCTCCACCGGTAGCGGCGCGCTCGCAACGACGAGCAGTGCCTCGAGCGTCCGCGCGAGCTGGTCGAGCGGATTAGCGGCGACTAGGCGGAGCGGACGGTCCACGCGTGGGTCCTTTCGTTCGAGGCGGCGCTTTCCTGCTCCACCTTACTGACACGGATTGGCGCAAAAGGAGCCGCCTGGCTGATCCTGATCTCGTCCGAACGACGCAGATCCAACAGGGCCAAGAAAGCGATCGCCTGCTCGGCGCGAGACAACCCGTCGAGCTCGGCATCGAAGTCGAAGACGGAACGCCGCGCGAGCAATGCGCGAAAGCGTTCGAGGAACTGCGCCACCGGTGGGAACCGCAGCTCCATGTGCGCCAGCGAAACAGTCGGCGGCTCAGCGGCGAGCAACCGCACGACGTTCGCGAGCTGCTCCGGATCCTGCGGCGCGAGCCGCCGCTCCGGCTGAGGCGCGAGCGGTGCCGGGCCGACCCGGAAGAAGCGGTCGCGCTCCGACGACAGCCGCTCGGCCAACCAGCCCGCCGCCTCCTTCATGCGCCGGTACTCGGCCAGCCGCCGTGCGAGCTCCTCCGCTGCCTCCTCTGGCTCGAGCTCCGACAGTTCTGCCGCCTCGTCCTCGAAGAGCCCGCGGGCCTTCAGTTCCAGCAGGGCCGCCACCAGGACGAGGAACTCGCCGCAGGCGTCCAGATCCAACGCATCGCGCTCGGCGAGCCGCTCGAGGAAGCGCACGACGATCCCGGCGACGTCCACGTCCGCAAGGTCGACTTCCTCCTTGAGGACGAGCGTCAGCAGCAGGTCGAAGGGGCCCTCGAAGGCGTCCAGGTCCAGGTCGAGCTCACGCACGATCATCGTGCGGCCAACCTAGCGTCCGGAGCGGACGCGGCCCTTGGGCACGGACATCGCCGGCCCGGTCGGCACGATCGTCCGCGTCGCGCGCGGCCGCTCGTCACCGCTCGGCGGACGGATGAACTGCCACCAGATGAAGAACGCCGTCGACAGGAAGAACACGACGATCGAGACCCAGGCGTTCAGTCGCAGGCCGAGATAATGATGCGCAGGATCGACGCGCAGCAGCTCCTCGAAGAAGCGCCCGAAGCAGTAGTAGGAGACGTACAGCGCGAAGAGCCCCGGCCGCCGGATCTTGAAGCGCCGGTCGACCCAGAGCAGGATCGCCACCCCGATCAGGTCGTACGTCAGCTCGTAGAGGAAGGTCGGGTGGAAGGTGTCGTGGAGGAAGTAGCCGGCCGGCCGATGCTGCGGGTCGATCTCCAGCCCCCACGGCAGGTCGGTCGGCTTGCCGAACAGCTCCTGGTTGAACCAGTTGCCGATGCGCCCGATCCCCTGCGCCAGCAGCAAACCAGGTGCGACGGCGTCCATGAACAGCCGCACGCTCTGCCCGGAGCGGTAGACGACCCACGCGCCGGCGAGAACGCCGAAGAGGATCCCGCCCCACACGCCGAGCCCGCCCTGCCAGACGGCCAACGGCCCCCACCAGTGGTCGGGCACCTCGTTCCAGCTCGTGATGTCGTGGTAAAGGCGCGCGCCCACGATCCCGGCGGCGACCCCCCACACCGCGACGCGGAACACGAGATCCCAGTCGCCGCCCCAGCTCACCCACCGATAACCCGTCAGCGCACAACACGCAGCGATCGCGAGCAAGAGCATGAGCCCGTACATGTGGATCGTGAACGGGCCGAGGTCGATCGTGCCGCTCGACGGCGACGGTATGGAGGCAAGGAAACTCACAGGGCAGGGAATTCTGCCCTGAGCGCCGGGAGCCTGCTTGCTAGAGCAGGATCTGGGCGGCCAGCTCGGCCGAGCAACCCGAGGCGAGGAGATCGATCGCTAGGTGCAGATCGATGTCCGCCCGCATCGCGATCTCGGTCGCCGTCTGGGCGCCATAGCCCGCCATCTCGAGCTGCTCGGCCCGCCAGGCCTCGACCAGCTCGATTTCTTCCCTGATCTCAGTTTCCGCCACAGTCATCGCTTCTCTATTCGGACAAAGCGGCGCTGCGGTTCGCCCCCTATCGGGTGATCTCGCGACCGAGCTCCAGCATCTGGTCCCTGTCCAAGGCGCCCTCGAGCCGGAACGTGACGCCGCCCTGTGTCCAGATCAGGACATTTCCTGCGAGCCTGCGCTCCTTCTGGGTGATCTCCCCCGGTCGGGCTTCCCAGATCAGCAGGTGCTTGCCCCCTTCGAGCCAGAGACCGAACGAGCCGATGCGCACAACCTCGACGCGGGTGCTCGAGCCCAGAAGCTTCTTCGAGACTCCCATCTGGTCGCCCTGGAGCTCCGCGAGGAGCACGGGCTTGCCGCGGTGCTGCAGGAGCGTCGCGATCAGTCCGGGCCGCGCATAGAAGCGCTGCGGCGGCGTCCCGTCGAAGACGAAGGTCACGCCGGAACGCCTCTCGGCCTCTTGCAGCGACAGCGACGGCCCGAGCCCGGCGGTGAGCGAGCGCGGGCTCGCGGCAGGCAGCGTGTCGACGCGCTCGATCGTCACCGCGCCGATGTGGAAGAAGCGCAGGATCGCGCTGCGAGCATCCGGGACCGCGAATGCAATCCCCAGTGCGACGAGAAGCACGAGCGCGGGCACGAGTGCGCGCCGATAGCGCGACCGCCGTTCGATCCGCTCGCGCACGCGCGAACGCAGGTCCGGCTCCGCGGGAATGTCGAGCTCGCGCCCGAGCTGAACGAGTGCGCGCTCGAGCTCAGTCATACGACTCCCTCAGGCGCTCGAGTGCACGAGCGGTTCGCGACTTCACGGTTCCCGTGGGCAGGTTCAGCGCCTCGGCGACCTCGGCTTCCGACAGGCCGACGAAGAACCGCAGCGCGATGACGGTGCGCTGGTCCTCCGGCAACTCGTTCACCGCGGCAAGCAGCGTCTCGCGCGTTTCCGCGGACAGCAATGACGCCTCGGGGGACGGAGCCGCGTCCCCCGAGGGCTCCTGCGTCGCGGCCCGCAGCGCGAGGTGTGAGCGCCGCCCCGCCGAGCGGCGTCGATTGCGGGCCTCGTTGGCGACGATCTGCAGCAGCCAGGGACGAAAGGGCGCGCCTTCGCGGAAGCGCCCGAGCGCGCGCCAGGCCTTGACGAATCCGTCCTGCGCGGCTTCCTCCGCGTCGGCGGCGTTCCCTGCGATGACATAGGCGGTGCGGAAGGCGATGCCCTGGTGTGCGTACACGAGTTCCTCGTAGGCGTGAGTGTCGCCACGCTTCGCGCGGCCGATCAGGTCGGATTCGTCGAGTGGTCGGCTCACCACCGCTGCTTCTACACCGTCCGTGGCCGCGGAGTTCCCGTAGCCAGGGCCCGCGCGTCTACGCTGAGGCCATGCCGAAGCTTCTGGGCATGAACCACATCGCGCTCGAGGTCGACGACATCGACGAGGCGCTCGCCTTCTGGGAGTCGATCTTCGGCCCGCTCGAGCTGCGCGGCCGCGGCCGACAGATGGCGTTCATCGACATGGGCGACCAGTTCATCGCGCTGGCGCGAGGGCGCACTCAGCCGCCGGACGAGGCTCGGCACTTCGGCCTCGTCGTCGACGACAAGGAAGCCGTGCGCGCGCGACTGCAGGAGCTCGGCATCCCGGTCTTCGGCCGCGGCCTGGACTTCCGCGATCCGTGGGGCAACCTGATCCAGGTCGTCGACTACCGCGACATTCAGTTCACGAAGACGGACGACGTACTGAGCGCGATGGGCATCGACGGCCTCGAGAAGTCGGAGTCTGCGCTCGCGGAGCTCCGCGCCAAAGGCATCTCGTCGAGGACCTAATTCGCCAGGACCAACAGAGCCACGGCCTGGTGTCAGACACCGTGACGAACGTGTGACGCACGTTCCACAGGTAGGACGCTAACCCGCATTGCGCCACGAATCACCCGTGACTAACTAAGACAACGTCCTGGTGTCAGACACCGTGCCGTAAGCGTGACGCCGCTAGGAACGGATGTAGACGGGCGTACCGAGCGGCAGGACCTTCGCCAACCGCCGCACCGCACGGTTCCGCAGCCGGATGCAACCGTGACTGACATTGGAGCCGATCAGCCCCGGCTGGTTCGTCCCGTGCAGGCCGACACGGCCGTCTCCGCCCGCGAATCGCTTCAGCACGTTCGAGTGCGCCGACAGCCCGAACGAGAACGGTCCGTACGAGCCATTCGAGTTGCTCGGCTGCAACAGCTCGACGATGTAGTAGAGCCCGCGCGGCGTCGGCGTCGAGCGCGTGCCGACCGCGACCGGGTACTTCGCCAGCATTCGCTCGCCACGCCACAGCCGCAGCTCGTGGCTGCGCAGCCGGATGACGAGCCGGTAGCCGTTCGTGTACACGCGAACGGCCCGCCGCTTGACCCAGCCCTGACTGCCGTTCGGCCGCGTCGGCAGGAACACGCGCACCCAGTTGCCCTTCGTCTCGCGGACGAGGAACGTCCGCTGCGTGCCGTTCTCGTCGCGCCGACGCAGGACGAGCGCCGCACGCTTCGCATGCGGCGAGCGATAGACCGCGAGACGTCGAGCGCGGACATGCGCGACCTCGCTCATCCCGTCCGGCCGCCACGGCAGGGCGCGCGAAGCCTTCGCCGGCTTGGACGTCGGCTGCGCACGTGACGGCTTCGTCCCCGGCCGCGCAGCAGGCGCCGACTGCGCGACCTTCTTCACCTTCGTCGGAGGCGCCGGCTCCGCGACATAGCGCCCCGTGCTTCTGAACGGTCGCCGCCTCCGGCTTAGCCGCACGATCGCCTGAGCCGCCGGCGCAGCCGGCGGCCAGGAGCGGGACGAGGATGCAGCTAGCTGCTCGCGCTGTCCGCAACGACTAGCCCGTGAACTTCGGCTCCGCCTTCGTCGGCGTCGCAGCCGGTGCGGTTCCACCGCCGGCGTCGCTGTCCGTAGAGGTCGTGTCGGTTGTGGTCGCGTCGGTGGACGTCGTGTCCGTCGCGGTCGAGCTCGACGTGTCCGGCGTCGTGGTCGTGATCGTCGTCACCACGGTGGAGCTGCCGGTCGTGATCGTGGTCACGATCGTCGTCGTCGCCTGCGCCTGGAATGGCGCCGCTCCCGCGGTGAATGCGGCCGCCGCCGCGCCGAGTGTGATCAGCACGGCGAATGAGGCCCCCCACACCGCGTACTTCCTGTACTGCCTCCTCATACCGCCTCCTTGTTTCCTTGACTACGAGGAGGCCTACCCATCTGGCGAATACCTATTCCAGCTCGAGCGGCGCCAGGTGATGGATGTAGCCGGGAAGCGGCTTTCCCACCTGTTCAACGGGCTCCAGATACGTGCGTGACCAGGCGATCCGGCCGTCCTGGACGCCCAGGATGATCACCCCGCGGAGCTCGAGCATCGCGCCGCTCCGCGCGGTCCCGTAGACCCACCATTCGCTCCAGATCGTGTCGCCGTCCTGAACCGCGTCCGGAATCTCGACGCGGAGGTCGGGAACGTCGCGGATCATCTCCGCCCAGAACTCGCGCAGCTCTTCACGGTCGCTCTTCGCTGAGCCGGGGTGACGTGGCCTGGCGCCCCAGTAGTCCTCGTGGAAGAAGTCGACGAATGCGTCGAGGTCGTGCGCGTCAATCGCGGCACGCATCTGTTGGACGAGCAGGGGTGCGACAGCGCATCAGGCCATCAGCTTGCCAAAAAGCGACGAGAAGGACCGTCGTACCGCCGTCCGACGGTGCTTACATCCTGACCTGAGTGGCTTCGGCCGACCGGGATCGCCTGCACGCTGCACTGCGCGAAACACGTGACGATGCGTCGCCCTTCGCGCTGGCCGCCGCGGGCATTCTCGTCGCTCTGGCGCTCGTGAGCATGCACGCGAACTGGGAGCTGCTCGGGCATCAGCTCTGGTGGATCTGGCTCCTCGCTGCAGTACCGTACGTCCTCCTCTCCGCGACGCTGTTATTCGCCATCGGCCGCCTCGCCGAACACGACCGCAGGCGGGAGATCGTGATTGGGCTACTCGGCCTCGTCTGGTTCGTCAACGTTTTGAGCGTCGGAGTGCTCGTGATCTCGTTGGTGTCTGACTCGGCAGCCCACATCACGGGAAGGCAGCTGCTGCTCAGCGGCGGCGTCGTGTGGCTGGCCAATGTGATCGCCTTCGGTCTTGCTTTCTGGGAACTGGACTCAGGCGGTCCAGTTGCACGTGCCCTCGCGGCAGGCTCGGCGCAAGCCCGACTTCCAGTTTCCACAGGACGACAACCCGCAACTGGCCCGCGACGGGTGGGCGCCGCTCCTCTTGGACTACTCCTACGTCTCGCTCACCAATTCGATGGCATTCAGCCCGACCGACGCGATGCCCCTTACGCGGCTGGCGAAGTTGGTGATGGCCGCCGAGTCCACGCTCTCGGCGATCACCATTCTTCTGGTCGCCGCACGCGCAGTGAACATTCTCCAGTAGAGGTAGCGGGGTCGGCTAGGCGGCCCGGATCGACCTTCGTAGCCGAGATGTTTCACCGGGCCGGGACCCGTCAAAGAGAGACCCCGAGGCCAAGACTCCGCCTTCCGCAGTTCATCCAATTCGAGGAGAGGGGTCTGGCCTCAATGGGGTCGAGTTCAGCAGATGTGTACGTCCGCGACGCGGTCGTCGAGTCGTGCCGGACGAACTCCGACACCGCGCGTGCCACGGCGCTCGTACCCGCGGCAACGAAAACAGCGACGCGGCGTGAGCCGCAGCAGGAAAGGAGAGGCATGAGCGAAGTAACCACCACCGAGCAGGCTCAGTCGCTCCATGTCGACGACCGAGCAGGCGAAGGAGCGCCTGGTGAAGGCGCGCAGCAGGTCCAGGAGAAGGCTTCGGAGGCGAAGGCGCGGACGCGTGACCAAATCCGACAGCAAATCGATACCCGGTCGAGCGAGACGGGCGAACAGATGACGAGCACGGCGTCTGCGCTCCGGCAGACGGCACAGCAGCTCCGGACCGAACAGCGCGAGCAGCCGGCCAAGATCCTCGAGCAGGTTGCCGAGCGAACGGAGCGTTTCGGGCGGTACCTGAGCGAGACAGACGGTAATCAGATGCTCCGGGATTTCGAGCGCATGGGCCGGACCCGGCCGTATCTCGTGGCAGGAGCCGGCACGGTGCTCGGCTTCCTCGCGGCCCGGTTCACTAAGGCGTCGAGCAGCCGCCGCTACGAAGAAAACGGGGGCTCGACACCCGCTCTGCCGCGGGGCTCGGCCGCGAGTGCAAGGGGAGGCGATAACGGTGGCGACTTCTAACCAAGAGCAGTCAGTCGATATGCGCGAGCGGCCGGTCGGAGAGCTCCTGAAGCAACTCGCGAACGAGACGACGACTCTCGTCCGGCAGGAGCTCGAACTGGCAAAGGCCGAAATGCGTGAGAAGGCGGGGAAGGCCGGACCCGGCGTGGGCATGTGGGGTGCCGCAGGAGTGACGGCTCTCGCTGCGCTTGGGTCGCTGACGGCGTTTCTGATCCTCGCGCTCGACGGCGCGATGCCGAACTGGCTCGCGGCACTGATCGTTGGCCTCGTCTACTCCGCGATCGCCGGTCTGCTCTACGTGCGCGGCAAGAAGAGGGTCGAAGAGGCCGGCTCACCTGTTCCCGAACAAACAATCGAAACGCTGAAGGAGGACGTGCAATGGGCGAAACACCCGACCACATCCGCGAGGACATAGAAGAAACGCGGGCACGAATGGGCGAGACCGCCGAGGCGATCGGGTACAAGACCGACGTCAAGTCTCGGGTCAAAGACAGCATCGTTCAGAAGAAGGACGCTGTCGTCGGCAGTGCGGACTCGCTCGTATCCCGCGTGTCTGGGGCGGTGCCGGACGGACAACAGGTCAAGGCAGGGGCGCAGAAAGTCGGCGTCTCGAAGCAGAACCCGCTCGGCATGGCGATCGCGGGAGCAGCCGTCGGATTCGTGGCCGGCACATTGCTTCCGTCGACCAGCGTCGAGGACGAGCGCCTCGGCGAGATGTCCGACCAGGTCGGCGAGAAGGCGCGTGAGGCCGGGCATGAGGCACTCGAGCGGACGAAGGACGTCGCTGTCGAAGCCGTCGACAACGCCAAGCAGACCGTTCAGGACAAGAGCGGCGACGAAGCACAGGAAATGGCTTCCAGCCTGCGGAACAAGGCCCAGGAAGTCAGCACGAGCTCCCCGAGCTGATTAGCCCACCCGACGACGCGGAGCGTGCGGCCGCTCCGCGTCGTCATCACTCAGCCGCTTCGCGCTCAGCCCTGTCGAGAATGTCACGGACGACCGTCGACTTCGCGTCGGCGTAGTTCTGGACGTACTTCCACTCCTTCGCGGCGAGCTCGCGCTTCGTACGTTCGTAGAGCTCGCGGTCTTCGGCGTTCGAGCGCAGGTGGTCGCGGAAGACGAGCATGCGCTCGACCTCTTCGCAGCCCGGCGGGAACACGTGCAGGTTCACCGGAGGATCGTGTCCACGCAGCATGCGATGCTCGTACCAGTCCGGCTCGCGCACACGCAGGATGTAGCCCACCGCTTCCAGCTGCGGCACGTACCCGCTTTCGTCGGTGGTGTCGGCGACGACGAGGTCGATGTCGATCCACGGTTTCGCCGCGAGGCCCGGCACCGACGTCGATCCGACGTGTTCGAGCTGCAACACGGCGTCACCGAGCGCGCCGCGGATCTGCTTCGCCGCGCGCTCGAACCACTTCGGCCATTCGGGGTCGTAGTCCTCGAGCACGACCGCGCGGTATTCGGGCGGCGGCTCGCCGACCGTGATGCTCAGGATCTTCTCGTCGTCCAATTCAGTCCCGGAACTCGAAGCGGAACGCCTGAGTCCCGCGCTCGCAGCGCCACTGGCCGCCCTCCGGGATACCGGAGACGCGCGTGCACACAAAGCGTCCGGGTGTGCGGAACCGCCGGAAGATCTGACCGTGGTAACGCTTCATCTCGGTGACAGCGGCCTTGCAGGTCAGGTTCCGCGCCGAGCTGATGAGCGTGTTCGGATAGTCGGCCCACAAGTGACAGTCACGAACGACCGTTGGCGCGCCCTGTGCGCCACCGGCAGCGAGAGCCAGCCCGAGAGCGGCAAGAAGCAGAATCCGACGCACCATCTAGAGGACGGCAGCCTCGCCGAGCAGAGCCTTCGCTTCGGCGAAGAAATCCGGGACAGGCTTGACCTTGTACTGCGGCCCGAGGACGAACTGTTTCGTCCCTTCGGACATCTCCAGCAGCAGGTTCACGCGCGAGTCGCCGGGGAAATCCTTCACGAGCAGCGCCAGGTCGCGCACGATACCGGCGCGTGCTCGGCGCGCATCGATCTTGATCGTCACCTCTTTACGCTCGGCGACGGCTTCGAACGGCGCGACTTCCATCGCCAATAGCTTCGTCTCTCCCTCTTGCTTGTGGTCGATGCGCCCCCGGACGATGAGGATGCGATCCATCACGCAGAGCTCGCGCGCGTGCGCGTACACAGAGTTGAAGACGACGACCTCCGCCCCACCTGTGACGTCGTCGAGCCGCATGAAGACCATCGGCTCGCCCTTCTTCGTCGTCAGATGTTTCAGCGCCGACACGATCCCGCCAACGGTGACCATCTCGCCGTCGCGGCGCCGCTCGACGTCCGCCAACGCACAGTCCGTCTTCCGTCGCAGCTGGTCGCGCACCGAATGCAGCGGGTGCTCCGACACGTACAGACCCAGGACTTCCTTCTCGAGCCGCAGCAGCTCGCTCTTCTCGAACTCCTCACCGGAGATCGGCACGTTCTCGAGCTTCTCCTCCTCACCGAACAGCGAGCTCTGGCCGAGCAGCCGGTCCGTCTGCGCCCGTGAGCCGTGCGCCAGCGCCGACTCGAGCGCGTCGAGCATCCCCTTGCGCGTCGCGCCGGTCGAGTCGAGAGCACCGCACTTCACGAGCGACTCCAAAGCCCGCTTGTTCGACGCCTGCGGATCGACCCGCTCCGTGAAGTCCCAGATCGACGCGAACGGGCCGCCCTCCTCGCGCCCGCGGATGATCGCGCGCGCCGCCGGCTCGCCCACGTTCTTCACCGCGGACAACCCGAACCGGATCTTCCCTTCCACCACGGCGAAGTCGAGCTGCGACTCGTTCACGTCTGGCGGCAGCACGTCGATGCCCATCTCGTCGCACGCGTTGACGTAGATCGGCACGCGATCCTTCGTGTTCATCACGGAGGAGATCAGCGCCGCCATGTACTCGCGCGGATGGTGCGCCCGCATGTACGCGGTGCGATAGGCGATCACGGCGTAGCAGGCCGCGTGCGACTTGTTGAAGGAGTAGTCCTGCGAGGCCTCGGTGTCCTTCCACAGTTGCTGGTCGACGACCGGCGGCGACGCCGTTGGCTGCACAGCCCTCGAGGAACTTGTCCTTCAGAGACGCCATCAGCTTGTGGATCTTCTTGCCGATCGCTTTACGCAGATCGTCGGCCTCGAAGAGCGAGAAGCCGGCGATCTGCTTGGCGATCTCCATGTATTGCTCCTGGTAGATCGCGATGCCGAACGTCGAGCCGGTGATCGGCTTCAGCCGCGGATCGATGTACGTGACCGGCTCCTGGCCGTTCTTGCGCCGCGCGTAACCCGGGATGTACGACATCGGGCCCGGGCGGTAGAGCGCAACGAGCGCGATCAGATCTTCGAACTGCGTCGGCTTGACCTGAGGCGAAGCGCCTCGCGCATCCCCGACGACTCGAACTGGAAGACGCCCATCGCTTCGCCGCGTCGCGAGCATCTCGTAGACCTTCTTGTCGTCGAGCGGCAGCTTGGAGTAGTCGAGCCCGTTGCCGACCAGCTTCTTCGCCTTCTCGAGCACGTCGAGGTTGCGCAGGCCGAGGAAGTCGATCTTCAGCAGCCCGAGCGCCTCGACGTCGCCGCCGGAGAACTGGGTCACGACCTCCTGGTCGGCGCCCTTCTGCTGCAGCGGGACGTACTCCGTCAGCGGCTTGTCGCCGATCACGACGCCGGCAGCATGGATCGAGTCCGCGCGCACGAGCCCTTCCAGCGGTCGCGCCAGGTCGACGATCTCGCGGGCGACCGGATCGGCGTCGTACTGCGTCTTCAACTCCTGGCCCGGCTTCAGGCACGCATCCAGCGTCTGCCCCGGTCCTTCCGGAATGGCCTTGGCGATCTTGTCGACGACGCCGTAGGGAATCTCGAGCACGCGTCCCGCATCGCGCACCGCAGCGCGCGCGGCCATCGTCGAGAAGGTGATGATCTGCGCGACGCGGTCGCGTCCGTACTTCTCGGCGACGTAGTTGATGACGCGGTCGCGTCCGTCGACTGCGAAGTCGATGTCGGCGTCCGGCAATCGACTTGCGTCCCGGGTTGAGGAACCGCTCGAAGAGCAGGTCGTACTTCATCGGGTCGACGTCGGTGATCTCGAGGCAGTAGGCGACGAGCGAGCCGGCAGTGGAGCCGCGGCCGGGCCCGACGCTGATGCCGCTGCGCCTCGCGAAGGCGATGAAGTCCCAGACGATCAGGAAGTAGTCGACGAAGCCCATCTCCTTGATCGTCTTGAGCTCGAACTTGAGCCTGTCGGTCAGCTCGGCGGTCGTGTTCCCGTAGCGCTTCTCCAGGCCCTTTTCGGTCAGCTCGACGATGTAGTCGAAGGCGTCGCGGTCGTCGGGCGTCGGGAACTTCGGCAGCAGGATGCGGCCGAGCTCCAGCGTCGACGTTGCAGCGCGCGGCAACCTCGAGCGTGCGCCGCAGCGCGTGGTCGTAGCCGGGGAAGTCGAGCGCCATCTCCTCGGGCGACTTGAAGTAGAAGTGGTCGGTGTCGAACTTCCAGTGCTGCGGGTTCTTGAGCGAGTCGCCGGACTGGATGCAGAGCAGCGCCTCGTGTGCGCGCGCGTCCTCGTGCTTCAGGTAGTGGACGTCGCCGGTCGCGACGAGCCCGAGCCCGGTTCCTTCGGCCATCTTCGCTAGGAGCGGGTTGATTCGTTGCTGGGGCTCGAGGTGCGCGTTCTGCATCTCGACGTAGGTCGAGTCCTTGCCGAAGATCTGGACGAGCCGGTCCATCTCGGCGGCCGCGTCGGCGGGCCGGGACTCCTCGAGCGCCTTGCAGACGCGACCGGAGAGGCAGCCGGAGAGCGCGATCAGCCCGCTGGAATGCGACGAGAGCAGCTCCCAGTCGACGCGCGGCTTGTAGTAGTAACCCTCGAGGTAGCCCGCGGAGGCGAGCTTGATCAGGTTCCCGTAGCCCTCGTTGTTCTCGGCGAGCAGGGTGAGGTGCGCGTTCCCCTTGGTCTGGGCGCGGCGGTCGTCGGCGACGTAGATCTCGCAGCCGAGAATCGGCTTGACTCCGGCCTTGCCGGCCTCCCGGTAGAGCTCGACGGCGCCGGCGAGGGAGCCGTGGTCGGTGAGCCCGACGGCCGGCATCTCGAACTCAGCGGCGCGAGCCGCGAGCGCGGGAATCCGGCAGGCCCCATCGAGGATGGAGTACTCGGAGTGGACGTGAAGGTGGACGAACGGCGCTTCAGGCACGGGAAGCCCATCCTAGTGCCGGCGGAGGACCGCACCCGGGAGCGCCAAGAAAGCGGCGATCTGACTACGAGGGCCGGACTTGGCATACGGATTTTGCGAGACTGTCTCCCGATGGAAACCCCTGTCCACCTGACTGCCGTTGGAAGCCAAACGGAGGCCGACATCATCTGCTCACTGCTACGCGAAAACGGAATCAAGTGTGGCGACCGCCCAACCGATGTCGCGATTCAAGGCATGGGCGGCTCCGGAGGATGGCGAGAAATCCTCGTCAGCGAGGAGCAGCTGGAAGCGGCCCGCGAGCTTCTACCGACTACGCCGCCAGCGGACTAGTCCGCTCGGCTGAGCGTCTGCGAGTCGCGACGGGGCGTGCCCGTTGGTTGCGGTCGGGTCGCCGCTGCGGCAGGACGGGCACCGGCAAGCGCGAACTCGACGGTGGTGGCAGAGGAGACGAGGCTCGAACGGCGGCTCGACCGTGTGCTGGCACGTGCCACTCGGCCGCGCGGGGCGGTTCTCGTGATCGCCACGGTGTCGACCTCGATAACGGTCGGGGCGGGAATCCTGATGACGGTCGCCGACCACGACAACTTTCCGTCGGTCGGATCCGGGCTCTGGTGGTCCGTCCAAACGGTCACGACGGTCGGATACGGCGACCACGTTCCGGCGACTGTCGCCGGTCGACTCGTCGCAGCGCTCGTCATGTTGGTCGGGATCGGCTTCCTGACGGTCATCACCGCCACCATCACGAGCACGTTCGTGTCACGCTTAAGCCGCGAGCAGAGGCCCTCCGGTGCCGTCACTCCGACGGAGGAGCAGCTTCGGCAGATCGCTGGTCGGCTTGAACGGATCGAAGCTGCCCTGACCGATCGCCCGTCGGGATGATCCGCGCAACCATCCCGCGCGCGATCGCGCGCGTCGTCTAGAGACCCGGGAGATTCTGCAGCAGCTCGATCAGCTGCTCGATCGGGAAGCGGCGGACGAGCCCGCGCAGGAGATCGGCGATCGTCGAGTTGAGCGCGCCCGCGTTCTCGGCATCGTCGATCGAACGCATCAGCCCGACGCGGACGAGCTCGTCGAGCTGCTGCGTCGAGACATTGTGCTGGCGACGCAAACCGCGCGAGCGAGGCACGGCTGGAGAAGGCGAGCACCATGTCCTCGCGCGACACGTGGAGCTTGCAGGCCGCGCCGTCGAGCGCCGAGAGCACGATCTGCTCGGCCGTGTGCTGCAACCCCTGTGGATTGCGCCAGTCGCGCGGCGCACACGGGTCGGCGACTCGGGCCGGCGCGTAGGACGCGCCGCCGAGTGCGAGGTAGACCCCGATCAGCGCCAGCGAGGCTGCCGCGGCCACGATGATCGGGCGCATCAGACGCTCACCTCCCGGCGGCGCAGCAGGATCGGCACGAGCGCAGCGAGGCTGAGGAGCGCCGCGACGAGGAACGCATGCGAGAACGCCTGCGTGACCGCACGGTCGAGCTGATCTTGCAGGCTCGAGACGAGGTCCGCGTAGGCAGAGCCCTCGTGCTCGCCGACCACCTCGGACACGTCGGGGATGCGGGCCTGCTGCCTCGCGTCGTCGACCGCGAGCGCGATGTGACGCGCGACGGTGATCTTGTCGAGCGGCGGGATCCGGCTATCGAGGATCGCCGCCGTGCCGGACGCGAGCACGTCGCGCTCGCTCTTGTGGAG
>CAWFLF010000002.1:0-942915 GCA_963816605.1 uncultured Actinomycetes bacterium
CCTAAGTGCAGCAGGAGAGCTCGACTCGAGCTTTTCAACCTGAGAGATGACGTTAGGAGCACCAGATGTATGCCACGCATAGGCGTTATGAAGGCATTGACCAGAGCCGGATCGAAGAGCTGAGTCGCAAGGTGAATGACAGCCTGATTCCGAAGCTGAGCAAGCTGCCTGGCTTCAAGGGCTACTTCCTGATGGAAGCCGGCGAGGGCGTCGTCGGATCTACGACCCTCTTCGACACGTCGAGCCAGGCCGAAGACTCGACTCGCGTTGCGGCCAAGTGGATGCAGGACGAGAAGCTCGACAAGCTCGTCCCGAACGCGCCGAAGGTCACCGTTCGCAAGGTGATCGCACATGAGACGAAAGCGCCTGTCCTCGTTTAGGACGTCCCGCTGACCTTGGCAGGAGGAGAAGGCCCGCGCGCGGGCCTTCTCGCGTTTTACTGACGAGAAGGCGTCCCAGGTGATTCAGAGGTCACTCAAGACGCTTTGAGCGATCTCGGCGAGGGCTTGGGGGCAGCAGTGCAGATGCGCGCCATCGAAAGAAAGCCGTGCGACATGCCGAGGTAGTTCGAATACCGAACGCGCACTCCGGCTTGTGCGAGTCGGCAGCAGCCCCGACGTCGCGCCGCTACGGGCGATTTGGTGTCAGGCCTACTGGCCTGTCTACGTGCGTTCGGACCGGATCTCGTCCTCCGGACTACGGCAGGGGAAACGCAGCTTCTGACGAATGCTTTTCGATGGCCTCAGCGACGATGACCGTCACCTGCCCCCACTGCGAGGCCGAGATCGAGGTTCGGTTCGAGACAGAGGCGGCGGTCGCGCCGCCGTTGAAGCTGGCGTTCGCGAGTGTGGCGGAGTTCGCGCAGTGGTTGAAGGCGAGCCGGCTTTCCGTGGACGAGTTTAGGCAGTTGCCGGTTTACGAGTGGCATCGCGATCAACTCGAACCGCTGGTGAGAGCGGTGGCTGACGCTGCTGAGGACGAGACGGATGACGAGTGGCAGCGCGATCAACTTGGACCGCCGACGAGAGCGGTGGCTCACGACGCTGACCACATGGCGAACGCCGAACCTGGTCTAGACGTGCTGTCGGACGCACCGAACCTGTAGGGCACCTTCGCGCTTGACCTCGTACTCATGTACTGCTGCATAATTCGGCGTGTGTTGGGTCTTGTGCGTGTAGTCGCAGTTGGATTTCTCGCTTTCGGTCTCGTTTCGGCAGCCGGGGCTCAGCCACGACGCTCGGCGGGCAGTTTCTGCGGTACTGCGTTTGGCGCCGTGTGGGTTGCGAAGGTTGAGGTTCCAGGTGGCCGCGTCGCGACGGTCGGCGGCGACGATTACTACTTCTGGAAGAAACGGGTCGCGTGCCAATGGGCGGAGCAAAAGGTGACGTTCCTCTCCCATGCTCTCGGAACGAAGCACATGAAGTTTGCGAACCTCGGGGATTTCAAATGCAGAGCCGTCCGAGCGAGTATCAAGCACGTTCTGTCGCTTAGGCCGCGCGGTGTGCAAGGCGAATGTTGGAACACCAGGCCTAACTCAGTCGCACGATTCTGGTGGCGCCCGGCGAATTTTCCTCCCGCCCCTCGGTAGAAACTGCCCTATGACGCGCTTGTGCTGGCAGTGCGGCGCTGAGCTTGTCGGCGGCAGAGCTGACCGGCGCTACTGCGACGACGACTGTCGACGACGTGCGTATCGGGAGCGTCAGCGGTCACTAGCGCCACTCCGGGGCGAAGTCGCCCGCGAAGCCGTGCCAGCACGTTACGAGACTTCGCTACCAACGCGGTCCGCGTGCTCAACTGCCCGCGCTAGGGCGACTCGTGACGAGACGTCGATCTTGCGGAAGATGTTGCGCAGGTGAGTCTCGACCGTCTTTTGGCTGAGGAACAGTTCGGCGGCGATCTCGGGGTTCGTCTTACGGTCGACGACCAGCCGCGCGACCTGCAGCTCGCGCGAGGTCAAAGCTTCGAGCCCGGTCGCGCCGGCTTTGCCGCGGTCGCGTTCGGTGATGGATGCGGTGGCCGAGCTTGCGCAGCTCACGCTCGGCCTCGTCGCGCCAGCGCATGCGCGCCGCACGCCTCGAGTGCCGCTGCCGCGTGCTGCAACTCCGTCACGGCGCGATCACGCTCGCCGGTTAGCGCGAGAGCGCGTCCCGCCAGCGTGCGCGAGAGCGCTGCCTCGATCGGCGCTCCCACCTCGTCAGCGCCGGCCACCGCCGCGAGCGCACGCTCGGCCGCCCGCGAGGCGTTACCTGTATAGAGGTCGACCGCCGCCGCCGCTCGATTGGCCCAGGCGATCGCCATCGGAAGCTGCAGCGACGAGGCCCAGGCCTCCGCGGCGACAGCTGCACGTCTCGCGTCGGCGGGGCGGTCGAGTGCAAGCCAGCAGTGCGTGAGCGACTCGAGGTAATGCGCCCTCGGGCCACCGGCGATGAGAACCAGCTCCTCGCCTCCTGCGGAACCGACGAGCAAGTCGACCGCACGTTGCGGTTCCCCCGTCTCGAGCAGCGCACGAGCCAGGTCCACGGCTGCCTCGGCCGAGTGGAAGCCCTCGTCGAGATCTGCGCTGAGGTCGACGGCTTCCTGGGCGGCCGCGAGCGCGAGGTCGACGTCGCCGGCCTGGAGCGCCGCTGCGGAACGGCTGCCGAGGCTCCACACCAGGGCGTGCGTGTTGCCGAGCAGGCGCGCTGCCTCGATGCCACCGTCGAGCAGTTCGCCGGCCTCGGCCAGCTTGCCGCGCATGCGCCAAACGCCGCCCAGGGTCAGGACGAGCACGAGGAAGAGCTCGCCACCCTGGCCGGTGGCGCGTGCCACGGCCAGGGCGCGGGTGGCGTGTCTGTCGCCGTCGGCGTACCGACCGGCATAGAGCTCCGTGCCGGCGAGCCTCGTCGCGGACTCGAGGTGGCGGGCGAGCTCCTCGTCCGACAGCGAATCGACGAGCGCCGTGGCCTCGCGGTGACAGGCTTCGGCACGCTCGGCTGCGCCCGTCATCGATTCGGCCATCGTGAGCAAGGCGAGCGCCGCCGCCGTCAAGGACGCGTCTCCGAGCTGTCGCGCCGCATTCACTGCACGCTCGGCGCACGCGTGCATCTCTTCATACCTGGCGCGCCAGACGAGATTCACCGCAAGCTCGTTCATGAGTGCGACGGCCTCGGGAGAGCCCTGGTCCGGAAGGCGTTCGATCGCGCTCGCGAGGCGCGCGCCGGCCTGTTCGTGTCGTCCGAGCAAACTCTCGACGGCAGCGCACCTGCGCGCGACCGTCGCGTCGTCGGGAGCGATCGCGAGTGCCTCCAACAGGACGCTGTGACTGTCAGCGAAATGTCCGCTCGCCGTCTGCGCTGCAGAACGCGCGAGCAGGAGCTCGATCCGCTCGCTCGACGGCGCGGTCGCCGGAAGGAGGCGAAGTGCCTGGGCGAACCAGTTCGCCGCGCTTGCCGGTGCGAGCCGCGCGGCGCTCTCACCTGCCTCGCGCAGGACGGCGACCGCGGCGACGTCGCCTTCGCGCGCGGACCGCTCGACATGATGGGCGCGCGCCGCAGCCGTCGAGCCGCGCGCTGCCAGCAAGTCCGCACAGCGCTCGTGCGCACCCAGCCGCCAACCGCCGGGCGTCGCGTCGTACACGGCACGGCGGATGAGCGGATGCCGGAAGCGAAAACGGCGCGGCACCTCGGTCTCTCGGACGAGGTCGAGCAGGAGCAACTCGTCGATCGCATCCATGGCCGCGGCCTCTGATGCGGCTGCAGCCGCTGCAGCCAGCTCGGGCTCGAAGGGGTCGCCGGCCACCGACGCGCCCTCGAGCACGCGGCGTGCATCGTCCGACAAGAGGCCGAGCTCCTCGCTGAGCGACGCGGCGACGGCGGATGGAACCTCGATCCCGCTGAGCGAGACCTCGGGTGCGGCACCGGCCACCGTGCCGGTCGAGCGACCGCGCGAGCTGCTCGAGATAGAACGGATTGCCGCCGCTCTCGTCATAGAGGGCGGCGACCTCCTCGCCCACGAGCTCTCGAGCTTCGAGCGCCGTCAGCGCGCCGAGCTCGATCCGGATCACCGCCCCCTCGCGATCAGCCCGTTCAATTGCGGCAGAGAGGCGCTCCGCCATCCGGTGCGGGCGGAGCGGCCAGCACGATGAGGACGCCCGCGGCCGGCGGCCGCCGCAGCAGCGCGCCGAGCAGCTCGACGGACGCCGAGTCGGCCCAGTGGAAGTCGTCGAGCACCAGCACGAGCGACCGCGTCTTCGCCAGCTCCTCGAGCAGCGCGCGCACCGCCCGGTGACTGCGGTAGCGCTCGTGCTGGAGTGCGACGCCGCTCGCTGTCCCGAGCGCAGAGAGCGAAGGGAAGACGTGCGAGAGCTCCGTCCGCACGTCTTCGTCCAACGACGGCCAGGCGATCGGGACTCGAGTCCCGCGCAGGTATTCGTCGAGCGCGTCCACGAAGACCGAGAACGGCAGGTCGCGCTCGAGCTCCGACGCCGAGCCGGCAAGGACGAGGCGCCCGTTCTGGTCGGCGGAACGCGCGAACTCGGCGAGAAAACGGGTCTTGCCGATCCCGGGCTCCCCGATGAGGGCGATCGCGGAGGGGATCCCCTGATCGACCTCGCCGAGCACCTGGTCGAACGAGCCGAGCTCCTCGGCGCGGCCGACGAATTGGTCGGTTAGCAGGGCCATTTCACTCTCCAGCCAGGGTAGATCAGGCCGGCCCGATCCCAAAATCAGGGTGCGGGATCAGGGTGGAGCCCTGATGTCCGGGCGGCCGCTCGGCGGCAGTCTCGACGCATGGCCCGTTACTTGCTCCACCACCACCACGAGCCGCACGAGTGCGGCACCGTCTTCGCCTCGTTCAAGGGGCACGACAAGCCCACTTCGGCACCTGCCGACGCTGGCGTCGTGCCGCTCCGGCGGCCATGCCATCTGGTGGACGGTCGAGAGCGCAACCGCAGACGACGCACTCGGGCTGTTGCCCCCGTACGTCGCTGAGCGCACGACCGCTACGAGCGTCAGCGAGGTCGACATCCCATGACAGGAGGAGCCATGAACCCCGCAACGCATTCCCGTGAGCTCGCGGCGCGCGAGAGCGACGGCCTCCACGTCGTGCTGCTCTGGCATCCCCGCGAGAACGCGCTCACCGTGTCCGTCGAGGACGACCGCGTCGGCGATCGCTTTCAGCTCGCCGTCGCTCCGGACCGCGCGCTCGACGCCTTCTACCACCCCTTCGCGTACGCCGCCTAGCGGCTGAAAGGAGAATCGTCATGTCCCGCAACAACCACCAGAACCGCAACCTGGCGGCTCGCATGGGCAGTTGGAGCGCCGCCCACTGGAAGACCGCCACCTTCGGTTGGCTCGCGCTCGTGGTCGTCGCTTTTGCCGTCGGCGGCCAGGTCGGTACGAAGAACATCAATCCGAACACGTCCGGCCCCGGTGAGTCAGGACGCATGGACAGGATCCTGCATGCCGGCTTCAAGCTGCCCGCGAACGAGAGCTGTTCTGATCCAGAGTCGCTCTGTTCGGGCGGGTACGCCGGCTTTCGACTCCGCCGTCGACGACGTCGTCGCGCGTGTCTCGAAGGTTGCGGCCGTCCAGAACGTCAGGTCGCCGCTCGATGCAACAACGCAGGTCAGATCTCGAAGGACGGGCGTTCCGCGCTCGTCGAGTTCGAGATCCAAGGCGACCGGGACAAGGCCGGCGACAAGCTCGGCTCCGGTCCTCGACGGCGTCGACCAGGCGCAGCGCGCGCATTCGCGCTTCTTCATCGGAGAGTTCGGCGAGGCAAGCGCAGTGAAGGAGACCGACACTAGCGTTCGCGAGACGACCTGAAGAGCGCGGGCATCTTCTCGGTTCCGCTGACGCTGATCATCCTGGTGGTCGCGTTCGGCGCGCTCGTGGCCGCGGGCATCCCACTCTTGCTTGCGCTCACGGCCGTCTTCGCGACGTTCGGTCTGGTCGCGCTGCCGAGTCACGTGCTCCCGCTCGCGAACGAAGCGCTCGCGGTCGTGCTGCTGATCGGGCTTGCGGTCGGCGTCGACTACTCGATGTTCTACCTGCGACGCGAGCGTGAGGAGCGTGCCGCGGGTCGGAGCGAGCGCGCCGCGCTCGAGGCCGCGGCCGCCACGTCGGGCCGCTCGGTGCTCATCTCCGGTCTGACGGTGATGGTTGCGATGGCCGGAATGTTCCTGACGGGCGATGCCGTGTTCGCGTCCTTCGCATACGCGACGATCACGGTCGTCGCGCTCGCGATGCTCGGCTCACTCACTGTCCTTCCCGCGCTGCTCTCGAAGCTCGGCGACCGGGTCGACCGGCTGCACGTTCCGCTCGTCGGTCGGCTCCGTCGCGACAAGGGCGAGGGCCGCGTCTGGGGGGCGATCGTCGACCGCGTCCTTCGTCGGCCGCTGCTCTCCGCCGTGCTGGCGGGCGGTTTGTTGGTGGCGCTCGCCGTCCCCGCGCTGCAGCTGCAGATGGCGACTCCGGGGCCGGATAGCTTCCCGAAGTCGCTGGGAGTGGTGAAGACCTACGACCGGATGCAGCAGGCATTTCCGGGGAAGGCGCTACCGGCGAACGTCGTCGTCAAGACGTCGAACGTCGACGCGCCCGCAGTCCGCAACGCGATCGCAGAGCTGGAGCGCAAAGCGCTCGCGAGCGGCCGGGCCAAGGAGCCGATCACGGTCGACAAGAACCGTGACGGCACGATCGCGAACATCACCGTCCCGATCGAAGGGACGGGAACCGATGAGGCATCGAACGCGTCGCTCGCGATGTTGCGCGACGTGATCGTCCCGGAAACAGTCGGCGCGCTTCCGAACACGGAGACCGGCGTCACCGGGCTCACGGCCGAATGGAAGGACTCGCTGGACCAGATGAAGTCCAAGCTTCCGCTCGTGGTCGGCTTCGTCCTCCTGTTCGCGTTCGTCCTGATGCTGGTCGCATTCCGCTCGATCGTGGTCGCGATCAAGGCGATCGTGCTGAACTTGCTGTCCGTCGCCGCCGCATACGGCGTGCTGGTTCTCGTCTTCCAGCACGGCTTCGGCAAGGGTCTGCTCGGCTTCAGCTCGACCGCGGGTATCGCGCCCGTCGTGCCGTTGCTGCTGTTCGTGATCCTGTTCGGGCTCTCGATGGACTACCACGTGTTCATCATCAGCCGGATCCGAGAGACGTTCGATCGCGGCGCGAGCATGGACGACGCGATCTCGCACGGGATCAAGTCCACCGCCGGAGTCGTCACGAGCGCAGCGATCGTCATGGTCGCGGTGTTCTCGATCTTCGCGACGTTGTCGATGCTGATGTTCAAGCAGTTCGGCGTCGGGCTGGCGGCCGCGATCCTGATCGACGCCACCCTCGTCCGCGGCGTGCTGCTGCCCGCGACGATGAAGCTGCTCGGCGAGCGGAACTGGTACCTGCCCAGGTGGCTCGAGTGGCTTCCGCGGCTCGACGGGGACAAGTCGCAGTCCGCAGTGGACGCAAAGCCGGTGCCCGCTTCCGCATAGCGCCATGTCGTCGGACCTCCGGCCTCAACCGGCCGGAGGTTTTCGACCGCCTGAAGAGGAGCAACGGACTTCCACACGATGAAGGGAGTACGAAATGGAAGCTGAGGCACATCCCAAGAAGAGCACCGGTCGCACGATTGGTGCGTGGGTCGCAGCCGTGCTCGGCGCGCTCCTGCTCGCAGCAGGCGGAACGGCGATCTGGGCCGACACCTGGAAGCGGGACGACAACGGCTACTTCTCCGCCAATGCGCATCGTTACCAGACTCACACTCGCGCGATTGCGACGGAAAGCATCACGGTCGGAAGCTACGTTCCCACGTGGCTCGCGGGCAAAGTCCGACTCGACGTCTCCGGGGACAAGCCCTTGTTCGTCGGCATCGCGCCGAAGGCCACCGTGGACGCCTACCTGGCCCGAATCGAGCACACGGAAGCGACTCATCTCAACCTCGACCCGTTCAAGGTCACGTACGTTGACCACACGGGGACGGTCGATCCCCGCCGGCCCGCGGCCGAACCATTCTGGGCGGCGGGGGTCTCCGGTAGCAACAACCCGCTGGCGTGGAAACTCCGCTCCGGCAAGTGGTCGATCGTCGTGATGAATGCCGACGGCTCTCGCGACGTCGCGGCAAAGATCGGCGTCGGCGTCAAGGTGCCGGCGGCGCTCTGGGTCGGGATCGGGTTGTTCCTGTTCGGAGGCGCGTTGCTCGCGGCTGCGGGGCTGGTCTTCGCCGCCCGCCGGCAGGCCGACCGCCGTGAGGGAGCTAGAACAGTCCTCGCCAGCTGAGATCGGAGACGGTTGGTCGTTCAGGTCCTGCGGATCCTCGGGTTCGCAGGGCCTGACCTCCTCAGGGACGGGCGTCGACCCCTTCCGGCTCCTCCATCGTCGGATCTCCGACAGTCACGCCAAAGAGCTCGGGCTGCACGACATCCAGGTGATCTACGAGATCGCCGGCGATGTCAGCCCGCACGACTTCCCGCTCGACTAATCGGCGCCGACCGCTCCGCGCTGGACGCCGTGCCGGAGCTCGGCCGCATGGAAAACCGACGCCAGTGCGACCGCCCGCCGTTTCACGATCTCTCGTCTCTGCGCAGACTGCTCTTCCGGGAGTAGTGCCAGCGCCTCCTGGTAGAACGCTGCGGCCTGGTCTCTCGCCCAGCCGCGTCCGGCCTGATCGCCGGCGATGACGAAGTAGTCGACCGCACGCGCTTTGTCTCCCGACTCGCTCCAGTGATGCGCGAGGGCTGAGGCTGCGGCGTGGATCTCCGGAGTTGTCTCTTCGAGGAACGCGGCCACCTCCGCATGCCTCTTGCGTCTCTGCGGCCGTGGCAGCGTCGCGTATGCGTTGTCGCGGATCAGGTCGTGCTTGAAGCTGTACTGCTGATCTCCTCGCAGTCGCGAGACCGGCTCGCGCCGGATCAGGTCGCGCCCCTCGAGCGAGTCGAGCAGCTCCGGTAGAGCGAGCTTCCCTGACGACATCCGTTCGAGCGCGCCGGTCCAGAAGATCTTTCCCACGACCGCAGCATCGAGCAACACCGCTCGCTCGCCCGGCGGGAGCGCGTCCAGTCGAGCCGACACGATCCCCCGGATCGTGGTCGGTAGCTCCCCGGTCGAGGCCGCTGCGTCCTCAGCCACCGACGCGGCGAGCTCTTCGATGAAGAGCGGGTTTCCTTCGCCGACGAGACCGATCTGGGCGGATTCGTCACCGCGCTTCTGCATCTGCCTCAGGACCTGGGCGGCAAGCTCCCTCGCGTACTCTTCGCCTAGGGCCTCGACGGGAAGCGCCGTATACCCCGGCAGCCCGCCCCCCCAGGACGGCCGGCGTTCGAGTAGGTCTGGGCGGGCCAGGGCGACCAGGAGCAGCGGGACGTCGCGGACGCGCGAGGCGAACACCTCGAGGAGGTCGAGCATGCCTGCGTCCGCCCAGTGGATGTCCTCGAAGACGAGCACCGTCGGTCGCTCATTCGCGAGCGCCTCGACCATGCGGCGAGCGGAGAAGAAGAGCGTCTGGCGCTCGCCGACGCCGCCGTCGCGCCCGAGGCCGATCAGCAGTGAGATGTGCGAAGAGACCTCTTTCGCCTCGCCATCGAGCAGCTCCGCGATTGCGTGGTCCAGCTTTTCGCAAGCGGCTCCCGCTTCGTCGGTGTCGAAGATCTTCGCCACCTGCTTCACCTGCGTGGCGAAGGCGCCGTACGGCAGCACTTCACCGTAGGGAAGCGACCGACCGACGACCACGTGAGCGTCCCCCGCGCGTGCAAGCTCCGCGAACTCGCTCGCCAGCCGCGTCTTGCCGATGCCGGCCGGGCCGAAGAGCGTCACGAGCTGTGGCCGTCGCTCGTCGACGACGCGGTCCCAGATCCGCTGCAGAACCGCCAGCTCTGAAACTCGACCCAGCATGGGAACGCGACCGGCAGCGCGCTCTCCCGGACCAGCGGACGCCCCCAACGCCCGCCACACACGGACCGGCTCTTGCTTGCCCTTGGCGACAACCGGTTCCGCGTCTTCGTAGCGGATGACCGAACGCGTTGCCCGATACGTCTCTTCGCCGACGAGGATCCCGTTGACCGGCGCTGCCGACTGCAAACGCGACGCAGTATTCACCACGTCGCCGGCGACGGCCCCCTCGCCGTGCGAGGCGCTCGCGGCGAGCGACACGAGAGCCTCACCGGTGTTGACCGCGATGCGGACCTTCAGCTCGAGCTCGGGATCGCTCCGATTCAGCTCGTCGACGGCTACACACATCGCGAGGGCAGCTCGAACGGCGCGCTCCGGATCGTCACCGTGAGCGGCCGGCGCACCGAAGACCGCCATCACCGCGTCGCCGATGAACTTCTCGACGACCCCGCCGAAGCTCTCGATCTCCGAGCGCACCCGCGCGAAGTAGGGCGTCAGGATCGCGCGGACGTCCTCCGGGTCGAGGCGCTCGGCGCGGGCCGTGAAGCCGACGAGATCCGCGAAGAGGACGGTGACGACCTTGCGCTCCTCGAGCAAGCCGTGCGCCTGGTCGGCCAGCGGTTCAGCGCAGGCAAGGCAGAACTTCGCAATCGGCGGGTTCTCCTGGCCGCACTTCGGGCAAATTGCCATCGGCCAAGCGTACGGGTGGACGCGGAAACGGTCTAGTTTTGCGCCGGCCGCCCCCGGCGCCGATAGAGGACGATGCCCGCGAGGAGGGCGATTCCGGCCGTCACCGCGGCCGCGATCGTGAGCCGGTCACGGTTCGCCGAGCCTCCGCCCTTCGGCGCCACGATGGGGTGGCCTTGCGCGGCGGCCAGCTTCTCCACTGCGACGATCGCGGCCTTGACCTCCTTCGTCGCGTCCCGCCCGGGAGGGGGCAGCTTCTTCAGCACCGCACTTGCTTTCGGGTCGGGATCGGCGTTGAGGGCATACCCGTAGCCGTTCGGCATCACGACAAGCAGGCGGTCGCGGTAGACGTACGAGAGCTCGAGCCCGAGGAACGCGGCGTACTTCTGCGGCTTGCCGTACAACGAGAAGGCCGTGCCGAGATCGGACGGGTTGAGGATGACGGCCACCCGGGTCCTGAAGTTGGCTTTCTGCGCCTCGCGCAAGAGAGCATCGAGCCGCTGCACTTGGTTGTTGTCGATCTTGGCGGTGAAGGGCAGAAAGGTGTTCTGCCCGAGCAGATAGTCGCTCGCCGGGTCGCCGTTCGCGCGCGCCACCGAGGCTGCGCAGAGACACGCGACCACAACCAAGAGGCCGGCCATTCCCTTCTTAGCCAAGTGCGTCGACCGCCAGAAGGATGACAACCACGCACGCTCCGATTCCTGCGGCGAGGGCCACGAGCGAGGCCAGGAGCACTAGAGGGACGCTCTTCATCCCGCCGCCCGGTCGATGAAGGTGAGAGTGAACGGTTGGGCACCGGGTGGCGTGATCTCGAACGACAGCCCCCAGTGCCCGACCATGACCAGTGCGGGAGCGTTGCGCTCGTAGAGCCCCGGCGCCCGCTCGGGCAGAACGTACCTCTGTGTCCCCATCTCCATGTCGAGCATTGCAAAGCCGGCGATGACTCCCGCATCGCGCACCGCTTTACCGTCCTTGGTGATCCGGACCGAGAACGCGTTGGGAGCCGCGGCGCGATTCGGGGCAACGCGCAACTCGACGCGGTAGCCGTTCCTGTTCAGGACTTCCTGCACCGGGCCGGGCCCGACCCGTGCGGTCGCGCCACCTACCGCCGCAAGCGCCTTGGCGGGAGGCGGCAGGCTCGACAGGACCGCGGCCGCAACGACGGCGGCGGCAACAAGCACGATCTCTCCCGACACCAACGTGCGCAGCAGCGACGCGGCCCCGGTCCCGAGCTCGGGGCGGTCACGTGACGCAGCCAGCCGGGGCCTCGTCCGCAGCAGGTTGACCTGCGCGATTAGCAGAGCTCCGGCGAGAAGCCCGATCTTGACGAGCAGCGTCTTGCCGTAGGAGGTCTGCCAGAGAGATGAGAACGTCGGCAGGTGGATCAGCGACGCGCCGATGCCGGACCCGATCAGCACCAGGACCGAGACGAAGGCCGTGTTGGAGAACCTCGGCACGGAGACCACGAGGCCGGCGACGCGTCGCGCAGCCGGCAGGCTCCACCAGAGCACGAGCAGCCCGATGAGCCCACCGATCCAAATCGAGCCTGCGACGAGGTGAAGCCAGTCAAGCGCAACTGTCAATCCTCTCGGAGACGACTGGGCCGCGTGACCCGAAAGCCCCGGGACCAGCAGCGTCGCACCGGCGGCGAGCAAGGCGCCCGCGCCCGCGAGCAGCTCGGCAACCGATCGTTGCGGGCGCTCGGGCCGGTCGACCCAGAGGGTGAGCGCCGCTGCCAGCACGAAGAGCCCGAACGTGAGCTCGAGATCGAGAAAGCCCCGGCCGAACGCCGAGTCTCGCACGAGCGGCAAGACGTTCTCCAGGTCGAAGGCCGAACGCAACGCGAATTGCGCCGTCGCCATCTCGACGTAAACGGGAGTCGCGATCAAACCGATCAACGCAGCGATCCCGAAGGCGATCGAGACGGCGCGAAGACGTGTCTCCGACACGCGCCGCACGACCGGACGCGCGGTCACGACTCGCAGGAAGAAGAGGCCGATCGCGGCCATGATCGACAGAAACACGATTGCGCGTGCCGCTACCAGGCCCGGAGTCGCGGCGGTTTCCGAGATCGAGGGAACCGGAAACTGAGGTGCCGGCCCGGGGTTCGGGCCGACAGCGAACGTGAACGCACCTCGAACCGGATGGCCGTCGACCGAGATCACCCGCCAGTAGACGAGGTACCAGCCCTGGGAAAGGCGATGAAGAGGCACCACGAGCGTCGTGGCGTCCGTCGCGGATCGCCGCGGGGCTCCGGCGATCTGCTGTTGCCCAGCGGCGTTCGTGACGGAGACGATTGCAAAGCGCGGCTCGACAGCTTCCGAATAGGTCAGCAGAACGACGGGCGGCGTGCGGTTGACGACGGAGCTCGGAACAGGCGTGGTGCGCACGAGGACCGCGTGCGCCCAGGCGACCGCGGGTAGCGCAAGCGCGCCCGCGACCGCCACGACGACCAACGCCAGGCGCGCGCCTCGAGTCACGCCAGCGCGCGCTTCCCCGACCCAGCGACGAGACCCGCGACCGCTACGGCCAACGCGAGCGCCCCGAGGGCGAGCGCGACGATCGCGAGCGTGTTGCTCCCGCCGCCACCGCCGAGCGACGACTTCGCCTCGATCGACGGAGCCGGCGTGTCCGAGGACTCCGGACCCGACCAGTCGACCACCGTTCCGTCGGAGTACGTCTGCCGCACCTTGAAGGAATACGTCTTCGCGGCATCCGTGGATGCGAGGAACTGGAACATCGAAGCCTCTTCATGAGGCGCGTTGCCACCCGACCACGTCACCTTCTGAATCGCGGTCTCCTCGCCGCTTCCCGTCGACTGCACCTCGCGCTTCCAGCCCGGCACGGGTGCAAACGAGTCGATCGCGAACCCGGCCGGCGGGGTCAACTCGACCTTGGTCGTGGCCGCGTTCTCCTCTTCGGTCGGCACTGCCAGCGTGAAGACCTGTCCTTCCTTGGCCACCGCGACCGGAGGGCTCACCTCCGCATGCGCGAAGGCCGAGCCGGCGAACACAAGCCCACCGGCTGCGGCGACGAGCAGTACGGCAAAGCGCGTCCTTGCGCGCGAGAACTTCATCGATGCTTCTCCTTTCGGTTCGAGAGGAACGTCAGGAGAAAGCAGGCGGCGCCCGAGGCCTCGCAGATCCTCCGCGCCACGGAATACGGGGCGCGGTGACGAGGAGCTCGAGGAAGTCGGCGACTCGCGATGCACGGAGTGGCAGTCCGCGTAGCAGGGAAAACGTTCGCCGCATCCAGGCGACGATGTGCTCTGCCGCGGCGAACAGCGCCGCCGCAACGAACGAGAGTGCGGTTGCGATCGGCAGGAGATCGCGGTGTACCGGCCCGAAGACGCATGCGATCCCGTGCCAGCCGAGCCCGGCGCGCCAGTGCAGGTACGCCTCGAAGAGCCCACCTGCGACCGACGTGATCGCCGTGAGCACAACGGCGAGCACAAGCGTGCGCACAAGACGGAACCGAGGCGTTTCGGCGAGCAGGCGGCGCTCGAGCAGCGCACGTTCGCGCACACCGAAAGCAGCGAGCCAGCAGATCGCGACCGCGAGCGAACCGCCGAGTGCCAATGCGACGAGCGTGAGCACCGGCAGCGCGGGACCGCCGGCGCGGTGCTCGAGCATGCGGGCGGCCGAGGTCGGAGCGATCGCGTACGCAATGCTGCGGGCGAGGAGAACGATCACGACCGCGGCGACGGCCTTCAAAGAGACGTTGATGGCGCGACTGGTCATCGCACCACCAGCGTAAACGGAGCGGTGAGAACGCGGCCGTCGACCTTCGTCTGCAGGAAGAGCCGCCAGGTGCCCGGCACGGGAAGCAGAACTCCAACGCGGAGCTGCCCCGCCTTGGTCGCACTTCCGGTGACGCGCGTCTGGCCCAGGACGCTCGTGCAGCCGGTCATCCCGGCCGCACAGACGTGCGTGTGGAAGTAGTCGAGCGACCCGGCCCGGAAGAAGATCGCGTGCGCCAGCGCGCCGAACCACGGCGTGAACTTTGCGGCTGTGCCGTCGGGGCGCGTGACGGTGAGGTTCAGGAACTCAGCGCGGATGGCGTGCAGCGCCGGCGGATGGTCGAGTGTGAAGCGGTAGCCGTCGACCGTGACGGCCTTTCTGAACGGCGGCAACGGCTTCGGCGCAGCCTTGCCGGCGACCTTGATCGACCGAAAGAGCTGAAAGTTCCCGAGCAGGCCGGCCTCGTTGGGATACGCGTCCACGACGACGCGGTAGCGCCCGGGGGTCGGGAGCGTGACCTGTCCGGTGATGCGGCCGTCCGGGCTGATGGGCGGATGCTTGTGGACGATCGCGCCGAGATCGCTGCGCACGATGATGAGGTGGACGCCGGTATGCGGACCGGATCCGGTCCGATAGCTCGTCAACGGCGCGCCCGACGGCTGCTCGATCGTAAACGAGATCTGCTGAGGCTTGCCCGCCTCGAGCGTGGTCGGCATGAACTGCGCGAGCCTGAACGTCCGCGCCGCGCCGACGGTGAGCGTGCCCGATGACGAGCCGCAGCCTGCGAGCAGCAAGGCCAGGCCCGCGAGCACGCCCACGCGCTTCATCCGTGCCCTAGGACGAAATCGAAGCGCGCAAGGAAGTGGCGATTCGCGATGCGAAGCCGCACCATGAGGCGCCGGTCGATGAACGGGTCGTGCGCGTTCAGCGCAACGCCGGGGAAGTAGAGCATCGTCGTCACCGTGCGCTCCCCGCGCGCGCGTACCGTCACGTGGAGATGACGTGTGCGGTTCGCATACGGGCCCGGCAAGATCGTCTGCAGCCAGTAGTGGCCGCGCGCGTCCGTGAACTGGTGGCTGCGCAACCGGACACCAGTGTCGTCGTACGCGCCATGTTCGTCCGCTTGCCAGAAATCGACTCGAGCGCCGCGAACCGCGCGGCATCCGCTCGTCAGGACGAAACCGCTGAGGGTGATCTGCGTCCCCTGGATTCCGGGACCCAGTTCCGAGTGACGCACGGGCGACGCCTTGAAGTGCGTCCCGCCGATTTGACCAGGGGTGAGGACGAATCCGTTGCACCCACCCGCCGCAGCCGATGATGAAGCGGCGACCCAACCGAAGAGAGCTACCGCCAGGACTCCGACGGCGACGCTCTGGCGCAGGCCCAGCACGAACGCCATTGAAGCAATCGCTGCCTGATCCGCGCCTGATTGAATGACACAGTGACAAGCGGATCCCCGGCAGGCCTGCCGATTCTCCGCAATACGGTGATCCTCTCGGCCACGATGGCGGTCAACTCCGCCGTCCTTCAGCTGACCGCCGCAGTCTCGTCGCTGACCTTCGTGCTCGTCACCGGTGTGAGAGGCCTGCTCGGGCTGGGCCCGGCAATCTTCCTCACGTCTTCGGGGTTAACGGCGGTGCCGGCAGGCCGCTTGATGGACAAGGTCGGTCGCACACCCGTGATGACGGTCGGCTTCGCGCTCGGCGCGTGCGGATGCGCCCTCACGGCTCTGGCGACTCGGATCGATTCGACGATCGCGGTGATCGTCGGCTTCGCGCTCGTCGGAGCGTCGAGCGGCATCTCGCTTCTCATCCGCACGGCGGCGGGCGACATGTATCCGCCTGCGCGACGTGCCCGCGGGATCTCGTATGTGTTGTTCGGATCGGTCTTCGGGGCGATCCTCGGGCCAACCGTCTTCGGGCCGCTCTTCGCAGGAAAGGAAGTAAAGGCCGACGCGCTCACTATTCCCTGGCTCGCCGCCGGAGCACTGGCGCTCGTCGCGCTCGCGCTAGTTCAGTTCGTCCGGCCCGATCCAAAGCGGATCGCCGAGCTGATCGGCAGCCGGGACGACGTGCCGACAGGGCCGGCGGCGCCGCTGGCCGAGCTCGTTCGCCGACCAGGCGTCCGACCCGCGATGCTCTCGGCGCTCGCAAGTTTCGGCGTGATGGTCTCGGTGATGAACCTGACGGGCTATGTCGTCGTGGAGCATCATCACCACAGTCAGGACTCCGTGTTCCCGATCATCGGCGCACACGTCTTCGGCATGTATGCCCTCGTCCTCGTGATCGGTGCGTTGATCGACCACATCGGACGTATCCCAGCGCTGCAGATCGGGCTCGTGGTAATGGCGTTGTCGACGATCGGATTGCTCTGGGTCTCCAGCGTCGTGGCGACCGCCGTGCTGCTGCTCGGGCTCGGACTCGGCTGGAACTTCTCGTTCGTCGCGGCAACCGCGCAGCTCGCAGATCGCACGAGCCCGGTCGAGCGCGGCAAGCTGCTCGGGTTCAACGACCTGCTCGGCGCACTCTTCGGCGCAAGCCTCGCGCTGCTCGGCGGCTATGCGCTCGATGCGATCGGTGTCGGGGCCCTGGCAATCGGGGCGACGGCGATCGTGCTCGCGCCGGTGTTCCTGATCGCGCGTACTGCCTCTACTCCAACCGTGCGCGAGCCGGCATGAGTATGCGCCCTCTGCGCGCACTCGTCCTCGTTGGCGTTTGTGCCTGCTTCGTGCTTTCAGGCTCTCCGACGAAAGATGCGCGGGCGGAGGCACCGACGCTCCGGTACGAGTCGCGGCCCGACCTGAAGCCGCCGACCGTCGAGATCCTGAAGCGCACGAAGCGCACCTCGCCCGGCTACATCTTCATCGCTCCGAAGAAGGAGGTCGTCCAGGCGGGTCCGCTGATCCTCGACAACCGCGGCCGAGTCGTCTGGTTCCTACCGCTCAACACGCACGGGGTGACCGACTTCCGCATGCAGCGATACCGCGGACGGCCGGTCCTGACGTGGTGGCACGGGCGGCCGGACAGGGGCAGTGGGAGGAGCGGCTATTCCATCTACGACGACTCCTACCGGCTCCTCGCACGTGTGCAAGCGGGAAATGGAATGTCCCCTGACATCCACGAGTTCAAGATCACGCCACGGAACACGGCCCTGATCACGACCTCGCGCGAGATTCGCGTGAAGGGCAGGCGAGTGCTCGAGGGTGGCGTCCAGGAGTTGGACATCAAGACCGGCCGCGTGCTCTTCGACTGGCGCAGCATCGACCACGTCCGGCTCGTGGAGTCCTACTACCACCTGCCGAGGGACCCAGGACGGATCTTCGACTACTTCCACGTCAACTCGGTCGAGACCGACCACGACGGCAACCTGATCGTGTCTGCCCGCAATACGCACACGATCTACAAGATCGACCGCCGGACTGGGAAGGTCCTCTGGCGGCTCGGGGGCAAGCGAAGCGATTTCACCCTCGGACGTGCTGCACGATTTGCCTGGCAACACGACGCCCGGCGCCGGCCGGACGGCGCTCTGACGCTCTTCGACAACTCTGCAGGTCCACAGGTTCGCAAGCAGTCGCGCGGCCTCGTCCTCCGCCTGGACCTGAAGCGAATGCACGCGGCGGTCGTCCGGACCTTCGTCCATCGGCCGCCGATCGTCTCGGTCGACCAGGCGAACCTGCAGCGGCTTCCCGGAGGCCACTACTTCATCGGCTGGGGCCACCAGCCGCGCTTCACCGAGTTCGGGCCGCGGGGGACGATTCTCTTCGACGGCCGCTTCGGACGAGGGCGGGTGGACTCCTACCGCGCGTATCGCCTTCCGTGGAGAGGCCGCCCGTTGCGAGATGCATTCGCGGTAGCCGTGCGCGCCCGAAACGTGTACGTCAGCTGGAACGGCGCCACGGAGGTATCGAGCTGGCAGCTCCTCCAGGGGCCGCGCAAGACCGAGCTTCGGCCCGTCCGAACCGCGGCGAAAACCGGCTTCGAGACGCGGATCCCGCTCGGCGGCACCGCCGCGGGCTGGATCGTAGTGCGGGCTCTCGACCGGCGCGAGCGGGCTCTCGGACGCTCAACTGCCGTGAACCTCGGTTGACCTCACTATGCTCTCGCGCGTGAGGCGGGCACTCTTCGCATTCTTCGTGCTGACCCTGCTGTTGGCGGGCTGCGGGAACACCAAGGGGGAAAGCGCGCCCGAGGCGGTCACGACGACGCAGGCGGCGGCGCCGCCGCCCCCGTCGCGCACCTACCACTCGCGGCCCGACCTCAAGCCGCCGCTGGTGCAGATCCGGACCGCGGCGCACAACACCGCACCCGGGTACCTCTTCCTCGCACCCAAGATGGTCGTCGCCCAGGCCGGGCCGATGATCATGGACAACCGCGGCGAGGTCGTCTGGTTCAAGCCGCTGAACACGCGCGGCGTCACCGACTTCAAGGTCCAGCGGTACCGCGGCAAGCCCGTGCTGACCTGGTGGCGGGGAAAAGTGTCGAACGCAGGGGTCGGTGACGGTTGGTACGTGATCTACAACACGTCGTACCGCCCCCTGGCAGAGGTGCGCCCGGGAAACGGCCTCGTCGGCGACGTGCACGAGTTCGTCATCACCAAGAACAACACCGCCGTCTTCACCGTGTACCACCGGCTGCCGGTCGATCTCTCCGCCGTCGGCGGCCCGAAGCAGGGGAAGATCTGGGACGGGATCGTGCAGGAAGTCGACATCCGGACCGGCAAGGTCGTCTTCGAATGGCATAGCTATCCCCAGGTCGGGATCAAGGAGTCGTACGCACCCCCGCCGAAGGCCAAGGACGGAGCGAAGGCTCCGCCCTACGACTACTTCCACGTCAACTCGATCGCGGTCGAGCCCAACGGGAACTTCCTCGTCTCGGCGCGCAACACGCACACGGTCTACGAGATCGATCGCAAGACGAAGAAGGTGCTCTGGCGGCTCGGCGGCAAGAAGAGCGACTTCAAGCTCGGCGCCGGCGTGCGCTTCGCCTGGCAGCACGATGCGCGGCGTCAGGCGGACGGCACGATCACGATCTTCGACAACGGGGCTGCTCCCCCGGTTGAGAAGTTCTCGCGCGTCCTCGTCATACGCGCCGATACGAGCACGAAGCAGGCGACACTCGTGCGGAGCTATCACCATCCGCAACGGCTGCTCGCACCCTTCGAGGGCAACGCGCAATTCCTGGCGAACGGGAACGTCGTCGTCGGGTGGGGCGCGCAGCCGTACGTGAGCGAGTTCTCGCGAAAGGGCGCGCTGCTCTTCGACGCGTACTTCGGACACGGCAAGCCGCCGGGCGAGGATGCCGACACGTACCGCGCCTATCGCTTCGTCTGGCACGGTCATCCGGCCGACCGGCCCGTGGTCGTGGTCGCAGGAGATGCCGCGTACGCGAGCTGGAACGGCGCCACCGACGTCGTGCGCTGGCAGGTTCTTGCCGGCCCTGCGGCCGGCCAGCTGAAGGTCGTTCAGACGGTCGCGAAGAACGGCTTCGAGACTCCGATTCGATTGAAGAGCTCAGCCGCCTTCTATGCGGTGAAGGCGATCGGCCGGAACGGCAAGGTCCTCGGGACGTCCGTGGCCGTCGCGCCCCAGCCCTAGCGCGTAGGACTCAGCTGGCGCGCATGACGCGCAACTTCGTCAGCTCGCGGTCGCGCTCGTCGATGATCTCTTCGAGGTGGGCGACCTTCATGCGGAGCGTCTCGGTGATCGTGACGAGCTCGATGAATGCGCGCTGGCGTTCCTTCAAGAGAGCTTCGACGCTGTGCAGCTTGATCTCGGGATCAGGGATCAGCTCCGGCGCGACCGGCGCCGGTGCGGCGACGACAACGGGTGCGGGTGCAGGAATGGGGGCGGGAGGCGGGGCGGCTGCGGGTACCGGGATCGGTGCCGCCGACCAGGTCACGACTTCAGCCGGAACGACGACCGGAGGCGGTGCTGCCGGAGCCGCGGGTGGCGCCGGCGGTGGCGTCGGCTCGGGCCGCTGCGCGTCTTCGATGTCGAGCACCTGCTCCGCGATCGCACGGGCAAGCGCGAGCCAGGAGATCCGGCCCGTCTCGATCAGGATCTGGCCGAGGCGAAGCCCGGTCCGCTCCTGCTCCGCGAGCGCTGCCGCCAGCTCGACCTCGGAGATCTCGTTCTTCTCGACCAGAATCTGGCCGATGGGACGCTTCCGCATTGGAGTCCTATCGGCAGGAACGGCGCCGGACGAAAGGGCCGTTTAGCGACGCCTGAAGCCCGGCGGTGCCTCGTCTTCGGCGAGCGCGGGCCCGTCGCCGTCGTCCATCACCCCGGGCTCGTCGAAGCCCTCTTCCCAGGGGTCAACCTGCGGCGGTTCATCCGCAGCCGGGAGGACCCGGACGTGCCGCGGCAGCACCTGCTCCGAGCCGGCCCCGTCGTTGCTCGTCGTGGCGGCGCCGCCACCAGCCGCGGGACTCGGAAGCGCGGCCTTCGACCTCGGCTTCCGCAGCGGGCGGCAACTCCGGCTCGTCCGGTACGGGTACGGGTTCGGGCTCCGGCTCGGGCTCCGTCTCGTCGACCGGCTCGTCATCCCGCGCGGGAGACCCGATGATCGTCATCGCGTCCGAGGGCTCCTGTGCCTCCTCGAAAGCAGTCCACCCGAGTGAGTCGTGCTCATCCGTGTCGTCTGCCCGCTGGGCTTCGACGACTGGATGCGCGGGCGCGGACGGTACAGGGCGCGCGAACGAGAGCTGCTCGCGTCCAGCGAGCCACTCGATCACGCAGACGATCGCGAACGCCCCCGCCATGGAGAGCACGATCGCCCACCACGAAAGCTTCGCCACGCCGAGCGTGACCGCGACGGCAACGAGGAATGCGACCTCGCCGCCGATGCGCCAGACCGCCGGCGGAACTCCCTCGCGCGGCGCGCGCATGCCGTAGCCGTAGGACTGCGGCTGTGTCCACGACTGCTGTGTCCAGCCCGACGCACGCAGTGCGCGCAGGTCGGCACGCAGGGACGCCGCGTTCCGGTGGAACGAGTCCACGGCCTCGAGCGTGCGGAGGGCCGCGTCGACCTGGGCAGCGTGCCGGTAGAAGGAGTCGAAGGCAGCCTTGACGCTCTCCTGCTCGTAGCCCTGGTCGGCGACGGGCAGATCCTCGACGCGCGGCAGCGGCTCGCGCGGCGGCGTCTGTGGAGTAGGCCAGGCTTCGGGTTCCATTAGCAGGACATTATGCGTTCAACCAGGTGCCGACCAGGCGGCACCGGTCGCTCAGCCCGCCGCTTCCGCGCTTCTGAGGCCGCGGAAAGCCCAGGCGGCAAATCCGGCGATCAGTCCGACTGCGATCGCAAACGCCACCAGAGTCAGCTCGGGGCTGCCGGAGATGAAGCCGCGGCCGGCCTCCAGCATCGGCGTGATCGGGTTCACGGAAGCGATGCCGTGGATCCAGCCTTGAAGCAGAGCGAGCGGGACGTACACCGGAGCGAAGAAGAGGAGCAGGAAAACCGGCATCTGCATCACCGGCGCGGCCTGTTGCGTGCGCAGGCGCATCGCCACCCCCGTCGCCCAGAGCGTCCCCGCGAGATTGAGCAGGAGGGCCAGCGCGTAGAGCCCGAACAGATCGATGCCGTTCCCACCGACATTCATCTGCGCAAGCAGTGCGACGACCGTGACGATGGCCGCCACGGTCAGCCAGCGCACCAGAGCCGAGACCACATAGCCGAGCAGGATCCCGCGACGATTCGGGGCGGCGAGCATCAACCGTCGCATGAAGCCGCTCTCGAAGTCGCGGGCAATGCCGAACCCGGTGAACACGCCGGCGAATGCCGCCGACTGAAGCAGGACGAAGACGAACTGGAACGCGGTGTAGCCGTTCGGAAAGTCGAACCCCGGAACTTCCGAGATACGCGAGAGGCCACCGACGAACGCCGTGAAGAAGAAGAGCGGGAACGCGAGCGACGGCAGCAGGAACGACGGGTTGGTGAAGAACGTGTGCAAGACCCGCCATGACACGCCGCGCGCAACTGCGAGGGTATCTCTCATGTCCGCTCCAGCCGTCGCCACAGCGCACGCGTCGCGAGTGTGAAACCGAAGAGACTGAGACCGCCCGCGACTGCGAACCCGAGTGCGAGCGCTTCCCAGTTCCACCCTTCGATCACCAGCGAGCGCACTGCCTCGATCAGATAGGAAACCGGGTTTATCGTTGCCACCCAGCGGAACCAATCCGCCTCGATCAGGTTCCGCGGCATGTTCATCGAAGACAGAAAGAGAAACACGAAGAAGACGGGGAAGAGACTCTGCACCGCTTCGGTGGAACCGGTTCGCAGCGCCGCCCAGCTCCCGAGCGAAGCAAAGGCGAGCGCAATCACGAGCTCCAGGAGAAGCAGCATCACAGCACCGCCGAACCCACTTGCGAGGCGCACGCCGAACGCTAGACCGACCGCGAGGTAGAAGACTGCCTGGGCAAGAGCGATTGTCATCAGGCCGCCGAGCTGTCCGAGCAACAGGATGATTCCACGAACAGGCGTCAGCGCCAGGCGGTTGAGAAATCCGGTCTGGATGTCACGCGCGAACTCGACGTTCGCGTTGATCGTCGCGATCAGAGCGCCTTGCACGAACGGCACCGCCAGCGCAAACGCGACGAACGAATCCGTCGGGAAGCCGGGAAGCCGCGTCGCCGACTGAAGGCCGCCGGAGTTCACGGCGAACAGCAGCATCGGAAAGACGAGCGGGAAGATGATGTTCGCCGGTTGGCGCGCGGTGCGCACGACAGAGCGCGCGCCGAGTGCCGCGGTCTGCGTCAGGGCGATCGACGTCACGCCGGCGCGGGCTGTGCGATCTCCGGCTCCTGCTCCTCCTGGTCACCGGCACCCTCGAGATGACGCCCTGTCTTCGCGAGGAAGACGTCGTCGAGCGTCGGCTCGTGGATCTGCAACTGCGACAGGACGACTCCTTCGGCGTCGAGGGCACGCACGATCTCAGCGAGATTGCCGTTCGACGAGGTCAGCTGAACGGCCACGCTGCCCGGGCCGTAGCCGGTCGTTTGTTGGCCGAAGCGCTCGAGGACTGCGCTGACGGCACCCTGCTGGTCGGGATTCGCAGGCACTGCCTCGACGGTCGAGCAGGCGATCTCGGCCTTGAGCTTCTCGGGAGTGCCCTCAGCGACGATCCGCCCGTGGTCGATGATCCCCACGCGGTCGGCGAGCACGTCCGCCTCTTCGAGGTACTGGGTCGTGAGGAAGACGGTGACGCCGTCCTCTTTCGCAAGCCGGCCGACTTCCACCCAGAGCGCGCTGCGGCTCTGAACGTCGAGGCCCGTCGTCGGCTCGTCGAGGAAGATGACGCGCGGGTGGTGCACGAGCGCGAGAGCAAGGTCGAGGCGGCGCTTCATACCGCCCGAGTAGCCCTTCACCTTGCGGTCGGCGGCTTCGGTGAGCCCGACCCGCGTGAGCAGCTCCTCGCTGCGCTTGCGCCGTTCCTCGCCCGTGATCCCGTGCATCGTCGTCTGCAGCCTCAGATGCTCGCGTCCGGTCAGGAACGGGTCGAGTGCGGCCTCCTGCAACGCTGCGCCGATCACCTTCCGGATCTGCGGCCCCTCTTTGACGACGTCGTAACCTGCAACCGTCGCCGTCCCCGCGGTTGGCGGCAGCAAGGTCGTCAACATGTGGACTGTGGTCGACTTCCCGGCGCCGTTCGGACCGAGAAAGCCGTAGATCTCGCCCGAGTCGACGTGAAGATCGATGCCGTCGACGGCACGAGGCCCTTTCTTGAACTCGCGGACGAGCCCGTGTGCCTGAATGCTGTTCTCGCGAGGGGCGCGCACGCCCCGCAGGCTACCCGTGCGCGAGTTCTCGACGGAGAACCGCAGCGAGGGCGGTCAGCGCGATGCGCGTCTCGTCGAGCTTCGGCTCGCGCGTGGTGAGCCGTTGCAATGCAAGTCCAGGCAAGAGCACCACACGCGCGAGGCGCGGCAGGCGCTGGACGAGTTGCCACACCTCCATCGTCAGGGCCAGCGCGAGCACCGACACGACGACGGGCGTGAAAACGGTTGCCGGCAGGGGCCACAAGCGACCGCCGAAGATGGCGACCGGCAGCAACAGCGCAGCGAAGTTCGTCCCGCAACGCAGCGAGATGCGCGTTGGCAGAGCCGTACCGTTCCACGTCTCCCGAAGACGCCGTTGCTCGAGTGCTGCGATCGCACGATGCTCGGCACCATGCAGATAGAGAGTGCGTCCGCGCAATAGCCAGCCGAGTAGGGCAAAGGTGGTTGCGAAACCCGCTGTGAGCCCCAGCCAGCTCGGAGCAAAAACAAGCGCGAGTGGAGCGACGATAGCCGCGATCAGGAAGAGTCGCTCACGGCCGCGCGCAACGCCCTCACGCTTGAAGAGAGGAGACAGCGACCCCCCGAGACGCACGAGCCCGCGCGCGAGAGGAATCGCACGCAACGACCGCGGCGCCGCTGGCATCCGGCCCTCTCTCAGCGTTCCATCCGTTCCCGCAAAAGCCCAGTAGCGCTCGCTGACGATGACGACGCCGTTGGCACGTGCCATTCCGCCGAGACGGGGCAGGGCGGGGAGGTTCTTCTCTTCGAACTGGGTCAAAAAGGCGGCCGGACTCACCCCGCCATGATCGGCAAAACAGGGCCGCCTGGCAAGTGCCAGGCGGCCCATTTCGAGCTATAGGTGGTCCTAGGCGCTTACCAACGCCCGCGCGAGAAGAAGCCGAGCAGCGCGAGCACGAGAATCACAATCAGGATGATCCAGAGAATGCTCATGCGGTTTGACGCCTCCCTTCGGGCTCTCGATTGTCGACCTGCGTCGAGCTTGTTTCCGTCGAGGTACAACGAAAAACCTGGCCCCGCGGGTACGCCGGCCTGAAGTCACCCTGGTAGCCCAGGCCACGGGTTGCAGCTCGCCTCCTGGAAGACACTTCTGCCCTGCGACAGAGAGCCGGCGGCGGTGGTTGCGCACCTCCGCTTCCGTGACCGCGGCTTCCTTACCCCGTTCCCCTGGAGCCCGGGTCAGCCTGCCGATTGCAACCTGATCCGTAGACTGTGACCATTCTGTAACCCAATTTTCCGCTCTAGTGAGAGAGGATGGACCGTGGCTCGCGCCGAGGCAGCTCTTGTAACCAACGATGCGCGACTGCTCAACCGGGAGCTGTCGTGGCTCGATTACAACGCTCGGGTCCTCGCCCGCGCCGCGGATACAGCGCTCCCGCTGCTCGAGCGGTCGCGTAATTGTGCGTACTTCTCTTCCAACCTGGACGAGTTCTTTCAGGTGCGCGTCGCGGGCCTCATCAGCCAGGAGGAGGCCGGGCTGCAGGTCCGCACGCCGGACGGCAGGACCGCTGCGGACACCCATGCGGAGGTCCGCAAGCAAACGCTGGATCTCACGGCACGCCAGGCCAAGCTCTGGAAACGCGAGTTGCGCCCTGCCCTCGCCGAAGCCGGGGTGATCGTCGGAGACGTCGAGGACTGCACCCCCAAGGAGCTCGACCTACTCGAGGGACGCTTCGACCAGGAGATCTTCCCGATTCTCACGCCGCTGGCCGTCGGGCCCGGGCAGCCGTTCCCCTATATCTCCCCGCTCTCCCTCAGCCTCGGGACCTTCGTCCGCGACCCCCAGAACGGAGAAGAGCGGTTCGCTCGTGTGAAGGTCCCGGAGCTCCTGCCACGCTTCCTACCCGTGGGTGACCGAGGTCTCTTCATCCCGCTCGAGCGGATCATCCGGCACTTCCTGCCCCGCCTGTTCTCGGACATGGAGATCCTCGAGTGCTGCGCATTCCGAGTCACCCGCGACGCCGACTTCGAGGTCTCCGACGAGGCCGACGACCTGCTCGAAGCGGTCGAGGACGAGCTGCGCCGGCGGCGCTTCGGTGACGTCGTCCGCGTAGAGGTCTCGGGCTCCGTCTCCACCAGGATGCTGGAAAGGCTCGAGCGCGGGCTCGGCGTCACGAGCAACCAGATCTACTTGATCCCGGGACTGCTCGACCTGGCCGACCTGCACGAACTGGTCGATCTCGACCGGCCCGACCTGAAGGATGAACGCTGGATCCCGGTGGCCCATCCCCGCTTTGCGTCGGCGGCGGACGCGGACGACCTTTTCGCCGAGATCAGGCGCAGCGACATCCTCGTCCATCACCCATTCGACTCGTTCGCGTCGAGCTTCGAATCCTTCCTGCTGGCAGCGGCGCGCGACCCGGCGGTTCTCGCGGTCAAGACGGCTCTCTACCGGACGAGCGAGGACTCGCCGGTGGTGCCTGCGCTCATCGAGGCCGCGGAGCGAGGAAAGCAGAGTGTGTCGCTGATCGAGCTCAAGGCACGCTTCGATGAGTACCGCAACATCGGCTGGTCTCGCTCCCTCGAGCAGGCCGGCGTCCATGTCGTCTACGGGTTTCCAAATCTCAAGATCCACGCAAAGACGACGCTCATCGTGCGACGTGAAGGCGGGCAGCTCCGCCGGTATGTCCACCTCGGCACCGGCAACTACAACACCCTCACCGCACGAAGCTACGAGGATTACGGATTGTTCACCGCCGACACCGAGATCGCCGCGGACGTGGCCGATCTCTTCAACCATCTGACGGGATTCGGACGGCCGCATACATTCCGGAAGCTCTTGGTGGCGCCGTTCGGATTGCGCGAGGGCCTGGTCGAGCGAATTCGGGAGGTACGGCGCGCTGCCGAGAACGGGGAAGAGGCACGCATCAGGATCAAGGTGAACAACCTCAACGACGAAGAGCTCAGCGAAGAGCTCTACCGTGCCTCGCGCGCGGGCGCAAAGATCGACATCGTTGCCCGCAGCATCTGCACGCTTCGCCCGGGAGTGCCCGGCATGAGCGAGGGCATCCGCGTCCGCAGCATTGTCGGACGCTTCCTGGAGCACAGCCGGGTGTTTATCTTCGACGCCGGCGAGAAGAGAACGATCTTGATGGGAAGCGCGGACCTGATGTCGCGGAACCTCGATCACCGGATCGAGCTCGTCGCACCGGTCCTGGACGGGCGTGCGCAACACGATCTGGTGCGTGCGTTCGAAGTCCTGCTCGCCGACAACGCATCTGCGTGGGAGCTGAGCCCCGACGGACGCTGGATGAAGCTCAGGCCGAAGAAGGGCGATCGCAGCCGGCCCGCCCAGCAGGTCTTCATGCGCAGCGCCCGCGCCCGCGCCCGCCGCCGAGCCGCGTCGCTCCGCGCACGCTGATCGCCTCGCTCAGACGGCTGCTGCGCCCGGGAAGGGCGCCGACCGACACCCCGGTCAGAATCGTTGGTGTGCGGGTGGGGATCGTCGACGTCGGCGCGAACACCGTTCGCCTCCTTGTCGCGACCGCCGCTGAAGACTCTCTGGTCTCGATCCGGGAGGACCGCGTCCAGCTCGGGCTCGGTGAGGAGATCGAGCGGACGGGCCGGATCGGCGAGAAGAAGCTGGCCGGGGCCGCTGAAGCCGCAAGAGCTCACGTGCGCCGGGCGCGGAAGCTCAACTGCAGTTCGATCGCCGTCCTCGTCACCTCGCCGGGACGGCAAGCGGCGAACGGGACAGACCTCGTATCCCGGCTCGCTGCGGCTACCGGTGTACCGACACGCGTCCTCACAGCGGAAGAGGAGGGCGAACTTGCCTGGCGCGGCGCCGTGGCCGCGACCGCCGAGCTCCCCGAGAGGATCGCGGTCTGCGATGTCGGCGGCGGATCCGCTCAGATCGCAATCGGTAACGGCAGCGGCCCCTCATGGGTGCGCTCGCTCGACATCGGCTCCCTCCGGCTCACCCGGCGTGCGTTTCGAGAAGATCCACCGAACGCAGAGGACTTCGCGCGCGCACACAGCGTCGTCGCGGCAGAGTTCACCGACCTGACGCCGCCGCTCCCGCTCTGCGCAATCGCCGTCGGCGGGACAGCCCGTGCACTCCGCAAGGTCGTGGGGCCAGAGCTCACCGAAGAGTCGCTGCTCTCAGCCATCCGGCGTCTAGCGAAGAAGTCGTCGGCGAAGGTCGCCAAGGAGTACGGCGTCGACGAGGCTCGCGCCAGGACGATGACGGCCGGAGCACTCATCTTCCTCGAGATCCACCGCAGGCTGAAGGTGCCGCTACAGGTGGGGCGCGGCGGCGTCCGTGAAGGTGCCGCGCTCGCGCTGCTCGCGGACCTGGAGTCGGCTGCTCGCTCCGCCTAGCGTCCGTTCGCGCGGAACCGCGTGACGGCGGACGAGCAGGATCACGAACGGCGATCGCGGTGCTTCAGCGCGAAGCCCAGGCCCTCCGGCCCTCGCGCTCGAGCCGCTTCCAGGAACGCGGAAGCGCGCGTCGGGCCTTGCGTCGACGACGGGTCATCCGCTCGACGAGGCGGCCCGCTGCGAAGGCGGACTCGATGCTCTTCGTCCTGTCCAAGACCCCACGGATCCTGTCGGCCGCAACAACGGAGTCCTGGTGCGATCCCACGACATCCTGGAACTCGCTTCGCCGCCTTGACGAAGCGGCGCGCCCGCTTGCGGGCCACGGGCTCCGCCAGCTCGGCTGCATAGCGTGCGCGCTTCGCCAGGATCCGCGCACGGTGGACCTGTTCGGCGCTCGACTTCGGTCCCAGCTTGCGCGCCGCGCGACGAAGATTCTTGAACTCCCGGGCGGCCACCTTTTCCAGCGAGAGGTCCGCCCGCCGCACGGGCGGTGCCTCAACGGCCGAGGTCAGCCGGTCGAGCAGCTTCAGATAGCGCTCGCCGGACAGCGCTTTGCGCGCCCGCTTCCAGGCCCGCCGGCGCTCGGTCTCGAGGAGCCTGACCACCGGCAGCTCGTCCGGGCCGGCTTTCTTGCCCAGGCTCGCCAGCAGAACATCCAAATCCCGTGCCGGGGCAAGCTCGCCGCCGATCCAGCGCAACTCCGCTCGCAGGGCCTTGAGCCACGCCTCGTCGAAGAGCGCCCGCGTACTCTTGAGGACGCTACGCATGCGGCGGACGGCCACTCTGAAGTCGTGGAGTGCGTCCGGATCGTCGCCCGACCGGATGAGCGGATCGGTGCGCTCGATCTCGGCCACCTGCGCCCGGAGATACGTACGGACGTGCTCGATTGCCGGCGCCCGCTTTCGCGTTCGCGGCACACGAGTGGGCGTGACCGTGTCGCGCAGTGCGCTGTCGAGGGTGGCGTAGCTGCGCAGCACGTGCTGACCCTCCAGCAGCGCGACGTCCTCGGTACCCGTCCGCAGCCGCACTACCTCCTCCAGCTTTCTGTTGTGCAGAGGGGCGGTCAGCCGTTGCGCGAGTTCCTCCGGCAGGGCCGCCGGCCCGCCGGGCGCAGAAAGGACCTCCCCGCCGATCTCGGCTTCCCAGAGACCGGTGCCATTCCTCAGACGACGTCGAAGCGCGATGTGTGCACGCGCGAGGCGCCGGTCGGCCGTGTCGTGGTATGTCGCGACAAAGACATCTGGCGCGCCGTTGTTCGGGGCGCCGTTCAAAGAGGTCTCGTCAGCCACGCTGCGATCCTAGCGCCGAAGTGCGAATTCCCGCCTCGGAGAGTGCTTGCTGCCGAACTCCACGGCGCCGTTCACCTTGACGACGAGGCAGCCATCTCTATCGTTCGTCAGAAGATCGCCTGAATGGGCCAATAGAGGAACGCCGCTACGGCCGCTGCTGCCGGAATGGTCAGGACCCACGCAACGACGATGTTGCCGGCGACCCCCCAGCGCACCGCCGAGAGGCGCTGGGTCGAGCCGGCTCCGAGGACCGCACCCGAGATCACGTGGGTTGTCGACAGCGGATAGCCGTACCTCGTCGCGGCGTAGATCGTCGCACCGGCCGCGGCCTGGGCAGCGAAGCCGCTCTCCGGCTCCATCTTGTAGAGCCGCTGCCCGAGCGTCCGCATGATCCGCCACCCACCCACGTACGTACCGGCTGCGATCGACAATCCCGCGGAAATCTTCACCCATGTCGGGATTTCGAACTCCTGCAGATTTCCGTTTGCAAACAGCGCGAGAGCGATCACGCCCATCGTCTTCTGCGCGTCGTTCGCCCCGTGCGTGAACGCGACGAACGTCCCTGACACGAGCTGGCCCGACCGAAAGCCCCGGTTTGCGACGCCGCGTGTGAGCCGCCGGAACACCCAGTAGATGAGAACCAACAGCAGGAAGGCTCCGGCGAACGCGATCACCGGCGCAATGAGTGCCGGGATCACGACATTGTGAGCAAGCCCGTGCCACAACACTCCGTTCTCGCCGGACTGCGCGAGAGCAGCACCGACGAGACCGCCGATGAGTGCGTGCGACGAGCTGGAGGGCAAGCCGAACCACCAAGTCAGCAGGTTCCACGTGATCGCGCCGAGAAGGGCGGCCAAGACGGTCTTCATGGTGATGAGGCCGGGGACGACGATGCCTGTCGCGACAGTCTTCGCGACTGCGGTGGTTACGAATGCTCCGACTAAATTCGCGATGGAGGCGATCAGAACGGCGACCCTCGGCGTGAGGGCACGCGTCGACACCGAGGTTGCGACCGAGTTCGCCGTGTCGTGGAAGCCGTTCGTGAAGTCGAAGCCGAGTGCGACGACGATCACGACGACCAACAGGACGTCGTTCATAACCGGCGCCGCCTATCGGTTCTTGACGAGAATTGCCTCGAGGACGTCGGCGGCGTTCTCGCAAGCGTCGACGGCTTCCTCGAGCTGTTCGTGAATGTCCTTCCACCGGATTACCGCGATCGGGTCCTCGCCCGAGGTGAACAGCTCGGAGACCGCCGACCGGTTGAGCCGGTCACCTTCGTCCTCGAGATCGCGCAGCGCGTGCAATTGGCTGCTCGCGTCCTTGAATCCCTCCAGGCAACTAACCGCCTCATGCAGCTTCTCGGCGCTGCGGAGTATCACCTGTGCCTGCTCCTTGGCTTTCGGTTTGATCTCCTCGACTCCGTAGCCGACGATGTTCCCGGCAGCCTCGTCGACGTGATCGCACACGTCATCGATAGCACCCGCAAGCAGGTAGATGTCGTCGCGGTCGAACGGCGTCACAAACGTGCGATTGAGAAGGTCGACGACCTCGCGTGTAAGGCGGTCGCCCTCATGTTCCAGCTCTTTGATCTCGCGGAGGTTCGTCCCGTTCGAAGGGAACGCGTCCAGGAGCTGGACGAGCTGGCGCGAGATAGCTACCGCGTTACCGGACGCCTGTTCGAGGAGCCGAAAAAATTGCTTGCTCTGCGGGACCAGCGAGATGCGTGCCACGGCGCTCCTCTCCGGAGTTGACGGCGGGAGTCTGTCAGGCTTCGCGCGGCGTGGGGTGCGAGGCGTCCGTGAACTCGCGAAACTCTGCCGTCAAGAGGTACGCGGTCTGCTCGCCGATGTCGACGGCGTGGTCGCCGATACGCTCGAGTGCCCGGGAGACGACCACCATGCGGAGGCCATACTCCCGCATCTCGGGGTCCCCGCCGAGCTCCATGATGCGCTCGACGACACGCCGGTTCGCACGGTCGATGAGCTCGTCGAGATCGACGAGGGACTCGGCTCCTGCCAGGTCTCTGTCACCGAACGAGTCGAGCGCGACCCGGATCATCTCCTCGCAGCGAGAGCCCATCTCCTCGAACCCCTCGACGAAGCGTGGGCCCGGATCCACCTCGGGGACAAGCTTCGAGAGCTTGGCGATCGTCACGCAGTAGTCGGCCATGCGCTCGAGGTGGAGGTTCACGTGGAGGATTGCGAGGACGAGGCGAAGATCACTAGCGACGGGCGTCTGACGCGCCAGCAGAAGCTGTATGCCCTCTTCGATCCGAACGTAGCGTTGGTCGACGTCGTCGTCGAATGCGATCACCTCGTCAGCGAGCTCCTCGTCACGCTGTTCGAGCGCCTTGATTGCGCCGCGCAGTGCCCGCAGCACGAGCTGCCCCTCCTCCTGGAGCGTCGCCTCGAGAAGATCAAGCTCTTCCTGAAACGTCGTCCTCATCCGAATCTCCCGGTGACGTAGTCCTCGGTGCGCTGGTCGGACGGGTTCGTAAAGACCTTGTTCGTCGAGTCGTACTCGACCAGCACACCGCTTCGCCGGTCCTCATCGACCTCGAGGCTGAAGAAGGCGGTGAGGTCTGCGACCCGCGCGGCCTGCTGCATGTTGTGGGTGACGATCACCAGCGTGTAATCGCGCTTGAGCTCGTGCATCAGCTCCTCGATCGCAGACGTGGCAATCGGGTCGAGCGCCGACGCCGGCTCGTCCAGGAGCAGCACCTCGGGCTCGACCGCGATGGCGCGTGCGATGCAGAGCCGTTGCTGCTGGCCGCCCGACAGCGACAGGGCGTTCTTCTTCAAACGGTCCTTGACCTCGTCCCACAGCGCGGCGCTGCGCAAGGCCTTTTCGACACGCTCGTCGAGGCCCTGGCGCATGCCGAGCACGCGCGGTCCCCAGCCAACGTTGTCGTAGATCGACTTTGGAAAGGGATTGGCCCTCTGGAAGACCATGCCGATGCGCCTGCGCACCTCCACGGGATCGACACCGGATGCATAGAGGTCGGCGCCCTGGTACAGGATCTGTCCGTCGATCCGGGTGCCGGTGACGAGATCGTTCATTCGGTTGAGGCAGCGGATGAAGGTGCTCTTCCCGCAGCCCGACGGGCCGATGATGGCCGTGATCACATTCCGGTAGATCTGGAGATCGACACCGCTGATCGCCGTCAAGCGCCCGTAGTTGACCGTCAGGCCCTGAATGTCGAAGACGACCTCGCGCCGGTTGGGCTCAGCATCCTTCCTCGCCTGAGCGACATCGATCACGGGGACAATCGTAAAGCTCTCGGTCACCGCGCCAGCTTTCTGCGGCTGCGTGCGAGCAGTGCTTTCGCCAGCACGTTCGCAACGAGCACGAAGGCCATCAGCACGAGTGCAGCTGCCCACGCCTGTTCGTGCAACGCAGGATCGGGCTGCTCGGAGTAGGTGAAGATCAGCACTGGAATGTTGGGGAGGGCTTTCGTCACGTCTGTCTCGATGCTGTTCGCGAAGATCGAGCTCGTGAAGAGGAGCGGCGCGGTCTCACCGGCCGCGCGCGCGACTGCCAGGACCGTCCCAGTGACGATGCCGCCAACACTCGACGGCAAGATCACGCCGAGGACGGTTCGCCAGCGCCGGACACCGAGTGCGAGGCTCGCTTCCCTCAGCGTCGAAGGGACAAGGAGCAGCACCTCCTGGGTCGCTCGGGAGATCAGGGGAAGCATGATCACCGCGAGTGCGAACGCGCCCGCGTAGCCACTCTGCGTGTGTCCGATCACAAGCAACGCGTAGACGAAGATCCCGATCACTATCGTCGGGAGCCCTGCAAGCACGTCGATCGCCACCTGAATAGGCACAGCCAGCCGCCGAGGCGCGAACTCGGTGAGGTAAATCGCAGTGAGCACACCGACGGGCAGCGCCATTGCGGTCGCGAGCAAGACGAGCAATGCGGTCCCGACCAGTGCGTTCGCGATGCCGCCGCCAGGCTGCCCGAAGAGTGCCTGCGGCTTCGTGAAGAAGTCCCAGCTCACCGCTCCGGCAGCGCGTCGCGCAACCGAGATCACCACGATCGCAAGCACCGCGACCGCGGCGAGTGCAGCCAGGGTGGCGAGAGCTTCCATCACGCGATTCAGGACCCGGCGGCGGCGCTCGCGAGTCACGAGCGCACCCCTCGCAGCGGATCGAAACGGCGCACGATCAACTGGGCGACGAGGTTGGCGATCAAGCCGAACACGAGCAGGATCGCCGCCAGGTAGAGCAGCGAAGCCGTCTCGAGGCCAGAGCCTGCGCCCTGATAGCTCGAGGCAATCTTGCTCGCGAGTGTGTCCGCAGGGGGAAAGAGCGACCAGCCGATCCTGGTGCCGCCTCCGATCACCTGTGTCACCGCGATCGCCTCGCCGACCGCGCGTCCGAGCCCGAGGATCACCGCCGCGGCGATTCCCGAGCCCGTTGCAGGCAAGATCACGCCGCGCACCATCTCCCAGCGCGTTGCGCCGAGCGCCAGCGCGCCTTCCTTCAGCTCGTCCGGCACGCCCAAGAAGAGCTCACGGCTGATCGACGCGACAATCGGGACGACCATGATCGTGAGGATCACGGCGGCGGTGAACAGGCCCTGACCGGTTTGCTGGGCATCGCCGAAGAGCGGGATGAAGCCGAGCGTGTTGTGCAACGACGGCTCGACGTGGTGGGCGAGGAACGGGCCGAGCACGAGGATCCCCCACAGTCCAAGGATGACGCTGGGGATCGCGGCGAGCAGCTCGACGAGCGACCCGACGATGCCGCGCACCCCACGCGGAGCCAACTCGCTGAGATACAGGCCGATCGCGATCGCGAGCGGTGTCGCCATGACCAGAGCAACCAGGGAGCTGACTGCGGTGCCGTAGATGAAGGGAAGCGCGCCGAAGACATGCTTGACGGGATCCCACGCGCGGCCGGTGATGAAGCCGAATCCGAAGACGTCGAACGCGTCCGCCGACAGCTCGAGGATCTTCCAGACGATCGCGCCAACGAGAACCAGGCACGCGAGGGCCGAAGCCATGGTGATGCCGTGGAGAGCGAGGTCGCCTAGACGACCGCGCAACCGGTGGCGGCGGGCCTGCAACGGGCTCGTCGTCGGAGCGGCGCTCACAAGCGCGCGAGCCTACTGACCCTTCGGGCCCTCGCGGCCGCCGTTCACCACGTTGTCACCAGTCCGCAACCACCGTTCTGCCCACGGGCGGAAGGAAGGCAGGCACGCTCGTCGTGACGTGAACCAAACGAGAGGAGCAACCTTGACTCGCAGGACAGTGGCCGTCCTCGCCGCGATCGGCGCAGCGCTCGTTCTCACCGCCGGGGCAGGAGCAAAATCTTCTGCCGGATCCCTGACCGGCGCCGGGAGCTCGTTCGTCGCCCCGCTCGTGTCGGCGTGGATTCCCAAGATCGATGCCGCGTACGGCGTCAAGGTGACTTACGGACCGATCGGTTCTGGTGGAGGCATCAATGCGATTACGAACCGCACCGTCGACTTCGGCGCGAGCGACGCGCCGCTCACCCCCGACCAGTTTGCCGCCTGCAAGGGCTGCGTCCAGATTCCCTGGGCTCTGTCGGCAACATCGCTCGCCTACCGCGGCGACGGACTACCCGACCACATCAAGCTCGACGGCAACGCGGTGGCGGGCATCTTCCGCGGGACGATCAAGAACTGGAACGACCCGGCGCTCAAGAAGCTCAACAAAGGAAGACCTCTGCCGGACCTCGCGATCACGGTGATCCATCGAAGTGACAACAGTGGCACGACCTACAACCTGACCGAATACCTGAACAGTGTCAGCGCGCAGTGGAAAAGCGGCGTCGGCAAGGGAGTCGCCGTCAACTGGCCCGTCGGCGTCGGTGCACGGGGAAGCTCGGGCGTCGCGGCAACGCTCAGTCAGACCAACGGCGGCATCACCTACGTCGACGTTGCTTACTCACTCAAGAGCCACTTCAAGATCGCGGCGGTCAAGAACCGCGCCGGTGTCTTCCAGCTGCCTGGTCTACGCGCGATCGCCGCAGCTGGGGCGACGATCCTCCGCGTTGCGCCGAACAACACCGGCATTTCGATCGTCAACCCGTCGAGACGTCAGCCGCTCGCCTACCCGATCTGCACGTTCACCTACGTCATCGTCCCCACGAACACTCCAAAGGCAAAGGAGCTGAAGCAGCTCGTTCGCTGGGCAGTGACGAAGGGGCAGGCATCGGGGCCGAAGCTGCTCTTCTCGCCGCTACCGAGAGTGGTGCTGAAGGCGTCGATCAAGACACTCAACTCGGTGCACTCATAGGAAACCTGCACGTCACTCTGAGGCCGTGACCCGGCCCGCCGGCCGCCTCCAACTCGCCACCGGCGGCGGTGACCACGTGCTTCACGATCGCAAGACCGAGGCCCGTGCCCCTCGAGGCGCGGGCCTGGTCGCTGCGGTAGAAACGCTCGAAGAGCCGCGGCAGCTCGTCCTCCTCCACTCCCCGCCCGTCGTCGGCGGCTTCGAGCACACCGTCGCCCGCCGACAGCGTCAGCGTGGAGCCCGGGCCGGCATAGCGAATGGAGTTCTCGGCAAGGTTTTCCACCACGATCTGCAGCATCCGCCGACGAAGCGGCAGCTCGACCTCCCCGTGAGCTTCGATTCGCATCGTGACGTCCGCGTTCTCCGCCCGGTTGGCGAGCCGGTCGCGAACCTCCTCCAGTACCGGCAGCGCCGGTGTCGATCCGAGCGCAACAACCTCGCGGCCGCTCTCGAGCTCGGAAAGGAAGAGAACATCGTCAACGAGCTCACTCATCTCCTCGACCTGCTCCGTGGCCTGAGCCAGGAGTGCGTCCCGGTCGGCATTGGGAAGCGATGCCGACTCGAGCAAGGCCAGAAGCCGGGCGAGCGGCGTGCGCAGCTCGTGGGACACTGCGGCGGTGAAGCCCACCCTCAGCTCTTCGTAAGCCCGTGCATCCTCCATCAGAGACGAGTATGGCCAAGGTCCTGATCGTCGAGGACGATGCAGTTATCGCGGACGGGATGGCGAAACACCTCGCCGCGGCCGGGTTCGACCCGGTGGTGGTCGGCAAGGGCGATCAGGGCCTTGCCCGGCTCCGGTTCGAACGGCCCGACGTCTGCGTGCTCGACCTGATGCTTCCCGGCCGAGACGGCTGGAGCATCATCGAGAGCGCTCGGGCTGAGGGGATCCCGACCCCCATCGTCGTCGTCAGCGCACGGGGCACCGAGCACGACCGCGTTCACGCTCTCGAGATCGGGGCTGACGACTATCTCGTCAAACCGTTCTCGATGAACGAGCTCGTCGCCCGCGTGCGCGCAGCGTCCCGGCGGGCGCTTCGCCGCGACGACGCGCAACGCGGCGACCCGATCCAGATCGAGGAACTGCTCATCGATCCGGGCGAAGTGCAAGCGTTCGTCGACGGCGAAAGCGTGGAGCTCACTCCCACCGAGTTTCGGCTGCTCTATCAGCTGGCCCTCGAACGCGGGCGAGTCGTGACCCGCGACGAGTTGCTCCAGAAGATCTGGGGCCGGCGCGAAAGCCACAGGGACAGGACCGTCGACGTTTTCGTCCGACGCCTGCGCGAAAAGATCGACCGCCGCACCGCTCGGCATACCTTCATCCAGACCCGGTACGGCGTCGGCTACCGCCTGGAGCCAGTTACGAAGGAGTGACCGAGGCCACCCTGCGCCGCCCACCCTCCTCGTAGACCACATCCACGGTGTCGTGCTTGCGATACGTGCCTGCGACCCCGAGCAGCATCGAGAGCCAGCGGATCGGGCCCAGATGGCCCTCCTGGGCGAGAGCGCGGCGAAAAATCAGCTCGTCGCCCACCCGGTCGAAGTCCCGGCCAGGCTCCTGCCGGACCCCGTTCACGTACACCTCGTAACTATCTCCCACCCTTGGTGGCAGCTGGACGCGCGAGTTCCCCTCCACGTCTCATAGGATGCCACCGCCGGTGAGGCGCAAAGCCCTTGTCCTAGTGCTTGCTCTCGGCGCCGCGCTGGCGCTGACTGCCGTCGCCTACGCCGGCAACGGCGGTTTCGCGCCTCCGACGCCGCACTCGCCGAACGCGCAGGGCATCAACGACTCCTACCTCTGGATCTCGATCTTCACCGGCGCGATCTTCGTGATCGTCGAGGGCGCGTTGATCCTGTTCATCGTCAAGTACCGCCGGCGCGGGCGGCCGCGCACACAGGAAGGCCCACAGCTCCACGGCGCCACGCGGCTGGAGCTGATCTGGACCGCGATTCCCGTTCTGATCCTGGCCGCGATCGCCGGGTTCATCTTCTACAAGCTGCCGGGCATCCAGGACGTGCCGAGCGCGAAGGCCGAGGGCGGTCCGCTCGTCATCAAGGTGGACGCGCATCAGTTCTACTGGCAGTTCACGTATCCCGACGGCCAGATCTCGATCGACAAGCTGCACGCACCCGTGAATCGAACGGTGCAGGTCGACATCACCTCGCAGGACGTCAACCACAGCTGGTGGATTCCCGAGCTCGGCGGCAAGTTCGATGCCATCCCCGGCCATGTGACGCACACGTGGTTCAAGGCCGATCAGATCGGTACCTACCGCGGGCAGTGCGGCGAGTTCTGCGGCCTCTACCACGCGGCGATGAAGGCCGTCGTCGACGTGCAGTCGCAGGACGAGTACGCCGCGTGGCTCGATACTGCCGCGACCGATCTCGGACACGCCGAGTGGGTGGGCTCGTGCGCAAAGTGTCACGGGATCCTGGGCCAGCACGGCTTCGGGCCGAAGATCTCGAACAACGCTCTCCTGACGCAGGGCAAGAGCCTGGAGCAGCTGATCCGGCAGGGCAGGAACCAGATGCCGCCGGTCGCGGACGGCTGGTCGGACGAGCAGGTGAAGGCACTGCTTGCGTACCTGAAGCAGAGCATCTACAAGGGGACGACGAGTGGCGGCTAGAACGAGAGTCGCCCCGTACCGGCCGGACTGGCGCCAGGGGCGCGTCATCGGCTGGATCACGACCACCGACCACAAGCGGATCGGCATCCTCTACATCTGCACGTCGCTGGTCTTCTTCGCGGCGGGCGGGATACTCGCGCTGCTCATGCGCGCGCAGCTCGCGCAGCCGAACGAGCACTTCATCACCAAGCAGAGCTACAACGAGCTCTTCACGATCCACGGCACGACGATGATCTTCCTCGTCGTCGTCCCCATCTTCGCCGGCTTCGCCAACTTCCTCGTGCCGCTGATGATCGGGGCGCGCGACGTCGCGTTCCCGCGACTCAACGCGCTGTCGTACTGGCTCTTCCTCTTCGGCGGCATCGTCCTCTACCTGAGCTTCTTCTCGACGTACGGCGCATCGAGGAGCGGGTGGTACGCGTATCCACCGCTCTCGGAAGACATGTTCTCGCTCGGCAATGGCCAGGATCTCTGGATCCTGTCGCTGCATCTTCTCTCGCTCGGCTCGCTCCTGGGCGCGATCAACTTCCTCGCCACGATCCACAACATGCGCGCACCGGGAATGAGCTGGATGCGGATCCCCCTGTTCGTGTGGTCGATCGAGATCTACGCGGCGCTACTCGTGCTCGTGCTGCCGGTGCTCTCCGTTGGGCTCACGCTCCTCTTACTCGACCGCCAGGCGGGCACGCACTTCTTCTTGCCGCAAGAAGGGGGCAATGCGATCCTCTACCAGCACTTCTTCTGGTTCTTCGGCCACCCCGAGGTCTACGTCATGGTCCTGCCGGCCATGGGGATCATCTCGGAGGTCATCCCCGTCTTCTCGCGCAAGCCGATCTTCGGCTACAAGGCGATCGCGTTCTCGACCGTGGCGATCGGCTTCTACTCGATGCTCGTCTGGGCGCACCACATGTTCAGCGTGGGGATGCCGAACTTCCTCAACGTCTTCTTCATGCTCTCCTCGATGGTGATCGCCGTGCCGACCGGCGTGAAGATCTTCAACTGGCTCGCAACGACCTGGCGCGGAAATCTCATCTTCGACACCGCGATGCTCTGGGCGCTCGGCTTCATCGCCGTGTTCACGATCGGCGGTCTCTCCGGGATCTTCCTCGCCGCATTCCCCGTCGACTGGCAGGTGACCGACACCTACTACGTCGTCGCACACATGCACTACGTGCTCTTCGGCGGCTCGGTGTTCGGGATCTTCGCGGGCCTCTACTACTGGTGGCCGAAGATCTTCGGGCGCATGCTGGACGAGCGGCTCGGGAAGGCTCACTTCTGGCTCGTGTTCCTCGGCTTCAATCTCACCTTCTTCCCGCAACACATGCTGGGACTGCTCGGGATGCCGCGGCGGATCTACACCTACCAGCACCACGGCCTGTGGCAGGCGTACAACCTGATCTCTTCGATCGGTGCGGGCGTGATGACGATCGGGATACTCGTATTCGTCGTCAATGTCGTCCGGACGTCGCGGAAAGGCGTGCGCGCCGTGAACGACCCCTGGCTCGCGGACACGCTCGAGTGGTACACGACCTCTCCACCGCCGTTGCAGAACTTCGACACGTTGCCGTACATCACCAGCGCCCGGCCGCTTCGCGACCTGCGCCGGCGCCTTGCGGAGGCTCGTGTCTAGGCCCGGGCCCTGGCTGCGACTGACGGCATTGTTCGCCGCGCTCGCGACCCTGCTCGCGGTCGTGAGTGGCGCGGCATCGCTCGGCGCGGCGCATCGTGTGCTCGCGGCACTCGCCCTGCCTCCGCTCGTCGCACTCGCCGTCGCCGCGATGCTCCTGCACCGGCGGCTGCTCGTACCTGCCTTCGGCGCACTCGTTCTGTTCGGCATCGCCGCGCTGGTGACCGCGCCCGCCCTGCACCTCGCGCTTGCCGCGGTTGCCTTCGCCGCCTCGCTCGTGCTGGCCGCCGCGACCTATCGCGGCGAACCTGCGCCGCCCGCATCCTGGCGCGACTACGTGACGCTCACCAAGCCGCGCATCATGTCGCTGCTGCTCATCACCGGTCTCTGCGCGATGTTCGTCGGCGCGCAGGGCGCCCCGCGCGCGTCGCTCGTAATCGTGACCATGGTCGGCCTGGCACTCGCCTGTGGCGGCGCCTCCGCCCTCAACCACGTGCTCGATCGCGACATCGACAAGCTGATGGGCGCACGCACTCGGGCGCGGCCGCTCGCGGCAGAGCGAATGCCGGCGTCGCGTGCGCTCGAGTTCGGCCTCACGCTGTCCGCGTTCAGCTTCGTGCTGCTGGCGTCGCTCGTGAACGTCCTCGCCGCCGTGCTCGCGCTGGTCGGGAACCTCTTCTACGTGCTCGTCTACACGCGCTGGCTGAAGCGCACGACGCCGCAGAACATCGTCATCGGCGGCGCGGCGGGCGCCGTACCCCCGCTCGTCGGCTGGGCGGCGGCGACCGGGAACCTCACGCTGCCGGCGCTGTGGCTGTTCCTGATCGTCTTCTTCTGGACGCCGCCGCACTTCTGGGCGCTCGCGCTGCTGATCCGGCGCGACTACGAGGCCGCGCGCATCCCGATGCTGCCGGTGGTGCGCGGTGTGCGCGAGACGACTCGGCAGATCGTGCTGTATTCGCTGGTCCTGGTCGCGATCACCGTCGTCCCGTTCGTCTGGGGGACGCTCGGGCTCGTGTACCTAGTGGCTGCGCTCGCTCTCGGCGGCGCCTTCCTGCTTCTGGCCGTGCGACTGCGGCGCGAGGCGACGCCGAGGCAGGCCTCTGCCCTGTTCCACTTCTCCCTTCTGTACCTGGCGCTGCTCTTTGTCGCGATGGCGGTGGATCCGCTCCTGTAGATGGCCGACCCGATCACACCCATCGAGCCGACGCCCGAGGTGACACAGAGGAACGTCACCCTCGCGCTCGCCCTGCTCGGGCTGGCGATCCTCATCGCCGCCGGGTCGCTCGTCGTGGCGCTCATCTACCTGCACTACGACTGACCCCCGGCTAAAGGAATCCCGGGCCAGAGCCGATCTGGCCCAAGATGACGCGTTCGTCTCGGTTCGTCCTGCCCTTTGCCCTGATCGCCCTGGCGGCGTCGTTTGCCGTCGGCGTGCCTCGGGCTGCCGCGATCGACCCGTTTCCCACCACCGGGGTTGCCACGCTCGCGAGCGATCACTTCACGGTCCATTAGAGCCGCGACGTCGCGCCGTGTCCAAGCGCGAACATTACGCAGGAGCAGGCCGGCGAGATCCTCGGCATGGCAGAGCGTGCTTACGCCCTCTACAGTCAGCTGGGGATACACCGCCCCGGGTTACATGGCTGATCTCTCTGTCGACGACTTCACGGCTGGCTGCATCACGCACGGCGCCATCCCGCTCGGCAACCCGCCGCCCCTGAGCCGCTGGGACGCCGTCCTCGAACCGGTTGCACCCGGAGTCGACGAGGTTCATCTCACCGTTGCGAGCGGTCTCGGTTATCACGTCATCGCGCACGAGGTCTTTCATCTCTTCGAGGACGCTGTCGCACGCCGGCATCGGCCGACCAGTGGCTGCATGAGGGCTCGCCGAGTGGGCTTCAGTGCGGGCGAATGACGCGGCCGGCGGCCTCGAGCTGAACCCGGACCGGACGATGGACTGCGTCGGCTCTGAGTGCGGCGACAGCGAGTTCGACCGCAACGGTTATCCCGGCTGGATGCTCTTCGAGTACCTCGCAGAGACGGTTCGGCGACGCGAAGGTCAAGTCCGTGCTCGACAGGGCTGCAGCCAACTCCCGGCCTTGAGCGGGACGCCGTCCTGTCGAGCGTCGTGAGCCCCTCGGCCCCACGCTCGGCAAGTTCTTCGAGGACTACACGACCGCACGCTTGACCGGCAACTTCACCTTCGACCGCCCTCGCCGGTGTGCTTCCGAAGACCCAGGCTACGATCGTCGTAGGCTCGTCGAATGGCGACATTTCGCCGGTGACGCTCGCCGTCAATCACCTCGCGGTTCGCTACGTCGACTTCGCACACGGGCTGGACACCGATACGGGCCCCTGCTTCTCGGCCTCACTCGACCTCAAGGTCGTGCTTCCGGCCGGCGTCGCCACCACGCCGTACTACTCAGCGAATGTGAAGGGCTCTGTCCCGCAGGCCTTCACGGTCTCGGGAAACACCGCGACGCTGAACGACATTCCGTGGAACACCTGCGGAGCCAGCCCGCACGCCTACGTCTCACTTCCGAACGAGTCGAATGACGTCGCCCCGCCGCGTTCTCGACGGCCGCGAATTTACGGTCTCGGGCACCGTCGACGGTCGACAAGTCGAAGCCGGCGTCGGCCACCGAGGCACCCGCCGGTGTGAAGATCAACGGACCGGTCATCCAGACGCCGACGAGCGATCCGGCTCCCGAGCTCACGTTGTACGCGCCCGAGCTGATCCGTGTCTCCGCGAAGACGCGGCTGCTTCGCTTCATCGTCTTCTCGAGCGGCGACGGAACGTTGAAGGCGACGCTCGGCTCGACGTGGCTCGGCTCGGCAGGCCTGCACGCCGGCAGCAACGACGTGCGTTACATCCTGCCGACGCGGCTGCTCAAGAGCCTCCGCAAGACCAACACCCCGGCGAACGTCCTCTTGCTCACGAGCTATTCACCGGCCGGCACACAAGGCGCGAGCGCCACCCGCCGCGTCGCGATGAAGCCCGTGCCGAAGCCGAAGCCCAAGAAGCGCAGCAAGTAGCCAGTAAGGTCGCCTCGTGGCGGCCGACGGGATCTTTCTCGCAGTCCCAGAGGAGCCGTCCACAGGCATCCGGCTGGCGGTCAAGGACCTCCTCGACACGGCAGGGCTGAGGACGACGTACGGCTCGGCCGTCTTCGCCGAGTACGTCCCGTCGACGAGTGCAGAGTCGGTGCTACTCGCAGAGGGAGGCGGCTACGCGAACGTCGGGAAGACGAACCTGCACGAGTTCGCGTACGGAATCACGTCGGAAAACGAGCACTTCGGCACGGTCCCGAACCCGCTGGCACCGGGGCGCATAGCCGGCGGCTCTTCGGGAGGCTCGGCAGCGGCGCTCGCTGCCTCACTCGCGGATGCGGCTCTCGGCACGGACTCCGGCGGCTCGATCCGCATCCCGGCCGCGTGTTGCGGGATCGTCGGCTTCAAGCCGACGTACGAGCTCGTCTCCACCGTTGGCTGTTTCCCGCTCGCGCCTAGCTTCGACCACGTCGGGCCGATGGCGCGAACGGTCGAGGAGTGCGTCGCGCTGCTCCAGGCGATCGCGCCTGACTTCGCGCCGACGACGTTGGGCTCGCTGGAAGAGATCGCCGTGGCGACCGCGTGGACCGACGAGGCCGACCCGCTCGTAACCCAACGTGTTCGCGAGGCAGCCGGCCACTTTCCGCGAAGCGCCTCCGTCGACTGGCCGCGACCCGAGATCGGGGCGCTCTTCATGCGTGAGGTCGCGGATGTCCACCGGGAGCTCTACGCGGAGAACGGCGAGCTCTACGGCGAGGAGATCGCGGTGAAGATCGAGCGCTGCCTCGCCGTGTCGGATGGAGAAGCGAAGCGGGCCGAGCAGGCGCGAGTCGAGTACCACGAACGCTGCCTGGAGCTCCTCGACGGGTTCGACCTCCTGGTCACTCCCACGCTCCAGTGCGTCGCGCCCCCGACGGGCATCGGTGACCTGGCCCTGCGGGAGCGTCTGATCGCGAACACGCTTCCTTTCAACACGCTCGGCTGGCCGGCTCTCGCCCTGCCCTGCGGGCTCGCTGAGGACGGGCTCCCGGCGTCGGTCCAGCTGGTGGGAAAACCGGGCGCAGACGGGCTGGTTCTGGCGGCCGGCAGCCTGCTGGCATCCCTCATCTGAGGGACAGCCGAACGGGGGACGCTGCCGACAACCACAGAGAACGATGCTGCGCGCCTCCTTACTTGCCGCCGTCTGTCTCGGCTTGCTCACACTCGCTCCCGCCGCGGAGGCGGCGAAGCCTGTGCGAGGTGCCGCGCCGAAGAGTTTGCACGGCTTCCTGCTGCGCGCGGACGAGCCTGTCGACAACTCCTTCACACGCACGCCGTCCTTCGCGTGGAAACCCGTCCCCGGCGCGATTCGCTACCAGTTCCAGCTCGCGACGAGCTCGAGCTTCCGCGAGAGCGGCCTCGTCTACTCGACGAGCGGGCTGACGAGTCCGGTCGCCGCCCCCACCGTGATGCTGCCGTGGATCACAGGCAATCCACACGCGCTGTTCGCGCGCGTCCGCGGGATCACTGCATCCGCAACGACGCCGTGGAGCACCCCGTTCGGCTTCGACATGGTGCCGGGCCCGGCGCCGAAACCGTTGCCGAGCGAGCCGGGCCTGCTGCGTTGGTCGCCGATCGAGGGCGCGGACGGCTACGAGGTCTGGTTCGTCGACATCAACAACCCGACGCCGAAGATGGAGACCGTCTTCACCAACGTCCTGGACGAGCGCGAGTTCTACACCTTTCACCGCACGGCGAGCTGGACCAGCAGCAGTGCGCTGGCGGATCCGCGCTCTTCGCACCGACCGCACCGACAACAACATGCAGACCCGCCAGAACGGCTTGCCTGCGGTCGGCTACGGCCCTTGGAGTCCCGTCTACAGCTCCACGAACCCGCCGTACGAGGGCGGGCCGATCGAGCTCGGGCACACCGTCTCCGACATCGTCTCGGCCGGCGACGCCGGCTCTCCCGCGCACCGCCTCATGCCCGCGTTCACCTTCAGCGGCGACCAGACGAGCGACGGCACGAGTGCGGAGCTCTTCCGCGTCTACGTCTTCACGGACCGGCAATGCCTCAACCGTGTCTTTGCAAGCGCCGTGATCGGGAGTCCCGCCTACGCACCGCGCCCGTTCGGGCCGCTCTCGCTGCCCGCCTCGCCTGGCGGCACTACCCGCGGCACGCGCCACGTATCTCAGCGATGGATCGGAACCGGACAGCTACACGTTCGACGGCCTGAAGGTCCAGTCGACGGAACTGAAGTCGCGGCAACGCCCACCACGGCGGTTCCGGCGGACTCGGACTCGGGCTCGACAGCCTCGGCCGCCGCCGGTCCGCAGCAGATCCAGATCGGCAGCGGCGTTCTCGGCGCCCCGGTCGACCTGTGGGACACCGACTGGCCGGGCAGCGGCTACTACTGGACCGTCATTCCCGTCGAGGCCGTTTCGCCGGGAGCGTTGAAGAGCAGCACGGCCAGTGCGTCAGCGCGATCGGCAGCACGAGTGTGGTCGTCAGCAGTGCTGACGGCATCTCGAGCGGCGACACCGTCCTGCTCGGCAGCGCCGGAAATCAGGAGACCGTCACGGTCGTCACGGTCAGCGGCAATTCGCTCTCACTCGCAGTGCCGCTGACGAAAGCGCACGGAGCCGGCGAGTCGATCGTCAGGACCGGCGGCAACCTCCGGTATCAGGATCTCGAGCTCGCGCAGGACGTCTGCGCTGCCCCGTACACCCGCGTCGCACGCTTCGGCAAGGCGAGCGAGCCGTCCCTCACCGCGGCCGGGGAGCTCTTCGCTTCGGGCCTGTCGCCGAAGGGGCTCCTCACCTCGGGGACGAACAGCCAGGCGTTCTACGGCTCACCGCTCGTCGCCTGGACGCCGGCACTCGGTGCCACGGTGTACGAGGTGCAGTGGAGCAAGAAGCGGTATCCCTTCAAGGCCGAGCCGAATCCCCAGAATCAGAATGCACTCGGCACGATCGTGCTCGGGACGTCCGTAGTCCTCCCGCTCAAGCCGGGAACCTGGTACTACCGCGTGCGCGGGTTCAACTACGGGTTGCCGACGGGTGCACAGCAGATGTCCTGGTCCGACCCCGCCAGAATCGTCGTCGCGAAACCCAAGTTCCGCGTCATCGGCGGGGGCAAATAACCCGCTACTGAATCGCGCGTAGCAGCCGCCGGCCCAAGCGCTCCAGGGGCTTCGGCAACAGTTTGCGCTGCTTCTTCACTGCGGACGAGCCAAGCCAGAACGCTGTCTTCACGCCGAGGACGTAGCGGTTTCGTGCGCGGTCGCCGAGCGAGTTGCGGTCGACCTTGCGCGCGACGGTCGTCGAGCCGACGACGAACCGCGCATCCTTGAAGCGGTTCGAACGGTAGATCGCCTGACCGACGACCTTGCGCGGCCCCGAGGTCCACGTCGTGTCGTGAAACGCGACCATGCCGCCGTCGATGACCTTGGGCACCCACTTCTCGAAGTCCTCGAGGACCAGGTCGTACTCGTGCGAGCCGTCGACGAAGAGCAGCTCGATCGGCTCGTCGAAGTCGTCGGCCGCCGGTTGCGAAAGCGACGCGATCGGCGTGACCAGATCGCTGATTCCCGCCCGCTCGATGTTCGCCTTGAACTCGCCGAAGCGATGGTCGGTGTGCGGATCGATCGCATAGATGGGTACGGAGGCTCCGGCCAGAGAGCCTCGCCCGAGACAGATCGTCGACTTGCCCATCCAGGAGCCGATCTCGACGATCACGCCCTTTCCGACACACGCGCGCGCGAGATCGTAGAGCTCCTCGCCTTCCTCGTCCGTCAGCCAGCCCTGAACGTCCGCGATGAGCGGTTTGACATGCACGGTGAAGTCGTTCATTGCGACGCGGAGCGTACGGCTTCTTCGTAGACCAGGTCGCGCTCGAACCGGTCGAGCTGCTCCGAAAGCAAGTCAGAAGGTGGCGGCGGGTCGCCCGGAGGGAACGGCGCCGGCTTGCCGTCGATCTCGACCGACTCGAGCATGTCGGCCGGCTCGTGCTCCAGCTGCACGGGATGGTCCAGGCGCGAGCTCAGCCAGCCTGCGAGCAGCTGCGCTTGCGGAGCAGTGCCGGTGACGCGAAGCCGCTCCACGTTCCGGATCTCGGGCCAGAGGGACGCGAGCTGCCTGCGCCAGCGGCTCGTCCGCGCCCACGCGATGTCCGAGACGACGACACGGTCGAAGACGCCGGTCAGCTGCCCGTAGGCCGCGGGCAGCTCGGGCCACTCCGTGCTGTCGACGATCAGACGATCGACGACGCCCACGAGGCTCTCGAACGCATCGCTGCCGAACGACGGCACGCCGCGCCAGCGGAGGAACACCGGCAGATCCGGAAGGAAGAGCGGCTGCACGACGCTCGCCGGGGCCGAGGCGCGCCTGCCCCTCAGATGGATTCGGATCGTCTCGGCGCAGACCTGGCGCCCCTCGCCCGACGGAAAGACTTCGACACCGACACGCGCCTCGAGCCCGTCCTGCTCCTCGGGCTCGGGAACGAGCACGATCGTGCGCGACGGATGGCGTTCTGCGAGCCCGGCGAGGACGTCCTCTGCGGCCTCGACCCACTCGGGCGGAACCCACGCCGTGTGCGTCATGACACTCGTCCGCTGGTAGGGCACGTCCTCGCCCGGCGCGATGCGGAGCGCGGCCACCTCGCGCTCGATCTCCCGGACCGAACCTAGCGTCGCCGCCATGCCCGCCCGTCGCGTTCCATCAGATCGTCAGCCGCGCTCGGTCCCCACGTTCCCGCTGGGTAGTTCGGGAACGCCGGCCGGTCCCGCGCCCAGGCCGCGACGATCGCGTCCACCAGAGCCCACTGCTCCTCCACCTCGTCGATGCGGGTGAACAGCGTCGCGTCGCCGAGCATCGCGTCGAGGATCAGCCGCTCGTACGCCTCCGGCAGGCCGGTCCGAAACGCTCCGCCGTAGAGGAAGTCCATGTGCACCGTGCGGATCGTCATGCCTTGGCCCGGAACCTTCACGCCGATGGCGAGCGATACGCCCTCGTCGGGCTGCACATGGACGATCAGGACGTTCGGCTTCAGCCGCTCGGCCGAGAGCTCCTCGAACGGCGGGTGCGGCGCGCGCTTGAACTGGATCGCGATCGTGGTCTCGCGACGCGCAAGCCGCTTGCCGGTGCGCACGTAGAAGGGGGTGTCGGCCCAGCGCCAGTTGTCGACGTAGAGCTTCGCGGCCACATAGGTCTCCGTCATCGAGTTCGGATCGACACCCGACTCCTCGCGATACGCGGGGACCTCCTCACCCTCGATGTAGCCGCGCCCGTACTGGCCGCGCACCACCGACTTCGGGCCCGGTGTGTGCATCGCGCGCAGCACCTTCACCTTCTCGTTGCGCACCGAATCGGCAGTGAAGTCGACCGGTGGCTCCATCGCGGTGATCGCGATGAGCTGCAGCATGTGGTTCTGGAAGATGTCGCGGATGGCTCCTGCCTGCTCGTAGTAGCCGGCTCGGGCCTCGATGCCCATCGTCTCCGCCACCGTGATCTGCACGTGGTCGACGAACTGCCGGTTCCAGATCGGCTCGAAGATCCCGTTCGCGAAGCGGAGCGCCATCATGTTCTGGACGGTTTCCTTGCCCAGGTAGTGATCGATGCGGAAAACCTCGCGCTCGTCGAAGTACTCCTCGATCACCTTCTGCAGCTCGCGGGCGGAGGCAAGCTCGTGGCCGAACGGCTTCTCGATGATCAGACGCACCCAGCCCTGTGCCGTACGCCTCTTGCCGACTGCGTGCACGACGGTCTCGAAGACGCTCGGCGGCGTCGCGAGGTAATAGACACGGTTCCCCTTCGTCTCGCGCTCCTTGTCGAGCTCCGTCAGCGTTTTTGCGAGCCGGTCTTCTCCCGCTTCGTCGGCGAAGTCCATCGCGACGTATCTCATCCCGCTTGCCAGCAATTCCCAGGCGTCGTCGCGGAACTCGTCCCGCGAGTGCTCTTGCACCGCCTCCTTCATCCGGTCTCTGAACTCGTCATCCGACTCTTCGGAGCGTGAGACGCCGACGACTGCGAAGTGCTCGGGAAGCAGGCGGCGGTAAGCGAGTGAGTAGAGCGCGGGAAAGAGCTTGCGCTTCGTCAGGTCGCCCGACGCACCGAAGATGACGAGGATGCAGTCGTCCGGCGCGCGCCGGGCCTCCAGTCCTTCGAGCAGCGGATTCTCTTGCGCGACGGCCATGGCTACCTGGGGTCCGGGCCGGCCTTGGCGCGCTCGACCGCCTTGACGGCGTGCCCGCCGAACTGGTTGCGCAGAGCGGCGGCGACCCTGGCGGAGAACTTGATCTCGTCACGCGACGCGAAACGTGCGAAGAGCGACGCTGCGATCACCGGCGCCGGCACGTTCTCGTTGATCGCCTCGTTGATCGTCCAGCGGCCCTCACCGGAGTCCTCGACGTAGGGCGCGATGTCCTCGAGCTTCGAGCCGTGCGACTCGAACGCCGAGTGCAGGAGCTCGAGCAGCCACGAGCGTACGACGGAGCCGTTGCGCCAGATGCCAGAGATCTCGTACGCGTCCAGGTCGTACTCGGAGTGCTCCATGATCTCGAAGCCTTCGGCGTACGACTGCATGAGCCCGTACTCGATGCCGTTGTGAACCATCTTCACGAAGTGGCCGGCGCCGGACGCGCCGACGTGCGCGTACCCGGCTTCCGGCGCGAGCGCGGTGAAGACCGGCTCGAGCCTTTTCACCGGCTCGTCGTCACCACCGACCATGAGGCAGAAGCCGACCTCCAGACCCCAGACGCCTCCGGAAACCCCGGCGTCGACGAAGTGGATCCCACGGTGCTTCGCCTCGACGTAGCGCCGCTTCGAGTCGCGGAAGTTCGAGTTGCCGCCGTCGACGATCGTGTCACCCTCGTCGGCAATCTCGAGCAGCTCGTGGAACGTGGACTCGGTGATCTCTCCCGCCGGGATCATCATCCAGAAGGCGCGCGGGGCTTCCAGCTGCTCCTTGAGCTGCTGGAGCGAGTCGGCCGTCCGCGCCTCGACGTTGGGGTCGTACGTGTGGACTTCAACCCCGTGCTCGCGCAAGCGGTCCGTCATGCCGGACCCCATGCGCCCGAGGCCGATCATCCCGAGCTGCATTACACGTCCTCCAATCTGATTCGCACGATCGGGCGCCCGCGTTCCTCGAGCGACCGGTAGTCGCCCTCTGCTTGAGCGCGGATCAGACGACCGAAGCCGAAGTCCTGGCCCGGAATCGGGATCTCGCCACCGGTGTCGTCGACGACCTGGACGAAGCGGCCAATCGGGGGGCCGCCCTTGTGCAATTGCCCAGTGGAATGGAGGTAACGCGGACCGAGCCCGTGCGTGACGACGCAACCGGTCTCGTGCGCCCGGTCGATCAGCGGCTGAAGCTCGCGCTCCCGCATCGGGTCGATGAAAGCCTGGATCGCGATGTAGTTCGGCGGCTCGGCGCCGGCCAACAACTCGTCGAGCGAGCCCGCGGGCTCGAGCTGGGGATCGTCGCCCGAGGCGAGCACTTCCTTCGTCTTGTCCTTGGCCGCCTGGACATCCGGCTGGTCGAACGGATTGATCTCGAGGATGGTGCCGGCGACCGCGACGGCGAACTCCCACCGGAAGAACTCGGCGCCGATCTCGTGTGCATCGTCCAGCTGCACGTCAGCTGCCTGCCGGTCCGGGCCTTCCGGGCTCTCCCCCGGTGCCGGTACGAGCCCCTTTCCCTGCTTGCCGGTGGACTCGGCGATCAACTGTTCGGCCCAGAGCCCGAAGTGACCCTCGGTCTCTTCGATGCAGACCTTGTCGCGACCCGCCCGCCAGCGGTCACCGAGCTGAACGCCGAGCTGCAGGCCCGGGTTGGCGTCGCCACGGCAGGCATCGGCCATCCGCTCTCCACTCTCGAGCACTCGCTCGATGTCGATGCCCATCAATGCGGCCGGGACGATGCCGAAGGGCGACAGTGCCGAGTAGCGGCCGCCGATCGTCGGCTCGCCTGCGAAGACGCGCATGTTGCGCGTCTTCGCCAACTGTTCGAGCGCAGAGCCCGGATCGGTGATCGCGACGAACTGTTCGCCGTTTGCACCGGTTCTTTCCCAGAAGTACTCGAAATGCGACAACGTCTCGAGCGTGCCGCCTGACTTCGACGAGACGACGAACATCGTCTTGCTCAGGTCGAGCGACTTCTCGGCGTGCCGGATCATCGCCGGATGGGTCGTGTCGAGGACGTGCAGCTCCTTGGCGCCGAACGTCTGTTTCAGCACCTCTGGCGCAAGCGACGACCCGCCCATCCCGAGCAGCACGAACGTCTCGAACGTCTGACGCGCCCCGCCTGCGAATTCGGCGACCTCGCCGGCACGTTCCCGCATCCGCTTCGGCTCGTCGAGCCAGCCCAGCCACTTGTCTTCGTCCATGCCGGTCCAGACCGTCGCGTCCCGCGCCCAGATGCGTTCGACGAGCTCCTGGTGGGTCGCAACGCTCATCGGCCATCCTTTGGCCGATGAGCGGGGGAAGGGGCGTAAGGGGAAACCGGGAGGTTTCCCCCTTCTCTCTCCTCAGCGGACGCGGCGGCGGTCGCCACGCCGTGTGCGCTGAGGCGATCCCTAAAGAAGGGAGCTCGTGAGGGAAACATGGTTTCCCTCACGGGAGCGAGCCGAAGGCGAGCGACGGTCACGCCGGTGCGAGCTCGCCGCGCTTCGCGCTGATCCCGTCCAGCAGCTCCTGGAAGGAATCTGTGAACTTCTGCACGCCTTCGCGCTCCAGCGTGTTGGAGACGTCGTCGTAGTCGACACCGGCGGCGGCGAGATCCTCGAACAGCTTCCGCGCCGCTTCGACGTCCTTCGTCAACGTCAGCTCCACCTTCCCGTGGTCCTGGAAGGCGAGGATGGTCTCCTCGGGCATCGTGTTCACGGTCTCGGGGCCGATCAGCTCCTCGATGTACATGACGTCGCGGTAGTCGGGGTTCTTCGTGGAAGTGGACGCCCAGAGGCAGCGTTGTTTGGTGGCACCCTTGGCCTCGAGCGCAGCCCAGCGCGGCCCGGCGAACACCTCGAGGTAGTTCTGGTAGGCGAGCTTCGCATTCGCAATCGCGAGTTTGCCCTTCAGGTTGGTGGCGTCACCGCCGACCTCATCGAGCCGCTTGTCGGCTTCCGTGTCCACGCGCGAAACGAAGAAGCTCGCGACCGAATGCACCTGTCTGGGGTCGCCGCCGCTTTCGACGAGGCGTTCGACACCGCGGACATAGGCCTCCATGACCTCCTTGTGGCGCTCGAGCGAGAAGATCAGGGTGACGTTGATGTTGACTCCCGCCGCGATCATCTCCTCGATCGCGCCGAGCCCGGGCTCCGTCGCGGGGATCTTCACGTACAGGTTCGGCTTGTCGATCCAGTCGTGCAGGCGACGCGCCTCCGCGATCGTGCCGTCACGGTCGTAGGCGAGCGTCGGATCGACCTCCCACGACACGTAGCCGTCCAGCCCTTCGCCCTCGTCCCAAACCTTACGCAGCAGGTCGCAGGCAGCAGAGATGTCGTTGGAGGTGAGCTGGAGGAAGATCTCCTTCGGGTCATCTTCGCCCGACTCCAGGATTTTCTTCAGTTGGTCGTCGTAGGCATCGCCTTCCGAGATGGCCTTCTGGAAGATGGTCGGGTTCGAGGTAACGCCGACGACGGCATCCTCCGCCATCATCCTCGCGAGCTTGCCGCTCTGCAGCATCTGCCGCGAGAGGTAGTCGATCCAGACGCTCTGTCCGAGTGCGGACAGTTTGTGGAGATTCGATTCAGGCATGGGAGGCATTCCTTTCCAAGTCTTTGATCATCTGCAGTCGTTTCACATAGCGTTCGCCACCGTCGAAGCGGGCAGCGAGAAAGATCGTCACGAGCTCACGGACGAGCGACGGCCCGACGACCTCGGAGCCCAGGCAGAGGATGTTCATGTCGTCGTGCTCTACCCCCTGGTGCGCCGAATACGCGTCGTGGCAGATAGCCGCGCGGATCCCGGGCAGCTTGCAGGCGGCGATCGACGCTCCCACTCCCGAGCCGCAGACGAAGACCCCGCGCTCGGCATCGCCTCTGAGAATGGCCTCGCCGATGGCACGGGCCTTCTCCGGATAGTCGATCCGCTCCGCATCCGTGTCGGTACCCAGGTCGACCACGGAGTGCCCTTCGAGCACGTCGAGCACTGCGTCACGCAAATGGACGCCACGGTGGTCGAATGCGACCGCCACGTTCACGTCTGGACCGTACCCCACCGGCGGCAGAGGACGCGCTGCGCCTCCTAGAATGATCTCGATGGATCCAAACGAGCTCCGCGAACTCGGCCAGCAGTTCCGCGTCGACTCGATCCGCCCGGCCGCCGTCGCCAAGTCTGGGCATCCGACCTCGGGCATGTCCGCCGCCGACCTGATGGCCGTCCTCGTCGCGAACCACCTGAACTACGACTACGACGCTCCGAAGAGCCCGGCGAACGACCGCCTGATCTTCTCCAAGGGGCACGCGTCGACGCTGTACTACGCGATCCTTCGCGCCGTCGGTGCGATCACCGACGACGAGCTGCTCACGTACCGGAAGTTCGGCAGCATGCTCGAGGGGCATCCGACTCCGCTCATTCCGTGGGTCGACGTCGCTACGGGATCGCTCGGGCAGGGACTGCCGATCGGCGTCGGGATGGGGCTCGCTGCGAAATACCTCGACCGACTGCCCTCACGCGTCTGGGTGCTCTGCGGCGACAGCGAGATGGCGGAGGGCTCGATGTGGGAGGCCTACGAGCACGCGGCGCACTACGAGCTCGACAACCTCACTGCGATCATCGACGTGAACCGGCTCGGTCAGCGCGGCGAGACCATGATCGGCTGGAACACGGGCGTGTACGTCGAGCGCGCGCGAGCGTTCGGGTGGAACGCGATCGAGGTCGACGGGCACGACGTCGAGGAGATCGACCGGGCGTACAAGGAAGCAGCAGAGACAAAAGGACGCCCCACGGTGATCGTGGCCCGCACGATCAAGGGCAAGGGCGTCAAGGCCGTCGAGGACAAGGACGGCTGGCACGGCAAGGCGCTCGACGACCCGGACGCAGCGATCGAGGAGCTCGGCGGCGTCCGCAACATCCATGTCGACGTCGCGAAGCCGGAGGCAGCCGAGCCACACCGGTTCGAGGAGAAACCGCTCGAGCTCCCCCGCTACGAGCTCGGCCAGGAGGTGGCGACGCGGAAGGCTTACGGCGAGGCGCTCGCAGCGCTCGGGTCCGCCCGTGGCGACGTGGTCGCTCTTGACGGCGAGGTCAGCAACTCGACGTTCGCCGAGATCTTCAAGGAGGCGCACCCCGACCGCTTCTTCGAGATGTACATCGCAGAGCAGCAGCTCGTGGCCGCGGCAGTCGGCCTGCATGCGCGCGGCTGGAACGCATTCGGCTCCACGTTCGCCGCGTTCTTCTCGCGAGCGTACGACTTCGTTCGCATGGCCGCGATCAGCCGCGTGGATCTACGTCTTGCAGGTTCCCATGCCGGCGTCTCGATCGGCGAGGACGGCCCTTCCCAGATGGCGCTCGAAGACATCGCCTCGCTGCGCGCGATCCACTCCAGCGTCGTGCTGCATCCGTGCGATGCGAATCAGACCGCCAAGCTCGTGGTGACGATGGCGGACACCAAAGGGATCGTGTTCATGCGCACACTGCGACCGAACACACCGGTGATCTACGGACCGGACGAGGAGTTCGAGGTCGGCGGCAGCCGTGTCATCCGTTCCTCGGACGACGACGACGTCACGATCGTCGGCACCGGCATCACCGTGCACGAGGCGCTGAAGGCGGCCGACACGCTCGAGGAGGACGGCATCACCGCGCGGGTGATCGACGCCTACTCGATCAAGCCGATCGACGCCGAGGCGCTTCAGGCGGCCGCGGAGGCGACGGGCAAGATCGTCACCGTCGAGGACCACTTCCCGGAGGGCGGCCTCGGTGATGCAGTCCTGGCCGCGCTGGCCGAGAAGGACGAGCACGCTCGAGTGCTGAAGCTGGCCGTGCGAGAGATGCCGCGCTCCGGCAAGCCGGAGGAGCTCCTGAACGCGTACGGCATCGACGCCGAGCACATCGCCGCTGCAGCACGTCAGCTCGTCGGCTCGGAAGTCACCACCTCGTAGAGCAGCCGCTGCCGCTCACGGGCGGCGCGAAACACGGCGGCCTTGTCGGCGCGAGGCTCGACTACCGCGCCAAGCGGCGCCGGAGCAGGCGTCTCGCCCAACCGCTCGAGCACCACTACGGCTGCGCCGCGCAGCGACGCCTCGTTGACGCCGGACGTCGTGACCGGCCGCCCGAGCGCGTCGGCCATGATCTGCACCCAGTCGGGATCCTTGAGCAACGCGCCGCCCGTCACGACGATCTCCTCGAGCGCCGGCATCAGGTCGACGATTTCCGCGAAACGGAAGGCAACACCCTCGAGACCGGCCTGGCGAAGGTCGAGCGCCGTCGTGTCGAACGTCAGGCCGTGCACCGCGCCTTTCGCGTGCTGGTGCCAGCCGGGGCTCCGTTCGCCGCCGAGGAGTGACAGGAACGTCAACCCGTGTGAGTCGGGATCGCGGTCGGCGAGCGAGCCGCTCGCATCCTTCAAGGTCTGCTCCAGCCAATAGTGGAGATTGCCGCCGTCCGACAACGAACCGCCTTCGACGACGCGCGCCTGGTCGACCCAGTGCAGAAAGAGCGCAGGTCGCGGCTCCGGCCGCTCCGTCTCGTAGACCACCCGAACCGCCCCCGACGTGCCCACCATCAACGCGGCGCGTCCACGCGTCACGCAACCCGAACCGAGGTTGGAGCAGGCGCCGTCGAGCAGTGCCGGGTACCAGCCGTCGACCGGCGCATCCGAGATCTCGGGTAGACGCTCGGCGTCGAGGCCGAGCGTCTCGAGCAACTCCTCGTCCCAGGTTCGAGTGGAGAGGTCGACGAGGCCTGTCGCCGACGCCATCGAGATGCCCGCGGAGACCTCTCGTCCGAGCAGCCGGCCGTACAAGTAGTCGCAGAACGAGACGAAGCGGTGCGCCGAGCGAAACACGTCCGGCTCCATCTGCGCCAGCCACGCCAGCTTCGCGGGCCAGTAACTCGTGTGGATCTGGCAGCCGGTACGCGCGTGCACCTTCGAGTTGTCGAGACGGCGCAACAGCCAGTCGGCTGCGTCGCCGGAACGGGTGTCGCGCCAGGAGAGAATCGGCGTCAGCGGACGGCCCTCCTGATCCAGCGCCAGCAGGCTATGGCCGAAGCAAGACGCCCCGACTGCGTCCATGCCGTCTGCTCCGCCCGCTTCGTCGATTGCTTCGCGCGTGCGCGCGAGGACGTTTTCCGGGTCGGATTCGCCGGGGTAGTCGCGGCGGGCCGGCTCCCCGCGTTCCTCGGCGGTGTCGTCGAACCGGTAGGCCCGCACGGAGGACGTGCCGACGTCGAGAGCGAGAACCCGGGTCACGAGCCGTACCCTTACAGCCGTGGCAGTCCTGATCGCATCCAACCTCCGCAAGGAGTTCTCCGGCGACCCGCTGTTCGACGGTGTGTCGTTCAAGGTCGAACGCCGCGACCGCGTCGCGCTTGCAGGCCCCAACGGGGCCGGCAAGACGACCCTGCTGCGCGCAATCGTGGGCGAGACGAACCTCCAGGGGGGCGACATCGTCTTCCAGAAGGGAACGCGTGTTGCTCTACACGACCAGCGTCCACCGCTCGAGCGGCGCCTGACCCTTCGTGACTACGTCCTCTCCGGCGCACGCGACCTGATCGCACTGGAGGAGGAGCTGCGACGCCTCGAGCAGGCGATGGCAGGAGGAGATCACGACGCGGCCACCATTCGCAGGTACGGCGAGGCGCAGGCACGGCTCGAACATGCCGGCGGCTACGACTGGCGCGAGCGCGCAACCGCGGTCGTGCGCGGGCTCGGCTTCGCGGACGAGCAGCTCGACCGCCAGCTCGACACCTTCTCGGGCGGCGAGCTCACCCGCGCGTCGCTGGCACGCGCGCTCGGGGGCGATCCCGATCTCCTGCTGCTCGACGAGCCGACGAACCACCTCGACGTCGAGAGCCTGGAGTGGCTGGAGAGCGAGCTGCAGTCGCTCGACGCCGGGATCATGATCGTTGCCCATGACCGCTGGTTCCTCGAGGCCGTGACGAACGTGGTGCTCGAGCTCGACGCGGGACGCTCGACGTACTTCAAGGGGCCCTGGCACGCGTGGCGTCTGGAGAAGGCGTCCCGCCTTCACGCAGCGACCAAGGCTGCCGAGCGTGTCGGCCGCGACATCGAGCGGCTAGAGCGTTTCGTCGCGCGCTTCCGCGCCTCGACGGAGAAAATGGCGCGCAAGGCGCAGGTGAAACTGACGCAGATCGAGCGCCTGGAGAAGGAACGCGCGAAGTCGAAGAGCGAGATCGATCTGCTCACGCGCAAGACGAGAAGCCTCGGCTTCGAGTTCCTGAAACCCGCGCGGAGCGGTCGCACCGTCCTCGAGGCCGAAGGTCTCGCGCTACGCATCGGCGATCGGGTGCTGCTGGAAGGCGCCAGCTTCGCGATCGAGCGCGGGGAGCACGTCGCACTCGTCGGCCCTAACGGTTCGGGCAAGACCACGCTACTGGAGACGATCCTGGAGCGGCGCGAGGCCGACGACGGCTTTGTACGTCTCGGCCACGGCGTCGTGCCGGCGTACTTCTCGCAGCAGGAGATGGAGCTCGATACACGTGGCTCGGTGCTGCAGTGCGTCCAGCGCGCAACGGGCCTGCAACGCCCCGACGCGCAGAAGCTGCTCGGGCGTTTCCTCTTCTCCGGGTGGTCCGAGCACGAGAAGCCCGTCGTCATGCTTTCCGGCGGTGAACGAAGGCGGCTAGCGCTGGCGCTCGTGGTGGCGTCCGGCGCGAACTTCCTCGTCGTCGACGAGCCGACGAACCATCTCGACCTCGAGAGCCGCGAAGCGCTCGAGGCGGCCCTCGAAGCATTCCCGGGAACGGTCCTGCTCGTCTCGCACGATCGCGCCCTCCTCGACGCTGTCGCCGAGCGAACGATCGCAATCGAGGACCTCCGCCTCAACTCGTACGACGGCGGCTGGGCGGAGTACGTCCGTCAACGCGAGGAGCGCAATGCTCCTCCGACTCCCGAACCGGTCGAGCGCAAGCCTGCGAAGCCGCGCAAGGCGCCGGCCAAGACGAAGACTCCCTCGGAGCTCGAGCGGATCGAGGCGGAGATCGCGGCACACGAGACGACCGTCGCCGAGCTCGAGCAGCGCCTCGCCGAAGACTGGAGCGACGTCGAGATGCTCGCGGCTCACCGGCATGCCCGCGACGAGCTCCAGGCGCTGCTGCAACGCTGGGAGCGGCTCTTCGAGCGAGCGCAAACGTGAATGACCCTCAGGTCAGCCGCTGGGCCGGACTTGGTCCGGCCTTGCTGCGATTCGCTCTCGCCTGCGTCGGCCTTGCGGTCGGGCTCGGCCTGATCGCCGCGGTGATCGCCCTCGCTACCGATCACGGCATCTCCTCCACGATCGCGGTCGCGTACTACATCGTGGGCTGCCTGCTGTTTCTGATCGGAACGTTCCCAACGGGCGGCTTCTCGCTCATGCGAGGGACGATGACGAAGCGCAAGCCGACCGGTTTCCGGGACGAGCCGTTCTTCCTCTTCGGTCTCGTCCTGCTCGTCCTCGGCGTGATCGCCGACTTCTACTCCTTCTAGAGGCTCACTCGAAGGTCGCGATCAGCGCCTCGGCGACAACCTTGAGCGGACGCCCGGAGATCTGGCTCGCCTTGCGGAGCCGCGCGAACGCGTCCTGCTCTGACAGCCCTTCCTTCTGCATCAGCAGGCCCTTGGCCCGTTCGATTGCTTTGCGCGCCGCGAGCGCGTCCGCAAGCGACTCCGCCTCCTCACGGAGCGCTGAAAGCTCCTCGTGGCGGGCCCGTGCCGTGCGGATTGCCGGCAGCAGGTCCTGCTCGCGGAAGGGCTTGACCAGATAGCCGAAGACCCCGGCTTCGGCAGCACGCTGGACGATCTCGTCCTGACCGTAGGCAGTCAGCATCACGATCGGAATCGGCCGTTCCTGGAGGATCCGGCGGGCGGCCTCGATCCCGTCGAGCCGTGGCATCTTGACGTCCAGGAGCGCGAGATCCGGCCGCTCCGAGCGCGCAAGAGCCACCGCCTCCTCCCCGTCGCGGGCCTCGGCGCACACTTCGAAACCGGCGTGCTCGAGCAGGGCCCGCAGGTCGAGCCTGATGATCGTCTCGTCTTCGGCGACCAGAATCCTCACCCTCGGTGGGTGAGTCTGGCGTAAACCGCTCAGCCGAGGGATGGTGCCGGCATGTGGCCCGGGCGATTGTCCCTGTGCGGCTCCTCATGTCTAACCCGGAATTCAGCAATCCCCAGCCTCTCGTGCTCCGTGTTGAAATCTCAGCGGAGCAGGCTGCCTCGCTTGCGCCCCTCCTCGGTGGCAGAAGCGATGTCGAGCAGCGTCCGATCTCCGAGCCCGAAGCGGACGCCCGAGTGATCGAGCTGAAGCGCCTCGAGGTCGACCTGGAGCAACGCGAAGCCGAGTTCGAGGCCGACGTCCAGTTCCGCGAGGACCGGATCGAGCGCTGGCGCACCGAGCTCGAAGAGCTCGAGCAGACGCTCGACCGTCGTGAGAAGGACCTCGTCAGCTACGTCGATCAGCTTCAAGGCGCCATGTCCGGAAACGACGGTGCCTGGTGGTCACGGCCGGCCGGCGGCGACGGCGGAGTTCGCTAGACCGGAAAGACGACCTCGGCGCGGGTGCCCGCGTCGCTGCGCAGATCCAGTCGTCCCTGTAGTTCGTCCCGCACCAGCGCCTGGACGATTGACAGTCCTGTGCCCCCGGCATCCGACGGAATTCCGCTCCCATCGTCCGCGATCGACAGCACCACTTCGCCGTTTCGCTGGGAGAGATCGATCTGAACCCTTTCGCCGCCGTGCTCGAGGGCGTTCTGCAGCAGCTCGCTGAAGACGAGGGCCAGGGCAGTCGCGCGGTTGCCCGCGATCGACACCGGCTCGAGGTCGGCGTGGACTTCCTTGCCGAGGGCGAGGCCCTGCACCAGCATCGCGCGCAACCGTTCGAGCAGCTCGCGTAGCTCGACGACCTCCTCGCGCTGTTCCGTCAGCACCTCGTGGACGGCCGCGATCGCGAGGATGCGGTGGACCGAATCCTCGAGCGCCTTGCGCGGATCGGTGTCGGTCGCCCGGGCCTGCAGGCGCAAGAGGGATGCGACGGTCTGCAGGTTGTTCTTGACCCTGTGATGGATCTCTTGCGCGAGCACGCCGCGCATCACGGCCCGCCCGTGTTCGAGCGCAACCGCCGCGTGATGCGCGATCGAGACGAGCAGCGCGCGCTCCTCCTCGGTGAACGGCGAGTCGCGGTCGCAGACGAGCTCGCCGATCTGGCGCCGCTTCCAGCGCAGCGGCAGACGGATGTTGTGCGACCCCGCTCGTCCTTCCGGCCACGCGATGTTGCCGTCCTCGAGCACGAGCGCCGCACCGGTCGCGCCGACCGCTTCCATCGTCGTCTTGACGATCGCCTCGACCGACTCCTCGAGGTAGAGGGACTCCGAGACGGCTTCAGAGATCCTGGCCAGCGCTTCGAGCTCCGCGACCCGGCTCTGGGCATGCGCGTACAGCTGTGCGTGCTGAATCGTCTGCGCAACCTGATCTGCGATCGCGACGAGCAGCTCGATTTCGTCCTGAGTGAATTCGCGCGGCGCGAGCGTGCGCACGTTCAGCGCGCCGGCGAGCTTGTCCCTGGCGAGGATGGGCACGGCGAGAATCGACTCGTAGTCGTCTTCCGGCAGATTGGAGAACTGTTTGAACCGCGGATCGAGATGCGCCTGCGAGGGGATCATCACGGGAGCGCGATCGGCGGCTGCCGTGCCGGTGATTCCTTCGCCGGGTCGTAGCCGCGGACGCTTCGTCATCTCTTCGACACTCGTCCCGTGCGTCGCACGGAGGATCAACTCATTCGTCCGCTCGTCGTAGAGATAGACGAAGCACGCCTCGGTTCTGAGGGCGTCGGCGACCTTGCTGGCGACCAGCCCCAGAACCTCTTCCAGGTCGAGCGTCGAGTTCACCGCGGCGATCGTCTCGGTAAGAAGGCGCAGGTGGCGTGCTCGTACGTCCACTGGAGGTCTTAGGCTAGTCGCCGTGGACAAGTACGACTGGCTGCTGTTCCTCCATGTCACCGGGGCGTTCCTCGTCCTCGGCGGCGCCGTCATGGCCGGGATCTTCAACTTCGCGGCCCTGAAACGGGAGCGGCCCAGCGAGGTCGCGACCCTGTTCCGACTCGCCCGCGTCGCCGTGGTTGCGATCGGAGCGGGGATGGGGCTCACCCTGGTCTTCGGGCTCTGGCTCGTGCACCACGTCGGGTACGGCTGGGGCGAGACCTGGATCGTCCTCGCACTCGTGCTCTGGGTGCTCGCGAACGCCATGGGCGGCATCGGCGGCGGGCGAGAGAAGCAGACACGCCAGCTCGCCGAACGCCTCGCCGCCGAGGGCGACGCACCGAGCCAGGAACTGTCTGCCCGCTTACGCGACCCGATGTGGCTCGCTCTGAGCTGGGGCAGCGGGGTCGTCGTGATCGCAATCCTCGCCCTGATGGTCTGGAAGCCGGGCGCCTGATGCTCGCACTCGTCCGTCCAGACAGCTGGAACTTCCCGCTCTTCCTCCATGTGCTCGGAGCCGGGGTGCTCGTCGGCGCGCTCGGCGCGACGGTGATCATCGCGACTCGCGCTCCTGCCCTGCGGAGGCTCCTCGTTCGGACGATCGGATTTCTCGTGCTCCCGGCTTGGGTGTTGATGCGTTTCGCCGGACAGTGGCTCGACTCTCGAGAAGACATCCCGGGCGACCCGTCGTGGCTCGGAGTCGGCTTCATCGTCGGCGACGCCGGGCTCCTTTTCCTCGTGATCACCGCATTGATCGCATGGAGGGGCCTGCGCCATCCGGAACGCGGCTGGCATGTCAAGGCCGTTGCGGTTATCTCAGGGCTCTACCTGATCGCCCTCTTCATCGCGATGTGGGCAATGACCACGAAGCCGGACTGAGCGCCTTTAACACAACCCTTACGGCGGGGAAGGGAATTTCCTTGCAGACGGGGAATACGTTGGGATCATGTCTGCAGTCCCTCTGAATCTCGTGGATACCGCAGGTTTCCTGGTCGCCGACAACCGGGGGCGGGTCGTCGGAAAGGTGGAGTGCCCGATGTACGGAACACTCCCCGACGTGCCCGACGCCCTCTCGGTGCGCGCAGGCTTCTTCTCGCGCCACCGCCGCCTGGTTCCGGCCGACACGATTGCCGACGTCGACCCGGCCAGCAAGGTCGTCGGCCTCCGCGTCGCCCGCGAAACGATCCGTCGCTTCCTCTAGACGCTTCTTCGATGGTCCGGCTGGGTTGAGCACGCGCCCGCGCGCGGAGGCGTGACCGCGTCACGCCGGAGCGCCACGGGACCTCCGCCTTGCCGAAACCAGAAGGAGGGGGCCAACGGGGGAAACATGGTTTCCCCCGTTTTACGACCACGAGCTGCGCTAAACAGCAGCAGCTCGCAGTCGGCCGTCAGTTGGATCTCGTAGGCCGCAGACCTCACGAGACCGGCCCTCATTCTCTCTCTTTCCTAGAGCACCGACAAGTACTTCTTCAGCTCCCATTCGGTGAGCTGCACCCGGTACTCGTCCCACTCGGCGCGTTTCAACTCGACGTAGCGGTCGAAGATGTGCGGGCCGAGCGCCTTGCGAACGAGCTCCGAGCCTGCGAGCGCGTCCACAGCTTCCCCGAGCGTCTCCGGCAGCGAGACGATCCCTCGCTCTTTCCGCTGTTCGGCGGTCAGGTGATAGAGGTTCGTCTCCATCGGATCGGGCAGCTCGTAGCCTTGCTCAATCCCCTCCAGGCCCGCATGCAAGAGGGTCGCGAATGTCAGGTATGGATTGCAAGCAGGATCGGGACAGCGGATCTCTGCACGCGTCGCCTGCTCGGCGCCGGGCTTGTAGAGCGGGATCCTGATCAGCGCCGAGCGGTTCCGACGTGACCAGGCGACGTAGACGGGTGCCTCGTAGCCGGGCACGAGCCGTTTGTACGAGTTCACCCACTGGGCGAACACGGCGCTGATCTCACGCGCATGCCTCAGCTGCCCGGCGATGAACGCCTTCCCCACGGCGGAGAGGTTCCACTCGTCGTCGCCGTCGAAGAACGCGTTGCGCCCCTCGTTGAAGAGCGACTGGTGCGTGTGCATCCCGGAGCCGTTCTCACCGAAGATCGGCTTTGGCATGAAGGTGGCGTGGTAGCCGGACTTCTTCGCGATCTCCTTCACGATCAGCCGGTAGGTGACCGTGTGGTCGGCCATCGAGAGCGCGTCGGAGAAGCGCATGTCGATCTCGTGCTGCGACGGGCCGACCTCGTGGTGCACGTACTCGATCGGGATGCCCATTCCCTCGAGCGCCCGGACGGTCTCCTGCCTCAGCTCGCTGGCCGCGTCGAGCGTCGTCATGGCGAAGTACCCACCCTCGTCGAGGGTCTCCGTTCCCTTGTCATCGCGGAAGAGGAAGTACTCGAGCTCGGGCCCGACGTTGAACGTGTCGAAGCCCATCGAGGCCATGCGGTCGAGCGCACGCCGGAGCACGTAGCGCGGATCGCCTTCGTACGGCTTTCCGTCGGGCGTGACGATGTCGCAGATCATCCTCGCCACCCTCGTCTCGCCTTCCTTCCAGGGCATCAACTGGAAGGTTTCGGGGTCCGGGATCGCGACCATGTCCGACTCCTCGATCGCGTTGAACCCGGTGATCGACGAGCCGTCGAAGCCCATCCCGTCGTCGAGCGCCGCCTCGATCTCGCTCGGCGTGACGGCAAAGCTCTTCAGGTGGCCCTCGATGTCCGAGAACCACAGGAGGACGAACTCGATTCCCTCCTTCTCGATCCGGCCGAGCACCCGCTTGCGTGAGTCCTCGCTCGACGTCGCCCTGTTCCGTGTCTCGACCTGCGCCATGAAATCCTCCCTTGAAACGCGAAAAGCCCCAGGCGCAGCAGAGGCGCCCGAGGCTCCATTGCCTCACTGACGGAGGGAGTCTATACGGTGACGCCGTGCGTCTACTGATCACGGGTGGTGCGGGCTTCATCGGCTCGCACTTCGTCAAGCGGATGCTCGCGGCCGGCGAGGACGTTGTGGTGCTGGACAAGTTCACCTATGCCGGAAATCCGGCCAACCTGCCCGAGGGGACCGACTGCCGCCGGGGCGACATCGCCTCGCGAGAGGATGTAACCCAGATCGGCACGGTCGATGCGATCGTCAACTTCGCTGCCGAGACCCACGTGGACCGCTCGATCCTCGGGCCGGAGGAATTCGTCCGGACCGACGTCCTCGGGACGCTCGTCCTGCTCCAGGCCGCGGAGGAGGCGGGCGCACGATTCGTCCAGGTCTCGACGGACGAGGTCTACGGCGACGTCGAGGCGGGCTGGTCGTCGCGTGAGGACGATCCGCCGCGCCCGTCGAGCCCCTACAGCGCGGCGAAGGCCGGCGGTGACCTGCAGGTGCTCGCAGCGGTGCGGACCTTCGGCGTCAACGCGTCGATCACACGAGGCTCGAACACATACGGGCCCAACCAGTACCCGGAGAAGGTGCTGCCGCTCTTCGCGACGAACGCAATCGACGGTGAGCCGCTGCCCCTCTACGGCGACGGCCGTCAGGTGCGGGACTGGCTCCATGTCGACGACCACTGCGCAGCGATCGAGCTTGTCCTCCGCGAGGGGGAGGCCGGCGAGGTCTACAACGTCGGCGCGAACGAGGAGCACGAGAACGTCGAGCTCACCCGGCTGATCGTCGAGCACCTGGGTGCGAACCCGTCACTCGTCCGCCATGTCGAGGACCGGGCGGGTCACGACCGGCGCTACTCGCTCGACACGACGAAACTCCGCACACTCGGCTGGCAGCCGCGGCGCGACTGGGAGCAGGGCGTGCGCGCGACGATCGACTGGTACCGCGACAACCGCGAGTGGTGGGAGCCGATCAAGCGCTCCGGCGGGTTTCGCGAGTACTACGACAAGCAGTACGCCGCGCGATTGGGCTAACAGTTCTCCTGCGCTTGCTCTCGGAGGCGATCGATGGGCGGGCGTTGTCCCTGGATCGACTCGGAACGGTCGAGCAGGTCGAGGACGCTGTCGCAGTTGCCGAGCTGAAAGCGTGTGAAGGCAAGGTTGTAGTCGGCGTACGCCTCGTCGAGTGAGCCGGCGCCCTGAAGCTTCTGCACGGCGCGCTCGAGCAACGGCAGCGCACCCGCGTAGTCACCTGCCTGCATCTTCCTGAAGCCGGCGTTGTTCAACGCAGCGCCGCTGGCAGATGCGGGCGCGGGCCGAGACGGCGTGCTCGCCGAGGTCGTGACGGTGACGGGCTTCTCCACCGTCGTGACACGTCCCTGCGTCGTGACACGGTGAATCCTGGTCACCACCGTGACCGGGGGCGTGTCGTCACGCGTCAGGAAGTAGGCCAGCAGGGCTCCACCGACGGCGCCGGCGACGAGGAGCGCGGCGAGCAGCGGCCAGGCGCTGCGAGGTGGGTGCGACCGCGGAGGGTACGGCACGGGTTCGACCTCCTCGACCTGCCGCAGTGGCCGCGTCGCTGCCGTCGGCGGCGGGACGGCGGCAAACTCGTTGGTCGAGCCCGCCGCGTCGCTGAACGCGGCCCTCAGCGCGGCGACGAACTCACTTGCAGTCCCGTACCGATCAGCCGGGTCCTTCGCAAGGGCGCGCTCGAACACGGGATCGAGCTCGCGCGGTAGATCGGCTGCTGCAGACACGGCGGGAATCGGCGCGTTGACGTGAGCGGCGGCCTCCGCCGTCGGGCTCTGCGATTCGAACGGGCGCGTCCCGGTGAGGAGCTCCCACGCGACGATCCCAAGCGCGTAGCGGTCGCTCGCCGGGCCCGCGCGCTCCCCCTGCGCCTGCTCCGGTGAGAGATAACCGGCGGTGCCAAGAACCGTCCCGGTCATGGTGAGCGAGTCCATTCCTGTCGAGCTCGCGATGCCGAAATCGGCGACGTGCACGTGGCCTTCGCCGTCGAGCATCAGGTTCGCCGGTTTGACGTCGCGGTGAACGACGCCTTCCCGATGCGCCACGTCAAGTGCCTGCGCTGCCTCCTCGAGCCACGTGAAGACGCGCTCGGGCGGCTGCGCACCTCCCTGCCGAAGGACATCGTCGAGCGAGCCCCCGCTCAGGTGCTCCATGACGATGTACGGGCGATCGTCGTGCTCGCCGACGTCGAAGATCGTGACGGTGTTGGGCTCGCCGGATAGACGGGCTGCCGAGAGCGCCTCTCGGGTGAAGCGCTCGCGCACGGACTTGTCCTGCGCAAAGCGCTCAGCCAGGATCTTGACCGCGACGACACGGCCGAGCACCGAATCGGTCGCGCGGTAGATGTCGCCCATGCCGCCGCGCCCGATCAGCTCGGGGTTGCGATAGCGGGGCGGAAGAATGGAGCTCTTCACAGCCACAGCAGTACTTGAACGGATTTGCCCTCGTCTTGGTCTCGCAAACGATGAGATCAGGGTTCCGTAAAGAAAACAGCTGCTCATGCGGCCCTTTGGTAGCCTCGGTCGCGTACTTGCTGGGGTCAGCACGATGCGCCGAACCCTCCTACTCGTCTCCGTTCTGCTGCTCGTCGCCGGTTCGGCGGCGCACGCACGAACGTCCGCGCGCGCACAACCGGTTCCTCTGGGGCTCGCGACGTTCATGGTCACCGGCCACGGCTGGGGCCACGGCGTCGGCCTGAGCCAGTACGGCGCGTACGGGTATGCGCAGAAGGGCCTCGACTACGAGAAGATCGTCCTCCACTACTTCACAGGGACGGAGCTCGGCGCAGCCCCGGTCTCGCGTGTTCGCGTCCTGCTGACGAGCGGCGCCGGCTCGCTCGACATCGGCTCTACGGCGGACTTCAAAGTACGCGACGCAACGGGCGTGGTGCACACCGTTGCCGCCGGGAAGTACGCGCTGAAACCTGCGCTCAAACTCGTCGTGGACGGACAAGCCACGGCCCGCGCCTTGCCCGGCCCGCTGCTGTTCCAGCCGGGAACCGCCGCCCTCGGTCTCAAGCACCGCTATCGCGGCTCGATCCAGATCGACGTCGTCGCAGGGAAGCTACGTGCGATCAACATGGTCGGCCTCGAGCAGTACCTCTATGGCGTCGTCCCGTCCGAGATGCCGTTCACGTGGCTCCCCGAGGCGCTGAAAGCCCAGGCCGTCGTCGCGCGCTCGTACGCATTGGCGACACGGCGGACCGGTGCGTTCGATCTCTACCCGGACACGCGAAGCCAGGTGTACCTCGGGATCGAGCACGAGAAGCCGTCGACGAATGCCGCGGTCAATGCAACGGCTGGTCAGGTCGTGCTGTACGAGGGCGCAGTCGCGAAGACATTCTTCTTCTCCTCCTCCGGCGGACGCACGGCATCGGCGGAGGACGTCTGGGGCGAGCCCGTTCCGTACCTCGTCTCGGTCGCGGACCCTTACGACTCGATCTCGCCACACCACGACTGGGGCCCCCTCGTCTTCACCGGCACGAAGCTCGCCAAGGTCTTGAAGATGAAGGGGCAGCGCGTCGTCGATCTGCAACCCGAGCTGAACTCGTCCGGCCGAGTCAAGGTGCTCAACGTCGTCGGGACGAAAAGCACGCTCGCCATGCCCGGTGCAGACGTCCGCCGGCGACTCGGGGTTCGCTCGACCTGGTTCAGTATCGGTGTGCTGTCGCTAGCGGCGCCGTCGCAGCCCGTCACCTTCGGGGGACGCGGCAAGCTGGCAGGCCTCGCGCGCGGTCTGAACCAAACGGTGCTGCAGTCGCTCCAGGGAGACACCTGGACCGAGATGGCGACGCTGAAGGCCGACAAGGACGGCGTCGTCACGGCGCTGGTGAAACCTACGGTCACCACCCGCTACCGCCTCTCGATGGGCAAGGTGAACACCGAGGCCGTCCGCGTCACCGTCGCACCGCTCGCGCGTTTCTATCCGGCACGAACCCCAGACCGGCTCAGCGGCTACGTTCGACCCGTGTCGCTCGCCGGGACAACGGTCCTGATCCAGAAACAGCAGGGAGAGACCTGGCCCACCGTTGGCCAGGCGGTGGTCGAGGCGAATGGTGACTTCCTCGCCAAGTTGCAGCTCACGGCCGGCGTGTATCGCGCACGGATCAGCTCGGGCCACGGCTTCGTGGTCGGCTTCTCGCCGGTGCTCCAGGTCTCGACCTCGTGAAGACAGTGGCGATTGCGGTCCTGGCGCTCGCACTGGCGCCGGTCGCCGCTGCCATGCCGTTTCGCACGGGCTTCGTCCCCAGCGACCCCCTCGCGCCGAAGCAGTACTACCTGACTCAGGACCACGCCTTCGACGCGTTTCCGGCCGAGCTTCCCGTCGTGAATCCGGTCCGTGTGGCGATCATCGACTCGGGGATCGACGGCGGTCACCCGGAGTTCCGCAACCGCATCTGGCTCGCCAGGAGCTGGGTCGGCGGCCGGGCTGACACCGACGAGGAGGGCCACGGCACCTTCGTCGCGGGAATGATCGCGGCGGCTATCAACAACAACGAGGGCATCGCGGGCATGGCCTTTCCCGCGCAGCTGATCATCGCCAAGATCGCGCGCTCCGACCAGTCGATCGACGTGCGCGACGAGGCCGAGGCGATCCGCTGGGCGGTCGATGCGGGCGCGCGCGTGATCAATCTCTCGATCGGCGGCCTGCGCGACCCGTTCAATCCGCGTCGTGACACGTACTCGCGCGTCGAGGCGAGCGCGATCAACTACGCGGTCAGCCGCGGCGTCGTGCTCGTCGCGGCCGTCGGAAACTCCGATGATGCACCGCAGTCACCGTGGCCGTTCGCGAGCTACCCGGCGGCACTCCCGCACGTGATCGGGGTCAGCGCGCTCAGCCCGACCGGGAACGTCCCGCAATTCTCGAATCGCGACCGCATCTACAACGACATCTCGGCGCCCGGGCAGGAGATCTACTCCACCCTGCCTCGCGCGCTGACGTCGGCCCGCCCGCTCTGCCAGAACCAGGGGTACTCCGACTGCGGGCCCGACGAGTTCCGTCACGCGGCGGGCACGTCCTTCGCCGCGCCACAGGTCACCGCGGCCGCGGCCGTCCTGCTTGCGCTCAACCCGGCGTTGCAGCCCGACCAGGTGCTGAACATCCTCGAACGCACGGCGACGGACGTGAGCGCTTCGAACGGCTGCAAGCAATGCCCGCTCACGCGCGACACGTTCAGCGGCTGGGGACGGCTCGACCTGGCGAGGGCGATCGGCGCCCTCGAGGGCGTGCTGCCGCCGCCCGACCGGCTCGAGCCGAACGACGACGCCGGCGGCGCTGCCGCCCGGATCGGCACGAAGGTCACGTCGGTGAAGGCGACGATCGACTTCTGGGACGACCAGATCGACGTCTACCGCCTCTATCTGAAGAAGAACCAGAAGGTGAAGCTCACGCTCACCGGGCCCGAAGGCTCGACCTCGAACCTGCTGCTCTGGAAGCCGGGGACGACCCGCGTGAACGAGCTGCGCAACCAGCATCTCCGCGCCGCCCAGGCAGTCGGCCCCGGACCGACGCACGGAATCGGCTACAAGGCGCCGGCGGCCGGCTGGTACTACGCCGAGGTCAAGCTCACCGCGCGCGGCTTCGGCCCGTACGAGCTCACGATCGCGCGGCGTTAAGTCTCGAGGAGCTCTTCGGGCGAAACGTCGCGCAGCGCCCGCGCGGGATTGCCCACCATGACGACGCGCGGTGGCACGTCCTTCACCACCACTGCACCAGCACCGATGAACGCGTCCTCGCCGATCTCGACCGCAGGGCAGAGCACGGCTCCGGCGCCGACGCGCGCACCGCGCCTGATGGTCGGCCCTTTGCGTAGTGCGTGCCGCTTCTCGGTGCGTCCCATGAAGTTGTCGTTCGAGGTGATCACCCTCGGCGCGATGAACACGTTGTCCTCGAGGGTCGAGTGGGCCGTGATGTACGCGTCGGCCTGGATCTTCGTCAGCACCCCGATGGTGGTGTCGTTCTCGACGAGCGTGCCGCGCCCGATGACTACGTCGTCGCCGACGTCGCACCGTTCCCGGACGCACGCCTGGTCGCCGACGATGACCCGCGCGCCGAGGTGCGAGCCGGCGAAGACGATCGCGCCCGTGGAGACGATCGTCCCCGGCCCGAGCTCGACCGGCGGCAGCTCCTCCCGCTTCGTCGTCGAGCGCGGCCCGAGCGTCGGCTGCTTGCCGACCACGGCATAGTCGAGGATCTTGCAGCCTTCACCGAGCACGGTCCCCGGATAGACGATCGCTGTCTCGGCGACGTCGATGCTCATCCGGTTTCAGGCGGCGACTGTTTCGAGCGACGCCTGGAGCTGGTCGAGAGCGCGGACGACGAGGATCGCATCGCGCGCGGCCTTGTGCAGGTCGCCCTCCCCGGCCACCAGGCTCAAGAAGTGCTCGCATTCACGTCGCAGCGGCTCCGTTGAATCGACAGTTGGGCTGTAGATGTCACCCGTCTTGGTGCGCCAATTGTCGTACACCGTGATCTTCCGTTCTCGCTCCATGTCGTCGAATACCGCCATTCGCTCGTTGCCGACGACGGTGATGCGCCGAATCTTGTGTGGGTCCAGCCACGAGAGGTGCATGTGTGCCATCTTCCCGGACGGAAAGCGCAGATAGCAGAAGACGACATCCTCGACCCCTTTGCTCAGGAAAGCACTGCCGTGTGCTCGCACCTCGATCGGCTCCTCTTCGATCAGGTAGAGCAGGACGGAAAGGTCGTGCACGCCGAGTGACCAGAGCGCGTTCTCGTTCGTCCTGAATGTTCCGAGGTTCTGCCGATTGCCGTACACATAGAGCACCTCGCCGAGCTCTCCCGAATCGACGATCTCCTTCAGCTTCTGGACGCCTGGGTGGTAAAGCAGTAGGTGTCCCGGCATCAAGACCAGGTCGCGCTCCTCGGCCAGCTCGCAGAGCTCCTCGATCTCCGCTCCGCGCATTGCCGGCGGCTTCTCCACGAACACGTGCTTGCCGGCCTCGAGTGCACGCCTCGCGAGCTCGTAGTGCGTCGGCACCGGCGTGGCGACGACAACTGCCTCCACCGAGTCATCGGCGAGTACGTCGTCGAAGCTCGAGGTCACCTGGGCGGTGGGATACGACTGAGCCGCCTGGGCGCGGCACTCGTCGTCGACATCGCAGAGCCAAACGAGATCAGCGAGCTGATCGAAGTTGCGCGCCAGGTTCTTCCCCCACTGGCCGAGGCCCACCTGGGCGATGCGAGTGGCCGCACTCATAGCTTCCACACTTTGCCGTTGCCGGTGCCGTTCCTACCGGTTGCGTTCCGCAGGTCGACCACGACATGCGCGCGCTCGACCAGGTCCGCGTAATCGATGGAGCTATGAGCGGTCACGATCACGACACAGTCGTAGCTCTCCGGGGCGTAGTCGACGGAGGGCATGCCGTCGAACTCCGAGACGTGCGGGTCGTGGAAAGACACCTCAGAGCCCGCTTTGCGCAAGAGCTCGACGATCTTCTTCGCGGGCGACTCGCGCACGTCGTCGATGTCCGCCTTGTACGACACGCCGAGGATCAGAATCCGTGAGCCCTTGAGCGACTTCTCCGCACCGTGGTTCAGCGCCTGCGAGATCAGCGAACGGCAGAAGAACGGCATGTTCGCGTTCACCTTGCCGGCGAGGTCGATGAACTCGGTGTAGAAGTCGTACTCGCGCGCCTTCCACGTGAGGTAGAAGGGATCGATCGGGATGCAGTGGCCACCAAGGCCCGGTCCCGGCTTGAAGCTCATGAAGCCGAACGGCTTCGTCTCGGCCGCCTCGACGACCTCCCAGACGTCGACCTCCATGCGCTCGCACAATTGGGCGAGCTCGTTGACCAGTGCGATGTTCACCGCACGGAAGATGTTCTCGAGCAGCTTCGTCATCTCCGCAGCTTCCGGCGACGAGAGCGGTACGACGGTGTCGACCGCAGAGCGGTAGAGCTCGGCCGCCGCCTCGGTGCAGGCAGGCGTGAAACCTCCGACCAGCTTGGGCGTGTTCTTCGTCGTCCAGTCGGTGCGACCCGGATCGACCCGCTCGGGCGAGAAAGCGAGATGGAAGTCCTCGCCGGCCTTGAGGCCGCTGCGTTCGAGAATCGGCCGGAGTGACTCGCGCGTCGTCCCCGGATAGGTCGTCGACTCGAGCACGACGACCTGACCCTTGCGGAGCCGCGGCGCGATCTCGGCGGCCGCGCTCTCCACGATCGTGAGGTCCGGCTCGCGGTGCGGGGACAGCGGGGTCGGGAGCGCGATCAGGATCGCGTCGACGTCCTTCAAGGCGTCGTAGTCGGCGGTCGCCGAGACGCGACCTGCATCGACGAGCGCCTTCAGGGTCTCCGAAGAGACATCGGCGATGTGGCTCTCACCCCGGTTGATCCCGTCGACGACGTCCTGGTTCACGTCCACGAGGACGACGGTCTTACCGACATCCGCGAAGACCCGGGCGAGCGGCATCCCGACATATCCGGCACCCACGATGGCAATGTCTGCTCCCATGCGCGCACAAGGCTACTCACCGCCTCGAAGTCCGGCTCGGTCTGCGGTACCGCCTCGAAGTCCGGCCGGCCTGCGGCCGAGCCATGATGACTTCGAGCCGATTTTGCGGCGCTACACTTCGCTGCCTTTCCGGGCCGTTAGCTCAGCTGGTAGAGCAGGGGACTCTTAATCCCAAGGTCGCAGGTTCGATCCCTGCACGGCCCATAACCGAACGAAGTCCGGCTCGTCGCGCCGAAGTCCGGCTCGGCTTCGCCGAGCCATGATGACTTCGCTCGGCATCTCAACGCAGCGCTGGGCAGCCGACGCCGGCAAAGCCGGCATCGGCCGTGGCGCTCTCTCTGGGCTAAGGCGTACGGCCTGAGTCTCAAAGATGGGTCAAATGCCTCATGACGCAAGGCGTTTCCGCTTTTAGCCTCCGTGACAACCCGACCAAGGAGGCAACCGAGATGCCGAAGGTTTCAAGAGACAGCGCGACCCAAGGTGGATGGGAGTTCGGTCCGGTCACCGATCGGTCCGATCAGCTCGACGGGTACACGGTGAATTTCACTTCGTTCCACGAGGACGTCGACGGGACGCCGCTCATGAAAGGGCTTCCGGATGATCGCTGCCAGTGTCCTCATTGGGGCTATGTCGTCAGCGGCAAGTTGACCTTTCGCTATGCGGATCGCGAAGAGGTCTTCGAGGCCGGCGACGCCTTCTATACGCCGCCCGGCCATGTTCCGGCGCTGCAGGAGGCCGGCACCGAGTTCGTGATGTTCAGTCCCGCCGAGGAACTGCGCAAGACCGAGGCCGTGATGATGAAGAACATGCAGGCGATGCAGGCCGGCTGAACGGCTCAGACGGGGACGCTCGCCGGGAACTCTTCCTCGGGCAAGAGCCCCTGTTGCATCGCGAACAGGCCGGCCGCGGCGCGGCTCGACGCATCGATTTTTGCGTAGATGTGCTCGGCGTGGTTGGCGACCGTCTTCGGGGAGATCACGAGCCGCTCCGCGATCTCCTTGTTCGAGAGTCCGCGCGCGAGCAGCCTGAGGACATCGACTTCGCGCGGTGTCAGCCCTGCCGGGCCTTCGCGGCGCCGCGGGACTCGGTGGCCGGCGGCACCGAGCACGGCCTCGACTGCATCGCCATCGTGGAGACCCGCCCTGACGTCGGCCCGTAGCTCGACAGCCGCCTCGTCGGCGGAACGCTCGGGCCGGTGGGGACGAGGCTCGCGCATCGCCTGGTACGCGTCGGCGGCAGCGAGGACGCGCGCCTCGCGGGAGATCCCGAGGCCGGAAAGCCCGCGCGGGTAGCCGGAACCGTCAAGGCGCTCCCGATGCTGGACGGCGATCCGGGCGACGGGCGCAAGCGCCTCGGACTGTCGCAGCATGCGATCTGTCAGATACGGCTGAAGGCGGACGCGCTCCCACTCGCCGGCGCCGAGGGATCCGCGCTTGTCCAGGATGGCGTTCGAAACCCCGAGCCGCCCGAGCCCATGCACGAGTCCGGCTCGGCGCAGGAGCCGCACGTCCGCCTCGGCGAGCCCCAAGCGTTCCCCCGCCTCCGGCAGCGAGCTCGGAAACCGCACGCCCATGACCCAGGAAGTAGGGCGACTTCAGGTCGACGAAGTTGGCGATCGTCCGTAGCGCGGCGTCGAAGGACTCGCCTGTCAGCACCACGGCGAGCGCCGGCTCGGCGTCGATGACGGCATCCCACACCCCGACGGTGTCAAGACCCGACAAGATCACGTCGCCCTCGGCCTCTACCAGGTCAGCCAGCGCCGGGTCGAAGTCCCCGCCGCGTCGCTCGCGCGCGAGTTGCTTCGCCGCCTCCACTCCTCCCATGCGGTTCGCGACCTCGATGAACTCGGCGACATGCGCAATGCGGGAGGCAAGTGGAACTGCCTCGCCCTCGAGCTCGCCCGGCCAGCCGCGTCCGTCCCAACGCTCGTACGCGGCGCCGACAGCCGCGACTACATCGTTCGACAGGAAGAGCTGCTCCGCCATGGTTCGCGCGATGGCGGCATGGTGCGCGATCATGCCGTCGACCTCGCGGTGCCCGGAGAGCGCGAACTCGAGCCCGAGCCGAAACCGGTGAAGCGGTGGGTGCCCGGAACCGATGAAGCGCATTCCCGAAGCGGCCATCCGCAGACTCCTCGGCTCGTGGTCGTACTTGATCGACTTCAGGCCGATGTCGTCGCCGAACCACTTGGCCTGCTCGTGGGCATCGGAGTGACAGCCGACGTTGATGAGCAGGGCGGTGTAGTAGACGGCGGCGCGCCGCTCTTCGTCGAGCCCGATTCCTTCAGCCAACCGCAGCGCGATCAGGCACTGCCGCAAGACGTGCTCCATCGGCTGCCCGAAACCGAGGTCTATGCCGAGCGAGAGCGCGGCCACCAACTCCGCCAATCGAACGTGCGCGCGATCGATCTCACCGACGACTCCCGCTCCCATGAGCCCAAGACGATAGGGCGAGCGCCCCGGAAAGGCGAGCAACTCGACCGGCTCCGCATGAGGAAAACGATCGTCCGCGGAGTACAGTCAGAGGGTTCGCCCGACCCTGGGGGGTTCTCTTGGCGACTCACGTCGAAACAGAATTTCTAGACGACGCCGAACGGCGCTACGCCGAGGAGCTCGGACGGCTGCGACTCCTGCTCGAGGCGTCCGCCACGCTCCTCGGCTCGCTCGACATCGAGGCGATGCTGCCGGAGGTGCTCGCCCTTGCCGGCCGGACGCTTGCCGCCGACGCCTACTCGGTCTGGCAGGTCGACGAGGCGACCGGGATCTGGAGCGTCGGCGCTCGCGACGGGTTGTCGGACGAGTACGTCGCCTCGGCGATGGAGGCGATCCGCAACAACACGGCGACCGTGTCTCTCGACGGGCCCATCGTCGCCGAGGACATCGAGCAGACGGAGTGGCTGAACGCGGACCACCGCCGCGCTCACGCCGCCGAGGGCACCCGCTCGATGATGGCGCTGCCGCTGCGTTACGGCGAACGGGTCGTCGGGACCCTCGTCGTCTACTACCGAGAGCCACGCACGTTCAGCGAGGCGGAGAAGAGCACTGCATCGCTGCTCGCAAATCTCGCCGCGGCGGCAATCGGGACCGCCGAGCTCTACCAGGCGCAGCGCCGTCTCGCGGAAGATCAGCGCTTCGTCGCGCGGGCGAGCGAGCTCCTCGCATCGTCGCTCGACTACGAGACCACGCTCGCGAACCTCGCGACGCTCGCGGTGCCGCAATTCGCAGACTGGTGCGCGATCGACATGGTTGCAGAGGATGGGACGATCGAACGGCTCACGGTCGCGCACGTCGACCCCGAGAAGGTTCGCTGGGCGCACGACCTGGCCGAGCGGTATCCCCCGGACCCGCAGGCGCAGTACGGAGTCCCGAACGTCATTCGTACGCGACAACCGGAGTTGTTCACGGACATTCCACCCGAGCTGCTGCTCGAGGCGACCGCGGAGACACCGGAGCTCTACGACATCCTCCAGGAGCTCGGACTGAAGTCGTCGATGTGCGTTCCGCTCGTGGCCCGGGACCGCGCGCTCGGGGCGATCACGTTCGTCTCGGCCGAGAGCGGCAGGCGCTACCAGGAGCCCGAGCTCGGGACGGCCCAGGACCTGGCACGGCGCGCTGCGATCTCCGTCGACAACGCCCGTCTGTTCCGCGAAGCCGAACAGTCGCGCCACCAGGCACAGGAGTCCCTTGCCGTCGTGGACGCCGTCTTCGCTGCGGCGCCGGTCGGGCTGGCGTTCATGGACACGCGAGTACCGCTACGTCCGCGTCAACGAGGCGCTGGCGGCGCTGAACGGGCACCCCGTCGACGAGCACTTCGGCCGCACGCTCCGAGAGGTGCTCGGCGACGAGCTGGCCGACGAGATCGAGCCGCTGCACCGCCAGGTGCTGGAAACCGGCGAGCCGATCCTCGACCTCAACATCGAGCGTGCGATGCCGGGGGCTCCGGGCGATGCACGCCACTGGCTGATCAGCTACTACCCGGTCCTCGACGTCGACGACCACAAGATCGGCGTCGGGGTCGTGATCACGGACGTCTCCGAGCGGGAGCAAGCGCGCGCGGCTGCCGAGCGTGCCGGCGCACGTCTCGCCGTCCTTGCAGAGGCGAGCCAGACGCTGGCCTCGACACTCGACTACGAATCGACGCTCGCAAGTCTTGCCAACCTGCTCGTGCCGCGGTTCGCAGACTGGTACGCGGTCGACATCCTCGACGACGACGGCCTGTTCAGGCGTCTCGCGGTCGTGCACTCCGACCCCGCGAAGTCCGAGTGGGCAGATAAGTCACGCGACCTCTATCCCCCGGACCTCGGCGAGGCCGAAGGAACGGGGCGCGCCGCTCGCACCGGAGAAGCTGTGCTCTACCGAACGATCTCCGACGAGCTACTCGCCTCGTCGACGAAGGACGCCGCGCACTACGAGATCCTGCACGAGCTCGGCATGGCGTCGGCCATGGTCGTTCCGCTGACGGCCGCGGGACGCACCTTCGGTGGGCTCATGCTCGTCTCGTCCGATCCCGCTCGCCTCTACAGCGAAGACGACCTCGAGTTCGCGAAGCACCTCGGCCGGCGCGCAGCGGTCGCGGTCGACAACGCGCGTCTCTATCGAGCGGCCGAGGAAAGGGCACGTGCCGCCGTCGTCGTCCAGCACGTCGCCGACGGCGTCTTGCTCGTCGATCAGAACGAGATCATCAGGCTCTGGAATCCGGCGGCGGAGGAGATCACAGGTCTCGCCGCGACGGACACGGTCGGCAGGAGCACGACGGAGGTGTTCTCGCCCTGGGAGACGATCGCCGACCTCGTCGCACGCGGCGAACCGCGCCCGCAGACACAGCCGCTCGAGATCAACGGCCGGGAGCTCTGGCTGTCGATCACCGGCGTCGCCTTCGAAGGCGGGACCGTCTTCGCCTTCCGCGACCTCACGGCGGAACGGGCGGTCGAGAAGCTGAAGTCGGATTTCGTCTCGACGGTCTCGCACGAGCTGCGCACGCCACTCGCCGCGATCTACGGCGCCGCGCTGACGCTTCGGCGCGAGGACGTTCCGCTCGGCGAGCCGCAGCGCAGCGGCCTGCTGGAGGTGATCGCGAGCGAGTCCGACCGTCTGGCACGGATCGTGAACGACATCCTCTGGGCGAGCAGGCTCGAGTCGGGGACGATGCAGACGACGATCGAGAAGTGCGACGGCCTCGAGATCGCGCGCAGCGTCGTCGACGCCGCCCGGCACTACATCCCGCCGAACATCGAGCTCACGATCAACGCGCCGAAAGAGGCGCCGCTGGTCGCCGCCGATCCCGACAAGGCGCGCCAGGTCCTGACGAATCTCGTCGACAACGCGGTGAAGTACTCACCCGACGGCGGCAAGGTAAGCATCGAGGTCGCGGTCGAGGGCTCTCAGCTGCGCTACTCCGTCAGGGACGAAGGGCTCGGCGTGCCACCCGCAGAGCACCGGCGCATCTTCGAGAAGTTCTATCGCCTCGATCCCAACCTGACCCGCGGCGTGGGCGGCACCGGGCTCGGTCTCTACATCAGCCGCGAGCTGCTCGAGCGGATGGGCGGCCGCATCTGGGTCGAGTCGAGCGGCAGCGGCGGCTCGACCTTTTTCGCCGAGCTCCCGATCGCCGCCGCCTAGCAATCGCGGCCTTCCCGTGCAAGGGTTGTCGGATGGGCGGAGTGGTCTGGGCCGAAGCTCCTGACGACGAGCGGGACGAGGAGACGGAGGCACACGGGAAGGTCGACGAGACGTTTGCCTCGCGCAGGCTTCGACGCTGGCTCGAGGGGATGTTCGGAGGCGGCAGAGCCACCGAGAAGCCACCCGAGGACGAGCAGCAGCGCTAGCTACAACTGGAACGAGACGGCCCGGAGGCCGTCTCGTCAGACCGGCGTCTCTCTAAAGCGGTGGCGCAGCCGGCGGGCCGTCGTCCACGTAGGTCGTTCTGCGTCGGTTCCAGTACCCCGGGCCGGCCCAGGATTGCCAGAACATCAGCGTGAGCAAGACGCTCACCAGGCCGACCCCCATCAGGATCCAGCCGACGGTGTGGACGTCGACCGCCCCCGACGTGGCGTTGACCGCGAACGCGAGAATCGCGCCCACGGCGATCAGGAAGATTCCAACTCCGAGTCCCATTTAGCCTCCTTGGTGATTTCAGCAACTAGGTTCCCTCTCCATCTCGGCCGGAAACCGCTGCACCACCCTGGCTTGGTCAAGTAGATTCGCGACGTCCGTGCGTAGGGGCTCGATCGTCCAGCTGATTCTGATCGGCGTCCTGGCCGGCGCCGTCGCGTCTGCCGTTGCGCTCATACCCGACTGGCTGCCCATTTCGGCATCGCGCGAAGCCGGCCGGATCGACTTCGTCTTCTGGTTCGTCACGGGAATCTGCATCTTCGTCTTCTCGATCGTCGCCGCGGTCATCTTGTACTCCATCTGGAAATTCCGGGCCAAGCCGGACGACGACTCCGACGGGCTACCGATTCACGGGCATACCGGTCTCGAGATCGTGTGGACCGCGATACCGACGGTTCTCGTCACAGCGATCGCGATCGTGAGTGCGATCGTGCTCGCCAAGGACGACGCCGCTGGCGCAAATCCGCTCCGCGTCAACGTCTATGCGCAGCAGTTCTTCTGGACCTTCGACTACCCGGGCTACAACAACAAGGGCTCGCACGTCCTCCGTCTCCCGGTCGACCGCTCCGTCGTGCTGACGATGCATGCGAAGGACGTCCTGCACTCGTTCTGGGTGCCGGAGTTCAGGCAGAAGCAGGATCTCGTGCCCGGTCTCCACCCGACGCTCCACATCACGCCGAACAAGGTCGGGACGTATCCGCTCATCTGCACCGAGCTGTGTGGGCTCGGACACGCACTGATGCGGTCGCGGGTCGTCGTCATGCCGCCGGACGCGTTCGAGAAATGGGCGCAGGCGAAGCAATGACGAGCATCGCCGCCCACCACGAAGAGCACTCGGCCCGTCAGGGCCCGGCGCCTCCCCCCGGCGGCTGGCGCCGTCTCCTGTATCCGGGGATGTTGCGGGCCGCGTGGATGGTGCCGCTCTTCTTCGGGATCGGCAGCGCGATCGTGGTGCTCTGCCGCTGGTGGGGCGGTTGGCATCCATTCTGGCTCGGCGAGATCATCGTCCTCGTCGGCGCGCTGATTGCCGCACCGATCGGGTTCCTCGCCGGGATCGGGGCCTTCGACTACTGGGTGCGCTACGCGATCGGGGCGCCGACCGAGCCCGAGGACCATTCGGGACACGGTGCATATAGCTGGCGCGACTACTTCCGCGTCAACACGGACCACAAGGTGATCGGGATGCAGTACCTGGCCACCACGATCTTCTTCTTCCTCGCGGGCGGCCTCCTGGCAATGCTCGTGCGTGCCGAGCTGGCCAAGCCAGGGATGCAGTTCTTCGACAACCAGACCTACAACGGCCTGTTCTCGGTGCACGCGTCACTGATGATCTTCCTGTTCGTCATCCCGGCGTTCGCGGGGCTGGCGAACTTCGTCGTGCCGCTCATGCTCGGCGCACCCGACATGGCGTTCCCGCGCCTGAACGCGTTGTCGTACTGGCTGCTGCCGATCGCCGGGATCATGATGCTGTCGAGCTTCATCGCCCCCGGTGGAGCGTTCGCCGCCGGCTGGACCGGCTATGCGCCGCTGTCGATCCATCAACCGATGGGGACGATCTTCTTCAACATGGGCGTCCAGTGGGCGGGCGCGAGCTCGATCATGACCGCGCTCAACTTCCTGGTCACGATCATCACCATGCGCGCGCCGGGAATGACCTTCTGGCGCATGCCGCTGCTCGTCTGGGCGAACTTCACGACGTCGCTACTCGTGGTGATCGCAACCCCGTTCATCGCCGGCTCACAGTTCTTCGTCATGTTCGACAAGGTCATGCACACGCACTTCTTCGACGTGAGCCAGGGCGGCTATCCGCTCGGCTATCAGCACATCTTCTGGTTCTACTCGCACCCGGCGGTCTACATCATGATGCTGCCCGGCTTCGGCATCGCCTCGGAGGTGATCTCGGCCTTAAGCCGCAAGCCGATCTTCGGCTACCGGCTGATGGCTCTCTCGCTGATGGCGATCCTCGTGCTGGGCTTCTCGGTCTGGGCCCATCACATGTTCGTCTCGGGCATGGCGCCGTGGCTGCGCGTCCCGATGATGATCACGACGTTGATGATCGCCGTCCCGACCGGGATCAAGGTGTTCTCGTGGCTGGCGACGATCTGGGAAGGGAAGCTCAACTTCGCGACCCCGATGTTGTGGGCGGTCGGCTTCGTCTCGATGTTCGTGATCGGCGGCCTCTCCGGGATCTACCTCGGAGCCGTCCCGATCGACATTCACACGAGCGACACGTACTTCGTCGTGGCGCACATCCACTACGTCCTCTTCGGCGGCTCGCTCTTCACGATCTTCGCCGGCATCTACTACTGGTTCCCGAAGATGACGGGCCGACAGTACAACGAGAAACTCGGGAAGCTGCACTTCTGGCTCACGTTCATCGGCTTCAACCTGACGTTCTTCCCGATGCACCTGATCGGGACGCAAGGCATGCCGCGCCGCGTCTCGGACTACTCACCGCAGTTCGCCAACTGGAACCTGTTCATCTCGATCGCGTCGTTCGCCCTCGGCGCGTCGACGATCGTGTTTCTCTACAACATGGTCACGAGCATGCGCCGCGGCGCGCCTGCGGAAGCGAACCCGTGGCGCGCGCTCACGCTCGAATGGCAAGTTTCCTCGCCGCCGCCGATCTTCAACTTCGACGAGATTCCGCAGGTGGTGGGGAATCCGTACGAGTACGGCGTTCCGGGTGCCCGACACGCGGTCTTGAGCGGTGACACGGCGGCCACCGAGACGGAAGTGAGGAGCCACTGATGCATCTACTCGTGATCGCGAACGAGACCGTCACCGGACGCAAGCTCATCGAAGCGGTTGAGCAGCGAAAGGGCTCGAGCGATCTCCAGGTGACGGTCATCGCCCCGGTCAGCCAGCCGACACGTGGCTACGTGGTCTACGAGGACACGCGCCGGGCGGCGGCCGGGAGACGCCTCGACCGGACCCTCTCGATGCTTCGAGAGGAGGGCATCTCCGCCCACGGGCTCGTCGTGGACACCGATCCCGTGACGGCGGTGCGCGACGCGCTCGCTCAGCTCGAGCCCCCAGTAGACGAGATCATCCTCGCAACACACCCGCAGCAAAAGTCGGGCTGGCTACGCAAGAACGTCGTGGATCGTGTCCGCGAAAGCGCAGGCAACGTCCCGGTCGAGCATGTCGTGGTGGACATGACAGCGGAGACGGGCGCCAAGAACGTCCTTGTTCTCGCGAACGAAACGGTCGTGGGTCAGGCGCTCCTTGACCGAATCCGCGAACGAGCCGCGCGCGGCAACGCGAGCTTCTTGATCATCTCGCCGCAGAGCGACCCGACGCAGGGCGAACACCCCGAGGCGGAGCGGAGGCTGAGACGTGCTCTCGCCGATCTACGCGGCGAAGGGATCGACGCACACGGTCAGGTCGCACATCCGGACCCGTTCTCGGCAGCATTGGACGCCATTGGCGAGGAGCGTGTCGACGAGATCATCGTGTCGACGTTCGCGCCTTCGCGATCACCGTGGCTGAGAAAGAACCTCGTGCAGCGTCTCCACAACGAGACCAAGCTGCCCGTCGAGCACATCGTCTTCCAGCCGGACCAGGTCGAGGAAGGGACTCCAGCCTGATGTCTGCACACGCCGAAGCGCATCACGGCCCCCCGGTCGCGAATCAGAGCTCGCGCATCAACTCCTCGGTGCTCGGGATGCTGCTCTTCATCGCGTCCGAGATCATGCTGTTCGGCTCGTTCTTCACGGCGTACTTCTTCGTCCGCGTCGTGAACGGGGATCCGTGGCCGCAACCGCCCTTCGAGCTGCCCGTGTTCGTCGCAGGCGTCAACACCGCGATCCTCGTCACCTCGAGCTTCACGATGCACTGGGCGCTGCAGTCGGTGAAGCGCGGCAATCGCGCCGGCCTCCAGGCCGGCCTGGTGCTGACGTTCCTGATGGGCCTCGTCTTCCTGCTGACGCAGGCGCGCGAGTACTCACGCCTCGGCTTTGCACCGCACAACGGAGCGTTCGGAACGATCTTCTATTGCCTGACCGGCCTGCACGGCGCGCACGTCTTCGTAGGCCTCATGATCCTGCTCTTCATGACGATCCGGTCCTTCCGGGGCCATTTCTCGCCGGAGCACCACCACGGCGTCGAGATCGGCGGGATCTACTGGCACTTCGTGGACGTAATGTGGATCGTCGTGTACTCGACCGTCTACCTGATCTGACGAATGATTAATCCCCTCCGCAGCGAGGCCGAGGCGTTCAGGTTCCTGATCGCCTCGATCGTGTACTTCGGAGCGATCGTGGTCGCCTCGGTCGTGGGCGGCACCTGGGTCGGGCTGGGAGTGTTCATCGCGCTGACGGCTGGCGTGGTCGGCTGGTGGCTGCATGCCCGGCGCGAGGAGCGCCCGAAGAAGACAGAGCCCCGCCCTCATGCGGCCGGAGAGCGGCGCATCCTCGTGATTGCGAACGAGACAGTCGGCGGCTATGCACTCCGCTCGGCGATCCTGGCGAGGAGCCTCGACGTCCGCGAGGAGGTCCTCGTCGTGACGCCCGCCCTGAACTCGCCGCTACGGCACTGGGTCTCGGACGAAGACGGAGCACGCACCGCAGCCCAGGAACGACTCGACATCAGCCTCGCCCAGCTTGCAGAAGCAGGCGTGCAGGCCCGCGGCGAGGTTGGCGACGGCGACCCTCTCCAGGCGATGGAGGACGCGCTACGAACGTTCGGTGCGGACGAGATCGTCATCTCGACGCACCCGGAAGGGCGCTCGAACTGGCTCGAGCGCGGCATCGTCGAGAAGGCACGCGAGCGCTTCGCGGTCCCGATCACACACGTGGTCGTCGATCTCGAGCGCGAAGAGCAGACCTAGTAGCTCGGAGCCACCAGGTCAGTACAGCAGCAGCTGCGTGCAGCGGAAGAGGGCCAGCGTCTTGCCGGCCTCGTTCGTGACGGTCGCGTCCCACACCTGCGTCGTGCGCCCGCCGTGCACCATTCGCGACTCGCAAGCGAGCGTCCCCTCCACCGCCGTGCCGAGAAAGTTCGTCTTCAACTCGATCGTCGTGAAGCCGGTGGCACCTTCCGGAAGGGACGCGATGCAGCCGTAGCCACAGGAGGAGTCGGCCAGCGTAACGACGGTGCCCGCGTGGAGGTACCCGTTGGGCGCAAGCAATTCGCCCCGTAGGGGAAGCCGCATCCTCACGTGACCTACTTCGATCTCCTCGACCTCGATCCCGATGAAGCCGGGCAGCCTGCCCTGGCCGAGCTCCCTGAAGACGTCGAGGTCGACGGCCACCTATTTGCCGGCGTGGTCGGCGACGTACTTCGCAACTGCGTTGATCTGGGCGTCGGTCAGGACGCCCTTGAACGCGGGCATGATCCCGCCGCCATGGATCACCTGGTTCTTGGCGACGGCGAAGGACGGCTTGAGCAGATCGAGGTTCGGTCCCTGCGTCCCGGTCGTCCCCGCGTCCTTCAGCGTGTGACAGCCGCCGCACTTCGTGATGAAGATCTGCTTGCCGTTCGTTCCGGTGACGGCTTGCGCCACGACGAACCCTTCCCTGCCTGCGTTTGCCGCGACAAATGCTGCCACGTCGATCGCGTTCTGCCCGGTAACGAGGTTGGCGGGCATGTTCGCCTGCAGGTACTCGGGATCGTTTTGCTTGACGGGGTACTGACCAGGAAACTTGATCTGGTCGTGGACGATGTCCAGGATCGCCGACTCCTTGAAGCCTTCGTAGCGCGACTCCGCGAAAGAGTCGTCGAGGTTCGGGCCGATCGTCGCCGTGGATCCGGCAGCCGCCAGCGTGTGGCAACCCGCACACTTCTCCTGGAACAGCTTGCGGCCGTTCTCCTTGTCGGAGGACGCGTTGACGACCGAACCGCCCGTGCCGCACGCGGACAACAGAAGTGCGACAGCCACCCCCCCAATGGCGGCTGAGAGCCGGCGGGTCAAGGCCTACGCAGGAGGCTTGTCGGCCGACTTCACGTTGGAAACAGCCTCGGTCCGCGTCGGGTAGATCGTGAACACGCGGTCGAGGCCGGTGATCTCGAAGATCTTCGTGATGTTCCGGTCGCTGCAGACGAGCGAGAGCTGCCCCTCGTTCGTGCGCAACCGCTTGACGCCACCGACGAGCACACCGAGGGTGGTCGAGTCGATGAACGTCGTGTTGCTGAAGTCGACGATCACCTGCTTGCCGCCCTGGCCGATCACCTCGAGGAGCTGCTGCTTGAACTCGGGCGCGGTGTACAGATCGACCTCGCCCGCAAGCGAGATCACGAAAGCGTCGTCCCCCAGCTGCTCCGTCTTGATGTCGAAATTCATCGTCCCCCCGGCGGTTGCTTGACGGGCCTCTTCCCGTCGGCGCGGAAGTGCCCCCGCCAGTGATGCTGCCGAGCTTCCGGGTCGCGAGCACCAAGCCAGAGGCCGCACTCAACCGCAGCAAGGCTGGTCTGCCTTGCTAAGGGCGAGGGTGGACTCTGGCGCAGCGTGATCGCGGGCCGGAGCCGGCGCGCATTGCTGGTGGGGGCACTAACCGCCTGTGGGTGTGGCCGACTGCTGCAGGGTCTTGATCCGCTGGCGGATCTGCGCGGCGGTGGTGGGGTCGAGCTGGAACTTCAGGAGCTTCTTGTATGCGCCGATCGCCACAGGGAACTGACGAAGCGTCTCGGCCGCCTGAGCCAGGCCGAACAGCGCCTGTTCGTCATGCGGCTGAGCCTTGACGATCAGCTGATAGGTCGTGACGGCTCGTGTTGCGGCCGTCTGGTACTTCACGGAGGCCGCTTGCAACGCGGTGCTCGCCTTGCCGGACAGGGCCGCGGCGATCGGGTTCTGGCCCAGCGCCTGCCCGAACTTGTCTGTGGCGGAGGGCAGGAACGGGGAGCCCACGCCGGCGTCCTGCTGCGCGAGAGCCGCGACCTGAGCTTCGCGGAGGTAGCGGTCGGCCTGCCCGAGCTCGAGCTGGCCAAGGTGCCGAAGAGCCACGACGTCCTTGGGCTTCATGGTCGTGTACTTCCCCCAGGAAGCAATCGCCTCGTCGATGCGACCCTTCTTCTCCAAGGCAGTTGCGAGCTCCTTGCGGGCAGGGGCATTGAACGGGCGCTCGTTGACCTTCTGTTGCGCCTCCGAGACCGACGTGCCAGAGCTGCCGTTGTTGCCGAACGCGTCGCGGATGAGCTGCCCGAGGTCGAGCCCTCCGGAACCGACGCCGAGGAACACGAAACCGCCTGCGAAGACAATGATGAGAAGCACGAACGCCCACTTCGCCTGATTGCGCAGGCGGGGGAAGAACATCGTGTTCTCGGCTACGCGCGGGGAGCTGCCACCGGCTTTGCGGCCGGTTGGGCGAGCATGGCGCGCCTCGCGCTGTGCGCGGCGGCGGTCAGCTCTTGCCAATCCATTCCTCCCTTCTCGTAGCGCGCTTCCCCGTCCACATACGTCGCGACGACGCGGTCGGGCGACCCCCCGAACACGACAGCCCCGGCGGGGTCCTCCCAGGGTAGATACGCGGAGCCCTCCATGGACACGATCGCGAAGTCTGCCCGCTTTCCGGGAACGAGCGAGCCGATCTCCCCGTCGAGGCCGAGGGCGCGGGCAGAGCCGAGCGTGCCGAGCTCCAGCGCCTCGCCGGCGGAGAGGACGTCAGGCCGGCCTGCACGGGCCCGCGCCGACAGGACGACGCTCCGCAGCTCCTCGAAGAAGTCGAACGACGGCGCGGAGGCCGGGCTGTCCGTGCCGACACCGACACGCGCCCCGGCGGCGCTTAGCTCCGCAAGGGGCGCGACCCCGCAGCCGAGCGCCCCGTTCGAGCGAGGGCAATGCGCCACGCCGGTCCCGGTGGCTGCGAGCAGGCCGATCTCGTCCTCGTCGAGCACGACGCAGTGCGCGGCGACGACGTTCGGCCCGAGGAGATCGTGCTCCGCCAGCAGGTGTGTCCCGGTCTTGCCGGGCGGAGGGACGAGCAGCTCCTTGTAGGCGCCCCACGCACCTGCTCCGGTGAGCAGATACGCCACCTCCGACCGGCTCTCCGAGATGTGCGTCGCGACCGGGAGCCCCAGCTCAGCGCACGCTTCGTAGAGCTCGATCGACACCGAGTAGGGAGCGTGCGGCGAAACACCGGGGCGCACCCGCTCCGAGAATGAGTCGCCGACACGATCGCGCAGCCCGGCGAAGTGCTCGAGCGCCTTCGGCGGATCGCCTCCGAAGACCTCGAGGTAGATGGTGGCGCGCAGACCCAACTCCGCACAGGCCACCGCGGTCGCGCCGCTGTAGCTGCAATCGCCGACCGTCGTCACGCCCGAGGCGAGGCACTGCGCGGCACCGAATCTCGCGACGTCGACGTACTCCTCCCAGCCGATCCGCGCCTTGCGTTGGATGTGCAACGTGATCCACTCTGCAAAGTCGCCGAGCCCGTCGCCGAAGCCTCCGTAGACCGCGTACTCGAGGTGCGAGTGCGCATTCACGAACCCGGGAAGGATCACCGCGTCGTCGTAGTGCGTGCCTTCCCCGAGATCCTCCGCCGTACCGACCGCGGCGATGCGTCCGTCCTCGACGGCAACCGCCCCGTTTTCGATCGGCGAGCCTTCGACGGGAAGGACCCAATCGGCGGAGAGGATGCGTGTCACGGGTCGGTGACACCAGCCGGTTCGGCCCGGGGCGCTCGCCGTTCCATCAAGACCGCGAGCCAGATCGACCCTTCGTACAACATCACCAACGGGATGGCCTCCATGGTGGTCGTGACCGGGTCGATCCCCGGCAGGAGCACCGCGATCACCGCGACGATGAAGTAGCCGAGGCGCCGATTGCTGCGCAGCTGCTTCGTGCTCAGGACGTCGAGGCGCACGAGGGCGAGCAGGAAGATCGGCAATTCGAAGACGAGGCCGACCGCGAACAACACGGTCAGGACGAACGAGTAGTAGTCCTTGGCTCTGATCTGGATGTTGAACTGGTTCTGGTCGAAGTTCGTCAAGAAGTGAATCGCTTGCGGCAACACGAGGAAATAGCCGAAGGCGACACCGACGACGAGAAGAAAGGTCGCGAAGAAGACGAACATCAAGACGAGACGCTCGGCATGCGGCTCCACGGCCGGCGCGAGAAAGCTCCAGAGCTGCCACAGCACGACAGGCAGCGCGAGCGCGAGGCCGGCCATGAGACTGACCTTCATTGCCGTGAGGAACGGCTCAGCGACTCCGAGCGTGACCGGCTTGCCACGGTCGGCGGGAAGTGGAGCGTTCAGCCAGTGCAGGAGATGCCGGTGAAAGACGAAGGCAACCACGAAACCGACTGCGAGCGCGCCGAGCGAGACGAAGATGCGTGTACGGAGCTCGTCGAGATGCTCGACGAGCGTCGCCTCCTCACCTTGACGAAGGCGCCGCGGAAGACGCTTCATGGTGTTCTAGACGGGGTCGCGCTCGCGCTCGCGCGCTGCGATCGTCGCGTCGGTCGTCTGCACGGGCAGCTCGGCCTTCGGTTCGTCGTCGTCCTTGCCGTTGATGCCGCTGACCGAGTCCTTGAACTCGCGCATGCCCTTGCCCATCGAGCGCCCGATCTCCGGAAGTCGTTTGGCGCCGAACAGCAGCAGCGCCAGCAACAGCAGCAGAATGATCTCCCACGGGCCGACGTTTGGCATGTGTTCAGGGTAGCGGTTTGGCCGCAGAAGTGGAACCGACCTCCTGAACGCCGCTCAGGCGCCCCTACGGATCTTCGGGGTCACCCCCAGATTGGCTAGGATGGAGCTACTAGCTGCCCGCCCAGGCCGCTTTCCTACACGGAAAAGGACGTAACAAAGTTGGCTGTGCTCGAGCTGAAAAATCTGCACGTCGCCCTGGAGGACGGGACCGAGATCGTCAAGGGCGTCGACCTGTCCGTGAAGCCCGACGAGGTGCACGCGGTCATGGGGCCGAACGGGTCCGGGAAATCCACGCTCGCGTACGCCTTGATGGGTCATCCGGCCTACGAGATCACCGAGGGCGAGCTCCTACTCGACGGCGAGAACATCCTCGAGATGGAGGCAGACGAGCGCGCCCAGCGCGGCCTCTTCCTCGCATTCCAGTACCCGCACGCCGTTCCCGGCGTCACCGTGACCAGCTTTCTGCGCAGCGCGATCAATGCGGTCCGGAAGTCGCAGAACGGCGGCGAGGACAACCCGATCCCGATTCCTGAGTTCCGCAAGGAGCTGCTCGACCGGATGGACCGGCTCAAGGTCTCACGCGAGCTCGCGTCGCGCTATCTCAACGACGGGTTCTCCGGCGGCGAGAAGAAGCGCGTGGAGATCCTGCAGATGGCGATGCTGAAGCCACGCATCGCGATCCTCGACGAGACCGACTCCGGACTGGACATCGACGCGCTCAAGACCGTTGCCGAAGGGGTAAAGGAGCTCGTCGGCCCCGAGATGGGTGCCCTCGTGATCACCCATTACCAGCGGATCCTCGACTACATCACCCCTGATTTCGTGCACGTGTTCATCGACGGGCGTATCGTGGAAGAAGGCGGTCCGGAGCTTGCACACAAGCTCGAGGCCGAAGGCTACGAACGTTATGGGGTGGCAGCAGTCTGATGGCGAGCGAGACCGAGACCGTTCAGCAGATCCGCGAGGAGTACAAGTACGGCTTCTCGAACCCGGACGAGGCGAAGGACTACTTCTTCAAGTCCGGCCGTGGAATCTCGCACGAGGTCGTCGAGGCGATCGCCGAGCACAAGAACGAGCCCGACTGGATGCGCAAGTTCCGGCACAAGTCGCTCGACTACTTCCTCGCCCGGGAGCTGCCGCAGTGGGGCGGGAACCTGAACGACATCGACTTCGAGAACATCTACTACTACATCCGCCCGACCGAGAAGCAGGCGGAACGCTGGGAGGACCTGCCGGCAGAGATTCTCGACACGTGGGACAAGCTCGGCATTCCCGAGGCTGAGAAGAAGTACCTCGCCGGAGTGGGCGCCCAGTACGAGTCGGAGGTCGTGTACCACAAGCTCCAGGAGAATCTCGAGAAGCAGGGCGTGCTCTTCCTCGACATGGACTCCGGCCTGCGCGAGCACGAGGAGCTCGTCAAGCAGTACTTCGGGACGATCATCCCGCAGAACGACAACAAGTTCGCGGCGCTGAACTCGGCCGTGTGGTCGGGCGGCTCGTTCATCTACGTCCCGCCCGGCGTCCACATCGAGATGCCGCTCCAGGCCTACTTCCGCATCAACGCGGAGAACATGGGCCAGTTCGAGCGCACGCTGATCATCGTCGACGAGGGCGCCTACGTGCACTACGTCGAGGGCTGCACCGCGCCGATCTACTCGACCGACTCGCTGCACTCCGCGGTCGTCGAGATCATCGTCAAGAAGGACGCGCGCTGCCGCTACACGACGATCCAGAACTGGTCGAACAACGTCTACAACCTCGTCACGAAACGAGCCGTCGCCTACGAGGGTGCCACCATGGAGTGGGTCGACGGGAACCTCGGCTCAAAGTTGACGATGAAGTACCCGGCAATCTGGTTGCTGGGTGAGCGTGCGCACGGTGAGGTCTTGTCGATCGCGTTCGCCGGCAAGGGCCAGCATCAGGACGCCGGCGGCAAGGCCGTCCACGTCGCTCCGAACACGACGTCTGTGATCACTTCGAAGTCGATCTCGAAGAACGGTGGGCGCGCCGGCTATCGCGGCCTGCTCGAAGTGGCAAAGGGCGCGAAGGGCTCGAAGTCCAAGGTCGTCTGTGACGCGCTGATCCTCGACGACGAGTCGCGCTCCGACACGTACCCGTACATGAAGATCGACGAGAACGAGGTCGACATCGGGCACGAGGCCACCGTCTCGAAGATCGGCGAGGAGCAACTCTTCTACCTGATGTCGCGCGGGCTCTCCGAGCCCGAGGCGTCGGCGCTGATCGTGTCCGGCTTCGTCGAGCCGATCACGAAGGAGCTGCCACTCGAGTACGCGGTCGAGATGAACCGTTTGATCCAGCTGCAGATGGAAGGGTCGGTTGGCTGACCTAGGTGTGGAGAGAACCGACTTCGTCGGCGTCTACACCCTGGATCGGGATCGAGCAGTCAAGTTTTACGGCGAGACCCTCGGGCTGAAGCGAAACGAGAGGGCACACGCCGAGTGGCCGGAGTTCGAGACTGGCAACCTCACGATCCTGATCACGACGCCCGAACAGACGGGAGTGACGTTCAGTCCGAACGTCGGCGCGATCGCCTTGCGCGTCCCCGATGTTGCCGCGGCGATGGAGAAGTTGAAGAGCGAGGGCGTCGAGTTCCATGTCGACGAGGTGTACGACTCCGGCGTCTGCCACATGGCCTTCTTCAAGGATCCCGATGGGAACGCTCTCATGCTCCACAACCGCTACGCCCCGTACGCCGACGGTTCGAAGCCCTGATGCGCGCCGAGGCGCTCGACTCCTACCGCGCGCTGCCTCTTCCCGACACGACGGAAGAGCACTGGCGCTTCACCGACCTCAAGAATTTCGATCCCGACGCTTTCGGACACGACCAGGTGTCTGACACCAGGGCTAGTGCTGCCGAGACGATGCTCGAATTGGACGTGGCGGGAGTTGCCACGATCACGGAGGCGGGTATCCAGATCGACCGCGCGCCCGAAGGCATCACCTTTGCGCCCCTGACTGAGGAGCACGAGAAGCTCTATTCGCTCGTCGGCTGGGACGAGAAGTTCGCCGCCCATAACGCCGCGGTCTGGGAGCACGGCCTGCTCGTGGTCGTCCCGAAGGGCGTCGAGCTCGACAAGCCGCTCTACGTGCGCGTCATGAACTCGAGCGACGGAGGCTCCCTGTTCTGGCGCTTGCTCGTCGTGGCGGAGGAGGGCGCACGCTTCACGCTCGTCGAGGAAGTCACCTCGACCGCTCCGGATCTCCACTCGTACACCAACACGGCGCAGGAGTTCTTCCTCGAGCAGGGCTCGAAGTTCGAGTTCGTGTCGATCCAGAACCTCTCCCAGGAGACATGGCATTTCGCGACACACCACGCCGAGGTCGGGCGCGACGCGGAGCTCGACTGGGTGGCCGGCGGCTTCGGTTCCAAGAAGGGCAAGGTCCGGATCCAGAACGACCTCGCCGGGGAGGGCGCGACGTCGCGGGTGACCGGCGCGTACTTCACCGACGGCGACCAGCATCTCGACTACGACACGTTCCAGGAGCACATCGCTCCGAACACCACGTCCGACTTCGCCTTCAAGGGCGCCCTGCGCGACACGTCGACCGCCGTCTGGCGGGGGATGATTCGGGTCGAGAAGGACGCGCAGAAGACGAACGCGTACCAGGAGAACCGCAACCTGATGCTGTCGCCCACGACGCATGCGATCCCGATTCCCGGGCTCGAGATCCTCGCGAACGACGTGCGCTGCACTCATGGCGCGACCGTGAGCCGGGTCGATCGTGAGGAGCTCTTCTACGCGATGGCACGCGGCCTTTCACGGGGGGAGGCCGAGCGGCTGATCGTGCGCGGCTTCTTCCAGGACATCCTTGACCGCATCGAATTCGAGGCCGTTCGCGAGTCGCTCGCCGCCGCCCTCGAGGCCCGCATCCCCCAGGGATAGGCCTCCGGGGGCCGATCGAGGCCCGACTCGACAGGGGCTCGAACAATAAGGCTCCATTAACTTTCTTTCCTCTCGCCGGAGGAAAGCGCATACTTCGACGGTGACTCGGGCGCCGCTCTACGCGGTGGCAGCCCTGCTCACGACGACGCTGCTCGTCCAGTCGGCCGGCGCTGTCGTGAAGGGCGACGAACGCGTGCTGGTGGTCCTGGCAACAGCCGGCCCCAAGCCCTATACCGTCGCCGACGTCCAGCAAACCGTCCGGCAGGTGAAATCCTTCATCAGCGCCGCCTCGTTCGGACAGACCCGGCTGGACGTGGACGTGACACCGTGGCTCTCGGCGTTCAACAGCAACCCCGGCTGCGGCGGCACGACCAACCGGAGCCTGGCGGCGGTTGTCGCGCCGGCCAGGGTCGCGGCGGTCCGCGCTGGGTATGACGCTTCCCGCTACGACGACGTCGTCTACGCGGTCGCCGACAGCCACTGCGGCTTCCACGGCGCCACCTGGGGCAACGAGGTGATGCTGACGCGTCAACCCACGCTCCAGCTGATCGTGCACGAGCTCGGTCACGCCTTCGGCCTCGGACACGCCCAGACGGCGGCCTGCCTCGGTGCCTCTCGCGCCTGCGGGCGCCTGGACGAGACCGGCGACCCCTTCAGCCCGATGGGAAGCGGCGAGCTCGACTTCAGCGCCTATGAGAAGACCGTCCTCGGGTGGATCCGGCCACAGCCGCACGTGAACGTCGCGAAACGCTACGTGCTCGCGCCGCCGACCGCCAGGTCTTCACTCGCCCAGGCGCTCGTGGTGGATGTCGAGGACGGCTCCTGGTGGATCGAATACCGCGCGCAGCCGTTCCGTGGGCTCCTCGTCCGGTTCGTTGACGAAGTGAGAGCGATGCGGCCATTCGCCGCACCCGCAATCCTCGTCACGAGCCCGACCAAGGCCCATCGACCGTGGATCGCGCGCGGGGAGTCCTATCGTTTGCCCAACTCGTTCAAGATCACGCTGACGAAAGCGAGCGCAACCCAGGCAGAGGTCCGCTTCCGCTAGAACCGCCCGGGTACGATGACCGAGTGGCTGTAACGGCGCAGACCAGGCTGGACGCGGGCAAGCTCCGCGCCGACTTTCCGATCTTCGAGCAGGAGATCCGAGGCAAGCCGCTCGCCTATCTCGACTCCGCGGTGAGCTCGCACAAACCGCGTCAGGTACTCGACAAGCTGCGCAACTTCTACGAGACGTCGTATGCAAACGTTCATCGCGGCGTCTACACCCTCTCCGAGATCGCAACCGCCGAATACGAAGGCGCTCGCGAGAAGGTCGCACGGTTCGTGAACGCGCCCGAGGCGCGCGAGTTGATCTTCACGCGCGGCGCAACGGAGAGCATCAATCTCGTCGCATACGCCTGGGGCCTCGACAATCTCGGCCCCGGGGACGTCGTCGCCGTGACCGAGCTCGAGCACCACTCGAACTTCGTCCCTTGGCAGTACATCGCGAAGCGCACGGGCGCGACCTTCGCCGCGATCCCGCTCGACGACAACGGTGAGCTCAGGCTAGATGGGCTCGACGAGATTGTGCGGCTGGGAAAGCTGAAGGTCGTCGCCGTCAACCTCGTCTCGAACGCGCTCGGCACGATCAATCCGGTCGAGCGACTCGCCGCCTGGGCCCACGAGCATGGAGCGATCATCGTCGTCGACGCCGCGCAGGCGGCGCCGCACCACGCGATCGACGTCCAGCAACTCGACTGCGACTTTCTCGCGTTCTCGTCCCACAAGATGTGCGGCCCGACCAGCGTCGGTGCGCTCTGGGGCCGGGCCGAGCTGCTCGAGCCGATGGCGCCGTTCAACCTCGGCGGCCACATGATCCGGTCGGTCTCACTCGAGGAGACGACCTGGGGCCAGCTGCCCTACAAGTTCGAGGCCGGCACGCAGCCGATCGCGGAGGCTGTGGGATTCGGCGCCGCAGTCGATTACGTCACCGACGTCGGCATCGGGGCGATCGAGGAGCACGAGCGCGAGCTCCTCGTCTACGCGCTCGAGCGTCTTGCCGACGTGCCTGGATTCGTCGGCTACGGCCCCCCGCCGGACCGGCGCGCGGGAATCATCTCGTTCAACATCGAGGGCATCCACCCGCACGACGTCGCGCAGGTTCTCGACATGGACGGCGTCGCCATTCGCGCCGGGCATCACTGCTGCCAGCCCTTGATGTCCAGGCTCGGCGTCGCAGCGACCAATCGCGCGAGCTTCTACCTCTACACCATCACCGATGAGATCGACCGGCTCGTCGCCGGGCTGCACAAGGCCCATAAGCTTCTGACATGAGCGAGTTCGACCAGATGTACCGGGAAGTGATCCTCGATCACTACAAGAACCCGCGCGGGCACGGGGAGCTCGACCACGCCGACGCCCAGGCCGAGGGACAGAACCCGCTGTGCGGCGACGAGGTTTCCATCTTCGTCGCTTTCGGCGAGGACGGCGACACGATCGACGAGGTGAAGTTCTCCGGCCGTGGCTGCGCGATCTCGCAGGCCGCCACCTCGATGCTGATGGAGATGACGCAGGGGCGCAGCGCAACCGAGGTCGCCTCGCTGCCGCGCGAGGAGCTGCTCGACGAGCTCGGCATTCCTCTGAGCCCAGTCCGGCTCAAGTGCGCGCTGCTCGGGCTCTCGACGCTGAAGCTCGCGCTCCACAAGGCCAAGGGAACGCCGCTCCCGGAGGAGTGGGCTGGCGCGGCCGGGGACCTCGACCTCAAGTAGGGGTGGCCGAGCTCGACGTCTGCCCGGTCGAGGAGCTCCCGTCTTGCTCCGTCAAGATCGTCTACGCCGGCGACATCGCCGTGGGCGTCTACAACCTGAACGGCGAGTACTACGCGCTCGAAGATCGCTGCTCACACGACGACGGGCCGCTGTGTGAGGGCGACTTCGAGTGCGACGACGGCGTGGCGATCTGTCCACGCCACGGTGCGAACATCGACATCCGCACGGGTCGAGCGCTGACACTCCCGGCAGTCGAGTCGGTGAGGACGTTCCCCGTCCGTGTCGATGAAGGGATCGTCAAGGTCAAACTTGTCTGAGCCGAAGCGCTGCTGGTCGACGACGGACGAGCTCTATCTCGCCTATCACGACGAGGAATGGGGACGACCCGTCACCGACGAGCGCGGCCTGCTCGAACGGTTTTGCCTCGAAGGCTTCCAGTCGGGACTCTCGTGGCTGACGATCCTCCGCAAGCGCGAGAACTTCCGCTCCGCCTTCGCCGGGTTCGATCCCGAGATCGTGGCGAGATTCGGCGCGCGGGACGTCACAGCGGCTGTTGAAGGACGCCGGCATCGTCCGGCATCGCGGCAAGATCGAGGCGGCGATCGCGAACGCGCGCGGGACACTTGCGCTGCGTGAAGCCGGGACGCCTCTCGACCAGCTCGTATGGAGCCACCGGCCGAAGAGGCGGCGCGCGGCACCGAAGAGCTTCAAGGAGGTGGCCGCGACCACGACCGAGTCGGCCGCGCTCTCGAAGGAGCTCAAACGTGCCGGCTTCCGCTTCGTCGGCCCGACCACGGTGTACGCCGCCATGCAGGCGTGCGGGATCGTCAACGACCATCTCGCGACCTGTTTCGTTCGCACACAGGTGCAGCGGGAGATCGACGCCACGCTCTAAGGTCCGGCCATGCTCGACGACCGGGTCAGGGCAGTGCTCGAACGTCTCCAAGCCGAGGACGCCGACGAACGTGAACGCGGCCTGCCGGCGGCCGAGCGCTCCCGCGCCGTCGCGCCGACAACCGGGCAGTTCCTCTTCGCCCTGGTCGCGCCTCAGGTGGATTGCGAGGTCCTCGAGATCGGCGCGTCCCGCGGCTACTCGACCCTCTGGCTGGCGGCAGGCGTCCGTTATCTGGGCGGTCGCGTCCTTTCACTCGAGAACGATCCAGCGAAAGCAGCGGCCTGGCGCGCGAACATCACCGAAGCCGGGCTGGACGAATGGGCAGAGTTGATCGAAGGCGACGCAAAGCAGACCGTTCCGGGCATCGATGACGTGTTCGACATCGTCTTCCTCGATGCGGAGAAGGAGGACTACGAACAGCTCTTCCAGGCGGCGCGCCCAAAGCTCGAGCCGGGGGCTCTCGTCGTGGCCGACAACGTGCTCTCGCACGAAGAGACGCTCGGCGCGTACGTGCAAGCCCGCAAGTCCGACACGACCCTCGAGTCGGTGACCGTTCCACTCGACCGTGGTCTCGAGCTCTCCGTGATCCTGAGCGGCGACCTCTTGGCCGACTGATATTCTGCGGCTAACCGCGGAAAGGAGGTGGTCCGAGAGTGGAGATTTCTTGTTCGGGCAGTGGAGGTACCAGCGGGTAGAGGTGCTGTCCCCGGGACCTACGGGGAAATCGCCTAGCCAGCGTGGGGGACGACGCGTTACGCGCCGCCCGGCCCACTAATTCTCGGGTCGTGGCAGGAAAGCGCTTCTGCTAATCCACCGCTGGTAACCGGAACAGGGGGCCGCTTGCGCGGCCCCCTTTCTTTCCCGGTTTTCGCTTATGAGGGGCCGCCAGAGAGCCTTTTCTATGGATCAGACGGCAGCGACCGCTTGATCAAGCGGCGCGACGCAGCTGATCGTCGAGCGGAACGAGGGGCAAGGCGAAAATCCGGACGGCCTCGTCGCCAGAGACAGTGTTGTCTCCGTGCTCCAGCATCTTCAGGAGATCGCGTGTGAGCGGGATGTCGCCGGGCAGCCGCTCCGTGATGAGGGCGTTGACCTTCATCAAGCCGACCGGGAGATGGAGGCTGGGGCGGCGAATCCCCCGGACACGCTTGAGGCGTTCCCAGAACTCGTTCCAGCTGACGAGGTCGGGACCCCCAAGCTCGAAGATCTGGCCGACCGCGTCATCACGGTCGACCGCCTCCGCGAAGTACTTCGCCACGTCATCCGCCCAGATCGGCTGGATGCGCTGGCTGCCGCTGCCGATGATCGGGGTCACCGGAGCCAGCTTCGCGAGCTTGGCGAACGTCGGCAGGATGCCGCCGTCGGGGCCGAAGACGAAGCTCGGCCGGAAGATCACGTACGGGATGCCCGAGCCCTGCACCTGCTGCTCGTTCTCCCACTTCGCCCCGTAGTACGGGACGAGGTCCTTCGTCTCCTCACTCGTCCCGAGCGCGCTCATGTGCACGAAGCGCCGAACGCCGGCGGCTTGGGCGGCGGCAAGCAGATCGCGCGTCCCGCCGACCATGATCCGCTGGAACTGCTCGCGCCGGCCCTGCCGGATCGCAACGAGATGAATGACCGTGTCAGTCCCGTCGACGGCCCGCGCGAGGCTCTGCGGATCCGTCACGTCGCCCTCGACGAGCTCGCAGCCCCAGGTGGCCAGCTTGGCTCCCCCACGCAGGTCGCGGACGAGGCAGCGCACGGGCAGATCGCGGCCCCGCAGCTCCTGGACGACGTGCCCTCCCACGAAGCCGGCGCCCCCGGTGACGAGGATCAACCCGCGGGTTCCTTCTTGAAGTTTTGCCAGTACCTCGAAGGGGTCGGCCCGCGCTGGCCCTGGTATTTCGAGCCGATGTCGCCGGTCCCGTAGGGCGTGGCCGCGGGCTCGGTGAGCTGGACGAACGAGATCTGTCCGATCTTCATCTCGGGGTAGATCGTGACCGGAAGGTTCGCGACGTTCGAGAGCTCGAGCGTCACGTGTCCGTCCCAACCCGGGTCGATGAAGCCCGCTGTGGAGTGGATCAGGAGACCCAGCCTGCCGAGCGAGCTCTTCCCTTCCAGCCGCGCCACGAGGTCGTCCGGCAGGCGAATCCGCTCGAGCGTCGAGCCGAGGACGAACTCTCCGGGATGGAGCACGAAGGGCGTGCCGTTGTCCACTTCCACGAGCTCGGTGAGGTCTTCCTGCTCTTCGCGGACGTCGATGTACGGATAGCGGTTGTTGTGGAAAACTCGGAAGAAGCGGTCGACCCGGACATCCACGCTCGAGGGCTGGAGCAGCGACTCGTCATAGGGATCGATCTGGATCCGGCCTTCCTCCAGGAATCTGGCAATCGTGCGATCTGCAAGGACCATCGGCGCGATTCTACGGCCGGTCGGGCTCTGTTAGTTTTCCACACCTTGCCTACGAGGTATGTCCTCCAGCCTGTCGATCCGAACAACCGCTCCAAGGCACGGCGGGCCGCGGCGCGCAAGCGACGCCACAAACAGCGCCTTGTCGCTGCCTCCGCGCTGCTCGCACTGGTCGCGGCCGGTGTGGTCGGCGGCGTGTTGGCTACTCATGTGCGCGGACACAAGACGGTGCGGGCGGCAGCGCGGGCAACACAAACGCCGAAGCCGCAGATTCTGCAGCCGCGACCTCTGCCGGACGAGGTGCGCGGCGTGCACGTGTCGATGGCGCTCGCGGGTCTGCCTGGAAAGCTCAACGAGTACGTCGCGATGAAGACCGCCGGCCTCAACACGATCGAGCTCGACGTCAAGGACGAGAACGGAGACATCGGCTTCCCGGTCAACGTCCCGCTCGCCAGGAAGGTCGGCGCTGCGAAGCGCTACTACGATGCCCAGCGCGCGGTCGCGGCGATCCATGCCGCCGGGCTCTATCTCATCGGCCGGGTGGTCACGTTCGAGGATCCGGCCCTGTCGGCGGGCGCCCCCCAGCTTGCAATCCGGCGATCCGACGGCTCACGCTGGCTCAACAGCGCCGGGCTCGGGTGGACGAACCCCTACGACAAGCGTGTCTGGAAGTACAACGTCGACATCGCCGTCCAGGCGGCGAAGCTCGGCTTCGACGAGATCCAGTTCGACTACGTCCGGTTCCCAAGCGACGGCGACCTTTCGCAGATCCGCTACCCGGGCAAGCATGCCCAGCCGATGGGTTGGACGATCCCGCTGTTCACGAGGTACGCGCAGCAACGCCTCAAACCGCTCGGCGTGCGCCTGTCGGTGGACGTCTTCGGGCTTTCGGCGACACGGAACCTCGGCATCGGCCAGTTCCCACGCCGCATCGCGCGTTACGTGGACGCGATCTATCCCATGGTCTACCCGTCGCATTACGTCTCGGGCGAGTACAGCATCGTCGACCCGGACTCCCGCCCTGGAACGACGGTGGCCTACTCCCTGCGTGACTTCCGCACCGCCGTGCGCGGCCACGCGACCAAATTGATCCCATGGCTGCAGGACTTCTCCCTGCGCCGCACCTACACGCTCTCGGATGTCCAGGACCAGATCCAGGCTGCGCGGCTCGAGCACACCAAGGGCTTCATGCTGTGGAACGCCTCCGGCCTCTACACGGTCAAGGCGCTCTCCACGCCGGCGTTCCGCTAAGTGTCCCTGCCGGTGATGCGGCCGAGTCTCTGGGTCGCGCGTATCGCCCGGTAGGGACACTATGTAAGGCCCCTATACAGGTATGCAGGTTGGCCGTCGGCTGCGCTATCGTCAGGCCGATGGCGACGACGAAGACGATCGAGCTCAGAACCGAGGTTCCGGGCCCCCGCTCGAAGGAGATCCTCGACCGGAAAGATCGCGTGATCGCCGAACCGCTCTCGATCTTTCTGCCCGTCGTGATCGAGCACGGAAACGGTGCTTCGCTCACCGACGTCGATGGAAACACCTTCATCGACTTCACCGGAGGCGTCGGCTGCCTCAACGTCGGGCATGCGCATCCGCGCATCGTCGATGCCGTACAGGAACAGGCAGCGAAGTTCCTCCACACCGACTTCACGATCGTCCCTTACGAGACGTACGTCACGCTCGCCGAGCGCCTCGTCGCAACCGCGCCGATCTCAGGCCCCGTGAAAGCGGCGTTCTTCAACGCCGGCACGGAAGCTGTCGAGAACGCGATCAAGTTCGCGCGTGCGTACACGAAGCGGCCCGCGGTGATCGGGTTCGAGGGCGGCTTCCACGGTCGCACGCTCTTGTCCCTGACTCTCACCTCGAAGACTCATCCCTACAAGGCTGGTCTCGGCCCGTTTGCGCCGGAGGTCTACCGGCTGCCGTTCGCGCAGGACTACCGCGGTCCGAGCGCTGCCAAGGCACTCGCGGCGCTGGAGCGCGCGTTCGTGACCACCGTCGCCGCGGAGAGTGTCGCTGCGATCGTGATCGAACCGGTGCAAGGCGAAGGTGGGTTCGTCGTCGCACCGCCCGAGTTCCTGGAAGGCGTGCGACGCATCTGCGACGACAACGGCATCGTGCTCGTCATCGACGAAGTGCAGACCGGCTACGGACGCACCGGAAAGATGTGGGGCATCGAGCACTACGACGTCGAGCCCGACCTGATGACGATCGCGAAGTCGATCGCAGCCGGTCTACCGCTCTCGAGTGTCATGGGGAAGGCTGAGATCATGGATGCGCCGGGCGACTCCGCGATCGGCGGCACGTACGTCGGGAATCCCGTCGCGCAGGCAGCTGCGCTCGCCGTGCTGGACGTGTTCGAGGAAGAGGGCCTGGTCGAGCGGGCGGGGCAGATCGGCGAGACGATCCGCAACAGAATGCAGGGCTGGCAGCAACGCTGGGACGCGATCGGCGACGTCCGCGGGCTCGGCGCGATGCTCGCGATCGAGCTCGTCCACGACCGCGGTACGAAGGATCCCGCCCCCGAGCTGGCGTCAGCAGTCGTCGAGGCCGCCTCCGATCGGGGTCTGCTCCTGCTCAAGTCAGGGATCTACTCGAACTGCATCCGCGTGCTCGTGCCGCTCGTCATCTCGGAGGCCGAGCTGGACGAAGCGCTCGGCGTCTGGGAAGACGCGCTCGCTTCGGTTCTGGGCTAGCTCACGTTCGCCCGGCGGGGCGCCGATATCGGTGCGATGGCCGGATATCTCATCGCCGTGACCGCGTTCGCGCTGCCGCTCGCCGTCGGTGCGACCGGGCTCGGCCGCCCGCGGCTCGTGCTGGGCCTCGGCGCCCTGGTGGCCTGCGGCTGGGCCGTCACCCTCGTCGCCGGCCGGGCCGAGGACGGCCAGGGCAACCACGTCGTCCCGGCCTGGTTCCTGGCGGCCCTCATGGCCATCCTGTACGTCCTCTGGTGCGGGGGCCTCTGGATCGGGCTGCGCCTACGAAAGGCGCGAGCGCACTGATCCTTGGCGTACGAGACGCGGTAGGCGGGTAGCTTTCGAACGTGGTAGTCGGGGAGACGATCGCAGAGCGGTACGAGTTGGAAGAAGTCGTCGGGCAAGGCGGGATGTCGACCGTCTACAAGGCCCATGACTCGCTGCTCGAGCGCTACGTCGCGCTGAAGGTCCTCCACCAGCAGTACAACGAAGACGAGGACTTCGTCGAGCGCTTCAAGCGCGAGGCGCGTTCCGTCGCGCAGCTTCAGCACCCCAACATCGTGACGGTGATCGATCGCGGCGAGGAGGACGGCCGGCAGTACATCGTCTTCGAGTTCATCGACGGTGAGAACCTGAAGGAACTCGTCGTCCGCAAGGGGCGGCTTGACGTGCGCGACGCGCTCGAGATCGCGCACGAGATCGCGGGAGGGCTCGCGTTCGCGCATGAGAATGGTCTGATCCACCGTGACGTGAAACCGCAAAACGTGTTGTTGAACGGGGACGGACGCGCCAAGGTCACCGATTTCGGGATAGCGCGTTCGCTCGACGTCGAGCACGGCGTCACCCAGACGGGCACGATCCTCGGAACGTCGAACTACCTCGCTCCGGAGCAGGCGACCGGTCAACCGGTCGACGCGCACACGGACGTCTACTCGCTGGGGATCGTTCTGTACGAGATGATCACCGGAGAGCTGCCGTTCCCCGGCGAGAACTTCGTCGCGATCGCGATGATGCACATCCAGCAGCCGTCCCCGAACGTCCTCGACGTCCGAGGTGACGTGCCGCTGCGAGTCGCCTCGATGATCGATCGCGCGCTCGAGAAAGATCCGGAACACCGGTTTCCGACCATGGGCGCCTTCGCGGCGGAGATCGAGGCGAGCCTCGCCGAGCTCGACCGCGGCGAGGACGGCGACGTCACGATGGTGGTGCCGGCCGCACAACGGCTCCGACCGCAGAAGCGCCGCAAGCCTGTCTCACCGTTCCCGGTGCTCATCGGCCTGCTGGGTGTGCTCGCGATCGCAGCTGTCGTCGTCGGGTTGCTCACGCTCCGTGGCGGTGGCGGTGCAACCCCTGCAGTCGGCAAGCCGATCACGATTGCCGGCACCGGAGCCTATGACCCGTACGGCGACGGCACCGAGCACGACAGCGACGCTCCCAACGCAACCGACGGGAACGCCACGACGTACTGGGCGACCGAAAGGTACAACAGCGGGCTCGAAGGAGTACACAAGGCCGGCGTCGGGCTTGTTCTAGATGCGACCTCGGTTGTTCAGCTCTCCCGGATCACACTGAGCACGGACACGCCGGGCTTCACCGCCGAGATCCGCGCGACGAACATCCAGGGCACCCTGGGGCAGAAGGTCTCAGAGAGCCGCGTCGTCGGACGCACCACGCGGTTCGCGATCCAACAGTCGACGCCGAAGCGCTACTACCTCGTCTGGATCACAAAGGTCGCGCCCGGCGTTCCTGCGCACGTGAACGAAGTACAGGCCTTCGGCAAGGCCTAGAACTCGAGCTTCGAGCGGCGCTCGTGTCGCTCGACGGCGAGCTCGATCAATCGGCGCAACAGTGCTTCGTAGGGAATGCCTGACGCATCGAACAACTTTGCATAGACACTCGTCGACGTGAAGCCTGGAATCGTGTTCAGCTCGTTGACGACGACGCGGTTGCCGTCGACCACGAAGCAGTCGACGCGAGCCATGCCCTCGCACTCGGTGACGCGGAAGGACTCGACCGCCGCGCGCTGCACCGCTTCCAGCACATCTTCGGGCAGGTCGGGCGGAATCACGAGCTCCATCCCGCCCGCGTCGTACTTCGACTCGTAGTCGTACCACTCGTGCCCGAGGGGAACGATCTGACCGGGGATAGAGGCGATGGGCTCGCGATTGCCGAGCACGCCGACCTCGACCTCGATCCCGTCGAGAAACTCCTCGACCAGGATCTTGTCGTCGTGGCGGAAGGCAAGCGCCACCGCAGCCTCGAGCTCGGCTTCGTCGTGAGCCTTGCTGATCCCGACCGACGATCCGAGCCGCGCCGGCTTGACGAAGCAAGGAAAGCCGAAGGGGTTCTGCACCGGATCGCCTTCGCGCAGAGCAACGTGACGTGCGACCGGGATTGCGCTGTCGCGCAACACCTTCTTGAACAGGTCCTTGTCCATGCAGAGCGCCGATGCCGCAACGCCCGCTCCGACGTAGGGGACTCCCGCGAGCTCCAGCAGCCCTTGCACCGTCCCGTCCTCGCCGAACGGGCCGTGCAGGATCGGCAGCACGACGTCAACGGCGCCCAGGGTCGCCGGCGCGTTTGCGGCAGGGACCGGCAGCGTCTCCGCAACTGAGCCGGCACCCGAGCCGAGCTCCCACCGGCCGTCCCGCCCGATTGCCACGGTGACGACGTCGTATTCGACCGGGTCGAGCGATTCGACCACCGAGCGGGCCGAAGCGAGCGAGATCTCGTGCTCCGACGAACGGCCGCCCGCGAGAATCGCGACCTTCAGCCGGCTCACGCTCGCGGCGGACCGGGCGTCGTCGTGAACCTCCCGACCGCGATCGTCACGATCGTGCCCGCCGGCTGCTGTGTCCCGCCGGATGGATCCTGCGTCTGCACGATGCCGTCCTGGCTCTGGTCGGTGACCGGCTGGCTGACGATCCTCACGCCGAAGCCCGAAGCCTTCAGAGTCGCCTGGGCGTCATTCTGCGAGAGCGTCGTCACGTCAGGGACTGTGGAGGTCGTCGGCCCTTTGGACACCTGGAGCGTGATCGTGGTGCCTGGCGGCTGGAGCGTCCCCACACCTGGGCTTGTGTTGACGACCGTGTCCTTCGGCTCGTCCGACTTCACTGCCTCGCGCCGAACGGCAAAACCGAGGCCAAGCAGGGTTGAGTTCGCAGATTCGAACGTCGAGCCGATCACGTTCGGGATCGCCACCGGCTGCGGCCCTTTCGAGACCTTGAGCTTGATCAGCGTCCCTTGCTTGACCGACGCGCCCGCCGTCGGCGTCTGGGAGATCACCTGACCCTGCGGTTTGTCCGAGTCGGTCGCGATTGCTTTGCCCTTCAGCTTCGCGTCCTGCAGGTCTGAGAGCGCCTGGTCGAGCGGCTCGCCGACAACACTCGGAACATCCGTCTTGGGCGGTCCGAGCGAGACGTAGATCGTGACGAAGTTGTTCTTCGGTGTCTTGTCGCCGGGCCGCGGTGACTGCTGAAAGACGTATGTCTCGGGGAACCCGGGATCGGCGTTATGTTGCCGGACCGGATTGGCCCGCAGGCCGAGCGCAACGATCTTCGCGACCGCATCCTTCTCACGGATGCCGAGGTAGTACCCGACCGTTACGGTCTTCGAGCCGTTGAGCTGATCTTGGATCTGCGAATACAGGAAGTACCCGCCGACGAGCGCCGCAATCACGAACAGCAGCGCAACGAGCCACGGCCAGAGCGCACGCCTGGGCGGCTCGTCGTAGTCGTAGTAAGCGGAAGGAGGCGCGTAGGGCACCGGCGGTCTCGGCGTGCGCGACGTGATCTCGGTGACGGCCGAGGGCGGCGGTCTCGAGATGATCGCCGTCGCTGCCTCCTCGGTGACCGGAGAGATCGCGACGCCCCGGTTGATGCGCCGGAGGTCCGCGTCCATCTCCTCGGCGCTCTGGTAGCGCTCCGACGGATCCTTGCCCAGGGCGCGCATCACGACCAGGTCGAGATCGCGGGGAATGTCGGCGCGCTTCGACGACGGCGGCTCGGGCACGGTCGACAGATGCTTCATCGCGATCTCGACCGGTGTGTCCCCGGTAAAGGGAACCTCACCGGTGAGCAGCTCGTAGAGCACCACGCCGACGGAGTAGAGATCGGAGGTCTGGTCGACCGAGGCGCCCCTCGCCTGCTCCGGCGACAGGTATTGCGCGGTGCCGATGATCGAGCCCGCTTCGGTCATCTGGCTCACGCCCGCGCGCGCAATGCCGAAATCGGTCACCTTCAGTCGCCCCTCGCCGTCGACCAGCACGTTGTGCGGCTTGATGTCGCGGTGGACGATGCCGTGGCGGTGAGCGAACCTGATCGCGGCGAGGATCTGCCGCGCGTAGTCGACCGCGAGGTGGATCGGCGCAGGCCCGCGTGCGACGATGAGCTCCTTCAAGGAACGGCCGTCGAGGTACTCCATCGCGATGTAGTACGTGCCTTCCGCCTCGCCGCGGTCATAGATCGAGACGATGTTCGGATGCGAGAGGCTGGCCGCGTTCTTCGCCTCACGGCGGAAGCGCTCGACGAACTGTTCGTCACCGGCGTGGCGATCGTTCAGGATCTTGATCGCGACACGCCGGCCGAGCACCTCGTCCTCGGCGAGGTAGACGTTCGCCATCCCACCCGTGCCGAGCTTGCGCAGGATGCGGTAGCGCCCGTCGAAGAGCGTGTTGATCAGAGTGTCGGAGACTGCCATTGGGGCTTTTCAGGGTAAGGATTCGCCCCTACCGCAGTAGCGCCTCCATCACCTGTTTTGCGATCGGAGCCGAGATCGTGCCGCCGAACCCGTTGAGCTGGTTTTCGACCACCACAGCGATTGCCACGCGCGGGGCATCCGCGGGCGCGAAGGCTGCAAACCAGGTCGTGTGAATGTTGCCTCGACCTACCTCCGCCGTCCCTGTCTTGCCGGCGACTCGAATCCCCGGGATAGCGGCGGCGGTCCCGGTACCACCCGTGACCACGAGCTCCATCATCCGCGTGAGCTCGTCGGCAGTCTGGCGCTTGATCGGCCGGCCGAGCTGGTCGGGCCGCAGATGCGTGATCGTCTTGCCGGTAGGCGAGACGATGCGCTCGACGATCTGCGGCCGCATCTCCGCACCGTGGTTGCCGATCGCCGCCGCGACCATCGCCATCTGCAGCGGGGTCACGGCAAGCCGCTCCTGGCCGAACGCAAGACGGCCTGGATCGACCTGCGTATCGGGATGCTTCGGATCGAAGAGACGGCCGTGGTCATACAAACCACTCTCCACGCGCTCGCTCTCCGGGAGCTCGAGCGGCGGTAGTGAATAGAAGCCGAACCGCTTGGCGTAGTCGAGCACGGTCCCCGCTCCCAAAGCTTTGCCGACGTTGCAGAAAACGGAGTTGATCGAATGTTGGAAGCCCGTCGACAGGTTGACGTGGCCGAACGTCTCGGGCGCTTCCGGATTGCCGGCGTTGCGGACGCGCTTCCCATACTCCTCGCAGTAGCCAGGATCGTAGAAGGGCGAATCGGGCGTGAAGCGCCCCGTGTCGAGCGCAGCGGCCGCGGTAACCATCTTGAACGTGGAGCCCGGCGGGTACTTTCCGACCGTCGCGCGGTTGAGGAGGGGCGCGCCGCAAGGCAAAGACGAGCGCGTGGCGACGCCGAAACGGTTCTCGATCAGGTTCGGGTTGTAGGTCGGGCTCGTCGCCATCACAAGCACGCGTCCCGTCGCCGGGTCGAGCGCCACAACGGCGCCGCACTTCCCGTGCAGCAGCCGCAGAGCCAGCGCCTGCGCGGCGGGACGAATCGTCAAGACGAGGTCGTTGCCCTTGACGGTCGTCCCCTTCAGCTTGTCGAGAGCGGAGCGAAAGACCGTGTCCAGGTTCGCGTTCGAGCCTGTGAGGTAGTCGTTGTACGACTGCTCGAGCCCGGTGCGGTTTCGCGTCTGGGTCGAGTAGCCGACGACGTCGGAGAAGATCGGCCCGGTCGGATAGCGACGGAAGTAGAGCGTCTGCCCGGCGCGCTTCTTGACCACATTCGCCGCCAGCACCGTGCGGCCGTCGGCGGCGTAGATCTTGCCGCGCTTGATCGAGAACTGCGCGACGAGGCGGATCTCGTTGTCCTGCCGGTCGGCGAGGCTCGCGTTCGCCCACGTCTGCCAATACGTCGTTGCGACAATGAGGGCAGACAGGAGAACGAGCGCTGCGATGCCGACGTGCGAGACCTGTTTGTTCATCGCAGTAGCTCTCGGTTAGCGCGGTTCGAGACGAGCAGCAACCCGGCCAGGAGCACGAAGTTCGCGACGACGCTCGATCCCCCGTAGGACACGAACGGCAGCGTGATCCCAGTCAATGGAATCAGCCGCAGGATGCCGCCGACGATGATGAACGTCTGCAAGGCAAAACCGAAGGTCAGCCCGGCCGCGAGCAGCTTCGAGAAACCATCCTGCGCGAGCAACGCGATCCGCATTCCCCGCAACACGAAGATCATGTAGACGAGCAGCACCGCCGCCGCGCCGACGAGACCGATCTCCTGTGCGAGCGTGGAGAAGATGAAGTCGGTGCTCTGGTCGGGGATGATCGGCTTGCCGTTGAGGTTGGTGACCGTTCCCTTGCCGAGGCCGGTGCCTCCAAACCCGCCCTGACCGATGGAGTAGAGCGACTTCACCAACTGGAAGCTCTGGCAGTTCTGGCGGAGGTCGAGGTGTCCCGACGTCGGGCAATAGACCTTGCGCTCGGTCCACGGATGCAACCAGATCGTCACGCGGCTCTGCACGTGGGGCGTAACTCTCCAGACTCCCACGGCGCCGACGAGAAAGAGACCGAGGCCGACGGCGACGTACGCGATGCGTGCGGTCGCCATGTAGAGCATCGCCAGGAAGATCCCGAAGTAGAGAAGGCCGCCGCCGAGATCCTTCGTCTCCAGCAGGACGAGCATCGCCAGCACCCAGATCACCAGGAGCGGCCCCCAGTCCTTCAGCCGGCCCTGCGCCAGCACCTCGCGCTTCTCGCGCATGTACCCAGCGAGGAAAACGATCAACATGATCTTCGCGAGCTCGCCGGGCTGAAAACGCAGCGAGCCGACGTGCACCCATAGGCGCGCGCCGTTCACGGTCAGACCGAGCAACGGCAGGATCGGCAGCAACAGCAAGGCGATCGCCGAGACGCCGAAGAGGTACTTGTAGGTCTCGAGCCGCCGGTAGTCGTGCCGGAGCAGGAAGAGGGCCGCAGCGAACAGTGCGACTGCGACGACGAGCCAGATGCCCTGCCGGAACGCATCGTCGGGATTGAGACGGTAGATCTCCGTGAGCCCGATCGCAGTCAGCAGGCCGGCAATCGGCAACAAATACGGATCGGCGAAAGGAACCGTGTAGCGCGTGACGAGATGCGCCGCGAGGTACAGCACAAAGAAGAACCCCGCGTACGTCAAAGAGGCCGTCGACACGACGTCCTGCCGCGCGATGTAGACGCTGGCGAACCCGACCGCCGTCAGGACCCCGACGACGATCAGGAACGCGAGCTCGCGGTTCCTCGCGCTCAGGGTCAACGTACGAACCTCAGGTAGAGAACAACGGCGACTCCTGCCGCAATCGCGATCAGGGCCAACCAGGCAAGGATGCGTCGCCGCAGGTGGCGGCGCCTCACTGCGCGCTCGCGACGCTCCTTCTCCTCGAGCTCCGCCTGGATCTCATCCGTGGAGATCACCGCGGTGTCGACCACCGGTACGGCGTCCGCTTCGGTGAGCGTGTCCTCGTCGTCGAGCGGCGAGCCCTCGGGAAGCACGTTCTCACGGGTCTCGCCGTCGTGGGTCAGCGTCTGCCCTGCCGCGATCTCGAACGCGACCACCGTGATGTTGTCCTCGCCACCGCTGCGGTTCGCCGCCTTCACGAGCGCCTTGAGGGCGGCATCGATGTCGTTGCGGTTCCCTTCGACGAGCTCCTGGATCTCGCGCTCCCCCACCATGTCGGTGAGCCCGTCCGAGCAGAGAAGGAAGACGTCGCCGGCCTTGGCCTCGATCGTGAACGTGTCGACGTCGACGTCCGGATCCGTGCCGAGCGCACGCGTGATCACCGAGCGCTGCGGATGAGTCTCGGCCTCTTCGCGTGAAAGCTTGCCACTCTTCATCAGCTCGTTCACGAGCGAGTGGTCCTCCGTCACCTGCTCCATGCTTCCGTCGCGGATCAGGTACGCGCGCGAGTCGCCAACATGTCCAAAGGCGACATTGCCGTTCTCCACGAGGGCGACCGTGATCGTCGTGCCCATTCCCGACGTGTTGGGGTCGGTGCTCGACCGGGCGTACACGCGACGGTTCGCCTCCTGGATGAGATCCTGGATGCGGTGCTCGCCGCCCGCGTCGGCGCGGCTCTCCTTCAGCGCGGCCGCCGCGAGACGGGACGCGACCTCGCCCGCCTGGGCGCCGCCCATGCCGTCGGCGATGGCGAAGAGCGGCGGCTCGCAGACGTAGGCGTCCTCGTTCCGGCGCCGCTTGCGACCGGTGTCCGTGATCACCCCGACGTGCCCGAGGCCCGTCATTGCTCGTACCTCAGATCGGTCTCGCCGATGCGGACGATGTCGCCGCGGCTCAGCCGGCGCGGTCGGTCGAGTCGCGTCCCGTTGAGAAAGGTTCCGTTCGTGGAGCCAAGATCCTGAACCCAGACGCCGTCCTGGCGAGGCTCGAAGCGAGCATGGCGCGCAGAGGCGTATTCGTCGGTGGCGATCGGGATGTCGTTCTGGTTTCCGCGCCCGATCGTCAGCTGCGCGGAGTTCAGCTCGAAGTCCTCACCGCTCTCGAGGTCGGCGCTCTTCACGACCACCAGCCGTCCCGTGTGCAGCCCCGGCCGCGAGGCATGCAGGCCGGCGGCCGCGGACGGAGCAAGGACGAAGCTCTCCTGAGGGAGGCGCAGATCGCGGCTCGCCGTCCGCACGATCCGCCAGATGAACAGGTAGAGCAGGACGAGGAACGCGATCTTGAGGACGAGCAGAACCTCGTCGACCGCGACCGAGTCGAAGAGCACTCAATTCTCCTGGCTGAACATCACGTCGGTCGAGCCGACCGTGATCTTGTCGCCGTCGCTGAGCTTTGCCCGCTTCACCCGCTTGCCGTTGACCTCGACCCCGTTCGTCGACCCGAGGTCGACGATCCAGTACGACGCTCCCTCCTGGCGCAGCTCGGCGTGTCGCCTCGAGACGTTCGTGTCCGCCAGTTGGATGTCGCAGTCACGCGAGCGCCCGATCACGACTCGGCGCTGCTTCACCTCGAAGCGCGTCCCGTCGAAGCTCAGCGTGACGACCTCGGGCTCGACGCCGAGCTCTGCGGCGCTCACCGCCTCCGTCGCGACCGGAGCCTTCGGCTTGTAGATCATCGTCGCGCCGGGTGCCACGTCTCCCTCGGGCTCGCCGGAGGCGGCCCGCCGCCGTTCCGGCTGCACCATCCGCGTCGCAATGCCGAACTCGCCGACGTCGAGGTCGGCATCCGTCTCCATCAGGACCCGAACCGGTGACAGGAGCGCGTAATCCTCCCGGCGCGAGTGCTCGGAGAGGTACTCCTGCAGCTCGCCCTTGAGGTTGTCCTCATAGCTCGAAAACTGCTCGCGATCGCCCGGCGAGAGGTAGACCGTGTACTCGTTCGGGACGTAGACGCGGGAGACGGAGATCGTGCGGTGCTCGTCCATCTCCTTCGCGAGCTTGCGAGCCAGCTCGACCGGCTGGACATTCGTCCGAAATGCACGGCCGAAAATCCCCTCGAAAAGGGACTCGATTTTTTGTTCGATTGCGCGGAGGACCATGGCCGGGAATACCCGGCAAGCGATGCTAACGCACCGCCACCGCAAGGCAGGTGGCCCACACGGCCACCACGAGCGGCGCCGTAGCGGCTGCCGGGGCAAGGAGCAGCGCGGCCGCCAGGAACCCTGCCCCGAGCCCGGCGATCGCCCAGAGCCCCCGCGTCCGCGCCAGGGGAAGCAGGACCGCCACGGCGGCCAGGACGATCGCCTCCACCGCGAGAGCGGGCCTCGAGAGCAGCGCCCCCCAGATGGCTGTCAAAACGGTGATCGGGTCGCCGCTCGCCGCAATCCCGAGGTCCGGGGCCGAGGCGCCGACGAAGGGGAGCGGTGCGCCGCGAATCCCCGCTACGACCGCCGCGACCAGGACGGCCGCCGCGGCCTGGACAGCCCGCCGACCGGGGGACCGGATGGCCAAGGCAGCGAGCGGAAGAAGGCCCAGGCCTGCGATCGGGGTGAGCAAGGCGCCGAGCGAGAAGAGGAGGCCGCGTTCCGGCTCGCGCCACATCACCACCAGGAGTGCCAGCGCGAAGAGGAGGTAGAGGGCCGCCGCGCCGAGCGCGAGGTTTCCGAGCGGCAAGATCGGCACGGCCAGCGCGAAGGCGAGCCCGACGCGAGCATTCACGACCGAGGCGCCGGCGGCGATAGCTGCGAGGCCGAAGGGCCAGCCGGTCGGGAAGAACGGGAGTGCCCACGCACTCCACCCGGCCACCGCTGCCGCGAGCACGGCCGGGACGAGCCGCGGCGAAACGGCCGGAACGGCCAGGGTCCGACCCCCGCCCTTGCGGACACGCCGCTTGCGAGCCGAGAGCCGCAGCGTCTGGGCGAGGGTTGCGGCACTCGGTCGCCGGGCCGGGTCGAGATCCAGAGCACGGTTGACGGCGGCAAGGAGAGGCTTCGGCAGATCGGGCCGCACCGTTTCCAGGCGCGGCGCGCCGGCGCCGATCGCGCGCGCTGTCTCCAGTAATGAGCTGCGCCAGAAGGGGTGGCGGCCGGCCAGCGCTTCCCAGAGCATCAGGCCCACGGCCCAGACGTCAGCTGCCTCGGTCGTCAGCTTCCCGGCCAGACGCTCCGGGGAGATGTAGGCGAGTGTGCCCGGCACGTCGCCCTGCGCGGTCAGGGTCTCGGCCTGCTGGATCTGAGCCAGGCCGAAGTCGAGCACCCGCACGGAGATCTCTTTTCCCTCCGCCAGCAGCACGTTCGACGGTTTGACGTCGCGGTGGACGATCCCGCGGCCGTGTGCGTGCGCAAGCCCCTCGAGGATCTGGGCGCAGGCCTCGATCGCGGCGTTGTCGTCGAGCTCGCCGCTGCGGAGCGCCTCGCGGAAGGTCCGCCCCGGCACGTACTCGTAGGCGATGTAGACGTGCTGGGAATCGCGGCCGAACCCATACGCGCGCTGGCAGGCAGGGTGGCGCAGACGGGCCGCCGCCTCGGCCTCACGCTCGGCACGGGACGCCGCCTTCCCCTCCCGGGGCACGATCTTGAGGGCCACGTCCAGGCCGTTCTGCTCGTCCCTCGCAAGCCAGACAGAGCCCGACCCTCCGCTCCCCAGCGGCCTCAGCGGCCTGTACCGCCCGAGGACGAGCTCGCTCTGGACAAGGGCTGAGGCTGCGTTCGACACCGAGTCTCCTGGGTTGGCGGGGGCGCGGACAAGTCCTTCACCCGTGGAGAACCGGGGAAGTACGGGTTAGAGTGAACGCCGCTTCGGCTGTGAGCTGCCCGGCCGGGACCAACGCCATGACCGAGCACGACTCCGACATCGAATTCGACTTCTTCGACGAGCCCGAGACCGAAGAGGCCACGGAGCGCGTCCGCACGCCCCGACGCCCACCGCCCGGTGGGCCGCGTCGCCCTGTGCGGCCGCCCCAGGGCCTGATCCCGATGCTACGCCTGGCCGGGCTGATCGCCTTCGTGATCCTGGTCATCGTCCTGATCGTCGTCGGCGTGCGGGGTTGTGCATCGAGCAGCAAGCACGCCAAGTACGAGGGGTACATCAACGACGTTCGCGTCATCGCGAAGCGCTCGGATCAGATCGGGAAGGATTTGAATACCGCGCTGAGCGCGACTGGGATCAAAGAGTCCGATCTCGAGGGAAAGATCACGAGCCTCGCCGCGCAGGAGCAACAGGTGGTGGCGCAAGCCGTCAAGCTGAACCCGCCCGGCCCGCTCCGCGTCGAGCACGACCACATGATCGAGGTGCTCGAACTGCGGTCGAGCGGACTGAGCCGGCTGGCCGACGCCTTCCGCCAGACGGCGACGGCAACGGCGCGTAACTCGGCCGTCTCGGGACGCCTGATCGCCAACCAGGCGCGACTGCTGGTCGCCAGTGACGTCAACTGGGACTTCTACTTCAGGGAGCCGACGCAGCTCGAGCTGCGGAACCAGGGGATCACCGACATCGGAGCAGTCCCCGATTCCAACTTCGTCCCGAATCCCGAACTCGCGAGCACCCAGGCGATGACACAGGTCTGGCTGCGCGTCCATGGTGCGGCGACAGGTGGCGGCACCACCACTGGCAACCACGGGAGCGCCCTCATCTCGGTCACCGCGCTTCCCGACGGCAAGAGGCTCGATCCGAACGGCACGGCGAGCGACAACGCGATCACCGCATCGACCGATCTCGCCTTCAGGGTGGCCGTGACCGACTCAGGTGACTTCCAGGAGTTCAACGTCGGCGTGACGCTCACGATCCAGAAGTCGCCCAAGCCGATCGTCAAGCGCCTGAAGATTCCCGTGATCAACGCAGGCGAGACAAAGACGGTCACGTTCACGAACATCGACATCAACGGCCTGTTCGGGCTTCCGACCACGGTCAAGGTCGACGTCCAGCCCGTGCCGGGCGAGAAGACCACGACGAACAACACCGCCGACTACAAAGTCATCTTCTCCCTCGGCGGTTAGTGCAGTGCCCCTACCGGCAATACATGCCGGCTTCTGGCTTGGTGCTCGCGACCCAGAAGCTCGACGGCATTACCGGCAGGGGCACTGATGAGCCTCTCGACCGCGGAGTGGATCGCGATCGGAGCGTGCGCCGTTGCAACGGCTGCGCTGGTCGTGGCCGGGCTCGCCTGGTGGAAGCTGCGCGCGGTGCGCGTGTCGCAGCTCGTCCTGCTCGGGGGCGGCAAGCAGGACCTCGTCGACTTCGCGGTCTCGCTCCAGGGGCGAATCGACGATCTGCACCGGGCGGTGGACGAGATCGCGGCCGGTCTCTCGCGCGTCGATCGACGGGTCGACACGGCCGTCTCGAAGACCTCGCTGGTGCGTTACGACGCCTATGAGGGCGCGGGCGGGCACCAGTCCGCCTCGATCGCCCTCCTCGACGCCGGCCGGAGCGGCGTCGTGCTGACCGCGATCCAGGGTCGCGATTACGCCCGGATCTACGTCAAGGAGCTCGACCACGGCCGGCCGTCGGTGGCTCTCTCGCCCGAGGAGGAAGAGGCGGTCGAGCGGGCCATGGCTGGGTAACCCCCGTTCACTCAGCTACATTTCCGCCTAGATGCAGCAGGTTCTGGTGTTGAACGCGAGTTACGAGCCGCTGAATGTCACATCCGTGCGGCGTGCCCACGTGCTCGTGTTCAAGGGAAAGGCCGAGGTGATCGAGGAGCTCGACCAGCCGCTCCACTCGGCAACCGACACGTATCCCTGGCCGCACGTGATCCGGCTCGTCGCTTACGTGCGGGTGCCGCGGGCCGTCCAGCGCAAGATCTCCCGCCGCGCGCTCTTCGCACGCGACAGCTGGCGTTGCGTCTACTGCGGCACCACCGCGGGCCGGCTGACGCTCGACCACGTGATCCCGAGGTCGCGAGGCGGAGAGTCGATCTGGGAGAACGTCGTCACGGCGTGCGCGCCGTGCAACCACCACAAGGGCAACCGCACGCTGGAAGAGGCACGGATGGAGCTCGTCCACCCGCCGAAGGCCCCGGCGCCGGTGCTTTTCATCCGGCTCGCCGCACCGAAGATCCCGAACGGCTGGCAGCCGTATCTCGCGCACTTCGGCGCGGGCACGGCAACGTCCACCGCCTAACCGCGCTCGACCGGCAAGTCGAGCTGCTCCCACTCGCTCCACGAGCCGGGATAGAGCTTGCCGTCGCGGCCGGCGAGGTGGAGCCGGTGCAGCAGCACGGTCGCCGTCACACCCGAGCCGCAGTAGGCGACGAGCTCGCCCTCCGGTAACTCCGGCGTCGACTCGTTCCACGGCGCGTTGAGCGCACCCGGGATCCGGCCCGGCTTCCTGTCGATCGGATTCGCCTCTCCGCGCCAACGGCTCGGGAGTCGTGCATCGACGACGACCAGGTCTTCACGCTTCCGGTCGAGCTCAGGTGCTGCGATCGTGTCGTCGTCGCGTGGACGGAGCGTCAACTCCGCGGGCTCGACCTCCTCCACACCCCCGACCAGGGGACCGTGCCAGGAATCGAAGTCGATCACCGCGCACTCGTCGTGGCCGAAGTGGCGCAGCAGCCACCACAGCCGCTCGGCTCCGCCCATGTTCCCGTAGGCGATGACGAAGACGCCGTCGCCGACACCTGCTCGCGCTGCTGCGCGACCAAACTCCTGTGGGTCGGGCAGGGGATGCCTGCCTCGTGCGCCGGGCGGCGACGACAGATCGGTGTCGACGTCGAGGAAGCTGGCACCGGGGATGTGACCGTCGAGGTAGATGTCGCGGCCTCGCTCCGGCTTCCCGAGCTCCCAGCGACAGTCGACGAACTGGTACTTCATCTGATCGCATGTTTACCCGGAAACTCGAGGGCGCCGCTGACCTCGCGGCGCCCTCGTAGGACAGTTCCCTAGCCCGGCGCGGGCGCCGGTTCCGGCTGAGCGGCAGGCGCTGCGGGAGCAGGCGCTGCGTGCCCGTTCCCGTGGGAAAGGCCGAGATGGCCGTGCGTCTCGGTGCCGTACCCACCCGGGACCGGGATGTAGAACTCGGGGTAACCCCACATGCCGTGCTCCGAGACGTCGAGGCCGGCCGTCTCCGTTTCCGTCTCGACACGGATCCCCCACACCCGCTTCATCACCCACAGCGAGCCGAAGCAGGTGGAGAACGTGAACGCGCCCACAGTGACGAGGCCGAGCGCCTGGACGCCGAGCTGATGGAACGAGCCCGTGTAAACGAGCCCGCCCTCGCCGGTCGCGAGGTTGGACGCCAGTGCCGGCACCGCGAAGATGCCGGTCGCGAGCGTTCCCCACACGCCTGACATCCCGTGGACGGCGACCGCGCCGATGGGATCGTCGATGCCGATCCGCTCGACGAACAGGACGCCCGCAACCGCGATCCAGCCCGAGACCGCGCCGATGACGATCGCTGCCCACGGCGCAACGAATCCCGAGGCGGCGGTGATCGCCACCAGGGCGGCGAGAACGCCGTTCAGCATCATCGAGATGTCGGGCTTGCGCAGGATCCACCAGGCGCTCGCGAGGCCGCCGATCGCGCCGGCCGCAGCTGCGATGTTCGTCGTCAACGCGACGTAGCCGAAGTAACCGATGCGATCGCCGGTGACGACTCCGAGCGTCGAGCCGGGGTTGAAGCCGAACCAGCCGAACCAGAGGATGATCGTCCCTAGAACGGCGTAGGGCATGTTGTGGCCCGGGATCGGGTTCGCACGTCCGTCGCGGCCGAACTTGCCGATCCGAGGCCCGAGCAGGAGCGCACCGGCGAGTGCGGCGAGGGCGCCCTGGTAGTGCACGACCGTGGAGCCGGCGAAGTCCTGCATGCCCTGGCCGAACAGCCAGCCGCCGGACTGCCAGACCCAGTGCGACGTGACCGAGTAGATGAGCGTGAAGACGACGCCGAAGGCAGGGTAGACCCACAGCTTCGCCCGCTCGGCCATCGCACCCCACACGATCGCGAGCGAGACGCCCGCGAAGACGACCTCGAAGAGGTACCCGCTGGCCGCCGGAATGCCCGTGAAGAACGAGTAGGGCGCCTGCCCGATCGCGAGCAGCTCGTTGCTCGAGGGGAAGAAGCCACTCGTCCCGATGAAGCTGTTGCCGTCGCCGAAGGCGAGTCCGAAGCCGACGGCGTAATAGACGAGGGAGCAGACGGCGAAGATCAGGACGTTCTTGCCGGCGATGTGGGCCGCGTTCTTCATGCGCGTCAGACCCGCCTCCAGGAAGGCGAAGCCCGCCTGCATGAACATCACGAGGATCGCCGCGAGGACGACCCAGATCGTGTTTGCCGCGATCAGGAGGTCCTTGTTACCCATCGACTCTTACCTCCTTCTCGAGCTTCGCGCCCGTTCTGTTGTGAGTGACGTTCTCGACGGCCGACGTCCAGACCAGTCCGTCGCCGGATTCGTTGCCGCTGCGCGCCGAGTCCGCGATCGCCTCCACGACCGCGTCTGCGAGTTCGTCCTCGACGATGAACGCCAGTTGCGCTTTCGGCAGGAACCGCGACTCGAAGATGCGGCCGCGGTACTCGTGCGTGACACCCCGCTGACGCCCGTGGCCGATCGCCTCGGTCACCGTGACGCCGATGTGCCCCGTCGCGTGCTCGACCGCGTCGATCACGGTTTCGACACGCTCGCGGATCACGACTGCTTCGACCTTGATCATGAGATGACCTCGCTCCGTCGCTCGAGGAACACGGTGTCTCGCCAGATCCCGTCGCGCTTGGCCACACGCTCGCGCGTCCCGACGACGCGGAACCCGCAACGCTCGTGCAGCGCCAGCGACGCACGGTTCTCGGGGAAGATCGACGTCTGGATCGTCCAGATACCGGCCGCCTCCGCGCCGGCGATCAGCTCCTCCAGCAACGCCCGCCCGATCCCGAGGCTGTGGGCCTCGCGCGCGACGTAGATGCTGTCCTCGACGACGCCGACGTAGCAGCGCCGCGTCGACGCAGGCGACAGCGCCGCCCACCCGACGACCTCGCCGAGCAACTCGGCGACGAGGCGGTGCCCCCAGAGGTGAGCCGCGTTCCAGGCTTCCCACGTAGGAACCTCCGTCTGGAACGTCGCCATGCCGTCTCGCATCCCGTCCCAGTAGATCTCCGCGACCGCAGACCAGTCGGCGGGCTCGAGGTGCCGGAGCTCGACGGACGGCGGATCTGCAAGCGTGTCGTTTGGCCGTACACCGAGCTCCAACACATTCGCCTCTTTTCAGCAGTCGTAGTAGAGGGAGAACTCCGCGGGATGCGGCCGCAGGCGAACGACGTCCGCTTCGTTCTCGCGCTTGTAGTCGATCCACGTACGGATCAATTCCTCGCTGAACACACCGCCGGCGGTCAGGAACTCGTGATCCCGCTCCAACGCGTCGAGCGACTCGGTGAGCGAGCCGGGCACCTGAGCCACACCGCGGTCCTCCTCGAAGAGATCCCAGTCCGCCGGCTCACCGGCGTCGAGCCCCTTCTGGATGCCGTCGAGCCCCGCCATCAACATCGCCGAGAACGCGAGGTACGGGTTCGCAGCTGCATCGGGGCAGCGGAACTCGATCCGCTTGGCCTTCGGCGAGTCCGAGTACATCGGGATCCGGATGCAGGCGCTGCGGTTCCGCATCGAGTACACGAGGTTGACCGGCGCCTCGTAGCCGGGAACCAGACGGCGATACGAGTTCGTCGTCGGCGCGCAGAACGCGAGCAACGCGGGCGCGTGAGCAAGCAGTCCGCCGACGTAGGCGCGGGCCAGCTGGGACAGGCCGGCGTAGCCGGACTTGTCCGCCATCAGCGGTGTGCCCTCCTTCCAGAGGGACTGGTGCGTGTGCATGCCGGAGCCGTTGTCGCCGAAGATCGGTTTCGGCATGAACGTGACCGACTTGCCGGCGGCATGCGCGACGTTCTTGACCACGTACTTGTAGGTCATGACCTGATCGCCCATGCGAGTCAGCGGCTGATAGCGCAGGTCGATCTCGCACTGCCCGCCGGACGCGACCTCGTGATGGTGGAACTCACAGGGAATGCCGAGGCGTTCCAGCGTCAGCACCATGCGCGTGCGGAGATCGTGCAGCGTGTCGTGCGGGGCGGGCGGGAAGTAGCCCTCCTTCTCGCGCACCGTGTAGCCGAGCCCGGGCTTCCCCGAGTTCCAGTGGCCCTCGCCCGAATCGACGGAATAGTGGGAGCGGTTGGGACCGAGCTCGTATGAGACCTCGTCGAAGACGAAGAACTCGCACTCCGGGCCCATGAAGGCCGTGTCCGCGATGCCGGTCGAGAGCAGGTACTCCTCCGCGCGCTTCGCGAGCCGGCGGGGGTCCTTGGCATAGGGCTCGCGCGTGACCGGATCGGCGATCTCGCAGATCAGCGAGAGCGTCGGCGCCTCGGTGAAGGGATCGAGGATCGCGGAGGAGGCGTCCGGCATCAGGAGCATGTCCGACTCGGAAATCCCCTGCCAGCCGCGGATCGACGAGCCGTCGAAGCCCAGGCCGTCGTCGAAGGCCGACTCGTCGAGGGCCCTGATCGGCAGCGTCATGTGCTGCCACGTCCCGAGCAGGTCGCAGAACTTCAGGTCGACCATCTGCGCGGTGGTCTCACGCGCCCACTCGAGGGCCTCACGGGCATCAGGCAGGCTCGCCTGCCCGTTCGCGAGGTAGTGCTTCGTCTCTTCGACAGACATGCCGCTCCTTCCGACTCGGGACCACAAAAAAAGAGCCCAGGACTCCGACTGAGTCCTGAGGCTCCATTGCCTCGGCGCCCGCCTGCTGCGGCGGACGACCTGAACGGCACCATAGCGATGCCACCGGACCGCGGTCAAGGGCCATGTGCCAGGATCGGCAGATGAACATCTGGACCGACGAATGGGATGCGACCGACGACTGGTCGGGAGGAGGCGCGAAGAGCAAGCACCTCGTCGACCGCGGCCCGCTGCTCGGTGCGAGCCTCTACGAGCTCGGCCCCGGGAACTCCGCCGTCTACCACTTCCACCACGGCTCCGAGGAGCTCCTGATCGTGCTCCGCGGACGGCCAACCCTGCGCAGCCCCGACGGCGAGCGTCAACTCGACGAGGGCGAGGCGGTGCACTTCCCCGTCGGCCCGGACGGCGCACACGGTCTGCGTAACGACACCGACGAGCTCGTTCGGTACGTCGTCGCCGGCATCCGCGTCTCGCCCGAGGTCGTGGAGTACCCCGACGTCAGGAAGATCACGGCGCAGGCGCGCACCGACTCGCAGACGGGCGAGCGACTCTGGATGATTCACGACGTCGACGCCGTCCGGATTCAACAAACGCTTGACACGTTTGCTACCGTCTTGACGGTATGACGCTCTTCTTCGGCTGACTCTTCACGTCCCGTGCGCCACCTGCGCTCAGCAGGTGTCTTGCGCGTACCCGTGTCCCGCCGAATCGTAGGAGCTTGAAGTGTTCGCAGTAGAGGTCGACAACTTGCGCAAGGAGTTCTTCCGTCGCGATGCGACGCGAACGCACGGACGCAAGAAGCGTAAGCGCGTGGCGGCGCTCGAGGGCGTGACCTTCACGATGGAACGCGGCGAATGTGTCGCGATCCTGGGCCAGAACGGTTCGGGCAAGTCGACGCTGGTCCGGCTGCTCTCGACGTTGCTGTTGCCCGACGGCGGCAGCGCCACGATCTTCGGCCACGACGTGGTGAAGGAGTCGCGTTCGGTGCAGAAGCTGGTCAACCGCGTGTCGGTCGAGGCCTCGTTCTTCAAGAAGATGTCGTCGGAGGAGAACCTGTCCTACGCCGCGAGGTTCTACGGCATGGGCCCGTCCGAGACGCGCGAGAAAATCCCGAAGATTCTCGGCCGTGTCGGGTTTCCGACGGACCGCAAGCACGAGGGCATGGAACACCTGTCCCGGGGAATGCAGCAGAAGGTCGCACTCGCTCGTGCTCTGCTGACCTCGCCGGTGTTGCTGCTGCTCGATGAGCCGACGACCGGGCTCGACCCACGATCCAAGCTCGAGGTTCAGGACTTCATCCGCGAGGTGCGGAGGACGCACGACTCAACGATCCTTCTCTGCACGCACGATCTCCAGGAGGCGGAGATCCTGTCCGACCGGATCGGGATCCTCGATCGCGGCAGGCTGATCGCGCTCGCTCCGGCGGACGAGCTGAAAGAGCAATACAAGGCCGACACGCTCGAGGACGCCTTCTTCTCCGCAACAGGGCGCTCGTTCGAGGAAGAAGACGAGGACGCGGAACGAGGTGTGTTCGCATGAGCGTGATTCCCGGCCCGCAATCGTCTCTCCGCCACGAGGTCGTGTCGTTCGCCGGCGTGGTCGAACGAAACTGGTACCTGATCAAACGCTACGGCTGGTGGGAGCTCGCGTTCTTCTTCTGGTCGCTCGCCAACACGCTAACGATCGTCTTCATCGCGAAAGGAATCGAAGCGGCCGGAGGCAAGATCGACGTCAACCGGGCGACGACGACACTGCTGATCGGTGCGGTGATCTGGTCGTACCTCGGCCTCGTCTTCGAGTTCATGACGGAGACCGTCGCGTGGGAGCGCTGGGAGGGCACGATCGAGTACACGTTCATGGCGCCGATCCGGCGACCGGTCCACCTGGCCGGCGTCGGCATCTTCGCCGTGCTCTACGGCGTTCTGCGCAGCGCGGTCCTCTTTGTCGTCATCGCGCTGATGTTCGGCCTGCACATGCCCGACGCGAACTTCGTCGCGGCGGCGGTCGTGCTCGCGATCGCGTCCGTTTCGTTCATGGGCATCGGGACGATGACGTCTGTGCTGCCTTTGATCTCACCGGAAAAGGGCGCGCAGCTCGGTTTCATCGCACAGGGAACGCTGCTCGTGATCTCGGGCGTCTACTACCCGGTTTCGGTGCTGCCCGACTGGATGCAGTGGCTGTCGACCATCTCGCCGGCGACGTATGCCCTGCGCGGCATCCGGAGTGCGATCCTCGACGGAGCAGGAATCACGACGTTGTGGGGCGACATCTGGCCGCTGATCATCATCGGCGTCATCGCTTTCCCGCTCGGCGTCTGGATCTTCAGACAGGGCGAGATCTACGCGAAGAAGCACGGCAAGCTGAAGCGGTCCGGCTGACGCCTGGGGGAACCTCCCGGTTCCCCCAGACCCCCTCCACTGGTCCGCTTCGCGGACAGGCGGCTTCACCGCCTAAGCGATCCGGTTGAGACATTCGCGCAGGCCCTCCCGCCAGTGCGGGAGGGTCGGTGCGTCCTTCTCGCTGCGCAGCACCGCATTGGCAGGCCGCTGCGCCGGCCGCCCGAGCTCGGCGCTCGAGATGCGCCGGACCCGCGTGTCGAGGCCGGCTTCCTCGAAGATCGCCTCGGCGAACTCGGCCCAGGTCGTGTCTCCGGCCGCGGCGAGGTGCCAGACCCCGAGCGGCCGCTCGAGCAGCTCGCGCGTCGCCGCCGCGAGATGGCCCACGTACGTAGGAGCGGTGCGCTGGTCGCCGACGACCGCAATCTCATCACGATCGCGCGCGAGTTCGAGCATCGTCTTGACGAAGTTCTTTCCGGTCGGACCGAACAGCCCGGAACTGCGCACGATCCACGCCTGCTCTCCTGCCGCGCCTTCACCGAACAGCTTCGTGCGTCCGTACGCCGAGATCGGGTTCGGCGCGTCGGACTCGACGTAGGGCCCGACCTTACTCCCGTCGAAGACGTAATCCGTGGAGTAGTAAACGAGCGGGGCGCCGAGCTCCGCGACGTGGCGTGTGCCCCCCACGTTGACGGCGGCCGCCTCCTGCGGGTCGGACTCTGCGCCGTCGACATCCGTCCAGGCGGCTGCGTGGAGAACGAGCTCCGGAGCGGCGAGCTCGGGCGGCGGCAACGTCACGTCCCACTCGGCGTGGGTCAATGCCACGGCGGCCGGAAACTCCTCCGCGAGCGCATGGCCTAGCTGGCCACCTGCGCCCGTGATTAAGACGCGCTCTGGTCCCGTTCCGACAGGATCGGCGATGTCGTGCTCCAGAGATCGGCGACGCGAGGATCGTTCCACGGCAACTGATGCTCGTCGGGATCGGCGGGGTCGTACTCCTCGGTCGTGTGGTAGAGCATCAGCACGTCCGTCAGCGCTTCGAAGCCGTGGGCAAGGTTGCCGGGGACATACACCGCGCCGAAGTTGCCCTCGCCGATGTCCTCGCTGAACGCCTCTCCCGTCTCGCGGTCGAGCGCGACGATGCGCGCACGTCCCTGCAGACAGACGAAGAGGTCGTCCTGGCCGCGCTCGTGGTAGTGCAGGCCGCGGATCGTGCCCTGTCGCGAGAAGGACACGTTCGTCTGGCGGATCGGCTTCGGCAGCGCGCCGGTGCGGGCGATCTCCGTCAGCCAACCCCGCTCGTCCTCGAACCGGCGCAGCGCGATCGGGCGCGGCCGCTCCGAGCCGAAGTGCGGCCGCCGCACACGCTCGATCACCTCGTGGTACGCCTCGATCGACTCGCCGGCGTCGCCCCAGTACCCCTCGAAGACGTCGTACTCGAGCGTGCCGGCGCGAACGTAGTGGTTGTTGACGTCGGTGATCTCGAGCTCACCGCGACCGGACGGCTCGAGCTCGGCCACGACATCGAAGACGTCGGGCTCGTAGCAGTAGAGGCCGGTGACGGCGAGTCTGCCCGGCGGCTCGTCCGGCTTCTCGAGGATCTCCGTGATCTGGCCGTTCTCGATGCGGGGCACGCCGAGGTGGCGGAGGTGCTCCGTCTCGCGCACGTGGGCAAGCAGTACCCGCGCACCGCCGGCCTGGAGCCGGAAGTTCTCGACCGCCGGTGCGATCGAGCCACGGAAGATGTTGTCCGCGAGCATCACGACGACCCGCTCGTCGCCCACGAAGGCGCGCGCGAGGCTCAGGGCCTCTGCGATTCCGCCGGGGCGCTCCTGGTTTCCGTACTCGAGCTCGGCACCGAAGAGGCGGCGGAAATCCTCCACATGCTCGCCCCCGGTGACGAGCATCAGCTCCGTGACGCCCGCGTCCCGAAGGGCCTCGGTGGCGTACATGACCATCGGCTTGTCGTAGACGGGCAGAAGGTGCTTGTTCGTGATCCGCGTGAGCGGATCGAGACGTGAGCCGGTGCCCCCGGCTAGTACGACGCCTCTCATGCCGGATGCGATGCTAGTCGGCCTGCAGGCCCGGGCGGCGCACGTCTCAACCCTGCCCTGCCGGGGTACCCTGAAGCGATGGAAAAACGCCGACGCGAAATGGGACACGCTGCCGAGGAAATCGAGCAGCTTTTCGCCGATCTCTGGGAGGTATTCCCCTTCTCACGTGGGATTCGGCGCGGCTACCGGCCGGAGATCGACGTCTACCGGACGGAGGGCCCGCCTGCCCTGACCGTCGTCGTCGAGCTCCCCGGAGTCGACCCGAGCGAAGTGAAGGTGGTCGCGTCCCAGCAGGCGCTCCTGATCGCCGGTGAGCGCCAACGGCCCAAGGATTGTGGGCAGTACCAGCAGCTCGAAATCGAGTACGGCCCGTTTCAGCGGCACCTGACACTGGCCGTCGACGTCGACCCGGAGCAGGCGACGGCGACGTACGAGCGCGGGTTCCTGACCATCAAGCTCCCCATCGCCCCGAAGCCGGCTCCGGCGGAGCGCATCGCGATCGTGGTGACTTCAACATGAGTGAGGCGCTGAACGACACGATCGTGGAGGAGCCGACCGAGGAGCTGACGTTTCCGGCGACTTTGCCCGATCCTGCCGCTGAAGGAAACGGTCGTCTTCCCCGAGTCTGTGACACCGCTGGCGATCGGCCAGGAGCGGTCGATCAAGCTCGTGGAAGACGTCGTCTCGGGTGACCGCGTGCTCGCACTCGTCACGGTCAAGAATCCCGAAGCGGAGCAGCCGGGCTGGGACGATCTCTACGAGGTCGGCACGGCGGCGGTGATCCACAAGATGATCAAGGTTCCCGACGGCACCCTGCGGATCCTCGTCCAGGGCGTGCAGCGCATCAAGCTCGACCGGCCGGTCCAGGACGACCCGTACCTCGTGGGGGAGTTCGTCGAGTTGCCCGACGAGCTCGAGGAGACACCCGAGGTCGAAGCTCTGACCCGGAACGTCCAGAACCTGTTCGGGCGTGTCATCGGCCTCGTCCCGTACCTGCCGGAAGAGCTGCAGATCGCCGCGGCCAACGTCGACGACCCAAGCGCGCTCTGCAACCTCGTCGCCTCCACGCTACGCCTCAAGACGGAGGAGAAGCAGCGACTGCTGGAGCTCACCGACATCGAGGCGCGGCTGCGTGACATCTCGGCCATCCTCAACCGCGAGCTCGAGGTCTTCGAGCTCGGATCGAAGATCCAGTCGCAGGTCCAGGAAGAGATGGAGAAGGGTCAGCGCGAGTTCTTCCTGCGCCAGCAGCTCAAGGCGATCCAGGACGAGCTCGGCGAGAACGATCCCGAAGCGGCGGAGATCGCCGAGCTGCGCTCGACCTTCGAGTCGATGGACCTGCCGGAGGACGTGCGCAAGGTGGTCGACCGCGAGCTGGGCCGGCTGGAGAGGCTGCCGACGGCAGCGGCCGAGTACGGAGTCATCCGCACCTACATCGACTGGATCGCTTCGCTGCCGTGGCACAAGACGACGGAGGACAACCTCGACCTCGACAACGCGAAGCAGGTGCTCGACGAAGACCACTTCGATCTCGAGAAGGTGAAGGAGCGAATCCTCGAGCACCTCGCCGTCTCGAAGCTCAGGAACGAGACGTCGGGCCCGATCCTCTGCTTCGTCGGGCCGCCGGGCGTCGGCAAGACCTCCCTCGGCCAGTCGATCTCGCGTGCGCTCGGCCGCAAGTTCGCCCGGCTGTCAGTCGGCGGCGTGCGTGACGAGTCGGAGATCCGCGGCCATCGCCGCACGTACATCGGCGCGATGCCGGGAACGATCATCCGCCACCTCCGCGATGCCGAGTCGATGAACCCCGTGCTGCTGATCGACGAGATCGACAAGATGGGCGCCGATTTCCGGGGCGACCCCGCCAGCGCGATGCTCGAGGTCCTCGACCCGGAACAGAACAAGAACTTCCGTGACCACTACCTCGACCTGCCGTTCGATCTCTCGAAGACGCTGTTCATCTGCACTGCAAACACGCTCGACACGATCCCGGCCCCGCTGCTCGACCGCATGGACGTCATCCAGCTATCGGGTTACACGGAGGATGAGAAGTTCGGCATCGCCAAGCGCTACCTCGTGCCGAAACAGATCGAGGCTCACGGACTGGGCGACGACCAGGTCACGATCACCGACAAGGCGCTGCGACTGATCATCCGCGAGTACACGCGCGAAGCTGGTGTCCGCAACCTCGAACGCCGGCTCGCCGACGTGCTACGCAAGGCTGCCCGGCAGGTCGCAGAGGGCAAACAGCGCGCGAAGAAGCTGCGCATCGACGAGAAGCGTGTACGCGTCGCACTCGGACCGCGTCGCTACGAGGGCGAGGTACGCAAGCGCACCTCTGAGCCGGGCGTCGCAACGGGTCTCGCTTTCACCACAGTCGGCGGCGACATCCTCTTCTTCGAGGCGACTGCCTATCCCGGCAAGGGCCGGCTGACGATCACCGGACAGCTCGGTGACGTGATGCAGGAGTCCGCACAGGCCGCGCTCTCGTGGGTCCGTGCACACGCGGAGAAGCTCGGGCTCGAACCGGACTGGTTCCGCGAACACGACATCCACCTGCACGTTCCCGCCGGTGCGGTGCCGAAGGACGGGCCTTCCGCGGGAATCACGATGGCGACTGCGATCGCGTCACTCGTGCGTAACGAACCGGTCTCGGAGGACGTCGGCATGACCGGCGAGATCACGCTCACCGGGCAGGTGCTCCCGATCGGCGGCATCCGCGAGAAGACGCTCGCCGCGCAGCGCGCGGGCTTGAAGCGCATCATCATGCCGCGCGACAACGAGCCCGACCTCGCAGAGCTCCCGAAGGAGACCAAGGAGCAGATGGAATTCATCCTCGTGGACACGATCGACCAGGTCTTCGACGCGGCTTTCGACGGCAAGGGCGCGACCCACCCCAAGCCCTCACCTGTACTCGACCGTCAGGCCGCGGCGAGCTTGAAGGACGTCAGCAAGCCGTCGCAGGCGTCGGTGCTGCCTCCACGCTCGTAGCGGCAGAGCAGCAGGTACTCGGTCTTTCCGCGCAGTACGAACGCGATCCGCTCCACGAGCTCCTTCCCCTCATTGGTATACGCGACGTCGTAGCGACGGGCCTTCTCGCCGGCCACGGTGATGCTCCGGGAGTTGATCACGGTGCCCTGCTGCTGGCTTGCGACCGCGGCAGCCGCCCGATCCAGCTCCGGGACGACCTTGGCCCAGAGGTCCGGCCGAAATCGGCGCTGCAGGGGGAAGCGCGTCACCGAGATGAGCCCAGTGCCCTCCGCAGCCTGGACTTCGCCACCCTTTCGCGAGACGGCCCAGTCGGCCGGCGCCACAAAGGTGAAGCCCGTCCCCCGGACCGTGTGCCCCTTCTGCCCTCCGCCGCCGCCCCCGCACCCTGAAACGACCAGTAGAGTGAGGCCGAGAACGGCTTGTTTGCGTCGATTACACACGGGTACGCAAGAGCTGGCAAACGAGCGAAAGGACAAAGGAAGCATGGCCAACACGAGAGACAAGGTAATGGACCGAGCCGGCGGCGCGAGGCCCTACATCGAGCGCGCGTTCCAGGATGAAGACCTGCGCGACAACGTGCGCAACGCCTTCGAGTCGGCGCGCGTGGTCTACAACGAGCTGATCGGGGGACGCGGAGCGATTCCAGTCGCCACACGCGTCGCGACCGACAAGGACATCCAGGATCACCTGCGAGAGGCCCTCGACGAGCTCCGTCAGGCGGCCGACCGCGTTCAGGGCAAGAAGGACCACGGCTCGCGCAACACGATGCTGCTGCTGACGGGAATCGCACTCGGCATCCTGTTCAACCCCGTCTCCGGGGCGCAGACGCGCAAGTGGTTGTCCGACCGCGTCTTCGGTCCGAGCGACGAGTTCACCTACCAGGGCGGCAACTCCAGCCCCAGCTCGAACTAGTTACTTCTTCGGCTTCTTCGAGCTGAAGTTGTCGGACCTCACGATCAGAGGCCTGACCGCACGCTGCAGTGAGCCCGGGACGAGCCCGTCGGCGATCGAGATATCGGTCGCCGTCAGCAGGATCGCCCCGGGCTTCGGCGCGTTCCCGAGTGAGTGCAACGGCGCCCACGCGTCGCCGCCCGCAAAGCTGACGTCCTGGAGGTGCTTCCAGGCAAGGAGATAGGACGTCGGATTGACCGCTCCGTCGTAGCCAAGTCCGAGCAGGGCGACGGGATGGACTTCGAAGTGCAGATGGAACGGAGTTCCCTGCGCGTCGCCGGTGTTGCCGACGAAGCCGACGACGTCACCCGCGTTCACCTTGTTCCCGTTCACGGCGAGCGGCGAGAACGCAGAGAGATGCGCGTAGTAGAAGAGATTTCCCTGACCGTCGCGGAGCCAGAGGCGATTGCCGCCGACCTTGTTCCAGCCCACCGAAAACACGGTCCCGGATGCAATCGCGAGCAACGGCGCGCCGAGCGGAGCAAAGATGTCGTCGCCGTGATGCCAGCCGCTCGAGATGTCGCCGCGCACTGCTCCGAAGGTGTCGATGAACGATGACGGGCCATACACGGGGAACACATAGCCCCCTGCAGTCAGCTTTGGCGTGACGTCGGGCGGCTGGCGAACCGGCGGGAAGCCCGGCGCCGGCTCCGGCGCTTTGCCGGCCTTCGAAGACTTGGCCTGCGGCAGCTTCGGAACCTGGACGGCGGGCTCGGGCGGCGCGGCCTGCGCCGCAACCTCCGCGTAGCCGACGAGGATCGTCGTCCCGGCCGGCAAGCCGCCGTGCTCCGCGGTCAACCTGATCTCGAGCGCGGTGACGCTGCCGCGATACCCGGTGGCGGGAGAACCGCTCGCACCACCGGCGATCGTGGTGAGCGACCCCCAGTCTGCGAGTTGCGCCGAGTTGCCTGCGACGGGCTGGCCGAGTGCGACGAGATCCGTCACCACCGACCCGGAGATGTCCCCCTTCGCGGCCCCGGCTCGAGCCTCTGCGTGAGCCTGCGCGACGATGCTCGTGGCCGTGATCTCCCCGCCGAACAAGCTCAGGTTGGTGACTTCTGCCGACGCGGTCGCGTTCGCCGAGGGACCTGCATCCGCCGACGCGCTCGCATTCGCAGAGCCGCTCATGACGGCGTGGTTGCCATAGTCGAAGCCACCACTGAAGACGACCTGGTCCTCCGGCGCCGAGACGGTCGGTGTCTCCGCTCCCGTCTGGTCGGGAACGGCAACGCGGATCGCATATGCACGTGCAGTCGCCCCTGAGGCCTGAGCCTGCTGCCAGCCGGCATCGGCGGCCGCAGCAGTCAGCACCAACAGGGCGGCGACGAAGGCGACAGAAGCGCGCTTCACGAGCACCCCATTATGCAGTCTCCTCGGCCGGCGGCCACGAAAACCCGTCAGCCGGGGCGGAATGCTCAGTCGCCGGCGAGCTGCTTCCGGGCGAATTCCCGAAAGCGGTCCCGGGCGTCCTCGTCCGGGCCGAGTGGCTCGTCGTCTGCGTATTTCGGGTCGGCGGCAATCTCCTCCGCGACGGCCCGTACCTCGCGGTGCAGCGCGTCGTGGTGCTTCGGGTCACGCAACAGCGCGTCGACCCAGTTCTCGTCTGCATCCTCGGCGGCGAGCTCCTGCTCGAAGAGCAGTTCGCCGAGGAGAATCCCGACGCGGATGTACGCGAAGGTGCGGAAGGCAAGAACGCGATGCGGTGAACCGACGAGACGGTCGATCTCCGGATCCTCGGCCTGAAGTCGCGCGACGATGTCGCCGACGGGCTCGTCGACGAGCGGAAGCCAGATCTCTTCAGGCCCTGCCATCCGCACAGGATAGGTCAGGATTCGGAGCGGCGCGCGCGCAACTGCGGCTGCGCTTGCGCTACTCCGCATCGCGTGAAGGGGCGCCCGCACGTCCTCGGAGAACGATCTGGATCGCGACGAGGACGAGCAGGCCCGCGAAAAGGCGTCTGAGGGTGCTCGCGGGTAACGCCTCGGCGAGTGCGACACCGCCTTGCGCGGTGATTGCCGCCACGACTCCCAGAACTGCCGCCGCACGCCAGCGGACGTTGCCGTAGCGCGACTGACGCCACGTACCGACGATCACCGTCGGCACGATGGCGAGCAACGAGGTTCCGATCGCCTCGTGCTGGCTGAGGCCGAGCAGAATGAGAGTCGGAACGAAGAGTGTGCCGCCGCCGATACCGAACATCCCGGCGAGCACGCCGGCAAGAAGTCCGAGAGCGATTGCGAGCGCATAGTTCACTTCAGGAACAGCCAGACGGCAATAGCGACCATGAAGCCGGCGAAGAGCAATTCGACCGTGCGCGTTCGCAGTCGCTGCTGGAGCGCGGTGGCAAAACCGACCGAGCTTGCGGCCGGCAGCCCGACGAGCGCCGCGTAGCCGACGTTCACGTCGCCGTGAATCGCGTAAGCGATGACTCCCGATACAGCGGTGATTCCAATCGCAGCAAGGGACGTCGCGGTCGCCGAGCGTGCCTCGAATCCGCAGAACAGCAGGAGCAGCGGCACGATGATGATGCCGCCGCCGACGCCGAACAATGCGCTGAAGAACCCCGCAGCGAGGCCGATGAGGACGAGCCGCACGCGCGTATTCTTGCAGTGTGGATCTGCTGGCCCGCCTCGCCGAGGATCCAGAGCGAGCTGCGGTCTTCCTGGATGTCGACGGCGCGCTCGCGCCGATCGTTCAGCGGCCGGAGGACGCCCGCGTCCCGGACGAGACGCGCGCCGAGCTCCGCCGTCTGAACGAGAGCTACGCGCTGGTGGCCTGCATCTCCGGCCGCGCAGGGTCAGACGCGCAGCGCATCGTCGGCGTCCCCGAGCTCGTCTACGTCGGGAACCACGGGCTGGAGCTGGACGGTGATGCGGCCGGTTGGGGTGAGCGTCTCCAGCAGTTCCTGGCAGGTGTTGCGTGGCCTGCGACCGAGAACAAACACCTCACGGCGTCGCTGCACTATCGCGGCTCGGCAGACGAACGAGCAGCGCACAAGGCCCTCGAGGACATCAAGGTGCGTGCGGAGCGCGAGGGCTTCGTCGCCCGCTTCGGGCGCAAGGTTCTCGAGATTCTTCCCCCAATCGACGCGCACAAGGGAACGGCGGTCCGACAGCTCCTCGCCGAGAGAGCGCTGAGCCGCGCGCTTTACGCCGGAGACGACACGACCGACCTCGACGGCTTCCGGGCTCTGGACGGCCTCGACCTTTCCGTCCGGGTCGCGGTGGCCTCGGAGGAAGGCCCGGCGGAGCTACGAGAAGCCGCCGATCTGATCGTGACAGGGCCGCCGGGTCTGCTGGCCCTCCTGCGCCGCCTCTAGTCTCGGACCCGCTGCTCCGTCGCCGCGTCGAACAGGAACAACTTGTCTCGCGGGACCGTCAGGTTCAGGACCTGCCCCGGACCGACCTGTTCTTCGACCGGAAGCTTCGCCTGGATCGCGGTTTCCTTACGGGTCAGATGGACGAGTTGCTCGTCGCCGAGATACTCCACGACGTCGACTCGTGCGTCGAAGTCCAGCCCACCCGACCGGCCGTTCGCGACGTCGATGTGCTCGGGACGGAAGCCTGCGATGCGTCCCGTGCCCCCTGCGCCATCCATGACCTCGGCAGGCACGAGATTCATCGCAGGCGACCCGATGAAACTGGCGACGAAGAGGTTCTGGGGCTCGCGATAGAGCTCTTCGGGAGAACCGACCTGCTGGAGCACGCCCAGTTTCATGACGGCGATCCGGTCACCCATGGTCATCGCCTCGACCTGATCGTGTGTGACATAGATCGTGGTCGTACCGAGTTCTTGCTGCAATTTGAGAATCTCTGCGCGGGTCTGGACGCGCAACTGTGCATCGAGATTCGACAGAGGTTCGTCCATCAGAAACGCCTCGGGTTCGCGAACGATGGCACGACCTAGTGCGACGCGCTGGCGCTGTCCTCCGGACAGCTGCTTCGGCTTGCGTTTGATCAGTGGATCGAGATCGAGGATGTCCATCGCCCTGCGCACGCGCCGGTCGATGTCCTTCTTGCCCACCTTCTGATTGCGCAGCCCGAACGCGAGGTTGTCGTAAACGGTCATATGCGGATAGAGCGCATAGGACTGGAACACCATCGCGATGTCCCGGTGCTGCGGTGCGACGTTGTTGACGACGCGGTCGCCGATCAGAATACGACCATCCGACACTCGCTCGAGACCGGCAAGCATGCGTAGCGCAGTGCTCTTGCCGCACCCGGACGGACCGACGAGGACCATGAACTCGCCGTCACTGACTTCGAGCATGAGTTCCTTGACGGCCGCCGTGTCGCCGAAGGTCTTCGTGACGTGGTCGTAGGTGACGCTAGCCATGCCTTCAGACCTCCCGAGCCGGATTTTTCGGCAGCGCAAAATGCGCTGAGACCAGGAACGAGTACGCGATCGTGAGGGTCAGGAACGGCAGGATCGCCGCGGCGAGACCAATGACGTTGACGAGCAGTAGAGCGCAAGCCAACCCGGCGAATCCCCAGGGACGACGGCCGACGATGAACGCAGCGTCCCTCACGACGGCACGGAAGGGGCGCGCGTCCTGGAAGACCGCGAGCGGCCACAACGCGAGCTGAAACAGAGCGAAGGCCAGAAGCACATAGACGCTCAATGCGGCCAGGGGCCAGGCCCAGGCGCCGGCTCCGGAATAGAAAGGGACGGCGATCGCACCGAGGATCGCAGCAACGGCGACGAGGAACCCCAGCACCAGCCCGCGCCGCCAGTGGCGTCTCAGCCCAACCACCACCTCGGAGAGCCGCAACTCCTCCGTCTGGGCGAGAGTAACCGTGCAGTGCATGACCGCTGCGGCGACGGGGCCGAGCAAGACGAGGAGTAGGAGTGCCGGGCGAATCGCCAGGCTCGCAAGGATGACTCCGACCAGGACCGCGGCCAGCAGCGCATTCAGCACGATCAGCCGCCAGGACTGATGGTAGAGATCCGTCGCTGCGACCCCAAGTGCGCGCGCGAGGCTCATCCCTTGACCCCGGAAGCCGCAACGCCGGCTACGAAGTAACGCTGGAACAGCACGAAGAGGACGAGTACCGGCAGAATCGCGACCACGCTCGCGGCCATCAGCTGAGGCCACAACGTCGTATAGATGGTCTGAAAGTAGACGAGCCCGAGGGGGATCGTGCGCTGGGACTCTTCCTGAAGCAGCACAGCCGGCCAGAACAGCCCGTTCCACGAGCCCTGGAAGGTCAGGATGCAGACAGCGGCAAGCGCAGGCCCGGCAAGCGGCAGCATCACGCGGCGATACGTCTTGAAGTAGCCCGCTCCGTCGAGCTTGGCAGCCTCCTCCAGGTCTCGCGGAATCGTCAAGAAGTATTGACGCATCAAGAACAGGCTCGCGGCGGAGACCAGGTTGATCAGGATGACGCCGTTGCGATTGGTGAAGGTCGCGTTCTGCCAGCCGAGATGACCGACCCAGCTCGGCAGCATGTTGACGAGCATCTGATAGATCGGCACCAGGCGCAACTGGTCCGGAATCATCAACGTGCCGAGAACGAGCATGAAGAGCACCTCGCGCCCCGGGAACTTGAGCCGCGCGAAGGCGTAGCCCCCAATCGAGGCAAGGAACAGATTGGAGACCGTGATCGCCACGGCAATGACGGCGCTATTCACTGTGTAGCGGCCGAAGTGGTACTTGTAGAAGACGTCGTGGTAGCCGGCAGTCGTCCAGTGCCTGGGCAAGAGCGAAAAACCCTGGACCGTGTCGGCGATCGTCCTGAATGAGGTCGAAACGCTCCAGAGGAACGGGATGAAGAACAGCGCGGCGACGGTGAACATCACCGCATAGGTCAGAACGGTCCGGATCCGGTCGGCGCGCTCGCGGCCGGGAATGCCTTCGGCGTCCGCCGGCCTGCCGCCCACCCCCTCAGCCTCCAGTGTGAGCTCGCCGACGGCAAGGACTTCTGGAGTGGTCGGAAGCCGCTCGTCGGCCATCAAGCCACCTCTGCCTTCCCGAACAGGAGTCGTTGGATCAACGTGACCGTGAAGATGAAGACGAAGAGGACGAGCCCGACGGCAGCGGCGTAGCCGAAGTGGGCACTGAACGCTCGGTTGTAGAGGTAGAGCACAACCGTCATCGTGGAATAGTTCGGCCCACCTGACGTTCCGCCGACGATGAACGACTGGTCGAACTGCTGCAGCGCTCCGATGATCGAGACGACAGCGACGAAGAAGTGCCCTGGCTTGAGCAGCGGGAAGGTGATCTTCCAGAAGGTCCGCCAGGCCCCTGCTCCGTCGATCGCCGCAGCCTCGTAGACCTCAGTCGAGATTGACTGAAGCGAGGCGAGGTAGAACAACATCATCGTCCCGCATGTCGTCCAGGCATTGAGCCCGATGATCGAAGGCAGGGCGGTGTCCGTTCTGCTGAACCACGCATAGCGGTGGTCGTAGCCGAGCACTCCGAAAAACGAGTTCAGCAATCCGTCCGACGCCAGGATGTAGGTCGCGATCGCCACGATCGCGGCGGAGGACGCAAGCGCCGGGAAGTAGAACGCCGCACGGAAGAACGTCCGAAACCGGATCGCGTTGTTCACCACAACGGCGAGGGAAAGGCCGATCGCCATCTGCAGCGGAACGACAGTCACCGTGTAGACCAGCGTGTTCCGCACCGCGTGCTGCCAGAAGACGCTGTCGTGGTAGAGCTGACGGTAGTTGTCGAAGCCGACGAACGGTCCGCGGAAGATGCCCCAGTCGTAGCGGCTGATGTACGCGGCGTAGCCGATCGGGAAGATGAAGAAGAGCAGGAAGAACGACATCGGGAGCGCGATGAAGCCGTAGCCCACCAGCGCCTCACGCAGGCGCTCCGAGCCCAGGCCCCGCACCTTCCTCTTCTTCGCGACCGACACCGCCACGTCAGCTCTCCTGTCGTCGACCCACTCCCCCGGCATCTTCGACGATGCGCGGGGGAGCAGGCAAACGAACTACGCGGGTCCTATTTCGCGGCTGCCGCGATCTTCGCGAGCATTCCGTTCACGGTCTGCTTACCCTGGAGAACCGCCGTCAGCTCGTTGTTCGCGACTTCGGTCCAGACATGGCGGAAGTCGACCTGGTTCCCCCAGCCATGAGTGAACCGCGGGTACCTGACGAACGCGCCTCGGCCGGCCACCGGCTTGACGTCGCTCCGCGCCGGCAGTGCGAAACCGAGCGAGGTCCACTTCTTCGCCCCGACCTTGCCGGTCAGATAGCTCAGCAGCGTCCAGGCGGCTGCCTTGTTCTTGGAGTCCTTCGCCATCGAGTACGAGACGGTGAAGGCGAGGTTCCCGCGCGTCTTGCCCTTCGGCATCGGCGCGAGGGTGTAGCGGAGGTTCGGGAACGTGTCCTTCAGATACCCGAGCATCCAGTTGCCTTCGAATGCGATCGCGACCTTCTCCTTGCCGAAGGCCTCACCGCACCAACCGGCACCAAGGTTGTCGGGCGTCGCCGCGAGACCATCCTTGATCAGGTTGATGTAGAAGTTCACGGCGACCCGGAACGGAGCCGATTGTGCGTCCTTGAATTGCCCGGTTCCTCCCGCCTGGTAGACGAACGCCATCAGGCGCGCCCAGTCCGCTCCGAGGCAGATCGGCTTGCCGCCCGCGATGTTGATCTTCTGTGCGACGGACCGAAGCTGCGCCCACGTCGTCGGAATGCGCTGGCCGTTCAGCAGAGCCGGGTTGACCTGCATCCCGAGAGACGACCAGTCCTTCGGATAACCGTACGTCTTGCCCTTGTACTTGAAGCTGTTCGCCAAGCCCGTGTAGAAAGGCTTCGTCGAGAACTTCGTCTTCTTCGCATACGCGTTGAGAGGCTGGAGGACGCCCTGGCGGACCCAGTCTGCGAAGTCTTCTGCAGCTACGTAGAAGACGTCCGGCGGTTGCCGCGCGGAGAACTTCGCCAGCATCGTGGTCTGGTAGTTGTTGAAGCCCGAGTAGTCGACCTTGATGTTCGGATGCGACTTCTCGAAGGCCGCAATGACCTCTTTGAGCAAGTCGTCCTCGACCTTGGCGCCCACCCAGCCGTTGAGCGATACAGTCGTCACCTTGGCCGCCCCGAGCTTCTTTGCGGAGTCCGGTACCGAGCCGCCGACCATCGCCTGCGAGCCAGATACGAGGACCACCGCGAACAGCATTACGGTCGCGAGCAAGGCCCCGACCGTCAGTCGCTTACGCATACATCCCCTCCTAAGTTGATGTCACTGCGAATTCCAGGGGGGAAAACCCCTTGGTCACGACCAGGCACCTCCCCGTGCCGCGTGCAGCCATGAGTTAGTGCAGAATCCTACACCGTTTCAAGTGAGGCTGTTCGAGCCCGAAAGTGGTCCTGCCGACATGGATTCGCGCTTCAAGACCGCCCAGGCCCGCCGCACGTCGGACTCGGTCGTGCGCTCGTTGCCGATCGCGAGTCGCAGGACGTACCGGCCGTTCAGCCGCGTGTGGGAGATGAACAGCTCACCGCTGTCGTTGACACGAGTAAGGAGCTGTTCGTTGTCCTCTTCCGAGCCAGGTCGGCGGAAGCAGACCACGGAAAAGGCGCGCGGGGCACAGATCTCCCAGCCGGGCTCGTCGCGCACCAGGCCTTCGAAGACCTCCGCCAGCCTGACCGCCTCCCGGATGCGGGCCTGCAGGCCCTCGCGCCCGTAGCAGCGCAGGACGGCCCAGAGCTTGAGCGAGCGAAAGCGGCGGCCGAGCGCGGGACCGTAGTCGGAGAGGCTCTCCGCTTCGTCGCTCGTACGGAGGTACTCCGGCACGAGGCTGAACGCGGCACGCAGCGCTTCCGGCTTCCGCGTCCAGAGCAGCGAGCAGTCCATCGGCGTGAACAGCCACTTGTGCGCATTCACGACGAGCGAGTCCGCGCGCTCGACACCCGCCTGTGACCAACGGAGCTCGGGACAGACCCATGCCGAGCCCGCATAGGCCGCGTCGACGTGCAGCCAGACACCCGCGGCCTCGCACGCATCGGCAAGGACCGGCACGGGATCGACCGCAGTCGTAGACGTCGTGCCCACGGTGGCGACGAGCGCACACGCATCGGTGAGATCGAGCGCGCCGGCGTCCAGGCGGAACTCGTCATCGAGCGGGACCTTGCGCGTCTCGAGACCGAGCAGCCGCGCCGCTCGTTCGACCGACGAGTGTGCCTCTTCCGAGCAGACGACTACGCGGCCGCCGTTCGACTCGCGCGCCGCGGCAAGCGCGGCGATCGTGGAGATGGAGGCCGTGTCCTCGATGTGACCGTGCCACCCGGACGGTAGTCCGAGGAGCTGTGCAGTCCAGTCGAGCGTGTGGGCTTCCAGCTCGGTGGACGCCGGCGAGGTCCGCCAGATGAAGGCGACCGAGTTGAGCGTGGCGGCGAGAAGCTCCGCGAGGATCCCCGGCTCGGCGGCGCTGTTGGCGAAGTACGCGAAGAAGCGCGGGCTCTGCCAGTGCGTCGTCCCGGGCAGCAAGATCTCATCGACGTCGCGCAACACGTTGGCGAACGGCTCACCTCGTTCCGGCGGGGCAGCAGGCAGGCGGCGGCGAATGTCTCCCGGCTCGACCTGCGCAAGAACGGGAAAGTCGCCGACCCCCTCGAGATACCGGGCGGCCCACTCGAGCGCAGCCGCTCCGTCTTCGCGAAACGTCACTTCAGGAGCTTCGCGATCTGCGGCCACGTGCGCGTGTTCAGCACCTGGTCCTTCGTCAGCCAGGCCCGCTTGGCCTGGGCGACACCCATCTCCATGTGCTGGAGCGCGCTCAACTGGTGCGCGTCCGTGTTGACGGCAATCTTCACACCGGCCTCGCCGGCAAGCCGCGCGTGTGAATCGCGGAGGTCGAGCCGGTTCGGCTGCGCGTTGATCTCGAGGAACGTGCCCGTCTCGAGCGCCTTGGCGACGACGCGTTCGATGTCGACATTCGCAGGAGGCCTGATGTTGATCTTGCGAGCGGTCAAATGACCGATGCAGTCGACGTGCGGGTTCTCCATCGCTGTCAGGACGCGTTCGGTCGGGTTGCGGTCGAACGCGGCGTGCAACGACGCCATCACCCAGTCACGCTCGGCAAGCACCTCGTCGGGCAGCGATAGGGAGCCGTCGATCCGGATGTTGACCTCGATGCCCTTGAGGATCCGGAACGGCTTCAGCCGTTCGTTGAGGACATCGATCTCGAGATCCTGCTCGGCGAGCGTGCCGCGAGGATGGTCGGTGACGGCGTAGTACTTGTAGCCACGCTCGCGCGCCGCGAGGACCATCTGCTCGAGCGGCTCACGGCCGTCCGAGTACGTGGTGTGGCTGTGCAGGTCGCCCTTGATGTCTGCCAGCTCGACGAGCTCCGGCAACTCGCCCTTGCGCGCGGCTTCGAGCTCCCCCGAGTTCTCGCGGAGCTCCGGCGGGATGAACTGGTAGCCGAGTCGCTCGTAGACCTGCTCTTCGTCCTCGAACTTCAGCTCCTCGCCTGTCTCGACCACGGTGATCGAGTACTCGGACACGGACAGACCATCCTTCACGGCGCGTTCACGCAGCGCGACGTTGTGGTCCTTCGAGCCCGTGAAGTGCTGGAGCAGGTTCCCGTACGACTCCGGCGGCACGACGCGGAGGTCGAAGCGCAAGCCTTCGTTCGACAGCACGGTCGCCTTCGTCGAGCCTTTCGCCTCGACGGCGATCACCCACTTCAGCTTGGTGAAGTAGTCGATCAACGCCTCCGGATCCTTGGCGGTCGCGATGATGTCGAGGTCGCGGAACGTCTCCTTGCGGCGACGCGCACTGCCGGCTTCGGACACCTTCACCGCGGCCGGGTGCTCCTGCAGCACGTCGACGACGGCCAGAAGAGGGCCGAGGCCGTCGCCCAGCAGCCGGCGGTCCGAAGGCTCCTGCTTCTTCTCGGCAAGCGCCTTGAGGACCCGTTCCTCCGTTTTCGCACCCAGCCCGGCCAGCGTGCGCAGCTGCTCCTGCTCGGCTGCCTGTTGCAGCTCCGCGATCGTGGTCACTCCGAGCTCCTGCCAGATCCGCGCCGCGGTCTTCGGGCCGAGCCCGGGGAGACGCATGAAGCTGACGACGTCCGGCGGAATGATTTTCTTGCGCTTCGTCAGCGCGTGCATCTCGCCGTCCTCGACGACCTGGACGATCTTCTCCTCGATCGTCTTGCCGATGCCCTGAAGCTCCTTCGCGCGGCCGGCAAGGGCAAGCTCGGCCACCGAGCCTGCCGTCTCCCGGATCCGCGTGGCGGCCCGGCGGTAGGCGAGCACGCGGAACGAGGCTTCTCCCTCGATCTCCAGCAGGTCAGCGAGAAGCTCCAGCTGCTCGGCCACATCGACGTTGCGAGGCAGAGCTCCGGCCACGCGTTGAATATACGTCCGTGCCGGTGCCCAGGGCCGTCGTCTGCCTCCCCACGTACAACGAGCTCGAGAACCTCGAGCCGATGCTGCGCGCCCTCGGCGACAAGGACGTGCGCGTTCTGGTGATCGACGACAATTCCCCGGACGGGACGGGCCGGCTCGCAGACCGGCTTGCGCAAGAGCTCGACTACGTGGACGTCCTTCACCGTGAGCGCAAGGAGGGCCTCGGGCCTGCGTACCTGGCCGGTTTTCGCCGCGCCTTGTCCGACGGCGCCGAGCTGGTTCTGGAGATGGACTGCGACTTCTCCCACGATCCGAACGACGTACCCCGCCTGCTTGCCGCGGTCGAGCAGGGCGCAGATCTCGCGCTCGGCTCGCGTTACGTCCCCGGCGGCGGAGTGCGGAACTGGGGGCTGATACGCCGGGTCATCTCCGCGGGCGGCTCGCTCTACGCGCGAGTGCTGCTCGGCGTCAAGGTGCGAGACCTGACCGGCGGTTTCAAGTGCTACAGGCGCGCTGCGCTCGAGGCGATCGACCTGGACGGGGTCGCGTCGAAGGGATACGCGTTTCAGATCGAGACGACGTACCGCGTGCTGCGGGCCGGCTTCAAGGTGGTCGAGGTGCCGATCACCTTCGCCGACCGCGAAGTCGGAGGGTCGAAGATGTCGAGGGCAATCGTCGCCGAGGCGATCTGGAAGGTGCCGGGGCTCCGCCTAGCAGCGCTTCTAGGGCGCATCTAAGCGGCTACTCTGGGCCTATGTTCGAAGTCACCGATGCCACGTTCGAGCACGACGTCCTGCAGGCCGACACTCCCGTCGTCCTCGACTTCTGGGCGCCGTGGTGCGGTCCGTGCAAGGCCGTCGAGCCGATCCTGGAGCAGCTCGAGGTGGAGAACCGCGGCCGCGTCGAGTTCGCCAAGCTGAACATCGACGAGTACCCGCTGACTGCGGCGCGCTACGACGTGCTCTCGATTCCGACCACGATTCTGTTCGAGGGCGGCGAGGCGAAGGCGACGCTGATCGGCGCACACCCGCGCTCTCACTACGAGCGTGCGCTAGCTGAAGTGCTGCCAGCCGCCTAGCTCGTAGGGCTCGCCGCCCAGCGTGAGCGTCGAGCCTTCACCGTCTTCACAACGGCCGACGACCGTGAACCGGCCGGGGTCGTCGACCGCGGCGAGCAACTCGTAGTCCTCGCCGAACCCGAGGTCGTCGATCTCTGCTCCAACCGCAAGCGGGACGAGCTCCAGCTCGATGTGGACACGGCAGCCCGAGCGCCTCGCCAGGTGTCCGGCGTCGACGGCGATGCCGTCCGAGATGTCGAGCATGGCATGTGCATGCGCGGCGAGCTCCCTCCCTTCGGCCAGGCGAAGCAGTGGACGCACGAAGGACTCGCGGCGAAACGCCGCACCGGCACCGCCGAGCGGGCCGGTCACGACGAGCTGATCTCCCGCGCGGGCGCCCGCCCTGCCCGGCACTCGCTGCGAGCGGCCGATCGCGGTCACGCTCAACAAGAGCCGATCCGCCTGGGTCGTGTCGCCGCCGACCACGGCGATCTTGGTCTCGGCGATTCCCTCGTACAGCTCGATGACGTTTCGTACGTCCGTGTCGGGCGGTGCGCCCAGCGCGACGAGCAGCCCTTCGGGCTCGGCACCCGAGGCTGCGAGATCGCTGAGATTGACGGCGGCTGCGCGCCAGCCGAGATCGCGCCAGGAGATCCAGTCGAGCCGGAAGTGCACGCCCTCGACGAGGGCGTCCTGCGTCGCCACGAGTCCTCCCTCCAGCTGCGCGGCATCGTGATCGATCCCCCGGGCCAGCCCGCGGCGTTCGAGCTCCGCAAGCAGGCCGAGCTCGCCGAGCTCAGAGAGCTGCATCGATCGCCGCCCTCACCGAGGCGGCGTCGCGGGCCGCACGCACGACTGCCACGCCTACGGCGCCGGCGCGGATGCAGTCCACGGCGTTCGACGCGTCGATCCCGCCGATCGCGACGACGGGAACCGTGGTCGCGTCACAGATCGCGCGCAATCCTTCAAGGCCGATTGCGGGATCGGCGTCGGCCTTCGACGGCGTCGGCCAGACCGGTCCGGCCCCGATGTAGTCCGCTTCGCCGTCGGCTGCACGCGCCTCTTCGAGGTTGGTTGCGGAAAGCCCGAGCAAGAGCCCCTGCTCCCGCGCACGATCTGCCCCCTCGTCGTTGCGGCCGAGGTGGACCCCGTCTGCACCGAGCATGAGTGCAGCCTCGATGTCGTCGTTCACCACGAACGTCACGCCGAAGCGTGCGCAGAGGCTTCGCGTGGACCTCCCGCGCTCGACGACCTCGACCCGCGGCACGTTCTTCAGGCGCCACTGCACGACCGTGGCGCCGCCCTCGACGGCGAGCCGCGCGGTCTCCAGGTCGTCCACGAGGGCGTGCAGCTTCACGAGACCTTCGCGCGCGCGTCGAGGGTCTCGGGCTCGAGCGCGGCGAGCGCGTCGTAGAGACCGACATGGAAGGAACCAGGCCCCTTCGCGTCGCTCGCAGCATCTTCCGCGGCAACGCCGAACGCTGCGAGGGCTGCCGCCGCCGCTTCGAGCGGGCTGTCTTTCGCGACGGCCAGAAAGCAACCGGTGATCGCGCTCGACATGCAACCTGTCCCCGTCACGGCAGCGAGCAACTCGTGTCCGTTCGCGACCGCGAGCACTCGCTTTCCGTCGGAGACATGGTCGACGGGGCCGGTCACGGAGGCAACGAGCCCGAGGTTGCGACCGGCCGTGCGCGCAAGGTCGGCGGGCTCGCCACCGGCGCCGATCGACTCGACCCCGCGAACCTCGGCCTCGACACCGACGAGTGTCGCGACTTCTCCCTGGTTGCCGCGCAGCACGGCGACGTTCACCTCGTCGAGCAGGCGACGCGCAGTCTCAGTGCGATACCGCGTCGCTCCTGCACCGACGGGATCGAGCACGATCGGAATGCCCCGCTCGTTGGCCGCCTTCCCTGCGAGCAGCATCGCCTCTACCCAGTGGGGTGAAAGCGTGCCGATGTTCAGCACGAGCGCGCCGGCCAGCGCGACCATTTCTTCGACCTCTTCACGCGCATGAGCCATTACCGGCAGCGCGCCGAGTGCAAGCGTCGCGTTGGCCGTCTCGTTCATGACGACGTAGTTCGTGATCTGGTGGACGAGAGGCTTGCGCTCACGGAGCTCGGCGAGCATCTCTCCTGGAGAGAAGCTCATGCGGCTCCTTTCAGATGGAGGACGTCGACCGGGCCGTCACCGGCGCCGATCTCGGCGAGTCCGTGCCGGACTGCAGCAGAGGCGACGCGCGCCGCCTCGCGCGCCGCTTCCTCGAGGGACAGCCCCCTCGCCAGGGCCGCAGCGAGCGTGGCCGAATGCGTGCAACCCGCACCGTGTGTGGCGCCGGTGTCATAGCGCTCGACCGGAATCTCGACGTGGCGCTCCCCGTCGAAGAGATGATCCACCGCCTCGTCGCCGTGCCCGCCCGTCACGACGACAGCCGGCGCCCCGAGCTCGTGAATGCGCTCTGCGAGCTCATGGCGCGTTCCGCTGCCCGCAAGCGCCTGGGCTTCGTGAAGGTTCGGCGTGACGACCGTGGCGAGCGGAAAGAGCAGCGCCACGAGCGCCTCCACCGCGTCGCTCTGCAACAGCGTCGCGCCGGAGCTGGCGATCATGACCGGGTCGACCACCAGGGGGATGTTGCGTCCCACGAGAAAGTCCGCGACGGTCTCGATGACGGCGCGCGAGTAGAGCATCCCCGTCTTCGCGCCATCGACGCCGACGTCGTCATACACAGCGTCCAGCTGTGCGCGCACGAAGTCCACCGGCAGCTCGTGCACGGCAGTCACGCCGGTGGTGTTCTGCGCGGTCAGCGCGACGATCGCGCTCGTACCGAAGCAGCCCGCAGCCGCGAACGCCTTCAGGTCGGCCTGAATCCCCGCTCCGCCGCCGGAGTCCGAGCCAGCAATCGTCAAACACCTTGGAACCAACGCTCTCCCTTCGCCGGTGCTAACCGGATCAGGTTCTACGGGTGTGATCTCAGCCCACTGGGCACCCCGGTCGAAGAAGGGTAACGAGTGCGTGAGGATGGGCGACGTCCAGGGGTTCGGCTCGTTGGAGCGACGGACGCGCCAACCTGGCTTGACGCGAACGCGCTTCAATGGGCGGATGGCCGTCAGCGCCGCCACCTGGGCCGATCTTCTCGAAGGAGAGGAGGTGGCACACGTCCAGCAGGTTCCGGCCGCGGGCGCTCACACCACACCGCTGCCCGACGACCTGCACCCCAGCCTGCGGCAGGTGCTCCCGTTCACGGAGCTCTATGAACACCAGCGAGCCGCCTACGACGCCGCGGCGCGTGGCGAGCACCTGATCCTCGCGACCGGCACGGCCTCGGGGAAGTCCCTCGGCTTCAACCTGCCCGTGCTCGACACGATCGCGCGCGATCCCAAGAGCCGCGCGCTCTACCTCTACCCGACAAAGGCTCTGGCACAGGATCAAGCACGTGCGCTCGCCGAGCTCCGCGCACCGAACCTGCGCGCCGCGATCTACGACGGCGACACACCGGGTGAGCGTCGCTGGCAGATCCGCAAGTGGGCGAACCTTATTCTCACGAACCCCGACATGCTTCACCTCGGCGTGTTGCCGCACCACGATCGCTGGGCGGACGTTCTACACAACCTGCGCTACATCGTCGTCGACGAAACCCACGTCTATCGAGGCGTGTTCGGCTCGCACGTCGGCAACGTTCTCCGCCGACTGCGCCGGCTCGCGCAGGTTTACGGCGCCGAGCCGCAGTTCTTGATGGCATCGGCGACGATCGCCAACCCCGGCGAGCTGGCGCAGAGTGTCGCAGGAGTCGAAGTGACCGTCATCGACGACGACGCGGCCCCTCGCGCGGAGCGCACGATCCTGCTCTGGAACCCGGAGCTGCTGGACGCCGAGCTCGGCCTGCGCGCGAGCGCGCTCGGCGACGCGTCGAAGCTGATGGCGGACCTCGTCTCGCGCGGCCTCCGCACGATCTGCTTCGCGAAAAGCAGAAAAGCCGCGGAGCTGATCCACCGCTTCACGGTGCAGCGGGTCGACGATGAAACCGCCAAGCGCCTTGCTCCCTACCGTGCCGGGTACACCCCGGCACAGCGGCGCGAGATCGAGCGGCGGCTGGTGGAAGGGGAATTGCTCGGCGTCGCGGCAACGGATGCCCTCGAGCTCGGCATCGACATCGGGCTGCTGGACTGCGCGATCTCGGTCGGGTTCCCCGGCACCGTCGCATCGCTGCGTCAGCAATGGGGGCGAGCGGGACGGCGCGGGCACGGCCTGGCAGTGCTCGTGGCGAGCGAGGATGCCCTCGACCAGTACTTCGTCCGGGAGCCGGAAACCCTGCTGCAGCGCCGCGTCGAGGCGGCGATCCTCGATCACGCAAACCCGCGCGTGCTCGACGGGCATGTCAGGGCGGCCGCGTTCGAGGCCCCGCTCGACGACGACGACCGCGCCACGCTAGGGGACGAGGCGCTCGAGCGAGCTGCTCTCTTGCCAGAGCTCCAGCTGACGAAGAGCGGCTACGTGTGGGCCGGCCGCGACTATCCGGCCGGGCAGTTCGGCCTGCGGAGCACGACACCGGACACTTTCTCGGTCGTCGAAGCGACCAGCGGCACGGTTCTGGGCATCGTCGAGCGGGAACGCGCGTATTCGACCGTCCACGAGGGCGCCGTCTACCTCCACCTCGGCGAGAGCTACCTCGTGCGCGAGCTCGACCTGCAGAGTCGCACGGCGCTCGTGACGCCGTACAAGGGCGACTACTACACCCAGGCCAAGAAGGACACCAACACGGCGATCGAGGAGACGCTGCGTACCGAGCGTCGCTGCGGCCTCGACCTCCACTTCGGACGCATCTCCGTCACGGAGCGCGTGGTCGCGTACAAGAAGATGTCCATCCGCGACCAGTCGACGCTCGAGATCGTCAACCTCGATCTGCCGGAGACGAGCTTCGAGACGGAGGCGATCTGGTACGTCCCGGAGCCGGAGCAGCTCGACGGCCTGGACAGGATGCCGAAGCTCCTGGGCACCCTGCACGCCGCGGAACACGCCATGATCGCGCTGCTGCCGTTGTGGGCGATGTGCGACCGCTGGGACATCGGCGGGTTGTCGACGAACATCCACTTCCAGACCGACGCGCCGACGGTGTTCATCTACGACGGGCATTCCGGCGGCGTCGGGATCACCGAGCGCGGATTCAACGCGTTCGAGGGCTGGGTCGGGGACACCGCGCAGATGCTCGAGGGCTGCCCGTGCTCGGACGGGTGCCCGTCGTGCGTGCAGAGCCCGAAGTGCGGCAACCTGAACGAGATGCTCGACAAGGAGGGGGCGCTCACGCTGTTGCGCAGGATGGTGGCCGCATCGACATCGCCCGCCCATGGCTGAGCGAACCGCCCTCGGCGGCACGCTCGTGCTGGGCGGCGGCTTCGCCGGCGGCTACGTTGCGCGTCTGCTCGGCAAACGCGGCGCAACGATCGTCTCGCCGGAGAACTTCATGCTCTACACGCCGTTGCTGCCGGAAGCGGCGTCGGGAACACTCGAACCACGTCACGTCGTCGTGCCTCTGCGACTGATGTGCCCGCACGCCGAGCTCCTGCTGGGTCGCGCGACACACGTAGACACCGACGACCGCATCGTCGTCGTGGAGACGGAAGAGGAGGTGACGACGCTCAGCTATGACGAGCTCGTCGTCGCTCTCGGCGCGATCTCACGCACGCTGCCGATTCCCGGCCTCGCGGATCATGCCCTTGGGTTCAAGTCACTCGCCGACGCGATTCACCTGCGCAACCACATACTGCGGCGGCTCGAAGCAGCGACGGCGGCATCGATCGACGACCAGCGCAGGCGAGAGCTGACTTTCGTCTTCGTCGGCGCGGGATACGCGGGCGTGGAAGCTCTGGCCGAGCTCTCCGACCTCGTGCGGGACGCAATGCGCTACTACCCGACCCTGCGCGACACACCACAGCATTGGGTCCTCGTCGACGCGGCCGACAAGATCCTGCCGGAGATCCCCCCGAAGCTCGGCGAGTACGCGGCGCAGCAACTGTCGCGGCGGGGCGTCGACATTCGCGTCAGGACGACGCTCGAGTCGGTGGAGCCGCATGCTGCGATCCTTTCCGACGGCAGTCGAATCCCGACGAGCACTGTCGTGTGGACGGCCGGGGTGCGAGCCAATCCACTCAACGAACGGTTGGGCATGCCGCTCGACGACCGCGGTCGCGTGCTGGTGGGTCCGACCCTCGCAGTAGAAGGTGTGCCGCACGTGTGGGCGCTCGGTGACGGCGCCCGTGTCCCCAACGAGGCCACTCCTGGCTCGTTCGACCCTCCCACCTGCCAGCACGCGCTCCGACAGGCCCGGCGCCTGGCGAAGAACCTCACCGGCGAACGGAAGCCGTATCGCTACCGGATGCTCGGCCAGGTGGCCACGCTGGGCCGCTACAAGGGAATCGCCGACGTGGTCGGCCTCCGCTTCCGGGGCTTCGCCGGCTGGTTCGTGACGCGGTCGTACCACCTGTACCAGCTCCCGCTGCTGACCCGAAAGCTTCGCGTCGTCGCCGACTGGACGACCGTCGCTTTTCTTCAGGCGCGACATCGCCGAGCTGAGCATGCTCGGCCACCCGGATCGCCTCGGCCCCTAGGCGCCCCAAAGAACGCAAGTCACCCTTTCGAGCGTCCAAGTGGCGATGCTCACAGCCGATCTGGGGGGATGCGGCCAATACCTCGCGATCGCGTGGTCCAGGATCTGGCGCTCCTCGGGGCCGGAGCGCTCCTACCCGGCGCCGCGCTCACCTTCTTCGCCCACCACTCGCACAACCTCGGAACGAGCACGCACTTCATCGGTGTCGGCGTCAGCGCCGTGATGGCTTCGGTGGCGGCCCTGGCACTCACGGTGGTCGGCGTGCGGCGGCAGGACGGCAGGGTCGTGCTCGTCGGATCGGCCTTCACCGTGATGGCTGCGCTCCTCGCCATCCATGGCCTCGCCACGCCCGGTGTCATCATCGGCAACAACGGTGTGATCAGCCTCACGGGAGCCGCAACGTTGCCCGTCGGCGGAGCGGTCCTCGCGCTCACCGCACTCCCGGGCCTGCGTCGCCCTCAGGGCGTCCGCGCGCTCCTCGTCTTCCAGGTTCTGGCACTCGTCGGCGTGCTCGGGCTTGGCATCGCCGGTATGGCCGTGCCAAGTCTCGTCCCGGCAGTCCCCGCACCCGCAAGCCCCGCCGCGATCATCGCTCTTGGCGTCGGCGGGTTCTTCTACTCGCTGCTCATCCTGCGCGCCTTGAAGACCTACTTCCTGACGCAGCGGCTCGCCGACCTCGCAGTCGTGATCGGCGTTGCCTGGCTCACGGCGGCACTGCCCGCTGCGCTCCTCCTGAATTACACGGACCTGGGCTGGTGGCTCGGCCACGGCTTCGAGCTCGCCGGGATCGTGATCGTCGGAACGGCCGTCGCGATCGACCTCAGTCGTTCCGTTCAGTCACGACCGCTGGTCGGTGACTTGCAAGCCGCGGAGCTCGTTGCGGAAGAGGAGGCGTTCCTCGGTGCGCGAGTGCACGCGTTGATGCAGCGTCTCGCAGAAAAGGACGAGTCGACGGAAGAGCACACGCGCCGCGTTGCTCTGCGCGCCGTGCAGGTTGGCGAGGAGCTCGGCCTCCCGCCCGGACGATTGCGCGCACTCGCTATCGGCGGCCTTCTCCATGACATCGGGAAGCTTTCCGTGCCGACCCGAATCCTGCAAAAGCCGGCCGCGCTCGAGGAGGAAGAGTTCGCCGTCATCAAGCGGCATCCCGAGTGGGGAATCAAACTCCTGCGCGAGCTCGGCGGCTTCAACTCCTCGGCGCAGGAGCTCGTCCACAGCCACCACGAGCGACTCGACGGCAAGGGTTATCCGCGCGGCCTGGACGCAAGCTCGATCGGGCTCGACACACGCATCCTCACCGTCTGCGACGTCTACGACGCACTGGTTTCGTCACGCGTCTATCGCGCTGCCTGGGACCACGAGGCTGCGCTCACCTTGCTCCGAGAGGAGATCGGCTCCGCGTTCGACGAACGTTGCGTCGTCGCGCTCGAGCGCGTTCTCGCACGCGAGCACGTGCAGCCGGAAGCCCAGGCATTTCGCGTCGCTGCAGCGGCCGCCGTCTAGCCGCCGAGGGCCTTCAGCGCATCCGTCAGGCGTTGCCGGGTCGTGAGCACGCCGGCATAAAGGTCGCCATGCTTACGGATCCGCTCGAGCACGACCGGCATGGTGAAGGAGAGCGGGTCGAGATCCTCGTTCACCTCCGACCAGCGCAAGGGCGTCGAGACGGGTGCACCTGGGCGCGGTCGCACGGAGTACGCCGACGCGATCGTCTTGCCCTCGCCGTTCTGGTTCGCGTCGATGAGCACGCCGCGCCGCTTCGCCTTCGTCCACTCCGTCGTCGCCAGGCCAAGATGCGTGCGCGCGATGGCACCGGCGACGATCTCGGCGAACTGGCGAGTGTCCGCATAGGTGTAGCGGCGCTCGATCGGCACGAGGATGTGCATGCCCTCCGCACTCGACGTCTTCGGGAAGCCGACGAGGCCGAAAGCGTCGAGTGCCTGCTTGACCAGCAACGCGACCTGCACCGTTTCCTTGAACCCGACATCCTCGGACGGATCGAGGTCGAAGAGGACCCAGTCTGGGCGCTCGGGCTTGTCGATCCGTGAGTACCACGTGTTCATGTCGATGCAGCCCATGTTCACCATCCAGAGCAGCGCGAGCTCGTCGTTCGCGAGCGGGAAGTCGACCCACTTCTTCGTCCGCGACTTGTCCCTCGTGGAGACCTGCGTCCGGAACGTCGGAATCCACTCGGGCATGTGCGACGGAGCGTCCTTCTGGAAGAACTTCTTCCCTTCGATCCCGTCCGGCCACCGGACCATCGTGAAGGGGCGCTCCTTGAGGTGGGGCACAAGCACGGGAGCGACCGCCCGGTAGTACTCCAGCAGATCGCCTTTCGTGATCCGCTCTGCCGGAAAGAAGACCTTGTCGAGATTCGAGAGCTTCAGCTCGCGCGACCCCTTCCTGACGACGTCCGTGATCGGCTCCTCTCGCCGCACGTCGGTGGCAGTCTTGTCCTCGCGCAGGCCCTTGTACGAGGGAGAGCGGAGGCGGCCGTCGTGGGTCCATTCCGCAAACTCGACCTGGGCGATGAGCTTCGGCTCGACCCAGATCACGTCGCTCTTCCTGACCTTCGGCATCTTCGGCACTTCGCGGAACGGCGAGGTGTCACGCCGCAACGGCCGTAGCCGGTCGAGCAGCTTGTCGATCTCCTTGCTGTTGAAGCCGGTGCCGACGTTGCCGGCGTACACGAGCTCGGCGCCCACGTAGTAGCCGAGGACGAGCGCGCCGAAGCTCGAGGCGCGGCGGCCCGTTCCCTTCGTGTAGCCGGCGACCACGAGCTCCTGCTCGGAATGGGTCTTGATCTTCAGCCAGTCGCGGCTTCGCCTACCAGCGAGATATTTCGAGTCGAGGCGCTTGGCGACGATGCCTTCGAGCTGCTGTTTCTTGGCAGCTTCCAGCAGCGCCTCGCCGTCGTCGAAAGCCTCCGAAAGACGCACCGTCTTGTTCCGGCGGTCGAGCAGCCCTTCCAGCAGCTTCCGGCGCTCGACGAGCGGCAGATCGACCACGGGCTCGCCCTCGATCTCGAGCACGTCGAAGACGTAGTAGACGATCGGGGTTCCAGGCTTTCCCTGTTGCATCGCCGAGAAGCTCGAACGGCCCGAGCCGTCCAACGCGCACACCTCGCCGTCGAGGACGCAGTCCGGCGTCTTCACCGCCTTCGGAATCTCCTTCGCGACGCTCTGGAAGCGCGCCGTCAGATCGTTCCCGTTCCGGCTCGTGAGCGTCGTGTCGCCGCCGGTCTCCGTTGCGATCGCCCGGTATCCATCCCACTTGACTTCGAACATCCAACCCGCGCCGCGCGGAACGTCTTCGGCGAGCGTGGCGAGCATCGGCTTGTACGTCTGGCCGCTGCGTCTCGGAGCGGGTGCCGTGTCATCACGCTTTCTGAGGATCAGCCAGTTCTTCTCATCGCCACTCAGGTGCGCAGGGACGAGCGCCCACGTTCCCTCCAGCTTCTTGCCGTGCAGCCGGACGGTGAGCCCACCGTTGTCCTTCTCCTCGAGGAGCTCGTACGTGCCGTTGTCCCAGATCTCGACCGTGCCCGCTCCGTACTGGCCCGCCGGGATCTCTCCCGCGAAGGTCGCGTACTCGAGCGGGTGATCCTCGACGTGCACGGCGAGGTGCTGCTCTCCGGGCTCGAGCGGCACGCCCTTCGGTACCGCCCAGCTGAGTAGCGCTCCGTTCTTCTCCAGGCGAAAGTCGTAGTGGAGCCGCCGCGCGTCGTGGCGCTGGACGACGAAGATCGGGTCCTTCGTCTTTCCCTTCTTCCCGCCGAAGGGCTCCGGGGTCTTTCCCGGATCGCGCTTGCGCTTGTACTCGGAGAGCTTCTCGGCCACCTAGGGAAGCTTTACGCTTCGCGGGCGCCTTGCGCTGCTTCTTCGTTCGCTCGACCGAACGCGATTGTTTCGGCGCGGCCCCGCTCGGGGACTATCAGTTCAAAGACGTGTTCATCTCTTTCGAAAGGCTTCTCCACCCAACGGGGGGTCGACTCTTCGGGCCGGTTTGCCGGCCCGAAGTCGTTCTCGGGTGGGGGAAAAGGCTGTGGATGTTGTGGAGAGAAAGCATCCGTCCACGCCCGAAAACTACCGGAACCTCCGTGAAGCTCCTTTCTTTCCACAGGCTGGCCTGTTGACTCAGGCGTAAACGCCGAGGGAACGGAATTTGGCTCGGCGCGTGCGCTTGAGCTCGTCCGCGGGTACGGGTTCGAGATCCTCGAACGCGTCTTGCAGGCTCTCGCCCAACAGGCGGGCGGCCTCGTCGTGATCGGTGTGGGCGCCGCCTTCAGGCTCGGGGACGATCCCGTCGATGACACCGAGCTCGAGACAATGCACGGCGTCCGGCTTGAACGCCGCGGCCGCCTTCTTCGCCTCGCCGGCATCCCGCCAGAGGATGGCCGCACACCCCTCCGGGGAGATGACCGTGTAGATGGCGTTCTCCTGCATGAGCACACGGTCGGCGACCGCGGTTGCGATCGCGCCGCCCGAGCCGCCCTCGCCGATCACGCACGTGACGATCGGAACTCCCAGGCGAGCCATCAGGGCCTGCGACCGCGCGATCATCCCGCCCTGCCCGTGCTGCTCGGCCGCGACCCCCGGATACGCGCCGGGAATGTCCACGAGACTGATGAGCGGAAACCGGTTGCGCTCGGCGAGCTCCATCAGGCGCATTGCCTTGCGGTAGCCCTCGGGGAAGGCCATGCCGAAGTTGCGGTCGGTTCGTTCCTTGATGTCGCGGCCCTTCTGATTGCCGATGAGCGCCACCGTCCTCCCCTCGAAGCGGCCGAGGCCGATGACAAGCGCGTGGTCGTCGGCACGCCCGCGGTCCCCGTGCAGCTCGACCCAGTCCTCGAACAGTCGGTTGACGTAGTCGAGCGTGTACGGGCGATCCTGATGCCGGGCGAGCTCGACAGAGCGCCAGATCTCTTCGTCTGTGGGCGCCGACTGGATGCGCTCGAGCTGGCGTTGCAACTTGTCGAGCTCACCCGAGACGCGTGCGCCGCCGAGCAGATTGAGGTTTCGCAAGCGCGTCAACCGCTCGCGCAACCTCAGCTCGTGGTCAGTTGCCATTCGAGGAGAAGAGCCGCAGGAGTCGTGCGACGTACGCCTTCAGCTCGGGCCGCGGCAGGATCGCGTCGATGTGACCGAAACGGAGGTTCTGCTCGGCGAGACCGAAGTCCTCAGGCAGCTTCTCGCGCGTCGTCTGCTGCACCACCCGTGGACCGGTGAACGCAAGCAGAGCACCCGGCTCGGCGACGATCACGTCACCGAGGCTCGCGAAGCTCGCGAGCACGCCGGCCGTCGTCGGATGCGTCATCACGCTGATCAGCGGCTGGCCGGCGTCGTGGAGATCCTCGACCGAGCACACCGTTTTCGGCAACTGCATCAGCGACAGGATTCCCTCCTGCATCCGCGCGCCACCAGAGGCCGTCACCGAGACGAGCGGCACGCCTCGCTGTGCGGCGCTGTCACATGCACGCGAGAACTTCTCACCGACCACGCTCCCCATCGACCCGCCCATGAACGCGAAGTCCATGACCGCGAACCCGCAAGCGCTGCCGTCGATCGCACCCTGGCCGATCACCATCGCCTCGCCGAGCCCTGTCTTCATCTCCGCCTCGGCGAGTCGCTCGGTATACGGGCGGAGGTCGAAGAAGTCGAGCGGATCCTCCGAGCGAAGGTCGGCGGCCTCCTCGACGAACGTGCCCGCGTCGGCCAGAGAGGCAATGCGGGTGCGGGCGCGCATGGTGAAGTGATGCCCGCAGTGCGGGCACACCCAGAGCGCCGCCTCGAGCTCATCGTCCCGATAGTGCGAGGCGCACTGCGGGCATGTGTTCGGGTGCTGCTTTCCCGGCGGCTCTGGGACGTTCCGATGCTCGATGGAGACGTCGATCCGGGAGGACATGGAACTGACGATCTTAGACTGACGCTGGCGCCAAGCCGTTACAGGCCGACGGCAGAGGCCAGCCTGGCCAGCGGGATGACGTTGTCCGGCTCGAAGCCGGCACCCGTGAACCCCGCGCCGACGACCTCCGTCCGGTTGCCAAGCTCCTGAAGCATCCGCTCGGCGTCGGCCACCGAGAGGCCGCCGGGCTCGGGCATGAACACCGACAACTCCGACGGCTCGAGCACGTCGGCGTCGAAGGCGACATAGGTGCAGGAGGCACCCGCGAGCGCCCTGGCGATCCCTTCCTCGCCGACCTGGACGCCGTGCTCACGGATGAAGACCTCCTCGGGGGGATCGAGGTTACGGGCGCCGACCAGAGCAACGTCGCCGGCGTCAACCGCGCCGGAATCGATCAGCTTCCTCAGCGGCATCCCCCAGAGGTTCCCCGACGGAGAGGTCTCCGCGGTGTTGAGATCGCCGTGTGCGTCGAACCAGATCACGGACAGTCGGTCCTGGCGAGCGGCCAGTCCTTCCACGGCCCCGATGTGCGAGCAACAGCAGCCGCCCAGAATGAGCGGGCGCTCAGGTAGGTCGGCGGCGAGTGCGAGGTTTTGCTCCTCGAGCGTGTCGGCTTCGATGATCGCAGTCTCCGGATAGGGCAGCTCGAGCCAGGCGGCCTCTGCCATCGACTCACCGCCGTCGCCCCAGGCTTGCGGAACTCGCACCATTCCGGCCAGATAGACACGCCCGCACGAATGGCATTCGTACTCCGGTCCGATCGCAACGGACGTGAAGGTCTTGCAGTCCGGGCACTTTGCGCGCAGACGGCTCACGAAAGCTCTTTCTCGAACGCAACCGCCTCGTAGGCGATGTGCATTCCCGCACGCTCGTAGAGCCGAGTCGCACCGGTGGGATTCTGTGCATCGACACCGAGCCCGACGCGTGGCTGGCCGCGGCGATAGAACTCTCCGAAAGCGTGGTGCAGCAGCGCGAGGCCGAGCCCGCGTTTCCGCCACCTGGGGCGCACGCCGAGCGCGCCGACCCAGCCCGCGCCGGCCAGCTCAGGCTGGCCCCGCAACACCGCTGCGATCTCGTCCTCTTCGCGGACGATGAACCAGAGCGTCGGATCGAATTCGGGAGCCTCGATTCGGTTCGCGACCCACTGTTCGAACGGCGTCGAGACGAAGTTCCACTCTTCCGCGAAAGCCTCGTCCAACGCGCTGTGAAAAGCACGCGCATCGCCGGGCTCGAAGGTGCCGACGCGGAAGCCCTCCGGCCACTTCGGCGCAGGCGGTTCCGCGTCGTGCTCCACGATCATCCTGTAGAAACGGCGAGCCTCGCGAAACCCGGAGCGCTCGAACAATTCTCTTGCGTCGGTGTCAGGCCCAAGACACCACGTCAGCACCTTTGCGAAGCCGAGCTCCCGCACGCGTTCCTCTCCCTGGCGAAGGAGCCAGCTGCCCAGCCCACGGCCGGTCTGCGACGGTTGGACAAAGCCATCGAGGTCTGCGCTCTCACCGTGCGGAACGACGACGCCGTACGCTGCGAGTGACTCGCTCTCCAGGATCCACGAGTTCCCGGTCAAGTCGGTCTCGCGCCACCAGCCGAGAATTTCCAGCTCCGTCGAGTCCGACCAGCCCTGGACAGCAGTGTCGACCGCGATCACGAGCTCGTTGATCGCGGGAGCGTCTTCGACCGTCGCGGGCCGGACCCGAAAGCCTTCAGGCGGCGACGAGGTCATCCAGCGTTTCGGGGAGGCGGGAGAGATCGGCGAGCTCGCGCGTCGGGGGCGGCTTGCGCTCTTCGCCGTAGCGGTTGATCCAGATCGTGCGCAGACCGAGCTCGCTTGCCGGGACGACGTCGTGGAAGTAGCTCTGAGCGACGTGCACATGGGTTTCACGCGCTGCGCCGGTCTCCTCGAAGAAGCGCGCCCAGTGTGCGTGACCGGGCTTGTAGGACCCGATTTCGGACGCGACGATCGCCAGCTCGAACGGAACGCCGATCCGCTTCATCGAGGCCTCGATGAAGTCGCGGTCGGTGTTGGAGAGGATCGCCAGCTTCCAGCCGCGTGAACGCGACTCCTCCAGTGCCGGCTGCACCTCCGGGAACGGCCCCCAGGAGGGGAGCGCCTCCGCCAGCCCGGTTAATTCATCGTCAGGCGCGCCTAGCCCCCGCATGGCCTCTGTCATGACCTCGCGATAGCTCCGCGTCCCACCGACCTGAAGCGCGGGCTCGAGCTCGTGGTAACGGTCGAGCCGTTCGTCGGCCTCGTCCTGGCCAAAGATCCGCGCGAGCTCACGGCGAAGACCACCGTTCCAGTCGATCAAGGTGCCGTAGCAGTCGAACGTCGCCCAGCGATCACGCGCCACCCTGCCGAGCTCAGTCCTCGAGGCGCTTGAAGACGATTGAGGCGTTGTGGCCGCCGAAGCCGAACGAGTTCGACACCGACACGCGCACGTCGGCGTCGCGTGACTCGTTGGGGATGTAGTCGAGGTCGCACTTTGGATCCTCGACCTCCTGGTTGATCGTCGGCGGCAGCTTCCCGTCCCGGATCGCGAGCGTGGCGAAGATCGCCTCGACCGCACCCGCCGCACCGAGGCAGTGGCCCGTTGCGCCTTTCGTCGAGGAGATCGGCGTCTTGCGCGCGTTCTCCTCGCCGAGCGCGAGCTTGATCACCCGCGTCTCCGCCGCGTCGCCGAGCGGTGTCGACGTCCCGTGCGCGTTGACGTAGTCGATCTCGCCCGGATCGATCCCGGCATCCGCGAACGCGTTCTTCATCGCACGCGCCGGATTCTCGCCCGTCGGGTCCGGCTCGGTCACGTGCTTCGCGTCCGACGAAAGCCCGTAACCGGCGACCTCGGCATAGATCTTGGCGCCGCGTGCACGCGCGTGCTCGAGCTCCTCGAGCACGACAATCGCGCCTGCCTCACCCATGACGAATCCGTCGCGCTCCAGGTCGAACGGCCGGCTCGCCCGCGCCGGGTCGTCATTCCGCCGCGAAAGGGCACGCATTGCGCCGAAGCCGGCGATACCGACCTCGTTGATCGCAGACTCGGTGCCACCGCAGAACATCACCTCGGCGCGGCCGAGCCTGATGTCGTCCAGCCCCTGGCCGATCGCCATGTTGGACGCAGCACAGGCTGTGCACTCCGACGAGAGCGGCCCACGCGTGCCCAGCTCCATCGAGACCCAGCCCGCTCCCATGTTCGGGATGATGCAGGGGATCGCGAAAGGATTCACGCGGTCGGGGCCGCGCTCCCTCAACGTGTCGTAGCAGTCCTGAAAAGACTTGAGGCCGCCGATTCCGGTCGCGATCGACGCGCCCACGCGATCGCCTTCCGAGGCGATGTCGACGCCGGAGTCCGCCTCCGCCTGGCGCGCCGCCGCGAGAATCAGTTGCGCGAAGCGATCCATACGGCGGGCCTGCTTCCGCTCGATCCAGTTCGAGGGGTCGAAGTCCTTCACCTCGCAGGCGAAGTGGACGGCGTAGTCGGTCGAGTCGAATTGCGTGATCGGCCCAGCGCCGGACTCGCCCGCGAGCAGGCGTTGCCATGACGCCTCCGCATCGTTGGCAAGTGGTGTCACGGCGCCGATGCCCGTGATGACGACTTTTCTCTGTCCGTTGACCGACATCTAGATACCCAGTCCCCCGTCGACGAGCAGGACCTCGCCCGTGATGAACGACGCCTGCTCGGAACAGAGGAAACGTACCGCTCCGGCAATGTCCTCCGGCTCGCCGAAACGGCCGAGCGGCGTATTCGCGAGCATCAGCTGCTTCATCTCCTCCGCGATCACCTGGGTCAGCCGGGTGTCGACGTAGCCGGGCGCCACCACGTTCGCCCGCACCCCGCGGTTGCCGAGCTCGCGCGCGAGCGCCTTCGTGAAGCCGATGATTCCGGCCTTCGAGGCCGAGTAGTTCGTCTGCCCGGGATTCCCGTGCACCCCGACGATGCTGGAGATGTTGACGATCGAGCCCGAGCGGCGCTTCATCATCCCGCGCGCTGCAGCGCGGCACGTGTGGAAGACACCGGTGAGATTCGTCTCGATCACAACGTGCCAATCCTCGTCGGACATCCGCGCAAGCAGACCGTCCCGCGTCACGCCGGCGTTGTTGACGAGAATGTCGAGCTCGCCGGCCGCTTCGACGAGAGCCTTCGCCTGCTCGGCGTCGGCGACGTCCGCCTGGACGGCACGCGCACCTGCCTCGCGAGCGACCTCTTCGGCCTCGTCCTTGCCCGAGCGATAGCTGAGCGTGACGTTCGCTCCGGCTTGCGCGAGCTCGAGGGCGATTGCACGCCCGATGCCCCGCGACCCGCCTGTGACGAGGGCGGTCTTACCCTCAAGCGACGCGAACGCGTCAACGGTTCGGCCGGTCACACGCGCGAGTGCCGCAAACTAAGCAGAGAGAAGCGTCTCCTCGAGCCTGTCGACCTCTTCCGGCGTCGAAACCGAGATCGTCTTCACGCTGCGATCGATCCGCTTGATGAGCCCTGACAGGACGTTGCCCGGACCGACCTCGACGAAGGTGTGCACGCCCTCCTTGATCAGGGCTTGTCCCGCGTGGGTGAAGCGCACGGGAGCCGTGAGCTGTTCCACGAGCAGCGGTGCCATCCTCTTCGCCGACTCGATGCGCGCGGTCACCGTCGACATGAACGGCGACACCGGTTCGACGAACCCCACCTTCTCGAGCGCGGGCCGGAGCCGGTCCGCCGCTCGGGCGACTAGCGGGCTGTGGAAGGCCCCCGACACGCGCAGCTTGACGGCGCGGCGCGCACCGGCCTCTTCGGCTGCGGCGCAGGCCTCCTCTACCGCGGGGTCCTCTCCGGAGACGACGATCTGCCCGGGACAGTTGTAGTTCGCCGGCCACACGTTGAGGATGCGCCGGCAGATCCGTTCCACGACCTCGTCGTCGAGTCCGAGGATCGCCGCCATCGAGCCCGGGTTCTTGCGCGCGGCCTCCGCCATCGCAAGCCCACGCTCACGCACGAGCGCGATCGCCTCTTCGACTCTGAGCGCCCCGGCCGCCGCCAGCGCGGCGAACTCGCCGACCGAGTGGCCGACGACAAAGTCAGGCTTGATCCCGCGGGCCCGAACGGCCGCACACACGGCAAGACTCGTCGCAACCAGGGCTGGCTGCTGGATCTCGGTCTCGACGAGCGTGGCCTCAGGACCCTCGAAGCAGAGCCGCTGCAGATCAAGGCCCGAAGCGGCGCTGCTGCGCTCGAAGACGTCGCGAGCCTCGGGGACGGCCGCCACGATCTCGCGGCCCATACCAACCGCAAGCGACCCCTGGCCGGGGAAGCAGAACGCAACCAGTCCGGACTTCACTGCGTCCACTCCATCAGAGCCGAGCCCCACGTAAGCCCTGCTCCCATGCCCGTCATCAACACCAGGTCTCCTTCCTTGAGTCGACCATCCGCCTGCGCCTCCGCCAGTGCCAGCGGGATCGAGCCGGAGGATGTATTCCCGTAGCGATCAACGTTAACGACCATGCGCTCCCGCGGGATGCCCAGCTTCTTGACCGCGTGCTCCATGATCCTGACGTTTGCCTGGTGGGGAATGTAGACGTCCACGTCCTCGACCGCTGCGCCGCACCGTTCCAGGACCGCCTCGGCGGACGACACGAGCACGCGTGTGGCGAACTTGAAGACCTCGCGGCCGTTCATGTGGACGTACCCGTTTCCTGCCGCCTCCTCCATGCTGCGCGAGCCGCTGCCCGGAAGCGAGAGGTGAATGCCACCGCCTCCGTCAGCGCCGAGCTCGAACCCCAGAAACCCCGGCTTTTCGACCTTCTCGAGCACGACGGCGCCGGCTCCGTCCCCGAAGAGGATGACGGTCGACCTGTCGGTCCAGTCGAGAATCCGGGACAGCACGTCACCGCCGACGACCAGGGCACGGTCGGCCAGGCCCGCGGCGAGCATCCCGTAAGCCTGGACGAGCGCGTACATGAACCCGGTGCAGCCGGCGAGCAGGTCGTATGCCGCCGCGTCGCGTGCGCCGAGCGCCTCTGCCAGGAGCGCGCTCGACGTCGGAAACATCATGTCCGGAGTCACGGTTGCGCAGAGCACGAGATCGAGGTCCTTCCCCTCGAGACCGGCCTGCGCCATGGCGGTCCGGGCAGCGGGGAGTGCGAGATCGGTGAACGCCTGCTCGGGTGCAGCAATCCGCCGCTCGCGGATCCCCGTCCTCTCCATGATCCACTCGTTCGAGGTCTCGACGAGGGTCGAGAGCTCGGCGTTCGTCAACACACGGTCCGGGACGTAGGCGCCGATCCCGGTAATCGAGATCGGCGCTCCCTGCGCCTTGCCGATCACCTTTCCACCGCAAAGGTAAGGTCGCACGACAGGCGAGCTGACCGTCGACCCGGGCCTCGGCCTTCCCGCGACCGATCGGGCCGCGAACCCGCTCGAGCTCACAGCTCAGCTCCAGCACATCGCCCGGTTCGACGATCCGCTTGAAGCGGCAGTCGTCGATGCCTGCGAAAAGCGCCATCTTGCCTCGGTTCTCCTCCTCGCTCAGCACGGCTACCGCACCGGTCTGCGCGAGCGCTTCCACGATCAGTACACCCGGCATTACCGGCCGGCCGGGGAAGTGACCGGTGAGGTACCACTCGTCGGCGCGCACCGTCTTACGCGCGACGGCTCCCTCGCCGGGCCGCAGCTCGAGCACCTCGTCGATGAGGAGAAACGGCTCGCGGTGCGGCAGGATCTCCTCGATCGCCTCGCGGCCGAACGGCGTAACGAGGGTCACGCGACGTCCGAGAGCTTTTCGCGCAAGCGGCTCCGCCCGCGATGCGCATAGCACTTGGCCGTCCCGACGGGCATGTCGGCGGCGGCGGAGATCTCCTCGAACGAAAAGCCGAGCGCATCCTTCAGGACGACCACGCGGGCCTGGTCGGGTGCGATCTCCGCAAGACAACGGTTCAGCTCGCCGCGCAGCTCCGCCCGGTCGGCCTCTCGCGCCGGATCCGCGTCCGTGGCGGCCCGCCGGTCCTCGAGCAGCGGCTCGCAGGCTCGTGCGCGCTGCCGGTTCCCCACATCTCGGCACACGTTGATCGTCAATCGGTGCAGCCAGGTCGAAAACTCCGACTCGCCCCTGAACTGCTTGATCTTGACGCAGAGCTTCGCCAGGGCCTCCTGGGCTGCATCGCTCGCGTCTTCGGGATCGCGAAGCAGATGGCCAGCGAGCTTCTGCACGCGAGGCGCATGTCGTTCGCAGAGCGCCTCGAGAGCTCTCGCATCGCCGTCTTTCGCTCTTTTCACCAGGATCGGATCACTCAGCCGTGCGTAAGCAAGAGGCCCTTCCGAACGGGAGGACTGCTGGATTTGACGCCGGCGCGCGCGTGGCAGTTGCATCTCTCGGCTCTAGTGTAGGAGCGTGAGTGATTCGCTCGCCCCGGACGACGTGAAACCTCTGCTCCGCGGCCGCTTCGGCCACGTCTATCGCTACGCAGAGATCACGGGCTCGACCCAGCAGATGCTGGCGGACGATGAGACCGAGGGAGCGATCGCCGTCGCGGAGGAGCAGACGGGAGGGCGAGGCCGCCTCGGCCGCACCTGGGACGCCCCTCCAGGAACGAGCGTGCTCGTCTCGATCCTGCTCCTGCCAAACGTTGAACCGCCGAGGCTGCCGGAGCTCTCGCTCGTCGCCGGCGGCGCTGTTGCCGAGGCGATCGCCGAGGTCACGGGGCTCGAGCCGGCGATCAAGTTTCCGAACGACGTCCTCGTCGGCGGACGCAAGGTCGCGGGAATACTCGCCGAGTCGAGCGAGGGACGCGTCGTGCTCGGGATCGGCGTCAACGCCAACCAGATGCTCGAACAGCTGCCGGAAGACGTGCAGACACAGCCGACCTCACTCAGGCTCGAGTTGGGCGAGCCGGTCAGCCGCTTGCGCCTGCTTGCAGCGATCCTGCTTAAGCTCGAGCGCGCCTACGACCTCTGGGTGATCCGAGCTAGGGGTACCTCAGGGTCCGACTGACGTTCCCGGCTGCGTCCTGGGCGACGATGCGGACGGTTCGTACGCGCGGCGCACGGAACGAGAAGACCCCGGCACGAGGGATGGTCCGCGTCACGACCTTGCCGTTCAATGTCAAGCGCACGATGGCCGGTTCGCTGATCCGGAACCGCAGCGCGCGGAAAGAGAGCGCACGCAGCGTCGGTGCGACGGTGTCGATCCTGAAAAGCACGGTATGCGCTACTACGCCGAGATCGTTCGTTGCGGTGAGCACACCGGCGTACTTCCCGTCCTTCAGACCGGTCGCGTTCCACGACACAGTCTGCGGTCCTGCCAGAAGATCGGCGGCGTAGACGGACGTCAGGGTCTTTCCAGCCTGCGCGATCTCGAGCTTCACAGCTGCTGGTCTCGTCAGCTCGAAACCGAACGTGAGCTCGTCTCCACTGCCGTCGCCGTTCGGCGAGACAGCCGACCGTGCAGCGGCGAAGCTGCGAACGGTCCTGTCGACGAGAACGAACACAGACGAGGCGACCGTTGTGCGCCCATTCGACGCGCTCAGCACGATCTCGTAGCGTCCGTCCGCGATGCCGGCGGCAGCGAAGCGGAACGATTGCTTCCCGGGAACCTTGGCTTGCGAGAAAAGGACGGCGAGGTCCCTCCCGTCGGGACCACGAAGTGTGGCGGTGACCGTCGCCGGCGCTGCGAGCGTGTAGGAGATCTGGGTGGAGTCCGTCTGTCCGTCGCCGTTCGGCGTAATCGTGCGCGGCAAGGCCGTCGCCGAGGTGATCGCCAGCGTCACCGGCTTCGCACCGAGCGTCCCGGTGGCGGGACGCACGGTGTCGCCTGCACCGATCGTCCAGCTGTACGACCCCTGCGCGACTGCCGCCGCATCCCAGGTCCAGTCGATGTCCTGGCTCACGCCGGTACCGCTCGCGACGACGTTGCCCGTCGCGTCGCTGACCGTGACCGTCCAGGGCAGCGACTCGCTCAGACGGCCCTGGAAGCGCACCTGGCCGCCAAGCCCACCGTGAACGGTAGGCGCGAAGAGCTTTGGCAATCCCACGCTCGCCGCTTGACGCGCGATCGCACCGAGCTGGGCGTAGAGTGCAGCGCCCGGACACGTGGTGAAGCCCGTGTCACGATGCCCCGAGACCGCGCGCAACAGGACGGGGACGCCCGACGCGAAACGCGCGTTCCCTCCCGAGATCCAGTTCAGCTTCGACAGCGGATCGATGTGCGCGAGGTCGAGGCGCCACGCGAGAAGATTGGCGAGTGCCGTGCGGGCTGCGGCGGAAGGACCAGCCGAACCGTAGGTGCCGAGCAATGCGACGCCTGTGGAGCCTGTGTTGAACCCTTCGGCATGCGCGCCGATCACGTTCTTGTCGACTCCGCCGTAGCGACCTTCGAACACTTGCCCGTACTTGTCGACGAGAAAGTTGTAGCCGATGTCGTTCCAGCCGTTTCCTTTGACGTGGTAGACCTCGATGCCACGCACGATCGCGGCAGACTGAGAGGCCGTGTACGAGTTGGTGCCGGCCGTATGGTGGACGACCGCAAACTGGACGCTCGCCGCATACTTCGGCGCCGCACGGCGGATCGCCTCGTTCGCACCCCAGGCCTCGCGACCGAGCAGAGGCGGCGAGTTGGCCATGGAGACACGGCGGAGCGGAATACGCACCTCGGGGCTGTGAACGAAGTACGCTCGCAACCGCTCGACTCGTCCGCGGAGGCGGTACTCGATTCGATCGGATGCACCGGTCCAGTAGGGGTTCCCTAAACGCCAGCCACGCGTCGACCGCAGCTCGGCGTTCCCGACATCCGGAAGATCCTCGGCTTCAGGGTCGGCACGGTGCCAGGCGCTCCACCGGCCGTCGAGTGAACGCGTTCGGAACTGCACGGAGCCGGGGCCGCGCCAGTGCAGACCGACCAGGTCGAACTGCGGCGTCGTGGCGGCAAGAGCGCGCGCACCGTGCAACGGCACCTCGCGCGCAGTCAGGGAGACGCCACCCAGTGCTGCGGCGGGCGCGACGAGGAATGTGAGCGCTACGAGTAGGAGAGACCTCATGACTGCGGCGACCTGTGTCCAGGTTGCCTGTCCCCGGCTTCGGCCTCAAGGGTCCACGCCCTCCCCTGATAGAATCCTTACGAGTTGAAGAACGCTTGTTTGCGGGGCCTTTTGCTCGTCGGGGTGTTTCTTGCCTTTACTTCCTCGGCGTCGGCGGCGACACCACGCGTCCTGGCGATCCACTTCGACGCGGAGGTCAATCCGGTCACACAGAACTACCTCTGCGACAACCTGACCCGCGCCGCGAAGCGCGGCTACAACGCGGCGGTGATCGTCCTCAACACACCCGGCGGCCTGCTGCAGTCGAAGGACAAGATCGTTCTCTGCATGCTGAACTCCAAGCTGCCCGTACTGGTGTGGGTCGGGCCGAACGGCGCAACGGCAGCGTCGGCAGGTGTCTGGATCGCCCAGGCCGCTGACTATCTGGGGATGGCCCCACAGACGAATATCGGCTCGTCAACTCCGATCAGCTCGGGCGGGGCGAACATCGACTCCGATCTTCGGCGGAAGCTCATCAACCATGAGGCCGCGTCGTTGCGTGCACTCGCGCAGAGTCACGGCCGCAACGTCGAGTGGGCCGACCAAGCCGTGCGCGTTGCGACAAACGCGACCGCGACCGAGGCGTTGCAGATGAACGTCATCGACGCAATCGCGCCGACTTTGCCATCCCTGCTCGAGCAGGCAGAAGGCGTCACCACCAAGCCGCGCGGGTTCACGCTCCACCTCGCCGGTGCCCGGATCGATCACCAGCACCTCGGTTTCTTCACCCGGCTGCTCAACACACTGATCGATCCGAACATCCTCCCCCTGCTCTTCCTCGCCGGCCTCGCGGGCATCGGCTTCGAGATCTTTCATCCAGGCGTCGTCCTGCCCGGCGCGCTCGGGGTAGTCGCGCTCGTCGTCGCGCTCTTCGGCTTCTCGGTCATACCCATCAGCTGGGGCGGTCTGCTGCTGATGCTCCTCGGAGTCGCGCTACTCGTGATCGACGTTCACGTGACAACACATGGCGCGCTCACGGTCGCCGGACTGATCAGTCTCGCGGTCGGCTCGCTCCTGCTCTTCCAGAACGCGCCGGGTTACCACACGTCAAAGCCGCTCGTGGTCGGCGTCGCGGTCGGACTCGGCGCGACGTGGGCCTTCGCGATCAGCAAGGCGGTACAGGTTCGACACAGACCCGTCGCGGTCGGCCCGCAGCTGATCGCCGGCTCCGTCGGTGAAGTGCGCGGCGAAGGGCTCGTCTACGTGAACGGCGAGCTCTGGCAAGCGCGCACATCGAGTGGTGAGACGCTGCGGCCAGGCGAGCGAGTTCGAGTCGAGTCCCTCGACGGCCTCGTCCTCACAGTTCGCCCTGAACCGACATAATCAGTTCATGAGCGCCGCCATCATCATTGTCGCCGTACTCCTTTTTCTCGTCGCCCTCTTCCTCTTCTCTGCAATCAAAGTCGCGCGCGAGTACGAACGCGGCATCATCTTCCGGCTCGGGCGCCTGTTGCCCGAACCGAAAGGGCCGGGCCTCTTCTTGCTCATTCCGATCGTCGACCGGATGGTCAAGGTCGACCTGCGGACGATCACCCTGACGATTCCGCCGCAGGAAGTCATCACCAAGGACAACGTCCCAGTGCGCGTCAACGCGGTCGCGTACTTCCGCATCGTCGCTCCGAAGGACGCGATCGTGCAGATCGAGAACTACATGGTCGCGACGTCGCAGATCGCGCAGACGACGTTGCGATCCGTCCTCGGACAGCACGTGCTCGACGAGCTGCTCTCGGAGCGCGAGAAGATCAACGGAATCCTGCAGGGGATCATCGACGAGTCGACCGCGCCCTGGGGCATCAAGGTGTCCATCGTCGAGGTCAAGGACGTCGAGATTCCGTCCTCGATGCAGCGCGCGATGGCGAGACAGGCCGAAGCCGAACGCGAACGGCGCGCGAAGATCATCAACGCAGAGGGCGAGTTCCAGGCAGCCGAGCGCCTGAAGGATGCGGCCGCGGTGATCGGCGAGCAGCCTGTTGCTCTGCAGCTGCGCTACCTGCAGACGCTGCTCGAGCTCGGCTCCTCGCAGGCGACGACGATCGTCTTCCCGGTCGACCTGATCCGGCCGTTCCTGGAAAAGAAGGCCGGCGAGCCGGTCTGAGCGGCGAGCTCCGCCGCGATCCGGAAGCGGGGCGCGTCGCGGTGATCGCTCCCGGCCGGGCCAAGCGTCCCGGCGCAAACCGGCCGCCACTCGATCCGCCGAGCCCTGAGGAGCTCGATTCGTGTCCGTTCTGCGCCGGGCACGAGGACATGACTCCCCCGCAGACGCTCGTCCTTCCCGAGGAGGGCGACTGGAGGGTACGGGTCGTCCCGAACCTTTACCCGGCGCTCGAGCGACAGGAGGTCGTCGTGCACAGCCGGCGGCACATCCGCTCGATCGCGGAAGCCGAGGACGAAGAGCTCGAGCTGGTGGCCGCAGCGTGGCGCCGGCGCGCCGCAGACGAACCTGGTCATGTGTTCCCGCTGCTGAACGAAGGACGCGAAGCTGGTGCAAGTCTCGCGCACTCACACTCGCAGCTCATCTGGCTGCCAGAGCCTGCACCCGTGCGAGCGCGCCCTCGGGCGGAGACCGTCTTCGAGCAGGACGGACTTACGGTCGCCTGCCCGTGGGCGAGCCGCGTGCCCTACGAGACGGTGATCGCACCATTCGAGCCCGAAGCCAACGGATTGACGAGCCCGTTGCTGCCGGGGGCCCTGAAGTTGCTCGCCGGCGTCGTACGCCGCCTGCAACAACTCGAGGGTCATGTCCCGCTGAACGCCTGGCTCGAGCACGGCCAGGGCGACTGGCGTCTCGTGCTCTTCCCACGCCTGAACATCCTCGCCGGCCTGGAGCTCGGCGCGAACATCTTCGTCAACACGATGCCGCCCGAAGAGGCGGCGGTCAGGCTGCGCGGGGCCTAGCTGAGCTCGGGGGCGGCTTCCGGCCGGGATGCCGTGGCTTGACCCTCACGGAACCGGCGGGCGGCGTCGATCGCAGCGCCCAGGTTGAGGCCCTTGTCCTTGGCCTGCTTGATCAACATGACGGTCTCGAGAGCATCGATGTCGTAGATGCGCTGCTTCTTCCCCTTCGTAGGGATCTGGGCCTTGTTCGTCCAGTAGTCGAGCTGCATCTTCGAGATGCCCGCGATCTGACAGACCTGGCCTAGATAGAGCTCTACCTTGCCGAGATGTTCGGCGAGGTCGATCGGCTCTAGAAGGTCTACCTGCCTGCTGACGACCATGTCTTCCTCGTCTTCCTGTGCGCTGGGACCCCTGTTTCAAAGGTATATCGCGCTTTTTCCCGCTCGGGAAGGGGCTGCTTCAAAATCTCCCCCTTTTGGGTGAGGGTTGACGCAGCTTTGTGGCTTGCGCCTACACCTCGGGGACAGCTTCAGGACCGTTCGTGGCGTCGCTCTTGTCTTCCGACTCGACGACAGGCGCCAGGGTGGAGACGTGCTCCCCTTCGCGCAGCCGCATCACGATGACCCCTTGCGTCGAACGTCCTGACCGCTTGATGTCGTCGACCGACATCTTGATCACCGTGCCACCATCGGAGATGAGCATCACCTGGTAGCCGTCGCGCACGACGCGCGAGCCTGCCAGCTGCCCTTTCGCTTCCGTCAGCTGAACGGTCTTGACCCCGAGCCCGCCGCGACCCTTCACGGGGTAGTCACGGACCGGGGTGCGCTTCCCGTAGCCGTTCTCCGTCACCACGAGCACGTCGGCGTCGTCGTGGGCGATGTTGACCGCGATCACCTCGTCGCCGGCTCGCAGCCGCATGCCCTGCACGCCGGAGGCGTCCCGCCCCATCGGCCGCACATCGGTCTCGTGGAAGCGAATCGCCTGGCCCTTGCGCGACACCATCAGGATGTCGTCGGTCCCCGACGCATGCCGCACGCCGACGAGCTCGTCACCCTCGCGCATCTTGATCGCGATGATCCCGTCGGAGCGAAGCGGTGTGTTGTAGGCGGCCATGCGCGTCTTCTTGACCACACCCTTCTTCGTCGCGAAGACGAGGTGCTCGGCCTCCTTGAAGTCGCGTGTCTGCACGACCGCTCGCACCTGTTCGTCTTGCTTGAACGGAAGCAGGTTCTGAATCGCGCGGCCCTTCGACTGGCGCGAACCGAGCGGCAACTCGTGCACCTTCAGCCTGTAGACCTTGCCGACGTTCGTGAAGAAGAGGATGTAGTCGTGCGTGGACGCGACGAACAGATGCTCGATGTAGTCCTCGTCCTTCAGATCCATGCCCATGACGCCGATGCCCCCGCGGCGCTGCTCGCGATAGGCCGTCACGGGTAGCCGCTTGATGTAGTTCGAGCGCGTGATCGCGATCACCATGTCCTCCTCCGCGATCAGATCCTCGAGCTCGAGCTCGTCTTCGGCCTGAACGATCTCGGTGCGCCGATCGTCGGACTTGCCGTAGATCTCCTTGAGCTCGAGCAGCTCCTCCTTGATCACGCCGTCGATCCGCGCGGGATCGCCGAGGATCGTCCGGAGCTCTGCGATGCGCTCCTGCAGGTCGTTGAACTCGGCCTGGATCTCTTCACGCGCAAGCTTCGTGAGTCGAGAAAGACGCAGGTCGAGGATCGCCTGAGCCTGGATCTCGGAGAGGTCGAACTCGCGCATCAGCCCCGTGCGCGCGGAGTCCGTGTCGGCGGCGGCGCGGATGAGCGCGATGACCGCGTCGAGTGAGTCGAGCGCCTTGAGGTAGCCCTCGAGAACGTGTGCCCGCTTTTCGGCCTGGCGCAGCTCGTACTTCGACCGCCGGGTGACGACCTCGCGCTGGTACTCGAGGTAGTGCCGGATCAGCTCGAGCAGCGAAAGCGTCTTCGGGACACCGTCGACGAGAGCGACCGCGTTGTAGCCGAACGTCGTCTGGAGCGGGGTCAGCTTGAAGATCTTGTTGAGTGCGACCTGCGGGACGGCCTCGCGCTTGAGCTCGACGTAGATGCGCATGCCTTCCTTGTCGGAGTGGTCCTGCAGCGCGTCGTCCGACATCGGCACCTCGGTCAGCGTCCCAGCCTTGACGAGGTCGGCGATCTTCTCGATCACACCGCCTTCGCCGGCCTTGCGGACGCCGTACGGCAACTCGGTGATGATGATCGCGCTCTTGCCGCCCCGCAGCTGTTCGATATGAGCGCGCCCGCGCACGTAGATGCGACCGCGGCCGGAGCGATACGCGTCGCGGATGCCGCCGCGGCCGACGATCGAGCCGCCGGTCGGAAAGTCCGGGCCCTTGATGTGCTGCGAAAGCCGCTCGACGTCGATCGCCGGGTCCTCGATCATCGCCGTGATCGCATCGACGACCTCGCCGAGATTGTGCGGTGGGATGTTGGTCGCCATGCCGACGGCGATGCCCGAGGAACCATTGACCAGCAGGTTCGGGAAGCGGGCCGGAAGAACGGTCGGCTGCCGCCGCGACTCGTCGTAGTTCGGCTCGAAGTCGACCGTGTCCGCGTCGATGTCACGAAGCAGCTCGGTCGCCATGCGCGAAAGGCGGCATTCCGTGTAGCGCATCGCCCCCGCGGGATCGCCGTCGACGGAACCGAAGTAACCCTGGCCGTCGATGAGCGGATAGCGCAGCGAGAAGGGCTGCGCTAGCCGAACGAGCGCGTCGTAGATCGCCGAGTCGCCGTGGGGGTGGTAGTTGCCCATGACGTCGCCAACGACACGAGCGGACTTCCGCGTGGGCCGGTTCGGCTGCAGGCCGGCTTCGTGCATCGCGTAGAGCACCCGCCGGTGCACGGGCTTGAGCCCGTCGCGCACGTCGGGCAACGCACGACTGACGATCACGCTCATCGCGTAATCGAGGAAGCTCGTGCGGACTTCCTGGTCGAGCTCCCGCGTCTCTACCCGACCGGCGCCGAGTGGTTCGTTCGTTAGATCAGACATCGAGGTTGCGCACTTCCAGGGCGTTCTGCTCGATGAAGAGCCGGCGCGGCTCGACCTCGTCGCCCATCAACCGTGAGAACCAGAGGTCGGCCGCAGCCGCGTCCTCGACATCGACGCGGATCAGCATGCGCCGAGCGGGGTCCATCGTCGTCGACCAGAGCTCGGTCGCGTTCATCTCGCTCAGCCCCTTGAAGCGCGTGATCTGGATCCCGCTCTTCGCCAGCGTGATCGCGCCGTCTCGAAGATCTTCGAAGGTGAGCGCCTCATGGCTGTTCTTCCCGAGCTTCAACGAGAACGGTGGCAGCCCGCCCACGATCTCCGCCAGCCGGGCATAGGTCTTCCGCACCCGGTCGTAGATAGGTGATGCGAACAGCTCTGCCGGCACCACGATGTTCTGCATTGCGCTCGTCTCGACCTCGATGACCCGGATCAACAGCGACTCCGCGCTTGCTTCCGGCGCCAGGGTGTAACCGTTTGCCGCTGCTGCGTCGATCGCGGTCACCGCTTCTGCAGGCGTGGATGCGTCGCTTTCGACCAGCCGGTGTGAGAGGACGAAGTCCGCAGCCTGCGGGCCGAAGTCCGCACGCAGGCGAGCGGCCCAGCCCTGGTACTCGTTCAGGGTGCGTGCAAACCGCGCGTACCGCGCCTGGGTCAGCTTCACCTCTGCACCGCCGCGCGCCTGAATTTCGAGATCGCCGAACTTCTCCCGCACGAGCAGCTCCTCGAGCTGCGATTCCTTTTCCAGATAGTTGTGCTGGGTGCCGAGACGTGCGAGATAGAGCGGCGGCACCGCGATGTACACATGGCCGCGCTCGAACAACTCCGGCATGTGGCGATACAGGAACGTGAGCACGAGCGTCCGGATGTGAGCACCGTCGACGTCGGCGTCTGTCATGACGACGACGCGGTGGTAGCGCAGCTTCGCAATGTCGAACTCCTCGCCGATGCCGGTGCCGATCACCTGGACGAGCAACTGCACCTCGGAGTTCGAGAGCACCTTGTCGATCCGGTTCTTCTCGGAGTTGATGATCTTGCCACGCAGGGGCAGGATCGCCTGGTTCGACTTGTCGCGCGCATCCTTGGCGGCGCCGCCTGCGGAGTTGCCCTCGACGATGAACATCTCGGCCAGCTCCGGGTCGCGGACCTGGCAATCGGCGAACTTCTTCGCGATCTCGCCGCCAAATGCACCCTTGCGGCGTGTGAGGTCGCGCGCCTTGCGCGCCGCCTGACGCGCTCGCGCCGCAGAGATCGCCTTCTGGATGATCTGCTTGGCGTCGGTCGGGTTCTCCTCCAGGAACTCGGACAGCTTCGAGTTGACGCTCGACTCGACGAAGCCCTTGACCCACGGGTTGCCGAGCTTCGTCTTCGTCTGACCCTCGAACTGCGGATCCTGCAGCTTCACCGACACCACCGCCGCCAGACCCTCGCGCACGTCCTCGCCTTCGAGATTGTCCTCCTTCTCCTTGAGCAGGCCCATGTCGCGCGCCACCTTGTTCAGCGTGCGCGTGAGTGCCGCGTTGAAGCCGGAGAGGTGCGAACCGCCCTCGTGCGTGTTGATGTTGTTGGCGAAGGTGTAGACCGACTCCTGGTACGACGCGTTCCACTGCATCGCGACCTCGACCTTGCCCTGCTCGTTCTCGCCTTCGAAATACGCGATGCTCTTGTGGATCGAGTCCTTCGCGCCGTTGACATGCGCGACGAAGTCCCTGATACCGCCCTCGTAGTGGAACTCGACCTCCTCGCCGCCGGCGCGCTCGTCCTTCAGGACGATCCGCAGCCCGCGCGTGAGGAAAGCCGTCTCGCGCAGGCGCTGCTGCAGCGTCTCCGCGGACAGGTCCAGCTCCTCGAAGATCTCGGCGTCGGGCAGGAACGAGATCGTCGTGCCCGTGTCGCCTTTCTCGGCCTTACCGACTACTGCGAGGTCCGCGTTCGGCACGCCCCGGGTGAATTCCTGGCGATAGACCTTCTCATCACGCCGCACTTCCGCGACCAGCCATTCGGAGAGAGCGTTCACGACGGAGACGCCGACGCCGTGGAGGCCGCCCGAGACCTTGTAGGGCGAACCGTCCGCACCGAACTTCCCGCCGGCGTGGAGCTTCGTCAGGACGACGGTGAGAGCCGAGGTTCCCTGCTCCTCCATCTGGTCGACGGGGATGCCCGAGCCATAGTCCTTGACCGTCACCGAGTTGTCTGGATGGAGGGTTACCTCGATCCTGTCGTTGCGGCCCGCCAGGGCCTCGTCGACGCTGTTGTCGACCACTTCGTAGACCAGATGGTGGAGGCCGCGAGGCCCCGTCGAGCCGATGTACATGCCCGGTCGCAGGCGTACCGGCTCGAGGCCTTCGAGCACGGTGATGTCCTTGGCGGTATAAGTGGCTTCAGTCATGAAAAAAGCCCTGCAAATTCGCTACTTGCGGGCGTGCTGAATTCTAGCAAAACGAGCGGTCGTTATCGTCGCGAGAAAGGCTTGCCGCTGCGGCTTTGGCGACCACTTTGCGGAGCTCTTCGTCACGAATCACTCGCGTGAGTGACTCGGCTTTCGCAACGTGTTCCGCCGTCGGCTTCGGAGGCGGCTCGCGGACCTGCTCGAGAGACTCGATCGGGGGCTCCGGGAGAGGGCCGGGTGCGAACGCCAGCTTGCGCGGAGCAGCCTTGCCGAGACGCGAGCGAATCTCCTCCGCGCGCGTCGTCAGCTCGAACGCCCAGATCGAATCCTGGGTGTGGACGAACAGCGTTCCGTCTCGTCCAAGTCGTGCCGGCCAGGCATTGCGGGCGATCTCCGGACCGACGGCCGAGGACCATGCCTCGACGACGGGCGCCATACCCGACGCGGGCCCGAAGCGGCCGAGCTCGCGGGCGATGTCGCCTCCGACGCGATCCATCAGGCCGCCCTCACGACGCCCGGAGAGACCTCCAGGAGCTGTGCCGGGTCGACCGGAAGAGAAGATGCCTCCGTCGCGGTGATCAACGTCTGGCCGGTTCCGAGCACTCGCTCGGCGAGCACACGGCGCCGGTTCGGGTCGAGTTCCGAGAGAACGTCGTCGAGCAGGAGCAGAGGTGCGAAACCGCGGCGCTCGGCAATGAGCTCGGCCTCGGCGAGCAACAGCGCAAGCACGGTCAGACGCTGTTCACCCTGCGACCCGAAGTTGCGCAGATCGCGTGTGCCGCTGGTGAGGAGAACGTCGTGGAGATGCGGGCCGAGGCTCGTCGAGCCTCGCTCGAGATCACGATCGAGGCGTGCCTCCAGCGACTCGACCGACGGCGGGTCGCCTTCGTACGTCATGCGTGCAGCGGGGAGGCCGAGCTCCTCTGCGCGCTCGGCGAAACCAGGCGCCAGCCACGCGACGACCTCAGTTCGCGACTCGACGAGCTTGCTCCCGAGTGTCGCAACCTGTTCCGTCCAGGGAGCGACCGCATCACGCGACGAGTACCCGCCGGCTGCACGGCGCAGGGCTGCGTTGCGTTGTGCGACCGCTGCGGCGTACTCGATCGCAAGAGTCGCGCGCGCCGGCGCAAGCCTGCCGAGCACGCGGTCGAAGTACGCTCGGCGCACTGCGGGTCCGCCTTTCACGACCGCGAGCCGGTCCGGAGTGAACACGAGCGTCGCAACTTCCAGGCGCAGTTGCTCTGCTGCACGCAGAGCGGCGCCGTTCAACTTGGCGCGTTTCCCTTCGCCCAGTTCGAGCGTCACCTCGAGCTCGACCTTGCTGTCGCCGCGCGAGCCGCGCAGCGCGATTCGTCCCGCTTGCTCGCCAAAGCGAACGAGCTGGGCATCAGCACGTGTGCGTGGCGAGAAACCTTGCGTGCCGACGTGGAGCGATTCGAGCAGGTTCGTCTTCCCTGCGCCGTTGGCACCGACTACGAGCACGAGGCCGGGCTCGAGCTCGAGGTCGAGTCGCGAGTACGACCTGATGTTCCGCAGGGAGACCGTGGAGACGATCACTAAGGCGTCGCGTTGCGACGCCGACCATAGAGGGCGTGCGGGCTTTGCCCGTGCGCCCGTTTGCCTTGCGAACACCCCTTCACTTTCGCCGCCAACCTTGTCGCTCTGACGGATCAGCCAGGCAGCCTGATGGGCATGATCAGGTACGTCGGGTCGTCGGCGCCGCCTTCGATGACAGCGGGTCGCAGCGGTGAGATCAGGCGGAGACGGATCTCGTCCTCGGCCATCGTCTCGATTCCTTCGCGCAGAAACTCGGCGTTGAACCCGATTTCGAGCGGGTCGCCGGCGAACTGCACGGGAAGCGATTCCTTGGCCTCACCGACGTCCTGCGTGCGGGCAAATACCGTGAGCTCACCTTCGGCGAAGCGCAGCTGAATGGGCGACGTGCGCTGCACCATCACGCCGACGCGGCGCACGACGTCGAGCAGCTCGTTGCGCGGCAGCGTCACGTCATGCTCGAAGGCCTCCGGAAGCAGCTGCTTGTAGTTCGGGAACTGCCCGTCGATGCGGCGCGTCGTCAGCCAGACGTCGTCCGCAGCGAAAACCACCTGGTTCTCGTGCACGCCGAGCTCGACGCTGTCACCGGCCTGCGCGATCCGGGAAAGCTCGCCGAGCGCGCGTGCGGGAATGATCGCCTCGAGCTCGGGCACCTCTCCGCTCAACTCGGTCTCCTTCACGGACAGCCGGTAGGAGTCCGTCGCGGCCATCACGAGCTTGCCGGCCTCGAAACGAACGAGGATTCCGGTCAGCACCGGGCGCGACTCGTCACGCGATGCCGAGCGTGCGACACGCGACACGGTGTCGAGCAGGGACTCGCGGTCGACGGTGAATGTCCCGACGGCGTCGAGGTCGGGTAGCCGCGGAAAGTCGTCGGCGGCGTAGGTGTGGAGCGTCGATGTGGAAGGGCCTGACGTCACGTGGACGACGTTCTCTTCGGCGCGGTATTCGATCGTCACCTCGTTGTCCGGCAAAAGCCGTACGAGATCGACCAGCAGCCGCCCCGGCACGACGACCGACCCCTCTCCTTCGACTTGCGCTTCGAGCGACGAGCGCAGCGACAGCTCCATGTCGGTCGCCGCAAGATGTAGCCGGCCTCCTTCCGCACGCAGCAAGACACCCGAGAGGATCTGGACGCTTGCTCGCGTCGAGACCGCACGAGCGACGACACCGAGCTTCTGCGCGAGCTCGTCGCGTTGAGTAACGATTTTCATCCCCGTCCCTACTATGGTGTTGGTTTCAATCATTTAAAACCTCTTGTAGTAATAAGGGGTGTTAGGACGGGGGAGGAACCCCTCCGCGCCTCTCGTAGAGCCATTCTTGCAGGGGACGCAGATGGTGGACAGATCGGGGTTCTCAACAGGCACCGAGCGTCAGCGGACCTGTTTCACACGTGCGGTCAGTTCCTGCACAAGGTTGTAGACAGATCTGTCCTCACGGATGAGACGGGCGATCTTGGACGTCGCGTGGATGACGGTCGTGTGGTCGCGGCCCCCGAATTCCTTGCCGATCTTGGGTAGTGACGAGTCGGTGAGCTCGCGCGAGAGGTACATCGCGACCTGACGGGGGTAGACGATGTTCTGGGAGCGCTTCTCGCCGCAGAGCTCCTCGAGCGTCAACTGGAAACGCTCGGAGACGAGCTCCTGGATCCGTTGGATCGAGACCTCGGCCGCTTCGCCCTGGGGGAAGACGTCCTTGAGCACGTCTTCAGCGAGCTCCACCGAGAGGGCGCGCCCGGTGAGGGAAGAGAACGCGACCACCCTGGTCAGCGCACCCTCGAGCTCCCTGATGTTGGTCGAGATCCGTGAAGCGATGAAGGACAGGACCTGCGGGTCCGGGACATGGATCCCGTCGGTCTTGACTTTCTTGCGCAGGATCGCGATTCGCGTCTCGAGGTCGGGCGGCTGGACGTCGGTGATCAGACCCCACTCGAACCGTGAGCGCAGCCGCTCCTCCAGTGTCGCAATGTCACGTGGCGGCCGGTCCGAGGACATCACGATCTGGGAGCCCGCCTCGTACAGAGAGTTGAACGTGTGGAAGAACTCCTCCTGGATCCGCTCCTTGTGCTCGAAGAACTGCACGTCGTCGACGAGCAACAGGTCATAGGTCCGGTAGCGCTGCTTGAACCCCTCGATCCGCTTGTCGCGCAGCGAGTTGATGAAGTCGTTCATGAAGGTCTCGCTGGTGACGTAGCGGACCGAAAGGTCGCCCGAGTGCTCCGCGACGTATTGCGCGATCGCCTGCATCAGGTGGGTCTTCCCCAGCCCTGTCCCGCCGTAGATGAAGAGCGGGTTGTAGGCCTGGGCCGGCGCTTCCGCGACGGCCAAAGCGGCCGCGTGCGCAAAACGGTTGGACGATCCGATCACGAAGAGGTCGAACGTGTACTTCGGGTTCATCCCGGAGTCGGCAGCACCGCCGGAACGGCCCTTTGGCGCCTCGGCCGGCGCCGGAGTCGCTGCCGGAATCCGCTCCGTCACGGACAGGGCAACGCGGCGCTCCTGGCCGGTGACGTCGCGGACGGCCGCGCCGATCAGGCCGAGGAAATGTCCTTCGATCCACTCGCGCGTGAAGTCGTTGGGAACGCCTAGAACGAAGGCGTCATCGGAAAGCTCTGTTCCCTCCGCCTCCGCGAACCACGTGCGATACGTGGTTTCGTTGAGGGCCCCTTTGAGCCGACCGGCTACTTCGTTCCACAGGCTCTCCGCAGTCAGCTCAATTGGGCGATCCACGCCGCGGTACCACTCTCCTCTTCGGCTCGGGGAGCGCGAGCATAGCAGCGTGCTTCTGCGCATTCAACGGTGGAAACTGTTGATGAAATCAGGCAGATTTGCAGGGGTTTCTGCGACTCCACATTACTCTCCACACCTGTGGAGCAACTCTGACGGTTGGTCACATTTAGAGGCACTTCGCACACGCGCCACTGTGGATAACCCTGTGTACCACTGCTCCTCTATACTGGCCCGCCACGGCTCCTGATTGGAGCACTTTCCTCCTTCTTCGACCTCGTGAAACGGACCTACCAGCCCAACGTGCGCCGGCGCAAGCGCAAGCACGGTTTTCGTGCGCGCATGGCGACGCGTGCGGGTCGCGCGATTTTGAAGCGCCGCCGCGCCAAGGGCCGGAAGCGTCTCTCCGCGTAAAGCAAGCACCGCTGTGCAACGCCGGAACCGCCTGTCTCGTTCGCGAGACTTCGATGCTGTCTACCGCCAGGGACGGTCGACTTCGACCAGGTTCCTGGTCCTCTACTGGTTCGAGCGCGAAGAGGAGCCCGGCGAGCCGAGGCTCGGTCTGGCTGTCCCACGTGCCGCCGGGAACGCCGTGGCCCGCAACCGGATCAAGCGGCAGCTGCGCGAGGTCTGGCGCGAGCGCCTGGAACGGGTCCCTGCCGGCCGCGACTACGTGTTGATCGCCAAGCCCGGGCTCCCGGAGGCGGTGACGGCGAACGGCTTCGAATGGCTCGCCGAACGGGTCGACGAAGTGCTGACGAAGGCCGCAGCGTGAGGTATGTGGGCGTCGCAGCAGTGTGGGCTTATCGCTTCACGCTGCGCCCGTTCCTGGGTGTCGGGCAGTGCAAGTACCACCCGTCCTGCTCTCAGTACGCAATCGATGCGTACAAGGAGTTCGGCCTCTTCAAGGGGACGTTGCTCGCGGGCTGGCGCCTGCTGCGTTGCAATCCGTGGAGCCGCGGGGGCGTTGACTACGCGCGCGACCAGAAGGTCTTCCGGTGATCGTCGCCAGCATCCTCACACCGCTCGAGGACCTGCTCCGGCACATCCTCAACGCGCTCCATTCGGTCGGTCTGCCGTGGGCGTGGGCCATTGTCGGGCTAACGATCATCGTGCGGATGCTGCTCGTCCCGCTGACGGTGAAGCAGATCCACTCGATGCAGAACATGCAGGCGCATGCGCCGCAGATGAAGGAGATCCAGCGCAAGTACAAGGGCGACCGAACAAAGCTCAACGAAGAGCTGATGAAGTTCTACAAGGAGAACAACATCAACCCGGCCGCGTCGTGCCTGCCGCTCCTCGCACAGCTGCCGATCTTCATCGGGCTCTTCTACACGCTGCGCGCCTTTGCGAAGAATCCGCCGGGCGGTCAGGCGGCAATCGACCGCGGCGACTTCTCGTGGCTGCACTTCGTTCCCGACATCACCAAACACGCGAACAGCCACTGGTCGGGCTACATCCTGCTCGCGATCTACGTGCTCAGCCAGGTGGCGTCGACGTACTTCATGTCCGGGACGATGCAGAAGTCGCAGCGCTACCTGATGATGATCTTGCCGTTCGTCTTCATCCCGTTCATCGTCCGCTTCCCGACCGGCCTCGTTCTCTACTGGATGACGACGAACCTCTGGACCGTCGGGCAGGGACTGATCACCCGCCGGCTGATCCCGAAGGTCGGCGCGCCGTCGGCCGCTACGCCTTCCGGGCCGAAGCGTTCGTCGCGCACCCCACCGAAGGAGGCGGCGCAGGCTGCTGTCGCCGAGGAGCCCGAGGAGCCTCCCGCGGCGAAGCCGAGTAACGGCCCGCCTCGTCGCGTGAAGCGGAAGAAGAAAGCGCGCCGCTAGCCGTGGCAACGCAGGAGATCTCGGTCGAGGCGACCGGCGAGACGGTCGGCGAGGCCAAATGGGCAGCGCTGCGAGAGCTCGAGAAACAGCACCCGGGACTCGACAAGGCCGCCGTGCACTTCCAGGTCGTGACCGAGGGCGAGCGAGGTCTGCTCGGCGTCGGTTTCGCGCCCGCGAAGGTGGTCGCGACCGTTTCCACCGACACGGTGGCGGCCGACGCTGTGGACGAGTCCGAGCTCGCTGCGGAAGCACGCGCTCTCGTCACGCGGATCGTGGACGGGATCGGCGTCACCGGGCGAATCGACGTCGAGGAGTCTGACGAGCAAATCACGGTCGCCTGCGTTGGCTCCGACCTCGGCATGTTGATCGGCCGGCACGGGCAGACGATCGACGCTGTCCAGTACCTCGCGAATGCGGTGATGTGGCGCCGCCATCCGGATGACCGAAAGGAAGTCGTCGTCGACGCGGCGGGCTACCGCGAGCGTCGCCGCGTCGCATTGGAAGCGCTGGCCTTGCGTTCCGCCGACCGTGCACTGTCGGATCGCGAGCCCGTCGAGCTCGAGCCGATGACAGCCGTCGAGCGCAAGATCGTTCATCTGAGGTTGAAGGAGCTCGACGGGGTCGAGACGACGAGCGAGGGCACGGAGCCCAACCGTTACGTCGTTGTTCATCCCGTTGCTTGAAGACTGGTTGAAGGCTCTTGTCGCGACGCCGGGTTTGACCGGGATCAGCGACCTCGCCGAGGCGCGGCGGATGTTGCTGGAAGACTCGCTGCGCGGCGTCGAGGTCGTATCGGAGTACGAGGGGCCGATCGTCGACGTGGGCTCCGGTGGAGGCGCGCCGGGAATTCCGCTCGCGGTCTCCCTCCCCGACCGGGAGGTGACGCTGCTCGAAGCGATCGGCCGCAAGTGCGACTTTCTGCGCGAGTGGGCGCAGCCGAATGTCCAGGTCGTTCAGGGTCGGGCAGAGGAGCAGGAGGCGGACGTCTACGGAGTGGCCGTCGCCAAGGCGCTCGCGAAGCCGCCGACGGCGGCCGAGTGGTGCCTGCCGCTCGTGCGCGAGGGAGGCGTGGTAGTGCTCTGGGTCGGGCCGAGCGTGGACACGGAGCGTGTTGCGCGCGTGGCCGAACAGGTCGGCGGGGAACTTGCGGAATCGAGGGACGGGCTCCTGGTCTTGCGCAAGGTTCGGCCCACTCCGGAAGGCTTTCCACGCCGAACCGGGGTGGCCAGTAAGCGTCCGTTGGCCTGAGTACTCTGGCTACGTGGCGAAGGTCTATGCGGTAGCGAACCAGAAGGGCGGCGTCGGCAAGACGACGACCGCGATCAACCTCGCCGCCTGCCTCGCGGAGGCGGGTGAGCCTGCTCTCGTCATCGACCTCGACCCACAGGCCAATGCCACGTCGGGCCTCGGCGAGCGCGCGAACGGGACATCGACCTACGACCTCCTCGACGGCGCGCCGCTCCGCGAGCTCGCGAAGCCGACGAAGTTTCCCAACCTGCACCTGATTCCCGCGAAGACCGACCTCGCCGGCGCGACGGTGGAGCTGACTCAGCACAGCGACGGGGAGACGTACCTCCGTCAGGCACTCGCGGCCGGCACGGAGGACTACTCCTTCGTCTTTCTCGACTGCCCGCCCTCCTTCGGCCCGTTGACGGTGAACGCGCTCGCCGCTGCGGATCGTGTGCTGATTCCGGTGCAGGCCGAGTACTACGCGCTCGAGGGCCTGTCGCAGCTCGTGCAGTCGATCAACCTGGTGAAGGCACGGCTGAATCCGAGGCTCGCCGTCGGAGGTGTTCTCCTCACGATGGTGGATGGACGCACGCGTCTTTCCGCGGACGTCGAGGCCGAGGTGCGCAAGCACTTCGGTGAGCTCGTGTTCACGCAGACGGTTCCACGCTCGGTGCGTCTCGCGGAAGCGCCAAGCCACGGTTTGCCCGCAATCGCGTACGACCGCCGTTCGCGCGGCGCGGACGCCTACTGGAAGGTGGCGATGGAGCTTGTCGAGCGTGCCTGAACGCAGAGGCCTCGGCCGGGGCCTGGAAGTGCTCCTCGGTGGAGCGACTGCGACGGAGCTTGCCGAGCTTCCCGTCGACGCGATCCATCCGAACCCGAGGCAGCCGCGCCGGCGGTTCGACTCGGAAGCCGGCGCTGGGCTGACCGATTCGGTGCGCGCGCAGGGCGTCGTGCAGCCGGTGCTCGTGCGTCCGCGCGTGGCCGGCGGCTACGAGCTGATTGCCGGCGAGCGTCGCTGGCGTGCGGCACGCGATGCCAAGCTGAAGACCGTGCCTGCGGTGGTGCGCGAGGCCGACGACCGCGACACGCTGCTGCTCGGTCTCGTCGAGAACGTCGCGCGCGAAGATCTTTCTCCCATCGAAGAGGCGCGTGCGTTCGCGGTTGTGCTCGACGAGTTCGGGCTGTCGCTGGGCGAACTCGCCGAGCGTGTCGGCAGGTCGAAGCCGGCGGTGTCGAATCGCGTGCGGCTGCTCGAGCTTCCCGAGGACGTGATCAAGATGGTCGAGCGCGGTCAACTCACAGAGGGTCATGCTCGCGCCGTGCTGGCCGTGCCGGACCACGAGGGCCGTCGTGCGCTGGCGCGGAAGATCGTCCAGAAGGGGATGTCCGTCAGGGCTGCGGAGCGGGCGGCCCGCTGGGCCGGCGCCAAGACGAAGCAACGACGTCAGACTACGAGGCTCGATCCCGCGCTCGTGGCACGCGCCAAGACGGCCGCCGACCGAATCACCGGTTTCTCGACCAGAATCGTCTCGAATCGTCTCGAAATCTCCTTCGCCGACGAGACCGAGCTGGAAGAGCTGGTCGAAGCTCTGGAGAAAGTCTCGAAATAGCCGTATCCCGTTCGATGCTGCGGTCGTTGCACGGGTGTCATGCTCGGACTGTGGCTGAACGACATCGAATCCCTCGAGGCGATCTCACAAGACGACGAGGCGAAGCGGATCTTCCTCCGCATGGCCGCGATGTCGCGAGACGGCCGGATGAACAACTTCCTGACCGAACTTGCACATGACGAGGAGCTCGACGACGAGACCAAGGGCACGCTGAAAGAGCTCGCCGAGGACGGCACGTTCCTTCTCGCGATCGAGGATTACCTCCACCGCACGACCGTCCTTCACTAACGAGCCGCGCCAAACTCCGACGGCGGCTGGTTGAGCAAGAACCACAGTGACTGCTTCCCCGCAACTTCTGTCGAGACTGGTGACTTCAGGACCTTCGCCGCCAGTTTGTAGCCGCGCTCGACATGCGCGAGCGCGGCACGAGCTGTCTCGGTAAGCAGGAACCCGCCGAAAGTCATCATGGCCGCGCAGCGGCCGGACTCTCGGCGGTTGATGGGCGATCGTGGATTCGAACCACGGACCTCCGCCTTATCAGAGCGGCGCTCTAACCAACTGAGCTAATCGCCCGCGAGGGGCTGGATTGTAGCGATGCGGCATTCGCACCACGATGCCGTGTCGCCTATGCTCGGCCGCATGGCAACGCTCGCCGACGTGATGACGACGGACGTGCTCTCGGTCGCCCCGGAGGACACCATCGGCGAGGCGGCTCAGAAGATGACCGACCATGGAGTCGGCGCTGTGGTCGTGTCCGATTTCGGCCGGATGATCGGGATCTTCACGGAGCGCGATCTGATGCGCGCAGTCGCCGGCCGGGTTCACCCGAGCGAGGGCCGCGTGCGCGAATGGATGACACCGGATCCCGTGACCATGACCGAGGACGCGTCGGTCGAGGAAGCGGGGCAGACGATGGTCGACCGCGGCTTTCGCCACATTCCGGTGGTCGCCGGCGAACGTGCGGTCGGCATCGTCAGCATTCGCGACGTAGCCGAGTGGCGTTTGAAAGAACACTCCGAGTAAGGGATGGCGTAGCGCGGAGGGACTGCCGATGCCGGTAGCGGCGTCTGTTGTTTGCTGCGGCTATGGAGATCGGAGACCTCGTCACCTACCAGGGTCGTGCCTACGTACTCCGTGGGCTCGAGCCCATGAGCGTGCCCAACCGGCGCGTGGAGCTCGAGGATCCCGAGAGCGGCGAGACGATCGTGGTGCCCCTTGCGGAGGTTTCGCCGCAAGACCCCTGAGCTACCATCAGAGCGAGGCCATGCAGGAGATGCAGATCTACGGGGTCAGCTTCGATCTCGTCGGCAAGCAGCCGATCGTGTTGCTCAAGACTGCCGAGGGAAACAAGTTCCTCCCGATCTGGATCGGCCACCCAGAGGCCGCCGCGATCCTCATGAAGCTCCAGAGTGCATCGACGCCGCGGCCGATGACGCACGATCTCGTGACCGACATGCTCGACCAGCTCGGCGCCCAGGTGACGCGTATCACCGTCACCGAGCTGCGGGAGAACACGTTCTATGCGCAGATCACCGTTCAGCTCGACGGCTCCGAGATCGAAGTGGACTCGCGCCCGTCCGATGCGATCGCTCTCGCCATCCGCGCCGAGGCACCGATCTTCGCAGCCGACGACGTGATCGAGGAGTCCGCGATCGAGTTCGAAGGCGAAGAGGTGACCGAAGAAGAAATCGAGTCGAGGGTCTCGGAGTTCAAGCGGTTCCTCGAAGAAGTCACGCCCGACGAGTTCGCGATCGAGCCCGAAGAGGACTAACCGCTCACGGCCGCCCCGGCCACTTCAGCTTGACCGGCTCGGTGCTGCGCGGAAGCGTGATCAACCGAAATGGATACGTGACGCGGGCCTGCACCGGGTCGCCGAGCGTCGGCGTCCGCTCGTGAACCACGACGACGACCTGGTCGCCCTTGTCCTGGACGCGCACGATCTCCAGCTCGTAGCCGGTGCTCGAACGCGGCCCGGCCGCAACTAGGTAGACCTCCCGCCGCGCGAAGTCGATGCGCGGCAGAGAGATCGAGCGTCCCGGGTTGTTCCGCTCGATGACGTTCAGCAAGCTGGCGCGGTCGCGAAAGACGTCGCGTGTGATGCGTGTGAACTCGAGTGGTCCCGCCTGCCGCGTGAGATCGGTGTATGGGACATCGCGGGGTGTGCTCCCGCAACCCGCGACGAGCAGCACGACGAATGCAGCGACGCTAGTACACGTAGACCGTCTCGCCGTACGGAATGGTCCGATACAGGAGCGGCGCCACCCACATCGGGATGCGCACGCAGCCGTGGCTGGCCGGGTACGGCGGGACGGACGGGTTGCCGTGGATCGCATAACCACCCGTGAAGTACAGCGGGTCATAGAGGGTTCCGAGCGGGCTGGGGTCGAACCCGCCTACCTTGCGGTACACAGCGAACCGCCCCACCGGCGTGAACGCGCCGGCGACGCCCGCGGTCGAGATCGGCACGATCAGAGCGATTCGCGAGTTCTTGACGACGTAGAGGACCTGCAGACCCTTGCTCACCTCGATGTGCGAGGCCGGTTGCGCGAACCGGGGAACCGGGACGCGGGGATTCGAGAGGGCGCGCCAGAAGCGAGCGTCGACGATCCCGGTGCGTGCCAGGCCGTGCACCTTCTGGAAGGCATAGACAGCGTCGAGCACGCGGCCGTCGAAGCTCGTCCCGCTCGGCGCCGCGTAGTGCAGACGCCGCAGCTGGCCGCTCAGTTGTGAGACTGAGCTGCCCCGTGTGCCGGGAGCCAATCGCGGCAGGACGACGTTGGCGCGGAGCACGCGAACCGTGCCGGCATAGCCCTCGTTCGGCATCACCTCCGTGCGGACCCGGTAGGAGGTCGGGCGCCTCGTGTCGAGCCTGATGCGCACACGGCCCGTGAAGGTGCGGTCGACGAGCACGTTCTGGCCACGGGTAATGCTCACCGCCACGATCCCGGCGTTTGCGGGGACGAGCCGCGCGGTGAAGAAATAACTACTGCCGCGCGCCCCGCTGCCCGAGAGCCCGGTGACGAGCTTGGGGACGATGCTCAGTGCGAGCGGTGCAGACTCGCCGCGCTCGCTTGTCGCGACGTACTCGCCGGGAACGGTGATGCGTGCAGAGATCGCGTATCGACCATTCGCGCCGGTCTTTGCCCCGGTCAGGTTCCCACGCGGCCCCGCGAGCGTGACACGGAGTCCCTGTTCCGCCGGGACGACGCCGCCGCGAAAGACAACACGGCGGCCGTACCTCGCGGGATTCGGCCCTGCAAGGGTAAGTCCATACGCGGTGATCACCGTTGTCTGCGTCGCCGTCTCGCCTTCGGCTGACCGGGCTGTGAGGGTCGCGGTCCAGCGCCCCGCTGCGTACGTGTGCTCGGTGGTACGCCCGTCGGCGGAGATCCCGTCGCCGAAGTCCCAGCGGTATGAGGCCGCGTCGCCGGTCGCCGTGAAAGCGACGTGCAAGGGAGCCGCTCCGGTCGCCGCTGTTGTCTGAATGGAGACCGCGGGTGTCGCCCCCACCGCGGCCGGGACGAAAATCAGAAGGGAGATGGCAAAGGCCAGACCGCAACGCACGCGCCGAGAATATCCGCCTGCGGTTTGCCTGCAACGGCAACAGTGAGCGCGACTGCGTTGAAGAGCCCGTGGACGATCATCCCCGGATAGACGCTGTCGACGCGGCTGCGCAGAAACGCGAGGCCGATACCGAACGCGGCGAGCAACGGGAACGCGTTGACGAGACCGTGCGCCAACGCAAAGGCGAGGCCCGTGCCGATGATCGCGGTCCAGCGCCCGTATCGGGCCAACAGTGAGTAACCAAGCCCTCGGAACGTGAGCTCCTCGACGATCGGCGCGACCACTACGATCACGAGCCCGTTCGCGATGTAGGCCGCCAGGTGCTCCGGCTGCCACGTGTTGGGAGTGACACCCTGCTCGCGCCCGGGCTCGAGGAGCGGGGTGAGGATGAGCGAGAGGACGAAGATCCCGAACCCGATGCCGACCCCGATCCGAGCCGCCGTCGCCCAGGAGGTCGGCCGGCGCAACGCGAGCACTTGCCGGCGATCGCCGGCGAGACCGGCGATCCCGTAGACGATGGCCGCGATGATCGCGAACTGCACCAGGTTGCCGACGACGGTCGACCACTTGTAGAGCAGGTCCTTCGGCGGCTTGCCCTCGGTGAAGCGGACGCCGTAGTTCAGCGTCGCGAACGCGAGCACGAAGCTACTCCAGAGGGCGAGCGGCACCCTCATCGGATTGCGCTGATGGCAGCAGGGACCGGTGCCGGCGCAAACTGCATGCCGGCCGCGTTGGCGGCGTCTCGATCGGCGTTGTCGTCACCGATGTGCAGTGCGCGCATCGGCTCGACCTCGAGCTCGCCGAGTGCGCGCAGCAGGCCAGCGGGTGCAGGCTTGCGCGCAGCATGCACCACCACCTTGAAGTATCGGGCAAGCTCCGCCTCGTCGAGCAGCCGGTGCAGGCTGAGGTCCCAGTTCGCCACGACTGCGAGCTCGAGGCCCAGTGCCTGCAGCCGGTCGAGTGATTCCACCACTCCCGGGAGCACGTCGAAGTGGAGTGCGCCGATGTAGGCCGGCCCGAATTCATCCGGAGCGAGGTCCGCGTCGACCGCCTCGAGGAAGACGCCGACGCACTCTCGCTGCAGTCGCGCCAGGCTCTCCTCGTCGTGGCCCTCGCTTGCGCGCGGAGCGTAGTGGGCGACCTCGGCTTGGAAGCCGGCCAGGACCGCTTCGGGGGCCCGCTCGACTCCACGCTCCGAGAGGGCGCTCGTCAGTGCCGGAACAGGATCGGCGAGCCTGACGAGTGTTCCATGCGCATCGAGCGTGACCGCATCGAGGTCGCCGGCCTTCATGCGACCCACTGCCACAGCGCCCACTGCACTACGGCGATGCCGAGGAACAGTGCGCCGCAGGCAACGACAGCGTTGTGTAAGCGCGGCCTGGCCGCGGTCAGTGACGCCAGCGCGAGGAAGAGCGGAAAGATGACGAGTCCGAAGCGAGGTAGGGAGAGCAGGGGCCAACGCGAGCTTGGATAGCTGAGGGGAATCGCGAGGCTGAAGACGGCGAAGAGCCCGTAGGGCGCACCGAACCGACGCCAGGCCACAACGGTGAGCGCGAGGAAGAGAACGAGGTACGCCAGGGCCTGGACGTTCTCGGCCGCGGCGTGCATGGGGTTCGCATCCGGAACGTGCGTGCCGTGTCCGACGATGAACTGTTCCAGGCCACGCCACCCGGCGACGACACCATCCCAGATCCCGCCGAAAGGGCCTGCCCACGAGAGGTGTCGGTGCCAGCGGTCCTGCGCGTCCCGGAACGCAAAGGGGTCGCCGACCTGTTGCCACAGCACGAGGGGATAGATGGCCGCCACGGGCAGCGCCAAAGCAACACCGGCGAGAGCCCGAAGGCGGTCACGGTGCCGCCAGGCCAGCAGCGCGAGCGCCGGCAGCAGCGCGAGCCCGGCCGCACGGGTCAGGATCGCGAGGCCGGCGACGACCCCCGCGCCTGCGAAGCGATCGCGCTCGGCCAGCGCGAACGCCGCGAGGACGAGGAGAAGGAACAGCGACTCGCTGTAGACGGCCTGAAGGAAGAGGGTCATCGGAAACACGGCGAGGTAGAGCACGCTGCGCGTTGCGCCTTCGGCACTACCCAGGTGCTCTTCCGCAAGCCGGTGCAGAAGGACGAACGAACCGAGACAGCAGAGCAGGGAGATCACAAGGCCGGCCAGGATGTAGTGCCCGAAGAAGGCGCGCCCCAGCACGGCGATCAGAGCCGGGTAGAGCGGGTGGAAGGCCGCGGACGCGTCGTCGTAGCCGTTCTGTGCGATCCGAAGGAAGAAGTCGCTGTCCCAGCGGGCCCAGATGTCGGTGAAGTAACCGAGGTCGTGCATGCGAGCCGTGTCCCAGCGATCTGCGTTCGGATGCCGATTCGGCTCGAAGAAGAAGAAGGCGAAGATCGCCCCGATCCAGATCGCCGCGCGGCTCCAGAGGTAGATGTCCAGGTCATGTCTTTGACCTGCGCGCACGGCCGCATGATCATATTGTCGAATGGCCCGCACCTTCACCCCTGCAGAGGCCAACGAGGCCCTCGTCGAGCTGCGGCCGATCGTCGAGCGAATGGTCCAGCATCGACGGAATCTCACCGCGGCGGAGGCTGAACAAGCGGAGCTCGTCATGCGCATTGCGGGAAACGGCGGCGACATGGTCCCGAGCGACCTGCACGAGGCAGCCGAGACGATCCAGCGCGAGGCGGCTGCGATCTCCGAGTGCGCGGAGCGCATCAGGGCTGCTGGAGCGGAGGTCAAGTCGCTCGAGGAAGGACTGCTCGACTTTCCGGCGCACCGCGGCGACGAGGTCGTCCTGCTCTGCTGGAAGCTCGGGGAGGACGAGATTCACTACTGGCACCGAGTCGACGAGGGATTCGGCGGACGGAAGCCGTTGCCGTTGTGAGAGTCGGCAGGCTCGACGTCTCGATTCTCACTGATGCCGAAGGCAGCTTCGCGACCATCGCGCAGGCCTTCCCAACGTTGAGCAGCTCCGACGAGTGGCGGCTACCCATCAATGCCGTTCTCATTCGCGGGGACGGAACGACGGTGCTCGTCGACACCGGTCTCGGGCCGACGCCGCGGGCGTTCATGCCGGCTGCCGGCGCGTGGCTCCCGACCGAGCTCACGCGTGCGGGCTCGAGTCCCGAAGACGTGGACCTCGTCGTGCACACCCACCTTCACGTCGACCACGTCGGTTGGGACGGATCTTTTCCCAACGCCCGCTACGTCGTGTCCGGCGACGAGTGGTCGTACTTCATGTCCGAGGACTCGCTCGCGCAACGCCCACACCTTTCCGACCGGGTCGAGCCTTTGCGCGACGCCGGCTTGGTGGTTCTCGTCGACGGCGAGCTCGAAGTTGTGTCCGGCGTGCGTCTTGTTCCGACGCGTGGCCATACACCTGGGCACGCGAGCGTGTTCATCGAGTCCGAAGGCGAAGAGCTCGTCGTCCTCGGTGACGTGGTGGTGCATGAGCTCCAGCTCGCCGATCCGGATCTCGTCTACGTCAGCGACGACGACCCCGGGCTGTCGGCGGCGACGCGGAAGCAAGTCCTGGGTCAGCTTTCCGACCGCGAGACACCCGCGATCGTCAGTCACTTCCACGGCGCGGGACGGTTCAGCCGCAAGGGGGAAGGGTTTGCCTGGTCGCGGCTCGCGGAGGAGGGCGGGACCGCCGTCGAATAGAGAGCCATGCATTCCTGGCAGCGACTGATCGTCGTCGTCGTGGCCCTGGTCGCCACCACGGTGACGGCGCGCTTGATCGACCGTCGCATCGCGCGCCGCGACCTTCCGCCCGAAGCGATGACGCGCTATCGCGTCCTGCGCCGGGCCATCACCACGACGATCATGTTCGTAGGCGTCCTGTCCGCTCTGCTCGTGGTCCCACAGGTGCGGGCGGTGGCCGGCGGATTGCTTGCCTCCTCGGCGGTGATCGGCATCGTCGTCGGCTTCGCGTCCCAGCGGACCCTCGGGAACTTCGTCGCGGGGCTGCTGATCGCCTTCAACCAGCCGCTGCGGCTCGGGGACGACGTCGTGATCGACAGCATCGAGGGAACCGTGGAGGAGATCGGGCTCATCTACACGTTCGTGCGGACCGAGACCGGCGACCGGCTCGTGATCCCGAACGAAAAGCTGGCCTCGGATACCATCCGCAACTCCACGATTCGTAGTCGAGAGAAAGTCGCCGAGATCAACCTCCAGGTTCCACTAGGTCAAGACCTCGGTGCCGTCGTGGACCGTCTACAGACGATCGCCGGCGACGGCGAAGTCTTCGTAGCCGACGTGGCCGAGAGCGCGACCGTCACCGTGCGGGCGCCGGCGAGCGACCGTCCCTCGGCCGAGCGGCTCGAGCGCGAGCTCCGCCTCCGCGCCTACGAGGTGCTGCGGGCAGAAGGCGTGTACGCCTGATGCCGCCGCCTCGCGGAGGCCGTTCGCAGCAGGACACGTTCCTGCTCGACCGCTTGAGGAAGCGGCGTCGTAGGCGGGTCAGAAACCGGCGGAAGAAACTGGGGAAGCTCGTGGGTGGCGTGTTCATCGGGACGGTGCTCTTCCTGGTCGTGTCGAGCTTCACGGGCGCCGCCGTCTGGATGAACAGCTGCAGCCTCGACACGCTCAACCCCGTGGAGGTCGGACAGAACTCGTTCATCTTCGCGGCGGATGGATCGTTGCTGGGGTCGATTCCCGCGGAACGGAACCGGCAGCCCGTGGGTCTTGCTCAGATCAGCCCCTGGGCGCCAAAGGCGACGATCGCGATCGAGGACAGACGCTTCTACAAGCACGGCGCACTCGACTGGTTCGGGATCGTGCGCGCGCTCTACGCGGACATTCAGGCGGGCAGGGTCGTGCAGGGGGGATCGACGATCACCCAGCAACTCGTTCGCAACCTGTACATCAAGAAGAAGTCGCAGACGTTGGGACGCAAGACCACCGAGGCGTGTCTTGCGATCAAGCTCGCACGCGAGAAGTCGAAGACGTGGATCCTCAACGCGTACATGAACCAGGTGTATTACGGCAACCACGCCTACGGGATCGAAGCCGCCGCCCAGACGTACTTCTCGAAGCCGGCACGCAAGCTGACGTTGAATCAGGCGGCGTTGCTCGCCGGATTGCCGCAGGCGCCGTCCGTCTTCGACCCGTTCCAGCGGCCCGCGCAAGCGATTGCCCGTCGCGACGAGGTCCTCAGAGCGATGCTCGGGAACGGGGACATCACGTCCAGCCAGTACGCCAATGCCGTTGCGAAGCGCAATCTCCGCCTCAAGGCGGGCCGCTTGTACACGCGCATCCGTGAGCCGTACTTCTTCAGCTACGTGCGCGAAGAGCTTCAGCGGCAGTACGGCGCGAACACGGTTCGCTCCGGCGGCCTGAAGGTCTATACGACGATCGATCGTCGCCTGCAGCGGTTCGCGCTCGACGCGATCAAGCGCACGTTGCCGTACTCGAGTGACCCCGCGGCGGCGATCGTCTCGATCAATCCGCGGAACGGCGCGATTCGCGCGATGACCGAGGTGAGCCCGGGCAATCCCAAGAACCAGGTGAACTTCGCGTCGTCCGCGCGCCGGCAGCCGGGCTCGACGTTCAAGACGATCGTGTTGACGACCGCGATCTCCCAGGGCATCAGCCCTTCGACGACCTACCTCTCCGCGCCCTTCAAATACGACCCGACCGAGACCGGCTCCTGTGACACCGACCCCCCGACGGCATGGTGCCCGGAGACCTACGACCACTCCTACGTCGGCCCGACGTCGATCGAGAACGCAACGCTGCGCTCGGACAACAGCGTCTATGCGCGCCTGTCGCTCGACGTCGGCCCCGAGAACATCGCGGACATCGCCTACCGGCTCGGGGTTCGCACCGACCTGCGCACGAGCGAAGGCGCGTACGTCCCTTCGATGGGCCTCGGCTCGCGCGTCGTGACTCCGATGGACATGGCGTCCGTGTACTCGACCCTCGCGGCCGGCGGCGTCTATTCGAAGCCGATGGCGATCCGCAAGGTGATCCTGCCCGGCGGCAAGGTCGACAAGGAGGCCGGCTGGGGCGTGCCGCAACGCAAGCGCGCCGTTCCGGACTGGGTTGCCGCTGAGGTTGTCGGGATTCTCGAGAAGAACATGACGGGCGGCACCGGCGTCGGTGCGTACTTTGGCGGCACGCCGGGCGGAAAGACCGGGACGACCGACAATTTCGCCGACGCCTGGTTCTGCGGCTTCTTCCCCGGTCTCGAGGCGACGATCTGGCTCGGATATCCGAAGGGGGAGATCCCGATGACGTCCGTGCACGGGATCGCAGTCTCGGGGCCGACGTTCCCGGCGACGATCTGGAAGCTCTTCATGGAGAAGGCGATTACCTACGCACCGTTCCCGAAGGAGTTCCCATCACCGAAGACCTCGCCGGTCTGGGTCACCCACAAGCTGCAATACGCCATGAGCGGTAGCTACAGCGCACCTAGCGCCTACCCGGCGCAGACGACGACGACGAACTCCGGGAACGACGCCGCCGACGGCTTCTCCCAGGTCCCTGACACCACCACGACCCCGTAGGCCCTGGCTGCGGCCGGCGGCCGCTGCGATTCCGATCTATCTCGCTGCCTGCACCGTTCCGGACGGAGGGCTCTTCCGCGCCGAGCGATTCCGCGACGTTCATCTCTACCAGGGATTCGCGGCGGCCGTCTTCGACGGGCGCGTTCCGTATCGGGACTTCTTCATGGAGTACCCGCCCGGGGCTCTTGTCGTGTTCCTGCCGCCGTCGGCTTTCGGCTCTTCGCACTACAACGACGATGTTCAAGTGCCTGATGGCGCTGTGCGGTGTGGCCACGCTTCTGCTGCTGGGGTGGCTGCTCGTCAGGCTCGGTGTTTCGACGACACGCCTCTGGGTCGCCTTGCTGATCTTCGCCCTGTCGCCGCTGGCGCTCGGGCCGATCTCCCTCAACACGTACGACGCGTGGCCGGCGCTGCTCACGCTCGCGGCTCTCGCGCTGCTGCTCGCCGGGCGGGATGTGGCCGCCTTCGCGCTGCTCGGCGCCGCATTCGCCGCGAAGGTCTATCCGGTGGTGCTCGTCCCGCCGGCCGCGATCTTCGTCTGGCGAACTCGCGGACGCGAGCTCGCGCTGCGAGCGCTCGCGGTCTTCGCCGCAGTGGCCGCTCTCTTCGTCCTGCCCTTCCTGGTGCTTGCGCCCCACGGTCTCGCGCAGAGCTTTCGCGCACAGGCGGCTAGGTCGCTGCAGGTCGAGAGCCTTGGCGGCTCGCTCCTCGCCGTCGCCGACCGGCTGGGGTTGTACAGCGCCACAGTCGTGCATCGCACCGGGCGTGCGATCTCGTATGACCTCGTCGGCTCGTTGCCGGAGACGCTGGCCGTGGTGAGCTCGATCGCGCAGGCTCTCGCCGTCGTGGCGGTTGCCTGGCTCTACCTACGGGGTCGCGACGAACCGAGGCGGCTCACACTCGCCTTCGTCGCGGCAATCGCGGGATTCCTTGCCTTCACGCGCTTCTTCTCGCCGCAGTACCTCGTCTGGCTCGTTCCGTTCGTGGTGCTGCTCGAGCCCGCCGTCTGGGTAATGGTGGCCGCAGCGCTCGTCCTCGCGCAGGTCTGGTTCTTCCACTACAGCGACGTGTTCGCGCTCGGCGGCTACGTCTGGCTCGTGCTGATCCGCGATCTGATTGTCGCCGCGTTGTTCGTGTTCGCCCTGGTCAAGCTAGGCGGGCGCGCGTCGGAAGACGAGGATCCCGTCCTCCTCGAACACGAGCTGCCACTCCGGGTTTCGTCGTAGAGCAGCCAGTTGCGTCGCGGTCGGAATCGGCGCGTAGCGATCTGCATAGCCCGGTTGCGTCTCGTCGGCTGCGATCCACTTGGAATCCTCGAGGTACGGGAAGCTCAGCACGCGGCGGCGCGCGGACAGGTGTGCGCCGAGCGTGTTGGTCGCGCTGACGACGGCGTCGCCCGGAATGAGCTGCAGTGCTCGCTGCGCGACGCGGTCGTGAGCGGTCACGCGCCCTGCGGTCGCCTGAAACTTTTGTCCGCCTGGAACGTGACGCCAACCGGGGATCGGCCCGAGCCGGTAGTTACCGATGAGCGCCGCAAGAACGATGCCCGCCGCGATCGGAAGCGTCCAGCGCGAGAGTCGCTTCGCGCCGAAGATCGCAGCGATCATCAACACTGGAATCAGCCCCGCGGTGTAGTGGAAGTGGATCGACGTCTGTGTAGTCGTTGACGAGAGGAGGTTGATCGCGAGCTCGGGCAGCGCGGCCACCAGCACGAGCGGCGCCAGCAGGGAGAGCGCGGCGAGCGGCGCGACGAGATCGAGCAGGTAGTGAAGGTCTCGCCCGCTCAATGCCGCCTCGGCGATTCGCAGGGGATGCGTGAAGGTCGTCTCGAGGATCCCGCTCGCCGATCCACCCACCTCGTTGTAGCGGCCGTAGAAGTCGGACTCCGCACCGGCGTTGTAGTGCGGGATCACCACGCCTATCGCGACCGCAGCCCACGCGAAGCCGGCGAGCGCGATCGCCGATCCTGCTACCCAACTTCTGTGCGCGACGGCGTACCAGATGCCGAAGCCTGCGACCACGAGCGCGATTTCCTCCTTGCAGGCTGACGCTGCGAGCGCGAACACCGCGAATGGGAGCAGGCGGTCTTCGTCCAGGTACCAGAAGGCGAAGAGCAGCAAGGGCGTCGCGAGCGCGACCGGATGAAACTCGTTCAGCGTCAGCCAGCCGGTTGCGGGGTAGAGCAGGTAGGCGAGTGCAAACCCGAGCCCAGCGCGTGGGGAAGCGAGATGCTTGCGGGCGAGCAGGAAGACGGGAATCGCGCCGAGCGCAATCACCGCTGCCTGCACCACGAGGAGCATGTTCGGGCTCGGCCAGAGCCACCACAGGGGTGCGAACAGCACCAGGATCGGATCGACATGGGCCGCCAATCGCGAGATCTGGTCGCCGCGCAGGGAGGTCATCCTCAGGGGGTCGCCGTGTGCGGTCGACCACACGGCCTGCACCATGTTCCCGAGGTCGAACCGACCGGTGACGAAGGCCTCGTGACGAAGCGCCGAGAGCGCGGCGAATCCAGCCGCATACGCGGTGATCCCGACGGCGAGCAAGACGCGCACACTCGGGCGGAGGCCTGACGGTCGTCTCAAGACAGTCCCTCGATGATCGTCCGCCAGCGGACGCCGAGAACGGCCTCGCTTGCTTCTCGCTCGTAGGCCGCGCGGCCGCCGGCGGCAATGCGCAGGCTCAGCTCGGAATCAGCCGCCAGCCGGCGCACTGCGCCCGCAAGGGCCCCTGCGTCGCCGGCCGGGACGAGGAGTGCGCTCTCCTCGTCGACGAGCAACTCGCGGGCGGCAGGCGTGTCGGCCGTCACGAGCGGCGCCGCGCATGCGATGGCCTGAAACGCCTTGTTCGGGATGACACGCCGCGCCTTGGCGCCGGTTCCGAAGATTCCGAGCGAGCAACCCGCTCGCTGAATCTCCGCCGGCAGAAGCTCGTACTCGATCCACGGCACGTGCTCGACGTTCGGCGGCCTGGACGCCAGTAGACGCTCGAGCTGCCCGCTGCCGACGACACGGAAAGCGACCTCTGGCGCCTCCCTCGCCGCCTGCAGGATCGTCTCGACGCCCTGCAGCGGGATCAGCTTGCCGACGAAGAGCGCGACGAAACGGTCCGGCGGGGACCAGTTCGGTCTGAACAACCGGTCCTCGGCGCCGACAAAGCAGACGGGCACTTCATCGAGGCCTGCAAGCCCCGCGAAGAACTGCGCATCGGCCGCCGTGTCTGCGACGACGACGTCGGCGGCGCGAAATGCCCGGCGGTCGGCTGCCTCGAGAGCGCGTGCCGCGAACGAGCCCGGCCGGAACCGACCGCGATCCGTGACGAGCGTGTCCACGAGTGAGACGAGCGGGTTGAAGACGACCGGCCGGCCTCGCGCGACGCGTCGAGCAGCAGGCAGGTCGAAGTGTCCGGGATAGCCGACGATGAACGCGTCGGCGTCGAGCCGCCGGCGTCTGAGCAGTCGCGCTTGCGCGGCGGCGAGCCGGAACGCACGGGTCGGCCCCGCTCCCCAGCCGTGCCGGTCGTCGTCCCAGACAGAGACATGCTCTTCGATGACTTCCACGCCTGCTCCGCGCAGGCACGAGATCACCTGTGAGTTACGCGGATAGCCGCGCTCGTAGGTTCCGAAATAACAGACCTCAAAGTGAGTGTCGTGCCGGCGCCGCGCGCGGGAGTATGAGCGAGCGGGTTGAAACGGCCGCACGGGCAAAGCCCGCACGGCCTCTATGCGGCGCCGCCAAGTCGGCGCCTCAGGAGAGGACTTCGTCGACGAGCAGCTCGGACCGGTCGCGCTCCTGCACTCGCTCCTCGTGGTGGCTCGTGATCATCTCGCTGATCAGTCCCAGTGAGAAGAACTGCATCCCGATCACGACGAGCAACACCCCGAGCATCAGCAACGGGCGTTGTCCGATCGCGTGTCCGAGCGCTTTGATCACGGTGAGATAGATGAGGATCGCGGAGCCGATCAGGCCGAGCATGAGCCCGAACCCGCCGAAAAGATGCAGCGGCCTGTGGCGGTAACGGCCGATGAACGAGACGGTCAGCAGGTCGAGGAATCCGCGCAGGTAACGCTCGACGCCGTAGCGCGACCGGCCGTGTTCGCGCGGGCGATGGTTGACGGGCAGCTCCGCGATCCGGAAGCCGCGGTAGTGCGCAAGCACCGGAATGAAGCGGTGCAGCTCGCCGTAGAGACGAAGGCCGTGCACGACCTCCGCGCGGTAGGCCTTGAGCCCGCAGTTCATGTCGTGCAGGCGCACGCCCGAGAACGCGCTGGTGACGCGGTTGAAGATGCGGGACAGGAGACGGCGCGAGATCGGATCGCGGCGGTGCGTCTTCCAGCCCGTGACGAGATCGAAGCCTTCGTCCAGCTTCGCGAGCAGGCGCGGGATCTCTGCGGGATCGTCCTGCAGGTCGCCGTCGATCGTGACGACGACCTCGCCTTGCGCCTGGTCGAAGCCGGCCACGAGCGCAGCGGCCTTGCCGAAGTTGCGGCGCAGTCGCACGACGCGCACGTTCTGTTCCGCGTTGTGCAGCCTCGTCAACGCCGAGAACGTTCCGTCCGTAGAGCCGTCGTCGACGAAGATCGCCTCCCAGGGGGTGGCGAGCGGCTCGAGCGCAGCCCGGAGCTCGTCGTAGAGCAGTGCGACGCTTCGCTCTTCGTCATGCACCGGTACGACGACGGAGATCACGGCCGCGAGGTTATACGCTGGGCACAGAATGGCTGATCTGCTCTCGCTCGAGGAGGCGCTGGAGCGCATTCTCGGGCGGGTGACACCCCTCGAGGCCGAGGAGGTGGAGCTGTCGGTAGCTGCCGGTCGCGTGCTGGCCGCGGATGCGGTCGCGGCCGTCGATCTGCCTCCTTTTGCGAGCTCCGCAATGGACGGCTTCGCGGTGCGATCGGGGGACACGCCGGGCCGGCTGCCGATCGTGGCTCGGATCGCAGCCGGCGTGCCTGCTCCGCGCGCGCTCGTGGCGGGCGAGACGATGTCGATTGCCACGGGTGGCGTCGTTCCGGCAGGAGCCGACTCCGTCATCCCGATCGAGTACGTTGTCGAGAGTGACAACACAGTGGAGATACCTGCTGCTGTCGTCCAAGGTGACAACGTGCGACCTCGTGGCAGTGATGTTGCGGTGGGCGCTGTCGTCGTGCCGCGCGGTGCTCGCCTCGGGGCCGCACAGATCGGAGCGCTTGCCGCTGCCGGGTTCGAGCGTGTCGGCGTCACGCGCCGTCCTCGAGTCGCGTTGCTCTCGACCGGCACGGAGTTGCGCAGGCCGGGCGAGCCGCTCGGGCCCGGAGAGATCTACGAGGCCAACGGTGTGTTGCTTGCGGCAGCGCTCGCCTCTGCCGGCGCCGACATCGAGCTGCTTCCGGCCGTCGCCGACGACGAGGCGTCGCACGGTGCGGCGCTCGAGCGCGGCCTGGCTGCGGACGTCCTTGTCACCTCGGGCGGCGTGTCCGTGGGCCCGCACGATCTCGTGCGCCGGATCCTGGGCGAGCTCGGCGTCGAGGAGGTCTTCTGGGGCATCGCCGTCAAGCCTGGCAAGCCGCTGGCCTTCGGCGTGCGTGGGTCGACGCTCGTCTTTGGACTGCCCGGCAACCCGGTCTCCTCGCTCGTCGGGGCCGTCGTGTTCGTGCGGCCGGCGCTACTGGCCCTTCAGGGCGCGACCGCCCCTGGGCCGGTTTTCTTCGAGGGCCGGCTCGCGTCTTCGGTGCGTCGCAATGCTCAGCGGGACGAGTTTCTTCGGGCGCGTTCCTCCGCGTCGGAGGACGGCGTCGTGCTCGATCCCGTCACCGGTCAGGAGTCCCACATGATCGCCCGCGCCGCGGCCGCCGACGCGCTCGTGCTGGCGCCGCGAGGGGAAGGCGAGCTCGCCGCCGGCGAGAGGGTGCGCTACCTGCCGCTCGCCTGAGCGGTCGCTGCGTATGGCTTGGCGCCGCGGGGCTCAACTCTTAGCAGCCGCGCATAGGCGATGTACCGGTGTGAGGCGAAGAAGCGAGGGTGGCAAGCCTGTAGCGCGACGACCTCGTGTTTGGGCGAGCGCAGAACCGAGAGATCGGTTGCTTTGACGATGCGGTGCCGCGTCACGGTGTAGATAAAAGTCCCGTACGGAACCTCGATTGTGACGCGGTCGCCGCTTTGCAGGCGGTCGATGTGCGAGAACGGCGCGAGATATGTCGTGCGGTGGCCTGCGATGTACACGAGGCGGTTCTCCCCGGGCATGAACGTTCGCATGTCACGTCCCGGCCCTTTCTTCAGCGTCACGTGGTCGGTGCCGTTGACGAGCAGCATGTTCAACCCCATGCGAGGCACGCGTATCCGGCCGATCACCTGGCCGCGTTTCGAGCTCAAGCGGTACCGCCTCGCATCGCGCGCGATGATCGTCTGCTCGGTCGCCGTCGTCGTTCCCGGGGTCGTCTTGTCGAACGATTGCACGCGTTTGACGTATTGCGCCGCGAGCTGGTGCTGCTTCCACTTCGTGTAGAGCGCGGTGAACGGGTCTTGCCACTGCCACACGAGCAGTGCCCAGACCAGCGTCAAGACTCCAGCGACCGCGAGCACCGTGCCGAGGAGATGTAGCGGCCGTCGCACTAGCCCTCCAACGCTTCCGGCGCAGCGGCCGGTGCTCGGCGGCGGCTGCCACGCAACGTGAGAACGGTTTCGCGCACGACTCGCCGTAGCGGGCCGGTGGGCGGAAGTTCGTCCGCCGCCGGGTAAGGCGCGTAACGACCAGTCGCGAGAGCAGCGAGCTGCCCGGTGCCTGCCAGCCAGACGACCAGGAGCGGCATGACCACGAAGGGTACGTAGCCGACCCCTCTGAGCTGCGCGAGATACCAGAGCGTGTCCCAGCCCAAGCCGAACCGCAGGGCGAATGAGCCGAGGAGTAGCGCAGGCCCGGCGAAGCCGGCGGCGAGAACCCCCAACCTGACGGCCATCGGCGCGCCCCGGACCTGCGGAAGCCAGAGCCAGACGTGGAGCGAGGGCAGGAGGAACAGGAGGGAGAACGGATTGGTCGCGACTACGAGTAGCGACAACGCGCCGAGGCTAAGAAGCGATGCCGTGTGTCCTGCGAGCTCCTCTTCCACCGTGATCGCCCGGCGGGGGATCAACCGCTCGCGGGTGACGAGCCAGCCCAGCAGAGCAAGTACCGAAAGTGCGAGCAACGCCTTGACCGGCCAGTCGCCCGCGAGTGGGCTCGTGGGTGGGATCGGACGCGCCACCCCGTGCGGCCATGCGCCGAAGAGCCTGAAGAGCTCGAAGAGACCGATCACCCAGGCCCAGAAGAGGAGCCGGCTGCGGTACGCACGAAGTGCGGGCGCAAGGGCGATGTGTCGTCGACGGCACCGCGCGAATAGGTCAATCGCTGTTGCCAAAAACGGCAACAGACACGCGATCAGCACGAGCTCGACCGCCCAGCCACGGATGAGGCGGGAGCCTAGGTACACGTAGGTCGACGTGCCCTGCGCGAACTCGAGACCCTCGTCGAGGGTCCCCAGCGCGTCTTGCGCAGCGCTGCCGATCTGTTCGAGCTTGGCGCCGCTCAACCGGTCCTTGGTGTCGCTGACAGGATTGGGCGGCCTGTCGCCGGCGGTCGTGAGTGTCACGGCGGCGATGCCCTGCGAAAGGAACGGCGCCTGTTCGTAGAGCGAGTACGGGAAGCCCAAATCGATCAGCTGGCGCAGAGCGCTCGGCCGACCAGGCTGTCTCCCTGTCTGCGCTGCGACGCGTGCCGCGACCGTCTGCAGGAATGTTCCCGACGGCTCGCGCGGCGTGTCGCCGTTGAATTCCATTCGGATCCGCCCCTTGCTTCCGACCGAGTCGAGGTTGATGACACCGGCCACGTCATTCCGAAAGGGAGAGTGCTTTGCGAACCAATCTGCGCCGACCCCGCCGTACGCGCCGCCGTCGGTCGACACGAAGAGAATCGTGTGGTTCGGGCGCAGTTGTCCGGACGGCAGACCGGGCGGTACCCCGTAAGCGCGGGCGAGCTGGATCAACATCGCCGTCCCGGACGCGTTGTCGTTCGCACCGGGCCCGGTTCCGTCGTTGTCTCGATGTGCCATCACGACGATCGCGCGCGGCGAGCGTCCGGCTGCTTCGGCGATCAGGTTCTGCGGGTGGACCTTGCCGAGCCCGGGGATTTCGGCACTGAAGGTCTCCGTGTGGATCGGCAACCCGTACGGGTCGAGCTGGTCCCGGAACCACTGCGCCGCCGCGAGCGACCCCGGCTGACGGAAGGGGTGGTCATCCGCGAGGCTCTCCGCGAGTGTCTTGGTCTCCGCGCCGTCGAAGGCCGGCAGGAACGCGCGAGGGAGCGGTGTCGGTCGCGCGACGCTGAAGGCAGCCAGCAGGAGCGGCAGCCCTACGAGAAGCCAGGTCCCCCGGTAGAGACGTCCGTTCACCGGACGCTGCAGCGAGCCGGGACGCGCCCGGCGCCGCTCGGTCCGGGGCGGATTGAAGGCCATGCGGGGCTATAGTAGGCGCCGTACTACCCGGCAAGGATCGTCCCGGCAGGCACTGTTAGCCGAGCACGATATGCCCGACGCCTCGACCATCCTCCTCGTCGACGACGAGGACTCCATCCAGAAGCTCCTCGCCTATCCACTCGAGCGCGAGGGCTATCGCGTCCTGCAGGCGCGAGACGGCGAGGAGGCGCTCGAGCGTTTTGCGTCCGAGCGCGTTGACCTTGTCGTCCTGGACATCATGCTGCCGAAGCTCGACGGCCTCGAGGTCTGCAAGCGTCTGCGCGCCGAGAGCGAAGTGCCGATCATCATGCTGACCGCTCGAGACGACGAGCTCGACAAGGTGCTCGGCCTCGAGCTCGGCGCGGACGACTACATCACGAAGCCCTTCTCGATTCGGGAGTTCCGGAGTCGTGTGCGCGCGCTCCTGCGCCGGGCGGCGGTCTCCCGTCACGTCGACGAGGACGGTGAACTGATCTCGGCCGAAGGCTTGACGATCGACCTCGCACGACGCCTGATCGAGGTCGGCGGGCGCCGCGTGCAGCTGACGTACGTCGAGTTCGAGCTCCTGCGCATCCTCGCCTCGCATCCCGGACGCGTCTATAGCCGGCGGATGCTTCTCGAAGCACTCTGGGGCGGCGCCGACTACCGGGAGCCAAGGACGATCGACGTTCACGTTCGGCATCTGCGCGAGAAGCTCGAGCGCGACCCGGGGGCGCCTGAGTACATCCTGACCGTGCGGGGCGTCGGCTACCGCTTCCGCGATCGATGAATCCTCTGCGTAGTGTCGGCGCCCGCCTCGGTCTCGGGTTGGCGGTGGTCGTGGCCGCGGCGCTGGTGCTCGTCGATCTGATCGTCGTCCCGTCCCTCGAGCGCAACCTGATCGACGCCAAGCTTGCGCAGCTCAAGGAGTCGGCACCTTCCGTGGGCTCCAAGCTCCTGAACAGCTCGAGTTTCACACTCGACGACAACATCAAGGCGGCCGAGGCAAGCGCGGATGCCAGGGTCATCTATTACATGGCGCTCGATTACAACCCGCCCAGGCTGAGCGTCTACGCAGACTCCAGCCCTGTGACCTCGGCGGATGTGGAGGACGACGGGCTCGCGCTGCGGGCGTTCGCCGACGATCGTCCCGTCAGCGGAACGGTCACGTCGGGAGGGAAGCGGTACGCGGAGGCGGCTTACCCCCTGCTCGGCGGTCCGGTGGTCTTGCTCCGAGCTCCGCTACGCGACTCCCTGCGCAGCATCAGCCTCGTACGGAGCCGGCTGGTCGTGGCCGGCTTGATCGCCCTCGCGGCCTCGCTCGCCGTCGGGTATCTCGCCGCCTCGTTCTTCGCCCGCCGGATCCGGCGGCTCGAGCGTGCCGCCGATCGGATCGCAAGCGGCGACTTCAGCCGGCCCGTGGTCGACTCTGGGCGTGACGAGCTCGGCCAGCTTGCCGACGCATTCGAACGGATGCGCCAGCGGCTCGCGCAACTCGAGCGCGCGCGCCGGGAGTTCATCGCCAACGCGTCCCATGAGCTACGGACGCCGCTGTTCTCGCTCGGGGGATTTCTCGAGTTGATGACCGACGAGGAGCTCGACCCGAAAACGCAGGCCGAGTTCACCGCCACGATGCGCGAACAGGTCGATCGGCTGACGAAGCTCGCGACCGAGATCCTTGATCTGTCGCGGCTCGACGCCGGGCGCCTCACTGTCGAACACGAGCGGCTCGACCTCGACGCGCTTGCCGTGGTGCTCGCGGATGAGTTTCGGGCCGTCGCCCGCTCGAGCGGGCACCAGCTCTCCGTCCAGAGCAACGGCGCGGCGGACGGTGCCGGCGATGAGGAACGGGCTCTTCAGATCGGGCGGATCCTCGTCGAAAACGCGCTCATCCATACGCCGCCTGGCACGCCCGTCCGGATCGAGACCGCCCACCGGGACGATTCTGTCCTGCTGACGGTCGAGGACGAAGGCCCAGGGATTCCCGCGGAGCACGCCGGACAGGTTTTCGATCGCTTTTACCGACTCGAGGGATCGGTGGCATCCGGTAGCGGTCTGGGGCTTGCGATCGCGAAGGAGTTGGCGGAGCTGATGGGCGGTTCGGTGGAGCTCGGCGTCAGCAAGGGGCGAACCAGATTTACCCTCGTCCTGCCCGCATTTTCGGGCGACGCGCCGTTTTCACGCGAAAACGAACGGCTGGAAGAACCGTCGCTACAGTGAGCCCGATGCGGCTCCCGGTTCTTGCCGTTGCGATCGTTGTCGCCGCCGCTCTCGGCGGCGGCGCTGCTTTGGGCATCGGAAAAGGCACCGGCTGGCTCGATGAGGGGACGAAGACCGTCCTCGTGCGCGCCGAGGCAGCGGGGCCTGCGGCGCTCCCGGCCTCCGCCACCTCGAAGGCGTCGCCTCTACCGGGCAAAGGCTTCGATCCGGAGCGGATCTTCGCCGAACGCTCACCTGGGGTTGTGACGATCTTCGCGTATTTCGGCGATCCCGGCTCCCGGGCAACCACGATCTCTCAAGGGTCCGGGTTCGTCATTTCTTCCAAGGGCTACGTGCTCACGAATTCGCACGTGATCACGAACGCCGGCGACGGGTCGCGAGTGAAGGCCGCAGAGCATCTTTTCGTCGAATTTGCCGACGGGGACCGGGCCGAGGCTACGGTCGTCGGTTGGGACCTCTACGACGATGTCGGGTTGCTCCGCCTCGACCCGAAACTGCACCAGCTTTCACCGGTGCCACTCGGGGAGTCGGCAGAGGCCGTCGTTGGCGAGCCCGTGGCGGCGATCGGCAGCCCGCTCGGGAACGAGAACACGCTCACGGTCGGAGTCGTCTCCGCAATCCACCGCTCGATCGACGCGCTCACCGTCCAGCTCTACAAGGTTGTCGACGCGATCCAGACGGACGCGCCGATCACGCACGGGAACTCGGGCGGCCCGCTTTTCGACGCACGGGGACGCGTGATCGGAATCAACGCCCAGATTCGCAGCGCCAACGGAAACGGCAACGACAGCGGGATCGGCTTCGCGATCCCGATCGACGCGGCGAAGCGTTCGGTCGCGCAGTTGATCGCCAAGGGCGAGGTGACCTATGCGTATGTAGGCATCTCGACCGAGGACATGACGCCCTCGCTCGCGCGGGCACTCGGCTACAAGGTCGACCACGGCGCGCTGATCGTCGATGTCAACGGCGGCAGTCCGGCGGCGAAGGCCGGTCTCCGCGGGGGTGCGCGCGAAGCCAACGTTCTCGGTCGCACGGTTACGACCGGCGGAGACGTGATCGTTGCGATCGACGGGAAGCCCGTCAACGGCGCAGACGACGTCGTCCGGTTCGTCTCCTTTTCGCTCAGGCCGAAGGACGTCGCCGTCGTCACGATCGTGACGCCCGGGGGCCAGCGCAAGAAAGTCGCCGTCACGCTGGCCGAACGAAAACTGCCGGCGGCGGGTTAGTCCTCGAGTAGCCGGGGCATAAGCGGCCTGAGAGCGGCCGGCGCCCTCAGTAGCTTTCGATACTTTGACCTCCGTTTAACTGAGTAAAGCTCCTCTGTGCAGATCAGCCTCATGACAAGCAGTGCTATCGGCGACGCTGTGACGGTTCGCCTGACTATCCCTGCTCGGGCGGAATACATCACGCTCTGCCGGCTTGCTCTCACCGGCATCGCGCGGCTTCGCGAATTGTCCGACGAGCTCCTCGCGGACCTGAAGCTCGCGCTGACCGAGGCGGCGTCCAACTCGGTCCGCCACGCCTACGGCGACGCTGATGTCGGCGTCGTGGAGATCTCGTACCAGTTGTTCCCGGACCGGCTCGTCATCGAAGTCGTGGACGAGGGCGAGGGCTTCGACCCTGTTGCCGCAGAAGGCAACGCCGACGATCTCTCCGAAGGCGGCCTCGGGATCGCGATCATCCGCGCGATCGCGGACGAGGTCGAGATCGGCGCCCAGCCGGGGGGCAAAGGATCGCGTCTGCGTTTCGAGAAAGCCTTGAATTAGCCCCTTCGGGCTGTATTCTCGCGACCGTTCGCCCTACAAAGCAAAGCCCAGACCATGCTCCAACTTGTCAATGCCGGACACAAGTCGCTCGCCGATTACGCGACGATCGCGACGCGTGGGCTCATGGACGAGATCAAGCGGCTGGCCGAGCCGCTCGCCGGGAAGCGGGTCGTGCATCTGTCGGCGACGGCGTTCGGAGGCGGCGTTGCGGAGATCAACTACACGCTGATTCCGCTGATGCAGGACGCCGGGCTCGAAACGGAGTGGCGGATCATCAAGGGCGCCGAGGAGTTCTGGAACGTCACGAAGACGATCCACAACGCACTTCAGGGAAACCCGCAGGGCCTGACCGAGGAGCAGCGGGAGATCTTCCGTCGCTACCAGGAGCTCAACGCGCGCGAGTTCGAGGACGACTACGACTTCGTCATCGTCCACGACCCGCAACCCGCGGGGATGATCGACTACTTCGAGAATTCACGCGCGCACTGGATCTGGCGCGGACACATCGACTTCTCGACGCCGAACAAGGAGGTCTTCGACTTTCTGCTCCCGTCCATCCGTAAGTACGACGCAGCGATCTTCCACATGCGCGAGTACGTGCCAAAGGCGGAGGGTCTGCCTCCCTGTTACATCTGGCCGCCGGCGATCGATCCGCTGGCGCCGAAGAACATGGCGCTCTCACCGGAGGACGCGGCGTACATCGTCGATCAGTTCGGGATCGACGTCGAGCGTCCACTCTTGACACAGGTGTCGCGGTTCGATCCCTGGAAGGACCCGCTCGGCGTCATCGACGCCTACAGGGTGGTGAAAGAGGAGTTCCCGGACGTCCAGCTGGCGTTGGTCGGGTCGATGGCGCATGACGATCCCGAAGGTTGGGACTTCTACAACCAGACGGTCGCGTATGCCGCCGGCGATCCGGACATCTACATCCTCTCCAACCTGAACAACGTCGGTTCGGTCGAGGTCAATGCGTTCCAGGTGCACTCCGCGGCGGTGATTCAGAAGTCGATCAAGGAAGGCTTCGGGCTCACGGTCACGGAGTCGCTCTGGAAGACGCGTCCGACCGTCGCGGGGCGGGTCGGCGGGATCATCACGCAGATCCAGGACGGCGAAACCGGGTGGCTCGTGGAGTCGTCGACGGAGTGTGCGCAGGCTTGCATCGCGATCCTCCGCGACCCGCAGGAGGCGCGGCAACGCGCGCTGCGCGGGAAGGAGTACGTGCGGCGACACTTCCTCACACCGCGTCTGCTGCGTGACTGGCTGGTGCTCATGAACACGCTGCTCGGGAACGACACCTCGGGTGCCGAGATCCCGGTCGTCGCAGCTGTCTGAGCGTCGCATGCGCCGCAAGCTGATCGTTGTCTCGAACAGAGGGCCCGTGTCGTACGGCCGCAACGCCGACGGCACGCGGACCGCAAAGCGCGGCGGCGGCGGCCTCGTCACGGCGCTGCGCAGCCTCGTTCAGTACCACGACGTTACCTGGATCGCGAGTGCAATCACGGAAGAGGACCGCGCTGTTGCCGGTGACGCGTTCGAGGAGACCGCGCGTGACGGCTCGCCCTACAAGCTGCGTCTGGTCGCGCACGATCGACAGGCGTACGACTGGTACTACAACGTCGTCGCCAACCCGATGCTCTGGTTCGTCCAGCACTCGCTCTGGGAGCTGCCGTACGCACCGAAGATCGATGCCGCGTTTCACCGGGCGTGGGCGGAGGGGTATGTCGCCGTGAATGCGAGCTTTGCCGCGGCGGTGGAGGCCGAGCTCGAGCGCATGCCGGACGCTGCGGTGTTCTTCCACGACTACCACCTCTACCTCGCTCCGCGCATGGTGCGCGAGCGCAGGCCGAATGCCTCGCTGATGCACTTCGTGCACATCCCGTGGCCGCAGCCGGACTACTGGCGCATCCTTCCCCGCGGCGCGCGGTCCGCGATCCACGACGGGTTGATCGCCAACGACATCGTGGGCTTCCATACCGAGCGGTGGCGCAGCAACTTCATCTACAGCGTGCGCGATCTGCTTGGTGAAGACGCCACACCCAAGACCGTTACCGCCCCGATCTCCGTGGACGCGGCGGAGTTCGTCGAGCTTGCGCAGAGCGCGCCGGTACAGAGTGCCGAGCGCGAGATACTCGCCGACCGTCCGGAAAAGCTCGTCGTGCGGGTCGACCGGACCGATCCGTCGAAGAACATCGTCCGCGGCTTCCGCGCCTTCGAGCTCTACCTCGACGCCCATCCCGAGATGCACCGACGGATCGGGATGCTCGCCCTGCTCGACCCGTCTCGGCAGGACATCCCGGAGTACGCGGAGTACCTCGGCGCGATTCAACGTGAAGCGCGCCGCGTGAACGATCGCTTCCAGCAGAGCGGTTGGCGGCCGATCGACCTCGAGATTGCCGACAACTTTGCGAAGTCGGTCGCGGCGTACAAACAATTCGATGTCCTGCTCGTGAACGCGATCTTCGACGGTATGAACCTCGTCGCAAAGGAAGCGCCGCTCGTCAACGAACGTGACGGCGTTGTTGTCCTATCTGAAAACGCAGGGGCTCACGCGGAGCTCGGGGAATGGGCGCTGACCGTGAATCCGTTCGACGTCGAGGGTCAGGCCGAGGCGATCGAGCGTGCTTTGTCGCTGGGCGCCGGTGAGCGGCAGTCCCGGCTCGAGGCGATCCGTGCTCATGTGCGCGAGCACGATCTGAACGGGTGGACGGACACGTTGCTTGCCGCGCTCGATCGCGTGACCGCGCCTGCCCGCCGTTAGGATCGAAGGCGGTATGAGCGAGTTGAGCCACGTCACCGAGGCGGGTGACGTTCGCATGGTGGACGTCGGCGGTAAGCCGGTCTCGCGACGGCGCGCAGTCGCGCGCGCCACCGTGCGGATGGCGCCTGAGACCGCGCAGCGACTGCGTGATCTCCCGAAGGGGGATGCGCTCGCGACCGCACAGGTGGCGGGGATCATGGCCGCCAAGCGGACGAGCGAGCTGATCCCTTTGTGTCATCCACTGCCCTTGTCGAATGTCGAGTTGACTCTCGAGGTCGCCGTGGAAGGCGTCGAGATCACCGCCGTCGCCGAGGCCACCGCGCAGACGGGTGTCGAGATGGAGGCGCTGACGGCTGTCTCGGTTGCGGCGTTGACCGTGTACGACATGGCGAAGGCGATCGACAAGGCGATGTCGGTCACAGACATCGCGCTGGTCGAGAAGACGAAGGAGCCGGTATGAGGGCCGCGGTCCTCACGATCTCCGACGGTGTCGCGGCGGGAGAGCGCGAGGATGAGAGCGGCGCGCTCTTGGTGGAGCTGCTCGAGGGCGAGAAGTACGAGGTCGAGCACCGCGTCGTGCCCGACGAGCGCCCGCAGATCGCGGCTGCGCTCCGCGCTTTGTCCCAGAACGCGAGCGTGGTCCTGACGACTGGCGGCACGGGCGTGTCGCCTCGTGACTTCACTCCCGAGGCGACGGAGTCGGTGATCGAGCGACGCGTGCCCGGGATCGCTGAAGCGCTACGTGCAGACGCGATCCGGCAGACGCCGCACGGGCTGCTCGGCCGCGGCCTTGCAGGTGTACGGGGGCAGACCTTGATCGTGAATCTTCCGGGCTCGCCCGGAGGCTGTCGCGACGGCTTCGCGCTGATCAAGCCTGCTTTGTCGCACGCCGTCGAGCTGATCGCAGGCGGTCGCTCGGAACACCAGGCAACGTGACGGCAACAGTCGCGCTTCCCCGCCGGTTCGCGTCGCTCGTGAAGATCGAGCACACGGTGTTCGCCTTGCCGTTCGCGTACATCGGCGCGCTGCTCTGCGTCAACAGCGTCCCTTCTGCGCACGATCTCGTCTGGATCACGCTTGCGATGCTGGGTGCGCGCTCCCTCGCGATGGGGCTGAACAGGGTGATCGACGCGGAGATCGACGCGCGAAATCCGCGCACGGCCGATCGGGAGCTGCCGGCGGGCCGGCTTTCGCGTGCGCAGGTCACGGCCTTCTGCGCTCTGGCGTTTGCGCTCTATCTCGTGTCCTGCTTCCAGCTCGATCCGGTCGTGCGGTGGCTGTGGCCGATCCCGCTCGTCGGGTTCGTCGTCTACCCGTACCTGAAGCGCTTCACCTGGCTGAGCCACATCTGGCTCGGTGTCGTAGACGGACTGGCGCCGGTTGGCGCCTGGGTTGCGATCACCGGCCGGCTGCCGTGGGAGGCATGGGCCCTCGGCGGTGCAGTCGCGGTCTGGATCGCCGGCTTCGATCTGTTCTATTCGCTGTTCGATCGCGAGTTCGACGTCGAGCAGGGCCTGCACTCCGTGGCGGTCCGCTTCGGCGTGGAGGGCGTGTTCTGGGGCGCGCGCTTGTTGCACGTCCTGACCGTGGTGCTGCTCGCGGCCGTCGGTCTCGGCTTGCACCTCGGTTGGCTGTACTGGGTTGGCGTCGCCGTGGTCGCAGCACTGCTCGCGTACGAGCACTCGCTCGTGAAGCCCGGCGACCTTCGCCGTCTCGACGCGGCGTTCTTCACCGTCAACGGTGTGATCAGCGCCGTGTTCTTCGCGTTCGTGCTGGCCGAAGTCACGCTCTAGCCGAGCTCGTAGCGGCAGGCACTCCAGCGCCAGTCTTCCATCTCCTTGCAGAGGCCCGCGCGGACGGGATTCATCATCACGTAGATGCAGACCTGCTCGAGCTCGTCCTCTGCAAGCGACCGGGACCAGAAGCGGTCACCAAAGACGTGACCCCAGCGTCTGTACTTCCCGTTGAACCCCTGAGCGTAGTCGCCGTTCAAGACCTGCATGCCGTCGGAGAGATTCGCGCGGGTCGCCTCGAGCACGAGGTGATAGTGGTTCGTCATCAGACAGAACGCGTGACAGGTCCACTCGTACTGGTCGATCGCAAATAGGAGAAGACCGAGGAACCTCCGCCGGTCGCCGGCGTCGTGGTAGATCGGCATCTTCGCGACCCCGCGGGTGGAAACGTGAAAGAGCCCATCCGGGAAGGCTGACCGCGGAACCCTCGGCATCCGCTCAACCTACGAGCTGGGTTGCCGGAGCCCAGGTCTCGAGGAGCCACCCTGCGGCAAGAAGTCACACTTTCGGCACAAACTTCATGTCCCAAGCGACCAGCCTCGGCCATGTCCGTAACGCTCACGTCCGGGACAGTCCCCGACGTGTGAGTCTTCGCCATGGCTGGAGGGGCGTGGGTGGCGCTGTTCGTTCTGGCTGGGCGCGACTACAGTGGCATGGTGATTCGGGCACGGGGGGTTGAGAAGCGCTACGGCGACAAGCGCGTTCTGCGCGGCGTCGGGTTCGACGTTGCGGCCGACGGGTTCCTGCTCGTCACCGGGCCCAACGGATCCGGGAAGACGACGCTCCTTCGCCTTTGCGCAGGGCTCGCGATCCCGACCGCCGGTGAGCTCGAGGTCACGCTCGACCGCGGGCGCCTCGGCTACGTCGCGCATGACCCGCTCGTCTACCGCGAGCTGACCGCGCTCGAGAACCTCGAGCTCTACGGCAGGCTCTACCGCGTCGCGGAACGGCGCGAACGCATCGGCATGCTGCTCGAACGGTTCGGGCTCTGGGACGCAAGACACGACCGCGCGGATTCCTACTCGCGCGGGATGATGCAGCGCCTCGCTCTGTGTCGGGCTCTCTTGCACGATCCCGACCTCCTCGTGCTCGACGAGCCCTACAGCGGGCTGGACGAGGAAGGGGCGTCGCTGCTCGACCGGGAGCTCGAAGAGCGCCGCGCGAGTTGCGCCTTCCTCGTGTCGACTCACGATCCAGGACGCATCGAGCGCTTCGCCACGTCGAAGCTCGCGCTGGCGTGATGTATCTCGCCGACGTCGGTGCGCTCGCGCGCAAAGATCTTCTGCTCGAGCTGCGGGCGCGGGACACCCTGCCGGCGATGCTGCTCTTCGTCCTCTCGACGCTGGTCGTCTTCCACTTCGCCCTTCCCGGCAATTCTTCCGAGCTCGCGGCGACAGGGCTCCTCTGGGTCGCGATCGTCTTCACCGCGTTGCTCGGCCTGTCGCGTGCCTTCGCCGCCGAACGGGAGCAAGGCGTGATCGACGGCCTCGTTCTCGCGCCCAGCGACCGCAGCGCGATCTGGCTCGGCAAGGCGCTCTCGGTGCTCGCGTTTCTCGGGCTCGCCGAGCTCGTTGCGCTCCCGGCCTTCGCGCTCTTCTTCTCCCCCGTGGACGGCAGCATGATCCTCGGGGTCGTCCTCGCCGACCTCGGCATCGCCGCGGTCGGGACGCTGCTCGCCGCGATGGCCGCGGCGAGCCGGGCCCGCGAGCTGCTGCTGCCGCTGATCTTCCTTCCGCTCGCCATCCCGATCATCATCGGCGGCGTCGGCACCAGCGTCACCGACGACCCGGCCCGGTACGTGTGGTTCCTCGTTCTCTACGACGCACTCTTTGCGATCATTTGCTGGGCTTCCTTTGAGTACGTGGTTACGGAATAACCGCCTGGGCGCGCTCGCCGCGCTCGCTCTCGCCCTCGTCACCGCTTCGGTCGCGCTGGTCTTCTTCTACGCGCCCGTGGATGCGGACGGGCTGAACCAGAAGATCTTCTACTTCCACGTCGGTATCGCGATCACCGCGTACGCCTGCTTCGGCTGGGGAGGCTGGAAGGCGCTGCGCGTGCTCTGGAAGCGGGACGAGAACGCCGACCTGGAGAGCTACGTCGCGATTCACCAGGGCGTGATCTTCGGCGCCCTCACCCTCGTGACGGGCTCGATCTGGGCCCGCTACCGCTGGGGCCACTGGTGGGAATGGCACGAGGACCAGCTCGTGTTGTTTCTCGTGCTGTTTCTCTTCTACGCCGCCTACTTCATGCTGCGCTTCTCCGTTCCGGCCGGGCCGCGCCGCGCGAATCTCAGCGCGGTCTACGCGCTGTTCGGCGTAGCGCTCGTGCCGGTGAGCATCCTTGCCATCCGCCTGTCCGAACGCTTCATCCATCCCGTGGCCTTCGACAAGGGCGGCCCGAACATGGCGGGCTCGCAGTTCTTCACGTTCTGTGTCTCACTCGCGGCGATGCTCGTCCTCGCTGCAACGCTCTACCACGTCGAGCTCACGGGGAAGCGCATCGACATGCGTCTACGCGAACTGCGGGAGGCGCTGCGATGACATCCGAGGAGAAGTACGTCGCAGCCGCCTACCTGGTCATCTTCGCCGTCGTGCTCGCCTACGTCGTGATCATTGCGCTGAAGTTGCAGCGGCTCGAGCGCGAATTGAACGAGCTCGCCGAGCTCGCACGAACGAAACAGGAAGAGCGGAAGGCGGTGCCGGTTGGCTGAGCTCCTCTTCTGGCCTGCGCTGCTTGCCTACAGCGAAGCTGCCGTCGCCTACCTGAACGACGCGCGACATCCCGGTCTCGCGGGCCGGCTCGCGACCTGGGGCGTCCGGGTCGGCTGGCTCGTCCAGACAGCGCTGCTCGCCGTGCAGGCCACGCGCGCGAACGGCTTTCCCTGGTCGACGTGGGGCGGCTCGCTCAATCTGTTCGTGTGGCTCGTCGTCGGCGCGTACCTGATGTGGGGCTGCCAGCCGCGTTACCGCCTGCTCGGGCTTGCGGTCCTCCCGCTCGCCGTCGTGTTGTTCATCCTGGCGCGGGTCGGCGGCGGCACCGGTGTCGGTTCCCGGAGCCACTACTCGAATCTGTTCCTCGTGCTCCACGTCGGGCTCGTGCTCGCGGCCTTCGCGGGCTTCACATTGGCGTCGGCCCTCTCGGCGCTCTACCTCTGGCAGGAACGACGCCTGAAGCGCCGTGAGAGCTCGATCCTCCGCCTGCGCGCACCCGCGCTTTCACGGCTGGACGAGGTGGCGGCCCGCACGATCGCGTTCGCGCTCCCCGCACTCACACTCGGGGTCGCAGTCGGCATCGTTCGGCTGCGCGACCGAGGTGGCGGCTTCGACGTGCTGATGGCGGTCACCATCGCCACGTGGACGGTGTACGCGTCGTCGCTTGCACTACGACACCTCGCAGGCTGGCGCGGTCGCCGGGCGGCCTATCTCATACTCGCGGGCTTCGTGCTCGTCGCCGTCGTTCGTCTTGCCCTCCCCGTGACCCACTTCGCGACATGAGCATCGTCCTCGTCGGCATCTCGCATCACCAGGCGCCCGTCGAGCTGCGTGAGCGCGCGGCACTCGACCGGCAACGCGCTTCTGAGTTGGCGCATGCGCTCGCAGGCGCGCAGGGTGAAGCGGTTTGCTTGTCGACGTGCAACCGCACCGAGCTCTACCTCGCCGACGAGTCCGGTGACGCTGCAGAGCAGAAGGCGGAGGCTGCGCTCCTCGCACTCGAGTCAGAGCTTGGCCCTGCGCTCTACCGACTGCGTGACGACGAGGCAGCGCTCCATCTCTTCCGCGTCGCGGCGGGCCTCGATTCGATGATCCCGGGGGAGGGAGAGATCCTCGGACAGGTGCGATCCGCGCACGAGGCCGGCGCTACCGGACCGCTGCTCGACCGCCTCTTCCGCCAGGCCCTGCAGGCCGGACGGAAGGCACGCTCACAGACCGCGATCGGGGAAAGCCCCGCGTCGGTGTCTTCGGCTGCGGCGGCCCTCGCCGAGCAGGTATTCGGAGATCTCCAGGGCCGCACGGTGCTGGTCGTCGGAGCGGGAAAGGTCGGCGAGTCGGCCATCAGGAACCTCGTCTCGCGTGGGGCGACGATCGCGTCCGTCGCCAATCGCACCGGCCGCCGTGCCGAGGAACTGACGGAGCGTTTCGGCGGCGAGGCCCTACCGCTCGACCGTGTCGAGGACGAGCTTGTCAGCGCGGACGTCGTGCTCTCATCGACGAGCGCTCCGGGTTGGGTTCTCACACGCGAACAGGTCGAGCGTGTGCTGCCCGCTCGCAAGGGACGACCGCTCTTCCTGATCGATCTCGCGGTGCCGCGCGACCTCGACCCCGCGATCCACGAGCTCGAGGGCTGCTACCTCTACGACATCGACGATCTCGAGGCCGTCGTTGCGGAGACGATCGCCGGCCGCCGGCGCGAGGCCGAGCGTGCCGAGACGATCGTTGCGGAAGAAGCGGACCGGTTTCGCGCCTGGCAGGCGTCCCTGGAAGTCGTTCCCGCGATCACGTCTCTCCGCGCTCGAGCAGAGCAGATTCGCGACGCCGAGCTTCGCCGCGCCAAGTTGAACGACGCGGAACGTCGCGCCGCAGAGTCGGTGACGGCAGCGGTCCTGAACAAACTCCTGCATCTCCCGACAATTCGAATGAAACAGGCCGCCGCGGCAGCCGACGGAGTCATTTATGCTGATGCGGTGCGTCACCTCTTCGGCCTCGAGGACGAGCGTTGAAGTCGGCGAACCTGATCGGTCGCCCGCTCCCCGTGCAGGCGCCGACCGCATTCGTGCGCGTACGCGGGCGCAGGCTTTGCGGTCAGACCCGAGTCAAGCGAAGTTGGTGCCGTGCTGATCCGCGTCGGTTCCCGCGGCAGTAGGCTCGCACTCACGCAGGCCGAGCTCGCTGCAGCGCGGCTGCGCGCGCCGGGTATCGAGATCGCGCTCGTTCCGATCACGACAGCGGGCGACCGCGATCGTACGAGCCCCTTCGGTGAGATCGGTGCGCGTGGTGTCTTCGTCAAGGAACTGGAAGAGGCATTGCTCGACGGCCGCGTCGACGTTGCCGTGCACTCCGCGAAGGACATGACCTCGACGGATACCGAGGGCCTTGCGGTCGGTGCGTATCTGAAGCGAGAGGATCCTCGCGACGCGCTCTGCGGCACCGGCGAGTTGCGTCCCGGCATGCGGGTGGGGACGGCGTCGGTCCGGCGGAAGGCCCAACTGCTCGCACTCGAACCGACGCTCTCGATCGAGCCCATGCGCGGCAACATCGAAACGCGTCTACGCAAACGCGGCGAGCGCGGGCTCGACGCGATCGTCCTCGCGGCCTGCGGCCTCGACCGTCTCAACCTCGAAACACAGATCGGGCACCGCTTCGAGCCGCACGAGATCGTTCCGGAGGCAGGCCAGGGCGCACTGGCGCTCCAGGTGCGCGCGGGAGAAGAGCATCTCGTCGGTGCGGCCGACCACGACGAGACACGCAGGCGCGTGGAGGCCGAGCGCTCCTGTGTCGCGGTGATCGGCGGGGGCTGCCTCGCTCCGATCGCCGCGTACCACGACGGCGCACGGCTGACAGCCCTCGTCGCGGCCGAGGACGGTAGCTGGATCGAGCGCCGCAGCGGTGAGGATGCGGCCGAAGTCGCAGCCGCACTGATGCCGTTCGTCTCGACCTGACGATGCGCGTGATCGTCACGCGACCGGAGGCGCAGGGCGAGCCTTTGCTGGCGGCTCTCCGCGCAGAAGGTTTCGAGCCGGTCGCCTGCCCGGTGATCGCGACAGAGACAATCGACGACGGTCCGATCGACACGTCCGGCTACGACTGGGTGATCGTGACGAGCGCGAACGGCGCCGCCGAGCTCGGCGCACGGCGCACCGGCGTGCTTCCCAAGGTTGCGGCCGTCGGTGAGATGACGGCCGCCGCGCTCGCGGCGCAGGAGATCCCGGTCGAGTTCGTGCCGACCCTGGCCTCGCAGGAGGGGCTCCTGGCCGAGTTCCCGCGGCCGGTGGGGCGCGCCCTCTTCGTCGGCGGCGAGCGCGCCCGCCGGCTGCTCGTCGACGAGCTCCCGGCTGACTTCCGCCCCGTCTATCGAACGATGGAGCTCACGCCGGCACCTCCCGACGGTGACGTCGTCCTCGTCGCCTCGCCTTCCGCTGCGGCCGCCTGGGGAAAGCTCGGCTCGGCGCTACCTGCGATCACGATCGGGCCCCAGACGACGGCCGCCGCATTCGAGGCGGGCCTGACAGTCGTGGCGGAAGCGCAGACGCAGGATGTCGCCGGCCTCGTAAACTCAGCCACGGCGTGGCGCGCTTCATTACGTTCCTGACGGACTTCGGCCTGCAGGACGACTTCGTCGGCACCTGCCACGGTGTGATGAAGCGGATCGCACCGGAAGTCGAGATCATCGACATCACTCACGGCATCGCGCCTCAGGCCGTCCTCCAGGGAGCGCTGACCCTGGCGAACACGCTCCCCTTCATGCCCGAAGGAGTCCACCTCGCGGTCGTCGATCCGGGCGTCGGCGGCGCGCGGCGCGCCCTTGCCCTGCGCGACGGACAGGGGCGGATCTACGTCGGGCCGGACAACGGCCTGCTCATACCCGCCGCCGAGAAGCTGGGTGGGATCACCGAGGCGCACGAGCTGGCGAGTCCCAAGTACGCGCTGGATTCGGTCTCGCGGACATTTCACGGCCGTGACCTCTTTTCTCCCGCGGCCGCTCACCTCGCACTCGGCCTTCCACTCAGCGAGCTCGGGCCGCCGATCGATCCCGATGCGCTTGCTCGCCTGGACATCCCACAGCCGGACGTCGGCACGACCAGGATCCATTCGATCGTGTTGTCGATCGACCGGTTTGGGAACATCGGCCTCAATCTCGACCGCTCGCATCTCGACGCCGCCGGGGTCGTACCCGGCACCCGCGTCGAGCTGCTGGTTGGCGCCGAACGCTATTACGCCGTTGCCGCACGCACGTTCGCCGACGCACGACCGGGCGACATCATCCTGTACGAGGACGCGTACCGGAACATCTCGATCGCGATCAACGGGGGCAACGCAGCGGACATGTTCGGCGTCAAGGAAGGTCAGGACATTCGAATTCATCTGGACGCGTTTTGAACCGGCGTGTTCTTGGCCAGAAGTTCGCGCGCCTGGCGACGAACGCCGTCCTAAGGAGCCCGTGGCTGTGGCGCTTCTTCCGGCCGCTCGTGCGCAAGCAGTTCGACGCCATTGCCGGGAGCTGGGACACGATGCGCGATCCCACGCACCTCGCCCCGTATGAAGCTGCGCTCGCTGAGGTCGACCCTGCTCCGTCCAGGGCGCTCGACCTCGGCACCGGAACCGGACAGGGCGCGTTTGCGATCGCACGCAGCTTTCCGAGCACCGAGGTGGTCGGAGCCGATCTCGCCGACGCGATGCTCGCGGAAGCAAGACGCAAGACGCCGCCTGAGCTCGCCGAACGTGTTCGTTTCGAAACCGCCGACGCGTCCTCATTGCCGTTTCCCGACGCGTCGTTCGATCTCGTTGCGCACGCGAACATGATCCCGTTCTTCGACGAGCTCACCCGCGTGCTCGCACCCGGAGGCCAGGCGGTGTTCGCGTTCTCGCTCGGCGCGGGAACGCCGATCTACGTGCCGCCCGAACGGCTCAGGGAGGAGCTCGCGCGCCGTGGATTCACGGAGTTTGCGGAGTTCGCTGCCGGCAAGGGCACCGCGCTGCTTGCCCGCAAGGGAGCTCGCCCGTAAGCTTCGGGCACAAGGTCGTTCGCGGCGCGGTATCACCGGTCCGGACGGCCTTTCTTTCTGGGTAAAGGCGCTGCGCTAGTTGCGTTCGAGCACGACGTCGAAGCCGCGCGCTTTCGCCTGGGCGACGAACGCTTCGGCTTCGCGCTGATCCTCGAAGCCCGCGAGGTACGCCTCGAAGCCTCCGCACGGATCGTTGCGCAACTTGACGCCCGGAAAACCGGCAGCGTCTGCGCGGTTGACGATCGCCTGTGCAGAGGGGCGGTCCCGCCCGTGGCCGAAAATAGCCTCGAGCCGGCCGAGTGGCTTCGCTTGGATGCACTCCAGTGTGACGGCGAAACCTTCACGACGAGCCTCACTCTGGAGGTCGACTCCAACGTCGAAGGTGTCGATGCCGCGAACGACGACGCGAAATCCGTCGCAGCCCTCGATGATGTTCGCGTTCACGAATCCGCGTGCAGACACCTGACTACGGAACGTCAGGGCTTGCGCGTGCGTCTTCCGGCGCCCGAAGACCGCCTCGAGTCCGCTGATGAACTCCACTCGTCCACAAGCCTGCTGCGACGCCGCGAGCCCGGGCGTCGAGCGCGACAGTCCCAGAGACGGAACTACGCCCGCAAGCCCACCGGCCAGGCAGGCCAGCAACAAGAAACGCGCGATCCTCACGGCGCACAGTGGTACCAGACCCCCCGGCGGGTGGTCGCACTCTTAACGAATCCTTTAGATCCCTCCACATCGCGAGGCACCGCTCGATGCCGATGCCGGCGCCGGCGTCGGCCACCAAAGGCTCGAATAGCGATCGGAGTGGCGAGGGCCGGAATCGACCGGCGACACCACGGGGCGCCGTGGCTTATTGGGTCGTTTCTAATCTGCGGACAGGCCGTTTCCGACACGAGTCTCATGGTGGGTTCTCGGCGCCGAAGCCACCACCGCACCCTGGCGGGCACACCGCACATGAGGCGCGCGCGACGTCCCCAGCGCAGGGGACGTCGCGCTCGGTCAGGTCGTCAGAGACCCGGGCAGGTCCCGGGTCTGGCTCGTCAGTTCTGGCGGAGTGCCCTGCGGCACACGCGGGAAGGTGACGAACAGGACATATGGAATCGTGCCCGTGTTGACCACGTTGTCGACTTCGCCAGGTCGCTCGATGAACATCTGCCCCGCGCTGTACGTGTGGATCTGGCACTGGCCGCCAACCGATCGATACAGGGTGAGCTCGCCCTGTCTTCATCGACGATGATTGCGCCGCCCGGATGCGAGTGCCAGCCCGAGGAGCCATTCGGGTCGACCGTGATCTGCGCCATTGCGACGTCCGTTCCGATTTGAAGCGGGAGGGTCCCATCCGACACGTCCGTCCCACGCGCCAAGGGGACATTCACCAGCCCTGACGGCGGCGTCGCCAGTGCAGGCACGACGATCACCTCCGTGACGACCAGGGCGGCGACGCCGCGACACCGACCAGAAGCAAGAACGGCCACCTGCGTCTTCATCTCTCCTCCTCATTTGCACGAGTTGTTGTGTCGTGTGCGTCGTGGTCGCCTGCTGCGTTCAGCTCGGCGCGAAAGGCGAGCAGCAGCGCCTCGTCGTGCGAGAGCGCCATGCCGTGCGCCTCCCGCGCGTGGCGTTGGACTTCCGCGACGAGTCCGTCCTCGTCCGCGGCGCGGGCCTCGAACCCGCAGTCGCAGTGAAGCACCTTGTCCATGACTCTTCGCGGCGAGATTAGGAAAACGCCCCTAAATCGAGGCAAGATGCAGGCAGGAGAATGATTGGGGACTCGCCACTGAAGGTTTTCCTCGCGGGTCGGGTCGCAGTCGAGACCGACGGCGTCGGTGATCGACGAGGAGCACTTCCACGGGCGGCAGGGTCGGCTCTTCTTCGCGTACCTCGTGGCCGAGCAGGGAAGAGCGGTACCACGGGACGAGCTCGCCGAGGCCCTCTGGGGCAGGGCACCGCCCGCGAGTTGGGACAAGTCACTGACCGTGATCGCGAGCAAGCTGCGCAACCTGCTCGCGGATCACGGCATCGACGGTGCGAACGCTCTGACGGGCGCCTTCGGCTGCTACCGGCTCGCGCTGCCCGAAGGAACCTGGGTCGACGTGATCGTGGCGGCGACCGCGGCGCAGGAGGCGGAGGAAGCCCTCGCGGCAGGAGACCTGGACGAGGCGAAGACAGCGGCCGCGCTGGCCGCATCACTCGTTCGCCAGCCCTTCCTCCCTGGTGAGGAAGGGGACATGGGTAGAGGAGAAGCGGCGTGGACTCGCCGACGTCCGTGGCCGCGCGCTGAGTGTGCTGGCCGATGCGTATCTGCGTTCAGGTGATGCGCCGGAGGCGGCGAGGTGGGCCGAGCAAACGATCGCGCTCGAGCCGTTTCGCGAAACGGGATACCGGCGTCTGATGGAAGCGCACGTCGCCGCCGGCAACCGAGGCGAGGCCCTTCGCGTGTACGAGCAATGCCGAACGCTCCTCGCGGACGAGCTCGGAACCTACCCCTCCCCGGAGACCGAGTCGATCTACCGCGCGCTGCTCGAAGCGCCAGCTCCCCAGGCTGCAGCCGCGGCAGCAGCCGAGCCGGCGATACGTGACGCGGCACCGCTCGCAGATCTCGACGGCGCACCGGAGCCCGGATTCGCTCGACGCTCGGCTCGGCGAAGGGGAGTCGCGGTGGCTGCCGTGGTCGTCACAGTGACCGCGGCGGCGGTCGTAGGCGTACTGGCCACACGGGGCGGCGCGACACACGCGACTGCGGTAGCGGCAAACGCTGTCGGACTGATCGACACGCGCAGTGGACGCGTGAGCAACCAGGTCCCGGTCGGCCAGGCGCCGACGTCGGTCGCGGTGGGCGAAGGCGCGGTCTGGGCAGCGAACGCAACGGCCGGCACGGTCTCCCGCATCAATCCTCGCACGCACGCTGCGTGCAGCCGATCACGGTCGGCGCAAGCCCGAGCGGAATCGCGGTGGGCGGCGGGGGCGTCTGGGTCGCGAACCACGACGACAACAGTGTCTCGTGGATCAACCCGCAGTCGAACACGGTCGTCAGAGCGATTCCGGTCGGCGCGGGGCCGACCGCCGTCGCGTACGGCTACGGCTCGGTCTGGGTGACGAACGCCGACGACCGCACCGTGACTCGCATCGACGCCGAGACCGGCGACGTCATCAAGAAGGCGATCCGGACAAACGCGGTCGGTCGCGGGATCGCCGTCGGGGGCGGCTCGGTCTGGGTGACCGACGAGGCGACGCGCAGCGTCTTCGGAATCGATCCGGCGACGAACACGGTGGCCTCAAAGGCGACCGTCGGCGCGGGCCCGACCGGGATCGCCTACGGCGACGGCTCGCTCTGGGTGGCAAACGCCCTCGACGGCACGGTCTCACGCGTCGACGCAACCACGCTCGGCGGGCAGGGGACGATCCCGGTGCCCGACGGACCCTCCGCCGTCAGCTTCAGCGGGGGCGCCGTCTGGGTGAGCGCGGAGTTCGGCTCCCGCGTTGTGCGTATCGACCCTCGCCGTGGAGTCGTCGCCGGCTCGACGCCGATCGGCAACCGACCGGAGGGCCTCGCGACGGGCGTCGGAGGCGTCTGGGTCGCGGTCCAGGCCTCGGGCAAGGGGCACCGCGGCGGGCGACTCGTCACGGTTGGCGCAGACTACGGCGCGGCGCCGGCCTCGATCGACCCCGCGTGGGGCCAGGGCCTGGGTGCGGGTGGAGCGGACCCCGTATACGAGACGTTGACGAGCCTGCGCGAGGTCGGCGGCGCCGCCGGGACACAGATCGTCCCCAACCTCGCCGCAGCACTGCCGCTGCCGACCGCAGGCGGCACGCGCTACGCGTTCCACCTGCGCCCCGGCATCCGCTACTCCGACGGACGCCCGCTCCGAGCGGCCGACTTCCGGCGCGCGATCGCACGTGCCCTCGAACTTGGTGTGACCGACCTACAGCCGTTCGGTCACCTCCCGGGCGCCGCGGGGTGCATCGCGCACCAGCGCTGCGATCTCTCTCGCAGCGTCATCGTGCAGGGGCCCACGACGCTGACGTTCCGGCTACCGGCACCCGACCCCGACTTCCTCTACGAGCTCGCGAAGATCGTCCCCGTTCCTGCCGGGACGCCGCTCCACGACGTCGGCACGAAGGCGATCCCCGCGACCGGCCCCTACAAGATCCAGAGCTACGTTCGCAGCAAGCTCCTCACCCTCGTGCGAAACCCCTACTTCCACGTCTGGTCGGCGGCCGCGCGACCGGACGGCTACCCGGACGAGATCGTCTACCGCACGATCAAGAGCCAGGACGCGGGCTTCCGCAACCTGCTCGCCGGGACAGCCGACCTTCTGACCGCGTCGAGGCAAACGCCGCGCTTCCAGGACTTCGCCACCCGCCACCCTCTCCAGATGCACCTCGTCCCGCAGCAGGCGACGGAGTTCGTTTTCCTGAATGTCCGGCGCCCGCCGTTCGACGACATCCGCGTCCGCCGCGCGCTCAACTACGCCGTCGACCGAAAGCGCGTGGCGGCGTTGCGCGGGGCCGCGTTCGCGCAGCCGACATGTCAGATCGTCCCTCCAACGGTGTCCGGGTACCGGCCGTACTGTCCTTACACGGCCGCGCCGGATGCGAGTGGCGACTGGAAAGCCCCCGATCTGACGAGGGCACGCGCGCTGATCCGCGCGTCGGGCACGTCGGGCCAGTCGATCGTCGTCTGGGCGCCGTCCGACTTCCGCGGGGAATCGCAGTACCTCGTCGCGCTACTGCGGCGGCTCGGCTACCGCGCGCGCATGCACTCCTTCCCGCGCTGGGCCGCATACGAGGCAGCGCTGAACAAGACCCCGAGCGCCCAGGCCGGCTTCATCACCTGGTTCGGGACGTCGATCGCCGTGGACATGCTCAGCGTCGTCGGATGCGACTTCCAGCCCAACTGGATGCACTTCTGCGATCCCCGGATCGACACGCGAATCGCACGGCTCGGGAGGGAGGAGCCGACCGATCCCGCCGGCACTGCGGGCCGCGCAGCGGCGATCGACCGCGAGATCACCAACCGGGCTCCTTGGGTGCCGCTCATCACCCCCCGCTTCGTCGACCTGACGTCGGCGCGCGTCGGGAACTACCAAGCAAGCGGCGGTGGCGCCCTGCTCGACCAGCTCTGGGTCCGCTGAAGCGATTCGCGTCCGTCTAAGCGGGGCAATCCGGGCCGTGCGCAGGCTCTACGTGCTCCACGTCCCGCGGCCACCAAAGGCTCGAATCGCGATCGAACGCGAGGAAGTCATCATGGCCCGCGAAGCGGGCCGGACTTCCTCGCGGAGTGGCGAGGGCCGGAATCGAACCGGCGACACCACGGTTTTCAGCCGTGTGCTCTACCAACTGAGCTACCTCGCCCGTGCGGGCCGCAGTCTAGCCCGACCTGAGGGCGGCTTTCGCCGCTGCGAGCCTCTCCACGAGGACGTCCACGAACTCGGCTTTCATCAGGACCGCATCCGCCCCTGCTTCCGTCACTGCTTCGTGAAGGGCTGGGTGCTCGTCGCCGGTCAGCGCGATCACGCACATGCTCGGATGGTCGCGCCGGAGCCGGGCGACCGCGGTCACTCCGTCGAGCCGGGGCATGTGCAGGTCGATGACGACCGCGTCGGGCGAGAGCTCGTCCGCGAGCTCGATCGCGGCGAGCCCGTCTAGCGCGGTGCCGACGACTGCCAGTTCGGGCTGGCGCTCGATCAAAGGAGAGAGCGCGTCCAGGAAAGGACCGTCGTCGTCCGCGAGGAGGACTCGGATCGTGCCTGCCGCATCGGCCTCCTCCATGGATCCGCAAGTTAGCCTTGTTGGCGGTGTCTTTTCAACCACCACGTCGCAAAGTCGCAGTGATCGGTGCGGCGCTCGACCTCGGCGCCGGTCGCCGTGGCGTCGACATGGGTCCTTCTGCGATCCGCTACGCGGGGCTCGCAGCACGTCTCGCCGAGCTCGGCTATGACTACGTCGACCTGGGAAACGTCGAGACCGCGGTCCCGGAGGCAACCGACGCCGGGGACGAGCACGCCCGGTTTCTGCCCCAGATCAAGGACACGTCGGACCGCATTGCGCAGCTCGTTTCGAGGGCTGCGCGCGACGATTACGTTCCGGTGGTGCTCGGTGGCGACCACTCGGTCAGCCTGGGAACCCTGTCGGGCCTGCACGAGATGTACGGGCCGGGGGGTGTGATCTGGATCGACGCGCACGGCGATCTGAACAGCCCGGACACGAGCCCGAGCGGCAACGTGCACGGCATGGTGCTCTCGGCGGCGCTCGGCCTTGCCGGCGATCGCTTCCGTGGCGATGGCTGGGGCCTGCCTGCGCTCGAGCCGGGCCGGGTCGCCCTCGTGGGAGTCCGTTCGCTGGACGACGGCGAGCGGCAGCTGCTGGGCAAGCTCGACGCGAAGGTGTTCACGATGAGCGACGTGGATCGTCTCGGAGTCGAGCGTGCGGTTCGCGAGTCGCTCACGCACGTGGCCGGCCCGGGCTTCGTTCACGTGAGCCTCGACATGGATGCGATCGATCCCGATGTGGCACCGGGCGTCGGGACCCCGGTGCGCGGCGGGCTCTCCTACCGCGAGGCGCACCTCGCCATGGAGCTTGTCGCTGAGTCGGGACTCGCGTCGTCCATCGACGTCGTCGAGGTGAACCCGGTGCTCGACCGAGAGAACGAAACGGGAAAGCTTGCGGTCGAGCTCATCGGGAGCCTATTGGGCGCCCGAATCCTCTAGGAATCGTTCGACTGCGTCTGCAGTCTCTTCGTAGGCGTCCCAGTACACGATGTGACCACCGGGAACCTCGACGACTTCCACGAGGTCGCCGAGCGCGGCGCGGTACGCATCGATCTGATCCTCGCGCACGAGGCCGAACTCTCCGGCATGGACGAGCAACGTCTGCGTGCGTACCGTCTCGGGCGGTGGCGGCGGCGTGGTGAGCTCGCCGTACATCGACACGACGGCAGCCTGGCAGTAGCGAAAGCGCCAACGGCCGTCGGAGTGCAGCACGAGGTGCTCGCGCATCTCCTCTTCCAGATGCTCGCGCGGTGTCGGCACGCCGGTCGCGACGCGTTCTGCGATCGCATCCTCCACCGAGTCGAAGGCGCGGTCGGCCCGCTCGCGTTCCGCGAAGTCGAAGCCGACGTGCGGCAGCAGCTGGATGGCGGGATCGAGCAGCGCGGCCCGCTCGACGCGATCGGGCGCGAGAGCGGCCAGTTCGAGGACGAGCCGGCCGCCGAACGAGTGGCCGACCCACTGCGCGCTGCGAACCCCCGCCGCGTCGAGCGTCTCGATCACGTCGTGCGCGTGGGTCGCGAAGGTCCAGGGTGGTTCCCACCCGGAGTTGCCGTGGCCGCGGAGATCGGGAGCGAGCACGCGAAAGCGGCCGGCGAGCCGCTCTTCGGCGAGCCTACGGAAGCGCCGCCCGTGCGCGTTCACGCCGTGGAGGCAGACGACCGGCGGCGCGGACGGATCGCCCCACTCGTGCAGGTTGAGCTCCATCTGTGTCAGCCTAATGAGCGGTGCTCGCTCTCATGTACGACATCCACGGCAACCTGGTGGCTCTGGAAGAGGTGCTGAAGGACGCGGAGGCCGCCGGGGCCGACGGTTATCTCCTCGGCGGCGACTTCGGCTCGTGGTCACCGTGGCCGCGCGAGACGATCGAGCGACTACGTGGACTGCCGGACACGACGTGGATCCGCGGCAACGGCGAGCGTTGGCTGCGTGAACCGCCGCTCGACCGGCCTGACGTGATGGCGATGTTCGCCGGGAAGGACTCCGGCCTCGGCACGGACGAAGGCTGGCTCTACTCCCTCCAGGCCCAGGTCGAGCTGGACGGTGTTCTTTACGTGCACGGCTCACCGCTGTCGGATGTCGAGAGCTTCCCGCCCGAGCCCGGCGCTGACGACGAGCGGATGCTGAACGGTGTTCGCGACAGGACGGTCGTCTTCGGCCACAGCCATCAACAGTTTCGTCGGCCGGGCCCGAACGGAACGACGCTCATCAATCCGGGCAGTGCCGGGATGCCGCTCGACGGAGACGTGCGGGCGGCCTACGCGCTGCGCGGCGACGACGGTGAGTTCGAGCTTCGCCGGGTCGAATACGACGTCGAGCGCGCTGCAAAGGGCTGGGAGACGGTCGCCGGCCCGTTCGGGCCGCTTGCCGCGCAGCGGATCCGCCGCGGCTCCGACTAGTCCGTCGCCTCCTCGCCGTTTCCCGACGGCTCGTAGTACGTCGTCCCCTTCAGCTCGTCCGGGAGGTAGTCGACGTCGAATCCAGACGGGTCGGAGTGGGGATAGATGTAGCCCGCTCCCTTGCCGAGCTTGCGTCCGTAGTAGCTGCCGTCGGCCAGGGCCTTCGGCGGACGGATGTTGCCGCGCTCCTGCACGTCCTTCGTTGCGCGGTTGATCGCTTCGTAGCTCGCATTCGACTTGGGCGCTCGCGCGAGATAGATCGCTGCCTGGGAGAGATTCAGTCGCGCCTCCGGCAAACCGACGTGCTCGACCGCTTGCGCTGCGGCAACTGCCACCAGGAGCGCACGAGGATCTGCGTTGCCGATGTCCTCGGACGCCAGCACGATCATGCGTCGCGCGATGAAGCGTGCATCTTCCCCGCTCTCGAGCATTGCCGCGAGGTAGTAGACGCTCGCGTCTGGATCCGACCCGCGCATCGACTTGATGAACGCCGAGATGAAGTCGTAGTGCGCATCGGCGTTCTTGTCGTAGAGGAGCGGCCGTTTGCGCGCAGCGTCGTCGACATGAGCCTCCGAGAGAGGCTCGCCCGAGCCCTGCGCGGTCTGCACGGCGAGCTCGACGATGTTGTGGACCGAGCGTGCGTCACCACCGGCGCGGGTGGCGATCAACCGCACGAGATCGGCGGGGATCTCCGCCCCCAGCTCCGCCGCGCCGCGACGCGCCACCGTCTCGAGGTCTTCGACGGACAACGCCTCGAGCTCGTAGACCTGAGCTCTCGACAGCAGCGCCGAGTTGACCTCGAAATAGGGGTTCTCCGTCGTCGCCCCGATCAGCGTGATCACGCCCTCTTCGACACCGGGCAGGAGCGCATCCTGCTGTGCCTTGTTGAAGCGGTGAATTTCGTCGAGGAACAGGATCGTGCGTTGACCGTTCGCGCCCAGCCGCTCGCGTGCGCGTGCGAGAACGTCACGTACCTGGGCGACTGTCGCCGAGACCGCCGAGAGCTCCTCGAACGCCGAGCCGGTCGCCTTCGCGATGATCCGCGCGAGTGTCGTCTTCCCGGTGCCGGGCGGACCGTAGAAGATGGCCGACCGAACCCGGTCCTCCGCAATCGCCAGCCGCAGCGCCGAGTTCTCGCCGAGCACGTGCTCCTGTCCAACGAACTCCTCGAGCGACTGAGGTCGCAGCCGCAGGCGAGTGGCGCGACTCCGGGGAGGCGCTGGTCCGCCGCATCCGAGAAGAGGTCGCTCATCGCAGGAGAAGTATGCTCCGCAGGCCCGTGGCGACCGAGACTCACGAGGATTTCTCCGAGCCGATCTTGCCCGGCAAGGCGCCGTCGGACTACGAGCGGTACCTGCGGACAGAAGAGCTGCTCGCGCTTCAGAAGTCGCCCGAGGAGCAGGCCCATCCGGACGAACTGCTCTTCCAGACGGTGCACCAGTCGTCGGAGCTGTGGCTCAAGCTCGCTACCTCCGAGGTCGCGCGCGCGACCGTGCATGCGCGAGCAGGCGAGCTGGCCGCGGCTCTACGGCTGCTCGGGCGGGCGTCGCTCTGCCTGCAATTCACCACGCGTCAGCTCGACATGCTGGAGCAGATGTCGCCGTGGGAGTACCAGACCGTTCGCCGCGTCCTCGGGCACGGGAGCGGGTTCGACTCACCGGGCTTCCGCGAGGTGCGACGGGTGACGCCGCCGCTCGGCGAAGCGTTCGACGCCGCGGTCGCGGAGGCCGGCCTAGATGTCGTCGAGGTGTACGTCCAGGGGCGTGAGCACGAAGCCCTCTATCAGCTCGCCGAGGCCCTGGTCGAGTGGGACGAGCGGATCACGATGTGGCGGATCCGCCACTACAAGGTCGTGTCGAGGATCATCGGCGACCAGGTCGTCGGGACGCAGGGGACACCGGTGGAGGTGCTCGGAAAGATGATCCATCACAATTTCTTCCCTGCGCTCTGGCGGGCCAGGAACCAGCTGACGGCCCGTGCACAGGAAGAGGGAGGTTGACGTGAGCGTCACGGTCTCGCTGCGCGACGAGGTCACCGAGCTCCTACAGCATCTGATCCGAATCGACACGACCAACCCGCCGGGCAACGAGACCGCGGCGGCGGAGGTTCTGCGCGAGTACCTCGAGGAGAACGGCGCACAGGTGGACCTCTATGCGCGTGTGCCCGAACGCGCGAACCTCGTTGCGCGTATACCTGGTCGCGGCGAAGGGCCAACCTTGCTCTTCCTCTCGCACACCGACGTCGTGCTCGCAGACGCGACGGAGTGGAGCGCGGATCCGTTCGGGGGTGAGCTGCGCGACGGGGAAGTCTGGGGTCGCGGCGCCCTCGATATGAAGGGACAGGTCGCTGCCAGCGCGGTTGCGCTCGCCTCGCTTGCTCGTGAAGGGTTCGAACCGGCGGGCGACCTGATCTTCGCCGCGACTGCCGACGAGGAAGTGGGCGACGGGTTCGGTGCGCAGTGGCTCTGCGAAACCCATCCGGACGCGGTTCGTTGCGACTACCTGATCAACGAGGGATCCGGCGAGCGGGTCGAGCTCGGCGGCAAGCCGTTCTACACGTGCGCGGTCGCCGAGAAGATGAGCGCACCGTTCCGCCTGCGCGTGCGCGGGCGAAGTGGACATGCATCGATGCCGGGAATCGCGGACAACGCACTCGTGAAGGCGGCACCCTTGATCACCGCGCTCGGCGAATACGTGCCTGAGCAACAGCTCACGACGGAAGTGGAGGCGCTGCTCGAAGCAGTCACCGGTAAGCGACCGGCGTCGCCGCAGGATGCGCTCGAGCAGGCTCGGGCGATCGGGGAGTTCTTCGCGGAGATGGTCGAGCCGTTGCTGTCGCTGACGCTCGCGCCGACGATGATCGGCGCGTCGAGAAAGCGGAACGTCATCCCTGCGGTCTGCGACGTCACCGTCGACTCGCGGCTGCCGCCGGAGACCACGATCGACGAGCAGCACGCGATCGTGCGGAAAGTGCTCGGCGACGGCGACTACGAGCTGAAGTCGCTCGAGGCGCACGGCGGCACGCGCTCGCCGATCGACACGCCGCTCTGGGACGCGGTCGCCGGCTGGATCAAGGAGGTCGAGCCGGACGCGAAGCCGGCACCGATCTGCGTGGCGGGGTTCACCGACAGCCACTGGTTCCGCGAGGCTTTCGGGACGGTTGCGTACGGCTTCTTCCCGTTGCGGGTGATGGACGCCGAGCTGGCGGCCCGCCTGATCCATTCCGCCGACGAGCGGATCCCGGTCGAGGACCTCGAGCTCGCAGTCAGCTTCATGAGGCACGCAGCCAAGTCCATGCTGGCCTGAGCCCGGGGGATTTGCGGAATTCGACTCTGAGTCGATACCGTCGTCGGCATGGCGGAAGAAAAGCTCCGACTGGGTGGAATGGCTCTCGCCAACGGCGTGCTCGTCCACGGGCCCAAGTCCTGGGCCTGCGCGATTCGCACGGAGGACGGACAGGTGAAGGTGGCGGCTCAGCCCAAGCGTCAGTGGGCAAACAAGGTCGAGAGCCCGTTCCTTCGTGGTCCTGCCCGCCTGCTCGACGCCATGGCGATCATCCCGCAGATCAGGCATGCCCTCCCGGAGGCACGGCTGCCGTTCCAGCGCCCAGTGGTGTTGGGAGCGATGTTCGGCAGTGCCGTGGTCGTGAGGGCCCTGCGTGGCTCTCGCTCCGTCGGCCCCGCGGCCCAGGAGCTCGTCAGCGGCCTGCTCTCGATCGCGCCGGCTGCGCTTGCGCTCCGTGGCGCCGATGTCGCCGCGTACCACGGTGCAGAGCACATCTCGATCGGCTCGTACGAACAGGGGAAGCTTGCGGCGAAGGAGCACAACCGGTGCGGGTCGCACCTGATCGGCCCCTTGCTCGTGACGACCGCGATCGGCAACATTCTCGCGGCGCGGGCACCCGCCCACCTCCGCAGGCCCGCGCGCATGGGCGCGCAGCTTCTAGCGCTGGCCGCTTCGACCGAGATCTTCGGCTGGATGGTGCGCAACCCCGAGAACAAGCTTGCGCGCGCGTTTGCGAAGCCCGGCCACGAGCTCCAGCATCGAATCGCGACCGCGGAGCCGTCAGCGGAGCAGATCGAGGTCGCCGAGGCTGCGCTCGCTGCGTGCCTCGAGCTCGAACAGGCTTAGTGCCCTTGCCGGCAATACATGCCGGCTTCTGGCCCGCGATCACGCGGCGCCAGAGTCCACCCTCGCCCTTAGCAAGGCAGACCAGCCTTGCTGCGGTTGAGTGCGGCCTCTGGCTTGGTGCTCGCGACCCAGAAACTCGGCAGCATCACCGGCAAGGGCACTAGTCGTGGCTCTTCAGGAACGGACGCACGAGCGGCTCCCGCCCGAAGTGTTCGATCTGCCCGTCGAGAAGATGCGCGAGGGCTACTACGCCGATGCGTATTTCAACCATGCCCGTTCGACGCTGCTTCAGGATGGTCGCCATCCGCGCGTCGTGATGCAGGTGTTCCAGAAGCGGGATGCGCATCTCGGCGGCATGGACGAGTCGATCGCGATCCTCAAGCTCTGCTCGTACGAGTGGGACGAGCTCACCGTGCACGCGCTCTACGACGGTGACCGCGTCGAGCCCTGGGAGACGGTGATGACGATCGAGGGCGACTACACCCTGTTCGCCCACCTCGAGACGGCGTATCTCGGCGTCCTCGCGCGCCGCACGCTCATCACCACGAACGTCGTGCGCGTACTCGAAGCCGCGCGGGGAAAGCCGATCATCTTCATGCCTGCGCGTCACGACCATCACCGCGTGCAGACGGGCGACGGGTATGCCGCACATGTCGCAGGCCGCGTGGTCGGCGCGCCGATCGGCGTTACCACCGACGAGCAGGCTTCCTGGTGGGGCGGACGCGGCATCGGCACGGTGCCGCATTCGCTGATCGCGTCCTACGGCGGCAACACGGTGCTCGCCGCGACGAAGTTCGCGGAGTGGGCCTCCGACGACGTCAACATCACGGTGCTCGTCGACTTCGAGAACAATTCCGTGCAGACGGCGCTCGACGTTGCGCGAACACTCGGCCCCAAGCTGTGGGGCGTGCGTCTCGACACCTCGGAGATGCTCGTCGACCGGTCGCTGTGGGAGGAGCTGGGCGACTTCAAGCCGACGGGGTGAACGAACGGCTCGTGCACAAGGTGCGCGACGCACTCGACAATGACGGCTTCGAGCACGTGAAGATCGTCGTCTCCGGTGGCTTCACGATCGACAAGATTCTCGAGTTCGAGGAGAAGGGCGTGCCGGTCGATGCGTACGGCGTCGGCTCGTCGCTCATTCGCGGCTCGAACGACTTCACCGCGGACATCGTCCTCACCGACGGACGCCCGTCTGCGAAGGTCGGCCGCAAGTACAAGCCGAGCCCGCGGCTCGAGCTCGTCACGTGACCGTTCTCTGGGACGTCGACACGCAGGTTGACTTCATGCTTCCGGACGGGAAGCTCTATGTCCGCGGCGCCGAGGAAACCATTCCTGAGATGAAGCGACTCGTCGCAGCGGCGCGCGCTGCCGGAGTGGTGCACGTCGCCTCCGCCGACGATCACGAGCTCACCGACGCGGAGATCGCGGACGAGCCCGACTTCCGCAGCACCTATCCGCCGCATTGCCTCCGCGGCACGCGGGGTGCACGAAAGATTCCGGAAACCGAGCAGGAGGACCCCGTTCCGATCACGCTCGAGCTCCTGCCCGAGCGCTACCTCGCAGGACGGGAGTTCCTTCTCCTCAAGAAGAGCTTCGACGTGTTCACGAACCCGAACACGGAACGTCTCCTCGACTGGCTCGACCCCGACCAGATCGTCGTCTTCGGCGTCGCGACCGACGTCTGTGACGACGCGGCGATCCGAGGTTTCCTGGCACGGGGGCTCAAAGTTCGCTTCGTCGAGGACGCCGCCAGAGGGCTGGACGACGAGCGGGTCGCGAGCTGCACCGCCTTCTGGCGTGAGCAGGGAGTCGAATTCACCACCGCTGAGGGAGTTTTGGGCACCTTTTAGCTCGGCCGCTTGACGCGGCGCCCTCCGTGGAGATGATGAGTGAGGGATGCCGGGGGTGGATCTACACAGCTTCATGGTCATGCTCAGAGACTTCGTGGTCAATTGGTGGCCACTCCTGGGCCTGACGTTCTACTGCGTGCTCCTCTACATCTTCTGGCGCATGCTGCAGCTGATGCCGCGCGTCAAGCCGGCGACCGTGATGGTCGACCCGCGTACGGCGATCGAGTGGGCCGACATTGCGGGCGCGGACGAGGCGAAGGCCGAGTTGGCGGAGATCGTGGAGTTCCTGCGCGACCCGAAGCGCTTCGAAGACCTCGGTGCGGTCGTGCCCAAGGGCGTGTTGCTGTACGGGCCGCCGGGAACGGGAAAGACGCTGCTTGCGCGCGCAGCCGCGAACGAGTCGGGTGCGAAGTTCTATGCGCAGAGCGCGTCGGCGTTCGTCGAGATGTTCGCGGGTCTCGGTGCAGCTCGAATTCGCAAGCTCTTCGACGAGGCTCGAAAGCACGCGCCCTCGATCATCTTCATCGACGAGCTCGACGCTGTGGGCGCCGCCCGGAGTGGTCATAGCTTCAACCGCGAGCAGGATCAGACGCTCAACCAGCTGCTCGTCGAGCTCGACGGGTTCTCCTCGGGCGCTCAGGTCGTCGTCATGGCTGCCTCGAACCGTCTCCAGGATCTCGATCCGGCGCTCTTGCGTCCGGGCCGCTTCGATCGCCAGTTGCTGGTCGCACCGCCGGATCGCAAGGGGCGCGAGGCGATCCTGCACGTGCACACCCGCGGCAAGCCGCTTTCGTCGGACGTTCAGCTCGAGCAGATCGCACGTCAAACCTCGGGCCTGACCGGCGCCGACCTGGCCAACATCACGAACGAAGCGGCAATCCTCGCCGGCCGGCGTGATGCCAAGTACGTCAGCGCGCTCGACTTCGACAACGCTCTCGAGCGGGTGGTCGCCGGCCTGCAGCAGAAGAAGGTCCTGACGGACAAGGAGCGGCGGATCCTTGCCTACCACGAGGCCGGGCACGCGCTCATGTCACATCTGATGGGCGAGCTCGGGCTTCTGCAGAAGGTGACGATCGTTTCTCGCGGCACTGCGCTCGGCTACACACTTCACCTGCCGAACGAAGATCGCTACCTGGAATCGAAGGAAGAGCTGATCGACATGCTGAAGATCGCGCTCGCAGGACGCGCGGCGGAGCAAGTGGTTTTCGGCCGCGTGACGAACGGCGCCGCGAGTGATCTGGAGAAGGTGACCGAGATCGCTCGGGCGATGGTCTTCGAGTGGGGGATGTCGGATGTCGTCACGTCGCGCACGTTGCGCGCGGACAACTACGGGCTCTCCGAAGAGACGAAGCGCATGCGCGACCACGAACAGTCACATCTGACAGACGGCGCCTACGCGGAGGCCGTTCGCCTGATCGAGAAGCATCGAGCCTCGCTCGACCGGCTGAGCCAGGCGCTGCTCGAGAAGGAGACCCTGAACCGAGAAGAGGTGCTGCTCCTGCTCGCGGACGTCGAGCCCGAGTCGCAAGCCTCCGAGACCGTCGGCACGCCTCGTGCCATCGTCGCTCTGTCCAACGAGGCTTAAGCACCCCAGCGGATAGCATCGCTCGCGTGCAGGCGCGGGGGATTCACCATCTAGGCGTTGCGGTCGAGGATCTCGACTCGGCGCTTACGACGTACGAGCAGCTGTTCGGCGCGCAGATCGAACACCGCGCAACGGTTGACGACCAGGGAGTGCGGGCCGCTTCCGTCCGCATCGGCGCTAGCCGCATCGAGCTTCTCGAGCCGCTCGGAGAGGACACGCCCGTCGGTCGCTTCCTCGCGAAGCGGGGGCCCGGAATGCACCATGTGGCCTACGAGGTCGGCGATCTCGACGCGGCGCTGGTCGAGCTTGCGGATGCCGGCGCGGACCTGATCGACGACCACCCGCGCGCGGGTCTGTTCGGCCTCGAGGTGGCGTTTGTCCACCCGGATTCCGTCCACGGCGTTCTCTCGGAGGTGGTTACAGGTGGCTGAACCAGAACGGGTACGAATCGAGATCGCGTTCGACGGCGGTCAGATCATGGGTGCTCTCGTCTCGCCGGCCGCTGCGGATGCCCTGGAGCAGGCTCTCGGTTCCGCAGAGGTCCGTGCCGGCACGGGTGAGGCTGCTCTGGCACTCGATGCAGAGGATGGTCGCTACACGATCGCCCTGCAGCGCGTGGTGTACGTGAAGAGGTTTGCACGGGAAAGCCGCGTCGGGTTCGGCTCGGCCGCCGCTTGAGGGCGTTCTCCGAGTTACAAGGACGGTCCACCGGGGCATTCCGGCGTTGATGGCCGACGAAGCCACCCAGGCTGCGGCGCGCCCTGCCAAGGATTCGACTGCCGACGTTCGGCGTCTCGTCGAACGCGGCCAGCAGGGCGACCGCGCTGCGCTCGAGGAGCTCTACCTGCTCCACTTCGATCGCATCTACAGCTATCTGCACATGAGCGTCGGCAACAGGCACGACGCCGAGGACCTGACGACCCAGACGTTTCTCAAGATGCTGGAGTCGATCAAGCGATTCAAGTGGCAGTCCGCGCCGTTCTCCGCGTGGCTCTTCCGGATCGCCCACAACCTCGCCATGGATCACTTCCGCGCGAACCGGCGCTGGCAGCCCGAGGAAGACGTGCCCGAGCCCGAAGGTGAGAGTGAACCCTCGGCCGAGGCCGCTGCGCTGCAGTCGATCGGGCGACAGAGCATGCTCGAGCTGATCGACGGGCTCTCGACGGAGCAGCAGCAGGTGCTGACGCTCAAGTTCGTCTTCAATCTGCCCAACGCGGATGTGGCGACGATCCTCGACAAGACAGAGGGTGCGATCAAGTCGCTTCAACATCGGGCGCTCGTCTCGTTGCAGAAGCAGATCTCCCGTACGACGGAGCCGTAGCTTTGGCGCTCGAGGTGGGAATCGTCGGGCTGCCGAGCTCCGGCAAGTCGACGCTGTTCCATGCGCTCACGGGGGCGCGGGCGACCGGAGACGTCGGCATGGCAGGCATCCCGGATCCCCGGCTCACACAGATCGCCGGCGTCATCCATCCGCGCAAGGTCACGCCTGCAGCGATCCGAGTCGTCGAGGTGCGAGGCACGGGGCCGGAGCTACTGGGGAATCTGCGGCAGGTGGATGCGCTGCTCGTCGTGCTCGACGGCTTCTCCGGCACCCGGGTTCCCGCCGACGACCTCGAGACGCTCCGGCTCGAGCTGCTGATTGCCGATCGTGATCACGTCGAGCGGCGGCTCGAGCGTGTCACGAAGCAGGCGAAGTCGGGCGAGCTGAGGCTGAAGCAGGAGGCGACGGAGCTAGAACGGGTGCTCGCGCACGTCGACGCCGGCGGAACGCTTGCCGACTGGCCCGCCGAGCTGCCGGCCGGCCTCGAGCCGTTGACGACGAAACCGCTGATCGCAGTCGAGAACGGCCCAGGCGGCATCGATCTCAAGCTCGAGTCCGAGCTCGCGGAGATGTCCGGGGAGGACGCGTCGGAGTTTCGCGAAGGGGCGTCGGCGCTCGAGGAAGTGGTGCGCCGTCTCAGCGACGAGCTCGGACTGATCAGCTTCTTCACGGCGGGCGAGAAGGAGACTCGCGCCTGGTCGCTGCGGCGAGGTCGCACGGCGCTGGAGGCGGCGGAGACGATCCACACCGACATCGCCCGCGGCTTCATCCGCGCAGAAGTGATCCGCTGGGAAGACCTCGTCGAAACGGGCTCACACTTGGAGGCCGCGCGACGCGGCCTCCAACGTCTCGAAGGTAAGACGTACGTGGTCCAGGACGGCGACGTCCTGAACGTCAGATTCAACGTCTAGCTGCTAGCAGCAGCCGTCGGGACAGCAATCGGGCGGGCAATCGCAACAGCCGGCCATCTTCCCTCCTTTCATCGACATCGGTCGATGTTATATATTGAAAGACGTCGATGAAGTCAATAGCTGTCCTTCCCACGATCTGCTGCGGCCCGGAGACGGAGCCGCTGACGGTGGCCGAGCGCGACCAGTTGGCGGCGCGATTCAAGGCCCTCTCCGATCCGACTCGCGTCGCGATCATCAACTCTCTCTCGGCTGCGGACGAGGTGTGCGTGTGCAACCTCACCGAGACCTTCGCGCTCTCGCAGCCGACGATCTCCCACCATCTCAAGATCCTGCGGGAGGCTGGGCTCGTCGAGTCGTCGCGACGCGGGACGTGGGCCTACTACCGGCTCGTGCCGGAGGCGATCGCCGCACTGCGTGGTGCGCTCGGAGCATGAACGTCCTCTTCGTCTGTAAGCAGAACGCCGGGCGGTCGCAGATGGCGCAGGCGCTGTACGAAGGACGCGGCGGCAATGCGCGCTCTGCCGGCACGACACCGGCGTCGCGTGTGCACCCGGAGGTCGCGGAGTTGATGCCCGAGCTCGCGGGTCGCGTGCCGAAGCAACTGGACACGGCCGACGCCGAGTGGGCCGACATAGTCGTGACGATGGGTTGCGGCGATGCGTGCCCCGTCATCCCGGGCAGGCGCTACATCGACTGGGACTTGCAGGACCCCGCGGGACAGGACGTCGAAACGGTGCGCAGGATCCGTGGCGAGATCGAGCGGCGCGTCGCCGAGTTGCCATTGTAAATCGGCACTCAAGCGTTTCCGTTCCGACACGAACTCCACGTCCACTAGCGACGTCCTCGGGGGTCAGACCCGAAACGGTGTCGAATCCGCCGCGACTTGTTGACGGATCGCGCGACTCGGCGCAAAACTGTTTCGCTTTCGGGACACGAACTCATGTCCGGAACGGACACTTTTGGGGTCAGACCCCAAAAGTGTGACGAAAGCGTCGCGGCTAACCAGCTGAAATGAGCGCGACGCCGGCGAGGGTCAACGCGATTCCCGCTTCTTGTGATCGGGCGACACGTTCCCTCAGGACCAGGCGCGCGAGCACGACCGTGACGATCGGATAGAGCGACGCCAGCACCGACGTGATGCTGACGAGCCCGCTCGTCGATGCTGCCGCGAAGAGCAGGTTGCCGAGCATGTCGCCGATTCCGATCAGTGCGAGGATTGGCACCTGTCTTCGCGGGAGGGCGAGCGGCGGGCGCCTGATCGCCACGGCCGCGAGAATGATCGAGGTCGACGTGATGCGGAAGAACAGAGACGCCCACCAGAAGTCGGCGTCCCCTGCCGCGTGCATCGGTGGGAAGTAGCCGCCGAACCCGATCGCCGCGAGCAGCGCGAGGCCGACGCCCGCAGCCACTTTGCCGCCGCGGCCGGGCTCCCGCGATGCCAGGAAGACGCCGCCGAGCGCGGCGGTGATCCCGAGCCACTGCCAGGTCGAGGGCCGATCGCCCGTCGCGATCCCGAAGATGACCGGAACCGCCGCGGAGATGCCGGCGATCGGCGCCACAATGCTCATCGCGCCGACCGCCATGCCCCGGTAGTAGGCGTAGAGGCCGAGCGTCCCGGAGATCGCCGCGGGAACTGCGAACAGCGCCCCGAGGTCCGCCGGGCCTTTGCCTCGGATCGCGACGATCAGGGCGATCACGACGAGGCCTCCGAGCTGCACGTACACGAGCACGCGCAAGGCGCCGAACGTGCGTCCCTTGAGCGGCCCGAAGAAGTCTGCGAACCCCCACGTCAAGCTCGCGCTCAGCGCAAGGGCGATCGACCTCATAAACCGACGCTAACTGATCGGGTATCGGCCGCGTCGCAGCGACCGCGTCGAGCTGGTTCGCGTGGTAGAGCACCGACGCCTCGGCAGTGCGCGCAGCACGCGCGTCGTGGTGACAGGCGATCGCGTGCAGCAACTCGGAGCGCGCGTCCGGTTGGACACCGGTGCTTCGCTCCTCGACCATGCGCAACCCGAGGTGGACGTGGCCGAGCAACCGCCCTTCGTCGGTCTGCCTGAAGGTCGGGCCGGAGGTCAGCTCCGCGACGCGGCCGACGTCGTGCAACAGTGCCGCCGCGAGCAGTAGGTCGGAGCGCAGCCGAGGATGCAGCTGGGCCGTCTCGCGACAGATCGTCGCGACGCCGACGGTGTGCTCGAGCAGGCCGCCCGCATAGGAGTGGTGATTCTCTGCAGCGGGAAGCCGACGCAGCGACGCGCGCAACACGTCGTCCGAGAAGAACCGGGTCACGATTCCCGCGAGTCCGTCGTGCGAGATCTCGCCGGCAAGGAACTCCAGGAACCCGTCGAGCTCGTCCGCGTCCCGCCGCAGAGCCGGCGCGAATTCCGCCGGATTCGCCTCCGGCGCGGCCTCGAGCGTGCGGACGTCGACCTGGAGGCGGTTGCGGAACTTCTCGACGCGGCCGAGCACGCGCACGGCGTCACCCTCCGCAAAGCGCGCGTCGAGCAGCTCGACGTCGTGCCACACGCGTGCTTCGATGCGGCCACTCGGATCGACGAGCTCGAGGGCGAGGTACGGCGCGCCGCCTTTCGTGCGGAGCCGCTGCTTGCGCGCGACGGCGTAGATGCCTTCGACGACCCGCTCTTCGGACAGCTCTGCGATTGCGCTCACGACGTGAGTCTAGGTCCGAACCCGGATGCTAGGGTCGGCTCAGATGGCCGTGGTCAAGCCGTTCCGCGCCGAGCGCTACGACGAGTCGAAGGCCGGCCCGCTGGAGCGGCTGGTCGCGCCGCCGTACGACGTCCTCTCGCCCGAGCAGCGCGAGGAGTACCTGGCGCGCAGCCCCTACAACGTCGTCCATCTGACGCTGCCCGACGACGAGGAGCAAGCCGGCCGGGACGTGCGGGACTGGCGCGAACAGGGCGTGCTCACGAGGGACGCGGAGCCCGCCTACTGGTTCCTTTCGCAGGACTACATCGGTCCGGACGGCGTTCCACGCACGAGGTCGGGGCTCGTCGCCTCGCTCCGAGCGGAGCCCTACGAGAACGGGGTCGTTCTCCCGCACGAGCGCACGCATCGCGGGCCGAAAGAGGGCCGGCTGCGTTTGCTGCGCGCGACGCGCACGCAGCTCGAGCCGATCTTTCTCCTCTACGAGGCGGAGCCACTCGAGCCGCCCTCACGCGAGCCCGATCTGCAGAGCGGCGGCGACAAGCTGTGGCGTATCGACGATGCCCCGAGCTTCGAGAACACCGAGCTCCTGATCGCCGACGGGCATCATCGCTACGAGACCGCGGTTGCCTACGCGCAGGAGGGCGGCTCGCCCTACCTGATGGTCGTTCTCGTGCCGACGGAGCAGGAAGGGCTGACCATCTTCCCTACGCATCGCCTGGCCGAACACATCAACGGTGTCCGCGGCACGCCGATCGAGAAGCCCGGAGACGATCTGCCCGGCGTCGTCGTCTATCGCGACGGGAGCTACGAGTTGCTCGAGGGCGATGGTCTCGACGTCGAGATCGTCGAGCGGATCGCACCGGACGTCACGTACACGCCACAGCGCGCCGACGCGGTTGCGACCGTGGACCGCGGCGACGCCGAAGCGGCCTTCCTGCTTCGACCGACCCGCATCGAGGACGTCTGGGCGGTCGCGCGACGCGGCGAGACGATGCCTCAGAAGAGCACCTACTTCTATCCCAAGCTCACCTCGGGCCTGCTCTTCCACCCGCTTGACTGACTGGCTCGCCCTCTGCCGCGCTGCGGTCGAGGACGTGCGCGGCGTGCTCGCAGAACTGCCGGGACGTTCCGACCGCGAGCCGGTCGTCGGTTCCGGGAAAGGTGGCGACGAGACGACGGCGATCGACGACGCGGCCGAGCGCGCGATCCTTGCCCACTTCGCGGCGCTCGAGGGCCTGACCATCGTCTCTGAGGAGGCCGGCGTCATCGGCGACGGGGAAACGTTCGTCGTCATCGATCCGATCGACGGCTCGCTGAATGCGAAGCGCGGCATCGGCTTCTTCGCGCTTTCCATCGCAGTCGCGTCCGGCCCGACCATGGGCGACGTCGACTTCGGCTTCGTCCACGACTTCGGGACCGGGGAAGAGTGGACGGCGACCCGCGGTGAGGGGGCAACGCTCGGCGGCAGGCCGCTCGACGGCGACCTGCCGAAGGAGCAGATCGAGATTCTCGCGTTCGAGGCGACGCTTACGTCCTCGGTCGCAGAGAAGGCGGCGGCCGTCGTCGATGTCGCCTATCGCTTGCGGATCATGGGCTCGCTGGCGCTCTCGCTCTGTCACCTCGCCGCAGGCCGCATCGACGCCGTCTGCTCGCTCAAGCCGGCGCGGGCGGTGGACATCGCGGCAGCGCAGTTACTCGTCCTCGAACGCGGCCTCGCGATCGAGCTTCCCGAGGCACCTCCGTTCGCGACCGCGCCACTCGACCTCGAGGGGCGTTCACGGGTCGTCGCAGCGGGAACGCCCGACCTATGCCGACAACTCGCCGTCGCCCTTGGTTGAAAAGACCGTCAAGCTGAGCTCGCCGGACCGGGTCCTCTATCCCGACGATGGGATCACGAAGGGCGACGTCTTCGAGTACTACCAGCAGGTCGGTCCGACGATCGTGCCGCATCTGAGGGACCGTCCGTTCACGATGAAGCGCTATCCGCACGGAATCACCGGCGAGACGTTCTTCCAGAAGCAAGCGCCTAAGCACCTGCCGAGCTGGATCCCGACGCGCCAGTTCCGCACGTGGCCACGCGAAGGAGATTCGCGGCTCGTCGACTTTGCACTCGTGAATTCGCCCGAAGCCGTGCTCTTCATGGTGCAGAACAACTGCATCGACATGAACGCGTGGTACTCGCGCGTGGACAAGCCGGACCGGCCGGACTTCGTGCTCTTCGACCTCGACCCGCCGGACGATGGTTTCGAGCTCGCAATCGAGGTTGCTCACCTGATTCACGAGCTTCTCGACGAGCTCGAGCTGCCGGGCTACGTCAAGACGAGTGGCGCGGATGGAATCCACGTCGTGGCGCCGATCACCCGACGGTCGACGTTCAAACAGACCTATGACTTCGCAGAGAAGGCGTCACGCCTGCTCGAGCAAAGGCACCCGGGCAAGATCACGACCGAGTGGCTGAAGAAGAAGCGCGAAGGAGTCCTGGTCGATCACCGGCAGAACGGCCACGGCAAGACGATCGCCTCCGTGTACTCGGTCCGCCCGAAGCCCGGCGCTCCGATCTCGACGCCGCTGCGCTGGGAAGAGCTGACACCGACGATCAGGCCGCGCGACTTCGGCATGAAGGAGGCGCTCGAGCGGATCGAAGAGCACGGCGATCTCTACGCGCCGGTGCTGGAGGATCCGCGTCCGCTCGCACCGGCTGCCAAGAAATTGGAACGGCTAGGCTCAGACTCGTGAGCGAGCCAAACCGCGATCTGATCATGAAGGCGCTGGAGGGCGTCATCGACCCGGAGCTGCGGAAGCCTGTGACGGAGCTCGACATGGTGCGCGACATCGAGATCGACGGCGGCGACGTGCGTGTGACGATCGCGCTGACGATCGCCGGCTGCCCCCTGCGTGACTCGTTCCAGCAACAGGTGGCGGAGGTGCTGCGGGACGTGCCGGGCGTCGAACGCGTCGCTCTCGGTTTCGACGTGATGACACCCGAGGAGCGCCAGGCCCTGACGACGAAGCTGCGTGGCGGCCTGCAGGAACGCTCGAAGGGTTTGTCGCTGGATGCATCGACACGAGTGCTCGCGGTCTGCAGCGGGAAGGGCGGTGTCGGCAAGTCGACCCTGACCGCGAACCTTGCGGTCGCCTTCGCACAGGCCGGGAAGCAGGTCGGTGTGCTCGACGCGGACGTCTACGGACATTCGATTCCGCACGTGCTCGGCATCCGCCAGAAGCCCGTGCTCGTCGACAAGATGATCGTCCCGCCGGTGAAGCACGACCTCAAGCTGATGTCGATCGGTTTCTTCCTCGACGACAACGCGCCGGTGATGTGGCGCGGCCCGATGCTGCATCGCGCGCTCGAGCAGTTCCTCTCCGACGTGCACTGGGGACAGCTCGACGTGCTCGTCGTCGACATGCCGCCGGGAACCGGAGACGTTGCCATCTCGCTCGGGCAACTGCTGCCGCGCGCCGAGACGATCGTCGTGACCACGCCGCAGCCGGCTGCGCAGGAAGTCGCCTCCCGTGCCGGCGTGATGGCACAGAAGACGGGCATGCGGCTCGTCGGCGTGGTCGAGAACATGACCGGCGACGTGTTCGGCAGCGGAGGCGGCGATCGCCTGGCGGCCGAGCTCGAGGTTCCGTTGCTCGGACGCGTCAGACTCGATCCGCTGCTGCGGGAGTGCGGCGACGCGGGCGAACCGCTCATGGCAACCGCCCCGGCTTCGGAAAGCGCCGGCGAGATTCGCGTCATCGCCGATCAGGTTCTTGCGCTCGATCGCGGCTCGATCGTCAAGCCGTTGACGCTCGTCTCGCGCTAGAGCTCGGGCGCCGGCCCTTCCTCGATGGGCGAGAACCTCGCGTAGGCCTCAGCGGGTGACGTGACTTCTTTGTCGACGCCTGCACCGAGTCGAACAGCGGTCTCGTCGATCGGGTAGCTGGCGCCGCCTTTCCGGGCTCCCACGGCGAGAACGACGCTGGGGCCCGTTCCTGCGCCGAGGATGACGTGCTTCGTCTTCGGCGGGCAGTGGACGAAATCCCACGCCTCGAGTTTGCGCTCCTGACCTTCGACGATCAGAAGGCACTCGCCGCGCAGGACGAGAAAGCCTTCCTGCCCCGGCTCCTCGTGGTACATCGCCATCGGCATTCCGGGCGGCAGGACGTTCAGGTTGATCCCCAGCTGCTCGAACCCCGCGTCGTCCTTGCCCTCGAACCCGCAGTAGTCGCCCAGCTCGTTGTGCGTCCAGCGGGAGTCGCGGGCGTTGACGACGAACCACCCCTCGGTCTGAGGAACACCGTTCTCGAGCTTCGCCTGCTGAACCATGCCCCAAGTATGCTCGCCGCCGTGCAGGTCGCGTCGCGGATCCGGGCGCTCGGCTTTTCGGAAGAGGACACCCGTACGCTTGCCGACCACTTTCTCGATGCCGAGCGGCGAGGCAAGCCCGGGCACGGTCTCGCACGCGTCGACTGGCTCGAGTCCTTGACCGACCTCGATCCGGCGGCCGAACCCGAGTGCGTGGTCGCCGAGGCCTGCTACGAGCGTTGGGAGGGCCGTGGCGCGCTCGGCTACCTGACGCTGGCCGCGATCTCTGCCGGCCAGCTCGAGGATCCGCCCGAAGCCGCACGGCTGATCGTCGCCCGCGACTGCTTCCCGACCGGAGTGCTGGGCTACTGGGCGCGCCGTGTCGCCGCAGGGGGCCTTCTGGCCATCCTGACGGCCACGTCGCCGCCGCGACTGGGCCATCCAGAGGGAGGCCCGAAGCTCACGGGTACGAACCCGCTCGCTATCGCCATTCCAAGCTCGGACGGAAGGCCGATCGTCAGCGACGTCTCGATGGGCCGCGTGACCTACGGGGACGTGATCGCGGGGACGGCATCGGAAGACGCACTGGTGCCTTTCGGCGGCGAGCAGGCGCACAAGGCCTTCGCGCTGGCACTCGGGCTGCAGCTTCTCGTCGATTCGCTGATCGGAGATGGTTACGGGGCGGTGATGCTCGTGGCCCAGCCCGCGGCCGATCCCGTTCCTGCCCTTCGTAGTCGAGCTGCCGGCTTGCGCCTTCCGGGCGACGCCTGATCCTCGTGACGTTGCAGGGCAGGCGCGCGCCTTAACCGGACTGCTGGCGCAGCGCGCCGAGGACGACCGGGTCGATCCGCTCGACGCCGTCGATACGTTCCTCGAGGTTCTCCGTTCCCGCCCAGTCGCCGAGGGCCTTGCCGAGGTCTCCGTCGTAGCCGAGGCTGGCGAGGCGGTCGTGCAGTTCTGCGCCGAGTGTCTCGTCGACGGTGACCCAGTCCTCGGGGGGAGTCATGCCGAAGAGCTCGTCGTGGAGCCCGTGGAGCCGGCGTAGTTCCGAAATGGGGCTCTCGTGATCGTCGACCCGAAGATCGACGACAACGTCCGAGAGCTTCGCGTAGCCGGCGTCTTTCTCCACGACCAGCAGCGACGCAGACTGCTGGCCTCGGCGGTCCCCGCCTGCAGCTTGCGCCGCGGCGAGGCACTCGAGCAGCCGTTCCGCGAGCGAGAGGTGGCCGTTCTGCTCGAAGGTCGCGGCGAGCGCGTCGACCGTCTCGCCCGAGACCAGGATGTTGCCCTGTGCCGCGTAGCCTGGCCCCGTGCGGCCGCCGGCCCAGTCGTGGCACTCCGAGCCGGTGAACGACGCCGCGCGGCCCTGTCCGTCCACGACGCCCACCTGCCGCTCGGCGCGGCCTTCGTCAGCGGCCGTGAGCGCCTCCACCGTCTCCTCTGCCGAACGGCCCTCACGCAGGAGCGCCAGGCCTTCAGGCCCGTAGCGCGGGTTTGCGTACGACTGGGTCGCGATCGCGCCGACATGCGGCTCGGCCCAGGGAACCACCGAGCCGACCGCGAGGAACTTCGATTGCACGGCGACGCCCCACTGGCCCGCGGCGAGATCGCACGCGACGATCGAGTACGTCGCGACGACGACGCTATGGGCCATACGTCAGCTCGCGCAGATCCAGGTCGAGCAGCTCACGCCGCTCGACCGGAACCAGTGCCGCTGCAACCTCCGGATGCGCTAGCGCGGCCCTTACCGCTTCGGGTGAGGCGGCCCGGACGACGATCGGCCGGCCGTTCGCATGCGCTTCCTGCAGCTCACGCTCATTCGAGGCGTCGTCGAGCACGAGCGCCTCGCCGAGCTCGAGCTCGCCCTCGACGGCGATCTCCGGGACACGGCGTCCCGTCGCTCCGAACCAGCGCTCTCTCACAGCTCGAGGGACTCGCCCGGATCGATGGCGTGGACTTCGACACCAGCCGCCAGCTGTCGTAGCTCGTCAGGCGTTCCGGCCAGGAGCGGGAACGTGCCGTAGTGGCATGGAACGACGCGCTTCACGGCGAGGAGCTCGCAAGCCACTGCCGCCTCCCGCGGGTCCATCGTGAAGTGGCCGCCGATCGGCAGCACGGCGACGTCCGGGGAATAGACGCGGCCGATCAGCTGCATGTCGCCGAAGACGCAGGTGTCGCCTGCGAAGTAGACCTTCTTGCCATCCTCGAGCTCGACGACGATCCCGGCGGCTTCACCTGTATACGTTCCGTCGTCGGCCGAGCTGGAGTGGAACGCGTGGGTGAGTGTGAACTTGATCTCTCCGACTGCGACGGTTCCGCCCTTGTTCGAGCCCGGGACGTCGTCGGTCTGGGCTCCCTGGGCCGTGAGCCAGCCCTTGAGCTCGATCATTGCGACGATTGGCACAGGACCGATCTTCTCCGTGATCGCTACGACGGAGCCGACGTGGTCTGAATGGCCGTGCGTGACTGCGATCGCGTCGCAGCGCTCCGGGTCCTTCTCGTCCGCCGGACACTTTGGATTGTCGAGCCACGGGTCGATGTAGATGCGCTTGCCGCCCGGCGAATCGAGGCGGAATGAGCCGTGTCCGAGCCAGGTCAGAGATGCGGGAGCCATCGGTCTCCTGTTCTTTCGTAGGTGGCGGCGCGGAGCGTAAAGGAACGTCCGGGGTGGGGGCGAAGCTTGGTGAGGATGTCCCGCCGCTTGCTTCCGGCCACGCTCGTCCTCGCGGCCCTGCTCTCCGACGCCGGCGGCAGCCACGGCCTTGCCCTCGCGCTCCTGCTCTTCGCGATTCCGGCGGCGTTCGTCCTCGCTCTGGACTGTTACGGAGACGTCCTGGAGTCGCGCTGCAGCTGGGTTCGGCCGACCCTTGCAGGGCTGTCCCTGCTCCTGCTCGTGCTCAGCGCGGCCTTGCGGAGCCCGGCCGTGATCGGCGGCGTCCCCAAGTTCGCCGTTTCGGCGCTCGTCCTGGTTCTGCTGCTCTACACGGTCGTGCTGGTCGGCGCGCTCTAGCCGAGCGCACGCACCGCGGCGGAGTCGGCCTGACGCACCGAGGACCGTGGTGCGGATAACCGCACCGCCGGACACCTGTCGGCCGCCCCGCCCCGACAGGTAAACATTAAGCGTGCTCGCCCGCCTGGCCCATCTCGTTCACCGCCGGCGCGGGCGCTTCATCGCCGCCTGGGTGGTACTGATCGTCGTCGGTCTCTTCGCCACCATGCGCGTCTCCGATCGTTGGTTCGAGTCGTTCTCGATTCCGGGCTACTCCGCCTACGAGACGAACCAGAAGGTGGTGAAGACGTTCAAATCCGGCGAGCAGGCCCCGCTTGTCGCAGTGTTCAAGTCGAGCGGTGACGTCACCAAGCAAGATCTGCAACCGGCAATCGAGAAAGCCGCCGCGGTCAACCCGGGCTCGCGCATCAATTCCTACTTCGACACGCACAACAGTGCCTATGTGTCGAAGGACCGCCACACGACGTTCGCGGAGATCTATCCTCCGGGCCAGAACACATTCTCGAGTACGCCTCGCATCAAGACCGTGCGAGCCGCGCTGCAGGCGAACGCGCCGCCCGGGGTCGAGACCAATCTGACCGGGCTCCTGCCGCTCTACGACGCGTCGAGCGGCGGCGGGTCGGGCCCAAGCGTGCTGACGGAAGCGCTGATCGGCGGCTTCGGAGCGCTCGTGATCCTCCTGTTCGTGTTCGGCACCGTGCCTGCTGTCGCGATCCCGCTCGTCATCGCGCTGACCTCGATCCTCAACACGTTCACGCTCGTATGGCTGCTGACCTACGTGACGGACGTCTCGATCATCGTCCAGTTCCTGATCGCGCTCGTCGGCCTCGGCGTCGCGATCGACTACGCGCTGCTGATGATCTTCCGCTTCCGCGAGGAGCTTGCGTCCGGCGAGGATGTCGAGACCGCACTGGAACAGACGATGACGCACGCCGGCAGATCGGTGATCGTGTCGGGCTCGACGGTCGCCGTCGGATTGCTGAGCATGGTCTTGCTGCCGCTGCCGTTCATCAGGTCGATCGGGATCGGCGGCATGCTGATTCCCGCGGTCTCGGTGATCGTGTCGATCACGCTCCTGCCGGCGCTGCTCTCGCTGCTGGGGCATCGCATCAACAGGCTGCGCGTGATGCCGAAGCGTTTCGTGACCCTCGCCGATCCCGAGCTCGGCTGGTGGGGTAAGTGGGCGTGGTTCGTCGTCCGTCGGCCGATCGCAGTGGCAGCCGTGGGCATTGTGATCGTCGGTGTGCTGGTGGGGCTCGGACTCCAGCTCAATCCGAGCGAGGCTCAGGCCAAGGACTTCCCCGGACAGGGCGATGCAGTCACAGGCCGTGAAGCGCTCGCGAGCGCAGGGATCTCCGCGGGAGTGATGAAGCCGTTCATCATCTTGACGCCTGCTGGTGAAACCGGCCTGGTGGTTCAGCGGGTGGGCGGTGTCGAAGGTATCTCCGGCGTGACTGCGCCGCAGAGCTGGCAGAAGGACGGCGTCGCGCTCGTGGAAGCGATTCCAAGTGTCGACGGTTCGAGCAAGTCGGTGCGGGGGACGATCTCGCGCGTGAAGGACGTCCTGCCTGCAGGTGCAAGCCTCGGCGGCGTGGCGCCGGAGGACCGTGACTTCGTGCATGCGGTGTACGGGAACTTCCCGTACGTCCTGTTATTCGTCGTTCTCTTGACCTACATCCTGCTGGCCCGCGCGTTTCGCTCGCTGCTGCTGCCGTTGAAGGCCGTGTTCCTGAATCTGGTCTCTCTCGGAGCAGCCTTCGGGATCATCGTCTTCATCTTCCAGCAGGGCCACGGGTCCGAAGCGATCTGGGGCGTGCCTGCCACGCAATCGATCATTCCGTGGATCCCGCTGATGATCTTCGCCTTCTTGTTCGGGCTCTCGATGGATTACGAGGTCTTCCTGTTGACCCGCATACGTGAGACATACGACGAGACGGGAAACACCCGCGAGGCGGTCGCACTGGGACTGGCGCGCACCGGGAAGCTCGTTACCAGCGCGGCGCTCGTGCTGATGTTCGCGTTCTTCGTCCTCTCGACCGGCCCGGGCACCGACATCAAGCAGTTCGGAATCGGGCTTGCGGCAGGGATCATCTTCGACGCAACCGTGATCCGGGCACTTCTGGTTCCGGCTGTCATGGTGCTGATGGGCCGTTGGAACTGGTGGCTGCCGGCCTGGGCCGCACGCGTGCTGCGAACGGAGCCGAGCGAGCCGGTCGTGGAGGCGCGACCGGCCACCGAGCCCGCCTGAGCCCCGGGGCGGTCGTCAGTCCAGCCGGACGACGACGAACGCCTCCACGGGCTCGTCTCTGCCCTTCACTTCGAACGTCCCCAATGGTTCGAGCACTGCACGGTCTCCGAGCGCCTCTGCAGTCGCCGAGCCGATCACGACCTGACCCGGCGCCGCCGTCGTCTGAAGCCGCGACGCAAGGTTCGTCGTGTCACCGATCGCTGCAAAGCTCCGCTGTTCGGCGGTGCCCACGTTTCCGACAATCGCCCGGCCCGTGTTGACGCCTGCCCGGAAGCGCGGCCAGTTCGGCCGCTCCCTTGCGACTGCATCCGCGGCACGTTGCATCGCCAGCGCTGCGGCGACTGCGCGGTGCGCATGATCGGGCTGATCCGCGCCGGCGTTGAAGATCACCATTACCGCGTCACCCGCGAAGCGTTCGATCAACCCGCCGTACTCGCGAACGACGACCGGCACGGTCACTGCCCAGTAGGCATTGAGCATCGTGATGACTTCAGCCGGATCGGCCTTCTCGCTGAATGAGGTGAACCCCTGCAGGTCCGCGAAGAGGACGGTGATCTCCTGTTGCTCGCCGCCGAGCTCCCCCGCGCGGGGATCGGCCCGAAGTCGCGACGCCAGTGCTGCAGGGACGTAGGGCCTGTAGAGCTGGTCGATGTCACGTAGTTGTGCCGCGGCGCGCTCGAGCAGGGCAGCCTGGTCGGCGGCGAGACCGAATTGGGTGGCGATGTCCCTCGCACGTTCCGAGATGTCTCCGCCACGTTCGGACTCGGCCGAGAGCTCTGCGAGAGCCTGCGCGTATCCGTCGTGGACGCGCGCGACGGTGTGCTCCAGGTAGAGATTGCCGAGCGCCTCGGCAGCCGAGCCGCGCTCCCGGTACTCGCGTCGAACGGCGCCGGCCACGAGGAGAAACGCCGCGGCCATGAGCACGTGCCACTCCCACCAGGTCGCATGCCAGTTGCGGGCGAACGCGATCGCCAGCAGCGCTTCGGTGAGGAGGACCCAGGAGACGGTCACCGCCACGAGCAGGAAGGCGGGCCGACGCCGATACAGCTGTAGATAGCGCCAGGCGGCGAACGCGTAGAGCGCTCCGCCCGCCACGGCGAAGCCGATCAACGGTCCATCTGCGTCGCTCGGCGGGAGCGGGCGGTCGAGCGGCGGCAAAGAAGCGAGCGACCAGACCGCCCACGCCGCCAGGAGCAGCAGGAGCCCGACTCGGATCGATCGCTCGCGCCGCATGACCGCCATGCTCTGGTCGGCCGTCAACTCGAGGCCCGACAACGCGGCGAGGATCGAGGCGAGAAACAGGCCGACCGGAGTTGCGATCACGAAGCCCGTGTTCATTCCATCGAGCACAACGCCGGGAGTGGCCAGCGCGTGCAGGGCGAGGAACCCGGCACTGACCAGGAACGCGAGTCCGACGAGGAACACCCGCGCGTCGCCGCGCCGCCCGGCTGCTTCGCTCATGACGAGGCCGAGCAGCGCACATACGAGTGCGACGGAGAACACGAGCCAGAAGTGCGCACGGTGATCCTCCCAGTGGACGTCCCACTCGGGCTGCGCGAGCAGAAGGACGAAGCCGACCGGCGCCAGGGAGAGGGCGAGAGCCCAGCGAACCACAAGCGAGGTTAACTCAGAAAGGCAGCGATTCGACCGCGTTCGTCGCCAGGTCGATCAGCGGCTGGACGACGAAGAAGGTGCCGACCGTCACCACGAGGCACGCGAAGACCGCGGTCTGAAGCAGCGCCTCGCGGGGCGGCGAGCCACCGATCGGCGCCAGTTGCAGGTCTTCGGTGCGACGCATGAACATCGCGCGCACGAGACCCAGGTAGTAGTAGAGGCTGACGAGCGTTGCGAGCACGCCCACGATCACGAGCCACGTCGAGCCGGCCCTGTATGCGGCAGCGAAGACGTAGAACTTGCCGATGAAGCCGCCCGTGAGCGGGAATCCCGCGAAGCCGAGCATGAACGTCCACATCGAGATCCCCAGCAGCGGGCGCTCCCAGCCGAAGCCGGCCATGTTCTCGAAGGTGACGGGTACACCGAGCTCACGCTCGCGCGCTGCGACGACTCCGAACGAGCCGAGCGACATCGCCGCGTAGGGAACGAGGTAGTAGAGCAACGCCCGGCCGCCGAGGCTCGAGTTCGAGGCGATCGCGATCAGCATGAAGCCGGCGTGCGACACGGACGAGTAGGCGAGCATGCGCTTCACGCTCTTCTGCACGAGTGCTGCGAGGTTGCCGATCACGAGCGAAGCGACGGCGATCACGGCCAGAGCGCGCGTCCAGATGTATGCATCCGCCGGGAACGCGGTGACGAGGATGCGGAGCATGACGACGAGGGCAGCAGCCTTGGTGGCGGCAGCCATGAAGGCCGTCAATGGGGTCGGAGCTCCTTCGTAGACGTCAGGCGTCCACATGTGGAACGGCGCGGCGGAGGCCTTGAATGCCAGTCCGGCGATGATCATGGCCAGACCGAAGACGAGCAGCGCATCATGCTCGCGACCGGCGGCGGCGATCTCCGCGAAGTCGATCGCACCGGTGGCGCCGTAGACGAGCGCCGATCCGAATAGCAGCACCGCCGAGCCGAACCCACCGATGATGAGGTACTTCAGCCCCGCCTCCAGCCCGCTGAGCCGGTCGCGATCGATTGCGCAGAGGATGTAGAGGCCGATCGAGAACCACTCCAGCCCGAGGAAGAGCGTCATCAGGTTGTTCGCGCCGACGAAGAAGAGCATCCCGGCTCCTACGGCGGCGACGAGCGCGTAGTACTCGCCGATGTGATCTTCCCGCCAGCGCTCGCGATACGAGATCGCCGTCGCGAGCAGTCCCGAGCCGGCGAGGATGATCCCGGTCAGCTCCGTGAGGCGGTCACGGCGGAACGCGTCGACGACGACGCCGTGGCCGTGCGGCGACTTGACGTAGAGCGCAATCGCGAAGCCGAGTGCGGTCGCGTACCCGAGCGCGCACAGCGTGGCTGTGACGACCTTGCGCGAGGAACGCGGGGCCAGGACGGCACAGAGGAGGGCGAGCGCAGACGCGGCCAGCAGCGAGTTGACGGGCGCCAGCGCGAACCAGTCGATGTGCGGACGCGGGATCACTTGAATCCTTGCGCCACATCGTTCTGCCCCTGGTCGCCGCGGAACGAGTGCTCCGTGATCGCGGCCGGCCACGCCGAGAGTGCGAGCAGGCACGCGACCAGGGGCACGACGACCCCGAGCTCCGCCGGTCGCAGATCGAGCGCAGAGTCGGAAACCGCGGGCCCAACGTCGCGATGCAGGATCGCGGAGATGAGCCTCAGCACGTAGGCGGCCGCGAGCACGATCGCAACAGCCCCGACGACGGACCAACCCCAGCCGTGCCGGAACACTCCCGCGAGGACCAGGAATTCACCTGCGAACGCGCAGGAAAGTGGTACCGCGAGCGCAATCACCCCGGTTGTCAGCAGCACGGTGGCCAGAGCAGGCCGGCCGCGCGCCATTCCGCCGAGCCGCGAGAGCTCTCCCGTGAGGGTCCGCCGTTCCACCATCCCGGCCAGCAGGAAGAGCGTGGTCGAGACAAGACCGTGGGTGACCATCAGGAGCACGGCGCCGTCGAGGCCGAGATCGTTGACGGAGAAGACGCCCATCGTGATCAGACCCATCTGCGCGAGCGACGAATACGCGATCACGCCGCGGATGTCCGGTGCGCGAAACGCGAGCAGGGAGCCGTAGATCAACCCGATCGCCGAGAGCGCGAGAATCGTGGCGCGATAGTGCTGCGCCGGTTCGGGGAACTTTGCGATCGCGATCCTGAGGAACCCGTAGGCCGCAGCCTTCGAGACGACACCCGAGAGGATCCCCGCCACCTCCGGCGATGATTCGCGGTAGGCGTCGGGCAACCACCCGTGGAATGGGAAGAGCGGCGCCTTGATCGCGAACGCGGCGACGAAGCCGAGGAAGATCCAGTCGCTCGAGCTCTGGCCGATCTGAACGAGATCGAACGTGTTCTGCGACAGCCCATAGACGACGATCGAGGCGAGCATCAGGAGCGAACCGGCCATCGTGAAGAGGACGAACTTCAACGTGGCGGCCATTCGCCCGGGCCCGCCCCAGACACCGACGAGCACGTAGAGCGGAATCATCATCGCCTCGAAGAAGGCGTAGAAGAGCAGCAGGTCCTGCGCGGTGAAAACACCGACGACCGACCCGGTGAGGAACAGCATCAGGCCCAGGTAGGCGCGCATGCGGTCGCGCCCCACCCAGAATCCGTAGGCGATCGCCGCGGCCATCGCGATGACCGTCAGCCCGATCAGCCACACGGAGAACCCGTACACACCAACGTGGTACGAGACGTGCAGGTCGCTGAACCAGGTCCGTTGCTGCGAGAACTGGAGGCCGCCCTGGCCGAAGTCGTAGCGGACGACGAGCTGGATCCAGACGCCGACCTCGGCGAGTGCGGCGAGGAGCGCCAGCGCACCGGCCGACACGTCGTTGAGCGGCAGCAACCAGATGACGAGCGCTGCCGCGAGCGGGAGGACGATCAGGAGGGTGGTCATCTGTGGGTCACCGAACGACCACGAAGACGAGGGCCAGAATGGCGACGCTCGAGGCGATTGCAAGTGCGTAGGTGCGGAGGAGGCCGGTCTGCGCGCGCGCGACGATGCCGCCGAGGTCACGCGTGTCCTGCCCAAGTGACCTCGAAGACTCGTCGATCAGCGGATCCTCGATCCACCGGTGCAAGCTCTTCGCCACCCACACGGTAGGTCGATAGAAGATCGCGTCGTACAGCTCGTCGAAATAGAACTTGTGCTCGAGCACGCGCTGCGCGAACTCGAAGCGCGGCACGGAGTACCGGCGCACGGCGTAGAAGAGCCAGGCGACGTACATCCCGCCGATACCGAACAGCAGCGCGAGTGCGGACGACACCCACTCCTGCCAGTTCTCGGGGCTGACCGTCGGCTCCGCGACTGTCTCCAGCCACGTGGTGATGGGATCCCAGAACGGAACCCACTGGATCCATCCGCCGACGATCGACAGCACGGCGAGGATCGCGACCGGCACCGCGAGCGTCAGGCCGACGACGTCATCCTTCAGGGCGTGGAAGTGCTCGCGCACGAACGGGCTCGGTTCGCCCCAGAAGACCAGGAAGAGCAGGCGGAACGTGTACAGGCCCGTGAGGAACGTCCCGGCCAGGCCTGCGACCCAGAGGACGTAGCCGTAGGCGCCGGAGTCCATCGCGGCCGCAAGGATCGGGTCCTTGGAGAAGAAACCCGCAAACGGAAAGATGCCCACCAGGGCGAGCGAGCCGATCAGGAACGCCAGGTATGTCCGGGGCATCAATTGCCGCAGGCCGCCCATCTTCCGGATGTCCTGCTCGTTTGCGAGCGCGTGGATGACGATGCCGGCCGCCATGAAGAGCAGCGCCTTGAAAAAGGCGTGCGTCATCAGATGGAACATGCCGTTCGAGTACGCGCCGATGCCGACGCCGAGGAACATGTAGCCGATCTGCGACATCGTCGAATACGCGATCACTCGCTTGATGTCGACCTGGACGAGCGCGACCAGGCCGGCGACGAGCAGCGTGGCCGCGCCAAGCCCGGCGGCGAGGTCGGCCACGTGCGGAGCCGACTCGAAGATCGAGTGCGTGCGCACGATCAGATAGACGCCGGCCGTCACCATCGTCGCCGCATGGATCAGGGCGCTGACCGGGGTCGGTCCTTCCATCGCGTCGGGTAGCCAGGTCTGCAGCGGGAGCTGGGCCGATTTCGCGACCGCGCCGCCGAGCAGGCCCAGCGCGACGAGGGTCGCAACCGTCGAGCTGTAGTCGCCGCCGAGGATGCCGAACTCGAGCGACCCCGCCTTCATGATCAGCAGGAAGAGAGCGAGCGCCATTGTCGCGTCGCCGATCGCGTTCATGACGAACGCCTTCTTGGCAGCCGCGATCGCACTGGGCCGTTCGTGCCAGAAGCCGATCAGCAGGTACGACGAGAGCCCGACCATGCCCCAGCCCGCGAGCAACAGCAGGAGGTTGCCGCCCTGGACGAGCAGGAGCATCGAGAAGACGAACAGCGCCATGTAGGCGAAGTAGCGGCGCTCCTCCTTGTCGCCGTCCATGTAGCCGATCGAATAGGCCACGATCAACGCGCCGACGCCGGAGACGATCAGCATCATGAAGACAGAGAGCGGATCGATCAGGACCTCGAAGCCGGAGTGGTAGGAGCCGCCGGTGATCCACGTCCACGCGGTCGAGACGACTTCTCGCTGTTCGGGTGCCCGTCCCAGCAGTCCCACGAAGCTTGCGACCGCGCCGCCGAAAGCGACGAAGCAGGAGAGCGTGGCGAGGTAGCCGGCACCCCGCCGTGAGATGCGCTCTCCCGCAATCGTGATCAGTCCCGCGGCCGCGAGCGGTGAGAGCAGGCAGATCCAGGCGCCGTAGATCATTAGCCGCGGAGGGAGCTGAGCCGGTCGACGTCGAGAGGCACGCGCTTGCGGTTGAGGGCGACGATCAGGCCGAGCCCGACGACGACCTCCGAGGCCGCGACCGCCATTACCGTCAGCGCGAAGATCTGCCCGTCGCCGTTGTTCAGGTTGCGGGCGAAGGCGATCAACGCCAGGTTCGCGCCGTTGAGCATGATCTCGAGCGAGAGCAGCACGATGAGCGGGTTGCGCCGGATCAGGACGCCGAGTGCGCCCACGCCGAACAGGAAGCCCGCGACGGCGAGATACCAGGCCGTTCCCGGCCCCATCACAGCGGCGGCACCTCTTCGGCGCCCGCGCGGGAGTGCGCTCCGAGGATGACGCCTCCGATCGCGGCGATGAGCAGCACGATCGACGTGATCTCGAACGCCAGCAGGTGGTCGGTGAGGAAGAGGCGGCCGATGTAGCTCGGAGTGCCAAAGTCGCCGCCGACGTCGTGAGAGTGTGCGAGCGCGCCGCCCGCCTTGAGACCGATCACGACCACGATTTCCACGAGCAGCGCCCCTGCCGCCAGCACCGAGCCGATCGCCTGCCAGCTCGGTCCGCCTGTCCAGGGCGACTCCGTGCGTGGTCCGACATAGGCGATGACGAACAGGAACATCACCATCACCGCGCCGGCGTACACCAGCACCTGCGCGGCGGCGACGAACTCGGAGGAGAGCAGCAGGTAGAGGACGGCGAGCGAGCCGAGGTTGCCGATCAGCGCCAGCGCGGAGTAGAACGGGTTCGAGAACGACACGACTGCGACGGCGGAGCCGAGGCACGCGAAGGCAGCCGCGAGCCACACCATCCACACGAGGACGTTGCCGACAGACGCGACGATCACGAGTGATCCTTGTAGTACGGGATCGGCGTGTCGTAGAGGTCGCGGTCGGCGACGGGGACCTTCTTGATCGGCTCTGCGAGCAACATGTCCTTCGTGTAGATGAGGTCGTCGCGCGAGTACTCGGAGATCTCGTATTCATTGCCGAGCGTGATCGCATCGAACGGGCAGGCGAGCTCGCAGTAGCCGCAGAAGATGCAGCGGCTCATGTTGATCTCGTAGATGCGCGCGTAGCGCTCACCCGGCGAGACGCGATTCTCCGGCGTGTTCTCGTCCGCAACGACACGGATGCAGTCGGCCGGGCAGGCGGCTGCGCAGAGGGAGCAGCCGACGCACTTCTCCAGTCCGTTGTCGTGCAGGTGCAACCGGTGCCGGCCGCGGAAGCGCGGATAGACCGGCCGCTTGTACTCCGGGTACTGCTGCGTGATCGGCTTCTTGAAGAGCTGGCGGAACGTGACCGCGAAGCCCTTGACGCTGTCGAGAGGCTGGGGGCTCATCGAGAACCCAGACCACCAGGAGCGCCGTGATGACGGCGTTGATCGTCGCGACGGGGAGCAGGATCTTCCAGCCGAACTTCATCAGCTGGTCGTAGCGGAGGCGCGGCACCGAAGCGCGGATCCAGATGAAGACCGAGATGAAGATGAAGACCTTGAGGAGGAACCACAGGGGGCCGAGCGGCGCATACGGTCCGTGCCAGCCGGCGAAGAAGAGCGTCACGGCGAGCGCGGAGAGCGTGATCAGGTTGATGTACTCGGCCGTCTGGAAGAGGCCCCAGCGCATTCCACCGTACTCGGTGTGGAAGCCGGCAACGAGCTCCGTATCCGCCTCGGGCAGATCGAACGGGGGCCGGCTCGTCTCGGCGATCATCGCGAAGAAGAACACGGTCAGCCCGGCGAGCTGGGGAATGAAGAACCAAATCGTCCCGCCCTGCTTGTTGACGATGTCGACGAGATTGAGCGACTGGCCCATCAACACGACGCCCAGCACGGAGAGGGCAAGCGAGACCTCGTACGACACGAGCTGTGCGCAGGTCCGCATCGAGCCCAGGAGCGAAAACTTCGACTGCGAGGCCCAGCCGCCGATGATCGCGCCGTAGACGCCGATCGACCCGAGCGCGAAGATCAGAATCAGAGCGATCGACACGTTCGCGATCTCACCGTCGATTTGGTAGCCCCAGACCTGCCAGCCGGCTCCGAACGGAATGACGGCGAAGGCGGCGAGCGCAGTGAACATCGAGATGATCGGCGCCGCGATGTAGAGCGGATGGCGCGCGGCGACCGGGAAGAAGCTCTCCTTGCGCACGAGCTTGACCAGGTCGGCGAACGGCTGCAGCAATCCGAACGGGCCGGCGCGGTTCGGGCCGAAACGGTTCTGCATGCGTCCGAGCAGCTTGCGCTCGAGCCAGGTGGTGTACGCGAACGCCAGCATGATCAGGTTCACGATCACGCCCGCCTTGATCAGCGAGATCCACCAGGGCTCCCTCACTTGGAGACCTCCACGCTCGGCTGCAGATCGCCGGCAAAGTCCTCTGGGACACGCACGACACCGGGTCGTAGCTCGCGGCTCAGCCGAGCACGCAGCTTGACCGAGGTGCCGTTCGACCGGACGGTGATCTCCTCGCCGTTACGAATTCCACGCGAGCGTGCGTCCTGCTCCGACAACTCGGCTTCGGGTTGCGGTCGCTGGAACTGCAACTCGCGGACACGGTCGACGGCCGGGCCGGAGAAGAGGGGGCGGTAGCGAACCAGGCGCAGCCCGGCCTCGCTTGACACCGGTTCGGCAGGCACCTCGATCGGACCGGTCGCCGCGGTGGCGGCCGGCAGGGGTGCGCGGTCGCCGATGCCGCCGAAGGGAATCCCGCCGAAGGCGATGGCCGAGACTTCCTCGAACACGAGCGACGGGTAGGGAGAGAGCTCGACCTCGAAGCGCTCCGCGAGCTTCGAGATCCATGCCAGCTCGTCGGGTACGGGCGGGATGACGGTGCGGCGTAGGCGCTGGATGCGTCCCTCGAGGTTGACGTACGTCCCATCGCGCTCGAGGTAGCTCGTCCCCGGCAGCAGGAGATCCGCCCAGCCGGCGGCGAGGCCCTGGAACATCGAGATGACGATGACGCGCTCGGCCTTCTCCGCGAGAGCGCGGACGTCTGGATTCGCCGCTGCCTCGTCGCCGGAGACGATCAGGAGGCCGACCGGGTCGGGGCTCGGAGACTCAGCGTCGTCGGCGCACGACCATGCGTCGCAGACGCCGCGTCCGTTGGCGGTGTCCGGGATGTAGAAGGCGCCGCTTACGCCGAACCGTTGTGCGAGTGCCGCGACGGTCGCGCCGCCGTGGCCGCCGTGACCGCACCAGATCAGGATCGCGCGGTCCGCACTGCGCACGGCGTCCTCGTCGAGCTCGTACAGCACACGGGCGCCTCGCCGGCGCGCTTCCTTGATCCAGAGGTCGACGACCGGTGCGCGCTCGACGACGGGGCCGTCTCCGAGGACCGCCACGACATCGGCGTCGCGGATCGCCGAGAGCGGGACACGGAATGCGTCGAGCGCGTCCGACATCTCTTCGGCGAAGAACGCGGTGTGAGCCCCAAGTCCCCGGCGAAGGAGCTTGCCGAGTGCATACGCCTGCTCGACCGTCTCGGAGCCCGACAGCGCGGTGACGATGCGACCGTCCGCCTCGCGGAGCAGCCGTTCGGCCTCGTCCAGCGCACGCTCCCAGGAGACCTCCTCGAAGCCGCGGCGCCGCACGCGCAGGATCGGGTCGCGCACGCGGTCCTCCGCGTGCAGGTGCCCGTATGCAAAGCGGCCCTTGTCGCAGAGCCAGCCGTCGTCCACCTCGGGGTGGTTTCGAGACAGGATGCGCTTGACCTTGCCCTCACGCGTCGTCGCGTTGACGTTGCAGCCCACGGGGCACATCCCGCAGACGGTCGGCACGTCCTGGATCTCCCAGGGCCGAGCCTCGAAGCGATACGTCGTGGATGTCAGCGCGCCGACCGGGCAGAGCTCGATGACGTTGCCGCTGAACGGCGCCCTGTACGGCTCGTCTCCGAACGTCGCGATCATCGAGCCGGCGCCGCGGTTGACGGCGACGAGCTGGCCGTCCTCGGCAACGCCCTCGCTGAAGCGCGTGCAGCGGTAGCAGAGGATGCAGCGCTCGCGGTCGAGCGCGATCAGCGGCGAGACCGGAATCGGCTTCTCGAACGTGCGCTTCGGGAACGTCATGCGCGTGTTGCCGGGGCCGTAGCGGAACGTCAGGTCTTGCAGCGGGCACTCGCCGCCCTTGTCGCAGACCGGGCAGTCCAGTGGGTGGTTGACGAGGATGAACTCGAGCGTCGCGTTCTGCGCTTCGGCCGCGACTTGCGACGTCAGCGCGGTGCGTACGACCATTCCCTCCTGCGCGGTCAGCGTGCAGGCGGCCTGCGGCTTCGGCGGGCCGGGCTCAACCTGGCAGAGACACATGCGGCAGGCACCGACGGGCGGCCCGAGCCGCGGCTCGTAACAGAACACGGGAATCTCGATGCCGGCCGCGAGCGCAGCCTCGACGAGCCCGGTGCCCTTCGGCACCTCGACGGCGATGCCGTCGATCGTGAGCGTGACTGTCTCCGCGGCACTCATGCGGCACGCCTGCGTACGAGTTTCGTACCCGTGCCTGGCACCGGTACGTGTCCGAAGTAGTCCGTCATGCGGGCACCGCGGAGCTCGGGGAATGCAGGTGCATCGCGACCGGAGCGAGTACGTCGTGCAGCGGCGAGGAGTCTCCGAACGGACAGCCCGCCTGCTCGACGTGCGCGATGAACTCCGCGCGGAACTTCTCGACGTAGCTCGCGACCGCGACGGCCGCCGTCTCTCCCAGCGGGCACAGGCACTTGCCGTTGATGCGGTCGCACACGTCAAGCAGCAGGTCGAGCTCGGACTGCTCCGCCTCGCCCGACTCGAGCCGGCGGAGGATCTGCGTCATCCAGCGTGTCCCCTCCCGGCAGGGCGTGCACTTGCCGCACGACTCGTGCTCGTAGAACTCGGAGATCCGGATGCCGAGCTGCACCATGCAGCAGCGGTCGTCGAGCGCGACGACGCCGGCCGATCCCATCGCCGTGTTCAGTTTGAGCAGAGAGTTGAAGTCGTAGCCGACGTCGATCTCATCGCCCTTCAAGATCACGGTCGACGAGCCGCCCGGAATCACCGCCTTGAGTTGGCGTCCACCGGGAATCCCGCCGCCGAGGCCGTAGATCAGCTCGCGCAGGCTCGTGCCGTTCTCGATCTCGTAGTTCCCGGGGGTCTCCACATGTCCCGAGATCGAGACGACCCGCGTGCCGCGTGAGTCGGGCACGCCGAGCTTGGCGTACTCAGCTCCGCCCATCTCGATGATCGGCGGGAGGGTTGCCATCGTCTCGACGTTGTTCACGACGGTGGGTGAGGCGTCGAGGCCTTGCACCGCCGGAAACGGAGGCTTCGTGCGCGGCTGGCCGCGCTTTCCCTCGAGTGACTCCAGAAGCGCGGTCTCCTCGCCGCAGATGTAGGCGCCTGCGCCACGGTGCAGCACGATCGTCACGTCGCCGCGCAGTTCTGGACGCCCCTGCAACTCCTCGAGGGCGGACCGCAGTACCTCGTAGGGCCCGGTGTACTCGCCGCGGATGTAGACGAAGACGCTCTTCGACTCGACCGCATGAGCGGCGATGAGGCAGCCCTCGATGAAGCGGTGGGGAACCCGCGCCATGATCTCGTTGTCCTTGAAGCTGCCGGGCTCCGACTCGTCCGCGTTGACGACGAGGTAGTGCGGATTCGGATTCTGATCCGGCTTCGGGACGAAGGACCACTTCCGTCCGGTCGGGAAGAAGGCCCCGCCGCGGCCTCGGAGCTCGGATGCAATGACCTCGTCGATCACCGCGTTCGGTGACATCGCGCGTGCCTTCGCGAGCGCACCGTAGCCCCCGATCCCCTCGTACTCCGCGAGCTTCGTCAGATCCCGCTCGTCCGTGCCCGCCATGACGATCATGCGCTCACCCGCCACTGCGCAGCTCCTGCACGATCGCGGGGACGTCCTCGGGCTTCACGTGCGTGCGGTAGTGATGGTCGACCGAGACGATCGTCGCCCAGCCGCAGCCGCCGAGGCACTCGATCGGCCTCAGCGTGACCTCGCCGTCCTCGGTCGTCTCGCCTGCGCGGATCCCGAGCTCCTGCTCGAAGCTCTCGAGTACCTGCTGTGCGCCGACGAGCGCGCAGGACACGTTCGTGCACACCTCCACCATGTGCCGCCCGATCGGCTCGAGATGCAGCATGTCGTAGAAAGACGCGACCGCCTCGCAAAACGCGGGCGTGGTGCCGAGCGCGTCGGCGCACTCACGCAGCGCCTCCGGCGACAGATAGCCATGTTGCTCCTGCGCCAGCCGCAGCGCCGGCAGAGTGGCCGAGCGCCAGTTCGGATACTGCGCCTTGATCTCCTGCACCTCGTCGTAGAAGGCGCTCATCGGTCGACCTCGCCCATGACGGTGTCCAGCGAGCCGACGATCGCGATCATGTCTGCGACGAGCGCATTCCGCATGCACGTCGCCGTCGCCTCGAGCGCTACGAACGACGGGGCGCGAAACTTGACGCGCCACGGCTTCGGGCCGCCGTCCGACACGGCGTAGCAGCCGAGCTCGCCGCGCGGCGATTCGATCGGGACATACACCTCGCCCTCCGGGACGCGGAAGCCCTCGGTGACGATCTTGAAGTGATGGATGAGGGACTCCATGGACGTGTGGAGCTCCTCCCGCGGCGGCAGCACGACCTTGCGGTCGTCGGCGATCCACGGCCCATCGGGCATTCGCCGCATAGCCTGCTCGACGATCCTCACTGACTCGCGCATCTCTTCCATTCGCACGCGGTAACGCGCGTAGACGTCCCCTTCTGAGTAGACGGGCACCTGGAAGTCGACCTGGTCGTAGGCCAGATACGGCTGCGCTCGGCGCAGATCCCAGTCGACCCCCGAGCCGCGTAGAACCGGTCCGGACTGGCCGAGCGCGATTGCATCCTCGGCGGACAGAAGGCCTATGCCCTGGGTTCGTTCGAGCCAGATCTCGCTTCGGTCGATGAGCGACTCGTAGTCGTCGATCGCCTTCGGCATCACCTCGACGAACTTCGCGCATTCGTCCCAGAAGCCGGGCGGCACGTCTTCTGCCAGTCCGCCGACCTGGAAGTAGCGCGTGTGCATTCGAAACCCTGCGACGAGCTCGAAGAGATCGAGGATGCGATCGCGCTCGCGGAAGCAGTACCAGAACATCGAGATTGCTCCGAGCTCGAGCGCGGCCGTCCCGAGCCACACGAGATGCGAGTGGATCCTGTTCAGCTCCGCGAGCAACATGCGCATCCACGTCGCCCGGGCAGGGACCTCGATGTCGAGCAGCTTCTCGACTGCGAGAACGAAGACGAGCTCGTTGTTCTGAAACGACACGTAGTCGATGCGCGGCGCATACGTGATCGCCTTCCACCAGCTCTTCTGCTCCATGCTCTTCTCGAAGCCGGTGTGCAGATATCCGACGACGGCGGCGAGGCCGACGACTTCCTCGCCGTGCAGATCCACCACCAGCCGCAGCACGCCGTGCGTGGAGGGATGGTTCGGCCCGAAGTTCACGGTGAGGACGTCCTCTGACGTCCTCAGGTCTTCGCGCACCTCGAGCACGCTTGGAATCGGCGAAGGGATACGCGTTCCCGCGTAGATCTCCGGACGCTTGGGAGCGATCGCCATCTATGTCTCTCCGGAAAATCGGACCGGCTCGCCGCCGATCGGGTAGTCCTTGCGCAGCGGATGGCCTTCCCAGTCGTCGTCCATGAGGATGCGCCGGGGGTTCGGGTGGCCGTCGAAGCGGATGCCCATCAGGTCGAAGGCCTCTCGCTCATGCCAGTCGGCCGTCGGCCAGACGCTGACGAGGCTCGGAACGTGCTGGGCGTCGTCGACCCAGACCTGCAGGCGAACGCGAGGAGCACCCGTACGAAGGCCGAGCAGGTGGTAGCTGACCGAGAATCGCAGCGGCTTCGGCTGCGGCAGCTGCTGGTAGCCCTGCGTCGCGGGCTCGTTCAGGTCGCGGCCGCGGGCGGTGCCGATGTAACCCGAGACGCCCTTCGCGCCCCACCCGAGATAGTCGGTGGCGGCGATGTCCGAGAGGAAGTTGAAGCCCAACTCGTCACGCAGGTGCAGCGCGGCCTCGACCAGACGCGCCGCGTCGACGACGACCGTCGTCTCGCCGTGCCGCTCCTGAACTTCGACGAGCCCGGGTACACGGTTGTAGTTCAGGACGCGACCCCGCGGATCTCGTACGCCGGCGGGACCCCGGCCATGACCTTCTCGTGCAGCCGGACGATGCCTTCCATCAGCGCCTCCGGTCGCGGCGGACATCCCGGCACGTGCACGTCCACCGCCACGATCTTGTCGACGCCCTGAAGGGTCGTGTAGTTGTTGAACATGCCGCCGGAGCTGGCGCACGCACCCATGGCGATGACCCATTTCGGCTCGAGCATCTGGTCGTACACCTGCCGGAGCGGCGCGGCCATCTTGTGCACGACGCGTCCGGAGACGATCAGCAAGTCGGCCTGGCGCGGCGACGAGCGGAAGGCCTCCATCCCGAATCGCGCGATGTCGTAGCGCGACGAGACGATCGACATCATCTCGATCGCGCAGCAGGCCAGCCCGAACGTGTCGGGCCACATCGACTTCGTCTGCGCCCACGCGACGGCCTTCTCGAGCGTCGTCAGACCGACGGCCTGCTCCATCGCCGCGACCTCCTGCTCGAAGACACCTGGGCCCTTCGTCGGCCAGAGCAGGCGCTCGGACTGAAGGCCGTAGTCGCGGAGCTTCTTGCCGTCCTCTATTGCCAATCGAGCGCACCCTTTCGCCAGACGTAGACGTACGCGACTACGAGGATCGCGATGAAGAACAGGAACTCGAGGAAGCCGAACCACGCAAGCTGGTGGAGGATCACGGCGAGCGGATACAGGAACACGATCTCGATGTCGAAGACGATGAAGAGCATCGCCGTCAAGTAGAAGCTGACCGTGAAACGCTGAACTCTGGGCGCGCCGGTCGAGACGCCGGATTCAAAAGGGAGCTCGCGCCGGCGGACGTGCTTGTGCGGGCGCGTCGCAAAGACGAAGGAGAACCACATCATCGATGCGGGAATGATCAGCGCGAAAACCGCGTAGATCAGGAACGGCAGCCAGTTATCGAGCACGCGTCCTTCCCTTGGGCGACGAGGAACCTAACAGGTTCCTCCCGGACGGCACGAAGCATGGCGAAAACCGCTCAACCGTGCCTGCGACGAGTGTTACAAAGTGCCCCTTCCGGAGTACCCTGGGAACCGCCCACGTTGCTACGATCAGAAGACGATGGAGCTCCAGGAAAGAGTCCTGCCCCTGATGACGGTCACCGAGGCCGCGGCTGAGAAGATCAAGCAGCTGATCGCCGAGGAAGAGGACGTCAGCGTCCTCCGCGTCGCGATCCAGGGCGGCGGCTGTTCTGGCTTCCAGTACGGGCTCGGCTTCGACCGGGGCGCCGCGGACGGCGACCTCGAGTTCGAGATGCACGGCGTTCAGGTGGTCGTCGACCCGTTCAGCGCGCCGTATCTCAAGGGCGCCGAGATCGACTACGTCGACTCCATCCAGGCAGCCGGGTTTGCGATCAACAACCCGAATGCCAGCTCCTCCTGCGGCTGCGGCCACTCCTTCCAGGTGGAAGAAGGCGCCGAGGCCGAAGGCGCCGTCGGCGGCTGCGGCTCGGGCTGCTCCGCCTGACGTTCTAGCATCGCCCTCATGAGCGGGCCCCTCCGTGTCGCGGTCGTGGGGTCCGGCCCGGCCGGCTTCTACGCTGCCGCTGCGCTCCTCGACGCGGACGCACCGATCGAGGTGGACATGATCGAGCGCCTGCCGACGCCGTGGGGCCTCGTGCGCCTGGGCGTGGCTCCGGACCATCCGAAGCTGAAGACGGTCTCGCGCGCCTTCGAGCGGACCGCCCAGAAGCCCGGCTTTCGGTTCTTCGGCAACGTCGAGGTGGGTCGAGATCTGTCGCATGCCGATCTGACGCGGCTCTACGACGCAGTCATCTACGCCTTCGGTGCGCAAAGCGATCGCCGCCTCGGCATCCCGGGCGAGGACCTGCCCGGATCGTGGTCGGCCACCGAGCTCGTCGCCTGGTACAACGGCCACCCCGATTTTCAGGAGCTCGAGTTCGATCTGAACGTCGAGCGCGCGGTCGTGATCGGGAACGGGAACGTCGCTCTCGACGTCGCGCGCATGCTCGCGCTCACCCCCGAGGAGCTCGCACCGACGGACACGACCGATCCCGCGATCGAGGCGATCGGGTCGTCGACGATCCGGGAGATCGTGGTGGTGGGCCGCCGCGGCCCGGCCCAGGCCTCTTGGACGACGCAGGAGCTCAAGGAGCTAGGCGAGCTGGCAGGTGCCGACGTCTTCGTCGATCCGGCCGAGCTCGAGCTCGATCCGGCGAGCGAGGCGTCGCTCGAGCACGACACGAATTCGAAGCGGAACCTGGAGGTGCTGCGCGAGTTCGCGTCACGTGAGCCGGCGGGCAAGCCGGTCACCGTGCGGCTTCGCTTCCTCGCATCGCCCGTCGCGCTTCACGGCGAGGATCGGGTCGAGTCGATCGAGCTCGTGCACAACCGGCTCGAGGACCAGGACGGCCGCCTGGTCGCAGTGCCGACCGATGATCACGAGACGCTCGAGTGCGGGCTCGTCTTTCGCAGCGTCGGCTATCGCGGCGTGGGACTGCCTGAGCTCCCCTTCGACGAGCGGCGAGGGACGATCCGGAACGAGCTCGGCCGCGTCGTCGACGCCGGCGGCAACCACGTCGCTCGGTCGTATTGCGCCGGCTGGATCAAGCGCGGCCCGACCGGGATCATCGGCACGAACAAGAAGGACGCGGCCGAGACCGTCGCGCAGTTGCTCGAAGACATCGAAGCCGGCCGCATCGCTCACCGGGAGGAAGTCACGCCCGCGGCCGCCGAGGCGCTGGTCGCGGAACGGGACGTTCGGGCGGTGATGTACCCGGGCTGGACGTCGATCGACGAGCTCGAGCGAGCCGCGGGCGAGAAGCTTGGCCGGCCGCGGGTGAAGCTCCGCACCTGGGACGAGTTGCTCGAGGCGGCGGAACGGGCCGCCGCAGAGACGGCCTAGGAGGGCCTAGGCCCCCTCTCCCCCTGTCGGGGGACGCCGATCTCCCCCGGCCGAAGAAGATGTGACCATGGAGCCGCTCGTTGTCGAGTGCCTCCGCTGCGGTAGTCACCGAAAGCTCGCTCCTAATCCGCTGCGGCAGGCCAACCCCGATTGCCTGCGCTGCGGGTACGTCGGCTGGGCCCCGGTCAATGCTCTCAGTGAGGACGAGCGCCGCGTGCTCCGTGGTCGCCCGCCCGAGCGTCGCCGGCTCAGGCTTGCCTGAGCGCTTCTAGAAGCAGCTCCGGTTCGAGCGCGTACACGGTGTTGCCGTCTCTGCCGGTCATGGTCTCGGCGGCGAGCATCGCATTCAGAATCGCTTCCTCGGTCGACTCGATCACCGCGTCGTAGAACGGGCTGATCTCGGAGTCGGAGAGCATCCGGAGCGGGATCACGCCATCCGCAGCGAGTTCGCGGTTCCCGGTCGCGAAGGCAAAGAAGAGATCGCCGCTCGAATTTGCCGCGGTCCCGCCCATCCGACCGACGCCTAGCCCCGCCCGTTGCGCCAGACGGTCGCACTGATGCGGCAGCAGCGGCGCGTCGGTCGCGACGATGCCGATGATCGAGCCTGACTCGTCGCCGGCGGTCGGCGTGGGGATCCGTTCGCCGAGCAGCCGTCCGACAGGAACGCCGTCGACTCGAAAGCGCTCGCGCCGGCCGTAGTTCGCCTGGACGAGCACGCCGACGACATACCCGTCCACCGTGCGCGAGGCGGTGCCGATGCCGCCCTTGAACTCGTGGCACACCATGCCGGTGCCGCCCCCGACGTTTCCCTCTTCGACATCGCCTTCGTGCGCGGCCTCGAGCGCGGCATGCGCATGCTCTGCCGTCACGTGCTGGCCCCGGATGTCGTTGAGGAAGCCGTCGAAGGTCTCGCCGACGACGGGGAGCGACCACGCGTCCTCATCCGCGGAGGCGGCGGCGATCGCGTCGCGGACGACACCCACGCTGAATGTGTTCGTGATGCCGATGGGTGTCGTCAGAAGACCCGACTCGCGCACCCACTCGAGCCCGGTCAGTTCGCCGTTGCCGTTGAGCCGGTGGCAGCCGGCGAAGAGCGGTGTCTCGGGCGGGACGACCATCGTCACGCCCGTGCGCACGGCGTCGCCTTCGATCAGGGTCGTGTGACCGACGCGCACGCCCGGGATGTCGGTGATGGCGTTCCTTGTGGCCGGGACGCCGTCGCCGATCGCGATGCCCAGGTCTCTGGCCCGCATGTCGCCTAGAAGTAAACTCGATTCAATGGCAAAGACGGAGGCGAAGAGCGAGCTTTGGGGGCCCGAAACGAGTAAGGCGGTTGCCAATTTCCCCGTCTCGGGTGAGCCGATCCCGAGCTCCGTCGCGCGCTGGTTGGGACGGATCAAGGCTGCTGCTGCGCGCACCAACGCCGAGCTCGGGCTGCTCGACGATGACAAGGCCCAGCGGATCGCGGAGGCTGCCGATCGCGTTGCGATCGGCGAACTTGACGACCAGTTTCCAATCGACGTGTTCCAGACCGGCTCGGGGACGTCGTCCAACATGAATGCGAACGAGGTGATCGCTTCGCTGGCTGGTGACGGTGTGCACGCGAACGACGACGTGAACATGGGTCAGTCGTCGAACGATGTCTTTCCGTCGGCGGTTCATCTTGCTGCCCTCGACGAGATCACGAACGATCTTCTGCCCGCGCTACAGCAACTCTCGGAATCGCTGCAGGCGAAAGCGGTCGAGTTCGACGACGTCGTCAAGTCCGGCCGAACACACTTGATGGACGCGGTTCCGGTCACGCTCGGACAGGAGTTCGGCGGTTACGCGGCGCAGGTGCGACAGGGCCACGCGCGCGTGAGCTCGACGCTCGAGCGGCTCGGCCAGATTCCCCTTGGCGGCACTGCCGTCGGGACAGGGCTGAACACGCATCCGGAGTTCGCGGAACGGGTGCGCCGCCGTCTGTCGGGGGACACGGGCCTGCTGATCTCGGCGCCCACCGATCCTTTCGAAGCGCAGGCCGCCCGAGATTCGCTGGTGGAGACGTCGGGTGCGCTCAAGACCGTTGCCGTATCGCTGACGAAGATCGCGAACGATCTCCGGCTGATGGGCTCGGGTCCCCGGGCAGGGCTTGCCGAGATCTTCTTGCCCGAGCTGCAGAAGGGCAGCTCGATCATGCCCGGGAAGGTCAATCCGGTCATCCCGGAGGTCGTGACCCAGGTCGCTGCGCAGGTGATCGGCAACGACGCCGCGATCACCGCCGGCGGCATGCAGGGGCACTTCGAGCTGAACGTGTTCGTGCCGATGCTGGCGCGCAACCTGCTCGACTCGATCAAGCTGCTCTCCTCCGCCTCGCGACTGCTCGCAGGGAAGTGCGTCGATGGGATCGAGGCCAATCGCGAGCAATGCGAGCGCTACGCGGAGCTGACCCTCTCTGCTGCGACCGCGCTCAACCCGTACATCGGCTACGACGCCGCAAGTGAGATCGTCAAAGAGGCGGCCGCCTCAGGGCGCTCGCTGCGCGAGGTCGCGCGAGAGCGCGGCGTGGCCGACGACGTGCTCGACCAGGCGCTCGATTACCGCGCGATGGCGAATCCCCAAGCCAAATAGGGCGTCTGAGCGCCGTATGCGGCGCTATATCGGGACCACGCAAATCGTCGCTTGATGTGTTACTTTCCCCGCCTCGTTCCGGTCAATCTGACTGCGGTCGGAGGCATCGGGCTGAGAACCTGCTCAATCCTTGAGCAGACCGGGCGTTCGAGGGGGCGCCCCATGACGAAAGGGGAGAAACTTTGCATCGATCGACGACCCGGCGGGGTCGAGCACGGCTCCGCTTCATGTCACTCGTCGGCCTTACCGTGCTGGCACTGGCCGTCGTTGTCGGCGTTCAGGCAGCAGCGACGCCCATCAACGGTGAGGACTTCACCAGCGTTTCGCGCTTCCAGCGGATCGATCCGGCCAAGATCAGCAAGCTCGCTGGTTGGAAGCCTCAGTGGATCGCTTCGAAGCAGCAGATCACGGTCATCGTCCAGCTCAGCGGCGCTCCGGTGGAGCAGCAAGCCGCTGATGCGGCGGCCAAGGGCAATGCCCTGACGAAGGCACAGAAGGACGCGATCCGGGCGGATCTGAAAAGCCGTCAGGACGCACTCAGGGCGCAGATCCAGGCCGCAGGCGGCCAGGTCATCGGCGACTACCAGGACGCTTACAACGGCATGACCGTGCGGATTGCGCGGGGCAACGCCCCGAAGCTGACCGGACTCGCCGGCGTGGCGGGAGTGCGGGTCAGCCGTGTCATCCGCCGCGACAACACGGCCGGCGTTCAGTACATCGGTGCGCCGCAGGCGTGGCAGAACACGGGCAAGACCGGCAAGGGCGTGAAGATCGCCGTCATCGACACCGGTGTCGACTACACACACGCCAACTTCGGCGGTCCAGGTACCCCGGCAGCATTTACCGGGAACAACGGCACGATCATCGAGCCGGGCACGTTCCCGACAGCAAAGGTCATCGGCGGCTGGGACTTCGTCGGCGACGACTACGACTCGGACTCCTCCGATCCGGCCAAGACAATCCCGCATCCGGACCCGGATCCTCTCGACTGCAACGGTCACGGGAGTCACGTGGCCGGCACCGCCGCAGGCTTCGGGATCCTTTCGAATGGCGAGCAGTACAAGGGCGCGTACAACGCGTCGACCTATTCGAACAGCTTCACGATCGGCCCCGGCGTGGCTCCGAACGCGAAGATCCTGGCGTACAGGGTCTTCGGTTGTACCGGCTCGGTCACCTCGGCGATCGTCGTCGATGCGATCAACCGCGCGGTTCGTGACGGCGCCGACGTGATCAACATGTCGCTCGGTTCGGTCTTCGGCCGGTCGGACGAGCCGGACGCCGTTGCGTCCGACGTAGCGGCGCTTGGCGGCACCGTGGTCGTCGCATCGGCCGGCAACAGCGGTCCGAACGCGTACGTCACCGGCTCGCCGAGCACCGCCAACAGGGCGATTGCCGTTGCGGCGGTCGATGCTTCGACCCCGACGTTCCCGGGTGCGAACATCGCGCTCAACACGGGTCAGACGATCCAGGCGATCAACGCGAACAACGGCGGGCCCCTTCCTGGACCGAATACGCCCATCCTCGTGTTGCGCAACACGGATGGGACGGTCAGCCTCGGCTGCAACCCGGCCGAATACGCCGGTGCCGCAGGGAAGATCGTCGTGACAGTGCGCGGCACCTGCGCACGTGTCGCCCGTGCGATCTACGGCCAGCAGGCCGGCGCGGTTGCCGTTGTGATGATCAACACGTCCAACGCGTTTCCGCCGTTCGAGGGCCAGATCACATCGAACCCCGACACGGGCGTGCCGTACACGGTCACGATCCCGTTCCTCGGCGTCAAGGGCGTGCTCGGACCTGCCCTGTCGGATGACGGTGATCTCCTGATCCAGGCGACCACGGCGGTTTCGACGACCGCGACGACCGTCACGAACACGACGTACCAGCAGATCACGTCGTTCTCCTCGGGCGGGCCGCGCAACGTCGACAGCGCCGCGAAGCCCGATCTCGCTGCTCCCGGTCAGAGCGTCGTCTCGACCGGAATCGGAACGGGCAACGGAGCTGCGACCATCTCCGGTACCTCGATGGCGGCACCGATGACCTCCGGAGCGGCAGCACTGATGACCGAGGCACATCCCGACTGGAGCACGGAGCGGATCAAGGGCGCGATGGTCAACACGACCAAGAGCCCGCTGCCGAGCCTCAACGTTCGGACGGCTGGGTCCGGTGTCCTGCAGATCGACAAGGCGATCGATTCCAAGGTGATCGCGACGACGATCCCAGAGGGAACCTCAGCGCTCTCGTTCGGCTACGAGCCTCTCAGCGCGGCCTACTCCGAGACGCTGACCCTCAAGCTGCGGAACACCGGCAGCTCGCCGGTCACGTACAACCTCAGCGCAACCGGCGCTTCCCTCGGACTGAACATCGCGTTCAACCCGAGCTCGGTGACGGTGCCTGGAAACTCGGTCTCCGTGGTTCAGGTGACGGCTTCGATGTCCGCGGCGTCTGTAGCGGCGCTGCCGGGCATGAGCACGTTCACGATCGGCTGGGGTGGTGTCCTCACGACTCGCGGCTTGGTGCTCGCGACCCCGACCACATCGGGTCCCGGGATCTACCAGCTGCGCGTACCGTGGCTGCTTGCCCCGCGCGGTCTCTCGAACGTGGTCGCGGGTGCGAAAACCCCGTACCAGAAGGTCCAGGGAAGCACGTACAGCTCGTCCGTGACGTTGACCAACAACGGGATACACGCCGGCACTGCCGACCTGTACTCGTGGGGCATCAACGACGCGAACGACACCACGGGTGGCGAGGACAACTTCGATGTCCGTGATGTCGGCGTTCAGGAGTTGCCGACCGAGTTCCTGACGGGTGCGCCTGATCCAGCCGACCGCTCGTTGGTCTTCGCGATCAACACGTACGGCCGCTGGTCGAACGCGTCCGTGACGGAGTTCGACATCGCCATCGATACGAAGGGCAACAGCGATCCTGAGTTCTTCGTCGTCGGTGTCGACTTCGGTGCTCTGACGACCGGTGACTTCGACGGACGGATCGCGTCGTTCATCCTCGACGCGGCCGGCAATCTCGTCGACGTCTGGGTGCCAGACGCACCGATGAACGGCTCGACGATCCTTCTGCCGACGCTCGCAAGCGAACTCGGTCTACAGAGGGGTAGCTCGACGAAGTTCAACTACCAGGTGGCGACGTTCCCGGTCGTCCCGGAAAACCTTGCCGGCGATATCACGTCCGTCGGCAAGTACAGGGCCTTCGAGCCGCCTGTTTCGTCGGGCGACTTCTTGACCCTGAATCCTGGAGAGTCGAAGACGTTGGACCTGAAGCTCGACAAGGGTCAATTCGCCGGAACGACCGTCCTTGGTTGGCTGGTTGTTTCGCTGGACGACCCGAACGGCGCTGCCCAGGCCGAGGAGATCCCGGCCGCGCCGCTGCCGTAGCAAAAGCGCTTGAACAAGCCGAAATACCCGAGGCCCCCGGTTCTGCCGGGGGCCTCGGTCTCTTACGGCTGGTGGCATACTGGATGTCATGAAGAAGGTCGGGGTCGTCCTCTTCTCGTTCTTGCCGCTGGTTCTGGCAAATGCCTCGGCGGCCGGTCTTTCTGACCGTCCGACTCTTCGTCTCATCGACCGCGCGCCCGTCGTCGTCCGTGGAGAAGGTTTCGGAGCCAGGGAGCGCGTCACAGTCGTGCTTGTTGCCGATCGGCGGGTGTCGGAGAAACTCCGCGCGGGTGCAGGAGGGAACTTCGTCGCGCGCTTCAACCGGAACCTCGGCCGTTGCACCCGCTTCTCGCTTCAGGCTTACGGCTCGAGCGGAAGCCGTGCACGGTTGCTGCCCGCCCGGTTCTCGATCGACTGCATGCCGAACGACTAGACCGCCAGGACATGAAAGTCGTCATCACCGTAGCGTCACTCGCCCTCGTGATCGCGGCGAGCGCCGGCGCCCAGGCAGCCGCTGTCTCGAGCGGCCTACGCGGGACCGTCGTGCGTGGCCCGATTGCCCCGGTGTGTGTTGTGGAGCAAGCTTGCACGGAGCCCGCCAAGAATGTCACTCTCCTTTTCTCGCGCAACGGTCGCGTTGTTGGCCGCGTCGTCACGGATAGCGCGGGCGAGTATCGACTGCGGCTAGCTCCAGGCGTGTATGCGGTACGGCGCCCCGGCCCGCTAGGAGTGGGTCGCAGGATCGAGCCGGATCACGCGCGTGTCTACGCCAGGCGCTTTGTTCGCGTCGACTTCTCGATCGATACGGGAATTCGCTAGTACGCGACTGCGCCGCGGCCGGTCTCGGCGGCGTGTCTTTGCTCGTCGGCTCGATACGACGAGCGAACGAGCGGGCCCGAGAAGACCGAGCCGAACCCGAGTTCCTCACCCTGCTCGCGGAACCAGCGGAACTCGTCGGGATGCACCCAGCGGTCGATCTGCGCGTGCTTCGAGCTCGGCTGCAGGTACTGGCCGATCGTGACCACGTCGACTTCGTGCGCGCGCAGGTCGCGCATCGTCTCCACCACTTCGTCGTTCGTCTCGCCGAGGCCGACGATGATCCCGGACTTCGTCAGCACCGGATAGTCGGCGATCTCCTTTGCGCGCTGCAACAGCCAGAGCGCCTTGTCATAGCTGGCCTTTGCGCCACGCATGCGCGCGTGCAGGCGGCGGACTGTCTCGATGTTGTGGTTGAAGACGTCCGGCCGCGCACCGATCACGGTCTGGAGGGCCTGTTCCTCGACGTCGAGGAAGTCGGGCGTCAGCACCTCCACCGAGGCTTCCGGAAGCTTCTTCTTCAGCGCACGGATCGTCGCTGCGTAGTGGCCCGCCCCACGGTCGGGCACGTCGTCCCGGTCGACTGATGTGACGACGACGTGCTTCAACTCCATCTGGGCGGCAGCAGTCGCGAGCCGAAGCGGCTCGAGCGGGTCCGGCGGGCTGTCAGGCCTGCCGCTGTGGACGTAGCAATAGCGACATGCACGGGTACACGTGTCTCCGAGGATCTGGAAGGTCGCGGTGCCCCGGCCCCAGCACTCCCCGATATTCGGGCAGCGAGCCTCCTCGCAGATCGTGTTGAGCCCCTGGCCATGGATCAGCTTCTTGACGTCGTAGTACCGCGAGTCCTGGCTCGGGGCGCGGACCTTCATCCATTCCGGCCGGCGAGGCCGCTCTGCTACTGGCAGCGACGTCTCCATACGGGTCAGTCTAGTGACAGGGTTGGCGCCGACCGCGTAAGGTCTCCGGCGGTCCGAATGACGGGCAGATGGGGAGACGATCGAACAAAGGAGGGGATTTTGTGAGACGCACTCTCGTAGTGCTGTTTGCAGCGGCTTGCGCCGTTGCCGCCATGTCGGCGACGGCGGGAGCCTCGACCACAGCCACGACGACTCACAAGTGGAAGTTCGAGCCCACGATCAACGCGCCGTGGGCGATGGAGGACGACGAAGGCGAGCTCGACGCGCCGGACCTGGCCGCGGGACTCTGCCGGTCGGCTCCGGTCAACCTGCCGGGGGCCTACGCGCCGTTCGGCCCATCGGAGGTCGATGCGATCGTCGGGGATCCGGTGAACAACAGCGGCTTCTCGAACTTTGGTTGCACTACGCCGCAGAACGAGACGAGCATCGCCGTCAATCCGCAGAATGCCCAGAACCTTGTCGCAGGAGCGAATGACTATCGCGTCTGCTGCGACTTCACGGCTCTGAACGACGGCACCGGCTGGGCGTACTACTCATTCGACGGTGGGAAGACGTGGGGCAACGTACAGGTGCCCGCGCTGACCGCCGAGACGGGTGCGTCCGGCAATTTGAAGAAGATCGATGCGGCGGGTGATCCGGCGTTGGCCTTCAGTCCGGATGGGGTCGTGTATTACGCGAACATCGTCTTCAGCCGGGTGAGCTTCGCCTCAGGCATTGTCGTCAGCAGTTCCCGCGACGGCGGCAAGACCTGGAGCCAGCCGAGCCTGTTCGCTTTTCTGAATGCCGGCAACTTCTTCAACGACAAAGAGTGGATCGCCGCCGGCCCGAACGGGCAGGTCACAGTCACGTGGACGCGGTTCAGCCAAGGCCCCAAGGGCGCAGGCTACAACTCGTCGCCGATCGTGAGCGCCAACTCGAAGGACTACGGCAAGACCTGGAACAACCAGGGCTCGCCGGTGTCCGACAGCGCACACCCGTTCAACCAAGGCTCGCAGGTGCAGTATGGGCCTGACGGGGCTCTGTACGTGTCTTACGAGGCGACGTCACCCTTGTTCGGGTACACGACCGACGCGATGGTGATCGCCCGCTCGACCGACGGTGGCTCGACCTTCCAGACGAAAGAGCTTGCCCGCGTGTACGACGATTCGGACTGCTATCCGATCTTCGCCGGGCGGCAGACGTTGACGGACATGCACTTCCGCCTGAACAGCTACCCGTCCATGAGCGTCGACCCGGTCAGCGGCGTCATCTCGCTTGCGTGGACGGACCAGCAGGGGTCGGGTACGTGCGGCAACGGTGGGAGCTCCTTCACCGGCACGACCTCGAACCAGGTCAAGCTCATTCAGCGCACGCTGGGCAACGATCGGTGACAGCAGCCGTGAAAGCTGTGACGACGTCGGCACCGGACAAGGTGTTCCCGTCGGTTGCGAGCTACAACGGCAAGGTCACCATCAGCTACTACACCCGTGACTACGCCTACAACACGGGCGCCGCGGGCGACGTGTGTCACTTCCGCACGAACGACGCGGGCGGCGGCAACATTGCGCCTTCGCCGTACGCGCAGAACGTCTGTCTCGACTATGCCGCCAAGTCCGTGAGCGGCAGTGGCTTTTCGGCGCAGACGCGGCTCACGGGCGAGAGCTCGAACCCGTTCGTGCAGTTTGCGGACGGCGGCTTCATCGGCGACTACACGCAGGTGGCGATGGGCACGGACGGCAAGGCCCACGCTTCCTGGACGGACTTCCGTGGCAACCCGGGTGTGAACTCACCCAACCAGGACGTTCTGATCGCCAACTACACCCCGTAGGATTGGTGACTGCGGTGCGGGGCCCTCGCCGGCCCCGCACCGCTCTTACTTCGCGGCCAGCTGTCCGTGAATCGGCTGGCTCCAGAGGCCGTGACCCTCGTCGGCGGGAATGGCCTCGAACGTCAGGCCGAACACCTCTGCGAAGGCGTCGCGAGCGAGGGGTCTGACCTCGTCCACCGTCACGGGCCGGTCGAGCTCGGCGGCAATGGTCGTGAACGCTGCGTCCTCGAGGCCGCAGGCGGTGATCCATTCCGTGAACGGCGCCGGATCGAGGTCGACGTTCAGCGCGTAGCCGTGCGTCGCCACCCAGCGTGAGATGTGCACGCCGATCGATGCGAGCTTGCGCGGGGGGCTTTCGAGCCAGACGCCCGTGAGGCCTTCGATTCGCGTTGCCTCGATGCCGAGTGGGGCGACCGTGCGGATCAGCGCCTGTTCGAGGTCGCGCACGTACTTCTTCACGTCCTTCCCGTGCCGCTGGAGGTCGAGGATCGGGTAGCAGACGAGCTGGCCCGGACAGTGGAACGTGGACTTGCCCCCGCGATCGGTTTCGACGACCTCCACCTCCGTGCCCTCGGGAACGTGCAATTCGCCGTCGTCGGAGCGTCGCCCGAGCGTGACGACCGGTGGATGCTCGAGGAAGACGACGGTGTCCGGGATCGCGCCCTGTGAGACGGCGCCCGCAAGGGAACGCTGCAGATCCCAGGCCTCCCGATAGGGGACGCGGTCCAGCTCCAGCAGGTAGGCGTACTGGGCCATCGAGGACACCCTAACGACGGGGGTCAGAGCCCTGATCGGCTTGGTTCCAAAGGTTGTTGAGTTTCCAATATATGCGTTAGTCTCCCGCCCTATATCAGGCCAGGGAGGCGCTATCGGGCGCTTCCACGATCGAACAAGGGGGAGGATCAATGACGAGCTTGCGACGGCTTGTGGTCGGGCTCATGGTCATCTCGCTGCTGGCGGTCCTGGGGGCCGCCGTTGCCGGTGCGGCCGAAGACGGGCCGAGCCTGCGTGACCCGTCCGAGTTTCCGACCTCGGACGAAGGAGAAGACGGGGCAGCAGCGTTTGACGGCACGATCGTCAACAGAAGCTTTGGCCGGGGCGCGCGGAGGTGTGCACGGGGCCAATGCAGTCAGCGGCAAGACCGCCAAGTCCAATCCCGAGCTCAACCTGAGCTTCGAGGGATTGAATCTCTTCCAGAATCGCTACGCGGACAACCAGAACCAGTTCACGGTCGAACCGCCCGATCAGGCGCTCTGCGTCGGCAACGGGTACGTGTTCGAGGCCGTGAACGACGTGCTGAACGTCTACGACACGAGCGGCCACTCCGTGCTGCCGCCGGACGCGAACATCGCGCCGGTTCCGCACGTCAACGGCAGCGTGTCGCTGAACCGGTTCTTCGGCTACCCGTCCGCCATCGATCGCACGACCGGCGTACGAGGGCCGACGTTGACCGATCCGATCTGCTACTTCGACCAGCCCACGCAACGCTGGTTCCTCGTCGTCCTGACCCTCGACACGTTCCCCAACGGTCAGACGATGGGCCCGAATCACTTCGACATCGCGGTAAGCAACGGGCCGAGCCCGGTGCCGTTGTCGAACTGGTCGATCCTCAAGGTTCCGGTGCAGAACGACGGCACCGATGGAACACCGAATCATCACTGCAACCCGGCCGACGGCCCGCGCGCAGGCAACCAGCCGACGAATCCGACGGCGTGCATCGCGGACTATCCGCACCTCGGCGCGGACGCCAACGGCATCTACATCACGTCTAACGAGTACGACTTCTACGGCGACGAGTTCCAGAGCGCGAACATCTACGCGTTCTCGAAGAAAGGGCTCGAAGCCGGAGATACGAGTCATGTCCTGCTGGAGACGAAGAACACGGTGCACGGCCAGCCCGGCTTCACTGTTTGGCCGGCACTGTCGCCACCCGGCCAGTTCCAGTTGGACGGCGGTGGGACGGAGTACTTCCTGAGCTCGAACGCCGCCGACGAGGCCACCTGCCCCACCGGCTGCACAGGACCGCGGACGTCGGACGAGCTGGTCGTGTGGGCGCTCTCGAATACCGCATCGCTCGACACGGGAAGCCCAAACGTCCAGCTGACGAACAAGGTGCTCAAGATCGGCCAGTACGGCGTGCCGGCACGTTCGAACCAGAAGGCTGGATCGATTCCGCTCGCCGACTGCCTGAACGACCGCACACTGCCCACGCCGTTCGGGCCGGGTTGCTGGCAGATCCTCCTCAATCCACCGGCTCCGCCACAGCAGGTGGAAGGGACGCTGGATTCGCAGGACACGCGCATGCAGCAGGTCTGGTACGGGAACGGGAAGCTCTGGGGAGCGCTCGACACGGCGCTGACCCTCGACCGTAATCGTGCCGGCATCGAGTGGTTCATCGTCAACCCGGGGAGTGCTGACGTGCAGTCCGCTTCACTCCGACGCAGCGGCTATCTCGGTTTGTCGGGCAACAACGTGACGTATCCCGCGATTGCCACCACGACGAGTGGACGCGGTGTGATGGCGTTCACCCTCGTCGGTGACGACTACTACCCCAGTGCGGCCTACGCGTCGATCGACGACAAGGTCGGCGTCGGCGACATTCACGTCGCCGGCCTCGGTGCCGGTCCTGATGACGGCTTCACGCTCTATCCGCCGCTGGCGAATCCCGCCCGCGGCCGCTGGGGCGACTACGGAGCCGCCGCCCTGGACGGCAAGTCGATCTGGATCGGGTCCGAGTACATCGCTCAGACCTGCACGTTCGACGAGTACAAGGGCCAGCCGGGCCCGGACGGCAACTACGGGCGCCTGGCCAACGGCTTCGGCCTGTGCGGGAACACGCGGGCGTCGTCCGCGAACTGGTCGACCCGGATCAGCAAGATCACTCCCTAGTCAACCCGCGAACGAGGGGCCGCTTCGGCGGCCCCTCGTCCCTTCCGAACCTGCGAAGCTGCCGCCGGGATGAAGGTCACCCTGATGATCGCCGACTTCGCCCGGGTCGCCAACGGCAAGCTCGACGTGATCGGCGGCGGCTGGTCGATGATGAACGCGCAAGGCCCCTTCGGCTTCTTCGTCGCCGCGTTGTTCCAGATTCCGTGGGACCAGACGAACGCCAAGCACAGGTTCCGGCTCGAGCTACTCGACGCCGACGGACAGGGTGTGCCGATCCCGACCGGCGAGACCGTCCGTGCCGAGGGCGAGTTCGAGGTCGGACGTCCCGCCGGGCTGCGGCCGGGAACTCCGGTCGACGCGCCGCTGGTCGTCCCGTTCGGCCCGCTCACGCTCGAGGAGGGACGTTACGAGCTGAGGCTGACGATCGACGACGAAACCAAAGAGGACTGGTTCATCGCGTTCACCGTGCGGCATGCTGCCGCACCCGCTGATTAGTACGCCGACTCGTCCCAGGTTTCGAGCTTCTCGCGCAGGTCGCGCAGGAAGCGGCCGGCCAGTGCGCCGTCCACCAAACGGTGGTCGTACGTGAGGGTCAGGTTCATGATCGGTCGAATCGCGATCACGTCCTCGCCCATGTCGTCCTGGATCACCCAGGCACGCTTGACGACGGCGTACGTGCCGAGGATCGCGGCCTGCGGCTGGCTGATCACCGGCGTGCCGTGGAACGTGCCGAAGCCGCCGGGGTTGGTGATCGTGAAGGTGCCGCCCTGCACCTCGTCGGGCAGCAGCTTCTTGTCGCGGGCGCGCTGGGCGATGTCGGTGACGGCCTTGGCCATGCCGAACAGGTTGAGTGTCTCGGCGTTCTTCACGACCGGGACGATCAGGCCCTTGCCGTCCTGCAACTCCACGGCGAAGCCGAGGTTGACATAGCTGCGCGTCACGATCTGCTCACCGCGGATCTCGCCGTTGATCCAGGGGTATTCACGCAGCGTCTCGGCGGCCGCGCGGGCGACGAAGATGAGGTACGTCGGGTTGACGCCGTAGCTCTGCTGATACTCCTTCTTCAACTTCGCGCGGATCGCCGCCACCTTCGACATGTCGACCTCGATCGCGCTGGTGACGTGCGCCGACGTATCGAGCGAGCGGCGCATGTGCTCTGCAATGCCTTTGCGCATCGCCGTCATCGGCTCGAAGCTCTCGCCTACCTGCGCAGGTGCGACCTGGGGTGGGGCTGGAGCTGCTGCCGTCTGTGGCGGTGAGGGAGGTGGCTTCGGAGCCTCTGGCTGGGCCGGTGCCGCCGGTGCGTGCCGGTGCTGCCGGTGCTGCGGCCGCTCCGCCGGACTCGATGAAGTTGAGGATGTCCTTCTTCGTGACGCGGCCGCCCCGCCCGGTTCCCTGCACCTGGCTCGGATCGACGCCGTGCTCGGAGGCGATCTTGGCGACGACGGGCGACACGAATGTCTTGCCGTTCGTGGACGAGGACGACTCCTCGCTCGTCTCGCTCGCGGGGGCCGGTGCGGGCGTGGCCTCCTCCACCGTGTCGGCGCTCGGCGGTATCGCAGGTGCGTCCGAGACGGCGGCCGACTCGGCCGCAGCCTGGGCCGTCGCGGGCTCGGGCACGTCTTCCTTCGGCGCTGCAGCGGCTCCATCCCCGCCGATGACGGCGAGCTTCGTGCCGACCTCGACCGTCTCTCCCTCCTGCACGAGGATCTGCGTCAGCGTCCCGGAGGCAGGGCTCGGCACCTCGGTGTCGACTTTGTCGGTCGAGATTTCGAGGAGCGACTCGTCCGCCGCGACCTCCTCGCCTTCCTGCTTCAGCCACTTGGTGACCGTCCCCTCGGAGACGGACACGCCCATCTGCGGCATGACGACGTCGATTGCCTCGGTGGTGGCCATCTCTCTCTCCTAGTACTCCGCCAATTCGCGCAGGCCTGCGGTGACGTCCTCCACCTGCGGGATGAAGGCCTTCTCGAGGGGCGGCGAGAACGGCACCGGGGTGTCGGGCGCAGCGATGCGCTTGACCGGGGCGTCGAGGTCCTCGAACGCCTCCTCGGCCACGGTGGCGGCAATCTCGGCTCCGAACCCACCCGTGCGGGTGTCCTCGTGCAGGACGAGCACTTTCGACGTCTTGCGCGCCGACTCGAGCACAGCCGCCTTGTCCCACGGCATCACCGTGCGCAGATCGATGATCTCGACGGACACACCGTCCGAGTCGAGTTGCTCCGCTGCCTCCTCGGCGGTGTACACCATTGCGCCCCAGGTGATCACCGAGATGTCGTCACCCTCGCGGTGTGTTCGTGCCTTGCCGATCGGCACCGTGTAACGCTCCTCAGGCACCTCGCCCTTGATGCGCCGGTAAAGATGCTTGTGCTCGAAGTAGAGGACGGGGTTCGGATCCTCGATCGCGCTGATCAGCAGGCCCTTCGCATCCTCAGGGGTTGCGGGGCAGACGCACTTGAGGCCGGGGATGTGCGCGAACGATGACTCCGGGTTCTGCGAATGGAACGGGCCGCCGGAGAAGCCGCCGCCCGAGGGCAGGCGCACCGTGATCGGCACGGGTGTCCCGGCGCGGTAGCGCTGTTTCGCGGCCACGGTGACGAGGTGATCCCACGCGCAGGAGATGAAGTCGGCGAACTGCATCTCGGCGACGGGCCGCATGCCCATGATCGCCGCGCCGGTGCAGGCGCCGACGATCGCCGTTTCCGCGAGCGGCGCGTCGAGCACGCGCCAGTGCCCGAACTCCTCCTGGAAGCCGAGCGTCACCTTGAAGGCACCGCCGTAGACGCCGACGTCCTCGCCGATCACGAAGACGCGCTTGTCGCGCCGCATCTCGGTGCGCAGCCCGTCGGAGATCGCCTGCAGGTATGTGAGCTCGGCCATTATTTGTGGTGCGGTGTGTCGAGATCTTCGGGCGTGGCGTAAACACCTTCGAGCAGCGTCGCCGGATCCGGCAGCGGCGATTCCTCTGCGCGCTTGAGGGCGTCGTTCAAGGTCTTCTTGACCTCGCCGGTAATTTCGTCCTCTTCGTCGTCCGACATGTCCGCATTCGTGCGCAGCCAGGTGCGGAAGCGCTCGATCGGATCGTTCTCCGCCCACTTCTCGAACAGCTCCTTCGGGACGTAGAAGGCGTCGTCGTGCACCGCGTGGCCTTCCATGCGGAGCGTGACGCACTCGATCAGTGTCGGGCCCGCCGCCCTCGCGTGCCTTCTCGATCGCACGCTTCGCCTCGCGGTAGACGGCGAGCACGTCGGTGCCGTCGACCACGATTCCCTCGAAGCCGTACGCATCGGCACGGTCGGCAACGTGTTGCGTTGCGAACTCGAGGTGCGTCGGCGTCGAGTACGCCCACTGGTTGTTGTCGCAGATGAAGACCATCGGGAGCTTGCGCACGCCGGCGAGAGTCATCGCCTCGTGCGTGTCCCCGCGCGCAGAGGCGCCTTCGCCGAACCAGCCCAGGGCGACGCGCTTCTCCTCGCGAATCCGGAAGGCGAGCGCACAGCCCACGGCGACCGGAAGCATCGCGGGCAGATGGCTGACCATCGCGATCAGCCCAAGCTTGGAGTCCGCCATGTGGACGTTGCCGTCCCGACCCTTCGTCGGCCCGTCCTCGCGGCCCATGAACTGCGCGAAGATCCGCCACGGCTCGACGCCGCGCACGACGTGGACGCCCATGTCGCGATGCAACGGTGTGCCGACGTCGTCCGGGCCCATCGCGGTGGCCACGCCGACGGCAGCGCCCTCGTTCCCACGGCCGGTGTAGAACGAGCCGGGGATCTTGCCCTGCCGGTAGAGGATGTGTCCGCGCTCCTCGATCCCGCGGCTCATGACCATGTTCCTGTAGACGCCGAGGAGATCCTCGCGGAGCAGGCCCGCCTCGCGGACCTCCTTCAGAGAGCCAACCGGCTCTGCTTCCCGGGCTATCGCCATGGCCGTCGCACTCTAACGACTGGGTTACCATCGCCCCGGTGCAGGACGTGCAGTTCTCCCAGGGCAATCGCTGAGTGGGCAAGGCCTCGGACTGGCTGCGCGAGGAGCGCCGAAAGGTGCTCGGCGACTGGGTCGCGTTCTGTCTGGGCTGCGGAGCCGCGCGTCGCTGGTTCGACGACTTCGAGGCGGAGGTGCCGGAGGAGTGCCCGCAGTGCGGCGGCAAGATGCTCCGACGCTGCCCATCCTGCTCGGCTCCCTTCAGCTCGACGTTCGCCGTGAATTGCGAGTCGTGCGGGGAGCAGCTGCGGGAGCCGGAGCTCTTCGGGACGAAGATCCGGAGGGGCTAGCTCTTCGGAACGTACCGGTGCCAGGCACGGGTACGACTTTGGAACGCGATCGTCTCGGCTCTTGCAACAGGCCGCGGACAACGGGCGCTTTCCGGCACGTACCGGTGCCAGGCACGGGTACGAAACTGTGACGCGGGCGGGTCAGCCTTTGATCTGCGAAAAGCGGATCACGGTCACCGTGTCGTCCGGCGTGACTTCACGGTTGTAGAGCTGGCTGAGGAACGACGCCATGTCCTCCGTGCGCCGGATCTCGGGGTTGTCGTGCTCGATCTCCCGAGGGGACAGCTCCGACAGCGCCTTCACTTCCACCTTGTCGATGACTGCTGCGAACACCCGCTCGCGCGGACTGAAGCGCATGCCCGCCAGCACCTGGACGATCATCCCCTTGCGGTACTTCGCGGACTTGTCACCGAGCCGGATCGTCGCTGTCTTCCGCCCGCTGCGCAGCTGTTCCGCGACGATCGGGGAGTAGAAGTTGAGCGCGTACATGGCCTCCGTCACCGGGCTCCACGCCAGCGCGTGCGGCGGCGGATGAGGAAGGCCGTCGCGATCCCGAGCGCCCAGCCCGTGATCGCACTGATGATGACGAGCCAGACCAAGGCCGCCTGGGTGCTGCCGATCACGTAGTCGACCTTCACGTGTCTCGTGTTCCGGGCGATCAGCAGGATGAGGAAGACGATGGTCGCGATTGCGATGACGAGCGAGATGTAGAGCCCGGTCCGGTGTGAGTAGCGCAGGCCGCGCCGAAGACGCGTCTCGCTCTCGAGGGACGGCGCCGCCGTCTCCCTCGGTGCCTCCTGCTCCGGCTCGCTCACGCGCGGGAGCCTAACGCGAGAGCCGCTCAAGCGCCTTTGCCGCCATCTCGCGCTCGCCCTTGTACGCAAGGAGGCCGGGCGCCTCCTCGAGGGGGAGCCAGCGGGTCTCCGCAACCTCGTGGGCGTGCTCCGGCGGAATGTCGCCCAGGCGCCCGGCCCGGTAGCGGAAGAGGAAGAAGCTGACGACCTTGAAGACCCGTTCGCCTTCCCAGGTGTAGACGTAGCGGACGTCGCCCAGCTTTTCGACCGGCGTCCCCTCCACTCCGGTCTCCTCCCGTACCTCTCGCAGGGCGGTCAGCTCGGCCCGCTCACCGGGCCCGATCAGGCCCTTTGGCAAGGCCCACGTGCCCTCCGGCTTGCCTGCCGGCCGGATCGCCGCCACTACCGGGCGTCCCCGCAGGTTCCGGACGACCACGCCTCCGGCGGAGAACTCCCGACGCATCCGGACTTTGTAACACAGGGTCACGTGTTGCCTTGCAGGGCGAGGGCAAGGCACGCTAGGATGCCCTGGCACTCACACTACGAGAGTGCCAATGGATGTCACAAAGTCGTCTGGACAGGAGGAGTGTGGATGAATCTGCAGCCGCTTGGTGACCGTCTGATCGTCGAAGTCCTCGAGGAAGAGGAGCAGACCTTCAGCGGCATCGTGCTGCCCGACACGGCGAAGGAGAAGCCGCAGCGCGGCCGCGTCTTGGCCGTAGGTCCGGGTGCCCGGGATGAGGACGGAAAGCACATCCCGATGGACGTCGCCGAGGATGACGAGATCATCTTCAGCAAGTACGGCGGAACGGAGATCAAGGTCGGTGCCGACGAGGTGCTGATTCTCCGTGAGTCGGACGTTCTGGCAAAGGTAATCGGCGACCGCGAGCTCGCGGGCGCCAAGTCCTAGTTCGTTACGAGTAACGGAGGTATCGAAAACACATGGCTCACAAGGAGCTGAAGTTCAACGAGGATGCCCGTCGCGCTCTCGAGCGCGGCGTGAACATCCTCGCCGACGCGGTCAAGGTCACTCTTGGCCCGAAGGGGCGCTACGTCGTGCTCGACAAGAAGTTCGGCGCGCCCACGATTACGAACGACGGCGTCACGATCGCACGCGAGATCGAGGTCGAGGACGTCTTCGAGAACCAGGGTGCGCAGCTCGTTCGTGAAGTCGCCACGTCGACCAACGACGTCGCAGGCGACGGCACGACGACCGCCACCGTCCTCGCTCAGGCGATCGTCAAGGACGGTCTCCGCAACGTCGCCGCCGGTGCGAATCCGATGGCGATCAAGCGCGGGATCGAGCGCGCCGTCGAGCAGGTCGTCGAGAACCTGAAGTCGCAGTCCAAGGAGATCTCCGGCAAAGAGGACATCGCCCGCGTGGCGACCGTCTCCTCTCGTGACCGCGAGATCGGCGAGGTCCTCTCCGACGCAATCGAGAAGGTCGGCAAGGACGGCGTCGTGAACGTCGAGGAGGGCCAGACGTTCGGCCTCGAGCTCGAGTTCACCGAGGGCATGCAGTTCGACAAGGGCTATCTGTCGCCGTACATGGTGACCGACCCCGAGCGCATGGAAGCAGTGCTCGAGGATCCCTACATCCTGGTCGCCAACCAGAAGATCGGTGCGGTCAAGGATCTCCTCCCGGTGCTGGAGCAGGTCATCCAGGCAGGGAAGCCGCTGCTGATCGTGGCGGAGGACGTCGAGGGCGAGTCGCTCGCGACGATCGTCGTCAACAAGCTGCGCGGCACGTTCACCGCCGTCGCGGTGAAGGCTCCCGGCTTCGGCGACCGCCGCAAGCGCATGCTCGAGGACATCGCGATCCTCACGGGTGCTGAGGTGATCACCGAGGAGATGGGCCTCAAGCTCGAGAACACGAAGATCGCACAGCTCGGTCACGCACGTCGCGTCGTCGTCGACAAGGACACGACGACGATCATCGACGGGGCCGGCGATCCGGACGGCATCAAGGCCCGGATCAAGCAGCTGAAGGCCGAGATCGAGAACACCGACTCGGACTTCGACCGCGAGAAGCTCCAGGAGCGGCTCGCCAAGCTGGCCGGCGGCGTTGCAGTCGTCAAGGTCGGCGCTGCGACCGAGACCGAGATGAAGGAGAAGAAGCACCGCGTCGAGGACGCTCTCCAGGCGGCACGCGCCGCGCTGGAAGAGGGTGTCGTCCCCGGTGGCGGAGTCGCGCTCGTGAACACCATCGAGGCGATCAAGCTGGACGAGTACGAGGGCGACGAGAGGACAGGCGCGGCAACGATCGTCCGCGCGCTCGAGGAGCCCGTCCGCCAGCTGGCCAACAACGCGGGCCTCGAGGGCTCGATCGTCGTCGACAAGATCCGGAACTCCCCCAAGGGGTTCGGGCTCAACGTCGAGACGGGCGAGTACGAGGATCTCGTCAAGGGCGGGATCACCGATCCGACGATGGTTGTTCGGTCGGCGCTTCAGAACGCCGCGTCGATCGCGAAGAACATCCTCACCACTGAGGCGATCGTCGCCGAGGCGCCCGAGAAGGCCGGTGCCGGTTCCGGCATGCCGGGCGGCATGGGCGGCATGGACGGGATGATGTAAGCGAGCTTTCGCTCGCTTGACTTCGAAGGCCGGCGCAAGCCGGCCTTCGTCGTTTCTGATCCAAATTCTCTCGCTGAAATGCAAAACGGCCCCGGGGAGGGCCGCTTTGCGAGGGGGATTAGGGGGAGGTGGTTCGCAAGAGATATCGGCCCGTTTCGGCCGAGCCTTCTCCCCTGAACGGGGGAAAGCGAAAGGGCGCCTTGCGGCGCCCTTTCGAAGTTCAAGTGAGTGGTGGGAGCCCTACGGCGACCGGTCTCCGTAGATGTCCTGATTGATGCCGCCTGCGTGCGGGCACCGATCACCGCTCCAGGACTTGATCGTGTTCCCCTTCTTGTCCGTGGACGTCAGCGTGACGCGGCACTGCACGACGTCTGCCGTTCCGGCGTCCTCGTCCTCCGGGGTCTCACGAGGATCGGTCCCCTTCACCGTGTTGCGGTAGTCCGTCCACACCGCATAGGCGGTGTCGCCGAGCGACGACACCCAGAGGTAGTCGCCGGCGAATGGAACGGAACGATCGTCGAACTGCTCCCAGTTCGGGTTCGTAGTCGCGTCGGTGACGCGCGTCTTGCCCGTCCAACTGGTTCCGCGATCCGTCGACTTCGCCGCGAAGACGTCGAGCGACGGCACCGTCGTGCGATTGGCGCAGTTCCCGATCGGCCTCACGACGCTGTAGCACGCAGTCGAGCCGACTGTCCCACCAGATCGCGTGGAGCACTCCGCCGTCTGCGGAGATGTCCGGGAAGATCTGGTGTCCTGCCGACTGGTTGTCGATGACCACGGGAGTCGTATGGCTGGCGTTCGCCCCGTTGTAACGGACGAAGAACGTGGCTGCCTGCCCGACCTCTCCGGGCTCCATCGTGTGATAGGTCGAGGTGGTCGCCGTCTCGGTGCCCGGCTTCGTGGCGTCGTAGACGATGTACACCCACTCTCCTGTCGAGTCGAGCTGATCGGCCGTAGAGCGAACCTGCGTGTCGCGGCGGAAGAACGTATAACCGGACGTGCAGGCATCGCTGAAGTCGCCGCAATCACGAGCAGTGCTCGAGCCGGCCTCGGAGCCCGCCTCATCGTGGAAGAACGGGTCGTCTCGCTGGGACTGCGGTTGCGGCATCGGCTCGGGAGCCGACTGGTCCTGTGCGTCGTTCTCGGTGAACGGCGTCACCAGCACCGGCGGCGCGAACGTGTTGCCGCAGTCGGTCGACTTCGCGATCATCACCGCGTTCGGATCCTTGCCGCCGTCGAACTGGCGGAAGGTCACGTAGACGTGCCCGTTGCCCGTGACGGAGATGTCCGGGAATTGGACGTCATGGACCGAAGACGGTCAGCTTCATCGGCGACGAGAAGGTGACGCCGTGATCGGTCGAGCGCGAGAAGTAGATCCCCACGCCGCCGTTCCCGGTGAAGCGCGACCACGAGAAGTAGACGTTCCCGTCACACGCGCCGCCCGTCCGGTCAGCCTCGATCGCCGTCTTGTCGTTGAACTTGCCGAGCAGGTTCGGTGCAGACGAGCCACGCGCCACCACGGTCGTTCCACGGTAGGCGAGGCCGTCGCGGGTCGTATCCGGAGCATCGGCGCCAGCTGGATTCTCGAAACGAGCGACAAAGACGTCACCGAACGTTTTCGCCGAGCCGGCAGGATCATCGGAGCTCTCCGAGCCGAAGAACGCTCGGCCGTGGTTGTCCCACGCGATCACGGGATCGCCCGCCGACGCAGTGCGAGCCTGCGAGAGCGCCGCGTATGGAGACCTGTCGTCCGGGTATCCCGGCACGAGCGAGCTCGTCCAGTTCGAGCCTCCGTCCAGCGATCGGTAGTAGCCGAGCCAGATCGGCCCCACAGCGCCCGCGAGGGCCCCGCGGTTGTACACGCCGCAGTAGTCATTAGAGCTCCCAAGGAGCACGTTTGTGTTGCGCGGGTCGACGCCGACTGAGGGCTCGTTCTCCCGTCCCTTCGAAATCGTGCATTCGTCGAGCGTCTGGTCTGTGTACGGCACACCTGTCGCGAGCGTGTAGTCGCTCACATACCCCGCCCCGCAACCAGGATCCGGATGGCAGTCGTTCGTCAGTCGAACGTCCCCTCCGGGTGTCGATGCACCTGCGATCCCCACGACGAACAGCAGGGCGCACGCAAGCACGCCGACGATGGCAAATCGTCTCATCAGTCTCCCCCTTTCGCTTGCCCCTCGGTTAGCGGCCGGACCTTAACTCAGAATCCGTACCGCTGTTCCTTCCAGTAGTCGGCCTCGTTGTGGTAGCCGTAGCGCTCCCAGAAGCCGGGCTGGTCGGAGGAGAGAAGCTCGATGCCCCGCAGCCACTTCGCGCTCTTCCAGAAGTAGCGCGAGGGGACGACGAGGCGCAGCGGCCACCCGTGCTCCGGCTCGAGCGGCTCGCCGTCTGCCTCCCAGGCGACGAGCGCATCGTCGTCCTCGAGCGCCTCGAGCGGCAGGTTGGCGGTGAACCCCTGCTCGGCGTGCGCCAGGATGTAGTGCGCGCTCGGCTTGGGTTGTACGAGCTTCGCGAGCTCGCGCCAGTGCACGCCCTTGAACGACGTGTCGAACCGGCTCCAACGGGTGACGCAATGGATGTCCGCTGTGATCTCCGTCTGCGGCAGCGCCTGCAGCTCGTCGTAGTCGAGCGTGACCGGGTTCTCGACCTCGCCGAAGACCTTGAAATCCCAGGTCGCGAGATCGGTCTGCGGCACCGTGCCGGCGTGCAGAACGGGCCACTTCTCAGTCAGGTACTGGCCGGGCGGGAGCCGGGCTGGGTCGAGCCCTTTGTCGACCAGCTTCTGCTCCGCCTTGGATCGAAACAGGCTCACGTGTACCTACACTAAATGCCATGCAGAGCGTTACGTCACCGGCTGTCGCCCGCCTTCCGCGTGCGTTCCTACGCGTTGCGGGTCCCGACGCCGCCGACTACCTGCAGCGCATGGTCTCGAACGACGTCGAGGCGCTGGGTGACGGCAACGCCTGCGACGCGCTGCTGCTCACCGCAAAGGCCCGAGTGATCGCCCCGCTACGGATTGTTCGGCGTGGCCGGGACGACTTTCTGCTGCTGACCGAGCCGGAGCTCGGTGAGACGGTGCGCGCGGAGCTCGTCCGGATGCGCTTCGCCGCGAAGGTGGAGGTCGAACCGGAGGCGCACGAGTCGTGGCTCGTCCTCGGCGGCGAAGAAGTGCTCGACGAGCAGCCGGCGGGCGAAGAGGTGGGCGAAGAGGAGCTCGAGCGCTGGCGGATCGAGTCCGGCATCCCGCGTTGGGGCCGTGAGATCGACGACCGCATCCTGCCGGCAGAAGCCGGCCTCGACGAAACGCACATCAGCTTCAGCAAGGGGTGCTATCCAGGGCAGGAGCCGATCGCCCGGCAGCGCTACCGAGGCAAGGTGAACCGCAAGCTGCGAGTGCTGGAGATCGAAGGCGAAGCGCAACCCGACGACGAGTTGGTCCTGGACGGCAAGAAGGTCGGCCGCATCACCAGTGCAGCCCCCGGAGTGGCGCTCGGTTATGTGCGAGTCGAAGTCCCTGCCGATGCCCAATTAAACGTTGGCGCGAAGACGGGCTTTGCCCGGCTTCGCTGATCACCGCACCTAGGACAGGACTCCGCGCGAAAGCATCATGGCCCGCGCAGCGGGCCGGCTTTCGCGCGGCTATGCGCCCGGCAAGATTCGAACTTGCGACCTCTGCCTCCGCAGGGCAGCGCTCTATCCCCTGAGCTACGGGCGCTCTGACGACGGGTCAGTGTAGCGGGGTGACGTCGGACCTTTCCTAAAACGGGATTCATAACGACGTGGACGGGAAACCTCCGTCTCTCGTGCGGAACCGACACGCATCCGACCTGGTACCGGGAGTCGTTCTCGCTCTACTGCTGCTTGCCCTCGCGGGCTGCAACGGGGGGACGGTCGACCGGCATGCCCTGAAACGTGACGCCGAGAACGTGGCCTCGCTCGCAAGTGAGGGAGGCCTCCTCGCCAACGAGGTGACGAAGGACCATTCGACGAAGTACTTCGTCCGCGTCCACGCGAAGGAGTTGTCGGACAAGGCTTCCAATCTCCAGGACGCGCTTGCCGAGCGCCCGACGTCGCCGGGGATCACGTCCGATGTCCGCAAGCTGTCGAAGCTCGCCGGAAAGGTTTCGCGCGAGCTCGAGCAGTTGCATCTTCATCCCACCGATCGCGACGTCGCTGCGTCGCTGGAGCAGCCGTTGAGCAACGACGCCGACGCGGCGGACGAGCTCGCGAAATGAAGATCTTCAAGGTCGCGCTCGGGATCCTCGCTGCGATCGGCGGCTTCGTCGACATCGGCGACCTCGTGTTCAACGTCGCCGCCGGCGCGACGTTCGGCTACCAGCTGCTCTGGGTCGTCGTCATCGGAGTGGTCGGCATCATCGTGTACTCGGAGATGTGCGGGCGGGTCGCTGCGGTCTCCGGCAAGGCGGTCTTCGACGCGGTACGAGAACGCGTCGGGTTCAAGGCAGGCCTCGCGGCCCTGGTCTCCGCGCAGGTGGTCAATCTGCTGACGCTGACCGCCGAGATCGGTGGTCTGGCGATCTGCCTCCAGCTTCTGTCCGGTCTTCCCTACCGACTGCTGATCCTCATCGCAGGCGTGGGGCTGCTCATCGTCGTCTGGTTCGTTGCCTTCGACTGGATCGAGCGGATCTTCGGCTACGGCGGGCTGTGCATGCTCGTCTTCGCGGTTGCCGCGGTGAAGCTGCATCCCGCCTGGGGCGCGGTCGGGCACGGCTTCGTTCCGCACCTGGACACGGAGAGCCCGGTTCTCTACGCATACTTCGCCGTCGGTCTGTTGGGCGCGGCGATGACGCCTTACGAGGTGTACTTCTATTCGTCCGGCGGTGTGGAGGAGCGCTGGGGCCCGAAGGATCTCGGCCTGAACAAGGTCAACGCGATGATCGGCTACGGGCTCGGCGGCTTTCTGTCGTTCGCGTTGATGATCGTCGGCGGCGCACTCTTTCTCGGCGAGGGAATCGAGCCCGAGTTCCTGGGGACGATCGCGCTCGGCGCAGAGGTGCCGCTCGGGCAGATCGGCCTGTTGCTCGGCTTGGTCGGAATTCTCTTCGCCGTCAGCGGCGCCGCAATCGACACGCTGTTCTCAGGTGCGTACAACCTCGCGCAGTTCCTCGGCTGGGAGTGGGGCCGCTACCGTCATCCGCGGGGCGCCCCGAGATTCACCGTCACCTGGCTCGTGCTGCTCGTTCTTGCGTTGGGCGTCGTCATGACCGGCGTCGATCCGGTCCAACTGACGGAGTACGCGGTGATCTTCTCTGCGGTGGCGCTACCGCTCACGTACATCCCGATCTTCCTCGTCGCCAACGACCGCACCTACATGCGCGAATACACGAACGGTCGGATTGCGAATGCGTTGGGAATCCTGTATCTCGTCGTGATCATGGTGATCGCCGTGACTGCCATTCCGCTCATGATCCTCACGAACGTGGGGCAGAATTGACGAAGACGATCGACCTCGGTCTCAACCTGCTCGACCATCAACTGCTCGACGCCGACGGCAGGCGTTGCGGCAAGGTCGACGACATCGCGCTCGAGGGCGCGCCGGGCGGGGATTTCGAAGTGGTCGCGATCCTCTGCGGCCCCGGAGTCTGGCGTGCGCGGGCGGGTGTGATCGGCCGGATCGCCGCTTGGCTGGGAGGCGGTGGGCGCGTCCGCGTCCCGTGGGACGAGGTGGCCGGCGTCGACTCGCACGTCAAGCTCCACAAGCGAGCGGACGAGCTCGGGCTCGGACGCGGGGACGATCGGCTCCGACCGTACATCGCGAAGATTCCGGGATCCGATCATTGAGGACGTTCTCGTCCATGGTCGGTCGTGTGGTCGAGACCGAGTCGGGTCGCCGCCTCGGCCGTTGCCACGACATGCGCGCCGTGCTCGTCAGCGGGCTTCCGCGTGTCGAGTCGCTCGTCGTCGGCCGCAAGGGCCGATTGGAGCACTTCGGCATCGGCACGCCCAGGGCACATGCTCCCGACGCCGTCCCCTGGGAGACCGTCGTCAGGATCGAGGGCGACCGGATCGTCGTGCGCGACGGCACCGAGCTCGTGTGACGCTCTTCCTGTCGGAGGACGACGTGCAGGAGTTGCTCACTCCGTCAGACGCCGTCGAAGCCGTCGAAGGGTCGTTTCGAAGGATGGGTGCCGGCGCGGTCGAGATTGCGCCGCGGCGTCGCCTCGCATTACAGGAGGGACGGCTGGCCGACATGGCCGCATCCGACCTCGAGCTCGGCTACGCCTGTGTCAAGGCGTACGCGGCAACCGGTGACGGGGCCGCGTTCGTCGTCGCGCTCTTCGCCGTCGACAGACCGGAGCTCGTCGCGGTGATCGAGGCGGACAACCTGGGACGTCTGCGCACCGGCGCTGCGAGCGCAGTGGCTGCGAAGTATCTCGCGCGCGAGGGCGCGACCACGCTCGGAGTGATCGGTTGCGGCACCCAGGCAGAGACGCAGGTGACGTGCATCCGCGCAGCCGTTCCGACTGTGGAGCGTGTGGTCGCCTACTGCCGCACGGAGCGCAACCTGACCGCGTTCTGCAAGCGTGTTGGTGCAGAGCCGGCGGAGAGCAACCGCGAAGCTGCCGAGCAGGACATCGTCGTCACGATCACGAGCTCGCGTGATCCTGTGCTTCGCGGCGAGTGGCTGCTACCCGGCGCGCTGGTCTGCGCCGCGGGCGCGAACAAACCGGCCTCGCGCGAGCTCGACAGCGTCGTCCTCGAGCGCGCCACATTCGTTTGTTGCGATTGGAAGGAGCAGGCCCGGCTCGAGTCCGCAGATTTGATCGAGCCGATCCAGCACGGGCTTCTCGACTGGCTCGAGGTGCACGAGTTGCACGAGGTCGTGTCGGGCGAGCTACCGGGCAGACAGTCTCCAGATGACATCGTCGTGTTCAAGTCGAACGGGATCGCCGCATGGGACGTCGCCATTGCGGCAACAGCGGTGGAGCGCGCGCGCGACCGGAAGGTCGGAACGAACCTCTAGTGCACTAGCCCGCGCGGGCCGACTCGAGATCGCGCCTCGTGTCCTCGACCGTCTCGTCTCCGAGGGCCTGGATCAACTCGGGGCGGTCGAGCATGCGCAGCCGTTGTTGCGGGCTAAGACGGTTCTGTACGTACCGGTCCTCCAGGATCTCGCTGAGCCCGCGCCCGCGGCCGTGCTCGCGGATGACGTACGCAGCAACGCGCTCCTCCGTACTCGGACGGGCGAAGAGAAAGGAAAACGGCGAGCGCAGCAGGCCAGCGAGTCGCTGCATGCGGCGATTGTATCCTTGCCGCCGTGAGGCGGAAATCGATGGAGGGTCGTTTCGCCGAGCGGCTCGTCCACGGAGTCGACGACGCGGGCGCCACGGAGACAATAGTCATCTGGATCGAACGTAAGCAGGGAGCGATCTGGGCCGTGGGGCGAGCTGTCAACCTGGAAAACCGTGCGACCGACGAGCCACGGCGCAACGACTATCTCTTCGAGGGCTACGAGCTCGACGACGCGTTGGAGGCGGCGAACGGCGCGCTCGAGGACGATCTGACCGTCTCGGAGAGCGACGGCAGCCCCGAGCACCTGAAGCCGTTCACCCGCGGCGAGCTGTTGAAGCCTTTGGAACGTTGGTTCTTTGGTCGTCGCTAGGCCACTCGAGATTCGCATCGGGGATCGGATCTCCGTGCGGATCGTGCGTCGGGAATCCGAGCGCCTTGTCGATGCGCTCCTCCAACTCTTCCGACAGCGCGTGCTCGAGACGTTCCGCTTCACCGTGCACCTGTTCCACGTCGACGCCCAGCGTCTCCGCGAGGTAGAGCTCGAGCAGCCGGTGGTGCCGGATGACCTCGAGCGCCACCTTCTCGCCGGCGCTCGTCAGCGAGATCCCGCGGTACGGCTGATGGACAGCAAGCTTTAGCGCGGCGAGCTTCTTCACCATCGCGCTTGCCGACGCGGGCGAGACACCTTGCCGTTTGGCGAGTGCCGTCACGGACACGCGGCCACCATCCGCGCCGAGCTTGTAGATCTCGCGCAGATAGTCCTGGATCGCGTCCGACAAATCCGGCTTCGCCACTGAGACACAGTCTGCCCGACTAGGCTGGCCAGGGTGCGCATCCGCATCGGTCATTCGGCAGATCCAGACGACGCGTTCATGGCCTGGGGCCTGGTTTCGGGCCGGGTCGACCCGCAGGGCTTCGACTTCGAGTTCGTTCCGGAGGACATCCAGGTCCTGAACGAGTGGGCGCTCGAAGGCAGGCTGGAGGTGACCGCGTTGTCGCTTGCCACGTATCCGCTCGTGCAGGACCGCTATTCGCTGCTTCCCCACGGCGCGTCGATCGGGTCAGGCTACGGGCCGATCGTCGTTACGCGTGAAGTGCTGTCTCTGGACGAGCTGCGTGATGTCGAGATCGCGGTGCCTGGCCGGTTGACCACCGCTTTCCTCGTGCTCGGGATGGCGCTGGGCGGTCCCTTTCAGCATCGCGCGCTCGCCTTCGACGCGATCCTCGACGAGGTCAAGTCAGGTCGGGTCGACGCTGGCCTCCTGATTCACGAGGGGCAGCTGACGTACGGTGCCGAAGGGCTGGTGAAGGTGCTCGACCTCGGCGAGTGGTGGCTGCTCGAGACGGGACTGCCGTTGCCTCTCGGAGTCAACGTCGCGCGCCGGGACGTACCGCGGCTGGGCGATCTCTCCTCGGTGCTCCGCGAGTCGATCGCCGCCGGCCTCGAGCATCGGGAAGAGGCAACGCAATATGCGCTCGGGTTCGCGCGCGACCTCGACGCAAAGACGGCGGACCGCTTCATCGAGATGTACGTGAACGAGCTGACGTCCGACTACGGGGACGAAGGGCGCCAGGCTGTCGCCGAGCTCCTGCGGCGGGCCGAAGAGGCAGGCGCCTACGACCAGCCCGTGCGAATCGACTTCGTGGGAACGTGAGTCGCGCGGTCATCCTCTCCGGCGTCCGCACGCCGATCGGCCGCAAGGACGGCGCGCTTTCGGGCCTTCGGCCGGACGACCTTGCCGCGACCGTGATCGCGGAAGCCGTCGCGCGCGCGGGTGTGCCCGCCGAACAGATCGAGGACGTCTATTTCGGAGCCGCGAACCAGGCCGGCGAGGACAACCGCAACGTCGCACGCATGGCAGTTCTGCTGGCAGGACTGCCGGAGACGGTCGCAGGGATCACGGTGAACCGCCTGTGCGCGTCGGGACTCTCTGCAGTCGTCTCGGCCTGTCACGCGATTGCAGCGGGAGACGGCGAGCTCTTCGTCGCGGGCGGCGTCGAGTCGATGAGCCGTGCTCCGCTGGTGACGGCGAAGCCTGAGTACGGCGACGGGACGACGTACGACACGCAGCTCGGCTGGCGCTTTCCAAATCCACGACTGGCGGAGAAGTTCCCACTCGAGTCGATGGGCGAGACCGGTGAGAACGTCGCCGAACGCTGGCAGATCTCCAGGGAGGAGCAGGACGCTTTCGGTCTGCGTTCGCAGCAGCGCTGGGCGGCCGCAGCAGACGCAGGTCGGTTCGACGACGAGCTGGTGACGGTGAACGGAGTCGAGCGCGACGAGCATCCACGTCCCGACACGAGCGCCGAGAAGCTTGCTGCGCTGAAACCCGCGTTCCGTGAGGGCGGGACGGTGACCGCCGGCAATGCGAGTGGCATCAACGACGGCGCCGCCGCACTCGTGATCGCAAGCGAGGAGAAGGCACAGGAGCTCGGGATCGAACCGCTCGGACACTTCGTCGCCAGCGCCGTCGCGGGAGTCGATCCGCGCGTCATGGGCATCGGTCCCGTCCCTGCCGTGCGCAAGCTGCTCGATCGCGCCGGCGTGTCGGTGGACCAGTTGGATCTCGTCGAGCTGAACGAAGCGTTCGCGTCCCAGAGCCTGGCCGTCATCCGGGAGCTTGGCCTGGACGCGGAGAAGGTGAACGTCAACGGCGGCGCCATTGCCATGGGCCATCCGCTCGGGATGAGCGGCGCACGCCTCGTTGTCTCTCTGCTGCACGAGCTCCGCCGTCGCCGAGGCCGGTACGGAGTCGCGACGCTCTGTGTCGGGGTTGGACAGGGCCAGGCAGCCCTGTTCGAGCGGCTTTCGTAGCCGAAGCTACAGCGGCCGGGTTTCGAGGCCGATGACTCTCGCATGGAGCGTAGGCCGCAGAGCTCCAGGCTTACCTGGCTTGCCGTCGCCCTGGGCGCTGGGGCCTGCGCGATCCTCGGTCACGTCGGCGCTGATGCCCGATGGCTCGCTGCGCTCGGGCGGGCGATCCTCGCGCAGGGCTCGATTCCGTCAGGCGTTCCCTATGCCGCGGCACCGTCGGTCGACTGGGTCAACGTGCCGGTCCTCGGCGAGCTCGTCTTCCACGCCCTGCAGGCCGTCGGTGGGGATCGAGGCTTGCTGTTCGCCCAGCTCCTGGGTGCAAGCGCGGCGCTTGCCCTGCTCGCCTCGGGCATGCGTGCTCTGGGCGCGTCCGATGCGGCGAGCGCCCTCGTCGTCCTGTTGGTGTTCGTCGGCGGCTTTCCGTCGTTCATCATCGTGCGCGCGCAACTCTTCTCGCTCGTGCTGTTCTGCCTCGCGCTGCTCCTTCTCCGCGCCGAGGCTCACCGGCCATCGCGACGCGTCTGGCTCCTCGTTCCGCTGATCGGGCTCTGGGCGAACCTGCACGGCGGCGTGCTCGTCGGACTGGCGGTCGCCGCCGGCTATCTCGTGCTCGAACGTGCGCGGCGCGAACCGGTTGTGGCCGCCGGCGTCCTCGCGGCTTGTTGTGCCGCGCTCTTTCTCACACCGGCTTTCGCCTCGTCGGGCAGCTACTACCTTGGCGTGCTCCAGAGCGAGGCCGCGAAGCGCGGCGAGGGCATGTGGGCACCGCTGTCCTACAACGCACCCTTCGACGTCCTCTTCGTCCTGGTGGCCATTCCACTGCTCGTATTCGCGTTCCGCTCCGGCCTGAGAGTGTGGGAGCTTGCCTGCATCGCGGCATTCGTCGTGCTGACGCTGCATGCCGGCCGGAATGCAATCTGGCTCCTCTGTTTCATCGCCGCGCCCGCGGCGCACGGTCTCGGAAAGCGATTCCTCCGTGACTTCACCGTTTCGCCGCGCACTCTCGTGATCTGCGCCTGGGTCCCGGCGGTGTTCCTCGTGATCGGGCTGACGCAGAGCCCGTATCAGAGCGGCGCGGGCGAGCGCGTGCGCAAGGAGGCCGTGCGGCTGGGCGCCGGCAAGCCGATCCTGGCCGACAACCTCGACGCCGAACAACTCGCGCTCGACGGCCGGCAGGTCTGGATTGCGAATCCGCTCGACGCCTTCTCCCGGCGCGACCAGCAGCGCTACCTGGACTGGCTCGACGCCACTCCGGCAGGGGACGCTTTGCTGCGGGAAGCCACCACCGTGCTCGTCACACGTGGCAGCGCGCCGCAGCACCGACTCGAACGCGATCGTTCCTTCCGGCGTGCCGCCGTGGACGCCAATGCGGTCGTTTACGTGCGGGTTCCCTCGAACGGGTGAACCTGCGCATTAGCCGCGCAAGTTTGCAGCGCGTCGCGTTCTCCTCCGCTGACGGGCTCCCATCGACAATGAGCCGAGACCGTGAAGTAGTGCGGGTCCTCGTCGCGGAGGACCTGTGTCGGTTGCCGAAGCGCTGATGCTTCGCTCGGGCGTGACGATCGCATCGAGGTCGCGGCTCGGCAACGAGCAGCGTCGAGGCCGTCTCACTCGCGGGGGCGCTGCGCCCGGACGTCGCGCCGTGACATGCAGTTGCCGAGTCACGCTTCCGGCGATGCACCGTGCGCGTCGGTGACCGTTCCAGGTGGGTCACAGTGCCGGCGGTCGTCCTGCCGGACTTGCAGTTGCCTGCGATTTCGGGGCTGCCGAAGCTGCCGTAATCAGCTGACCGGCGGGCGGATGTAGATCACGCCCTCGTGCTTTTGCGGCACGAACGGTGCGCCGAGGCTCTGGATCAGGTGCTCGGTCTGGGCAAGGATCTCGTCGGACGCATCGTCCGTGTCCGAGGCGCACGGCACCTCGATCGAAACCTCCCCGACGGGCCGCGCGTCGAGCCCGGCAGCGCGTAGCTCCTCGAGCAGGCGATCGCGGTCCGGAATGCGCGCCGCCTCGACCTGGACGGTCTCGTCGGCCATGGAACCGATCTCTCCGGCCGTGCGCACTGCCAAACCCGTATCCTGCGCGACCGATGGCCGTCGCCACAGAGCGCGAATACGGGCTCTTCATCAACGGTGAGCTCGTCGAGCCCGCGTCAGGGGAGAGTCGCGACCTGACCGAGCCTGCGACCGGTGAGCTCCTGGCACGGGCAGCGATGGCCGGCGAGGCCGACGTCGATCGAGCCGTCGAGGCGGCACGCGCGGCCCTTGACGGCCCGTGGGGGAGGACGCCCGCCGACCGAGCGCTCGCGTCTTCTGCACGCACTCGCAGACGCGATCGTCGCGAACCGCAAGGAGCTCGCCGAGCTCGAAGCCCGTAACGTCGGCAAGGCGATCTCGTCCGTCAAGGCCGAGGTGAACCAGGCGGTCGAGAACTTCCGGTTCTACGGCTCTGCGATCGCCTCGATCGCCGGGCGCTCGAATCAGATCGGCGGCTCGCTGCTCTTCTATTCGCTGAAGGAGCCCGTCGGCGTCGCCGGTCAGATCGTCCCGTGGAACTACCCGCTGATGATGGCGACGTGGAAGCTTGCGCCCGCTCTTGCCGCCGGGTGCCCGGTCGTGCTGAAGCCCGATGAGGCGACGCCGCTGACGGCGCTCAGGCTCGCCGAGCTCGCGTCCGAGGTCGGCTTTCCGCCGGGCGCAATCAACGTCGTTCCCGGTCCGGGCAAGACGACCGGCGCATATCTCGTTCGTCATGCGGGCGTGGACAAGATTGCGTTCACTGGCTCCACGCAGACCGGCGGCGAGATCATGCGACTCGCGTCGGGACCGATCAAGCGCATCACGCTCGAGCTCGGCGGCAAGAGCCCGAACCTCGTGTTTGCCGACGCGAATCTCGACGATGCGATCCCGAGCTCGGTGTGGTCGATCTACTACTCCGCGGGGCAAAGCTGCGAGGCACGCTCGCGCGTGCTCGTCGAGCGGTCGATCTACGACGACTTCGTCGCGAAGTTCTCCGCGCTCGCGCAGCAACTGCGTGTCGGCGATCCGCTCGATCCGGAGACGCAGGTCGGCTCCCTGATCTCGACCGCGCACCGCGACCGGGTCCACGGCTTCGTCGAGCAGGGACGCGAGGAAGGCGCCGAGGTCGTCACCGGCGGAGCGATCGGCGACGCCAAGGGCGCGTTCTATCCGCCGACCGTCCTCGCCGGAGTGGAAAGCCCCATGTCCGTCGCGCAGGAGGAGATCTTCGGGCCCGTCGTCACGGTGATCCCGTTCGAGGACGAGAAGGATGCGATCCGGATTGCGAACGACGTGCGCTACGGGCTGATGGCGACCGTCTGGACTGGGGACGCCGGGCGAGGGCACCGGGTCGCGAGCCGCATCAAGGCCGGCACGGTCGGGATCAACATGCCGTACACCGCGTTCCCCGGCATCCCCTTTGGCGGCTACAAGCAGTCCGGGTTCGGCCGGGAGCTCGGCATCGACACGCTCGAGCTCTACCTCGAGACGAAGAGCATTCTCGTCTCGACCAGCCCGAAGCCGATCAACCCGTTCGGGCTCTAATCACGCCGCCGTGCGTGTGCACGAGCGCCTGGACGAGCTCTATGCCATCGGCGGCGGTGTCGGGGCCAACCGCGTCGCCGGTACCGCAGGCGAGGATCGCGCGCACGAGCTGGCCGCAGGCTGGATGCGGGAGGCCGGGCTCGAGGTCGAGGTCGACGCTGCCGGAAACCTGATCGGCCGAGCGGCCGAGTCGAGCGTCTGGACCGGCTCGCACCTCGACTCCGTGCCCTTCGGCGGCAAGTTCGACGGTGCGCTGGGAGTCGTCGCGGCGATCGAGGCGGTCGAGCGCGTCGGGAAAGGAGCCGTCGCAGTCTTCAGGGACGAGGAACGTGGCTGCGTCGGCAGCTCGGCCTTCGTCGAGCGCGGGGCGCTACCCGAGTGCTTTCTCGAGGTGCACATCGAACAGGGGCCGGTCCTGGAGCGAGCGGGTGTTCCACTGGGACTGGCGATGGGGATCGTCGGCATCGTTCGGGGGGAGCGCACCTTCGAAGGGCAGCCCGGCCACGCGGGCACGGTTCCGATGCCAGGGCGGCTCGACGCGTTGGTTGCTGCCGCCGAGTACGTCTTGCGGGTTCGTGACATCGCGGGGGCCGTTGACGGAGCCGTCGCCACGGTGGGTCAGGTCGACGTGGAGCCGGGAGCGGTGAACGTGATCCCCGGCCGGGTGCGCGTCTCCGTCGATGCCCGCGCTCCCGACCGAGAGCGGCTCGACCGCCTGGTGGCAGAGCTCGAGCTTCAAGCGGACTTCCGGCTCGAGCCGGTCCCGATGGCCGCAAAGCCGATCGCGGCCTTCCGCGCCGAGCTCCGGGAACGGGGTGTACCGGTCGTCGAGCTGCCCTCGGGCGCCGGCCACGACGCGTCGATCCTCGCGAGCGCGGGTGTTCCGACGGCGATGCTCTTCGTCCGCAGCCTCAACGGCGGGATCAGCCACTCACCCCAGGAGGAGTCGTCGGCGGAAGACGTCGAGCTGGCAGTCGAGGTCCTCACCGGCGCCCTCGCGCGGCTGACGGCCGGCGACTAGGCACTGCCCGTCCGGCTTACCGTACGTTCGCGAAGAGCGTTAGCAGCCGTCAGACCTCGCGGAACGTGATCGCCTGTGCGCCTTCCCAGAGGGTGCGGCGGCCGAGCTCCTTGAGTTGATCCTGTCCCTCGACCAGCGTCGCGAAGTGGTTCGCCCAGAGGTGACCGGCCTTCGATGCGAAGGAGCAGTACCCGTAGGGAAAGAGAAGCTCCGTCTCGCTGATCCCGCCCGGGTAGAGGGCGAGCTCGCCGGGGTGCGGGTACGACGTGGCGTTCTCGGGACCGATCCCGAGCTCTCGGTCGCCCCAGGGGATCCAGTTCGACTCCCCGCTCCAGCGGCAGTGGATGATCTTCTCGTCGAAGGGGAGGATGCCCTTGAACGCAGCCACGGTCTGCGGCGCGAGCTCTTCCTCGAAGCGCGCGAGGAAGCGGAGGTTTCCGGTCGAGATCTCGAGCATCACGGGATTGTCGCTCCTTGGGCGATCCAGCGCCCGACGAGGTCGCGTTCGGCGTCGGTCATGCCGGTGACGTTCCCGAGCGGCATGGCTTGAGTCTGCACGGCCTGCTGCTCGATCGCTGACGCCTGAGCCTTGATCTCCTCGGGCGTGTCGAGCTTGATCCCGCGCGGCGCCACGTCGACCTTCGTGGGGTGTTGGGAGTGGCAGGCGGCGCAGCGCTGCTCGACGATTTGCGCGACTTGCGTGAACGGAACGGACGGCGTTCCCGCGGCGGACTCGGTCTGGGGCCGGATCAGGATCGCGAGCACGGCGATCGCGAGCGCCGCAGTCACGGGAATGGCCCACACGGTTCGACCCATGTGGCGCAGGTTGAAGAAGTGGCGGACCCACGCGCCGATGACGAGCAGCACGACGAGGATCAGCCAGGAGTAGCTGTGCCCGTAGGTGAAGGGAAAGTGGTTCGAGAGCATCGTGAAGACGACCGGCAGCGTCAGGTAGTTGTTGTGCACGGACCGCAGCTTTGCCCGAGCGTTCGCGGCCGGATCCGGGTCGCGCCCGGCCTGTTTCGCGCGCACGAGCTCCCAGTGCGCCGGGATGATCACGAAGAAGACGTTGCCGACCATGATCGTCCCGAGCATCGCGCCAATCTGGAGATACATCGCGCGAGCGCTGAAGAGCTGGCCGATGCCCCAGGCGGCGAGCGTGATCGATCCCAGCAGCACTGCAGCTAGGACGAGCGGCCTCGACGCGAGCAGGCGGCAAAGAACGTCGTAGACGAGCCAGGCTGCAGCCAGCAAGCCGATGCTGATTGCGACCGCCTCGCCGGTCGAGAGGTCGGCGACGCTCCTGTCGATCAGATAGGTGTCCGCGTTGAGGTAGTAGAGGACGATCATCAGCGCGAAGCCGCTCAGCCAGGTCGTGTACGCCTCCCACTTGAACCAGTGCAGCGTCTCCGGGAGCACGCGCGGTGCGACGAGGTACTTCTTGATGTTGTAGAAGCCGCCGCCGTGGATCTCCCACGTCTCGCCGCCGATGCCGGCTTCCCGTTCACGTTCGTCACGCGGCGGCCGCAGGTGGTTGTCGAGAGCGATGAAGTAGAACGACGACCCGATCCAGACGATGCCGGCGATCACGTGGAGCCAGCGCGTGAGCAGGTTGAGCCAGTCGGTGACGTACGGGTCGAGGGCTAGGAGCGACGCCATCGGTCCTCCGCGATCGCCACTAATTCGTTGACTGCGGTGTCGAGTTCCTCGTCGCGCGTTCGTTCGAGTCGCTCGCGCAGGATCGGGACGATCTCGCTCTTCGGGCGGCGGTTCACGAACACGACGAAACGGAACCCGAACCGCTGCTCGTACTCCAAGTTGAGTCGTGCGAGCTCGGCCAGTGTCTCCGGGTCGTCGTCTCCGCCTTGTTCGGCAGCGGAACGCGCGGAAAGATTCTTCGCGCCGATTGCCGGATGCGCATCGAGCGCTTCGAGCTTCTCCTCCTGGCTCAACCCGGCGATCACCTCGTGTGCCGAAGCGAGCGGGTCGTCGCGGTCCGCGAGCTTCTCGACGAGTCGCGTGCGTCCTTCGAACAACTCAGCGAGCTCTTCGACGGTCAGCTGCCGCGGTAGGTCGTGCACCCGTAGGAGGAGACGAGCAGGGGGATGTGGTAGTGCCCGTCCTCGAGCTCGACTTCGACGCCGATCCCCTTGAAGAACGGCGATGTGGGCCTGAAGAGAAGGCGATAGATGCCGGGCTCGAGATCCGTGGCGAGCGGAGCGATGCGTCCGTCGGCGTCCGTGTCGCTCGCGGTGACAAGGTCTTCGCGCCACAGCTCGACACGCACGCCGCTCGCCGGCCGGCCCCGTTCTGTGTCCAGCACGTGGGTGGAGAGCGAGATGCTCATTGAACGAATCTTTCCGCCTGGACGCGATGTTCCTTCGCGATCTCCGTCTCATCCACCCGGACGAGGTGGCCGTCGCGCACCACTTCCTCTCCGTTGACGTAGAGCCGGTCGACTCGGTGCGGGCCGGAGAAGACGAGCCCAGCGACGAGATCCTGAGCACCGCCGAGCTCGAGCCCGTCCGTGCGCCAGACCGCGACGTCGGCCCGTTTGCCTGGTGAAAGCTCGCCGATGTCGTCACGGCTGAGGACTGCGGCGCCGCCCCGCGTGCCGAGCCGCAGAGCCTCGCGGGCACTCATGGCCTTCGGCCCACCGCGAGCACGCGCGACGAGCAGGGCCTGCTTGACCTCGAGGAAGAGATCGCCGCGCTCGTTCGAGGCCGTTCCGTCGACCCCGAGGCCGACCCGCACCTTCGCGTCGAGCAGGTCGCGTACCCGTGCGATTCCAGCTCCGAGTCGCATGTTCGAGGTGGGGCAATGCGCCACCCCGACGCCCCGCGCACCGAACGTCTCGACGTCTGCGTCGGAGAGATGCACGCAGTGCGCACACCACACGTCGTCGGCGAGCCAGCCGACCTCCCCGAGGTACTCCACCGGTGTGCAGCCGTACAGCTCTTTGCAGTAATCCTCCTCCTCGACCGTCTCCGCCAGATGCGTGTGGAGTGGGAGACCCAGTCTCCGGGCGAGCTCCGCGGACTCCGCCATCAGCTCACGGGTGACGGAGAACGGCGAGCAGGGAGCAACCGCGATCGTGACCTGGCTGCCGTCGGCGAGCGCGGCGGCCGCTTCCGTCGCAGCGAGGGCATCGTCGCGCGGCTCCACCACCGAGTCCGGCGGTAAGCCGCCCTGCGATTCGCCGAGATCCATCGATCCCCGGGACGCGACGATGCGGACTCCGAGCTCGCGCGCTGCGCGAATCTCCGCTTCGAGCAGCCCGGTCACGCCCGGCGGGAAGAGGTAATGGTGATCGAACACCGTTGTGCAACCCGAGAGAGCGAGCTCGGCAAGACCGACACGAGCCGCTGCGTACTCGGCCTCTGCGTCGATCGCAGACCAGATCGGATAGAGCGCCTTGAGCCAGCCGAAGAGGTTCTCGTCCTGTGCACGCGCGCGCGTGAGGTTCTGCCACAGGTGGTGGTGCGTGTTCACGAGCCCAGGAGTCACGACTGCTCCGTTGAGGTCTTGCACGTTGTCCGCCTCGGGTTTCGAGCCTGCGCCGATGTCCTTCACGACGCCGTCGCCGACGAGGATCCAGCCGCCTTCGTACTCGGCGCCCTCGTCGTCCATCGTCACGACGTGGGCGTTGGTGAGCAAGGTGCTCAAATCTTCAGCGGCACGATCTCGAAGCGGTCGACGTCGACGAGCCCGCGGTCGGTGATCTTCAGGCTCGGGATCACCGACAGGCCGAGGAACGACAGCGTCAGGAACGGCGTCGCGCCCGACCAGCCGACCCCGCGGGCGGCGTCGTTGCACGCGAGGCTCTTTTCGATCACTTCTGCGAGCGGTGCGTCGGCAAGCAGTCCCGCGACCGGGAGCGGCAGCTCTGCCGTCACCTCGCCGCCGTCGACGACGACGATGCCGCCGCCGAGTTCCCCGAGACGCGCGACCGCGCGCGACATGTCGTCGTCATCCATCCCGACGACGATGATGTTGTGCGCGTCATGTGAAACGGTCGACGCGAGTGCGCCACGCTGTAACCCGGAACCATGGACGAAGCCGTGTCCGATGCGACCCGTTCCGAGGTGGCGTTCGATTACCGCGATCTTGGTGACATCGTTGCCGGCGTCGGCGACCGCGAAGCCGCCGATGTTTCGTCGGCTCGATCTCGACCGACTCGGTCACCACCTGGTCGGGCACGAGCCCGATCGCGCGGACTTTGCCGCCGTCGAACCGGATCTGGAAGTCGCCCGCAGTCACCGGCTTGTTGCGCACGGAATGCTTGACCCATTCCGGAACCTCGGGCCTCGGGATCTCCTCCACGGGCCGCCCGGCCTTCAACGTCAGTTCGGGTTCGAACCGTTCCAGGTCGGGCAGGAGCAGCAGGTCGGCCTGGTAGCCGGGCGCAATCGCACCCAGGTGCCAGAGTCGGTGCCACGTTGCGGGATTGATCGTCGCGAGGACGACCGCGTCCTCGGGTGCGATGCCTGCAGCGACCGCCTCGCGCACCATCCCGTTGATGTGGCCGTTCTCCGCGATGTCCTCGGGGTCGCGGTCGTCGGTGCAGAAGGCGATGCGATTCGTGCCGAACTCCTGGACGAGTGGGAGCAGCGCCTGCAGGTTTCGCGCCATCGACGCCTCGCGGATCAAGAGCCACATGCCGGTGCGCAAACGCTCGCGGCCCTCCTCCACGGTCAGAGCCTCGTGATCCGAGCGGATCCCTGACGCCACATAGGCGTTGAGCTCTTTGCCGAGCACCCCGGGTGCGTGACCGTCGACCTGCATGCCGTTTGCGAGGCTCAGCTTGTCCAGCTCGCTTGCATCGCCGTTGATGACGCCGGGGAAGTTCATCATCTCGGCGAGCCCGAGTACGCGCCGCCGCCGCAGCAGACTCTCGAGGTCGCCGCTCAGGAGCGGACGCCGCGGTGATTCGAACTTCGAGGCGGGGATGCTCGAAGACGCCATGAAGTAGAAGTCGAGCGGCAGTCCTTCGCACGCGTCCAGGAGCCAGTGCACTCCGTCCGTGCCGAGGACGTTTGCCAGCTCGTGGGGGTCGAGGACGACTGCAGTCGTCCCGAGCGGAAGCACGAGCCTTGCGAATTCGTCCGGGAGCAGCTTCGTCGACTCGAGGTGCATGTGTGCGTCCAGGAAGCCGGGGACGACATAGCGCTCCGACGCGTCGACGACCTCGTGACCCTGGTAGTCGCCCAGGCCGGCGATCCAGCCGTCCGCGATCGCGATGTCGGTCTCGAGCCATTCCCGCGTGAAGACGGAGAGGACACGGCCGCCGCGCACGACGACGTCGGCTGGCTCGTCGCCGCGGGCCACGGCAAGGCGTCGGGTGAGTTCGCTGGACACGGCGAGGCGATTCTCCCATGACGGCGAAGTACGCTTGGCCCCCCGTGGACGTGCTGACGCCCCGCAGCCTCCCAGAGGCGTTGCGCCTGAAGGCGGAGCGTCCCGACGCCGTGCCCATTCAGGGCGGGACGGACGTGATGGTCGACCTGAATTTCGACCGCGCCAGGCCGGCGGCGCTGCTGAATCTCAACGAGGTGGAGGAGCTGCGGGGCTGGTCACGGGAGAACGGGACGGTGTGGCTCGGCTCCGGCCTGACCTATGCGGAAGCGATGGAGCGGCCGCTCGCCGAGGCACTGCCTGCCTTGGCGGAGGCGGCGCGAACCGTCGGTGGGCCGCAGATCCGCAATCGCGGGACGATCGGCGGCAACCTGGGGACGTCTTCGCCTGCGGGCGATGCGCTGCCGCCGTTGCTCGTGTGCGGTGCAGAGGTAAAGGTGGCAAGCAGTCGCGGCGAGCGAGTCGTCCCTTTGCACGAGTTCCTCGTCGGCCCCAAGCAAAACGTCCTCACCGAGGACGAGCTCATCCTCGGCGTCTCGGTCGATGTGTCGGAGAGTCGGCAGACGTTCATGAAGGTCGGGCCGCGCAACGCGATGGTGATCGCTGTTGTTTCCCTCGCGTTGCGGGTCGACGGCGAAAATCTGCGCGCAGCGTTCGGGTCGGCCGGGCCGGTGCCCACGCTCGTCCGAGCCGATCTTGCAGACGCGGACTCGTTCCCGCAGCGTGTCGCCGAAGCGGCGAGCCCGATCGACGACGTCCGCGGCACAGCGACGTACCGGCGACATGCACTGCACATCCTCACGAGGCGTGCACTCGACAGGTGTCTCGTATGAGGATCGAGTTGAACGTGAACGGCGAGCAGTGCGAGACGGACGTCTGGGAGGGAGAGAGCCTCCTCTATGCCCTGCGCGAGCGGCTGGGCTTTCCGGGGTCGAAGAATGCGTGTGAGCAGGGCGAGTGCGGCTCGTGCTCCGTGCTCCTGGACGGAAAGCTCGTGTGTGCCTGCCTCGTGCTCGCTGCGCAGGCCGAGGGGCATCCGATCGTCACGGTCGAAGGGCTGGCGGAGGATGGGCGGTTGCACAAGGTGCAGGAGGCCTTCGTCGCCACCGGCGCGGTGCAGTGCGGCTTTTGCACGCCGGGGCTCGTCGTTGCGACCGCCGACCTGCTCGCACGCAACGTCTACCCGAGTGACGACGATATCCGCGAGGCGCTGTCCGGGAATCTCTGCCGCTGCACCGGGTATGCCAAGATCTTCGACGCGGTGCGGACGGCGGCGGCGTCCTTGTCGTGAGCGAGACCGCTGCACCCAAGCTGCAGCTCGGCCGTGTCGGCGAGAGCGTGCCGCGGATCGACGGGATCCCGAAGGTGACGGGTGACTTCGCCTACTCCAGTGATCTGCAGGCGGCGGGGATGCTCTGGGGTCACACGGTGCGCAGCCCACATGCCCACGCCCGCATCGTGACGATCGACATCTCGGAAGCGGTCGGTATGCCCGGTGTGCACGCGGTACTCACGCACGAGGATGTTCCCGGCGAGAAACGGTACGGCCTCGAGTTCCAGGACCAGCCGGTGCTCGCCTTCGAGCGCGTGCGCTACTTCGGCGAGCCCGTCGCGCTCGTTGCGGCCGAGCATCCGGAGCAGGCGCGCCGCGCCGCCGAGCGGATCCGCGTCGAGTACGAGCCGCTCGAGCTCGTCGTCGATCCGGAGCGCGCGACGGAGCAGGACCCGCTCCATCCCGACCGGCCGACGATGGGCCACGGCTACCGCGACGATCCGCGTCCGAACATCGTCCGCTCGCTCATCATCAAGCACGGAGACCCCGACGCCGAGGGCGATGTCACGGTCTCCGGGGTCTACGAGGTCGGGATCCAGGACCAGGCGTTCCTCGGGCCCGAGTCCGGGCTCGCGGTGCCTGACGGCGAGGGCGGAGTCGACGTCTACGTCGCGACGCAGTGGCTGCACGTCGACCGCGACCAGGTTGCGCCGTGCCTGAACCTGAAGCCGGAGCAGGTGCGAATCCACCTCGCGGGTGTGGGCGGCGCCTTCGGCGGTCGCGAGGACCTGTCGATGCAGATCCACGGCGCGTTGCTCGCCCTGCAGACGAACCGTCCCGTGAAGATCGTCTACAACCGCGAGGAGTCGTTCGTCGGCCACATCCACCGCCATCCGGCGAAGATCTGGGCCGAGCATCGCGCGACGCGTGACGGAAGGCTCGTCAACGTTCGCGTGTCCATTCTCCTGGACGGCGGCGCGTATGCATCGAGCTCGACGGCGGTCACGTCGAACGCCGCCTCGTTCGCGGTCGGGCCGTACGCGGTGGACAACGCGCTGATCGAGAGCACGTGTGTCTACACGAACAACCCACCGTGCGGCGCCATGCGCGGCTTCGGCGCGGTCCAGTCCTGCTTCGCGCACGAGGCACAGATGGACAAGCTCGCGGACGCGCTCGACATCGACCCGATCGAGCTGCGACTGCTGAACGCGCTCGGGCCCGGGGACTCGTTGCCGACAGGACAGAAGATCACCGGGACACTTCCCGTCGCGGAAGTGATTCGCCGCGCAGCTGCGCTCGAGGTCCCCGAGGCCGAGGAGCTACCGCGCAGTCCCATGCGTCTTCCCGGCGGCTCGGGCAACACCACGCGCGGCGAAGGAGTCCACCGTGGCGTGGGCTTCGCCGTCGGCTTCAAGAACATCGGTTACTCGGAGGGCTACGACGACTACACCGCGGCGAGAGTGCAGCTACATGCCGACGGCAGCGCGACCGTCCACTGCGCGGCCGCCGAAGTAGGGCAGGGAGTCGCGAACGTCATCCTGCAGGTCGCGCGCACCGAGCTCGGTATCCGCGATGTCGTGGTTGCGCCACATACGACCGCGACGGTCGACTCTGCCGGCTCGGCTTCCGCTTCGCGCATGACCTGGATGGCTTCGGGCGCTGTGCGGGACGCGTGCCGGGCCGCGCTGGCAGAGCGAGAGAAGAAAGGGAGAGGTCGAGATCGACGTCGAGCGGATCTACCGTCATCCCCGCACGACGCCCCTCGATCCCGAGACGGGTCAGGTCACCGGCGAGCGGGCGCACGTCGCGTACGCGTGCGCCGCCATGCGCGTTGTCGCCGAGGTCGACGTCGAGCTGGGCCTGACGCGAGTCGTCTGGATCGGCACGGCGCAGGACGTCGGCAAGGCTGTCAATCCCCAGGCGGTGACGGGGCAGATCGAGGGCGGGACGGCCCAGGGCCTGGGCCTGGCGCTGATGGAGGAGATCCAGACCCGCGACGGGCTGATCACGAATGCGAGCTTCACCGATTACCTGATCCCGACGACGCTCGACATGCCGCCCGTCGTCTCCGAGTTGATCGAGGAGGCCGAGCCGGATGCGCCGTATGGCGTCAAGGGTGTCGGCGAGCCGCCGACAGTCGTGTCGACGGCAGCAGTGGTGGCCGCGCTCCGCGCGGCGACCGGCCGCGAGCTCACTCGAGTCCCGGTCCGCCCCGACGACATCGTCGGGTTGTGAGCGTCAGCCGCGCGTGAGAGCGCGGCGAGACTTCTGGCCCGCGAGGAGCAGGAGACCGATGACGATGACGATCCCGACGATCCACTCGACGGCACCGACACCATCGTGCATGACCAGTGCGCTCGACAGCGCGAACGCCGCGGCGATGAGGAGACCGACGACCACGAGCGTGCGGAGGTTCATACGACGAGCATGACTCGCCGTCGACACGGTGTCTGACACCACGCCGTTGACGCCCGTCTGCCCGGGAGCGGCTTCGTTGCGAGGATGAACGGAGCCTGTGGAACGCACGTCACTCTTACGGCACGGTGTCTGACCCCAGGACGTGTCCGTGGTCGGCCTGGCGGGAAGGGTCAGCCGCTCTTGAAGAGCGAGAGCACCGCGCCGGCGCCCAACAGCACCAGCCCGAGCGCACGCGTCCACGTGATCGTGATCTGGTCGAAGCCGAACCAGCCGAAGCGGTCGATCAGCGCCGCCACGCCGAGGTTGAAGGCGATGATGATCCCGATCGTGGCCGCGAGCCCGATCCGGGGAGACGCGACGGTGATCGCGAGGATGATCAGCACCGACATAGCGCCGCCGGTCCAGAGCCACACCGGCTGCCGGGCGACGTCGGCGAGGCCGCGCAGGCTCTGCTTCGCGACGACCAGGAGAGCCAGCCCGATCACCACCGAGACGACGCCCGAGAAGGCGAGCGCCGGGAAGATTCCCGCGCGCCCGCCCAACTCGCCCATCACCGCCGCCTGGACGGCGCCCGCGAGGCCCGCCGCCACCGCGAGCGCGATGGCCACTCCCGTCAAGCTCCCGGCGCTCCTTCCGGCATCTGCACCGACTCGTCGCTCTGGAACAGCCCGAAGGGATTCCCCTCGGTGTCCTTGCACCGCGTGAACCAGCCGACTCCGGGGATCGGCTGCTTGTCCTCGGCTTCCCCGCCCGCCCCGCGGACGTTCGCGATGTCGGCGTCGATGTCGTCGCCGCCGTAGTAGACGAGGGGCCCGCCTTCGCCTTCGTAGACGGCTCCGCCCTGGTCGCCCTCCTGATACGTCCGGTAGTCCATCCCCGGCATCATCGACTCGATCGTCCACCCGCCGACGGCCTCCCAGAACTTCTCCGCACGGTCGACGTCCTGCGCAGGAAATTCGACGTGCACCATCCTCTTGCCCATATCGGATCCTCCTTTCGAGGTGAAGCTATACGCTCACGCCGTCCACAACGAGGGGGAACGAATGGTTCGCGCGATCGTGCTGTACGAGGAGGAGCCGGACCCGACCCGCTACGAACAGCACGCCGAGCTGTGTCGCAAGGTGCCGGGTGGAACGTTCAGGCACGGACGCGTCTTCGGCGCGCCCATGGGAGAGCCGCCCTACCGCTACTACGCCGAGTGGGAATGGCCGGACAAGGACGCGTTCAAGTCGGCGGCTCGCAGCGAGGAGTTCATGGCGACGGGCAAGGACGCCATGGACATGGGCGGGAAGTTCACCGTGATGTTCGCCGACGTTGACTGAGCCAACCCATCCCCGCCCGTCTTCGCCGGACGAGCTCGGCTTCGAGTCGATCGTCTACGAGAAGGCGCCGCCGCGCGCCACGATCACGCTCAACCGCCCCGAGGTACTCAACGCTTTTGACTTCCGGATGCTGCGCGAGCTCGCGCGCGCCTGCGAGGACGCTTCGTGGGACGACGAGATCCGCGTGGTCGTCCTCACCGGCGCCGGGCGGGCCTTCTGCGTCGGCGCCGACCTCAAGTCGTGGGCGGCCGACTACCTCGGCAACCCGAAGGAGTACTGGAAGTGGTTCGGGGCGTTCAAGGATGCGCACGACAGGCTGCGCGAGATCGGCAAGCCGACGGTCGCGCGCATCAACGGCATCGCGGTCGGTGGCGGCAACGAGCTGCAGATGGCGTGCGATCTCGCCGTGATGGTGGAGGACGCGTTCATCCGGCACGTCGGTCTGGAGCACGGCTCCGTCCCGGCGGGCGGCGCGACGCAATGGCTGCCCATCTTCGTCGGCGACCGCCGCGCACGCGAGATCATCATGCTCTGCGAGGAGATCACGGCCGAGAAAGCCGCCGAGTGGGGACTGATCAATCGTGCCGTTCCGGCGGCCGAGCTCGACCAAGCGGTCGACGAGTACGTCGCGAAGCTCGCCACGAAGCTGCCGCAGACGACGCGCTACGCGAAGCAGCAGCTCAACTTCTGGCGCGACCTTTCGTGGCACGAGACCGTGAACCATGCACGCGACTGGCTCGCGCTCTCGATGCTCGGTGACGAGGCGCAGGAGGCGGTGAAGGCATTTCTGAAGCGCTCGTCCTCGTAGAGCGCGCCGACCCGATCGCGGTCGTGCTGCTCAACCGCCCGCAGCAGCTCAATGCTTTGTCGGGCGAGCTGATGGATGAGCTCGTGACGGCGCTGCAGTCACTCGACGAGGACGCTGACGTTCGCTGCATCGTGATCGGCGGGAACGAGCGTGCCTTCGCGGCGGGCGCCGACATCGCCGAGCTGGCTGCCGGAACGCCGGTGTCGCTCTACCAGAGCCGCCGCCTCGATCGCTGGGGCGCGATCCGTAACCTGCGCACGCCACTCGTCGCGGCCGTGTCGGGCTTCTGTCTCGGCGGCGGCTGCGAGCTCGCGATGGCGTGCGACCTGATCGTCGCCTCGGAGTCCGCCAAGTTCGGGCAGCCCGAGATCAACCTCGGAGTGATGCCCGGCGCGGGAGGCACGCAGCGTTTGACGCGCGCCGTCGGCAAGGCGGTGGCGATGGACATGATCCTCAGCGGTCGCATGCTCGGCGCCGAGGAAGCGCGCGACCTGGGGCTCGTCGCGCGGGTCGTCGCGCAAGAGGCCTGGCTCGAGGCGGCGAAGCGCGTCGCAGGAGAGATCGCGGCGAAGAGCCCCGTCTCCGTCCGGCTTGCGAAGGAGGCGATCGACGAGGCCTTCGAGACGCCGCTCTCGTCAGGGATCGAGCTCGAGCGGCGCTCGTTCTTCCTCGCCCGCGCGTCCGAGGACGCCGAGGAGGGCCTTTCGGCGTTCGTCGAGAAGCGGAAGCCGGAGTTTCGCGGCCGCTAGGTGCTAGCCCTCGAGCTCGGCCGGCACGAGCTCGAGCTCGCGTTCACGTCCGCCGCGCACGACCTTCGCGCGAACGGCGCGGCCGATCACCTCGCTGACGACGACGCGTTGGAGGTCGTCCATCCCTTCGATCGGCGTGCCCTCGAGCTCGACGATCAGGTCTTCGGCACGCATACCGGCCAGGTCCGCTGGACCGCCCTCGACCACTTGCGCGATCTCGACACCGCTCTTGCGGCCGAGCTCACGCGCGAGTCGCGGCGGCAGAGGCCTGGGGCCACCGGCGATACCGAGGTATGCGCGCCGGAATCGTCCTTCCGCCATCAGCGCTCCGACGATGCGCCGGGTGGCGGCATTGATCGGCACCGCAAGGCCGAGGCCTACGCCGGCGACGGCGGTGTTGATTCCGACCACGCGTCCTCGCCCGTCGGCGAGCGCCCCGCCCGAATTGCCGGGATTCAGCGCCGCGTCAGTCTGGATCACGTTGTCCACCACTCGCACGTTTGCTCCGGAGCGCGTCGGCAGCGAGCGCCCGAGCGCTGAGACGACGCCGGCCGTCACCGAGCCGGTGAAACCGTGCGGATTGCCGATTGCGACGACGAGCTGGCCGACCCGCAGTCGCTCAGCGTCGCCTAGCTCCGCCGGCACCAGGTCGCGTGCGTCAACCCGGAGAACTGCGAGGTCGGAGAGCGGATCGGAGCCGACGACCTCGAACTCGAGCTCGCGCCCGTCGACGAACGATGCGCGCCCCTGGCCCTCGGTCCGGGCGACCACGTGCGCAGACGTGAGCGTGAAGCCGTCGGGAGTGATCACGACGCCGCTACCGCCTCCGTCGAGGATGCGGCCTCCCCGGACACGCCGCGAGACCCGGAGATTGGCAACCGAGGGCGAGAGCCGTTCCGCCACGGTGGTCACGGCCAGCGAGTAGGCGTCGAGCGCTTCCTCCTCGGAGACCTCACCGGGCGTCGACGAGATGAAGGTGAGCTCCATCCGGCCAAGCTAGCAACGCCGCCGATGGCTATGTCGATCTGCGAAAGTCCTCCGCGATGGCCGAGGTCGATACGACTCTCGAGGGCGCTGTCCTCACGATCACGCTCAACCGTCCTGACGTGCTCAACGCCTTCAACGGCGCGATGCACAAGGGTTTCGCCGCGGCATTGAAGGAGGCGCGTGGCCCCGACGTGCGCGCTGTCGTCATCACCGGCGCCGGGCGCGGGTTCTGCGTCGGTCAGGATCTGACGGAGTTCAAGGAGGCGGCGGGCGACATCGGCTCGCGCCTTCGTGACACCTATCACCGGAACGTCATCGCGATCCGTGCGCTCGAGAAACCGGTGATCGCGGCGGTGAACGGGGCCGCTGCAGGCGCCGGGATGTCTCTCGCGTGTGCGTGCGACCTGCGCCTCGCCGCCGACTCCGCGAGCTTCGTGCCGGCCTTCGTCAGCATCGGGCTCGTCCCGGATTCGGGGGGTTCCTACTTCGTCACGCGCATCCTCGGGCCCGCCCGGGCTTTCGAGTGGCTCGCATCGGGCCGCAAGCTCACGGCCGCCGAAGCACACGCGTGGGGCCTCGTCTCGGAGGTAGTCGAACCGGACGCGCTTGCGGCGCGCGCCGCGGATATGGCGGCTCGGTTTGCGGCGCTGCCGACGCGTGCGGTCGGGATGACGAAGCGTCTGATCGACCATGCGCCCAACGCGACGCTCGAGCAGCAGCTCGAGCGCGAGGCGGATCTGCAGACCGCCGCGACGCAGACAGAAGACTTCAAGGAAGGCGTCGCCGCGTTCCTCGAGAAGCGGCCCGCCCAGTTCCGCGGCGTCTAGTCCTTGTTACAGACGGACATGCCGAGCTGGCTTGCCAGCGCGTTGCTCTTCGCGTTGTGATCGGTCGCCTTGGGAACGACGGCCTGGACACCCGCCATCTTGCCCGCCTTTGCGCTGTCGCGAATCTCCTGCAGATCGTCCTTGAGATTCCTCACCTGAGTCAGCCACTGATCGGAGATCGCCTTCTCGCTCACCGGTGGCTCGAGCTTGCTGATGTCGTTGATCGTGTGATCGAGGACCGGCAGTGTCTTGTCCGCGATCACTGCCAGCTCGGAAATGTTCTTCGGGTTCGCGAACGACTTGATCTGCTGGTTGTACTTGCCGCAGATGGCGTCGGCCTTCGACGCGTACTCCTCCTTGGTCAGGGCCGTGCCACTTTTCCCACCCCCGCACGCCGAGAGCAGCGCGACAAGCGCGAGCGCAAACAAAGACAGCCGACCCATAGCCACTACGGTATCGACCGTGTCTGATGGTCGCGTTCGGGTCGAGGCCGACGAGCCCCTGCGCCGCCGGCGGTTCGTCGTCCTGCTCCGAGTCGTTCTCGTCATTCCGCATTACATCGTGCTCTCGATCTGGACCATGCTCGTCGTGCCGGCGGTTGCAATCGCGTGGCTTGCTCTCCTGATCGAGGGAAGACTGCCGTCCTTCCTGCACCGGTTTCTCGGAGCGTTCCTTCGTTATCAGGGACAAGTCACTGCGTGGTTCGACCTCCTCTCGACCCGGTATCCGGACCCGCTGCACACCCACGACCATCCATTTCGGATCGAGCTCCCCGAACGGCCGCGGCAGCCGCGCGTCGTCACCCTGTTTCGCCTTCCGCTCGCCCTACCGCCGGTCGTGCTCGCGAGTGCGTTCAACGTCGTGCTCTCGATCGCCGCGGTCGCGGCGTGGTTCGTTGCCGTCGCGCTCGGCCGGACGACCGCGGGCTTGCAGGAACTGGGGACGTTCTGCCTTCGGTACCAACTCGAGACCCAGGCCTACGTGACGCTGCTTACTTCCACCTACCCGCGGCTTGCGCCGCCGGAGGTCATGACAGCGCCCGAATGATCTCGTCGTGCTCGGGGAAGCGGCCTTCCTTCTGCTTCGAGAAGATCAGCTTTCCGTCCGCGACGACGTCGAACTGGCTCTTCTCGCCAGAAACGGCCTCGGCCTCGTGAGCGGTGCTCGCATTCAACTCGGCCGCGAGACTCGCGGCCCGGGTGTCATAGCCGCCTCAGACGGGGCAGTAATAGATCTCGATCTTCAAGCCTCCGAGCCTACCGGAGCGCCCGGTTGCCGAAACTCGCCCTGCGGTTCTCTGGCTGTGTAATAACTCGGGTGAGGGCAGCTCGAAAGTCGGGGTCACATGAAACCGGGGAGGCTCGCATGAGCTCGACTGCTTCAGATCAGCCGCAGGCCGAGACGATCGTCCTCATCCACGGCATGTGGATGACGTCGCTCAGCTGGGAGAGTTGGATCAACCACTACACCGACCGCGGGCACCGCGTGCTCGCGCCGGCGTGGCCCGGCCTCGACAAGGAGCCCGAGGAGCTTCGCCGCGATCCGTCGCCGCTCCGAGGGCTCGAGATCACCGACGCCGTCGACCACTACGACAAGATCATCCGGGGACTCGACCGGCCGCCGATCATCATCGGCCACTCGTTCGGTGGGCTTTTCGCACAGCTCTTGCTGGACCGCGGTCTCGGCTCGGCCGGCGTTGCGCTTTCGACCGCCGCGCCCAAGGGTGTATTGAAGCTGCCGTTGTCGACACTCAGAGCTGCGTGGCCTGCGCTGCACAACCCGGCGAATCTCAACAAAGAGACGCCGCTGACGCAAGAACAGTTCCATTGGTGCTTCACGAACGCGCTCACTCGTGACCAGTCGGATTCGGTCTACGACCGGTACTACATCCCGGGAAGTGCGCGGCCTTTCTTCGAGGCCGGTACGGCGAACTTCAACCCGAAGGCCCCAACCAAGGTCGACTACAAGAATCCGGCGCGTGCCCCGCTTCTGCTGGTCACCGGCGCAGAGGATCGGATCTGTCCGCCGTCGGTCAACATCTCGAACTTCAAACAACAGCGGAAGGCTCCCTCCCCAACGGAGCACAAGGAGTTTTCGGGCCGCTCGCACTGGCCGGGCCAGGACGGCTGGGAGGAGCTCGCCGACTACATGCTCAACTGGACGACCGCGCAAGCACGATCGCGGTCGGAACAGCCTCTCCGCGAAGAGGCGCCCAGCTCGCAGCGCTAGATCGTCTTGAACTGCTCGAACGGCTGCCTGCAGGTCGCGCAGTAGCGCAGCGATCTGCAGGGGGTCGGGCCGAAGATGTTCTCGAGCCGCGTCTCCGTCGAGCCGCAGTACGGGCACCGATGGGCGTTGCTCTGCAGCTGCACGAGTGTCGGCCCGGTAGCTTCGCGCGGCGTGGGCGGCGCGAAGCCGGAGGCGCGGAGCTTTTCGCGGCCCGCCGGCGTGATGCGGTCGGTCGACCACGAGTCGTCCAGGCAGACGTTGATCTGCGGCTCAGCGCCGAGTGCGCGGATCTGGTCGGCCATCGCATCGCGCATGACCTCGAGCGCCGGGCAGCCGAGGAACGTGGGGGTGAAGTCGACACGGACGTGGCCGTTCGTCACGGTGACGTCTCGCACGACGCCGAGGTCGACGAGCGAGATCACCGGGATCTCCGGATCGGGGATCTCGGACAGCGCGTCCCAGACCTGCGCTTCGGTCACCACTTCGTGCCTGCCGGCTGCGAGCGTCGCACCATCGTCATCTCTTCCCACAGCTCGGGCAGTTCGGAGGTGTGCTCGCCGCGTTTCTCGAGGAGAGGTCGAAGCTCCTCCAACGCTGCCAGGTAGCGGGGCTCGTCGTGCAAGCGGTCGTGCCACATCTGCGCATGCATGCGGTGGTACGCCTCTTCACGGTCGATCTTCGCCGCGAGGCCGGCGATCTCGGCATCGTCTGACTGCTTCAGGCGCTCGAGCCTGCTCGCATCCGCCTCCTCGTACAGGTAGTGACGGGCGATCGTCTGCGCCCAGTCCAGCAGCCGCAGCTCGACGATCTGCGCGCAGCGGTACTCGTCCGGCGGGCGATCGAACGCCAGCTCGTCCGCGGTCGTGCCGCGCTCGCGCGCGACCAGCTCGTAGAGAGCGCGCGCATGACCGATCTCGTTTTGCGCGATCGAAGAGAAGGCGACGTCTTCCTCCAGCAGCGGTGCGATCCCTGTCCACTCCGAGTCGCGCCAGCCGAGGATCAGCTCGTCGTCAGCGATCTCCAGGAGCAGCTGTTGTTCCTGCTCGTTCACGCGCCTCCTTGAGTTTCTCTTTCAACGGATAGCCGTCCACGCGGTGGTAATTGCGATTGAGCTCGTCGACGAACTCGTTGATCTCCATCACTGCGGAACGCGGGACGATCCACAGTGCCGTCGACTCGCCGCGGCGGCCGTATTGCTCGCGCGCGTAGACGTCTGCGAAGTGTTCGTCGGCGGCTTCCACCGAGCCCGCGTGCTGGAGGGGTTGCCCCTTTCGTTCCTGCCGGAAGACCTCGAAGATCAACTTACGCAGCGTCCGCGAGGACGACCTTGCGCACCCACGCGGAGTTCTCGCGCGCCATCCGCCTGAGGTCGAGCCGTTCCTGCGACTTCGGTCCGTGTCCGGTGACGACGCTCTTCAGCTCGTCCCAGTCCGGCTCGCTGTACTCCCACACGCCGTCGCCCGACTTCCGCAGCTTCGAATCGGGAACGGTGAGCCCGAGCTCCCAGATCTGAGGGACGTAGCCGTCGAGGAACTGCTGGCGCGCTTCCTCGTTTCCCTGCGACTTGATCCGCCAGACGTACATCGGATCCTCTTCCTTGTCGATCGGATTGCCGTGGAACTGCATCAGCGGTCCCCACCAACGGTCGAGCGCTTCCTGCACGAGCCCGCGCTGGTCGTCGGTGCCGTTCATCAGCGTCAGGATCACGTCGCGGCCGTGGAGGATGTGGAACGACTCCTCCCAGCAGATCTTCTTCATGATCCGCGCGTACGGCGCGTACGAGCATTTGAGCAGCGCCTTCTGCGAGATGATCGCCGCTGCGTCGACGAGCCACGCGATCACGCCGACGTCACCCCACGTCTTCGTCGGGTAATGGAAGACGTTGTGGAACTTCGACTTGCCGGAGATGAGATCGTCGAGACATTGCTCGCGCGGCTTGCCGAGATCTTCGACGACGCGGTAGATCAGCTGCGAGTGGCCGACCTCGTCCTGCACTTTCGCCGTCAGCGCGAGCTTCCGCTGCAGCGTCGGCGCGCGGAGGATCCACTCGCGCTCGGGGAGGACGCCCATCAGCTCGGAGTTGCCGTGCATCTCGATGAACTTGATGAGCTTCGCCCTGTACTCCGCGGGCAGCTCGTCGGTGGCCTCCACCTGGCCTCCCGACTGGACGTAATCGAGGAAATCGGACTCGCTCATGGGCCTCCTACCTAACGATCGTTAGGGTCTATTGAAGCATGTCCACCCGGAAGTCGGAGCTAACCCGCCAGGCCGCCCGGCTCTTTGCCGAAAAGGGCTATCACGGGACGTCGATCGGCGACCTCGCCGAGGCGATGGGAGTCCAGAAGGGCTCGCTCTATGCCCACATCGACTCCAAGGCCGACCTGCTCTGGGAGGTGGCCCGTGACGGGGCCGTCGCATTTCACGCCGGGCTCGACACGGTCCCCGAAGAGCTGCCGGCGCCCGAGAAGATCCGGCTCGCTCTCCGGGCGCACCTTCGCGTGATCTCCGAGCAGCTCGAGATCGCGACCGTGTTCATCCGCGAGTGGCGTTACCTCGAGGGCGAGCGTCGCGACGAGTTTCTCGCCGAGCGCAGGCGCTACGAGGAACGTTTCCGAGCACTCTTCCGCGAGGGGCGCGAGCTCGGCGGCCTGCGCACCGATCTCGACGACGCGACGGCAACGCTGCTCGCGCTCTCTGCGGCGAACTGGGCGTACACCTGGCTGCGGCCGGGCACCGACACCGACGAGCTCGCCGACCGCTTCTTCACGTTTCTGCTCGACGGCATGCGTGGCTACGCCACTCCTTAGCGCGTGGCATGCTCGCTCGCGATGAAGCGCGCCGTCCTCATCGTCAACCCTTTCGCCAGCCGGGTCACCGACGAACGCATCGCGGCGGTCGAGCGCGCGCTGATGGGCTCCGCGTACCTGCGCACCGTGCGAACCGAGCGTCCGCAGCATGCGATCGAGCTGGCGCGCGACGCCGGTGACGCGGATGCGCTCATCGTCTTCTCGGGTGACGGGGGCTTCAACGAGGTGCTGAACGGTGTGGAGCGGGGCGATCAGCCGATCGGCTTCATCCCGGGCGGCGGCACGAGCGTGTTGCCGCGCGCGCTCGGGCTGCCGCGTGATCCGGTCGCCGCGGCCGAGCGTCTGGCGGTTGCGCTGCTCGAGGACAGGACGCGGACGATCTCGACCGGGCGCGTGAACGGACGGCGATTCGGGTTCGGCGCGGGCATCGGGATCGACGCGGAAGCCGTGCGCCGGATCGACGAGCGCGGCCGGTCGCCGGAAGGGGAACGACCCGGCGACCTCGCCTTCATCGGGACGTTTGCCCGCCTGCTGCTCGAGCGCCGCGGCCGGTTCGAGCCGGTGCTCGACGTGGAGGGCTACGGGCGCGCGGCCTTCGTGCTCGTCGCCAACGTCAACCCGTACAGCTTCCTCAAGACCATGGCGATCAAGGCGAGCCCGCAGGCCGCGTTCGAGAAAGGGCTGGACTTTCTGGCTCCTGCCTCACTGACACCGAGGACGCTCCCTCCCCTCCTGCTCGCCCTCGCGACCGGGCGGCCCGCGCGCAACGCGCTCCGCGGCCACGATCTCGACCGGATTGCCGTGCGCAGCGACCGCCCGTTGCCACTGCAGGCGGACGGCGAGGACCTCGGAGACGTGACCGAGGCGGTCTTCGAAGCCGAGCGCGGCTCGGTCACGGTGCTCGCCTAACTTCTCCGGGCGGAGGTCGTCGTATAGTCCGGTGCGGACTACTCCGATTCGGACTATCGAGCTCACCACGACCGAGGCCGTCGCGCTCGGCGTCCTGGCAGAGGGTGAGCGCTCGGGGTACGACCTCCTCAAGCGGGTCGAGTCGAGCGTGGGCCACATCTGGTCGCCGGCGAAGAGCCAGCTCTACGCGGTCCTGCCGCGGCTCGTCGAAGCCGGCCTCGCGCGCCGGCGCATGGTGCGTCAGGCCACTCGTCCCGACAAGCAGCTCTACCGGCTGACTCCGAACGGCAAGCAGGCCGTCCGCGCCTGGCTCGAACACGCCGCGCCGCGCTCCTTCGACGAGCTGATGCTGAAGGTCTTCTTCGCGAAGCTCGTCCCGCGCGCCGGTCTGCGCCGTCAGCTCGAAGACTTCCGCGACGACCAGATCGAGCAGCTCGAGGAGTACCGCGCGATCGAGAGTGAGATCGCGTCGAAGCCGCAGAGCCGTTACGGCTACTTGACACTGCGGTACGGCCTCGAGCTCATGCCCGTCCGCCTCGAGTGGATCGACCGGGCGCTGAAGGAACTGTCCCGATGATCGCCGCACTCCTTGTTTCGCTCTTGCTCGTCCTTGCTCCCTCTTCCGCGCGCTCCGACGACGTCCAGCTCGCGGCGCAGCACCTTCGCAACGACCATCCGAATCTCTTTCACGACCTCTCGCAGGCGCGCTTCGACGCTGCCGTCGCCGACCTTGCCGCGCATGCGGACTCACTCGACGACGACCAGCTGCTCGTGGGGTTGATGCGGCTCGGCGCACTGCCCGGAGCTCGCGACGGTCACACCGGGATCTTCCCGCTCAATCCGGCGAACCGACGTCTTCTGCATGCGTATCCGATCAGGATGTACACGTTCGCCGACGGCACGTACGTCGTCGGGCAGGCGAGTGGATCGGATCTCCTCCGCGCCCGAGTCGTGGCCGTCAACGGCCGTCCGCTGGAAGACGTGATCGCGGCAGTTAGCCCACTCGTGCCGCACGACAACGAATCGACGCTCATGCTTCGTGTGACGACCTACCTCAACACGCCGGAGGTATTGCACGGGCTCGGTCTCGTGCCCGATCTCGGGCCGGTCACGTTCACGTTCGAGCGCGGAGGCAACAGGTTCGCCGCCAGCCTGACTCCGCTCACCGTTCCGGAGTACGGCCGCGGAATCGGCGATCTGGAGCATCCGCTGCTGCCGCAAGGGATGACCGCCACGCCACCGCCCTACGTCGCCCGTCGCAACAAGCAGATCTGGACGACCACGCTCGCGGCGAAGCGTGTCCTCTACATCGGCTACAACGAGACGCTCGTATCGACGTGGGCCGTCGCTCGCCGGACGTCGAAGGCGGTGAAGGCGAAGCGGCTGCGCGCGATCATCGTGGATCTACGGAACAACGGCGGCGGAGACAACCACACCTACCGCTATCTGCTCGATGCATTACAACGCGCGTCGAAGACGGAGCGGATCGTGGTGCTCATCTCGCGGATGACATTTTCCGCAGCCGAGAACTTCGCCACCGATCTCGAGCGAGTGGCGCACCCCATCTTCGTGGGGGAGCCGAGCGGTGGTAGCCCCAACCTCTACGGGGACACCGTCAACACGCCGCTGCCCGCCTCGGGCGTCGAGCTGCGCGTCGCGCGGATCTACTGGCAGATGTCGACTGCCGACGACGCGCGGATCGCGATCGATCCGCAGGTACCGGTGGCTCTCTCGTCCGACGCATTCTTCGCGGGGCGGGATCCGGTGCTCGACGCCGCCGTCGGTGCCGCGCTCGGTGCGCCGAAGCTGCTTGCCGTCACTCCGCCGCGGTTTTCCTACGACCGGGGCAGGCCGCTCGGCCTTCGGCTCGGCGAGGCGCAGACCAGCGACGGCGTCGTTCGGCAGCCACTGACATTCGACGCCGGTCGCGGGCAGAAGAGCGCGTACTGGACCCACCCGGTGGGATCCGGGCCCTGGCCGGTCGCTCTCTTCTCCCCGGGATCGGACGGCAATGCGACGAGCCAACTGCCGGATGCAGACCGCCTGGCGCGACGCGGCATCGCCTCCCTGACGCTCGACCCGCCGGCGATGCTCGTCAGCTGCCGGGCGACCGCCGACGTGCGCGCCTATACGAGCTACGTGATCGGTCGCCGCCGGGCGCTCGACCTGCTGCCATACCTTCCCGGCGCAAATGTGTCGCGCGTCGCTGCGGTGGGCTTCAGCTTCGGCTCTGCGGTGACGGCGGCTCTCGCAGGCGTAGATCATCGTCTCCGGGGCGCCGTGCTTCAGTCCGGCCGCGCCCACCTCAGCGCTCCGCTCGGAGCTTTCTGCCGAAGCCGGCTCGGTGCCAAGAAGCTGAAGGCATACCTGCGGTCCTACTCGGCCATCGATCCCGTCCGCTACGTCGGGCGCGCCGCACCGGCGTCGCTCCTCTTCCAGAATGGGACGAGGGACCCGGTGTCGCCACGGAAGGACGTCGACGCCTACTTCCGCGCGGCGAGCAAGCCCAAGGAGCAGCGCTTCTACGACGCGGCGCACGAGCTGGACTCTCGGGCGCTCAGCGACCGGGACGCCTGGCTCGTCAAGGTCCTGCTCGGCTAGAGTCGCGCCTGCAATGGCGCAGGTTCTTCCTGCCGAGCGCGACCTCAGGCGCGTGATCGGCGACGCGGACGGTGCCGGCGACCGCCAGGTCGAGGGGCTCGGCGAACAGGAGCTCCTCGAGATCTACCGCTCGATGGTGCAGCTGCGCACCTACGACGAACGGTCGGTCGTCTACCACAAGCAGGGACGGATCGGAACGTACGCCATCTTCTGGAACCACGAGGGGATGCAGGCGGGCGCGTTCCACGCGCTCGAGGACGAGGACTGGATCTTTCCGTCGTACCGGGAATCGGCGATCGGGCTGCTGCGCGGAATGCCGGCCTCGACCGTGCTGTCGTGGTGGCGGGGTCATCCCGCCGGCTGGTGGAACCCCGAGGACTATCGAGTCGCGTCGATCTGCGTCCCGATCGCGACGCACGTTCCGCACGCGGCGGGCCTCGCCTGGGGCAAGAAGCTCAAAGGGGAGAGCGCCGCGGCGATCGTGTTCTTCGGCGACGGCGCGACCTCGGAAGGCGCGTTTCACGAAGGCGCGAACTTCGCGGGCGTCACGGGCGCACCGCTCGTCCTCTTCTGCAACAACAACGGCTGGGCGATCTCGACACCCGTCGAGGCGCAGACGCGCGCACAGACGCTCGCGGACAAGGCGGTCGGTTATGGGATGCCGGGGGTGCGCGTCGACGGTACGGACGTGCTCGCCTGCTACGAGGCGACACGTGAAGCGCTCGCGCGTGCGCGGACCGGCGGGGGTCCGACGTTGATCGAGGCGGTCTCCTATCGCGTCGCGCCGCATGCGACCGCCGATGACCCCAGTGCGTACATCGATCTCGAGCGTGTCGAGGAGGAGCGGAAACGTGAGTGCGTCGGACGGTTCGCGGGTTACCTGCGCCGCGCGGGGATCCTGCACGACGATCTCGCCGCGTCGATTCAAGACGAGGCGTCAGCCGCGATGCGCGAAGGCATCGAGGTAGCGGAGTCCGAGCCGTCGGCAGATGTCGCGCTGTTGTTCGAGAATGCGTTCGTCGATCCGCCCGCGTCGTTCGGTTCCGATCTCGACGAGCTGCGAGGCACGCTTGGCTGACCGGTCGATCGTCGAGGCGATCAACGACTGTCTCCACGTCGAGCTGGAGCGGGACTCGTCGGTGATGGTGATGGGCGAGGACGTCGGCCGCGCGGGGGGCGTCTTTCGTGCGACCGCCGGCCTGCGCGACCGTTTCGGGCCCGACCGGTGCTTCGACACTCCGCTCGCAGAAGCGGGCATCCTCGGCACGGCGGTCGGCCTCTGCATGGCGGGTTGGCGACCCGTCTGCGAGATGCAGTACGACGCCTTCTCCTATCCCTGCCTCGACCAGCTGATCACGCACGTGGGTCGCTATCGCTGGCGGACCGGCGGGAAGATGGAGTTTCCGATCGTCATCCGCATGCCGTACGGCGGCGGCGTGCGTGCGCCCGAGCTGCACGACGACTCGCCTGAGACGTACTACGTGCACACGCCGGGTGTGAAGGTTGCGATCCCGTCGACGCCTGCTGACGCCAAAGGGATCCTCGCCGCGGCGATTCGCGATCCGGATCCCGTCGTCATCTTCGAGCCGAAGCTGCACTACCGGACGACGAAGGGCGAGGTGCCGGACGGCGAACACGTCGTCCCGCTCGGCAAGGCGCGGCTGGCGCGTGAGGGAGACGACCTGACGCTTGTGGCGTATGGGTCGATGGTCGCCGTGTGCGAAGCGGCAGCCGACGCGCTCGACGACGTCTCGGTCGAGGTGCTCGACATCCGGTCGTTGAAGCCGCTCGACGAGGACGCGCTGCTGGCGTCGGCGGCCAAGACGGGCAGGGTCGTGCTCGTGCAGGAAGCGCCGCGGACGTGCGGGTTCGCAGCGGAGCTGGCCGCGATCCTCGCCGAGAAGGCGATCCTCGACCTACGCGGCCCGGTGTTGCGTGTCACCGGCTACGACGTGCCGTACCCGTACTGGCAGATCGAAGACGCATACATGCCATCCCCGCAGCGAGTCATCGCCGCCGCCCGCCGCCTGCTCGAGTTCTAGAGCCACACTCTCGTGATAGAGAGCGTGTCCGCTCGGGCCCGAAAGCCACGTCGTGGCGAGCCATGTTGGGGACAGTCCCCAACGTGGCCAGCCGGGACTAGGGTCCACCAGGCATGTCGGAGAGGCAGACGAACGAGCGGGTGCGGCTTTGGCTCGAGCGTGCCGGCGCTGGGTTTCGGCTGCGCGATGCCGCGACCGGTGAGCTCGTGCGCGGCGAGGATCCACGCATCAGCGTGATCAAGGTCGCGGGCGTGTCGTACCGGCTCGACGCGCTGCAGGACGATGCGTTCGCTCCAGGCCGGCGGCTCGCGTTGGTGGCCGAGCCCGACAACGAGCACGATCCGAACGCGATCGGCATCTGGGACGAACACCGTCGGCTGCAGGCCGGCTACATCCCTGCGGAGACTGCGCGCGAGCTCGAAGCGGACGACTGGCAGGCCGTCACGCTGTGGGAGTTCTTCGAGGACGGCAAGCGCGGCGGGCTGCGCGTGCTGCTGGCCCCTCGCGATGCGTGGATCGGGTTGCCTCGAGCATGACGACTCACGAGGTTCCACTCGAGCGGCGCACCCTGCACGGCCACTTCTCGCGCGACCTGCCGCCGATCCTCACGATCGACAGCGGCGACACCATCGCCCTCTCGTGTCTCGACTCGGGTTGGCATGTCGCGCCCGGCGAGACGTTCGAGCCGCGCGACGAGAAGCTCGACGGAGGACACGCGTTGATCGGGCCGATCGAGGTCCGCGGAGCCCGCGCCGGCCAGACGCTTGCGGTCCGGATCGACGAGGTCCGCGTCGGCTCCTTCGGCGCGACGTTCGCCCAGGGCTGGTCGACGCCGCTCAACGACCGGCTCGGCATGAGCGACGGCGAGACGCTCATCCTCCACTGGAGCCTCGACGCGGAAGCCGGCATCGGCCGCGACCTGCATGGACGTGAAGTCGAGCTACGTCCATTTCCAGGTGTGCTCGGTATGCCGCCTCCCGAGGCCGGCATACACCCGACCGCGCCGCCGCGGCGCTGGGGCGGCAACATCGACTGCACCGAGCTCGTCGCAGGCACGACCCTCTTCCTTCCGATTTCCGTCGATGGCGCACTCTTCTCGGCGGGAGACGGCCACGCGCGCCAGGGAGACGGTGAGGTCTCGCAGACGGCGATCGAATGCCCGCTCGACCGGCTCGAGCTCACGCTCTCGGTCGCGGACGGCCCCGAGCTCACGACACCGATCGCCTGGACTCCCGACGCCTGGGTGACGTTCGGCTTCGACGAGGATCTCGACGAGGCTGCGGCCGCTGCTACCGCTGCGATGCTCGAGCTGATGGGTCGTGAGCTAGGGATCGAACGAGCCGACGCACTCGCACTCGCAAGCGTCGTCGTCGACCTCCGTGTGACACAACTCGTGAACGGCGTCAGAGGTGTGCACGCCGTCCTACGGCACGACGCAATAAGAATGTGACCATGTACGAGTTCAAGCTTCCAGACCTCGGCGAAGGATTGACGGAAGGCGAGATCGCGCGTTGGCTCGTCTCCGAAGGGCAGGAGATCGCCGAGGACGACCCGCTCGTCGAGATCCAGACCGACAAGACGACGGTCGAGATCCCGTCGCCCGCTGCGGGGACCGTGACCAGCATCCTCGTCGAGGAAGGAAAGGTCGTACCGGTCGGGACCGTGCTCGTCGTCATCGGCGGCGACTCCGACGGGAAACGGCCGGCGGTTGCACCTGCGTCGGAGCGCCCCGCGAAGGCGAGAGTCACGCCGCTCGTGCGCAAGATCGCACAGGAGAGCGGTGTCGATCTCGAGTCACTCGTGGGCACGGGACCGCAGGGCCGCATCACCGAGGATGACGTTCGTGCAGCCGCGGGGCCGAGCGAAGGTAGGCGCGAGCCGCTGCGCGGGGTGCGGCGCGTGATCGCCGAGCACATGACGCGCGCCCATCGCGAGGTGCCGGCGGTCACGTGGGTCGAGGAGTGCGACTTCTCCGGTGTGGATCTGAAGCAGCTCGTTCCGATCGTGCTGAAGGCATGCGCGGAGACACTGAAGGAATTCCCCGAATTGAACGCGCGCCTGGAACGAGACGAGATCGTCTTCCTCGATCGCTACGACCTCGGCGTCGCCGTGCAGACGAACGACGGGCTCGTCGTCCCGGTCGTCAGGGACTGCGCTTCACGCTCCTTGGACGATCTGGGCGCGGATGTCGCGCGCCTGGCCGAGAGCGCGCGCGACGGAACGCTGAAGCCCGAAGAGTTGCGCGGCTCGACGTTCACAGTCACCAGTGCGGGCAAGCTCGGCGGGCTCCTGCAGACGCCGATCGTCAACTACCCCGAGGTCGCCATCCTCAGCATCGGCCGCATCGGGCCGAGGCCCGTCGTGCGGGACGGCGAAGTCGTGGCAGGGCAGATCGGCTACGTCTCGCTCACATTCGACCATCGCGTCGTCGACGGCGCCCGCGCGGCCGAATTCGGTCTCGCCGTCATCCGCAAGCTCGAGCAGAGCTGAAGCGGCGAGGAGTCAGCGAACGAGGGCGCCCGGGCACCGGGGCAGTGGCACCCGGGCGTCGCGAGAAATACGCCGCGGAGCCGGAACCGGTTTGCGGCTAGGCGATTGCGACCGCGAGATGGGGGGCGAGCATGTGCTCGATCTTCGGGGCGCTGGCGCGGCCGTCGATCCGGTCGACGATGCGTTTCTCCTTCACGAGGACGAGTGCCGGCACCGTAGGCACTCCGAAGCGTTCGGCCAGCTCCGGTTGCTCCTCGATGTCGACACGCATCACGCGGAGCCGGGTTCGCTCCTTCCGAGCAAGGTGCGCGAGGAGGCTCTCCATGCGTCGTGCCGGTCCCGAACGTTCGGACCAGAAGAAGACAAGCAATGGCTGGGCATCGTCTCTCACTCGGTTGTCCTCCTAGGTCGAGTCCGCGGGGGAGCGGGCCCGCTTCTGTTCCCGGCAAACGGGCCGCGCAAACTACACTCAGTTGCAAATGGGAAGCTGGTACTGGATCGGTGTTTGCGCGGGGCTCGGCGTTGCGATCGGCGTGTTGCTCGCGGGATTCCTGACCGGGTCGCGAGCGGCGCTGGCGGCTGCGCTCGTCCTCGCTGTCGGTGCAGGTGTCGCGGTTGGATTCGCCCTCGGTCAATGGGGCGAGGCGATCGGCGGCGGCGTCGGCGGTGCGCTCGGCTCGATCGGCGCTGCGCAACTCGTCTCCGGAACGCTGCGCCGCGGCGGCTCGCGGTTCGGCACAGCCGTCTTCATCGCGCTCGCGGCAGTCGTACTCGCGGCCGTTGCGTGGATTCCGGTTGCCGGGTACCTGGAGGCGGCGCTCGTTCCGGCCCTCGCGGCTCGACTTCGCGGGCGCGAAGGTGAGCGCTACGCCGGTTTGCGTTCGCTCGCGAAAGACTAGTTAGTGGCCCGAACGACCCCATTCGGTGGCGTGCGGCCCGCGATCACGCGGCGAGTGCGGCCTCTGGCTTGGTGCTCGCGACCCGCACATCCACCAATGAGATCGTCCGGACCACTAATGGCCCGAAAACTGATCCTCATCGTCATCGACGGACTGACGCCGTCGATGTTCGAGTCGGCCGTCGGCGACGGCCGCGCGCCGGCGCTTTCGTTCCTCGCCGAGCAAGGCTCCTACTCACGCGCGATCTCGACGTTTCCTTCGTTGACTCCCGTGTGCCTCTCGTCGCTCGCGACGGGCGCCCACCCGGACGTCCATCGCATTCCACACCTGGTCTGGTACGACCGCGAGCGCGGACGTCTGGTCGAGTACGGCTCGTCGTTCGGTGCGGTGCGCGCTGCAGGAATGGCGCGCTCGCTCCTCGACACGACCATCAACATGAACAGGCTCCACCTCGGGGCCGATGCGGTCACCGTCTACGAGTCGCTCGAGGACGCGGGGCTGACCGCGGCCGCGATCAACATCACCTGCTACCGCGGTCGGACGCCTCACCTGCCGACGCTGCCCGGTCTGACGTTCCCGGCCTACGGGCCGAAACGCTTCTTCTTCTACAACCTGTTCGAGTCGGATCCGACCGGTGCTCCGCTCGCGGTCTTTGGACGGTCGCACGGATCGATCGACGGCTATGCGGCCGCGGTCGGACGCTGGCTCGTCACGCGCGACGGCTTCGACTTTCTCGTCTACTACCTCCCGGACTACGACTTCGCGTCCCACGCACACGGTCCCGACGAGGCGTTCGAGGCCTTGACGCGGAGTGATGCCGCGATCGGCGCGCTCCTCGACGCGGCCGGTGGGCCCGACGAGTTCCTCGAGCGCTACGCGGTGGTGCTCTGCTCCGATCACGGGCAGACGCATGTCGACCGGCACGTTCGGCTCGAGGCGCCGTTCGGCGACCTCGATGACGTGCTCGTCACCGCGTCGAACCGGGCGGGAATGGTGTACCGGCTCGGGGACCGCGCCCCGGACACACGCTCGCTTGCCGAACGGCTCGACGCCGAAGAGTCTGCGGAGACCGTGCTGTTCCTCGAGGGGTCGGACGCGATCGCACGCCGCGACGGCGAGGAGCTGCGCTTCGCTCCCGATGGCGGCGCCTGGACGATGAGCGGCGACGAAGCCTTGCTCGGGTACCCGGGCGGCTTCGAGCGGGCCTGGGCTGCGCTGAACAACCCAAACGCCGGCGAGGTGATCATCTCGGCGGCGCCCGGGTTCGAGTTCGCCGACCTGGCCGGCCGTCATCACTCGGGTGGAGGAAGCCACGGGTCTCTGCGTCGCGGCGACTCGGAGGTCCCGATGCTGACGATCGGGATCGAGGCGCAACCGCAATCGATCGTGGATGTCGCGCCCGCCGTCCTCCAGCACTTCGGCGTGGCGCCTCCCGCGTACGCTCGAACGCTGACGCGTGCCGCCTGACTCCGCCGAGGGTAGGAACCGAATGGTCGACGCGCAGCTGCGTGGCAGAGACGTCGTCGACGAGCGTGTGCTCGCCGCTATGGACAGAGTGCCACGCGAGCTTTTCGTCCCGGAGAAGCAACGCGACCGTGCCTACGACGATGCGGCCTTGCCGATCGGCGAAGGTCAGACGATCTCCCAGCCGTACATGGTCGCCCGAATCTGCGAGGCGCTCGGGCTGACCGGCAGCGAGCACGTGCTCGACGTCGGAACCGGCTCGGGCTACCAGGCCGCAGTGCTCGCCGAGCTCGCCGAGGAGGTCGACACGATCGAGCGCATCCCCGCGCTCGCCGAGCGCGCCCGCGCGAACCTCGTGGCCGCGGGCTACGGCGGGGTCCGCGTTCACGTCGGCGACGGTTCGCGCGGGCTGCCGGACCGGGCGCCGTTCGACGCGATCGCTGTCGCGGCGGCAGCGCCCGAGCTGCCGCAGTCCCTCTACGACCAGCTCGAGCCCCGGGGGCGGCTCGTGGTGCCGGTCGGGCGCCGGGGAATGCAGCGCCTCGAGGTGATCGTCCGCAGCCCGGAGGGACCGGCGATCCTCCGCTCGGTTCCCTGCCGTTTCGTCCCTCTACTGGGGGAAGAAGGGTTCTGACGCGTTGCGTCCGGTCGGTCCGGGCACCATGGCGCGGGTGAGAGAGAGAACCGGGGATGAGCTGCTGGGCCTGCCGGTACGCCTTCACGGCATCCAGCTTGGTCGCCCTGTCGACCTGCTCCTCGATCCGGAGGCTCGACGGGCGGTCGGGCTCGATCTCCTCTGCGGCGACGAGGTGCACCGCTTCCTGCCGCTGCCGACGGCGGCCGTCGAGCGCGACGAGATCCGGATCCCCTCGCCGTTCGTCCTCCTCGAGCAGCACGAGGTGGACTTCTACCGCTCCCGCACACTCGCGCTCGGCGCGCTGCGCGGGCGCCCCGTCGAGCGGAACGGCCGTAAGCTCGGAGCGCTGCAGGACGTGGTCGTCGCAGAGGACGGGCAACTGCTGGCGGCGATCGTGGCAGGCGAGCGCGTGCCGTTCGACGCGGCTTTGCGATTCGCTCCCAAGCGCCGTTCTGCCGCCTAACCTCTAGTCTCTCCAGCCTCATGGATGAGCGGGACGCAGCCATCGCCGCGGGGCTGCGGGCCCGTGCCAATTACGCCCTGCGCCAGCGAAGCAACTGGGCGGAGCTGGCGAAGTTCTGCGCCGTGGGCGCGTCGGGCTACGTCGTCAACCTTCTTGTCTACATCGCGTTGCTCGACGGAGCGAACCTGCACTACCGGCTGGCGGCCACCGGTTCGTTCCTCGTCGCTGTCACGAACAACTACCTCTGGAACCGGCTGTGGACGTTCCGCCGCGATCGCGGCCACTTCGCGCACCAGGGCCTGCGCTTCTTCGCGGTGTCGCTGATCGTCTACGTCGGCAACCTCGCCATTCTCTCCGTGCTCGTCGAGCTCGGGCTGGGGAAGATCATTGCGCAGGCGATCGCGATCGTTCTCGTGACGCCGGCGAACTTCGTCGGCAACAAGCTCTGGTCGTTCCGGAGACGGCACTGAAGCTCGTCCTGTCCCTTGCGGTGGCCGTGCTCGTGGCGGCGGCCTTCGTGGCGACCGCGTCGGCCGCCTCGTCTCGATTGACGAAGGAGCGCGCGACGGCGCTCTTCGTCGCCGACGACAAGGTCGCGGACTGGCTCGACCGCTATCCGGAAAAAGGACGCGTCACGGACGCGACGTACGAGGCCGACTCGGCGAAGTGCCCCGCAGGCGCGCAGAGCGGCTGCTGGACGGTTCATGTCTGGTGGAGCAAGAACAAGCAAGTCGACGCCGGGGAGATCGCGCAGGGGAACGTCGACGACGCCTCGGCCAGGGTCACCGAAGCGTGGACCGGCCCACAGGTGGCCTGGAAGATGGCCCGTGGCTACGACGGCGCGTTCGGAGGCAAGAAGATCAACAGCCTCCCCGTCTGGCTCGCCTTTTGCGCGGCCTTCCTGCTCGGGCTTGCGGATTTCCGCAGGCCGTTGTCGCTTCGGAATCTTGACCTGCTGGCGCTCCTGTCGTTCTCGGTCTCGCTCTGGTACTTCAACGCCGGGAACGTCTTCACGAGCGTGCCGCTCGTTTATCCACCGCTGGTGTATCTGCTCACACGCTGTATCTGGATCGGAGTGCGCGGACGCCCAGTTCGTGCAGCGCGTCCGTTCTGGAAACCTGCGGTGCTGCTCGCTGCGGCGGTCTTCCTCATCGGTTTCCGCATCGGGCTCAACCTCGAGGACTCGAACGTGATCGACGTCGGGTACGCGGGTGTGATCGGTGCGCAGCGAATTGCCACCGGTGTGATGCCGTACGACAACTTTCCGAAGGAGGACGACCTCAAGGCTTGCGGGCCGGCCGACTCGTCAGGCGAGATCCGGGACCGAATCCAGTTCAACGGCCGCTGCGAGTCGGCCAACCCACTCGGTGACACCTATGGGCCGGTTGCGTACGAGGCCTATCTGCCGGGGTACTGGATCCGGGGCTGGTCCGGCAAGTGGGACAAGCTGCCGGCCGTGCATCTCACCTCGATCATCTTCGACGTGCTCTGCGCGCTGGGGCTGGGCCTCGTCGGCTTACGCTTCGGCGGCCGCTGGCTGGGTGCAGCCCTTGCGTTTGCGTGGGCAGCGTTTCCGTTCACCCAGTACGTCTCCATGTCGAACACGAATGACGCGATCGTGCCGGTCTTTCTCATCTTCGGCTTCTGGATGGTGAGCTCTTCTTGGGCGCGCGGGATCTCCGTGGCGCTCTCCGGCTGGACGAAGTTCGCGACGCTCATCGTCGCGCCTATGTGGCTGACGTATCCCGGCCCGGTTTGGCGGCCTCGTCGCACGATCGCCTTTGCCGCGGGATTCCTTGTTACCAGCTTCGTGGTTTTTTCGATCCTGCTGTTCGACGGCCACCCGGTCCAGGCGGCACAGACTTTCTACGACCGGACGATCAGGACGCAGACGACGCGGCAGTCCCCTTTCTCGCTCTGGGACTGGGGGCGGTACCACGCCCGGGGAATCCCCAATCTGCATTCAATTCAACTGGTTCTCCAAGGGCTGCTCGTGATCGGCGCGCTCGCGGCGGCGTTCGTGCCGCGTACGAAAACGCCGCTGCAACTGGCCGCTTTGACCGGTGCGCTCCTGATCGGTTTCGAGGTGGTGCTCACGCACTGGTCCTGGCTCTACATCCCCTGGTTCTTCCCGTTCGTCGTCTGTGCTCTGCTCTGGAATGACCCCGAGCAGGCCGAAGCCGGCGTCTGAGCGCTCCGTGGTCGCCGCGGCCTTCGCGGCGATCGCTCTCTTCGTCGTCGCGTGGACTCTGCTGCATGTCGGCTTCTACAAGCACAAGCAATTGATCGATACGCCCGTTTATCAGCGCTACGGCAATGCGATCGCTGACGGAAAGGTTCCCTACCGCGACTTCGGGGTCGAGTATCCGCCCGGCGCCTTGCCGGTCTTCGCCCTCCCTGGGCTCGCCGAACCCGGTCGCAACCAGCAAGTGTCGACAGGCTTCCGCCGGTCGTTCGAGACGCTCATGTGGTTGTGCGGTGCGGCGGCGCTTGCTGCCATGGCGGTCATCCTGCGCGTACTCCGACGGAGCGCGGTAAACGTCTGGGCCGCGCTCTGCTTTGCAGCAGTCGCCCCACTTCTGCTGGGCTCGGTGATCCTCAGTCGCTTCGATCTCTGGCCGACGGCGCTCGTTGCGGTGGCACTCGCCGCGCTCGTCTCGGGACGGCTGCGACTCGGTCACGCATTACTCGGCCTCGGCGTCGCTGCGAAGCTCTATCCCGTCGTCCTCGTTCCGCTCGGAGTCGCGTTTGTGTGGAAGCGGGTGGGTCGGCGCGAGGCACTCGTCTGTCTTGGTCTAGTGGTCGGTGTCATCGCCGCCCTGTTCGTGCCTTTCCTGATCCTCTCCCCCGACGGGGTCTGGCACAGCCTCCGCGTGCAGCTGACGCGCCCGTTGCAGGTCGAGAGCCTCGGCTCGGCGCTCCTGCTGGTGGGCCACCACGTCTTCGGCCTCGGCGTGACCGGCGAGACGAGCCACGGCTCTCAGAATCTCGACGGCAACGCGGCCTCGTGGGTGGCGATCGCCTCGACCGTGCTGCAGGCCGGGGCCTTGATCTGGATCTGGTCGGCCTTCGCTCGCTCGCGGGGCGATGCAGAAGCGCTCGTTCGCTCCACCGCGGCCGCGCTCTGTGCGTTCATCGCGTTCGGGAAGGTGCTGTCACCTCAGTTCCTGATCTGGCTGATTCCGATCGTGCCGCTCGTGCGCGGTCGGCGCGGGCTCGGAGCCAGCGTGCTTCTTGGCTCTGCCCTCGTCCTGACGCAGCTCTGGTTCCCGTTTCGCTACTTCAGGCTCGCGCTCCACTTCGAACAGGGGCTTTCATGGCTGTTGCTCGTGCGCGACCTGACGTTGGTTGCGCTCGTCGCGGTGCTCGTCGTCAGTTGGCGGCGTACAACCGCCATTCGCCCGGAATCCCCTTGAGCTCGTGCACGCCCCGGTCGGTGAACTCGATCCCGGATCCCGCGACGAGATCCTTCACGGTGCTCGATACGAGCACTTCGCCGGGCGAAGCAAGGGAAGCGACCCGCGCACCTGTGTGGACCGCGATGCCCCGAACCGAGTCGGCGCTGAGCTCGCACTCGCCGGTGTGCAGGCCCGAGCGCACGTCGAGGCCGACGCCGCGCACGTTCTCGACGATCGAGCGTGCGCAACGAATCGCGCGCGCCGGCCCGTCGAACGTAGCGAAGAACCCGTCGCCCGCCGTGTCGATCTCCACTCCCCGAAAGCGCTCGAGGTCGCGACGAACGATCTCGTTGTGACGCTCGAGCAGATCGCGCCAGCGTCCGTCACCCAGTTCACGCGCTCGGTCGGTTGAGCCGACTATGTCGGTCGCAGGCGCGCCGATAGTCGCTCATCTCCCAGAGCACGTCGAGGTTGGTGATCGCGCCGGCCACGAAGACAAGGTCGATCGGTCCCTCGCCGAGGACCCGGTACGCGATGTGGACTTCGCCGTTTGCCGCGTACTTAACCGGCGGAGCGCTCACGGCACCGAGACGCGCACGGACTCGCAGCTCGTCGCCCGGCCGTCGGTGCCGCACTCGACGAGGACGCCCTCGATCCGGACATCACCCGAAGCGGTCTCGAAGCGCACGGGCATGCCTGTACGCATCGCCCTGATCGCGAGCTCGGCCTGCACGCCGATCACCGAGTCGTGCGGTCCGGTCATCCCGGCATCGGTGATTGCCGCCGTGCCACCGGACTGAACGCGTGCATCGTTCGTCTGGATGTGAGTATGCGTTCCGAGCACTGCGGTCACCTTGCCGTCGAGCCACTTCGCCAGCGCCACCTTCTCGCTCGTCGCCTCGCCGTGCATGTCGACGACGATCACGGGCGTGCGCTTCAGCGCCTCGTCCACGAGCTCGTCGATCACTTCGAAGGGACCGACGGGTGGCCCGAGGAAGAGTGCGCCGATCAGGTTGATCACGGCGACCTCCGTTCCGTCGGCCGCCGTCGCGAACGTCAGACCCTTGCCCGGCGCGCGCTTCGACATGTTTGCCGGCCTGATCAGGCGCTCGCTCTCCTTCAGGTACGGAACGATCTCACCGCGGCGCCACGTGTGGTTGCCGAGCGTGATCACGTCCGCGCCGGCGGCGAGCATCTTGTCTGCGAGCTTGGGCGTGATGCCGACGCCGTCGGCGAGGTTCTCGCCGTTGAGGATGCAGAGATCCACGTGCAGTTCCTCGCGGAGCGAGGGCAGGCGTTCCTCGATGGCCCGTCGCCCGGGCACACCGACCGCATCTGCGATGAAAAGGATTTTCACGGGTTGATTGTCCCGGTTCTACCGAGCGAAACGAAGGTCAATCCTCGCGGATTAGGGTAGAAGTGTTGCGGCGGCGCGCAGCTCGATGGCCACGTGGTTGCCCGCGTCCTGCGTGTACTTCGAGAGCGCCTGCTTCTCGACACCGGACAGGTCGAGGACGCGGCCGACCTTGGTGCTGGAGGCTGCGATCATCGAGCCGACGGTGAGAGCAGGATCGGGGCTCAGTTGCGTGAGCGAGACCACGAGTGACGGCGCGGCCGAAGGTTGGATGTCGATCCGCGAGCCGTAGGCCCTGCCGTTGAGGATGTAGTCGGAGATCCCGACGATCGTGCCGTCGACCGGTGCATAGATATCCGTGCCCGGTAGGGCACCGACGTCCAGGACCGCGGTCTCGCCGCCGGTCAACTGGTAGTAGACGAAGCCCGCACCGCCGCCGCCGAAGATCTTGTGGGCGAGCCGCGAGAGCGCGCCTTCGTTGCCCTGGCGACCGAGCGGGCTGAGTGGCAAAGCACCGTCTCCGGACGAGTGGTAGCCGAGCGCCGTGACGCGGCTCTGCGAAATGGGCAACTGGATACGCAGCCCGCTGTGCAATGCGACGGTGAGCGGCGCAGGTGGTCCAACGGGCAGCAGGCGGCTCGACGGGCCGGGCAGCGCCTGGGAGGGCTCGCGGGTCGCTCCCTGCCCGAACGCCGTGATCAAGAGCGTCCCCAGCAGGACGCCCAAGACGACCGTCAGGACGATGAGACGCCGCGCGCGATGCGTGCACGGACTGACGCCGCGGACGACGGCGCGTCGCGGGGACTCTGCGGGAGGGGGCCGGCATCCGCGGCACCGTAACGGACCCTGACCCCTCCTTCAACAAATGAGCGGCCCTACTTTGTGACAGCCGAATCCCCGGATTCGCCTGCATTTGTGCCCCTACATCGTGACGGTCGAGAGCGAGGTTGCCGTCCTCAGCCCAGTCCCAGTCCCAATCCGGGGGCCGCGAGGTCGGGAACCGTATGACCTCCGCTGTACGATCACCCGCATGCCCGCCAGGGCCAAGATCGAGATCCCGCGCTGGATCCAACTGGCCGGGTTCCCGGTCCTGTTGCTGTTCCTGTGGGTGGTGGCGGGGACGGTCCGTCACGTCGTGTTTCTCTTCCTCGTTGCGCTGTTGATCGCGCTGCTGTTGAGCCCTGCCGTTCGGCTCGTGGCAAGGGTCTGGGTTCCTCGCGGCGTCGCAGTCGCGTTCGTGTACCTCGTGTTCGCGATTGCGTTGATCGCCGTCATCGGGGCTATCGGGACCGTCGTCGTCAGTGAAACGAAGACGGCCGCGAAACGGGTCGATTCCTACTTTACGAACGTGAACGGACGAACCGGCGTCGCCGACGCCGATCGCGACGTGAACCGGCTGCAGCAGTGGTTCGACACGCATCGACTCGGCAGCGTCAAAGTCGAGGATCGCGGTCACCGGCTCGTGCGCGACGTCCGCAAGCACGACATCGGCAAATACACGAACAGGTTGGTCAACTTCCTCGAGGGCGCGGCAATCTCGATCGGGAAGCTTCTGTTCAGCGTGATTGTCGTCTTTGTCGTGTCGATCTACATGCTGCTCGACTTTCCGAAATTGGAGCGCCGAATCGACCGGCGCTTCCCCGGTGAGCCGGGCTCGGTGCCGTTGGTGCGACGCATGGAGCAGTCGCTGGTGAGTTACGTCAAAGGCCAGTCACTCGTATCGCTGATCATCGGCACGAGTGCGGGCGTGGGCCTGTGGGTGTTCGGTGCGCTCGGATGGCTTCCAGGCGGTCAGAAGTACGCACTGCTCTTCGGTGCGTGGGTTGCGATCACCGAGCTGATTCCGTATCTGGGACCGTGGCTCGGTGCGATTCCACCGTTCCTGTACGCGCTCGTCGTCCATCCGCCCTCGGCGATCTGGGTTTTTTTGCTGTTCCTGGCGATCCATCAGGTCGAAGGTCACATCGTCGTCCCGAACGTGATGGGGAACGCGCTGCGGCTCCATCCGCTGCTCGTCATCTTCGGCCTGCTCGCCGGCGGCGAGATCTATGGGTTGCCGGGTGCGCTGATGGCATTGCCGCTGCTTGCGGCCGGGCGTGCGATGTGGGAGTTCTTCGGCGAACGTGTCGAGTTGCAGCAGTGGGACGAGGGAGAGGTGCTGCCGGTCGACGCCGGGCTCGGGGAGGCTGCGGAGCGGCCACTCCTCGTCAGCGAACCAGGGGAGGGGGTTCCCCCGACGGACACCGCGGCGAGTCGTTGAGCGACGCCTCGGGTCTAGGCTGTAGGACGTGAGCACGTTTCCAGTCACCCGGTTGCGCCGGCTCCGTCGAACAGACGGACTGCGGGGCCTCGTGCGCGAGACGCGGCTCGACCTCGACGACTTCGTCATGCCGCTGTTCGTCGGGCCGGAGCCGCTGGCGAACTCGGACCTGCCCGGCATGGCGCGCCACTCCGTCGACTCGCTCGAGGCCGAGGCCGACGAGCTCGTCCGGCTCGGCGTCAAGGGCGTGATCCTGTTCGGCATTCCCGACGAGAAGGACGAGGAAGGCTCCGGCGCGTGGGACGACGACGGCATCGTCCAGCGAGCCTTACGCGCGCTTCAGGGAAGCGACCTGGTGCTGATCACGGACGTGTGCCTCTGCGAGTACACCTCGCACGGCCACTGCGGAGTCATCGGCGACGGTGAGGAGATCGACAACGACGCAACGCTCGAGCTGCTCGTGCGCACGGCGCGGAGTCACGTCGAGGCGGGCGCGCATGTCGTTGCGCCGAGCGACATGATGGACGGTCGCGTCGGCGCGATCCGCGAGGAGCTGCCGGAGACACCGATCGTCGCGTACTCGGCGAAGTACGCCTCCGCGTTCTACGGCCCGTTCCGCGAGGCCGCCGAGTCGGCGCCCGCGTTCGGAGACCGCCGCGGCTACCAGATGGATCCGGCGAATGTCCGCGAAGCTCTGCGTGAGTGTGAGCAGGACGTGGCCGAGGGCGCAGACGTCTTGATGATCAAGCCCGCGCTTCCCTACCTCGACGTCATTCGCGCCGCGCGCGAGCGCTTCGACCTACCGCTCGCGGCGTACAACGTCTCCGGCGAGTACGCGATGGTGAAGGCCGCCGCGGCGAAGGGATTCCTCGACGAGCGGCAGGCCGCGCTCGAGTCGCTGACCGCGATCAAGCGCGCCGGCGCCGATTTCGTCATCTCGTACTGGACGAAGGAGCTCGCCTCCTGGCTCTGAGGACGCGCAGCGAGCTGTATCGCCGCGCGCTCGACCTCATCCCCGGCGGCGTGAACTCTCCCGGTGCGCGCGATGCGTGCGGTCGGGCTCGACGAGCCGTTGTTCGTCGGCCGCGGCGAAGGGGCGTATCTCGTCGACGTGGACGGCAATCGTTACGTCGACTGGGTCATGTCGTGGGGCCCGCTGCTCTTCGGGCACGCCGATCCGGAGACGGTTGCCGCGGTGCGCGCTGCCGCCGAGCGTGGGACGAGCTTCGGCGCGCCGACCGAAGCCGAGGTCGACCTTGCAGGGGAGATCGTCGATGCGGTCCCCTCGGTCGAGAAGGTCCGGCTCGTTTCCTCCGGCACCGAGGCGGCGATGAGCGCGGTGCGCTTGGCGCGCGCGTTCACTGCGCGCGACCGCATTCATCAAGTTCGCAGGCTGCTACCACGGTCACGTCGATGCGCTGCTCGCGAGCGCCGGCTCCGGTGTCGCGACGCTCGGTTTGCCGTCGAGCCCCGGCGTGCCGCCCGCGACGACGAAGGACACGATCGTGTGCAAGTACAACGACGTCGACGCGGTCGCGTCCACCGTGGCGGAGTACGGCGAAGGTCTCGCCGCGATCATTGTCGAGCCCGTCGCGGGGAACATGGGCGTCGTCCCGCCCGAGCCGGGCTTCCTCGAGGCTCTGCGAACTCTGTGCGACGCATCGGGAGCGCTGCTCGTCTTCGACGAGGTCATCACGGGCTTTCGCGTCGCCCGCGGCGGCGCGCAGGAGCTCTTCGGTGTCATGCCGGACCTGACGATCCTCGGAAAGATCGTCGGAGGCGGTCTGCCGCTGGCGGCGTTCGGCGGGCGGGCCGAGATCATGGATCGCCTCGCGCCGAGCGGCGACGTCTACCAGGCCGGGACCCTCTCGGGGAACCCCCTCGCCACCGCGGCCGGGCTCGCGATGCTCGGGCGCCTTGGGGATCCGGCCGTGTACGAGGAGCTCGAGCGGCTCGGCGCCCGGCTCGAGCGAGGGCTTGCGCAGCACGGACGCGTCCAGCGTGTCGGCGCGATGGCGACGCTGTTCATGACCGACGACGTGGTGCGCAACTTCGACGACGCGCAGCGGGCCGACACGGACCGCTACGGCGCGCTCTTCCGTCACCTCCTCGAACGCGGGATCTACGTTGCGCCGAGCCAGTTCGAGGCCATGTTCGTCTCGCTCGCCCACGGCGACGACGAGATCGACCGGACCATCGAGGCCGTTGCCGACTTCGACGGCTGATCTCTGGGAGACGATCGCCGCCGACGCGGGGCAGGAGAGCGCCCTGTGGAATGCGGCGCTACGTCCACGCGAGGAGCAGGAGCGCGAGCCGGTGTTCTCCCCGCTCGGTGAGCCGAGGTACGCGCTGGGCGTCGAGACGATCTACGAGGGCTATCTGCTGCACTACGGCCGTCCGCGGCTCTTCTCACCCGAGGACCAGGACACTGCGCTGCTCCTCGGCGACTACCTGTACGCGCACGGGCTCGTGCGGATCGAGGAGGTCGGCACGGTCGAGGCGGTCAGCGACCTCGCGGAGCTGATCGCGCTCTGCGCGTACCTGCGCGCCGAAGAGATCGCCGGCGACGGGCCGGTCTGGGCGGCTACTGCCGCGGCCCTCGGCAGCGGCCAACTCGATGCAGGCAGGTCCTCCCTTCGGCTCGACAACGATCCCAGTCCGCTCGAGCGGCTGGCCCGGGCCCAGGCCGGGGACGCGGCGGTCGAGAACGCCCTCGCGACCCATCGCGGACGGCTGCGTTAAAGTCACGCCGATGCTTGCGCTGCTCCAGTTGCTTGCTGCCGAGGATGCCGCGACCGAGGGGAAGAAGGTCATCACCGGCATGCTCATTGTCGGCTTGATCTTCCTCGGCGTGATCGTGCTCGGCGAGACCACGCACTGGCTGCGCCACCGGCGCCGCTGACCACCCGGCCGGCCACACAAGCCTAGACTGACGTCGTGGCGCCGCCCTCCGACCTGCGCGCGTGGATCGCGCTTCTCGAGCGCGAAGACGAGCTCGTCCGCGTTGCCGCCGAGGTCGATCCCGAGCTCGAGATCACGGAGATCACCGACCGTACGGTGAAGGCCGGTGGGCCCGCGCTGCTCTTCGAGAACGTCAAGGGCTCCAAGCACTCGCTGCTGATCAACCAGTTCGGCACCGAGCGTCGCATGTGCATGGCGTTCGACGCGCCCTCGCTCGACGACGTCGCGGTGAAGCTCACCGACGTGCTCGAGATGCAACCGCCCTCGGGCCTCGTGGACAAGGTGCGCGGGCTGCAGAAGCTGAAGTCGATCGCCGACTCGCGGCCAAAGTCGGTCCGGCGCGCAGCAAGCCAGGAGATCGTGCTCGAGGGCGACGACGCCTCGCTCGACCTGCTCCCGATCCAGAAATGTTGGCCCGACGATGCCGCTCCGTTCATCACGCTCCCCGCGGTGATCACGAAGGATCCGCGCACCGGAACGCGCAATGTCGGCATGTACCGCATGCAGAAGCTCGGCCCGCGCGCCACCGCGATGCACTGGCAGATCCACAAGGACGGCCGCGCGGACTATCTCGCCACCGACGGCAGGATCGAGGTCGCCGTCGCCCTCGGGCTCGACCCCGTCACCGCGTACTCCGCGAGCGCGCCGCTGCCGAAGCACATCGACGAGTTCATGCTCGCCGGGTTCCTGCGCGGCGAGCCGGTGGAGCTCGTGCAGGCAAAGACCGTCGACCTGGAGGTGCCCGCGAACGCCGAGATCGTCCTCGAGGGCTACATCGACAAGGACGAGCTCACCGAGGAAGGGCCGTTCGGCGACCACACCGGGTACTACACGCCGCCCGAGCCGTTCCCCGTTTTCCGGCTCACCGCCATCACGATGCGCCGCGATGCGATCTATCCGTCGATCGTCGTCGGCAAGCCTCCGCAGGAGGACGCGTGGCTCGGCAAGGCGACAGAGCGGATCTTCCTCCCGGCGATCAGGATGACCGTGCCGGAGATCGTCGACTACGACCTGCCGGTGGCAGGCGCCTTCCACAACTGCTGCATCGTCTCGATCCGCAAGGCCTTCCCCGGCCATGCCCAGAAGGTCATGCACGCGATCTGGGGCCTCGGGATGCTCAGCCTCACGAAGTCGGTCGTCGTCGTCGACGAGTGGGTCGACGTCCACGACTACGAAGAGGTCATGTTCCGCGTCGGCGCCAACGTCGATCCCGCCCGTGACGTCCTGCTCACAGAGGGGCCGCTCGACCATCTCGACCACGCACCGACCCGCCAGTTCTACGGCGGGAAGATGGGAATCGACGCCACCCACAAGGGGCCTGACGAGGGCACCCGCGAGTGGCCGCCCGAGATTCAGATGACCCCCAAAGTGCAGGCTCTCGTCGACCGCCGCTGGGAGGAGTACGGAATCTCGCTCGGGGACTCGATGCAGAACGGCAGGCCGCGTCGTAGGATCCCCTCTCTTGTCTCCCGAGCGAAGCGAAGGGACTAATCCATACACCCGGAAAATGCGCAGCATTTTTCGGGTTTAGTTGCGCCGATTGATACGTCGTTGACACACGGAACAGGGCGGGGATTGAATCCACTAGTGGTGACCCAAAGAGGGGAGGCTCGGTGACGGAACCCCAGCACGGGGACCAGCAGCATTCCCCCGGCCCCTCGGTCTATCCGATCGGATTCGCCGCAGGCGTCGCGTGCATCCTCGTCGGGTTGATCATCAACCCGATGATCATCGTGCCGATCGGCGCCGTGATCGCGATCAGCTTCGGCTTCCTCTGGACTCGGGATGTGACGAAGGACATTCGACGCGAGCGGGTCGAGGCGATCGAACCCGAACGCGGTGGCCCTCGCGAATCGACCGACGCGCCGGCGGTTCCGGCCGACCAGGGCGAAGCGGCGATGGCCGCGCCGGAATCGGGCGACCGCTTCCCGCGCAACCGGTTCCTCGAAGGCGCGACGCTCGGATTGGGCGCCGTCATCGGGGGACTCGTGACCGTGCCTGCGGTCGGCTTCATGATCGTGCCCGCCTTCCGCGGGCAGGGCTACCCGACGGTCGACCTGGGCCCGCTGGAGAACTTCACGGAAGGCAAGTGGTTCGTGACGAAGTTCTTCATGAAGCCCGAGGACGGCGAGGTGTCGCACCGGACCGCGTACATCCGCAACAACGGTCTGCTGGACGGCAAGCCGAGCTTCACGATCATTTCGAACCGTTGCGCGCATCTCGGCTGCCCGGTTCAGCCGAACGGTCCCGTGCAGGACAACCAGGCGAAGGAGGTCCAGGGCGCGAAGGGCCAGCGGATCACGATGATCCCGGCGATTCCCGCCGGCGGCTACGGCTGTCCGTGTCACGGCGGTCAGTACGACGTCGAGGGAAACCGCGTCTCCGGCCCACCCGTGCGCGCCCTCGACCGCTACGAGTTCTCCGTCGTCGAGGGCCACCTCATCCTCGGTAAGCCCTTCAGCGTGTCGCACGTGGAGGGCACGGGCAAGGACGCCGTGATCTCCAGGTACAAGCTCGCCGGTCCCGGTCAGCACGTCGACGGCTTCGAGCAGATCCTCTACCCGTTGCAGCCGCCTCACTGATGGCGACCGCTGCAAGCAACAAGAAGTCCGCCCGCCGCAGGCACCTCGAAGCCGCGATCAACTATCCGATCGACTGGCTCGAAGAGCGCTCGGGCCTGGTCGGCGGGATCAAGTACTTCCTGTTCCGGAAGGTTCCGGGCGATACCGGTTGGTGGCACACACTCGGTTCGGCGACGCTCACCGCCTTTCTCGTGCAGGCGCTCACCGGCGTGATCCTTGCGATGTACTACAAGGCGGACCCCGACAACGCGTACCAGTCGATCCAGCACATCACGAACGACGTCACCCTCGGTTGGCTGGTGCGCGGCATGCACAAGTGGGGTGCGAGCGTCTTCATCATCCTGATGTTTTTCCACATGGCGCGCGTGTTTCTGTTCGGCGCCTACAAGTATCCGCGCGAGCTCAACTGGATCATCGGCGTGACGCTCCTCGCAGTCGGCATGCTCGAGGGCTTCACCGGCTACCTGCTGCCGTGGGATCAGACCGCGTACTGGGCGACCGTCGTCGGGATCAACCTCAACGGGACAGCGCCGTTCCTCGGCCCGTTCCTGGCGGACTTCTTACGTGGGGGCTCTGAGATCGGGGGCGACACGATCAGCCGGTTCTACTCGATGCACATGCTGCTGATTCCCGGACTGATCTTCGCGTTGATCGGGTTGCATCTCTATCTCGTCATCCGGCTCGGCGTGACCTCGCCGCCCTGGTCGGACGAAGCCGCCGGCACGGACTACGACGAAGAGCCTGCGACCAACGGACGGAGCGGATTGACGCAGCCGTCCGCGCGCAGCGGCTTCCGCCGCAACGGAGGTGAGTAGTGGCCAGCACCGACGAGTGGCGCAGGCAATTCGCCAAGTACAAGTCGGACGTAAAGAAGCGCGGGAAGCCGTTCTTCCCCTACGCGATGTTCCACGACACGGTCATGAGCCTCGTCGTGGTCTCGGTGATCATCGCGCTCGCGGCCGTCTGGTACTTCACGTCCGGCCCGGATCCCAACTCGTGCGGCAGCGGCGACTCCTGCCTGCTCGGCCCGCGCTACTCCGAGCCTGCCGATCCCGCGACGACGAACTTCGTCCCGCGCCCGGATTGGTACTTCTACTTCCTCTTCTATCTGCTGCGCATCTTCAAGTGGCCGAACACGGTCGTCCTCGGCACCGTCGGGATACCGACGATCATGTTGATCATCGCGTTCCTGCTCCCGTTCATCGATCGGCGGATGGAGCGGCGGCTTACGCGACGGCCGGTCGCCGTCATCGGAGCCATCCTCGTCGTGATCTCGATGGGCGTCCTCACGTACAAGGGCGCAACCGCGAAGGAGGCGCTCGCCAGCGAGGTCGTGCAGGCGGTGCCGACGTGGGCGCAGCGGCAGGGATTCACGGACGACCAGGAGGCGATCGCCGGCGCGAAGATCTTCGCGAGCTCGGGCTGCACGGCCTGTCATACCTACCTGGGTACCGGCAGCTCGAACCAGGGCGCGCCCGACCTCAGCGCCGAGGGGACGAAGGGCCGCACGAAGGACTTCTTCATGAGCTACATCAGCGACCCATCGAAGTACGGCAACAACGTGATGCCGAAGTTCGGCTTCGACGACCAGCAGCTCTCTCAGCTCGCAGCATTCCTCGACGCTTCCAAGGGCCCGAAATAGGCCTGCGGTGCGCGTCTTCCTCGGCATAACCGGCGCCTCCGGCGCTCCCTATGCGGCTCGCCTCGTGGAGGCGCTCGCCGGCGCCGACGTCGAGCTCGGCATCTGCGCATCGAGCGCCGGCGTCGAGGTGCTGGCAACGGAGCTCTATGGCAACCCTCGCCTGTCGCGCGACGAGACGCTCACGCGCCTGCTCGAACATGCGCACGGCGGGAACGTGACGGTGTACGAGCCGAACGACTGGAAGGCGCCGTACGCGAGCGGCTCGGCGAAGGTCGACGCGTACGTCATCTGTCCCTGCTCGATGGGCACGCTCGGCACGATCGCGTCCGGTGCGATGTCGAATCTCATCCAACGGGCCGCGTCGGTCGCCCTGAAAGAGGAACGCAAGCTCGTGGTGATGCCGCGCGAGACGCCGCTGTCCCTGATCCACCTGCGCAACATGCTCGCCCTCAAGGAGGCCGGTGCGACGGTGTTGTTCCTCGCGCCAGGCTTCTACCACGGAGCCGAAACGGTCGACGATCTCGTGAACTTCATCGTCGGCCGCGCATTGGATCAACTCGGGTTGGACATCGAGCTCGTGAAGCGATGGGGACAGTGAGCGTCGACTACGAATCCGGCCAGCTGGCGCCGGACGCAGTCCGGCGTATGTTCGACCGCATCGCGCCGGTCTACGACGCGATGAACCACACGATGACGGTGGGGCTCGATCGGCGCTGGCGCCGCTTGACCGCCGAGGCAGTCGTCCGGCCCGGCGACGCCGTGCTCGACGCCTGTTGTGGCACCGGCGACCTCGCGGTTGCGGGCGCGCGCGCGGGTGGACGCGTGACCGGCCTCGACTTCTCGGAGCCGATGCTCGAGCGCGCGCGGCGCAAGGCGCCCGAGCTCGAGTGGATTCGCGGGGATCTGCTGGAGCTGCCCTTCGGCGACGCGAGCTTCGATGCGGCAACGGTCGGGTTCGGCGTGCGGAACGTCGACGATCTGCAGCGGGCGCTGTCCGAGCTCCGGCGCGTGCTCGGGCCCGGCGGCCGGCTCGGGATCCTCGAGATCACCCGTCCGCGCGGCCCGCTCGCGCCCTTCTACCGCTTGTGGTTCGACGGAGTCGTGCCTCTGCTAGGCAAGCTGCTTCCAGGTGGCTCTGCTTACACGTACCTGCCGGCCAGCGTCCGCCGTTTCCCCGGTCCGGCGGAGCTCGCGGAGATGATCGAGGCGGCCGGCTTCCGCGACGTGCGCGTGCGGCTCTTCGCCGGCGGCATCGTCGCGTTGCACACCGCGGACGCAGAATGAGCGCGCTCGCCGAGATTCGCGAAGCGCCGGGGCTCGACGACTACCTCGGCGAGCTCGAGGAGCGGCTGGAGCGGGCAGTCGGCGCTTATCGCGGCGTCGTCGCCGAGGTCGGCGCGGAGGCTCTCGCCGCCGGCGGCAAGCGCCTTCGCCCGCTACTCGTGTATCTCTCCGCACCGCCGGGCTCCGAGCCGCCTGTCGTCGCCGGAGTCGCGGTCGAGCTCGTGCACCTTGCGACCCTGATGCACGACGACCTCATCGACGGCGCACGCCTCCGCCGTGGACACGCATCGGCCTGGTCGGCGCACGGGCCCGACGCCGCACGGGCTGCGGGTGACTATCTGTTCGCGCGCGCCTTCGCCGAGATCGCAGCGACCGGAGACGCACAGGCAGTGGCGGTATTGGCGAACGCGACGCTCTGCCTGGCGCGCGGTGAGGCGTTGCAGCGCTCACAGCGCTTCGATCCGGACACGAGCATCGCGGCGTACCTCGAACGCTGCACGCTGAAGACCGGGAAGCTGTTCGAGGCCGCCTGTCGGCTGGCCGGCGGGTCGGGCGCCTTCGGGCTCGCGCTGGGCGTCGCCTTCCAGATCAGCGACGACATCCTCGACTGTTCGGGCGTCACGATCGAGACGGGGAAGATCGCGGGCACCGATCTGCGTGAGGGGACGCCAACCCTGCCGTTGCTGCTGGCCGCACAGCGGGACGAGGGCGTGCGCGCCGCGCTCGCCGGCGGGACCTCCCTGGAAGGCGCGCTCCTTCGGGTTGCGTCCACGGGTGCGATCGAGGAGAGCCGCGAGGTCGCCCTGGCCTATGCGCGCAATGCGCGAGCGTGTCTGAACGGGGAATTGCATCGCGAGGAGCTCGAGTCCCTGACCTACGCCGTCGTCAACCGGGAGCGATAGCAGGATGGCGCTCCTCGAACGGACCGACATGCTTGCGCCGATCCGCGACAAGGTGGAGGCAGGCGAGCGCCTCGACTTCGAGGACGGCGTGACGCTGATGGAGAGCGACGACATCCTTGCGCTCGGCGACCTCGCCGATCTCGCGCGGCGCGTGCGCGGCGGCGATGACCGCGTCTACTTCGTCCAGAACCTGTACTTGAACCAGACGAACGTCTGCCGTGTGAAGTGCAAGTTCTGCGCCTTCGCCGTCACGAACAAGCAGTCCGACGCCTACACGTATTCACCGGACGAGATGGTCGAGGACGCTGTTCGACAGCACGAGCTCACCGGCTTCACCGAGATCCACATGGTTGGCGGCGAGAGCCCGCACGTCGACTTCGACTACTACGTCGGCATCGTCCGCTCGCTGCACGAAGCGCTGCCGGAAGTGCACCTGAAGCTCTTCACCGCGAGCGAGATCCACCACATGACGAAGCTTTCCGGGCTGACGCACGAAGAAGTCCTGCGCGCACTGCAGGCGGCCGGGCTCGGCTCCCTGCCGGGCGGCGGCGCGGAAGTGTTCGCCGATCGCGTCCGACGTCTCGTCGCGCCGGGAAAGGAACACCCCGACTTCTGGTTCCACACCCACGACACCGCGCACCGCCTCGGGATCCCGACGCACTGCACGATGCTCTACGGGCACGTGGAGACATACGAAGAACGTGTCGACCACCTCCTGCGCCTGCGCGAGCAGCAGGACAAGACCGGCGGCTTCCTCGCGTTCATCCCACTCGCCTTCCATCCCGAGAACACGGTCTTCGAGCGGCGCGGCTGGAAGCACACGACCGGCTCGGACGACCTGAAGATGATCGCGGTCTCCCGGCTGCTGCTCGACAACATCGCGAACATCAAGGCCTACTGGATCATGATGGGCCTCCCGCTCGCGCAGGTCGCGTTGCACTTCGGTGCGAACGACGTGCAGGGGACGGTCGTGCGCGAGCAGATCTTCCACGCCGCGGGCGCGCGCACCGAGACCGAGCAGAAGATCCCGGAGCTCGTCCGCTTCGTCGGCGAGGCGGGGCGGATTCCCGTACAGCGCGACACGCTCTACAACGAGGTGCGGAGGTGGGACGCGTGATTCGCCTCGGCCGCATCTCCTACGTGAACATGGCGCCGGTCTTCTACCGGCTCGAGGCGGACGTAGAGGAGATCCAGGGCGTGCCGACCGAGCTCAACCGCCGCGTTCTGGCCGGCGAGCTCGACGTCGCGCCGATCTCGTCGATCGAGTACGCGCGGAACGCCGATCGTCTCCGGCTGCTGCCCCGGCTCTGCGTGAGCTCGGAAGGGGCGGTCGACTCGATCCAGCTCGTGTCACGCAAGCCGCTCGAGCACGTGCGCACGGTCGCGATCACGCCGGAGTCCGCAACCTCGGTCGTGCTGACGAAGGTGCTCCTACCGGAGGCGCAGCACGTGCCGCTCGGCGAGGAAGCCGACGCGAAGCTCCTGATCGGCGATGCTGCCCTGAAGTCTGCGTTCGAGGATCCCACCCCGCACTACGATCTCGGCCGTCTCTGGCTGGAGCGCACGGGGCTCCCGATGGTGTTCGCCGTCTGGGCGTGTCCGGAGCCCTTGCACGCCGGCCTCGCGGAGCTCGAGGATGCTCTCGTCGCCTCGGTGCGGCTGGCGCGCGCCGAGCCCGAGCGCCTGGCCCACGAGTCGAGCGCCAGCTACGGGTATCCGGCCGGGTTCCTCGCCCGCTACTTCGAGAAGCTGCGCTATCGCTTCGGCCCGCGAGAACGAGCGGGCCTGATGACGTTCCTGGAGCTCGCGCACGAAGCCGGCGAGCTCGATGAAGTGCCCGAGCTTCGGTTCGTCCGAGAGGCGGTGCCTGCATGAGACACGTCGCGGTGTCAGACACCGTGCCGTCGGAGTCACCGGATCGTGACGACTCTCAGCGAGCCCGCAGCGGTAGCGGTGCGACGGGACGGGCTCCCAACAGGCTCGGTGTCGGACACCGTGGAGAGAGCGTCGCGCCGATACTCGAACGGGCTCTCGAGGGCGAGCGGATCTCCGACGACGAGGCGCTCGCGCTCCTCGAGTCACGCGACCTCGTCGCCGTCGGGCGCGCTGCGAACGAGATACGGAACCGCAAGGCGGACCCCGACCGCATCACGTTCATCATCGACCGCAACCTCAACTACACGAACATCTGCCACACCGACTGCGACTTCTGCGCCTTTTACCGCAGCCCCGGCGACACACGCGAGGGCTACCTGCTGCCGAAGCCGGTCATCTTCAAGAAGATCGAGGAGACCCTCGAGCTCGGCGGTACCGGGCTCCTGATGCAGGGCGGCCACCATCCGGATCTCGGCATCGACTACTACGAAGATCTCTTCCGCTCGATCAAGGCGCGTTACAAGATCCATCTGCACGCACTCTCGCCGCCGGAGATCCAGCACATCTCCCGGCGCAGCAAGCTGACTCTCTGGCAGACGATCTCGCGCCTGCGCGATGCCGGGCTCGACTCGATCCCCGGCGGGGGCGGCGAGGTTCTCGTCGACCGCGTCCGCGACATCATCGCCCCGAAGAAGACGAAGACGAACGAATGGCTCGCCGTCATGCGCCACGCGCACCGGCTCGGCATGTCGACGACGGCGACCATGATGTACGGCCACGTGGAGACCGTTGCGGAGCGCGTCGAGCACATGCGCCGCATCCGCGAGCTGCAGGACGAGACCGGCGGCTTCCGCGCCTTCATCTCGTGGACGTTCCAGAACGACGGAAACCGACTCGCCGGCAAGGTCGCACGCGAGGACATGCCGACGTCGTTCGACTACCTGCTCACGCAGGCCGTCTCTCGCATCTACCTGGACAACGTGCCGCACATCCAGTCGTCCTGGGTCACGCAGGGAATGAAGATCGGCCAGGTCGCGCTCGGGTTCGGCGCCGACGACATGGGCTCGATCATGATCGAGGAGAACGTCGTCTCCGCAGCAGGCACGACTCACCGCACGTCCACGGAAGAGCTCGTCCACCTGATCAAGGCCCTCGGCAAGGTCCCGGTCCAGCGCGACACGCTCTACCGCGAGGTCAAAGTCTGGAACTGAAGATCGAGCCCTTCCCGCGTCCGGAATGGAGCCCGCTGCCGTTCGAAGGCTGTGTCGGCGTCGAGGGGAAAGTGCTCGTACGCACCGACGACTTCTTCCTCGCGATGCTCCGCTTCGAGCCCGGAGGCACGATCCACGAACATCCCGGGCCGCAGGACACGTTCGTGGCCTGCATCGACGGCGCGGGCTGGACGAGTGTCGCCGGACGAGCGGGCGCAGATCCACGCGGGACAAGTGGTGCGCTGGCCGAAGGACGTCCCGCATCGCCTGTGGACGAATGAAACGACGATGACGACGCTGATGCTGGAGCGGATGTCCTAGCGAACCCTTGCCGAAATCCGGTCCGGCTGCGACTGTGTCGACCAACTGGGTCAACGACTTTGGACGGGAGGAACGGATGAAGGGGTTTGCTCTACTCGTCGCCGCTTTGACCGGCGCTGCGCTCTTGTACGTCACGACCGCAGTCGGCGGCCCGCAGGCGGGGCCGACACGCGCGGAGTTCAACGCGCTGAAGAAGCAGGTCGCAGTGCTGAAGAAGGACGACGCCGCCATTCAGGGGGCGCTGGCGGCCTGCTTCACCGGCGCCGTTCCGGCTGCGAGCTTCGACGGCTACGAATACCGAGCGACTGACGGCTCGACGATCGTCACCTCCGCGATGGACATCATCGGTCCCGGGGACACGCCGACGATGTATCTGCTCGACGTCGGCCAGGCCTGTGCAAGCGTCGTCAACGAAGCGAAGCTGAACATCCACCTCAGGGTGTTCAGGCCGGTCACGGCACATCGCTAGACCGCTTTGAGGTTCGTCCGGCGTGGTTGCGACATCGCGCCGGACGAACTTCGCTAACAGTCTCCTTTCATTAGCCGACATCTTGTTCCGCTAACCTCGGGCGGGGTCGTGGTCCGTAGAGCAGCCATCTGCGCCCTCTTTGCAGGGCTTTTTGTCGCACCGCAGGCCTTCGCGGCTGCGCCGATACGTGGTCTGACGCTCGCTCCCGGTGTCGTGTATTCGCGCCAGGTCGAGTTCACCGCGCACGGGCCCGTCGTGATTCATCTCATCTCGGCGCCGAAACCGACCGGGCTCTACGCGCTGAAGCCGGTGTTGTCGAACAATTCGATTCTCGGTCGCGAGCGCGTGACATCGATGCAGAAGCGCGTGTCGGCGGAAGCGACCGTCGCCGGCGTCAACGGCGATCTCTTCAGCTGGACGGACGGACACCCGACGGGCGCGCTCATCCGCGGCGGCGTCCTCGACAGCGGTCCCGTCGACTTCCGTTCGTCGGTGGGTGTCGACACGGACGGCGTCCTGCACGTCGAGCGTGTGCGCCTTGCGGGAACCTGGCAAGGATCGGGACAGCGCCGCATCCTCGGCATCAACGAGGTGCCGCGCGCGAATCGCACGACGCTGTACACGCGTGCGTGGGGCGCGCGGACTCCGGCGGAGAACGGCGGTGCGCAGGCGATCATCCAGCCATTCCCCGCGACGAAGCCGAACACACCGCTGACCGGGGTGGTCACCCAGTACGTCACCGGGGGCAACCAGCCGATTCCTCCCGACGGAGCGGTGCTCGTCGCACGCGGCGCGCAGGCGGGCTTCCTCTCAGCGGAAGCTCCGATCGGCGCGAACCTCACGGTGCTGCTCACGCTCACGCCGCCGTGGGCGAACGTCTTCGAAGCGGTCGGCGGCGGCCCGATCGTCGTCCGCGACGGAAAGCCGGTCTATCGCTCGCTCGAAGGGTTCACGACGGATCAGCTTGCGTACCGCCATCCGCGCACGGGGGTCGGTCAGACGGCAGACGGGCGGATCCTGCTCGTTGCAGTCGACGGACGGCAGCCCGGATACAGCACGGGGCTGACCAACTTCGAGCTGGCGCTGACCATGATGCGACTCGGCTGCGTCACGGCCTCCGCGCTCGACGCCGGCGGCTCGACGACGATGGCCTTCGACGGCAAGCTGCTGAACCGGCCGTCCGATCCCGGCGGTGAGCGCGCCGTCGCCGAGGCACTGACGCTCTTCTACTACGGCGTCTACGCGCCGGCCCTACCTGCCCGCGTCCTGTCGCCGAACGCCGACGGTGTCGACGACGCGCAGACCTTCGCCTACAAGCTCGTGCGCCCCGCGACCGTGACGGCGACGCTGACCGGCCCAGGGGGGATCGTCATCCCGCTGGACTCGGGCTCGCGCGCGCCAGGCACCTACAAGTTCAACTGGACGGGGGAAGGGCAGCCCGAAGGCGCCTGGACGTTCAGGGCGGTCGCGGACGACGATCTCGGCCGGCACTCGATCGCCGACCGCCAGTTCGGGCTCAACAACACGCTCGGCTTCGTGACTGCGGCAGCGAGTCACCGTCGTGTCACGGCGAGGTTCAAGTTGGCCCGGCCCGCGCGGGTTGCGCTGCGCATCGAGACGCCCGGCGGCGGCATCGTGAAGACCCTCGCCACCCGAAGCTTCTCCGCAGGCGACGGGACGATCTCGTGGCGTGGCCGCCCCGGCCGCTACGCCTTCAGCGCCACCGCCACGAACGAGGTCGGAGCGGTGGAGCTCACCGCTCCTTTCCGGCTCCGCCGGTAGCCTCCTCCGCGTGCCGGTAGCCGGCGTCACCAGCTCCCTTACCTCGCTGATCGGAAACCACGGCCTCTATGCCGTGTTCTTCCTCATGGCGATCGACGCCGTGTTCCCAGCGGCGAGCGAGCTCGTGATGGTGTACGCAGGCGCACTCGCAGCCGGAGCCTTCAGCGGCCAGCACGTCGACCTCTTCGGAGCGCGCATCTCCTCGCACGCCTGGGGGTACGTCGCAGTGGCGCTTGCCGGCACACTCGGCTACTTCGTGGGCGCGCTCGTCGGCTGGGTGATTGGCCGGTACGGAGGGCGTCCGTTGCTCGAGCGCCACGGGCGCTGGTTTCATCTCGACGGCGACAAGCTCGAGCGTGCCGAGCGCTGGTTCGACCGCTGGGGCGACTGGGCGGTCCTGATCGGCCGGGTCACGCCCGTGATCCGGTCCTTCATCTCGATTCCCGCCGGAGTCTTCCGGATGCCGTTCTTGCGTTACAGCGTGCTGACGCTGATCGGTTCGGCAGTCTGGGCCTTTGCGCTTGCGGGAGCCGGGTATGGGCTTGGCTCGAGCTACGAGCGCTTACACCGCGACTTCCGCTTCGTCGACTACGCCGTGGCCGCGGCGATCCTGGCGCTGGCGGCGTATTTGATCGTCCGCCGGAGACGGTCTTCTAGACTTTCCAGCGGTGCGCCCGATTCCCCTCGTTGACGTCAAGGCACAGTACGAGCCGTTTCTGCTCCGCATCCGCGAGGCGATCGACGGCGTCCTGGAGAGCGGTGCGTTCATCCTCGGGCCGAACGTGGCCGCGTTCGAGCGCGAGGCGGCGGACTATCTCGGCGTAAAACAGTCGGTCGGCGTCGCCAACGGGACCGACGCACTCGTGCTCGTGATGGATGCGCTCGGGATCGGAGCCGGCGACGAGGTGATCTGTCCGGCGTTCACGTTCTACGCAACTGCGGAAGCGATCGCGCGGCGCGGAGCGACGCCCGTCTTCGCAGACGTCGACGCCGCGACGATGAATCTCGACCCCGAGGACGTGGCCGCTCGGATCACCCCGCGCACGAAGGCGATCCTCGCCGTCCATCTCTTCGGCCGGCCTGCGCCACTGGCGGAGCTCACGCAGCTCGGCGTGCCCGTGATCGAGGACGCAGCTCAGGCCTTCGGGTCACCCGACATCGCTCGTGGAGGAGTGGCGTCGACGTTCAGCTTCTATCCGACGAAGAATCTCTTCTGCATCGGAGACGGCGGGCTCGTCTCCACCGACGATCCAGAGCTTGCGGAACGCGTTCGCATGCTCCGCTTCCACGGCTCACGCGACAAGGTCGACTTCGAGCTGATCGGCTACAACTCACGCCTCGACGAGATCCAGGCGGCCGTGTTGCGCATCTTCCTCGCCGAGCTCGACGGCTGGGTTGCCGCGCGCCGTGAGGCGGCAGGCCGGTACGCCGAGCTCGGTCTCGGCGCGGCTTGCGAGCTTCCCGAGGACGAGCCCGGTCACGTCTACCACCTGTTCGTCTGCCGTTCGCTCGAGCGTGACCGGATCCGCGCCGCCTTGAAGGATGCGGGGATCGGCAGTGCCGTCTACTACACGACCCCGCTCCATCTGCAGCCTGCGCTTGCGTATCTCGACTACAGCCGCGGCGCGCTGCCGGTCACCGAACAGCTCGCGCTGGAGAACTTCTCCGTGCCGATGTGGGCGGGCATCGACGCGGCAACTCAGGAGCAGGTCGTCTCGGTCGTTCAGGCCGCTGCACCGGTGGCTTCGTGATTCCCGTCAACAGGCATCGGCTCTGGCAGCTGCTCGCGGACGCCGTGCTGATCGCCGTCGCGTGGTGGCTCGCGTTCTGGCTGCGTTTCGACCAGGGCGTGCCGAAGCCGTACCACCGGCTGATGATCGACACGATCCTCGTCATCATCGCGATCAAGCTCGCGATCTTCATCGCGTTCGGCTTCTACAACCGCTGGTGGCGCTACGTCTCCACCCGCGACATGTGGGGCGCCGCGCGCGGGGTCACGGCGGCGTGCATCGTCGCGGACCTCGTCGTCTACTTCGCGCACCCGATCCACGGCTTCCCGCTGCCGCGGTCGATTGCGGTGCTCGACTGGCTGATCCTGCTCGCGTTCGTCGCCGGCAGCCGGCTCTTCGCGCGAAGCCTCATCGAGCGGCCGGGCGCGGCCTCGCTGATGGCGCGCGGCAAGGAAGTGATCGTCGTCGGAGCGGGTGACGCAGCGCAGCTCGTGGTCCGGGAGATGCTCAAGGCGCCCGCGGGCGGCTATACGCCCATCGGCCTCATCGACGACGACCCTCGCAAGAAGAACATCCGCCTGCACGGGATCCGGGTGCTCGGCACGACCGCCGACCTGCCGCACATCCTGCGCGACAACCCACCCGACGAGGTGCTGATCGCGATCCCGTCCGCATCAGGCGAGACCCGTCAGCAGGTGGTCGAGATCGCGCAGGACGCAAACGTCCCGGTGAAGACGCTGCCCGGGTTGTACGAGCTGATCTCCGGCGACCTCAATCTCGCGAGGCAGATCCGGCCGGTCCAGGTCGAGGACGTGCTCGGCCGCGAGCCGGTCGAGGTCGACATGGGCTCGATCGCGAAATACCTGTCCGGCGAGACCGTCCTCGTCACCGGCGCCGGCGGTTCGATCGGCGCCGAGCTCTGCCGCCAGATCGCGCGGGTCGGGCCGGCGCGGCTCGTGCTCGTCGAACACTCGGAGGCGGCGCTCTTCGACATCGAGCGCGAGCTCGTGGGCGAGCGCGACTTCTCGGCGGTCGCGACCGTGCTCGGAGACTGCGGCGACCGCGCCAAGATGAGTCAGGTCTTCGAGCGCTACAAACCGGGCGTCGTCTTCCATGCCGCCGCTTACAAGCACGTCGCCCTGCTGGAGGCCAACCCACTAGAGGCAGTCCGCAACAACACGCTCGCAACGAGAGTCATGGCGGACGTCGCGGTCGAGTACGGGACGCAGCGTTTCGTGCTCGTCTCGACGGACAAGGCCGCGAACCCGAAGAACCTCCTCGGACAGTCGAAGGCGCTGTGCGAGTGGATCGTCGAGGCCTACGGCCACCGCAAGGACATCACCACGCGCTTCGTCGCCGTTCGCTTCGGCAACGTCCTCAACTCCTCCGGCAGCGTGATCCCGATCTTCCGCCGCCAGATCGAGAAGGGCGGTCCGGTGACGGTGACTCATCCGGAGATGACGCGCTACTTCATGACCATCCCGGAGGCGGTGTCGCTCGTCGTGCAGGCCGGCGCGATCGGCGGCCGCGGCCAGGTCTACGTGCTCGACATGGGCGAGCCGGTGAAGATCCTCGACCTGGCCGTCAACATGATCCGCCTCTCGGGCAAGGATCCGAAGACGGACATCTCGATCACGTTCGTCGGCGTCCGCCCGGGCGAGAAGCTGCACGAGGAGCTCTGGACCGACGGCGAAAAGGTCGGGCCTACAGCGCACCCGAAGATCCTCCGCGCCGCGCGGCCGCCCATCGACGCCGAATGGCTCCAGGAAGGGCTCGACGAGCTCGAACGGATGGTGGAACGGGGCGAGACGCTCGACGTCGTCTCGCGGCTGACCGGGATGCTGCGGGAGCCCAAGCGGGCCGGCGCCGCCGTTCTGGAAGACACTCTCCACTAACTCGGCACAGTCACCGTCCCGCGCGGTCTCTACGGTGCACGGGTGGACCGCGATCCCATCTTCTCCGGGCTGAATCCCGAGCAGCGGCGCGCCGTCGAGACCGTGCGCGGCCCGGTCTGCATCCTCGCCGGTGCGGGCTCGGGCAAGACGACGACGATCACGCGCCGAATCGCGAACCAGGTGGCGATCGGCGAGTTCGAGTCGCACGAGATCCTTGCGGTCACGTTCACGGACAAGGCGGCGACCGAGATGCGACAGCGGCTGGAGCGGCTCGGCGTCGGCGGTGTGTCGGCGCGGACGTTCCACTCGGCCGCGCTACGCCAGCTGCACCGGCTGGGCGATCCGCCGGACCGGATCATGGCCTCGAAGGCGCTGCTGTTGCGGCAGCTCGGGAACACGCTGCCGCCGCCGTACAAGTTCCGCCCCGCCGGCGATCTCGCGACCGAGGTGGAGTGGGCGAAGAACCGGAGGCTCACGCCGTCGACCTATGTCGACGGTCTCGGCGACCACGAGCCGCCGATCCCGCCCGACCTGATGTTCCGCATCTTCCGCGGGTACGAGGCGGAGAAGGCCGATCGCGGCTTCGTCGATTTCGAGGACGTGCTCGAGCTGACGATCCGCATGTTCGACGAGCGTCCCGAGACGCTCGCTGAGGTGCAGGAGCACTTCAGCGCGTTCACCGTCGACGAGTATCAGGACGTCAACCTTTTGCAGCAGATGCTGCTCGACCGTTGGCTTGGTGATCGTGACGAGCTTTGCGCCGTCGGCGACGACTATCAGTCCATTTACGCCTTTACCGGCGCAACGCCGGCGTACCTGCTCGGTCTACCGACGCGGTTTCCGAACACGACCGTGATCCGGCTCGAGGAAAATTACCGCTCGTCACCGCAGGTGCTCGCGCTCGCGAACAGGATCGTGCCGGCACTCGGCGGTGCGGAGAAGATCCTGCGCGCCACGCTCGGCGCGGGGCCGGAGCCGGTGACGCAGTCGTTCCCGGCTCGCGCGGGTGAAGTCGCGTACGTGGTCGACCGCGTGCGGGCTCTGCACCGGGAAGGTGTGGCGCTCGAAGAGATCGCCGTCCTCTCGCGCACGAACGCCCGTCTGGCCGACTTCGAGGAGCCGCTGCACGAGGCCAAGATCCCCTTCCAGGGCGCGTCCCTCCTCGGGCGCGAGGCCGCGCGCCAACTGCTCCGCCGGCTGCGACGCACCGACTCGGCCGACGTTGCCACCACTGTGCGTGGCTATGCCAACGACGCCGGCTGGCGTGCGCAACTACCCGAGAAGCTCGGCGAGCGCGAGATGGTGCGCCAGTCCGATCTCGGACGTCTCATTCGGCTGGCCGAAGAGTTCGACGACGGCGAGCGGACGACCCGAGAGTTCATCGCCGACCTCGAGGCTAGGTTCGGCTCGACGGGAGCAGATCGGCGCGGCGTCCATCTCCTCACGCTGCACGGGGCGAAAGGACTCGAGTTCGAGGCGGTCTTCATCCCGAGACTCGAGGAGAAGGAGCTGCCGATCAGACAGGCCAAGAAGCCGGGCGAAGTTGCCGAGGAGCGGCGGCTTTTCTACGTCGGGCTGACCAGGGCAAAGCGACAACTCGCCTTGACCTGGAGCGGCAAGCCGAGCCGCTTCCTCGCCGAGCTCGGGGTCGCGGCGCGTCCTGTGGCGAAACAGGCGGAGCCCGACGACCCGCTCTACGGAGCGTTGAAGCGCTGGCGCCTGGAGCGTGCCACCGCTGACGATCTTCCCGCCTACGTCGTCTTCCACAACTCGACACTCGCCGAGATCGCGGGGCGCCGGCCGCGCGACCTCTCGGAGCTCGGAGCCGTGCCCGGCGTCGGCCCGACGAAGCTGGACCGCTACGGCGGCGAAGTCCTACACGTCGTCGCGACGTGCGGTGAGCAGCAGGTCGAGCAAGACCGCCGGATCGCGGCGGACGCGGCTGCCTGAGCCCGCTTCGCGTTTCTGCAGCTCGAGCGCGCGCGGATCTGTGAGCGGCTTGAGCCGGCCCTGACGGATCAGCTCTTCGTCCACCCCGCCGAGCCGCCCGCCGTAGGTGGTGTAGACGGGAACTCCCAGTGCGGCCGCCTCGCGGTTCATCGTGCCGCCGGCGGAGACGACGACGTCGGCGAGTGCGATCAGGCTCTGCGCCTCGACGGCGCGCTCGGGGAAGATCACCGACGGCAATGCGAGCCCGCGCACGTACTCGCGCTGGTCGTCCGTCCGCGGCAACACGACGGCGTGCACCGTTTCGAGCGCGCCGAGGTATGCGAGCGTCTGCGGAAACAGCGGGTTGGAGTGGCGGTGGTACAGCGACACGTCCGGCGGCGGCCGCAGGACGACGAGCACACGGTCGCGGTCGACTCCGAGCTCGTCGAGAACACGCGCGTCCGGCTCGAAGTCGGCGAGGTAGTACTCCTCCTTCAAGCCGGGATAGTGCAGGAGCTTCGGCGGCTTGACGCCGAAGTGTGCGAGCCGCTCGTCGGGGATCGAGTCGGGCACGACCACCTTCGTCGCGGCGCGCATGCCGAGGTGGTGCTGCAACATCGCGAACTCGTAGTCGTGAGTCGTCGCGCTCGGGATGCCGAGGCGGCGCGCCGTCATGGTGAGCTCGTGTGAGCCGTGCGCCAGCGCGAGGTCGAAGTCATGCGGGCGCGCCCACTTGCGCAGGGCCCGCAGGCGAGAGGTGAGCGAGCGGGCTTTGCCGAGCCGGGAACGTCCGCCATGGCGGCCCACGACCGTCGCTTCGAGACCGTGCAGCTCGAGTAGCTGCAACGTCTGCGCGTAGTCGCGTGCGGTGATCTCGACCTCGTCGCCTCGTTCGTGCAGCAGCTTGATCAACGGCCGGAACACGAGGACGTGAGCCGACGCGGTCATGTCGACCCAGACCTTCAGGCCCTAACTCCAAGCAGTAAGCCTTCGATTGCTTCTGCCGCTCTTTGTCCTGCCTGCCCATCCCAGAGCGGGGGGATCTGCCCCTGCTTCGGTTCCGCCAGCCAGGCCGGCAGCTCCCGCAGCCGTTCCGGCTCGAGGCCGAGGAGCGTGTTCGTGCCCAGCTCGACCGTGACCGGGCGTTCGGTGTTCTGGCGCAGTGTGAAGCAGGGGATTCGAAGCGCGGTCGTCTCTTCCTGGATTCCCCCCGAGTCCGTCACGACTGCGGCTGCTCTCGTTTCGAGCGAGAGAAACTGCCGGTACGGCAGCGGTTGTGTCAGCAGGACACGCGTCGCACCGTCGAGATTTCGTCGAGTCCGCGGATGCACTGGAAAGATCACGGGCACGGACTCGGCGACGCCGTCGAGCGCGGCGATCGTTCGTGCGAGCAGATCGGGATGGTCGACGAGGTTCGGGCGATGGAGGGTGACGAGGACGTACCTTCCGGGCTCGAGCCCGAACTCACGCCAGGCCTCGAGCTCGAGCGCTTCGCTCTCGTTCGCTCGGAGCGTGTCGATCATCGTGTTGCCGACGAACGAGATCCTGTCGGTCAGGCCTTCGGCGACCAGATGCTCGTTCGCGTCATCGCTGTGTGTCAGGAGCAAGGTCGACAGGTGGTCCGTGATGACCCGATTGCGCTCCTCCGGCATCGACCAGTCACCACTGCGCAGGCCGGACTCGATATGGCAGACGGTGATTCCACACTTGGACGCGGCGACCGCGCCGGCGAGTGTCGAGTTGACGTCGCCCGCCACCACCACGAGCTCTGGCTGCAGTTCACCGAAGGCGCGTTCCAGTTGGATCAACGCGTCCTCGGTCGTTTGAGCGTCGAGCTCGACGTGCGGCCTGGGCAGCGGCAGCTCCGCGAAGAAAACGTCCTTCATGATCGCGTCGTAGTGCTGGCCCGTGTGAATGAGCCGCTGCTCGACGTTGCCAAGCCGCTCGAGCGCGTCGTAGACCGGAGCGAGCTTCATGTAGTTCGGCCGCGCGCCGACCACATGGACGACGAGATGTCGGCTGGCCATTCGGAGGAGTCTAGGTCAGCGCTCGACGAGCACTTCGGGCTGTGAAGACGCCTGCGGGGCGCGCTCGACGTGACGTTCGTGCCAGAGCGTGAAGGCGAGCAGGCCCCAGAGCTGGCGGCTGCGGTCCTCACGGCCGGCGACGTGGTCGTCGAGGAGCCGCGTGACCACATGGGGTTGGAAGAACCCCTGGCGCTGCAGGGTCTCGCGTGAGAGCGTCTGCCGCGCGAACGGCTCGAGCTCGCCTCTGAGCCAGGCTGCTGCCGGGATCGAGAAGCCGCGCTTCTTCCCGTGGACGATCTCGCGCGGCAGCAGCGGCGCGGCAGCCTTGCGCAGCAGCACCTTCTTGGAGAGCCCGCGGATCTTGTGGCGAGTCGGAAGCGCGAGCGCGAGATTCGTCACGACCGTGTCGAGGTACGGCACGCGAGCTTCGAGCGAGTGCGCCATCGACGCGCGGTCGGTCTTCACCAGCAGGTCGTCGACGAGGTAGATGCCGAGGTCGACGTCCTGTAGCCGCGCGAGCTCGTCGGCGCCTTCGGTTTCGCGGTACCTGTCACGGAGGATGTCGACGGGATCGAATGTCGTTCGTCCGCCCGTGAGCTCCGCGCGAAGGTCGGGCGAGAAGATCTCCTTCCAGCCGTGGTGACGCTCGAGCGGAGGTAGGTGTGCTGCGCGGACGAAACGCTTGGCCTTGTAGTCGAAGCTCGCTCTCGATGTCGACGTCGGCAAACGCTCGACGAGCGGCGCTGCCAGTCGAGCCAATCCGCCGACGCGCGCCGCGAGTAGGTCGGCCGCGTATGTGTAATAGCCGCCGAAGAGCTCGTCGCCTCCTTCGCCCGACAACGCAACCTTGACATCGCTCGCCGCGAGTTGCGACACCAGATAGGTCGGCAGCGCGGACGAATCGGCAAACGGTTCATCGAATGCGTCCGCAAGGGCGGGCAAGAGCAAGGCAGCATCCGGGCGAAGCACGAGCTCACGGTGCTGCGTCCCGTAACGCTCCGCGACGAGGCGCGCACCGGCGAGCTCGTCAAAAGAGCGCTCCTCGAATCCAATCGAGAACGTGCGCAACGGCTGCGGAGCTCTCCTCGGCGGCCAGAGCGGCGAGAAACGCCGAGTCGACGCCGCCTGAGAGCAGAACGCCGACAGGCACGTCGCTGACGAGGTGCGCGCGCACGGAGTCCCTCAGGCGCGACCGCAGCTCTTCGACGAGCTCGGCCTCCTCGTCCTCGCGGAGCTCCTCGATCGGGGCCGGACGGGCGAAACGCTGGACGTCGACGCGACCGTTCTCCCAGATCAGCAGATGCCCGGGTGGGAGCTTGCGGACCTCCCGGAAGATCGTCAGCGGCGCGGGGATCGAATTGAACGCGAGGAACGCCTCCAAGGCGTCGGGGTCGATCTCGCCGCGGGGCAGGGCGCGCAGCTCGGAGGCGAAGGCAAGCTCGCCGTCGATCGCGCGGTAGTACAGCGGCTTGATTCCGAAGCGGTCGCGTGCGAGCAGCAGACGTCGCCGCCGCGCGTCCCAGATCGCGATTGCGAACATGCCCCGCAGACGTTCGACGAACCGGTCGCCGTGCTCCTCGTAGAGGTGCAGCAGGACCTCCGTATCGCCGTGGGTGCGGAAGCGATGGCCCCCTTTCCGCTCGAGGTCGCGCCGCAGTTCGCTGTAGTTGTAGATCTCGCCGTTCTGGACGACGTGCAGCGTCCCGTCCTCATTCGCGATGGGCTGATCGCCCGTCTCGAGGTCGATGATCGAGAGCCGCCGCGCCGCGAGCGCGACGTCTCCGTCGCTGAATTCGCCGAAGCTGTCCGGGCCGCGATGGACGAGCGTGGCGCTCATCGCCGCGACGCGGTCGGTGACCGCAGAGCCGTTTGTCGAGGCGATTCCGCAGATCCCGCACACGGTCGGTCAGTGTAGAGATGCCTCGATCGAGGGATTGCGCCGTACCCCTTCTGGGTGACATGGTTCCGGCAGGGGATGGGGTGAACTTGGATCCGAACACGCAAGCGTTCGTCTATGCCACCGCGCTGATCACGTCGATCGCTTTCGCGGTCGCGGTCCTGAACATTCTCGCGGTCGTGCTGTCGCACGTCCTGCAGTGATCAGCCTGACGTAGGGCCATAGCCGCCGCGTAGGCTCGCGGTTGTGGACTTTGGGACCCACGCCCAGCTTGTCCTGCTCGCCCTACTCGTCGCTGTCGCCGCACTGCTCGCCGTCGCTCCGACGCTGCGAATTCCGTATCCGATCCTGCTCGTCCTCGGGGGTCTCGCGCTCGGCTTCGTCCCTGGCGTTCCGACTGTGCAGCTCCCGCCCGACCTCGTCCTGATCGCGATCCTGCCGCCGCTCCTCTACTCCTCGGCGTTCTTCACGTCGTTGCGCGAGCTGCGAGCGAACATCCGGCCGATCGGTCTGCTCGCGATCGGGCTCGTGCTCACGACGATGATCGCGGTCGCGGTCGTCGCCCACACCCTCGTCGACGACATGTCGTGGGCCGCGGCCTTCGTCCTGGGAGCTGTCGTCTCACCGACCGACCCGATCGCAGCGACCGCGATCATGCGCCGGCTGGGCGTGCCACGGCGAACCGTCTCGATCGTCGAGGGAGAGAGCCTCGTGAACGACGGCACCGCCCTGGTGTTCTATCGGGTCGCGGTCACGGCAGCGGTCGCCGGCACGTTCTCCGTGTGGGACGCATCGTGGCGCCTGCTGTGGAGCATCGTGGGCGGCGTCGCCATCGGTTTCGTCGTCGGCTTTCTCGTCGCCGAGGTGCGGCGACGGATCGACAATCCGCCGGTCGAGGTGACCATCGCCCTTCTCACGGGCTACCTCGCGTTCATCCCGGCGAACGCAGTCGAAGCCTCCGGCGTGCTCGCGGTCGTCACCGCCGGCATCTACCTCGGCTGGCACACGCCGGAGCTGACGTCCTATCAGACGAGGCTCCAGGGTGGCGCCGTCTGGGAGATCTTCACGTTCGTGCTCAATGCGCTGTTGTTCGTTCTCGTCGGCCTTCAGTTGCCACGGATCCTCGATGCTCTCACCGGGTTTTCGGCGTCGGAGCTCATGTGGTGGGGGCTTCTCGTCACCCTGACCGTCGTCGTTGCGCGACTCGTCTTCGTGCCCGTGTTCACCTATCTCCCGAGGAGGTTCCTGGGTGCCTTCGGCGGCCCGAACAACCCGCCGCCGACCCCCGGCCGCGCATTCGTGGTCGCGTGGGCAGGCATGCGCGGGGCAGTCTCACTGGCCGCGGCGCTGGCAATTCCCTTGACGACGGATGGAGGCAGCGCGTTTCCTCAGCGTGACCTGATCGTGTTCCTCACGTTCTGCGTCATCCTTGGCACGCTCGTCGGTCAAGGTTTGACGCTGCCGGTCGTGATTCGAGTGCTCGGAATCGAAGCTGACCATCTCGACGAGAAGGAACATGCCAAGGCGCGCATCAAGGCCGCAGACGCGGCGCTCGCACGGCTCGAAGAGCTGACCGGCGAAGACTGGGTGGGAGAGGACACAGCAGAACGGCTGCGCGGTCTGTACGGCTTTCGGCGCAACCGGTTTCTGTCTCGCTTCGACGAGAACGACGACGGCGCGATCGAGACACAGTCCCTCAACTATCAGCGATTGCGCCGGGAGTTGTTCGACGCGGAGCGTGAGGCAATCGTCGATCTTCGGCGCCGCGGCGTGATCGACGACGAAGTCGAACGCCGTCTCTACCGCGAGCTCGACCTCGAGGACGCCAGGCTCGAGGTCTAGCGCCCCTACCGGTGACACTTGCCGGCCTCTGGCCCGCGATCACGCGGCGCCAGAGTCCACCCTCGCCCTTAGCAAGGCAGACCAGCCTTGCTGCGGTCGAGTGCGGCCTCTGGCTTGGTGCTCGCGACCCAGAGACTCGGCAGCATCACCGGCAGGGGCGCTATGTCCTTCCGGAGACGCCGCGCACGAACTGGCGCAGCACGCGCCAGGCAGTAGCCGTGAGCGTGCGCAGGTAGAGCCGTAGCGAGCGGTCGGCGATCCACTCGAGATCGTGCGAAAGCTTCTCCGCCATCGAGGTCTCGTAGCCGCGACGTATCTGGGCGAGGCCGGTCAGGCCTGGGCGCACGACGAGCCGCTGCCAGTACGCCGGCAGCTCCTCTACGAGCTCGACGAAGAAGCGGGGCCGGATCGGCCTCGGGCCGACGAGGCTCATGTCGCCGCGCAGGACGTTCCAGAGCTGCGGGATCTCGTCGAGCTGCGTTGCGCGCAACCACCCGCCGATCGCAGTCGTCTCCTCACGCGTGCGGTGGACGAGCTCCTCGCCGAGGTAAGGACCGAGACGTTCCTCCGCGTTGCGGCTCAGCGTCCGGAACTTGAGCATCTCGAACACGCGCCCGCCTCTGCCGACCCGTTCGCCACGGTAGAAGAGCGGCCGCCCGCTGGTCATGAGCAGCAGCCCCGCGATCGGAAGCGTCACGGGAAGGGTCACGAGCAGGAAGAACGCCGAGAGGACGACGTCGAACGTGCGCAGCGCGGCGTCGCGTGGCCGGGTCTCGCTTTCCTCGGTCAGCTCGGAGAACCGCAGGATGAGGGAGTCGCTCGACTGCGGCGTTGAGGCCACGTCAGGATCGTAGAGCCTGCCCCACCCGGCCTCGGATTGCATAATGAATCCTTATGGACACGCGTCAGCTAGCTGCGTTCTGCGCCGTGGTCGAGCGGAAGAGCTTCTCCCAGGCGGCCGAGCGGCTCGGGGTCACTCAGCCCGCCGTCAGCCTCCAGATTCGCTCGCTCGAGCAACGCCTTGGCCGGCAGCTGCTCGACCGGTCGGGCCGCCGAGTCGAGCCGACCGAGGCCGGCAGGCGTCTCTACGCGTCCGCGCAGCGCGTGCTCGCCGCCGAGGAGCATCTGCTCGAGGACCTCGACGCGGACGACGAAGGCGCGATCACCGGCACGCTCGAGCTCGGCGCTTCGACCGGCCCGGGGGGAACGGTCGTCCCACTCCTGCTCTGCGAGTTCCAGGAACAGCACCCCGAGCTGGGCGTGCGGCTCACCGTCTCCGACACGCAGACCGTCGTCGACCGCGTGGCCGAACGCGAGCTCGAGCTCGGCATCGTCGGCGCCGGTCGGCGGCATCGCGGCGTCGCGTTCGAGCCTTTCTTCCGCGACGAGGTCGTGCTCGCGTGCCCGTCGGATCACCGCTTCGCCGGCAAGACCGTCTCGCTCGACGACCTCAGAGGGGAAAAGCTGATCGTGATGCAGGAAGGGGCAGGCGTCCGGCAGGTCATCGAGGACGAATTGCGCAAGGCCGGGATGCGGCTGCGCGACCTCGACATCCGGCTCGAGCTCGGGTTGCAGGAATCCGTGCGCAGCGCGGTAGTGGCCGGCCATGGCATCGCGTTCATCTCGCGCCTGGCAATCGAGGTCGATCTCGCCGCGGGCCGGATCGCCATCGCCCGCGTGCGCGGGCTCGACCCGGTTCGGGAGATCTTTCTCGCGCGTGCGACCGGACGCAGCGAGACAAGGGCGGCGCGCGCGTTCGTCGCGTTTGCGCAGGGCCGGCTTCCTTCGTGATCGTCCGTTGGGGGCTGGCCGAGCTCCCCGGCGTGCTCGGCCAACTCGGAGTCGAACAGCCGCTCGTCGTCGCGAGCGAGCGCCTGGCCGGCACGAATCTCGGCGTGCGCACCGCGGCGCGCTGGACGGAGGTCCCGTCCGACCAGGTTGCCGCTGCGGCCGAGCGCGCCGGAGACGGCGTGATTGCGCTCGGCGGTGGCAGCGCGATCGATCTCGGGAAGGCGATCTCGGCCGCCGCGAACGTGCCCGTCGTGTCCGTGCCGACGACGTACTCGGGGGCCGAATGGACGGCGTTCTACGGGATCCGCGATCCCGGCCGGAAGATGCGCGGCGGCGGGGCCGGCGCTCACCTCGGCGGCGTCGTCTACGAACCGGAGCTGACGCTGTCGCTGCCGCGTGCGGAGACCGTGGGCACCGCGCTGAACGCGCTCGCGCACAGTGCTGAGGCGCTCTACGTCGAGGGACACAACGCGGAAGCCGACGAGCACGCCCTCACCGGGGCCCGGTTGATCGGCGAATGGCTCCCGCGCGTCGTCGACTCGCCGCAGGATCTCGACGCACGATCGAAACTGCTGGAGGGAGCGATGCACTCGGGGATGGCCCTCGGCGGGTCGATGCTCGCGCTCGGCCACGCGATCGCCCAGGCCCTGGGCGGGCGCTACGGGCTGCCACACGGCGCGATGAACGCCCTCGCGCTGCCGCTGGCACTGCGCTTCAACGAAGAGGTGGCGCCCGAAGCCGTGCGGCGTTTCGGCGAGGCGCTCGCGGCGGACGATCCGGCCGCGCGCGTCGAGGAGCTTGCCCGCCTCGGCGGCTTCGAGCGGCTGCGCGACTTCGGGGTTCCGGAGGAGGATCTCGCCGAGGTCGCAGCCGCGACGGTCGAACGCGCGGGAGCCAAGGCGAACCCACGGCCGGCGACCGCTGCCCAGGTCGAGGAGCTCTTGCGCTCGATCTACTGAATAACGTTGGCTAATACATCGAATTAGCGGAATCGTGGTAGGGTCTGAGGGTCGTGGCGGACTCCTCCTTTGACGTGCTCGTGATCGGCAGCGGGGCCTCGGGCCTCGCAGCGGCAGTCTCGGCCCAGCGCGCAGGAGCGCGAGTCGCGCTGGCGACGAAGGGCGCGCTGCAGTCCTGCAACTCGGCCAAGGCGCAGGGGGGTATCCAGGCGGCATTCGGTGACGACGATTCGCCCGAGCAGCACGCGGAAGACGTCTGGAAGTCGTCCCACGAGACGGCCGACCGCGGGTTGGTGGAGATCCTCACCGGCGAAGCGCCGTCCGCGATCCACTGGCTGGAGGAGCTCGGGGTCGAGTTCACGCGCGAGAACGGCGGCTACCGCCTCGCCCGCTGCGGCGGTGCGTCTCGCAAGCGCCTCCTGCAGGTCGGCGACCGCACCGGACACGCGATCACGACCGCGCTGCGCGACGCCGCCGAGGGCTCGGACATCCAGACCTATCCCAAGTCACCGCTCGCCGAACTCGCCCGGACCGAGAACGGCTGGCGCGCGCGCTGCGGGGATCACACGATCGTCGCCACGACGGTGGTCCTCGCAGCGGGCGGGCGGTGTTTCCGCGTTGCGGAAGAGCGCGGTGAGCTTTCGACGAACCATCCGGGTGCCACCGGCGAGGTGACGCAGATCGCCGTCGACCTCGGCGCAGAGGTGCGCGACTTCGACGCGTTGCAGTACCACCCGAACGGCGGTGCGTGGCCGCAGAACATGCAGGGCTACTCGATCCCGGAGACGACGCGCGCGTACGGTGCCGTGTTGCTCAACGCGGACGGTGAGGAGTTCACCGACTCGCTCGGCCCTCGCGATGCCGTGAGCCAGGCGATTGTCGAAGAGGTCGAGAAGGGCAAAGGCGTCGAGACGCCCGACGGACGACCGGCGGTGTATCTCGACACGACGCGGATCTCAGAAGCCGACGCAAACGTGTCGCTGCCCTACATGCTGCGCCGGTACCGTGCCGGTGGGATCGACCCGCTACGCGAACGACTGTTCACGTATCCCGTCCTCCACTACCAGAACGGCGGCCTCGTGATCGACGCGAATGCCGAGACGACGCTCGAAGGGCTGTACGCATGCGGCGAGATCGCCGGCGGCACGCACGGTCGGAACCGCATGATGGGAAACAGCCTGCTCGAGTGTTGCGTCTTCGGCCGACGCGCCGGTAAGGCCGCTGCAGAGAAAGCGAGCGTATGAGCACGATCACCATCACCGATCTCGAAGCCGCGGTCGAAGACGCGGCGGCGTATCTCTACGTCTGGGCGTTGAAGGACATCCCACAGGACTTGCGCGACGCACTCGCGGCCGCTGCGAACAGGGAGACGTCGGTGCCCGGCCAGCGCGTCTTGCAGACGATTCTCAAGAACGTCACGGTCGCGGAAACGGAGAAGAATCTCGTGTGTCAGGACACGGGAATCGCCGTCTACACCTGTCGTGTGGGCGAGCACTTTCCCCTGCATCCGGCACGAATTTACGCCGCGCTCAAGTCCGGGACCGAGCGCGCGACGATCGAGCATCCACTGCGTTCGAACGCGGTGCACACGATCACGCGCGAGAACACCGGGCCCAACACCGGCTACCGGTTGCCGATCGTGCACTGGGAGTTCATCCCCGACTGGGACGGTCTCGACGTGAAGTGCGTGCCGAAGGGATCGGGCAGCGAGAACATGAGCTTTCTGAAGATGTGCGTTCCGGCCGACGGCGTGAAGGGCGTGAAGAAGTTCGTGCTCGAGTCGATCGTCGGAGCCGGCGGTAAGCCTTGCCCGCCCGGCATCGTCGGCGTCGGCATCGGTGGCAGCGCGGACTACGCGATGTACCTCGCCAAGGAGGCGATCGCCCGCCCGGTCGGCACGCGCAACGCCGACCCGCACGTCGCCAAGCTCGAGGAGGAGCTCTACGAGTTGCTGAACGAGACGGGAATCGGCCCGATGGGCCTCGGCGGCGACGTGACCGTGCTCTCCTGCCATGTCGAGCACGCGGACACGCATATGACGCTGAACCCGGTCGCGGTCAACTACCAGTGCTGGGCCGCACGCCGCGCGAGCGTGCACGTCGCCGCGAACGGAGAAGTGGAGTTCGACCGTGAGTTCTAAGCAACTCACCTTCCCGACGACCGAAGAGGCCATTCGCGAGCTGCGAGCGGGCGACGAAGTGACCGTCGACGGTCACATCATCGGCATCCGCGATCGCACGCAGATCCGGATCTTCGACGAGGGAATCGCGCCGCCGATGGACCTCAACGGGGCGTTCCTGCTGCACACCGCGCCCGGCGTGCGCAAGCTAGGTCCCGGCAAGTACGAGAAGATCTGTATCGGCACGACGACCTCTGCGCGCATGGTGCGTTTCACGGAAGGGCTCGGCGCGCAGTACGGCGTCCGTGCGATCTGCGGCAAGGGCGGGCTTCCCGACGAGGCGATCGAGCCGATGAAGCGACTGGGGATGGTCTACTTCGCGATCGTCGGCGGAGCGGCCGCGCTCGAGACGACCCAGATCGAGGAGATCGAAGAGGTCGCGTGGGAAGAGCTCATGCCGGAGTGTCTCTGGAAGTTCCGAGTGAAGGACTTCGGGCCGCTCACGGTCGGCATCGACTCGCACGGCAACTCGCTCTTCCACGACGTGCAGGAGCGTGCGACCGCCAAGCTGGAGGAGCTCTATGAGCGGCTTTGATCTAGGTCTGGCGCCCCGCCCGGGCGGCCTCACGCATGTGATCGACAAGGGCCTCGGGCCCCGCGGCTGGGAAGACGTGCTCGAGACGTCGGGCGACTACATCGACATCGTCAAGCTCGGCTGGGGCACGGCCTTCGTGACGCCGAATCTCCGTGCGAAGCTCGACGTCTTGCGCGGAAAGCCCGTCGTCATCGGCGGGACGTTCTTCGAGGTCGTCTTCGTGCAGGACAAGCTCGACGGGTACAAACGCTGGCTGCAGAAGCTCGGCCTCACTCACGTCGAGATCTCCGACGGCGTGATCGATCTGCCCCGCGAGCGCAAGCTCGAGCTGATCGAGGAGTTCGCGAGCGACTTCACCGTTCTGTCTGAGGTCGGATCGAAGGACTCCGACGTCGAGTTCACCTCCGAGGAGTGGACGACGTGGCTGCGCGAGGAGCTCGACGCCGGCGCCTGGAAGGTGATCACGGAAGCGCGTGAGGGCGGGACGGCAGGCATCTTCAGCAAGTCCGGCGACATGCGGACCGACCTCGTGGGCGAGATCGCGAGCGGCGTGCCGCTCGAGGACATCGTCTTCGAAGCGCCGACGAAGAACGCGCAGGCCTGGTTCATCAAGCAGTTCGGCCCCGCGGTGAATCTCGGGAACATCGCCCCGGACGAGGTCATTCCCCTCGAGACGCTCCGCCGTGGCCTCCGCGGCGACACGCTGAAGGAGGTGCTCCTTGGCGACCGTGCCGGGACTCCAGCTTCCTGACGTCGAGGCGATGACGGCCGAGGAAGCTCTGCTCTGGGCGTACGAGCAGTTCGGCGACCGCATGTGCCTCACCTGCTCGTGGCAGCGACAGTCCTCCGCGCTCGTGCACATGGTCTTCGGCGAGCTCGGACTGAACATCCCGGTCGTCGAGCTCGACACCCAGCTCTTCTTCAAGGAGACCTACGAGACGCGCGACCGCCTCGTCGAGCGCTACGGGCTCACACTCGAGCGACCCGAGGTGATCACAGTCGCGCAACAGGCGATCCAGGAGGGCCCGAACCTGTGGGAGACCGACCCCGACCGCTGCTGCCACATCCGGAAGGTCGAGCCGCTCGAACGAGCGCTTGCGCCCTACGACGCCTGGATCACCGGCATTCGCCGCGAGCAGGCGCTGACGCGGGCCGACGCGAAGCGCGTCGAGTGGTCGGAGCGCTACGGCGTCTGGAAGATCCAACCCGTCGTGGACTGGGACGCGAAGCGCCTTCAGGCGTACATCCACGTCAACGAGATTCCCTACAACCCTCTGCACGACGCGGGCTATCCGTCGATCGGCTGCATCCCCTGCACGCGCCCCGTTCTCGCAGGCGAGGACGAACGTGCCGGCCGGTGGTCCGGGTCGGACAAGCTCGAATGCGGCATCCATGGCAATACACGACTGGTGAAGGAGTCGAATGACTGAGCACATCTACGCGCACGAGCATCCGGAGACGGAGCGCCGGCGCGACGGCGGTTTCACACTCTGGTTCACGGGACTTTCGGGTTCCGGCAAGACGACGATTGCGCATCTCGTCGGTCCCGCGATCGAAGAGCGCGGTCCGATCGTCGAGTACCTCGACGGGGACACGGTGCGCACGCACCTCTCCAAGGGGCTCGGGTTCTCGAAGGAGGACCGTGACGCGAACATCGAGCGCATCGGGTGGGTGGCCGCGAGGTTGACCCGTCACGGCGCCGCCGTCATCGCCGCCGCGATCTCCCCTTACGAGGAGACCAGGCAGACGGCGCGCGGGCTCGTCGAGGAGTGGGGCACGTTCGTCGAGGTGCACGTTGCCACCTCGGTCGAGGAGTGCGCACGCCGCGACGTCAAGGGCCTCTACGAGAAGGCGTTCAAGGGCGAGATCAAGGGCTTCACCGGTGTCGACGATCCGTACGAGGAGCCGGCCAACCCGGACGTGCGCATCGACACCGAGCAGCACCAGCCCGAGGAGAGCGCACAGCTGATCCTGCAGCACCTCGAGGAGCGCGGCCTCATCCCGGCCGGAGTCACGGCATGAATGTCGCCACCGACACGAAGCTGATCGCGCCGCACGGCGGCACGCTCATCGATCGCACGGGCGAGCGGCCCGACGATCTCGACGCGCTCGAGGTCGTGACGCTGACGTCGCGTGAGCTCTCCGACCTGGACATGATCGCCTCGGGCGCGCTGTCGCCGCTCGAAGGCTTCATGGGGCGCGAGGACTACGAGGCCGTGCTGGACACGATGCGGCTTGCGAACGGACTCCCATGGTCCCTGCCGGTGTGTCTCGCAGTCGACGCCGCGCCTGAGGGCGACCGGGCCGTGCTCGCCGACGAGAGCGGCAAGCCCTTCGCGGTGCTCGAGGTCGAGGAGGCGTTCGAGTACGACAAGCAGCGCGAGGCCCAGCAGGCCTTCGGCACAACCGACGACGCGCATCCCGGCGTCGCCCGGCTCTACGAGCAGAAGCCGCTGTATCTCGCGGGTCGAGTAACGGTGTTCGAGCGTGCGGAGTCGTCTTTCCCCGAGCTCGCGAAAGACCCGGCGGAAACGCGGGCCGAGTTCGCCGAACGCGGCTGGCGCCGAGTGGTCGGCTTCCAGACACGCAATCCGATCCACCGCGCGCACGAGTACCTGACCAAGGTTGCGCTCGAAACCGTCGACGGGCTGCTCGTGCATCCGCTCGTCGGCGACACGAAGTCGGACGACGTTCCGGCCGCGACGCGTGTCGAGTGCTATCGCGTCCTGCTCGACGGCTACTACCCGTCGGACAGAGTCGTCTTGAGCGCGTTTCCGGCGGCGATGCGCTACGCCGGTCCGCGCGAGGCGATCTGGCACGCGATCTGCCGCAAGAACTACGGCTGCTCGCACTTCATCGTCGGCCGCGACCACGCGGGTGTCGGCGACTATTACGGCACGTACGACGCGCAGCTGATCTTCGACGAGTTCGAGCCGCACGAGCTGGACATCGAGCCGATGTTCTTCGAGCACTCGTTCTGGTGCAAGGCGTGCGGGTCGATGGCATCGGCGAAGACGTGTCCGCACGGCGGAGACGACCACGTCTTCCTGTCCGGCACCAAGGTCAGGGAGATGCTCGAGGCGGGAGACCTTCCGCCCGAAGAGTTCTCGCGTCCCGAGGTGGCCGAAGTGCTGATCCAGGCGTACCAGGCATAACGCTTGACCTGGCAGTTCACGCTCACGGGGCTGCTGATCGGCTTGCTCGTGGGCTTGACCGGGATGGGCGGCGGCGCGTTGCTGACGCCCATCCTGGTGATCTTCTTCGGCTTCAAGCCGACCTACGCGGTCGGGACGGACATCCTCCACGGTGCGGTGTTCAAGAGCTTTGGCGCTGTGCGGCACCGGCGCCTCGGCAACGTGCACGGGCATCTCACTCTCTGGATGTTCGCGGGGTCAGGCCCGATGTCCCTGCTGGGAGTGAAAACGGCCAGTTGGCTCGAGCACTCGTACGGCGACGGAGTCCAGTCGGCCGAGGGCTATGTGATCGGCGCGGCCCTCGTGCTCGGCGCCGCCGGGCTGGTTGCGAAGACGTTCGTCAAGCGAGGGATTCAGCCGAGCGAAGCCGCCTTCGTTCTGCAGCGCAAGGACAAGATCCGCGCTGTCGCGATTGGCGCCGTCTTCGGCTACATCGTCGGCCTCACGTCCGTCGGCAGCGGCACGTTCTTCGGTCTCGTCATGGTGCTGGTTTATCCGCTGACCATCGCGAGGATCGTCGGAACCGACATCTTTCACGCAGCCGCTCTGCTGTGGGTTGCCGGTCTCGGCCATCTGGTGCAGGGGAATGTCGACCTGCACGCGATGTCGTGGTTGCTGGTCGGCTCCATCCCCGGAATCTGGTTCTCGAGCCGGTTCACGTTGCAGATTCCCCAGGACGCGCTTCGGCTCGGCCTCGCGGGCGTGCTCGCGCTCAGCGGGATCAAGCTGCTGAACGTTCCCGCGGCGAGCTATGTGATCGCGATCGGGTTCGGTGTTGGGCTGACTGCGTTCGTAGTCTGGCTGTGGACGGGTATGCGCGGCGTACAATCGCGCCCCGATGAGACGCAACGCACCGACGATTCTGGCGCTCCTCCTCATCGTGGCGACCGCGACGGCGTTCGCGGTGACCCAGCGCCTGAAGCTCGAGCCTAGTCCGATCTCGCAGACGCGCGTCTCGGACACCTTCTCCCCTGTGTGCCGGTGCCCGTCCCGAGCGGCGACCATCGAGTTCTCCCTGCGCAAGGCGGACCATGTGCGCATCGCAGTCCGGACGCTGTCCGGCGAGGTGACGGTCGGGGAAGGTTCGTTTGCGAGCGGCGACGTCCGCGCTCGCTGGGATGGCAGGGACACTTCGGGGGAACTTGTGCCCGACGGGATCTACTACCCACTCGTCCAGCTCGATCGTGCCGGCAGGACGATCGATCTGCCGAATCCGATCCGTGTCGACACGATCAAGCCCTCGATCAAGTTCACTAGCCTGAGGCCTAGGACCTTCCAGCCCGGGACGGAGAAGCTCAAGGTGACCTACACCGCTTCCGAGCACGCACACGCACTGCTCTTCGTCGACGGCAGGCGACGTGTGTTCACCTATGGCACGCGGCTGCGCGGACGGCTGCAGTGGTACGGGAAGGTACGCGGCCATGTGATCGGGCCGGGCCGGCACAAGCTCAAGCTGGTTGCGGAGGACCTCGCGGGGAATCGTTCTGCGCCGACACCCGTGGTCTTCGTGCGCGTACGCCGTCCGTGACGGCGACCCCCGGCGGTCCACCCCTGCTCGTCCTCGGCGTGCGCCGCTCTGGGACGACGTTGCTGCGCGTCATGCTCGACCGGCATTCCGAGCTGGCGGTTCCCGACGAGTCGTACTTCGTCCCCCAGCTCGCCGATCGCCACCTCCGCCACGTCGACCCCGACGACTTCGTCGACGACCTGCGCAGGATCGACACGCTCGCGGACTGGGACGTGCCGCTGGACAAGGTTCGCGCCCGCCTGACCAAGGGGATGCCGATCGGCGCGGCGATCGCCACGGTCTACGCCGTGTACGCGGACGAGCGCGGCAAGTCTCGCTGGGGCGACAAGACGCCGATGTACATGCAAAACCTGCGCCTGCTCGAGCGGCTCTTCCCTGACGCGCTCTTCGTCCATCTGATCCGTGACGGACGCGACGCAGCGCTGTCGTTTCTCTCGATGCCGAAGGGGCTCATGACCGAGACCTGGATGCAGCCGCGCGACGTGGGCGCGTTCGCGAGCCAGTGGCGTGCCGAGGTGAAGGCGGCGCAGCGCCTTGGTCGCCGTGTGGGAGCCGACCGCTACGTCGAGGTGCGCTACGAAGAGCTCGTCGGGGACGTCGAGTCGGTGCTTCGGCGCATTGTTGCGTTCGCGCAGCTGCCATACGAGTCGGCAATGGCGGATTACGCAGGCAACGTCGACGTCTCGGCAAAACCTCACCAGCAGAGCCTCAGGCAGCCGCCGACGGCTGGGCTGCGCGACTGGCGCCTGCAGATGTCCCCGGAGGACGTCGGTGCGTTCAACCGCGTTGCGGGCGATCTCCTGGACGAGCTCGGCTACGAGTCGCACGAGCGGCCGGGTGCAGCGGGGAAGGTCAAGCGTGCGTCCTACGGCGCGCGTGCAGCGGCCTGGCGGGCGGCCAGCTTCGGGCTGCGGCGCTCGCCGCTATGGCGTCGTCGTCACCCGCCCCTGCGCTGACTTCTTCGCTGCCTGCCGTTGCTTGGCGTGCCGGAGCGCGAGGATCTGCGGGCTGCGCCGCGCGTGCCACGCCATCACGATCCCGTTGAGCGTGAAGAAGTAGTGACGTTCGGTGACGATTCCCGGCGAGTACTTCCCGATGCGCCAACCGCCAGAGGATCTTGCCGTCCGAAACTCGCATCGCAAACGTCCGGGCCGCGAGCGTCGACGTGAAGACGAGGTTGCCCGCCACGAACGAGCCGCCGAGAATCCGGCCGTGCAGGTTCCGGCGCCACAACAGTTGCCCGCTGCTGGCGCGAAACGCGCGCAGGCCCCCGTCGAATCCACCGATGAAGACCCGGCCGTGGGCGATTGCCGGCGTGGAGTAGCCCAGGCCGCCGACCTGCGCAGTCCAGATCAGGTGGCCGCTGCTCGCCGAGACGGCGTAGATCTTCCCTGACCGCGCGATCGTGAAGACCCGCTGCCCGTCGGTCGACGGGCTCGCGTAGAAGCTCTCGTAACGCAGCACGTCGCGGCGGAAATACCTGTTCCAGATCTTGTGCCCGTCGCTTACGCGCAAACAGAAGATCGAGCCCGCGTAGGTGGTGGCGAAGATGCGGTTGCCGGAGATCGAGGGGCTCGAGTTGATCCTCCCGCCCGTGTCGTACGCCCACTTGACGCGGCCGGTGCGCACGTAGACGGCGAACAACCGTCCATCCGTCGCGCCGAAGTAGACGACACGGCCGATCGCGACCGGCGAGGACTCGATCTTCGCGTTGACCTTCAGGCGCCAGAGCAGCTGGCCGTTGTAGCGGTTGTACGCCGTGACGCGGCCGTCGTGCGAGCTCACGATCAGACGTCCGCCGGCGATCGCGGGCGTCGAGGGCTTCTTCGCCCCGAAGCGCTGCCAGATTCTGTGGCCGTTGTGGGAGTCGAGCGCGACCGTGCGGCCGCCGAAGGTGTTCACGTAGAGAATCCCGCTGCAGTAGCTCGGCGGGTACTCGATGTAGCTGCGGAGGCCGACGACCCAGAAGTGCCGCAGCGGCAGGCCGATGTCGATCCCGGGTCGCGACAGCGTTCGGGCGGGGTTGCCGCCGAAGTTGTCCCAGCAGCGTTTGTCGTCGACGACGTGGGAGCCCTTCTTCCGCTTCGGCTGGATCGGCTCCGTCGCGTTCGTTGCGACGGACGCGGACACGCCGTTCAGTTTCGTGTCGAGCTTTCCGCCCGGTCGCTCACGCGATTTGAGGAAATAGGCCGCGCCGGCGCCCGCGACGAGCAGCACGACGACAGCCACGATGAGAAGGATCCGACGGCGCACCGGGCCGAACTAGTCTGCCAGCGGAGCCTGCGGTTGGAGCTCGGCAGTCGTTCGTGGTGAGCCGTCCTGCGCCGGCTCGGTGATTTTCGTGACCGGGCTCTGCGGGCCTGGCGGCGGCTCCATCCGCGAAAGAGCGACCCAGGCCCACGCGGCGAGCGCCATCACTCCCCAGACGATCGGGTCCTCGAAGAAGCCCGCATAGAACAGCGAGTGCACGAACAGGGCGAGGAAGACCGCGGCTGCCCCCACTCCCAGCGCGCGGTTCAGGCCGGTGAGCAGGAAGAGGAGCCGCGAAGCGCCGGCGAGCAGTGCAGCGTAGGCGAGCAGGCCGATGATGCCGAGCTCCGCTGCGACGGTCAGGGGCGTCGTGTGCGAACGATCACGTTTTGCCGATAGCTGCGTGTTGGCCTCGTCCTTGCTCGCCTGCGGTTGGCCGCCGATCCCGACGCCGGCGAGTGGATGATTCGTGAAGACGACCCACGTCACTCTTGCGAGGCGCGTGCGGCCGCTCGTGGCCTGGCGCGCGGAGTCGTTGACCGCGTTGGCGGCGACGAAGACCGCTCCTGCGATGACGAACGCTGCGCCGCCCACGAGCAGCACACGTCGCATCCTCGGTCCGCCCAGTACGAACGACACCGCCACGCTGACGGCGAAGAGCGCGACGAAGCTCGATTGCGAATACGAGAAGAGCAACCCTGTCCAGAGAAAGGCGATCAGTGCGGCGCCCGCCCAGAAGCCGATCCGCCCGAGCCAGACCGCGACGAGGAGGACGGCGATCGCGATCACGACGTGCCGGCCGAAGATGCTCGGATCCTTGAAGAGCGACGTGACGCGGAAGTACGTCGTGTACGCATTGGCGCGCTCGACGTCCCCCGCGAGCAGGTGTCCGTGCGTCAGGCGCTGGAAGATTGCGACCGCGGAAAAGAGTCCGGCCAGCGCAACCAGAGTCGCCGCGAGTGCACGTGGATGCCATGGACGAAAAGGCGAGCGTGCGACGGTGACCACGAGCACCGAGAACGGGAACAGGAAGAAGAGGAGCTCGATCGTGCCCTGTCGCAGGTCGCGGGTCCAGAGAAGCGAGATCCCCGCGAGGGCGACGAACGCCGCGGCTGGGACCGCAAGCAGCGGGGGGAGAGACCTGCCGATGTCGCCTCGGACGGCGCGAATCAGGAGTGCCAAGGCTGCGGCCGCGACGACGACGTACAGCGGCAGGAGCAGATAAGCCTTCTGCGATCCGATCGAGACCGAGATCCGGAAAGGCGCCACCGCGAGCAGGGCGACCGGGACGATCGCCGGGTACCGAGCGAGTGCCGCTGCGGCAGCCCCGACGACGAGAACGCCGACCGCGAGGGCGGCGGCGTGGCTCGTAGGCCTGACGAGCAGCTTGAGATCGGTACCCGGGATGAGAGCCGCCGCGAGGCCGGCCTCGCCTGCCGCGGTCACAGCCAGGCCGGCTAGGAGCTGCGCGCGCGTGCGCGAAAGGAGCATCGCCGCCGCCCCCAGCCCACCGATCACCGCGGACAGCTGAGCCAGGTCGCCGTGGGGCATGAGGGACAAGACTACGGGGGTCGTGATAGGAAGGGCCGCGTGATCGGAGCCTGGCAGCGAGTTCTCGTCCTGGCGCCCCATACCGACGACGGCGAGTTCGGCGCCGGCGGGACGATGGCGCGGCTGGTGGAGGAAGGAGCGGAAGTCCGCTACGTCGCGTTCTCGATCGCCACGCGGTCGTTGCCGGAAGGCTTCCCGCCCGACACCCTGGCGCAGGAAGTGAAGGAAGCGACCTCCGAGCTCGGGATCTCCCCGGAGAACCTGACCGTGCACGACTTCGACGTCCGGACGTTTCCCCAACACCGGCAGGACATCCTCGAGCTCCTCGTTGCGCTCTGGGAGGACTGGCGTCCCGATGCCGTGTTCCAGCCGAGCCTGCACGACATCCATCAGGATCATCAGGTGATCGCGGCCGAAGGGCTGCGCGCGTTCAAGCGAACGACGATCCTCGGCTACGAGATCCCCTGGAACAACTTCGACTTCGCCTACCAGGCCTACTTCGCGCTACAGCAGTCGCACGTCGAGAGGAAGGTTGCCGCCCTGTCGAAGTACGCCTCGCAGCAGCACCGTCGCTACAGCGATCCCGAGTACATCCGGAACGTCGCCAGGACCCACGGCATCAACGTGAACCGCGAGTTTGCAGAGGTTTTCGAGGTTTACCGGGTCGTTACCTGACGCCCTCCGGCGTCCGTCTGGCACTCTCGCTTGAATCCCTACGTGATTTCGCCCACAACCGAAGGAGCCCAATGCCCCTGACCCAGACGCAACTCACCAGTGAAGTCGCCGAACGCAGCGGCCTGACCAAGGCCGACGCCAAGGCTGCGCTCACGGCCCTCGAGGAGATCGTGCTCGAGGAGCTCGGCAATGCCGAGAAGGTGCGGATCGGCGGCGTCGTGCAGCTGGTCGTCCGCGTCAAGGAAGCGACGAAGCCCCGCCAGGGCCGTAATCCGGCGACCGGCGAGGAGATCACGATCTCGGCGAAGCCCGCCTCTGTCGCGCTGAAGGCGCGGCCGCTGGCGAAGGCGAAGGCGGCGCTGCCCTCTGTGCAGAAGGCGCGCAAGCGCCTCGCGTAGCTGAGCGAAGACTGACTAGCGAACGACGACGTCGGCAACGGCGTCGTCGATCGCCTGCAGAGTTGCTGCGTCGAGCTTGATCCCGGCGGCGGCCGCGTTTTCCTCCACCTGCGACGGGCGCGACGCTCCAACGATCGCCGCTGCCACGTTTTCCTCGCGCAGCACCCAGGCGAGCGCAAGCTGGGCCATGGTGATCCCGAGCCCTTCGGCGATCGGGGCAAGGTTCTGCACCGCCCGGAGGACGTCGTCGTCGCGGAAGCGGTCCATCGACCAGCCCATCTGCTGCGACGCCGCGCGGGTCCCGGCCGGAGGCTCCTCGCCCGGCTTGTACTTCCCGGTGAGCGTGCCCTGGGCGAGAGGCGACCAGACGATCTGCGAGATGCCGTTCTCCTTGCAGAGCGCAATCACCTCACGTTCGGGGACGCGGTACAGGAGCGAGTACTGCGGTTGCGACGAGACGAATTTCTCGACATCCGGGACCAGGGCGAGCGCGGCGCGGATCTGATCGGGAGTCCACTCGCTGAACCCGAGATAGCGGACCTTGCCCTGCCGCACGACCTCGGTCAGCGCCTCCATCGTCTCCTCGAGTGGCGTCTCCTTGTCGTAGCGATGGCACTGGTAGAGATCGACGTAGTCGGTCCGCAGTCGCGCGAGCGAGGCGTCGATCTGTTTGAAGACCTGCTCGCGTGACAGGCCGCGATCGCCGTTGAGCGGGAAGTAGAGCTTGGTTGCGAGGATGTACGAGTCGCGTGGCCGCTCGGCGAGCACCTCGCCGAGGAACTCCTCTGCGCCGCCGCTCGAATAGACGTTGGCCGTGTCGATGAAGTTGATCCCGACGTCGAACGCCTTGGAGACAGATGCTTCTGCCTGGGCGTTCGAGATCCCGCCGCCGAAGGTCAGCCAGGAGCCGAGGCTGATCTCGGAGACCTCGAGGTCACTGGAGCCGAGGCGGCGGTAACGCACACCGAAGCTCTAGCATGGCCGACCATGCGCTCGCGGCGATTGGGCGAGGAAGGGCCCGAGGTGTCGGTGGTCGGCCTGGGCTGCAACAACTTCGGCATGAGGGTCGACCTCGAGGGAACGCGTGCCGTTGTGGACGCGGCTCTCGACGCCGGTGTCACGTTCTTCGACACCGCCGACATCTACGGCAGCAAGGGCGGCAGCGAGTCCTTCCTCGGTGAGGTGCTCGAGGGAAGGCGCGACAAAGTCGTGCTGGCGACGAAGTTCGGCGGCGACATGGGCGACGGGACGGAGGCGCGGGGCTCACGCGCCTACATCCACAAGGCGATCGACGGGTCGCTGCAGCGGCTGCGCACCGACGTGATCGACCTCTACCAGTACCACACCCCCGACAACGTCACTTCGTTCGAGGAGACGTTCGGCGCTCTCGACGAGCTGGTGCGTGCCGGGAAGGTGCGCTACGTCGGCCATTCGAACCTCGAAGCGGCGCAGGTCGAGGAGGTCGACGCGATGTGTCGCAAGCACGGCTTTGCGCGGCCGGTCAGCGCGCAGAACGAGTACTCGCTCCTACGGCGAGAAGCCGAAGCGGAGCTGCTGCCGACCTGCGCAGGTCTTGGGATCGGCGTCCTGCCGTACTTCCCGCTGGCGAGTGGTCTGCTCACCGGCAAGTATCGACGCGGCGAGCCGCGTCCTGAGGGGACGCGCCTGTCGGACCGTGAAGCGGTCTTCACCGACGAGACGTTCGAGCGCCTGGAGGCACTGGAGGGATTCGCGCAGGAGCGTGGCGTCACGTTGCTGCAGGTCGCGATCGGCGGCTTGCTCGCCCGGCCCGTGATCGCTTCGGTGATCGCCGGCGCGACGAAGCCGGAGCAGGTGCGCGCGAACGTCGAGGCGGCCGCATGGGAGCCGACCGCGGAAGACCTGGCGGAGCTGAACAGCCTCCGCTAGCTGTCGGCGACGTGGTCGCGCCACGACCACTGCGGCTCGTAGCCGAGCAGCTTGTGTGCCTTCCGGGTCGAGAGCAGCGAGTCGAAGTCGCCATCGGTCGGCCGGTACGGCACCGACGGGAACACGTCGGCCATCAACTCGCGGCTCGGGCGGTTCATGACGGTGTCGGCCGCCGCGACGATGAAGTGTTCGGCGCCCACGTCGGCTTCGAGTGCGAGCCGGCAGCTCTCGGCGACGTCGCGTGCGTCGACGTAGCCCCAGAGGTTCCAGCGGCGCAGACTCGGGTCGTCCCAGTAGGACGGAAAGCGTTCGTAGTCGTGTGGCTCCATGATGTTGGAGAAGCGCAGTGCAACGTACGGCGTGCCATTCCAGCGATGGAGTTGTCGGCCCAGTTCCTCCGAGAGCACCTTCGAGATCGCGTAGCTCGACTCGGGATACGCCGGGGCCTCTTCGTCGATCGGTGCGTACGCCGGCTGCTCGCGCTCGAACGGCAGGCCGAGGATCGTCTCGCTCGACGCCCAGACGACGCGGCGCAGGCCGAGGAGGCGAGCCGCCTCGAAGACGTTGTACGTGCTGAGCATGTTCGTCCGGAACGTGGTCGCTTCGGTGTGGATCCCGGACGCGGGAATTGCGGCGAGGTGAACAACGGCGTCGACGCCGGCGAGGGACTCGACGGTCTGGCCGAAGTCGGTCAGGTCGGCGAGTAGAAGAGGCGCAGTCGATTCTGCGGGCGACACGACGTCGACCGCGAGGACGTCGTGCTCGTGTTCCAGCAGAGCGCGGACGACCGCCCGCCCGGCCTTCCCACTTGCGCCGGTGACCACGATCTTCGCCAAGGGGTGAAGCTTACGAGAGCTCTCTGTCCCAACTGGCCATGTTCCGGGGTCAGACCCCAAGACATGTCGCGATGAGACAAAAGGGCTGGAAACCGCGCTAATAGTGTCGCAGCGAAGTGTGACGCGGAGTGTGTCCAATGGCTGACGATTGGAGGTCAACCTGCCTTTGCTCGGCAGAATCGGCGCGATGAGTCTTCCGGCCGCAGTCGTCGACGTGGGTTGGGTCAACGGGCTCGCGGCGATCCGCTCGCTCGGACGCGCGGGCATCCGGGTGCTCGCCGTCGATCACCGTCCGAGCGCGCTCGGATTCCGCTCGCGCTACGCGGAACCGTTCGTCAGCGCCGACGCGCACGCCGATCCGACTCGGTTCGTCGCGTCGATCCGCGCACTCGGTGAGGTCGTCGTCTTTCCGACGCACGACGGGCAGCTGAACCTGATCGCGCAGCACCTCGGCGACCTCCAGGTACACGCGCCGTTTCCCGTCTGGGAGATTCTCGAGCGGGTGCAGAGCAAGCGCGAACAACTCGACCGAGCCTTGGCCGCCGGCGTCGACGTACCCGAGACGCGCTACCCCCACAACGCTGTCGAGGCACGTGCGGCCGCCGCCGAGCTGGGTCTGCCGGTGCTCCTCAAGCCGGAGGATCACGTCGGCTTCAAGTACCGCTTCCGCCGGCAGTCGTTCCGTTGCGAGACGCTGGACGAAGTCGGGGACGCCTACGCGCGCGCCGAGGAGTTCGGGCCGATGGTGCAGGAGCTCATTCCCGGCGGCGACGACACGCTCTACACCGTCGGCAGCTACCTGGCGCGTGACGGCCGCGTGCTCGGCGTCTTCTCCGGCCGGAAGCTGCGGCAGACGCCGCCGGTGATCGGCACCTGTCGCGTCGGCGAGGCCGTCTGGGTACAGGACGCCGTCGATGCAGCCCTGCGTCTACTGGCCGCGTTCGAGTACGTCGGTCTCTCGCAAGTGGAGTTCAAGCGCGATCCACGCGACGGCAAGTTCAAACTGATGGAGATCAATCCGCGCCTGTGGCAATGGCATTCGCTTGCAGCGGCATGCGGTATCGACTTTCCGCAGATTGCGTATGCGGACCTCGTTGGCGACACGCCGAAGGAAGCCGTCATGCACGGGGAAGGCAAGCGCTGGGCGATCACGCTCATGCCGGGTGAGACCCCGGCCTTCCAGCGACCTCCGTATGTCGACGCCGTCTTCGCGCGCGACGACCCGAAGCCCGCCGCCGTCCATCTCGCGCGCGTCGTGCGGAGCGCGCTTCGATGATTCCGCCCGCCGTCGAGCGCCGTGCGCGCTGGGTGCTGGATTCGATCGGCGCGACGAATGTCGGCTTCGGCGACGACCTGCCGTACGACGCGGACGCGTGGGAGCAAGTCGAGCGCGGCGAGCGCCCCGAGGGCGACGACGTCGCAGAAGGCTTCTTCCATCTCGCTCGTGTCGAGGAGAGAGCGGGCCCACGTGACGAGCATGCGCGCTTCCGCGCGGAGTGGTCGTGCCTCGACCCGCTCGACCCGCCGCTCGAGCGACTGCGACGGAGGCTCGGCGTAGCTCCAGACGACGGCCCGCGCTTCACGGTTGCGCTGACGCACGACGTCGATTCGCCGTGGCGCTGGACGCGCATCGGTCTGCGCGGTGCGGCTGCACGGCTGAAGCACAACGTCCGCCGGGCGCGTTTCGGGCCCGCAATGCGCGAAGCGAGCGGCCTTGCGACCATGCCGCTGCATCGGGCTCGCGGCACCGACCCGAACTGGCGCTTCGAGCAGATCGTCGCGGAGGAGCGCCGCCGCGGCGCGACCGGCTCGACGTTCTACGTGATCGCGAGCCATCACGACCCGCATGACGGTGCGGCACCAGAGGAGTACAGCCGCCTGCGGCCGCGGCTCGTCGAGACGCTGCTCGGTGCCGGTGCCGAGGTCGGCCTGCACGGCAGCTACGCCGCCGCCGACGACCCGGTCCGTCTCGCTGCGGAGAAGCAAAAGCTCGAGGCGCTCGCCGGCCCGATCAGCGGCCATCGCTACCACTACCTCCGCGTCGATCCGCACCGCAACCTCGCTCCGCTCGCGGCCGCCGGCCTCCGCTACGACACGACGCTCGGGTTTCCGGATGCAGTTGGCTTTCGCGCCGGCATCGCGCGGCCGTTCCGTCCCTGGAACTTCGAGCAGGACGCGCCGCTCGACCTCGTCGAGATCCCGCTCGCCGCGATGGACGCGACGCTCGCGGAAGAGCGCTATCTCGGTCTGGCTGCGAAGCGCGCCGAGCCGCAGCTCATGCGACTGCTCGACTGGGCGGCCGAGCACGGTGGCGCGTTCGCCGTTCTCTGGCACCCGGACCGCTTCGACCCCGTGACCTCGGGCGGGTGGGACCGGCTCTACTCGAGGGTGCTGGACGGAGTCCAGGAGCGCGGCGGCAGATGTGTTCCGGCCGCCGAGCTCGTCTCGTCCCATTCGACCTGATCGAAGTAGCGGAGCGCGCGCCGCGTCGGACGAGCCTGCGCGCTCAACTGCATCAGCTCTTCACGCGAGATCTCGCCGAGCGCACTCTTGATGCCGAGGTACGGGAGGTTCAGGTCTTCCTGGTAGACGATCGTGGAGATGCGCGGGTTGATCTCGATCACCTTGTCTCCGACGAGCTGGATGTTGAAGAAGTACTCGATCCCGAGCTCGGCGACGATGCGCTGGGCCACTTCCATGAGCCAGTGGTCCTGGAGGGTCTCGAAATACATCGCGAGGCCGGCCCGCATCGACTCGCGCGTCTTTGCATGGCCGAGCAGAACCTGACCGGAGCGTGCGATCCCGTCCACGGTCCGCTCGCGACCATGCGCAAGCTCCATCACGAGCAGGTCCGGCCCGCCTTCTTCGGGCAGGAGTGCCAGCACGTCGTCGAGCCGCATGGCGACGTTGCCGGGGCGCTCCTCGAGCAGCTGCTTCGCGCGGTCGATGGTTGCGTCGAGGATGCGAAAGCCGCGTGAGCCCGAGCTGAACACCGGCTTGAAGCAGACCGGGCGCTCGGGGTAGCCGAGCTCCTCCGCCGCGAGGGCGAGGGCCCGGCCGCCGCTCACTCTGCGCCAGGCGGGCGCGGGCAGGCCGAGGCGCTCGAGCAACGCGTACGTCTCCGCCTTGTCGTTCGCAGTTCGGACCGCCTCCGGCGGGGACACCATCACCGTCGTGCCCATGAACCGCTCGCGCGCGTCGGCGAGCCCCTGGAGGTCATGGGAAGACTGCGGCAGGACGGCGTCGATGTTCTCGCGGCGTACGACATCGAGCATGGCGTCCGCGAAGTGAGGGTCGTGGCCGGGCGGGACGACGTAAAAGCGGTCACAGAAGTGGCGGCCGAGCGCCTGCGGCGACATGTCGGTGCCGACGATGCGCACACCCCGCTCGCCGTTCAGGCGCAGCGCTCGCAGGAGCGCCGCGGTCCCGGGCGCGCCCGAAGCCGTGATGAGGACCGTGATGTCACGCATCGAAGCGGCGATGCTACTGCGGTCGTCTCAGCGGCTGTTCGCCGAGGCGCCCGGAAAGAGAAACTGGAGGCGGTTCCAGCGAGCGAGCTCGCAACCGTCCTTGCGGCTGAAATGGGCGCGGACGAGCTTCCCGCGGAAGCCCCCCGTGACGAGCGCTTCCTGAGGGCCGCCGTAGATCATCGTGCAGGCCGTCCCCCTCGGAGTCGGTGCGAACGGCCGATCGAATCGCAACAGCTTCGTGCAGGCAGCGGCGCGTTTCGGCAGCGTTCCACCGACCGGTGCGCACTTGAGCGTGTAGACCTTCTTGGCCGGTTGCGCCATGCCGTCGGGCCAGACGGTGATGTGCAGCGAGGTCGAGGCGACGACGAGGATCGCGGCCAGGATGCTCACCGTCCCAGGATAGGCCACAACCGGCGCAACCGCTGCCTCTCGGCCGGCAGGTAGAAGCCCAGGAGCAACAGCACCAGCGGGAACGCCGCTGTGAGCGCCAGGGCCACGGCGAGGGGCACGTCGAGGACCTTCCCGATCACGGTGAGGCCGACCGCCGCCAGCCCGAGCGTCGCGACCCGCCGCCACTGGTACGGCACCGGGAAGACGCGCTGCGCGCGCCAGGCCATCCCCACGAAGAGCAGCGTGTAGGAGACGACCGTCGCGATCGCCGCGCCCATCCGGCCATACGACGGGATCAGTGCCAGATTCAGCGCCACGTTGACCACGGCGGCGGCGCCGGTCACCGCCCAGTTCGAACGGGTCTGGCGCGCGCGGCCGGTTCCGATCTGCACGACGACGTAAGCACCGAAGGCCGCAACGCCGAACGCGAGCGGTGCGACGACGTTCTGGGCCGGATAGAAGGGCTCCGTCGTGATCAGCTTCACGATCCAGGGCGCGAGCAATCCAAGCGCGAGGGCGAGCCAGCAACAGACGAAGACGACGTACGTGAGGACGAAGCTGTAGGTGCGCTGTGCCTCGCGGTCGTCCTCGATCGAGTACGCGAACGCGGGCCACGCCATCCGGAACGCCGTCAACAGTAAGACGATCGCGGACGCGATGCGCACGCCGATCGAGTAAAGGCCGACCTCGTGCGCATCCGCGAGCTTGATCAGGAAGAAGCGGTCGCTGAAGTTCGTCAGCCAGAGCGCCACCGCCGAAGGGACGAGTGGAAGTCCGAATCGGTTCATCGCGCGGTAGAGGGGGCGGTCGAACTGCAGCCCGAGCGCATGACGGCTGTAGAGCAAGAGTGCCGCGTACACGATCAGCGTCCCGGTGAAGTTTCCGACGAGGACGCCGAGCGGGCCCTTGTCGAACACGACCACGAGGAGGATCGTCGCGGTGATCGTGATCGCAACGTTCGTCAACGTCGCGGCGACGTACGCCGTCGAACGCTGTTCCACGCGGAAGAGCGACGTCATCTGCTCGTAGTTGAGCGCTGCCCAGAGGCCGATAAACGCCGCGATCACGAGGCCACGGTGTCCGTGCGTGTCGAAGAGCAGCCACGAGATCTGCGACGAGAGCACGATCGCCGCCACCAGAACGGCCGTGGACGCGGCCATGACATACCAGAACGCGGTGCGCACGACGAGGTGCCGGCGCTCGACTTCCGGCGAGTCGAAGTAGAAGCGGAAGAACGCGCTCTTCATCCCTTGCGCAACGAGCGCGGTCAACAGCGCCGAGAGCGCGACGAGTGTCTCGATCAGCCCGTAGTCGCTCGGCGAGAGATAGCGGGTGTAGAGCGGAAGCAGCAGAACGCCGAGCACTCGAGCGACGATCGAGCCGAGCCCGTAGATCGCGGAATGGCGGAGGAGCTCTTTGAGCCGAGTGAGCATCGTCAAAGGATGGAGCGGTAGATCTCGATGAAGCGGTCGGCGACCTTCTCGAGGTCGTGGACGCGCTCCACATAGGCGCGGCCTTCCTCCCCGAGCCGCTTGCGCAGCTCGAACGACTCGACGAGAGGGCTGAGCTTTTCCACGAGGTCGTCCTTCGTCGCGGAGACGATCGGCACCTTCAACCCGAACGCCTTCTCAGTCTGCTCGACCGCCTCGGGATCGAGGTGTGTCACGACCGGCTTGCCGTACGCCATCGACTCGATCGCGAACACGCCGTGCCAGAGGTAGTGCATCTGGTCGACGACGATGTCCGCGCGCTTGAACCGTTCCACCGCCTCCTCGTGCGGCACTCCGTGCACGACGTCGAGATCGACCGGCAGCTGCGCGCAGGCCTCGATGACGTGCCGCGTCCCTTTCTTCTCGAGGTCCGACGGTGCGTGCACGACGAGCGGCCGCTCGCGTTCGACAGCCGGAACGGGCACGTAGTCGCGGAGATCGAGCCCCGGCGGGATCACTGCTGTCGCGTCCGGCACCCACCGCGTCGCCGCGTACGAGCCGACGATCCAGGCGTCGAACTTCTTGCGGTACTCGAGCTCGTCGAGCGACTTGCCGCGAATGTCGTCGCCCAGGAAGTGCATCACCGACTTCTTCCGCGCAGCGCGCAGGATCGGCATGTTCAGCGACTTCGGGACGAGCGTCTTGCCGAAGTAGAAGTGGAAGATGTCCGTTTGCGGGAGGTAGCGCGCCAGGGCGCGCCACTGAACGGCCTGCTGGCGCAGGAGTCCCTGGCGTGGCAGGTCGAGGTTGATGTCGTACTCCTCGGGCCGCCACTTCTGCGGCCAGAAGACGAGTAGCCGTGCGTCGACGCCCTTGCGGCGCAAGGCGTTCACGTGGGCCCAGCCGGTGCCGGCGAGGTTCACGGGGAGATGAAGGACGCGGGTGTCCAGGAGCCCAACGATACGATCCGCGGCCTTGTCCGCCGGGTTGAAACGACGCCTGTACCGCGCTGTTCGCGATGTGCGCCATCCAGGCCCGGCCCTGGAGCGGCGCCGGATCCGCGACGAGGTCTCGGGCTTTCTGGGCGGCCGGGACGTGCTCGCCGCCTACGAGGGAGAAGTGCGCGGCAGCGGGTTGATGGAGCACCTGCTCGCGAAGGGCCGTGAGCATCACGAGGCCGTTGCCGCATCGGGGCACTCGCTCGGCGCGATCGGCTACACGGAGGGGGCCTACCTCTACGCGTTGCTGCGCTCGGAGCGGCCGGAAGTGGTCGTCGAGACGGGTGTCGCGAACGGGTTCTCGACCGCGTTCTCGCTGCTTGCATTGCAGGCGAACGGGACCGGGCATCTGCACTCGATCGACCTGCCACGCGAGGTCGGCCGCGAGTACGAGGCCGGGACGTTCTTCGAGGGCGAGGGGCGTGCCGGAATCCCGCCGGGGTCCGAGCCGGGCTGGCTGATCCCGCCGCCGCTGAAGGAGCGCTGGACGCTCATCCTGGGCCGCAGCCAGGAGGAGCTCCCGCCACTGCTCGAGCGGCTCGGCACGGTGGACACGTTCATGCATGACAGCGAGCACTCGTTCGACTGCATGTGGTTCGAGTTCAATGCCGCGTGGCCCGCTCTGCGGGCGGGCGGCGTACTGGTTTCGGACGACGTGAACTCGACGGACGCCTTCGGTCGCTTTGCCGCGCAGGAGAGGCGAGAACCCGTGCGGCTCGCCCGGGGGATGGCCCTGCTGCGGAAGTGATTTGACAAGTTAGTGAGTAATCGCTAACTTACTTCCATGGCAGTCACAGAGCGAAGAAGCGCCGAAGAGCGCCGCGAGCAGATTCTGGAGGCGGCCCTGGCCGAGTTCGCCGCTCATGGCTTTGAGGGCGGCTCGACGGAGGCGATCGCGAGGGCCGTTGGCATCTCGCAGCCCTACGTCTTCCGCCTCTTCGGAACGAAGAAAGAGCTCTTCATTGCCACGATCGAACGCTGCATGAGCGGAACGCTCGAGATGTTTCGGACGGCGGTGGCCGGCTTGAAGGGCGAGGACGCGCTGCACGCGATCGGCGAGGCCTACGGCGAGCGCCTGGGAACAGATCCGACCTATCTCCGTTCCCAGATGCAGGCCTACGCGGCCGCGGACGATCCTCAGATCCGTGAGGTCGTGCGTGCCGGTTACGGCGAGCTCGTCGAGTACGTCGAGCGTGTCTCGGGCCTGCCGCCGGATCGCGTCTCCCGCTTCTTCGCCAAGGGGATGCTCCTGAACGTCATGGCCTCGCTAGACCTCCTCGGCGCCGACGAAGGCTGGGCCAAGCGTCTCGTCGAGGGCTGCCGCGAGGACGTCTAGGCGTCTTTTTTTCAACCTGAAGTAAGTGACCACTCACAAGCATAAGGCGACCCGAAGGAGGAACCAATGAGCGCCAAGTCACGGACGATGTGGACTTTCGCAATTACCTCGGTGGCGGTGTTCATGGCCACCCTCGACAACCTCGTGGTCACGACGGCACTGCCGGTGATCCGCGAGGACCTGCACGCGACGATCCAGAGCCTCGAGTGGACGGTCAACGCGTACACGCTCACGTTCGCGGTGCTCCTCCTCACCGGAGCCGCGCTCGGCGACCGGTTCGGGCGACGCCGGATGCTCGTGATCGGTCTCGCGATCTTTACCGTCTCGTCGGCGGCAGCTGCGCTTGCGCCGACTGCCGGTGCACTCATCGCAGCGCGTGCGGCTCAGGGTGCGGGCGGCGCGATCATCACGCCGTTGACGCTGACGATTCTGAGCGCGGGCGTGCCGGCCAACCGCCGTGGCGCCTTCATCGGCGCCTGGAGCGGCATCGCCGGCCTGGCTGTCGCGCTCGGCCCGGTCGTCGGTGGCGCCGTCGTGAGCGGTATCTCGTGGCACTGGATCTTCTGGCTCAACGTTCCGATCGGCATCGCCCTGATCCCGCTTGCGCTTCGCCGTCTGAACGAGTCACACGGGCCGGCCACCAAGCTCGACCTGCCGGGTGTGGTGCTCGCAAGTATCGGTTTGACCGGAATCGTGTGGGGTCTCATCCGCGGCAACGGACTGGGCTGGGCATCGCCCGAGATCCTCGCGGCGCTCGCCGGCGGCGCAATCGTGTTCGCGCTCTTCATCCTCTGGGAGCTCCGCGTGGACGAGCCGATGCTGCCGATGCGTTTCTTCAAGAATCGCGCCTTCGCACTCGCGAACGTCGCGTCTCTGTTCATGTTCTTCGGCATGTTCGGCTCGATCTTCCTGCTGAGCCAGTTCTTCCAGATCGTCCAGGGTTACAGCCCGCTCGGAAGCGGCGTTCGCATCCTGCCGTGGACGATCATGCCGCTGTTCGTCGCGCCGGTCGCCGGTGCTCTCTCTGACCGGATCGGCGGACATCGGCTCATGGGAGTCGGCCTGACGTTTCAGGCGGCCGGGCTGGGGTCGATCGCAGCTCTCTCGACCCCGAGCACGCCCTACTGGCAGCTGGTTGCTCCGTTCGCCGTGTCCGGCATCGGGATGGCGATGTTCTGGGCGCCCGTCGCCAACGTCGTCCTCTCCTCGGTGAAGCCCGTGGAGCAAGGTCAGGCATCCGGCGCGAACAATGCGATCCGTGAGCTCGGAGGCGTGTTCGGCGTGGCAGTGCTCGCCTCGGTCTTCTCGTCGTACGGCGGCTACCGGACGCACGAGACGTTCGTCAACGGAATGAATGCCGCCGTCTGGATCGGTGCGGGCGTCGTCCTGCTCGGTGGTATCGCGGCTTTTGCGATCGGCAAGCCACGAGTTGGCGCCGAGGCCGGCGCCGTCAACGCCGAACCGCTGGCCGAAGCCGCCTAGGAGCTAGTTGGACCCGAGCGGCGCAGCCGCCGCTCGGGTCAGCTGCTCGACGACGTGGTGGTTGCGCTGGATCAACTTGGCGGCGTAGAGGCGATCGTCGGCCTTGTGGAACAACTCGAGCGCGCCGAAGCCGTCCTCGGGCGATGCCGCCCACCCGAAGGTGATGTGGATGTCTTCCGCCGCGAGTGCGGCTCGCAGCTCCGCGCAGAACGCGCCGGCCCTTTCCACGGGCGTCGAAGTCAGGATCGCGAACTCGTCTCCCCCGACCCGGGCGAGCTCGTCGTCAGGCCCGACCGCTGCCGACAGCGTGGTTGCGAGCCGTCGGAGCTCCGCGTTCCCCGCGGTGTGCCCGTGCGTGTCGTTGACCAGCTTGAGGTTGTCCATGTCCCCGAGGACAAGCAGGAACGGTTGCGCCGAGCTGCAGCGCCTTGCCAGAACCTCGTCGAACATCCGCGTATTGAAGAAGCCCGTGAGGAAGTCCCGTTCTGCGCGCTCGCGGAGCTGTTCGACGTGGCCGCGGTGCTGGTTCGCGAACCAGCCGACGAGGACGCCGCACGAGGAGTACGTGATCAGGCGGATTGCAGTCGCGGCGGTGAGGATGTCGGCCGTCGGCAGGCGCGGGGTCAGGGCGATCGCTAGTGCGTACAGCCCCGCTGCGATCACGCCGGCCAGGAGCCCGATGCGGGTACCGCCGGCGAGCGCGAGCAGTGCGACCGGGATGTAGAAGAAGTGCCCGAGGCCGAGGCCCGGGACCTCGAAGAGCAGGAAGGTCAACAGGACGAGGGCGTACAGCCCGATCGCCGTCACGACGAGCAGGCGTCGATGGAGAGCTGCCGCAGGCATGTCTTTCAGCTTTCGTCCTGGCAGGCGCCTTGGGCGTCCCTCGAATGAGTGATCCCGGCACGCACTATTCTCTGGTCATGTCAGGCACCGAAGCGCTGGAGACACGAGGCGTCACCGACGCGGACCTTCCGGCGCCCGACGTCTCGATCGTCGTCACTCTGTTCAACGAGGTGGCGTCGGTGGACGAGCTCTACAGACGAACCGTTGCGACGCTCGATTCCGGCCCACGCACGTTCGAGCTGATCTTCGTCGACGACGGTTCGACGGACGGCACCTTCGCAGCGTTGGAGCGCCTGCACGGTGGCGATCCCCGCGTGCGTGCGGTGCGGTTCAAGCGCAACTTCGGACAGCATCCTGCGATGCACGCCGGCCTGTCGCGTGCGCGCGGCGACGTGGTGGTGACGATGGACGGCGATCTGCAGAACCAACCGGAGGACATCCCGCGGCTGGTCGAGGCGGTCGAGGCCGGCAACGACGTCGCAAGCGGCCGTCGCCGTGCGCGCAAGGATCCGGTCGGCCGTTCCGTACCGTCGCGCGTGATCAACGGCATGCTCCGCCGCTTCACGGGCGTGCCGATCTCGGACTTCGGGTGCGCCTTCAACGCGTACCGCCGCGAAGCGGTCGAGCCGATGCTCGGCTCGATCGGCAAGCAGAAGTTCACGAAGGCTCTGATTCTCTCCGGCGGGGCGAGCGTGATCGAGGTGGACGTCGCCCATGCGCCGCGTCACGGACCGTCGCGCTATTCGCCTCTTCGCCTTACGCGCACGGCACTCCACGTTCTCGCGGGGTTCTGGCCGCAGCCGATCCAGTGGATCGGTGTGCTCCTCGGTGCCGTGTCGTCGCTGATCGCGTTAGGGCTCGGCATCTACGGCGTCGTGTTCTGGATCGACGAGTCGAACTTCCCGGGGCCGCTGTTCGGCGGCGTAGCAGTCCTTTCCGTCCTCGGCATCCAGGGATTCATCCTCGCGCTGATCGGCGAGTACCTCGGCCGCATCCAGCGCGACGTCGAAGGCCGCCCGATCTACACCATCGACCGCGAGCTCTAACCGCGCGAAGCGCAGCTTCGCGAGCTTGCTGCGCTCCAAGTAGTCCGCTCAGGTTCGCCCGACGGCGAGCCGGAGGATCAATTCAACTGACCGTTGTGGCCCCGGCCACAGTTCGCGGATCAGCTCCTCACCGCTGGAGCGGACGAAGCTTCTGAGGACGAGCGCCACGATGATCGCATCGTCGAGTTGCCCGGCGACTGGAATGAAATCGGGGACAAGATCGAGCGGCATTGCCAGGTACCCGACGAGGGCGAGCAGGAGCAGCTTGCGGCGGCGCGGAACACGCGGTTCTCGGGCGAGCCGAGTCACTAGGACGATGCAATCGGGGATGAGCGTCGCGACCACACGAGCGTCCTCACGGCGGCCAACAGCGACGAGCCAGACGAGGAAGGCCGCCCAGACGGCGGCCAGCACCACAACTCCGAGCAGCGACCAGAGCCACCAGGGCATCAGGCGAAACGCCGCCGATCAATCCGATTGCGGGAAGAGCCCGTACTCCGAACAGTCGCTATCAAAAGGAAAGGAATGGAATCGTGAAGAGAGTTTTTCCCATCATCTTTGCCGTTGTCTGCGCTGGTGTCACTCGCCGGGCTGAGCGGAGCACTTGCAGCGACCGATTCCCAGAGCGGCACGCGAGTTTCTGCTGCCAGTTCGTCGCTCGGAAGGATCATCGTCGACGGCCGTGGTCGCACGCTCTATTTGTTCGAGAAGGACAAGCGCGGCCACAGCGCATGCTCGGGTGCTTGCGCGATGTATTGGCCGCCAGTGATCACCCACGGAAAGCCGATTGCGGGCCAGGGTGTGAAGACCTCGCTGCTCGGCACGATCCGGCGGGCAAACGGGGCTCGGCAGGTGACCTACGCGGGCCATCCGCTGTACCGGTACCTCCTGGACACCAAGTCTGGTCAGACCAATGGCGAAGGCTTGCAGGACTTCGGTGGAGGCTGGGACGCGCTCTCGCCGGCAGGAAAGAAGATCGAGAGGGGCAGTGACGGCTAGGCAGGCCCTTGTCCGTGGGCTGAGCAGAAGCGCAGCTTTCGCCCGGTTAGCGCGCCGCGGCCAGGATCGCTTCCTTCAGCTCGTCGTGTAACGCGCCCTTCGTCAGCAAGGCGACCGCACCGGCTTCGCGCGCCTGCTCGGCGAGCTGTGGCTCGTCGAGACCGGTAACCAGGATCACCCGCGTCTCCGGGCTGCGCTTCCGCAGGCGCCTCGCCGTCTCGAGGCCGTCGATCTCCGGCATGCGCACGTCGATCACCGCGACCTCGGCCTGCTCGCTCGCGACGAGCTCGATGGCGGTGCGGCCGTCGCCTGCCGTCCCGATCACCGTCAACCGGTCGTCGTGACCGAGCAACAGCGCCAACGCATCGACGAACAGGCGGTGATCGTCGACGATCACCACCCGCACCGGAGTGGATTGGAAATCTCTGGCCATGCTCCTGGGTCTCGGGAGACTCACTCACCCCCTCCCCCGAAGGGCCTGCGGCTCAAACCCGTAGTCTTCCGCCGTGGCCAAGCGCGTCCTTGTAACCGGAGGGGCGGGGTTCATCTCGTCCAACTTCATCCACCACCTGCTGGCGAAGACGCCGTATGAGGTGGTGTCCCTCGACGCGCTCACCTACGCCGGGAATATCGACAACCTCGACGGCGCCATGTCCCACGAGCGGCTCTCTTTCGTGCAGGGTGACATCCGCGACGCCGAGCTCGTGCGCGACATCGTCGCCGAGGTGGACGTGATTGTGAACGCAGCCGCCGAATCGCACGTCGAGAAGTCGATCGAAGAAGGCGCGCGTGAATTCGTCACGACCAACGTCGAGGGCACGCAGATCCTGCTCGACGCGATTCGCGAGGCTCCGGTGGAGCGGTTCATCCTGTTCTCCTCGAGCGAGGTCTACGGCACGGCCGAGTCCGCGCCCATGGACGAGGAGCATCCGCTCAACCCCCGGAGCCCTTACGCGGCGACGAAGGCAGGAGCGGACCGTCTCGCCTACTCGTACTACGTCACGTACGGGCTGCCGGTCGTGATCGTGCGGCCCTTCAACAACTACGGCCCGCGCCAGCATCCGGAGAAGGTCGTGCCGCGCTTCATCACGCAGGCTCTGCAGGATCTTCCCCTGACGATCCACGGCGACGGCCATGCGAGCCGCGACTGGCTCTACGTGGACGACGACGCCGAGGCGATCGAGGCCGTGATCGCAGCACCGCTCGAGAACGTGGCGGGCGAGGTGCTCAACGTGGCCACGGGCATCGACATCTCGGTCACGGACATAGCGGATGCGGTGCTCGAGGCTTTCGGGAAGCCGTCGTCGCTGAGGACGTTCGTGCCCGAGCGACTGGGACAGGTCGACCGGCACATCGGCTCGACGGACAAGATGGAGCGTCTGACCGGCTGGCGGGCGCGCACGTCGTTCGAGGAAGGTCTCGCGCGCACCATCGCGTGGTACCGCGAAAATGAGGTGTGGTGGCGGGGGATCCTTCAGAGCGAGACCGGGGCAAGCGTCTCCTCGTCCTAGGTGCCGGGCCGGCCCAGCTGGGCCTGCTCGCCGCGGCGCGTGCGCGTGAGCTGCATGTGATCGCGCTCGACCGCGATCCGTCCGCTCCGGGCTTTCGCTACGCCGACCGGCGCGCGATCGTCTCGACGGAGGACGAGTCCGGGATCGAGCGGCTCGCAAGCGCAGAGCGTGTCGACGGGCTGATCGCGCCGGGCATCGACTGGCCGGTGGCGATCTCGGCACGGATTGCGGAACGGCTGGGGCTGCCGCACCCGATCTCGCCGGAGACGGCGGCGCTGTCCACGTCGAAGCTGCGCCAGCGCGAGCGCTTCGCCGATGCCGGGGTGCCGCAGCCCGCGTACGAGATCTGTTCCGGCGCGGAGGAAGCGACTGCCGCCGCCGAGCGAATCGGCTTCCCCTGCGTGATCAAAGCCCCCGACCGCCAGGGTCAGCGCGGGCTCACGCTCGTTCGTGCTGCGGAGGACGTCGCCGAGGCCGTGCGCGTCGCGCTCGACGCGTCCCGCTCGGCAACGCTGCTCGTCGAGGAGCATGTTGCCGGTATCGAGGTGACCGTCAACGCCTTCTCGGCCGGCGCCCACTTCTATCCGCTCACGGTGACCGATCGCTTGACCGCGCCGTTGCCGGCCTTCGGCGTCGCGCTGACGCATGCGTGGCCGAGCGAGCTCGAACCGGCCGAGATCGGCGCCGTCGTCGAGGCGGCTGCCGCTGCAGCGGCAGCAGTGGGGATCGAGAACGGGCCGAGCTACACCCAGGTGCTCGTCGGACCGGACGGGCCGCGTGTCGGCGAGCTCGCCGCAAGGCTCGGCGGCGGTCACGACGCCGAGCTCTGCCGCGTGGCGCTCGGAGTCGATCTGAACGGCGCTGCGCTCTCTGCTGCGCTCGGCGAGGAGATCCACGCCACGAACCTTGCCCCCGTCGCGCGCGTCGGCGGCGCCTGCGTCCGCTTCCTCGTCCCGCCCCCCGGGGAGCTGCGCGAGGTCACGGGCATCGAGGAGGCCTTTGCACAGGAAGGGATCCGCGGTATCCGCATCTATCGCCGGCCGGGACATCGCTTCGAGGAGTTCCGCCGCGGCGCAGACCGCGCCGGCGCAGTCCTGGCCGTCGGCGAGAGTCGCGAGCAGGCGCTCGAGCGCGCCTCCCGCGCTGAAGCGACAATTCGATTCGAGACCGATGTCGAAGCTCTCGTCTGAGACCACACGCCGAGCGACCATGCTCGGCTTCCAGCCCCCGGCGATCGGCGAGGAGGAGATCGCAGCCGTCACGGAGACGCTTCGCTCCGGCTGGCTGACGACCGGGCCGAGCGCTGCGGAGCTCGAGCGGCGGATGGAGGAATACCTCGAAGCCGATCACGTGCTCGCTCTCGCCTCCGGGACGGCGGCTCTGCATCTCGCGCTCGTCGCGCTCGGCATCGGCCCGGGGGACGAGGTGATCACGACGCCGATCACGTGGCCGGCGACGGCCAACGTGATCGTGCACACCGGCGCCACGCCGGTGTTCGTCGACGTGCGCGAGGGAGACCTCAACATCGATCCGAGCCTGGCAGCCCAGGCCGTGACCGAGCGGACGAAGGCGATTCTGCCGGTCGACCTCGCAGGGCAGCCCGCCGACCTCGATCCGTTGCTCGAGCTCGGAATCCCGATCGTCGAGGACGCCGCACATGCGGCGGAGAGCAGGTATCGCGGGCGGAAGGTCGGTGCGATCGCCGAGGTGACCTGCTTCTCGCTCTACGCGACGAAGAACATTGCTGCAGGCGAGGGCGGTCTGATCTCGACCAACAGCGACGAGATTGCACAGGCCGTACGCGACCTGCGGTTGATGCGCCGCGGCGACGGCTCGCGCTACGACATCCCGGTGCCCGGCTACAAGGCGAACCTTTCCGACGTGCTCGCCGCGATCGCGCTCTGCCAGCTCGACAAGATCGACCGCCACGCCGAGATCCGGCGCCGTCAATTCGCCGCATACGACGCGGCCGTCGCCGAGCTGGACGGAATCACGCCGCTCGCCCGCGACGACCGTGACGTGCACGCGTTGCACCTCTATGTCGTGCGTGTCGATCCAGAGGCCGCGGGCGCGACGCGCGACGACTACCAGCGTGCTCTCGCCGAGGAGAACATCGCAACGTCGATTCACTTCCTCCCCGTGCACAAGCTGACCTTCTATCGGGAGCGGTTTCCCGACCAACCGGCCCTACCGGTAGCGGAACGCGCAGGCGACGAGATCCTCTCGCTGCCGTTGTCGCCCGCGCATTCCGACGACGACATCGCTGACGCCGTCGCGGCGCTGCGACGCGTGCACGAGCGCTTCACGGGATGACCCGCAAGCGTCTCGTCAGGGTTCTCCTGACGCTGGCCGTCACCGGCGGATGTCTCGCCTACATCCTCTGGCAACTGGATGTGGCGCAGACGGTGCACATCCTCGTCCATTCGCAGCTCGGCTGGTTCGCAGGAGCCGTCCTCGTGATGCTCGCGGGCGTACCGCCGATGGCGTACCGCTGGGGGAGGCTGCTCGAGGCGCGCGGGATTCACGAGCGTCTTCCCTGGTTGATGCGGGCGTACCTCGTCTCCTACACCGCCGGCCAGGTGCTGCCGACTGCGGTAGGTGGAGACGCTTCGCGCATCTACGAAAGCGGACGGCGGCACCCCGGCAGGTACGGCGACTTGACGGCGATCGTCCTGCTCGAGCGTGCGCTCGGCGGCGTCGCAACTCTCGTTCTCGCAGCGATCGGCTTCGCGCTCGCGGTCGGCCATTACGACGTCGGGGCCTACCTCTGGATCGAGGGCGCGTTCGTCATCGGCACGATCTTCCTCGGGATCATGTTCTTCTCGCGCAGGGCGCGGGGCCCGTTGCGCCGTTTCGTCCCACTGCTACGCCGCCTACGTGTCGAACGGCCGTTGCGCGCCCTCTACGAAGGCGTACATATCTTCCGCGGGCACGTCCGACTGATGGCCTGGGTCTCGCTGCTGACGCTCGGCGTGCAAGCGGTGCGCGTGCTCGCGATCTGGATGACCGGTCGTGCCGTCGGGATCGAGCTGTCGCCCCGTCCCTACTACGTGATGGGCCCGCTGCTCTTCCTCGTGATCCTCGTGCCTTTCACGATCAACGGCCTCGCGGTCCGCGAAGCGTTCTTCGTCAGCTTCCTGACCCAGCTCGGGGTCGACAAGGAGTCTGCGCTTGCCTGCGGGTTCCTGTTCTTTGTTGTGACTATTGCGCTGTCGCTTCCGGGTGCCGTGATCCTGGGCGTCGAGAGCCTGCGCGGGGTAGCGAGGCCGAGGGCGCCTGAGCTGAGATAGCCTGCGCCGCGGTCATGCGCGTTCTCATCACCGGCGGCGCCGGCTTCATCGGCTCGCACCTCGCCGACCGGCTTCTGGCCGAGGGCCACGAGGTTCGAGCGCTCGACAACCTCGACCCCCAGGTTCATGCGTCCGGCGGCCGGCCCGATTACCTCGACGGCGAGGTCGAGCTGCAGGTCGGAGATGTCCGCGACCACGAAGCCGTCGGGCGCGCACTCGACGGCGTCGACGCCGTCGTGCACTTCGCCGCGGCCGTCGGCGTGGGCCAGTCGATGTACGAGATCGAGCGCTACACGTCCATCAACTCGATCGGCGCGGCGGTGGTGCTGGAGGAGACGGTCGAGCGCCGTGAGCAGATCCGCAAGTTGCTGGTCGCCTCGTCGATGTCGATCTACGGCGAGGGCCAGTACCGGAATCCTCAGACGGGCGAGTCCGGGCTCGCGCCGGGTATCCGCCCCGAGAGCCAGCTCGCCGCCCGCGACTGGAACGTGCTTGCGGACGACGGAACGCCGCTCGAGCCCGAGCCGACGGCCGAGACGAAGCCCCTGCGACCGACGTCCATCTACGCGATCGGGAAGCGCGACCACGAGGAGATGGTGCTCGCCGTCGGCGCCGCGTACGGGATTCCCGCGGTCGCGCTCCGGTTCTTCAACGTCTACGGCGAGCGGCAGGCCCTGTCGAATCCCTATACCGGTGTCGCCGCAATCTTCTCGTCGCGATTGCTCAACGACCGTGCGCCGCTCGTCTTCGAGGACGGGCAGCAGACACGCGACTTCATCGACGTGCGCGACATCGCGCGCTGCTGCACGCTTGCTCTGCAACAGGACGGCGCCGACGGGCGGACGCTCAACGTCGGTACGGGTAGGGCGACGTCGATCGTCGAGGTCGCACAGGTCATTGCGCGCGGGCTCGGCAAGGAGCTCGAGCCGGAGATCGTGAACGAGTTTCGCGCGGGCGACATCCGCCATTGCTATGCCGAGACGCAACTTGCCAACGAGCTGCTCGGTTTCCGTGCGGAGATTCCTTTCGAGGCCGGGATGGCGGAGCTCCTCCGCTGGCTCGAGGGACAAGAGGCGGCGGACTCGGTTGACGCGGCGCGCGAAGCGCTCGTGGCGCGCGGCCTCGCCCGTTAGTGCCCGATCTCAGCGTCTCGATCGTCAATACGAACAGCCGCGCGCTCCTGCTTGCCTGTCTCGAGTCGCTTGCGGGCTCGGAAGCGGAGATCGTCGTGCTCGACAACGCCTCGGAGGACGGGTCCGCCGACGCCGTGGGCGACCGCTTCCCCGATGTGCGCGTGATCGCGCAGGAGCACCGCGCCGGGTTCGGGGCGAATCACAACACCGTCATCCGTGCGACGACCGGACGGTACGTCTACGTCCTCAACGAGGACACCACTGCAGTTGACTGGGGCTTCGAGACTCTCACTGCGTATCTCGACGATCACCCTCGCGTGGCTGCACTCGGCCCGAGGCTCGTCTACCCGGATGGACGCCTGCAGGACTCGGCGTGGCGTTTCCCGACGCCGCTCGTGAGCACCATCTCCCTCGCCACGCTCGGCAGGCTCGGCGTCACGCAGTCGCGCGGAGACGAGCCGCGCGCCGTCGACTGGGTCATGGGTGCCGCCGTCGTGCTGCGGCGAGAAGCGCTCGACGAAGTCGGGCTGTTCGACGAGAGCTTCTTCCTCTACTCGGAGGAGGTCGACCTGCAGGCGCGCCTCCACCGCGCGGGCTGGGATGTGCACTACTTCCCGAGCGTGAGCGTCGTGCACCACGAGTCGCAATTCAGCGCAGACATCCCCGAACGGCGCATCAACGAGATGTGGCGCAGCCGGCACCGCTACTGGCAGAAGCATCACAGCGGCGCTGGTGCGCGCATCGCCGCCCTCGCGACCGGCGCGCAGTATGCAACGCGGGCTGCGCTGTCTCCGATCGTGCGGCGCGATCCTGCCGCCGGAGCGCGCATGCGTCTTCATGCGCGCGATGCCTGGCGTGTGACCGGCCCGGGTCTGCGCGAGTTGGCGGATGAATGGAACGGCCGTGTGGGCAGTACGCCGCCGCGCTAGCAGCGCGCCGATCCTGCTCCTCTCGCTGCCGCTGCTGGGGGTGGCGCGCCTGCTCCCGGCTCACGGCGCCGGGCTCTGGCTCCGCCTCGTCGCCGCGTCGCTCGTCCTGTTCCTGCCGGGAGCGCTCGTCGCACGCGCGATGCGACTGCGCGGCGCCTCGGCGACCGTGGCCTGGGGGCTCGCCGCGCTCGCGCCGGCGCTGCTGCTCGTCTTCGTCGTGCACGGCTCGATCCTGCTCGCCCTCGTGGTCCTCGGCGTCGTCGCGCTCGTGGCACTGCCGTTCGCATTGCGTGTCGTGTCGGGCCCGCCGGCGGGGGCCACGCTGGTGATCGCCTTGCTCGGGCTCGCGTTCGGCATCGTGCTCTGGCACGTGGCCGGCGTCGTCACCGGGGACGCGCTCTTCCACCTCGGCCGGGTGCAAAAGCTCTACGCGTTCGGCGATCTGCACGTCCGTTCAGTGGACGAGTTCTCAGACGGCGGCCTCCACCCGGGATACGCCTTCCCCTTGTGGCACGCGTTCCTTGCGCTCGTCGCGAAGGTCGGCGGAGTCAGTCCGACGCAGGTGATGCTGCACGAGCCGAGTGCGATCGCGCCGGTCGCCTTCGTGGTCGTCTATGAGGCGGGCCTCGCGCTCTTTCGCTCCGCCTGGCTGGGAGCGGCCGTGCTCGTGGCGACGGTCTCCGCCGTCACGCTCGCGCCGGGCCACGGCGGCTCGTTCGTGCTGCTCAGCCAGCCGGGGACACTCGACCGCCACGTCCTCGTGGCCGTGGCGCTCACGCTCTTCTTCCTCTTCCTGCGGCATCCCGGGTGGGCCCTCGGCCTCTCACTTGCCGCGATCGGCGTCGAGGTGCTGCTCGTCCACACGAGCACCGCCGTCTTTCTCGGGGTGCCCCTGCTCGGCTTCGCCGTCGCCCGCGTCCTGCTCACCCGCAGCGATGCACGCAACTCGGCCACCGCGCTCGCGGCGCTCTTCCTGCCGGCCGGAGCCGCGCTCGTCTGGCTCTTGCCGCTCGTCCGGGAGACGGCGTCGCACTCGCCGTCGAAGGGCGAGCTCGAGCGCGCGCTGACGAAATACGGGCAGGAGCTCGACGTCGGCTCGCTCCATCATTACGCACTTCGTCCGGAGGTGATCTCGCGCGGCGGCGCGGTTGCCGTGGCAGGGCTCGCGCTCGTTCCCCTCGCTGCGTTTGCAGCCCGGCAGCGCTGGGCGGCCTTCGTGCTCGGCGGGACGCTCGCTGTGCTCGGCATCGAGTTGCTTCCGTGGGTGTTTCCGCACTTCGCCGACGCGGTCTCGGTCTCGCAGGCGCGGCGTCTCGCCGGTTTCGTCCCGATTTCGTTCGCGCTCGCAGGTGGAACGGCGGTGCTCACCGCCATGGTGGGACCGCTCGTGCTGCCTGCCGCGCTCGCCGCGGGCATCGCGCTGCAACTCGCGTTCCCCGGCGACTTCGGGCCTGGCCTGGAGGAGGGCGGTCCCGCACTTGCGACCTGGATCGCGGCCGCGGGTGGAGTGGCCGCGATCGTCGTCGGCCTCCGGCGCGAACGCAGGATCGAAGCGCGCACCTGGATCGTCACCGCCGCGGTCGTGCTCTTCTGCATCCCTGTTGCCGTCCACGGGTTCCGAGAGTGGTCGGCTGCAGCTTCAGTGGATCGCTACGCACCCACGCCGGGGCTTCTCCACGTCCTGCGCACGAAGGTCCCCGAGCGGGCGGTCGTCTTCTCCGATCTCGAGACCAGCTACCGCATCGGCGCGTACGCGCCGGTGTACATCGTTGCCGCCCCGCCCGCCCACGTGGCCGACACGGCCTCGAATCACCCGTATCGGCGCCGACTCGCCGTCATCCGCTTCTTCCGCTTCGGCGAGGTCTCGATCCTCGATCGGTTCCACGCAGACTGGCTGGTCGTGGACAAGCGCCGTTTCCACGTCCAGGTCCCGTGGCAGCTCGTCTACGAGGACCCGACTTACGCCCTCTACCATCGTCCGTCGTGAAAGTGCTGCTCGTGACGATGTACTTCCCCCCGTCAGGAGGCGGGGGCGTGCAGCGGCCGCTGAAGTTCGCCACGCATCTGCCCGCGCACGGGATCGAGACGCACGTGCTCGCGCCCGACGATGCGAAGTGGATCTACTCGGATCCGGACCTCGTGCCGCCGACTCAGGCGTGGATCCACCGCGCCCGTTACCTCGGTCCCCGCTCGCGCAAGCTCGCGGACGAGCTCCACGGTCGGCAGGGGCTCGACCGGCTGTCGCGGCAGGCGCGTTCGTTGTCTCGTCGTGTGCTGGTGCCGGACGAGAACGTCGGCTGGAACCTGACCGCGATCCCTGCGGCGGTTCGCATCGCGCGCGCAGAAGGAATCGACGTGGTGATCACGACTTCGCCGCCGAATTCGGTGCATCTGATCGGCGCCGCGGTGAAGCGCATCACTGGAGCGCGCTGGGTTGCGGACCTACGTGACTCGGTCGGCGCTCATCCGCACCGGCGGGTCGAGCGGGCCTCGGTACGGGCCAAGGAGAAGGTGAGCGCGTCCGTCGCGCGGCTCGTTGCGCGCCAGGCCGACGTCATCGTCGCCGCGTCGGAGGCGATCGCGGACGAGGCGCGCCTGCTCGAACCCGCTGGGGCCGTGACGACGATTCTCAACGGCGCCGACTTCGACGACTTCGCCGGGTTGGAGTACCACCGCGGCGACCGCTTTCGGATCACACACACGGGCAGCTTCTTCGGGAAGCGCGATCCGAGGCCGTTCCTGACCGCACTCGCAGAGTCCGGCCTCGAGGACGTCGTCGCCCGCTTCGTCGGTGACTTCCGCGTCTCCGATCGGGAGTGGGCGGAGTCGCTCGCGCTCGGTGACCGGCTCGAGCTGCATCCGTACGTGCCGCGCCGCCAGTCGCTCGCGCTCCAGCGCGATTCCGATGCTCTCCTCCTGCTGATCCCCGAAGCGGGCGGACGTGGGCTCGGAGTGCTGTCGGGAAAGGTTTTCGAGTACCTCGCGGCCGAGCGCCCGGTCCTGGCCGCTGTGCCGCCCGACGGCGCCGCGGCGGATCTCATCCGTGAGACCGGAGCCGGGATCGTGGCGGCGCCGGACGATGTGCCGGCCTTGACGGCGGCCCTGTCGGAGCTGCACGCGAAATGGCAGGCAGGTGCGCTGGACGGGACGCCGCTGTCGCCGGCCGATCGCGAGCGGCTCGGTCGGTCGGCGCGCGTCGAGGAGCTCGCCGACGTGCTCAGAGGGCTCGCTTGAAGATCACCGGCTCGCTCTTCCTGGCCACACTCCTGTGCGTCACCTGGGAGAAGGTGCAATGGAACGTCGCGGGCGCGGTCGGGCTCGCCGACGTCCTCACGGTCATGTTCCTGATCGCCTTCGCCCTCGAATGGGGACGTCCCCGCTTCCCGCGCACGACCGTGACGGTGCTCGCAATCTTCGCCGCACTGCTCGTGATCTACCTGATCGGCTTCTTCAACATCGAGACGAAGCAGTCGCTCGACCAGTGGGGGAAGGGGATGGTGAAGTTCACGCTGCACTTCCTCTTCCTCGCTGCAGGCGTTGCCTACCTGGCGCGTCGCTCCATGTCCTTCTACTGGCAGGCCGTCGCCGCGTTCACCGTCGGGCTCGTCGTCAACAGTGCCTACGGCGTGCTGCAGTTGCTCGCAGCGCGGGCGGGCACGAACCTCGACCACGTGCTGCTCTCACCGCTCACCGGCGGCGCCAGCTCGATCAACGTGTACGGCGCGATCGGCGGGACCGCGGTCTACCGCCCGAACGCGCTCACGACCGATCCGAATCACCTCGCGGTGATGCTCTGCATCCCGATCCTGACGCTCCTGCCCCTCTATCTACGCCTGGAGCGAGGTCACCGGCTGCGCGTGCCGCTTGCCGTCGTGCTCGGTTTCTTCTTCCTCGTCATGCTCTCGACGCTTTCCCGCAGCGGGCTCCTCGGTCTCTTCGTCGGCCTGCTGGTGCTCGCGATCCCCTATCGCCGACGGCTCGTTTCGCGCGAGCTCCTCGTTCCGCTCGCCGCGGTTGCCGCCCTGCTCGTCGCCGTCGTGTGGAGTCGTCGCCATTACTTCGAGGTGCTGCTGAAGTCGCGCGTGCAAACGGGCGGCCGGTCCGAGAACGCGCACTTCGCCGTCTACGACTTCGTCCCGCAGGTCATCCACTCGCATCCGCTCTTCGGTCTCGGGCTCAACACGTTCTCGGTCTACTACGAGTTCGTCACCGGCAAGTCGAACTGGGGGCCGCACTCGTTCTACGTCGCGCTGATCGTCGAGACCGGCCTCGTCGGCGCTGCCGTCTTCCTGCTCTTCCTCCGCTACCTCTTCTCGCGTCTGCGCGCGGCTCGTGCGTTGGGCCGGCGGCTCGCGCTGGAGGGGCTCGCCGTCGCGCGCCGTGTGCGGCCGCTGGCGTGGGGCATGACTGCCGCGCTCGCGGGGACGATGGCGGCGAACTTTTTCTACCTGACGATGCAGTTCTATTACTTCTACGCCTTCGCGGTGCTCGTGCTTGCGTTACCCATCGTCTTCGGTAGAGCCGAGGCCCGATGACCTCGGAGGGGTCAGCGGAGCGGTTTGCGGCCGCGATCACGTGGACGATCGCGGTTCTGTTCTTCACGACAGCGCTGGTGATTGCGTACGTGATCCCACTGCATGCCCAGGACGCGCTCACGTTCGGGGAATGGTCGCGGCTGATCGCGCAGGACTGGCACTTCCACTATGCGGCCGCGACCGTGCAGGAGTACGGTCGGCCGCTCTTCTACGTCCTCCAGGGCGGGCTGTGGGGGGCGATCGGAGTCGACGACTCCTCCGGCCGGATCCTGAGCCTCTTGTTTTCGTTGCTGCTCTTCGGCTCGCTGGTCTGGCTCGTGCGCGAGGAGCGGGACTGGGGGATCCTGGCCGGACTGCTGGCCATGCTCGCCTTGCTGGCGACGCCGGTTTTTGCGTTCCAGATGGTCGCAGGGCTGACCGACGTTCCGGTCGCTGCGTTCATCGCGCTGACGGGTGCGCTCGTGTGGGGTCGCCGGCCCACTCCTGCACGTGCGACGGCAGCAGCCGTGGCCGCGGCACTCGCGATGCTGACGAAACCGAGCGCGCTCCTCGCACTCGTCGGTCTCGCGCTTGCGCAACTCCTTGTGGACGAGTCGTGGCGCAGCAGGATCCTCTACCGCGTCATGCCGCTCGCTGCCGGTCTCGCAGCTGCTCTCGCCTACGACCTCACTCAAGCCCGCTACGTCCATCAAGGCCTGCGCACGTTCTTGCAAGCCGGTGTGAACACCGACTACTACCGGGCTCTCGCTGACGAGGCGCGACGGTATGCGATCTTCGACGGGAACTGGTTCGGCGACGGACTGCGAGTTGCCGCCTTTTTCGCGCTGCTGTACGCCCTGTTGCGCCTGACCGGGATTCGCCACCGCATCGCGGTGCTCGTAGGCGTTCCCTCTGCGTTGCTAGCGAGCTGGCTCGGGCCGTGGTTCGCGGCACACCAGGATCGATTCGCTGTTGGCGCGCTCCATTCGCCGGGCGCGGCGGCGGCTGCACTCGGGACTGCTTGCTTCCTCATGCTCGGCCTCCTCACGGACCGGACGGCGATTCCGTCTCGAGGAGAGCTCGCGCGCTTCGTCATCTGGGCGGCCCCGACGGCGGTGGCCTGGGCCGTCTACGGCGCCTATGACGCGCGCCTGCTCGCACCAGCGTGGCCCCCACTGCTGGCTCTCATGGTGCTCTCGGCGCTTCCGGCTGCGACCGCGCTTGCTCGCCGAGGTCGGCTCGCGCTGGCCCTACCGTTCGCGCTCTTCGCCGTGGTGGTCGCTTCGAATGTCTACAACATCGACGGGTTGCGCAAGTCCGGCTGGGACCAGCTGCGGCGCACGAACGACTGGCTCGATCGCGACCAGACGCGCGCGATTGTCCTGCCCGCGCTCAGCCGCACGCTTGTGATCGTGAGGAAGGAGATGAGACCCGGTGACTCGCTGCTGTCCCCGGAGGGCGCCTTCCGTTTCTTCTACCCCGGCCATGTCGAGCAATCGTTCCCGGGCTCATGTGAGAACCTGCGGCCCTTCCGGGTGTTCGTGCTCACGACGGATGCGGGGAGCAAGCGCTACATGGAGGACTTCCTGCACGTGTCCGGAGACCCGTCGTTTTGGGCCGCATGCTCAGTCTCCGCATCTGACCCAGCTCTCTGACGGTTCCGAGGGCTACGCGGTCTTCCGCGTCGACAGCTGATGCGCGTTGCGGTGTTGACGACGTCGTACCCTCGCTCTTCGGGCGACGCGGCGGGACGGTTCGTCGCGGATGCGGTCGAGCACGTTCGCTTGCGCGGGGTCGACGTCGAGGTCGTCGGGCCTCAGCAATACCGCCACTACGGGATCGCCTACGGCCACGGCATGCTCGGGAACCTGCGGCGGCGACCGTGGCTCGCGCTGTTCGTCCCGACACTGCTCGCGGGCTTCGTCCGCGCGGCGCGGCGTGTCGACGCCGATCTCCTGCACGCTCACTGGCTTCCCGCCGGCTGGGTCGCGGAGAGGAGCGGCAAACCGTATGTCGTGCAGGTGTGGGGGACAGATGTGGAGCTTGCCCGGCGTGCGCCCTGGCTTGCCCGCCGTGTTCTGCGCAGGGCGAGGCTGGTGATCGCCGCGTCGAACGACCTCGCCGAACGCGCACGCGCTCTCGGGGCGCGCGAGGTGCGCGTGATTCCAAGCGGCGTCGAGTTGCCGGAGCGCGTCGGCATCGAGGCCGACCCGGCCGAGGTGCTCTATGCGGGCCGTCTGTCGGCAGAGAAGGGCGTGCTCGAGTTGCTCGACGCGACGGAGGGTCTGAACCTGGTCGTCGCCGGTGACGGGCCTCTCCGCGACCGTATTCCCTCCGCGAGCGGGTTCGTGTCGCACGACGAGCTCGAACAGCTCTACGCGCGCGCTGCGGTGGTCGCCTGCCCGTCGCGCCGTGAGGGCTTCGGCGTGGTCTGTCTCGAGGCAATGGCGCACGGCCGGCCCGTCGTGGCGACGCGTGTCGGCGGCTTGCTCGATCTCGTCGTCGACGGCGAGACCGGGATCGTCGTGCCGCCGCGCGACCCTGCGGCGCTCCGGTCAGCTCTCGAACGGCTGCTTGCCGATCCGGACTTGCGGCGCAAGCTCGGCTCAGCGGGACGCGAGCGTGCCCGCACGCACTTTTCCTGGGAGCGCGTCACGGACGCGACTCTCGCCGCATACGCCGAAGCTATGGGGACAATGGAGTCTTGAACCGCGCGCTCATCACCGGAATTGGCGGCCAGGACGGGTCGTATCTCGCCGAGTTTCTGCTCGAGCGCGGCTACACGGTGGCCGGAGTGGTCCGTCCCGGGGCTTCCGAATACCCGAACCTCGAGCCGATTCGCGACCGGGTCGAGCTGTTCGAGGCAGACCTGCTCGACCAACGCTCGCTTGCGACTGCGCTCGAGTCGGCGCGCCCTGCGGAGGTCTACAACCTGGCGTCGCCTTCCTTCGTGCCGACATCCTGGGAACGGCCGGTCACGACGGCCGAGTTCGCGGCGGTCGGCGCGACGTCGCTGCTCGAAGCGATTCGTGCCGTCGATCCTGCCATTCGCTTCTACCAGGCCTCGTCCAGCGAGATCTTCGGCGAGCCGCACGAGAGCCCTCAGACCGAGGAGACGCCGCTCAAGCCCGTGACGCCGTACGGCGTCGCGAAAGCGTACGCGCACTTCATCGTCAGCTCGTATCGCCGTCAATACGGTCTCTTCGCCTGTTCCGGGATCCTCTACAACCACGAGTCGCCGCGCCGTCCGCTGGAGTTCCTGCCGCGCAAGGTCGCGCACGGTGCCGCTGCGATCTCTCTCGGCCTGCAGGACGAACTCGTGCTCGGCGATCTCGACGCGAAGCGCGACTGGGGCTACGCCGGCGACTTCGTCCGCGCGATGTGGCTGATGCTCCAGCAGGACGAGCCGGGGGACTACGTGGTTGCATCCGGAGAGAGCCACTCCGTGCGGGAATTCGTGCAGTGCGCCTTCGCGCACGTCGGGCTCGACTGGCAGAAGCACGTTCGCGTGGATCCTGCGTTGCAACGCGGAGCGGCGGAGCTCCACCGGCTGGTCGGCGACGCGTCGCATGCGCGCGGCCGGCTCGACTGGCGGCCTGAGCTCGGCTTCGAGCAGCTCGTGCACCTGCTCGTCGATGCCGATCTCGAACGTCTGAGCACCCCCGCAACTAGCATGGAACGATGAGCGAGCAGCGCCGGTTGACGATCGACGGAGTCGAAATCCACGATGGCTCGCCCTGCTACGTCATCGCGGAGATCGGCAACAACCACCAGGGCAGTCTCGAGCAGGCCAAGCAGCTGGTCGATGCCGCCAAGGACTGCGGCGCGGACGCCGTCAAGCTACAGAAGCGCGCGAATCGCGCGCTTTACACGAGCGCGTTCTTCGATCAGCCGTATGACAACGAGTCCAGCTTCGGGCGGACCTACGGCGAGCATCGCGAGGCGCTCGAGCTGTCGGCGAGTGAGCTTGCAGAGCTGCAAGCTCATGCTCACGAGGTCGGCATCACGTTCTTCGCGACCGCGTTCGACTTCGAGAGCGCCGACCTCCTCGCCGAGCTCGACGTGCCGGCGTTCAAGTTCGCATCGGGTGACATCCGCAACACGCCGCTGCTTCGACACGTCGCCGCCTTCGGAAAACCGATGATCCTCTCGACCGGCGGCGCGGAGCTGGAAGACATAGACCGGGCGGTCGACGCGATCCTCCCGCTCAACGACCAGCTTTGCCTCCTGCAGTGCACCGCCGCCTATCCCGCCGACACGGACGATCTGAACCTGAACGTCATCGCGACGTTGCGCGAGCGCTTCCCGCACCTCGTGATCGGGCTCTCCGACCACCAGAACGGCATCGCGATGGCGCTCGTCGCCTACATGCTCGGCGCGCGCGTGATCGAGAAGCACTTCACGCTCAACCACGCCGCGAAAGGCACCGACCATGCGTTCTCACTGATGCCCGAGGGAATGCGGAAGCTCGTCCGCGACCTGCAGCGCGTCCCCGGTGCGCTCGGCGACGGCGTCAAGCGCCCGCTCGACATCGAGGAGGCGCCGATCCGCAAGATGGGCAAGAAGCTCGTCGCCTCGCGCGAGCTCGAGCAAGGCCACGTGCTTGCAGCTGAGGACGTCGCGATCAAGTCGCCGGCGGACGGCGGTCTCCCACCATATGAGCTCGACGCCATCGTCGGCCGGCGCCTGCGCCGGCGGCTGGCACCGGACGAGAACGTCGAGCTCGGCGATCTCGAGCCCGCCGAGGAACCGGTCGCCACGCACGCAGCTCCGCGCCCGTGACCGAGCTGGGGCCGCTGCTCCGGCGCGTGCGATTCGCCGTGTTCGACTTCGACGGCGTCTTCACCGACAACCGTGTCTGGGTGAACGAGCGGGGGGAGGAGGCCCTCGCGTTCTCACGGAGCGACGGGCTCGGGCTTCGACGGCTCGACGAAGTCGGCGTCCCCTATCTGATCGTCTCGATGGAGCAGAACCCGATCGTCGGCGCCCGCGCGCAAAAGTTGCAGGTCGATTGCCTGCAGGGAGTTACAGACAAGCTGGCAGTCGTCCGCGAGCGCAGCTCCGATACCGGGGTGCCGCTCGAGGACATTGCCTTCGTCGGGAATGACATCAACGACGCCGAGTGTCTCCGCGCAGTTGGCTGCCCGGTCGTGCCTGCCGATGCCTGGCCCGAAGTCAAACCGCTTGCCCGCTGGATTCTGAACCGTGGCGGTGGCGACGGTTGCGTCCGCGAGTTCTGCGACGGCGTATGGGAAGCTCAGCGGGCATGAGCGATCTCTTCTCGTTGGCGGGCCGGGTCGCGGTGGTGACCGGCGGAGCAGGGCAAGTGGGCAGCGAGATCGTGCGTGGACTGGAGGAGCAGGGCTCACGCGTAGCCGTCTTCGACCTTGCCGCGGAGCGTTTCCGCGTCGACGTGACAGATCGGGCCGCACTGAAGGCAGCAACGGAGGAAGTGGTGCGGGAATGGGGTGTGCCGCATGTGCTGGTCAACGCAGCCGCGCTCGACTCGCCTCCCGATGCGCCGGCGGAGGAGGCCGGCCCGTTCGAGTCGTATCCCGAGCGATCCTTCGACGAGGTCATGGCCGTGAACGTGAAGGGGACCTTCCTTTCCTGTCAGATCGTCGGCGCACCGATGGCGGCGGCAGGACGCGGCTCGATCATCAACATCTCCTCGATCTACGGGATGCTCTCGCCCGTACAGGAGCTCTACGACTTCCGACGGCGCGACGGCGAGACGTTCTTCAAGCCCGTCGCCTACTCGGTCTCGAAGTCGGCGCTCTACAACCTGACGCGCTATCTGGCGACGTACTGGGCGACCAGCGGGGTCCGCGTGAACACGCTCACCCTTGCCGGTGTGCGGAACGACCAGCCGCAGGAGTTCGTCGATGCGTACTACGGCCCGAATGCCGCTCAGGCGAATGGCTGACGTGGGTGAGGTTGTGGGTCCCGTCGTCTTCCTTGCTTCGGACGCTTCGTCCTACGTCACCGGCGCCAACCTCGTCGCGGACGGGGGCTGGACCGCGTGGTGACCTACCTGCCGCGGTTTGCTGCTAGCCCAGCGGCAACTCGCGCGGCGCCTCGGAGCGGATCCGGTAGCGCAAGCTCCAGCTGCTGAACGACGAGCAGCGCGCCGGACGGATCGTCTTCTACCGACCCAGGGAGGGCTCGGCGTTCGACCAAGGCGATGGGCACGGAAATGACACTCGCGCCTGAGCGGACCAGCTCGGCCATGAGCGGCCAGTCCGGGTCGCGCACGGTCGGCGAGGGATCTGTCAGGTTGTCGAGCACAGCGCGCCGGAACAGTCCGACGTTTCCGTACGCGTTCGTCACCGCGCCGAGCCCGCCGGGCTCCCCCAGAAAGAAGTGCAGCTTTGCGTCACCGGTCAGGCGCAAGCCGCTGGTGACGACATCGGCCCCCGAGGCTCGGCCGGCGGCGAGCAGGGTCTTCAGCAGCCCGGGATCGGGGATGTCCTCGTCTTCCAGAAAGATGACGTAGGGAGCCGACCCCTGGTCGAGACCCGACTGCCGCGTGTCGGCGACGACCACGTCGAAGTTTGCATGGGTCTGTTCCTCGAGCGCAGCGACGCAGCGCAAGAGCGCCTCCTGCGACCCGCGGCGCACGACGACGACGTCGACGCGGGGATCGGCGTCAGCGTCGATCTCGACATCCAGCCGTCGCTGCGGCTGCAAGCCCGAGCACCTCGGCCCAGCGGTCGAACGAGACGCCACCGTCGAAGGCGGGACGAACCGGATCGGGCACGCGTCCCTCGTCCAGCACACGCCTGATCGCGGCTTCGACGCCCTCGGCGGTTGGCTCGAACAGGACGCGGGCGTGATCGGCCGGGTCGATCAGCTCCGGCACGCCGCCCACGTTGCTCGCGATGAAGGGAATGCCGTGCTCGAGGCATTCGTAGACCGCGTTGGGGGAGTTGTCGTGGAGTGACGGCATGACCGCCAGCGTGCCGGGTCGGCTGAGCAGCGCAAGCGCTTCGTGCTGGTCGAGGTCGCTCTCGAACGAGACTCGCCGCAACGCGCGCTTCGTCTCGTCGGACAGCAACCCCTCCGCGCGCTCACGCGTCCAGGTCGCGGTCGTCTTGCCGACGAACTGGAGCTCTAGACCGTCCAGCCGCTCCGGCTCGACGGCATTGAGTCCGGCAGCGAACGCCCTCAGCCCCTTTTTCTCGTCGACGCGGCCGAAGAACGCGATGCAACGAAGCGGGTCGGGGTTTGGACGCGACCTCGTCGCTGCGGGCTCGCCGGTGGCGCCGGGCCGGGTGAAGTACGGGATCACGAGAGTTCGCTCCGGGAGCTCCCAGCCCTGGCCGCGCATCCAATCGACGAGGTAGGCGCTCGGACTGACGACGACGTCCGCGAGCTCCACAGAGATCTGTTCGAGCGTGCTGATGGCGAGTACGGTTTGCAGGTCAGCGAATGGGACGTCCGGAGAGAGGTTCGCGATGTAGCGTCTCGTTCCATGGCAGAAGACCACGAACAGCGTGTTCTCGAACGCGATGCCGGCCTGCCGGAGACGCAGCGCCGAGTACGCCGGAGCGCCGAGGTCGTGAGCGATCACGACGTCGGGCGGGTCCGCTGCCAGTCCGAGCGCGATGCTGTGCGGCTTGGCGAAGTGCCAGGGCTCTACGAATTCTTCGCTTGGCGGGGCCGGCCGGATCTGGATTCCGGCGTCGGTGTAGACGCTGTGCCAGTAAGGGTCGATTGAGCCGACCGGGTGCTTTCCGAGCAGAAGCTCGACCGAGTGACCGCTTCGCGCAAGCGCAAGCGCAAGGAACGTGGTCGCGGTTCCCATGCCCCCGACAGGGTGAAAACCACGCAGCTCGTGCGCGATCACGGTCACGCGGCGAGCGGTCGGCATCGGTAGAAGCGTAACGTCCACTGGTTCGATGGGCTCGAAGAGCGGATACAGCAGGTCGCGAAGAATCGTGTTCGTCGCGGACGAGCTGCTCGGCTACGCCGGCAACGGTATGGGCACCTCGACAACCTTCGTGTCGCTCGCGCTTGCGCGAATGGGGCACAGTATCGAGGTCATCTTCGCCGGGCAGACGCGGTCAGGCTCGGTCGACCAGGAGTGGCAGCGGCTCTACGACGAAGCCGGTGTGCGCATACGGCAAGTTCCGCAAGGCGAGCAGAGGGTGGAGCCCGGGTACTTTGCGCGAACGCGTGACGTCGAGGCCGTGCTCCGCGCGGATCCGCCCGACATCGTCGTCGTGCAGGACCTCGGCGCTCCGGCGTACACCGCAATCCGCCTCCGCCGGCTCGGTCTCGCGTTCGAAGACACGTTGTTCGTCGTCTTCTGCCATGGCACGAGACAGTGGATCACCGACGTCAGCCGTAAGGTGCGCGTGCTGCCCGGAGCTCACGCGATCGCGGTGCTCGAGCGCGCATCCGTCGAGCTCGCGGACGCCGTGGTCAGCCCGAGCGCCTACCTGGCCGATTGGATGCGTGGCGAGGGGTGGCAGCTTCCGGAGCAGACTTTCGTGATCCCTCACGTGTCGCGGGCGGGCGCGACCGGGCAACCGCCCCCGACGCCCGCTGCATCGGCGAGCCGGATCGACCGGCTGGCGTTCTTCGGCCGACTCGAGGAGCGAAAGGGGGTGCGGCCGTTCGCAGCCGCGCTGAACGCGCTCGAGCCCGAGCTACTCGAGCGGCTCGACGTCAGCTTCATCGGCAGGACCACGCCGCCCTGGCCGGTCGAGGCGATCAAAGAGCTTCTCTCCGAACCGACGCGGCGGACGCTCCGCGGTCTCACGTTCGAGACGACTCTCGACCAACACGAGGCTCTCGATCAACTGCGGCGCCCCGGTACGCTCGCCGTCATGCCCTCGTACGAAGAGAACTCGCCGAACACGGTCTACGAATGCCTCGAGAACCGAATCCCGTTCATCGCCAGCAACGCCGCGGGCATCCGCGAGCTCGTGGCGCCGGACGATCGTGACCGCGTCCTCTTCGAGCCGACCGGAGAGGGGATCGCCGAGACTCTGCGTCGCACGCTCGCAGATGGAGATGCGCCGCCGGCGCGCGCCGCTTTCGACGATGCCGACTCGCTGCGGCGCTGGGAGGACGTGCTTTCCCTTCCGGCGCAGCCACCGCCGCCCGCGGGCGCGCACGGCCGGGAACGTCGGCCCGGAATGGCTGCTGCTTCAGGACGATGCGGATGTGCCCGAGCCGGAGCTCGTCGACACGCTCGTCCGCGCGCAGCAGGTGTCGGGCGCGGATGTCGTCACCTGCGGGCTCTTCGTCGGCGAGGCCGTCTACCTCTTTCCGGGTGAGCCGGGCGCGCTGGGCCTGCTCGGGAACGGCTACGGCACCGTCGCTTTGGTTCGTCGCTCCCTGCTGGGTCCGGATGCGACCGACGCGCGCTGGCCTTTGCTTGCGAAGCTCAGCGCCGCGAGCGCAAGGATCGTGTCCGTCCCGATCCCGCTCGTCGTCGAGCGCGGCGCCTCCGGCCAGTCTGGACACTCATCCAACCGAGGCGCTCCGCGTCATGGAGTACTTCGAGGAAGCCCTTCCGCGTGATCTCCGCTCCCTCGCCGAGCTCGTGACGCGCACGGCCGCTGAGCCGCCCCGGCCGGCGGCGCGCGCGCGCGGCGTCGCACGGCGCGCAGCGCGTCGCCTCGTACGCCGATGGCTGCGATGACTCCGCGAAGGATTACGGTGGTCGCAAGCGAGATCCTGGGCGTCCCCGGTACGGGCGGGCCCGGGACCGCGGACTCGTTTCTGGCAATTGCGCTCGGCCGGCACGGGCATCGCGTCGAGCTTCTCGTCGCACCCGGGCGTGAGATCGGTCAACTGAGTCCCGAATGGCAGGAGATCTACGCCGCTGCGAACGTGCACATTCGACCGCTCGAGTATCGCCTCCGCGTGCGGCCGCAATTCCTCGCTGCACCGGCCGAAGTCTTCGACGCTCTGCGTCGCGACCCGCCCGATGTCGTCATCGCAGACGACTGGCGCGGGCTCGCTTATGCGGCGCTTCGGTCGCGCCAGCTCTCGGTCGCGCTTGCCGAGACGGCGTTCGTCATCTACTGCCACGCTCCCGGGAGGGCTCTGACCGGGTCCGCCCGAAAGGTGCCGGACACGCTCGCCCGGTTCGGCGAGGATGTTGCCGAGCGTGCCTGCATCGAGCTCGCCGACGCCGTCGTGAGCCCGAGCCAGTGGCTGCTCGATTGGATGCGAGGCAACCGCTGGCCCGTCCCGGACTCGGCGCAAGTCACCCCCTACCTGTGGCAATCCGTCGCGCTCGGCGAAAGCGCTCCCCAAGCACCGGCGGGTTCGAGCCTGCGGCGCCTGACGTTCTTTGGCCAACTCCGTGAAGGGAAGGGCATTCGCGTCTTCGTCGCGAGCCTGTGCCGGCTGGATCCGAACCTGCTGGAGGGAGTCGAGCTCGTCTTTCTTGGACGAGAGACGCCGCGGTGGACCGCCGAGCGGATCCGGGAGGCCCTCGGAGGCGAGGTGGCGGAGCGCGTGTCGTCGATCCGGTTCGAGAGCCGGAAGGACCGCTCGGACGCCCTCAAGGAGCTGCTGCTGCCGGGAACGCTCGCGGTGATGCCGTCGCTCGTCGACAACTCGCCGTACGCGGTTGCCGAGTGCCTCGAGCACGGAATCCCATTCGTTGCGGCTCACGTTGGCGGCGTCCCGGAGCTCGTGCTCGAGGAGGACCACGCAAGAGTTCTCTGTCGGCCGACAGCCGACGATCTCGCCGCCGCCCTGACGCGAGCCCTTTCGGGCCAATCCGCCTTCGTAGCGGCTCGCCCCGCTCGTCCTGGCCGGGCATCGCTCGATGCCTGGCTCGAGCTTCTCGAAGCGGTTTCCCCCGCGCCTCCGCGGCAGGCACCGAGCGCGACCCGCGTCTCAGTCGTCGCGCCAGGGAGACGAGAGCGTTCGCCGCGCACGGCGACTGGCGGAGTTGGCTCAATCCGTAGATGTGGACATTGTTTCGGCCGAGTCGCGACGCGACGGCGTCGATCGAGCAGCGGCCGACTGGGTGGTTTTCCTCGATGATGAGGACGAGCCCGACGACGAGATGCTGGACACGCTTGTCGCCGCCCAGGCCGCTTCAGGGGCAGACGTCGTTACCGCCGCGACGCGCCCGGCGGACGAGCTCGACGCCGTTCAGTTGTTCCTCGGCGATCCAGGCGCCCTCGGGTTGGTTGAAAACCAGTACGGGGTCGTTGGGTTGGTCCGTCGCTCGCTTGCCGTCGCGCAGCCGAGCGGCGATGCCGCCGTCGACCCGGATTGGCCTCTGTTCGCTCGCCTGGCGCTAGGCGGGGCTCGCGTCGTTTCGATTCCACTTCCCCTGTCGGTGCACGCGGGTCGCCCTGGCACGGTCGGCGACGTTCCCGGGGACGGACTCACGGTCCTTGAGGCATTCGAGGAGCGCGGAAACGGGTCATTGGCTGACCTACCGCAGCTGGCTGCGACCCTTGCAGCTGCCTTGGAACGCCTCGAGTCTGTGAAATCGACAGCGAGCGTCGGGAGGCCCAGCCTTATCCGGCGCGGCGTTCGCATCTTTCACACGGAAGGGGTACCCGGTCTTGCACGTCGCGCACGAGCACGGATCGGCCGCGCTGACGGGTAGCCTCTCCGACCCAGTGGGAGTCGGCGTCTTCGTCCTTGGGATGCACCGCAGCGGCACGTCGGCGGTGACTCGCCTCATCAGTCTCCTCGGCCTCGGCACGCCACCCGAGGAGGACCTCGTCCAGCCGACCGACAAGAACCCCAAGGGGTATTGGGAGAGCGAGGCGCTCGTCAACTTCAGTGAACGTGTCCTGGCCGCCGTCGGTTGTCACATGAGCTGTCCGGTCGCTCTCGAGCCCGGCTGGGAGAACGACTCTCGCCTCGATTCCCTGCGTGAGGACGCGCCTCGAGCGGTTGGCGAAATCTTTCCCGTCACGCCGTGGGTCTGGAAAGACCCGCGTCACTGTCTGACGTTCGCCTTTTGGCGCAGCGTTCTGGCCGTAAAGCCCGTCGTGGTGCTAGTGAACCGCAACCCGCTCGAGATCACCGTCTCGGCGCAGCGCATACGCAACGAGCAGGGCAAGATCTACACGCTGGCGCTCTGGGAGCGCTACCTCCGTGAGGCGCTCGGTCAGGTCGCGGGTCTGCCTGTTCTGGTCACCAATTACTCCGACGTCCTGTCCGCCCCGATCGACTGGTGTACGCGCACACAGGCGTTCCTCGCCGGTGCCGGAGTGCCGGCGCGCCCGCCGGCCGAGGACGAAGTGCTGGCCTTCGTCGACACGACGCTGCGTCACGCGGCCTTCGATCGTGGCGATCTGCTCCGTGACCCCGATGTGTCCGAAGCGCAGCGCGCGCTGTTCTCCACGCTGACTGACATGGAGGGGGGTCATGCCAGCTTCTCGCCGCCCCCCTTGCCTGAGGAGACGCCGACGACCGAGGCTCTCCTGACGGAACGACGTCGCGCGCTGGACATCAAGCGTCAGCTCGACCTCGAGCGGCGCTCGAGCTGGCGCTGGCGGATTAGTACGTCGAAGTATGCGGCGCCGGCGCGTCCCATCTACGCGCGCGGACGCCGGTTGCTCAGGACGCTCCAAGGGCACTGAGGTGGAGGACTCGCGCGAAACGCTGCACGTGCTGCACGTCGGCAAGACAGGCGGCACCGCTCTCAATCACGTGCTCGTCGAACATGCGGCGACTGCTCGTTATCGCCTGGTCTTCGGGGGGCATACCCTCGCGGTGGCGGACGTGCCGATCGGTGAGCGCTTCATGTTCTTCATCCGCGACCCACTCAGCAGATTCGTCAGCGCGTTCAACAGCCGGCTCCGTGAGGGGCGACCCCGTTACCACTACCCCTGGCGCGACGAGGAGAAGGTTGCGTTCTCGACCTTCCAGACGCCGAACGAGCTCGCCACGGCCCTGTCGGCGGACGATCGCTCGTTGCGTAAGCAGGCGGAAGCTGCCATGCATGGCATCGGGCATCTCAACACTGGCTATTCGTTCTGGTTCGGTGACGAGTCGGCGTTCGCCGCCCGCGTCTCCGACATCTTCTTTATCGGGTTCCAGGAGCGGCTGGACGACGACTTCGAAACACTGAAGCAGAGGCTGGGGCTACCGGCTGAGGCCGAGTTGCCTCGCGGTGATGCGGCGCATCAAGCTCCCACAGGGCTCGACACCCAGCTTGGAGACATCGCGCACGCGAACCTGGAGCGCTGGTATGCGCGGGACATCGCCTTCGTTCAACGCTGCCGTGAGCTCGCGCCTCGCATCAACACACTCAAGGTCTGACGGCTATGCGCGCTGTGTAGTCGATCCGATTGAGGAGGATCGACACGTTGTTCTCCTGCACGTACTCGTCAACTGCCTGGCGCGCCCCCTGCCAGTAGGCGTAGTCGTCGATGATCAGGACGCCGGCGGGCGCGACCCGAGGGTAGAGGTGCACGAGGGCGTGCTTGGTGGACGAGTACCAATCCGTGTCGAGGCGAAGCAGCGCGATTTCCTCCGGTGCATGCTCCGGCAGCGTTTCCTCCACCGGGCCCTGTACGAAATGGATCCTCTCCTCTGGATATCCGACGCTCGAAACGGCCTCGCGCACCTGGTCGAGTGACGCAAACGCCCAGTCGTGCGAGTCACGGCTCGACCCGGCGAGCATGTCGGCGGCGCGCTCGCCACTGTGCTTGACGTCCTCCTCACCCGGCTCGGTCATTCCCGCAAACGTGTCGAAGAGGTAGAGATCACGGTCCGTGACACCCAGCCGGAGGAGCGTCAATGCCACCGCCATCATGCTCCCGCCGCGCCAGACACCGGACTCGACGAGTGCGCCCGGAATCGGGCGCGACACGATGTACTCGACGGCACGCACGAGCGCGTAGATGCGCGGCGGTGTCGTCATGGTGTAGGGCGCGATGCGGCGGCAGAGCTCCGCATCTCCTTCGTCGAAGTCGATCGGCAGCGCATGGATTCCGTCGCCTGCCCCAGACCCGACGCGGGCGTCGTCACCATCCGAGCTGCGCCGTCGTAGCCGCTGCAATGCGAGCCGCGGATGGAGACGAAACCAGCGACTCGACTCCACTGCGTGAACGCGCGCGCGCAGCTGTCGCAACTCTTTCTGCAGGCGCTCGTTCTCCTGCACGATGTCGTCATTGCCGCGCATCGGTCTCGGGTCCGACTCTAGCGGCGCGGTGCGAACATGCGCGCAAGCCGGAGCGCGAGAGCGTTCACCGACTCGTCGGCGACCGTTCTCGGAATCAGGAATGGATCGGTGTCCGGAGTTACCGGCCCGCGTGCGGTCGTAAAGCCGAGCGTGAAACCGGCCTCGCGCGACGCGTCAGCGACACGCCTGTCCGCCTTGCCGTGTGGGTAGGCGATGTGCTCCGGGCGTTCTCCGCTCGCCGCGGCGATGGCCTCCAGGCCCTCCTCGAGCGCTTCTGAGAGGCCTGCGTCGGAGAGGGACGGCAGCGCATGGTGCCGGAGCGTGTGGAACCCCACGCTGCAGCCTGCAGCGACGATGGCCCGGACGTCCGGCTCGCGCAGGCCGCTGTCGGCCGCCGGCGGACCCGCCGCCGATCGAAGCGCGGCAACGACCTCCGTCTTGTGCCGAGGCTCGAGGCGCACGATTCCTCCGGTGAGGTCGAGAATCGCCCGCGGTGACCGTTCGAGCGCCGCATCGACCTCGGCCGCGGGGATGTGCGGGATGCCATCAGGGGCGACGAGCCGCCCGTCGATCACCCGTTGAAGATCCTCCCACCAGAACGAGTGCGGTTCGTGGAGCGCAGCGCCACCGATGAAGAACGTCGCTGTCAGGCCCTCCTGCCGGAGCGCCGGCAACGCGTAGCGAACATGGCTCGCCAGGTCGTCGTCGAAGGTGATCGACACGGGGAAGCGCCGGCCGCGGCGGCGTCGGCGTGCCGCTTCCAGGAGCTCGCCGGCAGGGACGACGCGATAGTGCCGGCGAAGATGGCGCAGTTGCCGCCCGAAGACCTCGCTGGAAACCGCGGGGAGGATCTCCACGTCCGGATCACCGCCGACGCCGCCGACGCGGTGGTAGACGAGCGCGACTCCTCTACGGGACGAGGACAGGCGGGCAAGCCAAGAAAGGAGGAGCGCTAGCATTGCCCCGGCCGTTTCCCGGAGGTTCGACACGGGGCCGGACACATCACCTCCAGAATCGCACACGTGCGGCCCGGTGCGTCAGACATGCAGATCGCTTCGATCCCCGACATTGCCAACCTCATCGCCGGACGAGATGTTCCTGCATCCGCCGGTCGCAGCTTCGAAAAGCTGCGGCCTACCGACGGCTCATTTCTCTGCACGGTCCCGCGATCGGATGCGGACGACGTGGAAGCTGCCGTTGCCGCCGCGCGATCGGCGCAACCGGGATGGGCGGCACGCACGCCCGTCGAGCGCGGCGAGGTCGTCCGCGAGCTCGCACTGGCGCTTCAAGCCCGCAGAGAGGAGGTCGCTGAAATCGTCGTCGAGGAGACGGGCAAGTCACTCGAGCTCGCGCTCGGCGAGGTCGATGCGGCGGTCGAGATGGGCTTCTTCGTCGCCGGCGAAGGACGCCGGCTGTACGGACGCACGACGACGTCCGCGATGCCGAACCGAACGGTGATGGCGACGCGACGCCCGATCGGTGTCGCCGGTTTGATCGTCTCTTTCAACACGCCGTTGCCGAACTACGCGTGGAAGGTTTTTCCCGCAGTCCTCTGCGGCAATGCTGCAGTGCTGAAGCCGTCGGAGCACACATCCGCGTCGGCATCGTGGTTCGCGCAGCTCTGCCGGGAGCACTTGCCGGCAGGAGTGCTCAACGTCGTTCACGGCCTGGGTGACGAGGTAGGGGCGCCGCTCGTCGAGCACGAAGGCGTGGATCTCGTCAGCTTCACCGGTTCGGCCTCCACCGGTCGGTGGATTCAGGAACGCGCGGGACGCAGGTTGGCGAAGGTCTGCCTCGAGCTTGGGGGTAAGAACGCACTCGTCGTGTGCGACGACGCCGATCTCGAGCGAGCCGTCGAGTGGTCGCTCGCGTCGGCCTTCTCGAATGCGGGGCAACGCTGTGCCGCGGCGAGCCGGCTCGTCGTGTTCGACGACGTGTACGACGAGTTCCGAGACCGTCTCGTCGAGGGCGCGCGAGCCTACGAGAGCGGTCCGCTGATCAGCGAGGAGAGCCTGGAGCGCATTCTCAGCTTGCTCGACGGCACGCCCGCGCTCGCCGGGGGCGAGCGGCTGGATCGTGCGGGGTGGTGGCTCGCTCCGACCGTTCTCGAGAATGTTCCGCCCGACCACGAGTTGTCGCGTTCGGAGCTGTTCGGGCCCGTGACGATTCTCTACCGCGTGAGCGACTTCGACGAGGCGATCGAGCTCGTCAACGACTCGCCGTACGGTCTCACCTCGGCGATCCACACCGCGAACCTGCATCGGGCGATGCGCTTCGCCGATGCGGTCGAGGCCGGTGTCGTCATCGTCAACGGCGGCACGCACGGCAGCGAACCGCACATGGGTTTCGGCGGCGTGAAGAGCTCGGGCACGGGTTGGCGAGAGGCGGGGGTCGAGGCTCTCGACGTCTACACCGAATGGAAGTACGTCAACCTGATCGCCGATCCGGCCAAGGTGTGAGCCGGCGCGTCGCGATCCTCGGCCCAGGCGCTGTGGGGGGCGTGCTCACCGTCGGGCTCGTGCGAGGCCGGCGTCCCCGTCATCTGCATCGCCCGCCCCCACACGGCCGAGCTGATCAGGGCACAGGGACTGTCCCTGAGACAGGGCCAGAACGTGCAGACGGTGCGGCCGGAGGTGACGACCGAACTGCAGGAGCCGGTCGATTTGCTGCTCGTCACGGTCAAGTCGCCGTCGCTCGAGGAAGCGCTCGAACGCGTGGACGCGCGGGCCGGCACCGTCGTCCCGCTGCTGAATGGAATCGAGCACATGACGACGATCCGGGCCCGTCTTGCGGGCAGCACCGTCGTCGGTGCCAGCATCGGCCGGATCGAGGCTTACCTGGAACGGTCCCGGGACGGTTGTCCAACCCACGCCGGGCGTTGTGATGACGGTGGCCTCTGATGCCGACGACGCGACCGTGGAGCTCCTCCGGCAGTCGGGTGCCGAGGTCCGGATCGACGGCAACGAGACGGCGGTCCTCTGGGAGAAGCTTGCGCGGCAGGCACCCGTCGCCGCTGCAACCGCCATCACCCAACGACCGATCGGCGAGCTGCGCAGTGACCCGGAGTGGAGCCGCCGGCTGAAGGAGGCGATCAGGGAGACGTGCAGCGTCGCTGCAGAGGAAGGTGTCAGGCTCTCGCCTGACGCCGAATGGGAGATCATCGACGCAATGCCACCGCTCCTGACAAGCTCGACCGCACGCGACATCGCCGCCGGTCGCGTGTCGGAGCTCGACGCGATCACCGGTGCGGCGGTGCGCGCCGGGCGGCGGCTCGGCATCGCGACCCCGGCGCTCGAGTCGCTGCTAGCCGAGGCTGAAGAGTCATGCCGAGCATCGTTGCGCTGATTCCCGCGCGCTCGGGATCGGAGCGCGTCCGTGACAAGAACACCCGTCCGTTGGCCGGTCATCCGCTGCTCGCGTACGCGATCGCGAGCGCGCGCCAGGCCGGCATCTTCGACCGCATCGTCTGCTCGACGGACAGCGGGAAGATTGCGGCGGTCGCGCAGCGTTACGGCGCGGACACGCCCTTCCTGCGGCCGGCAAAGTTCGCAACGTCGACATCGCCGGACGTCGAGTGGATCACCCACGCGCTCGCGGCGCTCGAAGAGCATTACGACCTGTTCGCGATCGTCCGTGCGACGAATCCGTTCCGCGGGCCCGATGTGCTGATACGCGGGCTCGAGCAGCTGCTCGCGACCCCGGAGGCCGACTCGATCCGCGCCGTCGAGCTCGTCAAGCAGCATCCGGGGAAGATGTGGGTGCTGGAAGGAAAGACCATGCGCCCGCTGCTCGACCAATCGCACCTCGACAGTGCCTGGCACGCGGGTCAGTACCAGGCGTTGCCCGAGATCTACGTGCAGAACAGTGCACTCGAGATTGCCTGGACGCGCGTCGTCTCGCAGACCGGGACGCGAGAGGGACGTGTCGTTGCGCCATTCTTGACGCGCGGCCACGAGGGCTTCAACATCGACGACGAGGAGGACTGGGACCGGGCACGGCGGCTGCTGGATGGCGGTGAGGCCGTGCTACCAGAGGTCGAGCGTCCGTATCCTGCTGCGACATGAAGGTCGCTCGACTCGAAACGCTCTACTGTGATGCCGGCTGGCGTCCCTGGATCTTCCTCAAGGCGACGACGGCCGACGGCGGCGTCGGCTGGGCAGAGATCACCGATTCGCACGGCTCGCCGCGGGGGCTCGCGGGCATCGTGGAAGATCTCGCGCCGCTCGTGGTCGGCCGCGATCCGCGCGCGGTGGAGCGGATCGTCTGGGATCTCTTCCGCGCGACCCGGCAGAGCCCCGGGTCGGTGATCCAGAAGGCGATCGGAGGCATCGAGAACGCGCTGCTCGACCTGAAGGCGAAGGCGCTCGGCGTTCCCGTCTACGAGCTGTTCGGCGGGCCGACGCGTGAGACCGTCGACGTGTACTGGTCGCACTGCGGCACCACCCGCGCCCGCGCCTGGGAGGTGACGAACACGCCGAAGCTCGCGTCGTACGACGACGTGACGGCACTCGGCAAGGAAGTCGTCGACCGTGGCTTCAAGGCGTTCAAGACCAACATCGTCGTGCCCGGCGACGACCCGCAAGTGCTGATGCCGGGCTTCCAGGGCGAGGGCCTCGAACGCAATCCGTCGCCGGAGCTCGAGGCGGCTCTGGTGCCGCTTGCTCGACGCATTTCGCCAGGGAACGGGTGGAAAAGCCGAGCCGATCGTCGACCTGAACTTCAACCTCACCGCGGAAGGCGTGCTCAGGATCTCACGTGCGCTCGCGCAACAGGGACTGATGTGGTTGGAGGTGGACGCATTCGACCCGGTCTCGCTCGCCGCGATCCGCGCAAACGGCGCCGTGCCGATCTGCTCCGGGGAGAACCTCTATACGAATCGCGGCTTCCGGCCGTTCTTCGAAGCCGGCGCCATGGACGTCGCGTCGGTCGACGTGATCTGGAACGGCTTTCACCAGGCGAAGAAGATCGCCGACCTGGCCGAGACCTTCGAGGTCAACTGCGCGCCGCACAACTACTACAGCCACCTCGCCACCTTCATCTCCGCCCAATGGTGTGCCGCCATCCCGAACGTGCGGATCCTCGAGGTCGACGTGGACGACGTGCCCTGGCGTGAAGAGCTCACGACCGCCGTACCCGAGATCTCGGGCGGCGTGTTGACGATTCCAGCAGGTCCGGGCTGGGGAGCCGACGTCAACGAGGACGTGCTGCGGGAGCATCCGTGGAGCTGACGATGATCCCGCGGGAAGAGTTCGAGCGTGCGCACGATGATCTCGCGCTGCTCGCCGACATGTGCCGCGTGAATGCACTCGTCGCCGTCAAGCGTGCCGGCTCGGGACATCTCGGTTCCAGCTTCAGCGCGATGGACGTCGTCGTCCACCTGCTTCTACCGCGAGCTCAACACCGTCGAGGTCGGCTTTGACGATCCCGAGCGCGACATCTACTTCTCCTCCAAGGGCCACGACGTCCCCGGCCAGTACGCGGTGCTGTACGCGCTCGGCGTCCTGCCTGCCGAGAAGCTGCTGAAGCTGCGCCGCCTCGGCGGCCTCGACGGCCACCCGGACGTGGGCGTGCCCGGGATCGAGGCGAACTCCGGCTCGCTCGGGATGGGAATCTCGAAGGGCCGCGGTATGGCCTGGGCGAAACGCTTCCTGGACCGTGGCGGTCGCGTCGTCGTCATGACCGGCGACGGCGAGCTCCAGGAAGGCCAGAACTTCGAAGGTCTGCAGGCTGCAGCGGCGCACGCGCAGGGCAACTTGTGGGTGATCGTCGACCGCAACGAGCTGCAGTCGGACAAGCCGACAGATGAGATCCTCGCACTCGGAGATCTCGAATCGAAGTTACGTGCGTTCGGCTGGCAGGTCACGTCGTGCGACGGTCACGATCACGACGAGCTGAGCCGCGCCTTCGCAGAGCTGCGCTCCGGAGGCGACGTGCCGAAGGTGCTCGTCGCGAACACGATCAAGGGCAAGGGCGTCTCCTTCATGGAGCACCCGCGCGCGCTGGCAGAAGGCGGTGGCACCTACCGCTGGCATGCGGGCGCGCCCGACGACGAGTCGTTTGCCCGTGCGCATGCGGAGCTCGTCGGGCGCATCCGGGCGCGTTTGCCGGACCTGCGTCTGGCGCCGGTCGAAAGTGTCGATCAGCAGAGTGAGGGCGAGCCGGAGTCCGGTATCTCGACGCGCGCGCGAGTGAGTGACGAGTACGTCGCCGCTGCCTACGGCGAGGCGCTGCTCGAGCTCGCCGAAGAGCATCCGGAGCTCGTCGTGCTCGACGCCGACCTGGCGTCGGACTGCCGGATCCGGCCCTTCGAGCTTGCGCATCCCGAGCGTTTCCACGAGTCCGGCATCGCCGAGCAAGACATGGTCTCGGCAGCCGCAGGGATGGCGCGCCAGGGCCTCCTGCCGGTCGTCAACTCGTTCGCCTCCTTCCTCGCCTCGCGCGCGAACGAGCAGATCTACAACCAGGCGAGCGAGCGCACCAAGGTCGATCTACGCGCTCCACTACGCCGGCCTGATACCCGCAGGGCCCGGGAAGTCGCACCAGAGCATCCGAGACGTCTCGCTGCTTGCAGCTCTGCCGAACATGGTCGTCGTGCAGCCGGCAAACTCGGAGGAAGCACGCGCCCTCCTGCGTTGGGCCGTCGAGGAGGCGACTGAGAGCGTCGCGGTGCGACTTGCAATCGGCCCGTCGCCGCGTCGCATCGAGCTTGCAGACGTGGCCGTTGCCCCGGGATGCGGCACCGTCGTGCGCGAGGGCAGCGATGCCGTGCATGTTCGCGTACGGGCCGGTGATGCTGCACGAGGCGCTGTCGGCCGCAGAGCTACTCGGTGACCGCCTGCAGGTCGTGAACATGCCGTGGCTGAACCGCGTCGACCCGCTCTGGCTTGCGGACCTCGTCGAGCCGTTCTCCGAGCTCTTCGTCCTCGAAGATCACGCGCCGGTCGGAGCGCTCGGCGACACGCTCCGGCGCACGCTCGACGACCGGGCCGTGGACCGTGTTCGGCGTGGAGGGGTGGCCGGCCTGCGGCACTCCGCCGGAGGCGCTCCGTTACCACGGTCTCGACGGCTCCTCGCTCGCCGATCGGATCGCGCTCGCACTGCGCGCCCGCGCGACCTCGTGACTCCGATCTGGCTCGTCCTTCCGGACCCCTTCTCCTCGCGACTCTTCTTCGACACGGGAATCGTCAGCGCACTTCGTGCGCGTGTCGGCGACCGGCTCGAGCTCGTTCTCGACGCGGGAGACCAGACCGCCCTCTGGAGTGAGCGTGTGGCAGGCACACGCATCATCAAGCCCGAGGATCTGATGAGCGCGCAGGGTCCCGAGAAGCTCTTGCGCCGCATCGATCGCTCGCTCGATGCGAGGATCGGCTTCTATCCGCTCTCCCTGCGCCAGAGCCTCAGGCACGGCTTCAACCGCGAACGCATGCGTCCCGGCCACCAGAACTGGTTTCTGGACTCCTCGCGCGCCGGATCGCTGCCAGGCTGGCCCTTCCTCGACCACGTGATGACGAGCTGGCACTACGGCCGCTTGCGCTACGTGCCTCGGCCGCTCCTCGAGCGGCTTCGGCGTGAACGGCCTGCGATTGCGCTCGCGAATACGCAGATGCAGTCCATCGTCCCGTTCGTCGTCGGCGCGCGCCGTACCGGGCTGCCGGTGGTCGGTCACATCGCGAGCTGGGATCACACCGTCGGCAAGGGAATCGTTGCACCCGGACTGCGGCGCTACATCGTTCAAAACGATGTCATGCGGGCGGATCTCGTCCGCTACCACGGCGTCGACCCCGAGCGGATCGTCGTCACTGGCTGGCCGCAGACCGATGTGTTCCACCGCCGGAGGCCACGTGAGGAGTACGAACGCGTCGTGAGGGACCTCGGGCTCGAGCCGGCCCGGCCCGTCGTCCTCGTGATGGGCAACACCCCGACGAACGCGCCTTACGAGAAGCAGTTCGTAGAGCGTCTGGTCTCCTGGTGGGAAGAGAGCGGCGCAGCAACTCGCTTTTCACTGCTGTTTCGCCCGCACCCGCGCGACCGGCAATGGCGCGAGCGCTTTGCGCCGGCGCTCCTCCGCGAGGGGGCCGCGGTTCAGGAACCGAGCTTCACCGATCTCGACACGCTCGCCGTGCTGCTCCAGCATGGTGACGTCGTCGTTTCGAATGCGGGGACGATTCTGCTCGACGCCCTGGTCAACGACAGGCCGGCGGTGTGCGTCCTCTACGACGAAGGCGCGCCGGCAGGCGAGAGCTGGGCTTGGCAGAACGTCAGCGGCGAGCACTACAAGTCGTTGATCGAGTCCGATGCTTTCTATCGCGCCGAACGCTTCGAAGACGTCACCGCCGGGATCGAACGTGCTTTGGCGAACCCCGGCGAACTGGCTGCGGAGCGTGCGCGTGCTGCCCGCGAAGTCGTCGGTCGAGATAGACGGGCACGCGGCGGAACGCGTGGCCGACGCCATGGTGGCGGCAGTCCGGTGAGGACGGCCTCGATCGTCTCGGTCGCGGGCTCGTTCGTCTTTCTCGTCGGCGCCTGGATCGCAATGCCGTGGGTGTCCGGCGACACGCCGTTCGTGATGGACGGGAGCAACGCGTTGCTCACGTGCCTTTCGAACCACGACTACTCGGCCTGCGGTTTCACCGGAAAGCTCAACTACTGGGGGCTCATGACACCGGTCGGCGATTGGCCGCTCCTCCAACACGTCCCGGATCTGATCTCGATCGGGCTGGGCGCCGACGGGCATCCCGCGCGCCAACGAATCCTCCAACTGCTCAGCGTGACTGGCGTCGTCGTCGCGGTTGCCGTGGCGTGGGTGGTTCTGTCGCGAGTGGGCAAGCGCGCCTGGTTCTGGGCATTCATGCTCGTCGTTCTCAGCAGCCCTCTTCTCTGGTACGCGCGGACGACGGCCGCCGAGGCTCTCGCAACCTCGCTGCTCGTGTGCTTCGTCGCTGCAACGCTTCTGCCTGCGCATCCGGTTGTGGTGGCCCTTGCCGCGATCGGTGCTGCCTGGACGAAGGAGACGTCCTATCCGTTCATCGTGGCGCTCGGCGTCACCGGCCTCTTGCTTGCTGCCCGGCGCACGGGAGTGCGCATCCGGCCGCACCTGATCTGGGGGGCGGTGGGCCTCACGGTCGGGATCGTCGCGGCGTCGCTCCTCAACGTCGTGCGGTACGGCGAGGTCATCAGCCCGAACTTCAGCGAACCTGGGCTGCACACGCCTGGGATCGCTCGCAAGGTCGAGTACGCGGCCGCGGTGCTCGTCTCGCCGAGTGGAGGCATGTTCGTGTTCTGGCCGGCAGCGTGTTTCCTCGTTCTGGCGGCGTGTGTGGTGGCGATCGCCCAGCGTAAGCGCCGCGATGTCGCTGTTCTTCCTGCGGTTGTGATCCTGCTCGTGATCCTGGGCCTCACGCTCGGCTTCGCCTCCTGGTGGACGCCGTTCGGCTGGTCTGCAATCGGTCCGCGCCTCGCGCTTCCCTGGGGTCTGCCTCTTGTCTTGCTGGCGCTCGTGGCGTACGGCGACACGCTCCGTCCCTATGTCGTGCGCCTACTCGCGCCCGGGTGGCGGCTCCTGCTCGTCTTCGCCGTCGTGCTGGCGTTCACGCTGCCGACCATCGGGACGATGTGGCGTCCGAACGCGACGGGTGCGTTCTTCTCCCAACCGAAGCCACCCTGCGACGCACCCTGGCGGGGCGGCGTCGAGAAGTGGAATCGCTGCCAGCACGAGCTGATGTGGCTCGACCGGCCGATGCCGCTTTACGGGCTACACGGTGTCAAGACACCGGGCGGTGCCGTGACGACTGTGCTGGTCGGGCTCGGACTGCTCGGCTGTCTGTGGTTGCTCCGCGGGGAGCTGTCTCCCCGCGGAGCGAGACTGTCCTAGGCGCCGACCACCAGCGTCAGCGTCTTCTGAGCCTTCACGCCGAGCGCGTCGACGGCTTGCACCGTCACGCGGAACTTGCCCGCGGTTGTCGGAGTGCCGAGAAAGACCCCGAGCTTCGAAGCGAACTTCACGTTCTTCGGAAGCTTGCCGCGAACCGTCCAGACGGTGGGCGCAACTCCGCCGACCTTCGAGATCGCCGCTCGGTAAGCGTGACCGGCCTTGGCCGGCTTCAGCTTCAGCGTGGTGATCGCCAGCTTTGGCGCGACGACGAGCGTTCCGTTGACTGTCGCGACACGCCCTTCGCCGTCAGTGACGCGCAGCCCGAGTGCAAACCGGCCCGGCGTGGCCGGTGTGCCCGAGATCGCCCCGCTGGGCGCGAGCGCCATGCCGGCTGGAAGCGATCCGCTTGCGAGCGTCCAGGTGAACGTTCCGTTGCCACCCGTCGCGGTTTGCTCGGCCGTGAACCGAACGCCGACCTCCGACTTGGCGGCCCCCTTCTGGAAGGGGGACGAAACGACGAGAGGCTGGCGCACGGTCAACGTTTCCGTCTCCGTGTCGGCGACGCCGCCTGCCTGCGCTCGAACAACGAACGTGTACGAGCCCTCGGTCGACGGAGTGCCCGTGAGCTGGCCCTGGGACGAGAGAGTCACGCCCGCCGGCAGGTTTCCGGACTGGACGGCCCAGGTGGCCGCGGCGGGAGAGCCCTGGACCGGGTTCGTGTTCGTCACCGAGAGCGCCGTAAGCGTCACCGAGTACGGCTGTCCGATCGTCCCGCCCGGGAACCGACTGGTTCTGAATGCTCAGGCCCGGGGCGACGTGGAAGACGAATTGACGTTCGGAATGGTTGTCGCCGCCGCACCACGGGTTCCCACCCTCGGACGGCAGGAGGTCGTGGACGGTCATCCAAGGCGACGTATCGGTAGCCGCCGTCGGCGTACCGGTGACCAGGCCGCTCGAGGACATCGTGAGACCTGCGGGAAGCGAGCCGTTCGGGATCTCCCACCGATAGAGTCGCAGCCACCCAACGCGCGGCAGCTGAAGCGTGTACGGCTGACCGACCTGACCCGTCGGGCAGACGAGGAGCGGGCCGCTCGCAGGACAAGGGATGGTGTCGTCGAAGCTGGCAGCGGATCCGGACGTGGCGACGACGCCGGCGAGCAGCGCAGCGAGCCCAAAGATGAGTGCATAGCGTTTCATTGTGGTTTTTCCTCCCCGGCGGGTCTAAAGACCGGCGCAAGGTAGCAGACAATCAAGACGGAGCAAGGCGAACATGCCGCGCGATGTCGTAGTCGAACAGATACAGCGTCAGCGGTCCAAAACGATGTGTTTCGACCGCGTCCGAGACGAACGGCGGCGCATGGAGAGCGTGAACCGTCGGATCGAGCAGGAAGAACGTGCGCCCGCCGCGCGGCTCATACCATGAGCGAATTGTGAAGACGTTGTAAGGGCAGAGTTGTGTTCCGCAATTACGGATCGGCGCGATGAGCAACTTCATGCCCGTTTGCCAGCGTGAGGTTCTGAGCGTTCCAGTAGCCGGCGAAACCGCGCGTCACGCCCTTCCGCTCGAGCAGTCGGACCAGCGGTTCGTGGTACGTCTGCAGAGCCGCGACGCCGGTCACCTCGGCTCGGCCGCCGGCGATACCGAAGATGTTGACTGCGGCGATGGTCGCGACGCCGAGCGCTACGACGAGCTGAGCTCGCCGTGCCCTCGCTGCGATGAGGGCTACGCCTACGGCTGCTGCGGGTGCGAGTGTGAGCAGGTAATTCACGCTCTTCGGCCCGAGGTCGGTGGCATTGGGAGTGAGGACGAAGACGACGCAGAGAAGGGCGACCGCGACTGCCCAGTAGCACGCATAAGCGCGCAGCAGCGGGTCGGCGTGGCGCACCTTGAAGGCCACGACGATGGGAGCGACCACCGCAGCGAGCGCGAGCAGCGCGACGAGTGCTCGTAACGGTTCCTGCGGGTACGGCCCGGGAAGCGCGTAGTTGGCCCCGCCGAGCAGCGCAATCATTCGGCCGAGGTGCAGTGTGTTCGCCGGCAGGTCCTGTAGCCGGTCGAGGCCGGCGGCCCCACCGTCGACGACGTGAAAGTCGAGCATGCGCATCACGAGATCGGTTGCGATCGCGGTGACAACAGTCAGGCCGAGCGTCACTCCCCCGCGCAGACCGACGTCCCTACGTCGTGTCGTCCTCGCGAGCACCGTGACTGCGATTGCGAATGGAACGATTCCTGCTATCCACAGCAGCGGGTCCGACGCTGCGTTCGTGCCCGCCACGACACCGGCGACGACTGCGGGCAACCACGATCTCGTCCGTGTGAACAAGACGAGTGCGGCGGCGAGCACGACGGCGCCGAAGGGATTCGTGAGGTGCGAGCCGCCGATGGAGAGGAAGGACCGCAGGACAAAGGGCCCGACGACGAGCGTAGCTGCGCCGGCGGTCACGCCTGCCCAGCTCCCGCCGACACGCGCCGTCGCCCATCCGAGCAGGACTGCAGCCGGCGAGGGTGAGGATGTAACCCGACGCCGTCCAGATCTGCTCCGTGCCAGGGCAGCGCACGGGTCCCGAGCAACCCCCAGAACGTCGTCCACTCACCGTAGTGCGCGACGTACACAGGCCCGCTCCCACGCAGGCGCTCCGCGAGGGTGAGCGTGCCCGACGCATCGGTGTCCCAGTGGTTGTTCGTCCACGAGCGCGGGACCGAGCGCCGCCACCGTCGCGACGTACGCAGCTTGCGGCGAGCGCCGGGAGCCAGCGCAGCTTCATCGTCTGCCGAGGAGCGCGCACGAACCGAAGAAGACGAACGCAGGAGCGACCGGAAGCGCGAAGTGCGGATCGGCAAAGAGGCCCAGTGCGTTCAACGCGATCACCGCTAGAGCCGCGAGCGGAATCGCGAGCAGCGTGCGCGTTTCGCGTGGGCGACGGAGGAGGAGCGCGATCAGACCGAGCCCGATCCAGAGGATCAGTCGCGGGTACCAACGAGATGCCTGGTTGAGCCGCAGCGCGAGCTCTGTGTTGGGGGCGCGCTTCGGGAAGTGCAGCGAAGAGGCTGTCGAGCTCGCGATCGATCGTTGCAAGACGTCGCTTCATTCCCGGCCGGCAGAACGTGAAGTGGTGCGCGGTCGCAGAGGTCCACACGTCGCGGATGCAGTTGTCGGGTCGTGAGATCCAGACGCTCTGCCCGGCGGGAATCGGTTGGCCCTCCGTCGGGACGGGCAGCGCACTCCCCTTCCCGCCGGTGCCGGGGGGCGGCGCGCGTGCGGGCTCCTGCTTCGCCGGCGGCGTGCGGAAATAGGACTCGCTGAGTTGCAGCCAGATCGTCTTGAGCACACCAGAGGCATAAGCCTCCGGATGTTTCTGCACGGCTTCGATGCCCGCCTTGCGGAGGACCGAGTAGTTGCTGTCCCACCCGAAGTACTGATCCGAGAGGAGATAGAGATCCTCGTGGATGCGGAAGCTGCCGCTTCGGAAGACTTCCCCGACCGTGACGCCGTACGACTTGTAGGGCTCGCGGGTCACTAGATGTCGCCGAACCGCCTCTCCGAGTCGCCGTGAAGCGGGCCCGTTCTCAGGCGAGACGATCTTGTCCGTGATGAAAGCCCGGTAGAAAGGGATCACCGCGTTGCCGCCGCGCGCGAGCGCGTAGTCGCCGAAGCGAACGCCGTTCAGGACCGCCCAGGCGACGAGCGGGATGAGTCCGGCCAGAAGAAATGCGCCGGCGCGGGTGAGCCGTTGGCGGCGGTCACCCGGCAGCACGAACGGGAACACGGCGAAGGCGAGCAGCACGGCGTTTCCAGGTCGGATCAGTGCGAGCAGTGCGACGCCGGCTCCCGCCAGTGCGAACCGTGCAGGCGAAGGAACCCGGGTCGCACGCACGACAAGCAGCGCCCACAGCGAGAACGCGGCCGCGAAGAGAGGCTCGCTCGACACCTCGTGAAACATCAACCCATACGCCGGGTACGCGAGCAGCGCTATCGCAACCAGCAGGGCGGCGCGTGTTCCGAACGCGCGCGCCGCGACGGCCCAGGCGACGACGGAGCCCGCGTACAGCACCGCCATCAGCGGCTCGGCGAAGAATCCGCCCGCCAGGTCGAGCGCCGTTCCGTCGACGATGCCCGGCACCGGCGTGCGAAACAGCATCGACCACGGCAGCAGTGGATGCCAGTCGAGGAACTGGACGTAGCCGTAGAGGTATTCGTCGAGGTCGCGGCCGCCCATCAGCGGCCAGCCGATGGCGCGCACGGCGTAGACGGCAAGTGCGACGACGAACAGCACAATCGCTCCGAGACGCCTGTCGGCGAGATCCTCGAGTCGACGGATCACGTCTCGCCATTGCGTACTCTTTCTGTCATGTCGACTCGCGGGGGGGTACTCGCGCGGATGATGCGCCGACGCTGGGATGAAGCGGAGGTTTCGTACCACGCGAAGATTCTCGAATCTCTAGATCGAGACCCGTCGGCCTTCGTGCTTGACGTCGGCTGCGACGACGGTGCGTGGACCGACGAGGTGCGCCGCCAGATTGGAGTGCCGCCGGACCATGTCTACGGCCTCGAGCTCGTGAACGCCCGCGCGGATCGTGCCAGGCGACGCGGCTTCCAGGTGCGTACCGGCGATCTCGAAGAGCGTTGGCCCTTTGCCGACGGAGCTTTCGACGTCGTGCACGCGAATCAGGTGATCGAGCACGTCAAGGCGCTCGACCATTTCGTCACCGAGTTGCGCCGCGTGCTCGCACCGGGCGGTACCGCGATCATCTGCACCGAAAATCTCGCGAGTTGGCACAACGTAGCCGCGCTCGCGCTCGGGTATCAGCCGTTCTCGCTGACGAACATCTCGAACGTTCGCCCGATCGGGAACCGCTTCGCGCTTCACGCGGGCGAGAAGCCCAGGGCCGAGTCGTGGCAGCACGTGCACGTCCTGACCATGGTCGGACTGCGGGAGATTCTCGCTGCGCACGGCCTGCCGGTCACCGCGTCGTGGGGAACCGGCTACTACCCCTTCCCGCGCAGGCTCGCATCCTCGCTCGCCGCTCACGATCCGAGGCATGCGCACTTCATCGCGGTCGTCTCCCGTGGGGTGCCTTCGCCTCACGTTGCGCCGGTCGCGGCGGTCGCCTCGCGCAGCAGGTAGATGTCGTGCCGGCCGTCGTCGGCAGCGGGTCGAAAGGCCACCACGTCGAAGCCCGCCGCGAGCTCTCGCTGCACGTAGTCGGGTGGGTGGTACGCACTGCAGAGGCTCGTCCCGGACGAGCGCTCGTACAGGACGACGAGGTTCCCTTGGTCGAACGACCGGCGCTCGTCGTCGCTCAGCCGGTTGCGTGAGACGAAGTACTCGCCGAGAGTCGAGAAGAGGAGATAGCCACCCGGCTTGAGCACCCGGCGACACTCCTGTACCCAGGCACGCTGCAGCTCCTCGGAGAGGTGTGTCATCACCGAGAAGGCGTAGACGAGATCGACGGTGGAATCGTCGTATGGGAGTGGCGGTGACAGCTCGTTCAGCGCTGCCTCCGCGAACGGAAGGTGGTCGTTGCACCACTCCACCATCTTCGGGGTGATGTCGCAGCCGAGGACGCGGGTGCGCGGCAGCCCGGACCAGTGGCGAAGGACGCGTCCGCACCCGCACCCCCAGTCGAGCAGGACCTCGAGCTCCTCGATCGTCGAGCCGTCGTCGCGCAGGACGTCTCGGATCAGATCCGCGTTGTGTCTACCGCTCCGCAGGAAGAAGTCGGGATCCGCGTGGAGCGGACCGACCTGGGCCCGTAGCCGGGCGGGTGGCAGCGGGAGGCCGTCCGCGGCGGCCGGCTCTCGCGTCCCGATCGATGATCTGGCCGCCAGCATGAGCTCGTAGCCGCGTACCGCGGGTCGTGCCAGTCCCAGCCGGTCGAGGAGGTCGAGCAGGCTTCGGCGGCGGCCCCATTGCGCTGGCTCGGTCACGGAGGGGACCGTACCGCTCGGCGCGGGCGGTGGTTACAGTCGAACCGGTGCTGACGGCGGTCCTGCCGGTTTACAACGGAGGAGAGGAGATCGTCGACAACGTCGACGTGATCCGCCGTGCGCTCGTCGAGGGGCTACCCGGTGAGGACATCGAGATGATCGTCGTCTCGGACGGCTCGATCGACGAGACGGCGGAACAGCTCATGGCTGCACGGGGCGATCTCGGTTTCCGCGTGATCCACTACGACCGCAATCTCGGGAAGGGTTACGCGGTCAAGGCGGGCACGCTCGCGTCGCACGGCGACTGGGTGGCGCTGATCGACGCAGACCTCGATCTCGACCCCGCGTCGGTGCCGCTCTTCCTCGAGCTCGCGCGACGCGAGAACCTCGACTTCGTCGTCGGCTCGAAGCGACATCCGGACTCTGTCGTGCACTATCCCCGCTCGCGCCGGGTCGCGAGCTGGTGGTACCAGCAACTGAACCGGCTGCTCTTTCGTCTCGACGTGCGCGATACGCAGGTCGGTCTGAAGGTCTTTCACAGGCGTGTCGTCGACGAGGTCTTTCCACTGCTCCTCGTGAAGCAATTTGCCTTCGACCTCGAGCTCCTCGCGGTTGCCACCGCGCTCGGCTTCAACCGTGTGAAGGAGATGCCGGTTCGGCTCGAGTACCGCTTCACGGGCTCCGCGCTCGGCTCGATCTCGGTGTTCCGGGCGCTGTGGGACACCGCCGCGGTCTTCTACCGCTTGCGCGTTCTTCGCACGTACCAGCGCAAACGGCACCTGCTCGGCCCGCTCACCGAACGTACCGACCACCTTCCGCTCGTGAGCGTGATCGGCGATCCCCGGGCAGCGGCCCTGCTCGACTACTCGCCCCAGGAGCTGGCGCCGTCCGCGCAGGAGGCGAATGGCACACTCGTCGCGGTGCTTGACGCCGGGGCTCGGCCCGGCCGGCAACTGGGTCAGTGCGGCCGTCCCGTTCTTCGCCGACCCCGGGGTCTCAGCCGTCGTCACTCCGACGCTCGCGCCGTTGCAGGCGCCGCTTGCCGAGCGTGTCGCCGCGGCGGTGCTCGAGTCGCGACTCGGTGGCGGGTCGCGGCGCTCGAGCTTCTTTCCAGGGAACGTTCGGACGGTCGTGGACCATCCAGCCGAAAGCGTGGTCGCGCGGCGAGCGGACTATCTCGAAGCGGCCGCGGCGGGAGTCGGAGACGAGGAGTTCGTCGCCTGGCTCGCGTGGCGCGGCAAGCGCACGGTCTACACGCCGGACACGTCGCTCTCGGCCGTGCCCGCGCCGCTCGTCCGGCCACATCTCGCCGGGGTCGTGCATCACGCCCGCGCGCGGGGACGCGCGGCGCGCCGCACGCAGGGCCGTAGCCTGAGCGCCGCAACGGCGTTGTCGCTGGCTCCGGCGTTCGCCGCGGTCGCCGGAGCGGTGCTCCTCGTCGCCGACGGAGCGCTGGAGCGTGTCGGGCTCGTGCTCGTACTGGTGTATGGGGCGGCTTTGCTTCTGAGCGGCATTCATGCGGCGCTGCGATTCCGCTCCGTGATCGTCGGCTTGCTCGAGCCGCCCGCCGTCGCGGCGAGCCAGGCCGCCTATCTCGTCGGCTTTGCGCTCGGCCTGAGATCGAGCTCTGCGAGCAAGTTCCCGAGCAGCGCGTTCCAGTCGAAACGCCGCGCGTAGGCGAGAGCGGACTCGCGTCGTGCCTGCCACGCCGCGGGCGCGGCGAGCGCGCGCGCGATCGCAGCCGCGAGCGCGGCAGGATCGTCCGCCACCACCTCTGCGCCCGCCTCTGACTCGAGCTCGCGGGCGTTGGGCGGGACATCGGTCAAGACGACCGGCAGACCCGCGGCGAGATACGCCTTCAGCTTTCCGGGATCCGCATAGCGCGTGAAGGTCTCGACGGTCTGCGCGTACGGGGCGACTGCGACGGACGACCGGCTGAGCAGCTGCTCGACCTCACGGTGATCGGCGACGTAGCCGTGGAAGGTGACATCGAGGGAGGCGCGCTCGGCCTGCTCTCGCAGTTCCTGCTCGAGTGGGCCGGTGCCGATGACATCGGCTGCGACGTCGTCCAGGGTCGAAAGGGCCGCGATCAGTGTGCCGACGCCCTGTCGCTCGACGAGATGTCCGAGGAAAACGACGCGGCGCCGGCGGAAGCCGTCGGGCGGTGTCATCGGGACGCGGTCGATCCAGGCGCCCATCGGCACGACGAACGCAGGGGCGGACCCGGGCGGAAGGCCGTGGCGGCGGTCTCGGGCGCTGCGGGCAGTCTCGGAGAGCTCCACGCGCGCGTCCGCGCGCGTGCAACTCAAACGGTCGAGGCGGTCGTAGACCCGAGTGGGAAAGGTCCCGCTCCCGAACCGGTCGGGAACGAAGTCGACCGACCAGAGCACGACTTGGCGTGCCCTGCGCTGGCCTCGCGCCACGAGCCCGCGCGCGCAGGCGAGCGGATTGAACCCGAACCACGCATCGACGTGCGGCGGTAGCAACGGCACGAAGGGATCGAGCACGAACGACGCCGGGGGCTTGAGCGGTAGGCGCACGCTTCTCTCTCTCATCTGCGCACCCTTGTCGTACACCGTGATCCGATGTCGCGTTCCCTGTTCCGGCGTGAGCGGGTGGAAGATGGTCACGACGCGAACGTCCCGCGCGACGAGGTAGTCGCGCAATGCCTGTGCCGGGCCGTCCGCGAAGCCGTTGGAGACGATGGCGACGGTCATGCCACCGCGAAGTTGTATGACAGCAGCGGGCGGGCGGGCGGGAAGCGCTCGAGCGCTTCCTCGACGAAATGCTGCAGGGCGAGCGCACGCCCCAGTCGCGGGACGTAGTGGGCCTCGAACGCGCCGAAGCGCGCAGCGGGAAAGACCGCGGAGACAAGCGCCCGAAAGCGACGGCGGGTGAAGTGCTCGTGTCCGAGTGCGAGCGTCATGTGCGGATAGAAGATCGGGTTGTAGCGGTTGGCTTCGACGATCAGGGCGGATCCATGGGGCTTGAGCACGCGGCGATACTCGGCCAGTGCGCGTTCAGGCAACTCCATGTGATGCAGCGAGTCCTTCGAGTGCACGAGGTCGAAGGAGGCGTCGGCGAAGGGAAGCTGCTCGGCATCCGCGACGGTGAAGGTGAGGCCCGGTTCTTCTTGCCATGCAGCCGACGCTTCCACGTCTACCGCGATCACCTCTTGCACGCGCTGACGCAGGAGGCGTGCGACACCACCGTTTCCGCAGCCCGCGTCGAGGAGCGTTTCGTCGCCGCGGAACGTGTGCCCGAGCTTGTCGATGCAACGGATCCGGTAGCGGAGCTCGCCGTCTGCCGACACTTCGACTTCCGCTTGTGGCATCCATGTTGCTCAGTCCGCTCAGGCGCGGATCAGCAGGCCCTGTCCGGTGGGCAGCGAGGCGATCGGCACGTCTCGGCGGCGGGCGAGTGCGCCCAGGGCATGCCTCTGGGCTTCGTGGCCGCGGTAGCCGTAGTCGTCGAACAGCACGACGGCCCCTGGAACGAGACGCTCCCAGAAGTACTCCAGGGCGGCCACCTCGGGTGCTGACGAGTTCATGTCGAGATGCAGGTACGCAATCTCGTCAGCGTGCACCAGCGGCAGCGTCGCTGGAACCGAGCCCTCGATCACGTTGACGTTTTGCCATTGGGAGAACCAGGCCCGAACGGAATCGGCGTCGGCCAGGTCCATGCGCTCGTTTCGCTCTCGTGCCGCCGCGAGCTCGTCTCCTTCGAGCTGTGACAGGTCGATTCCCGCGAACGTATCCAGCAGCCAGAACTGCTTGCCCAACTGGTCCCAGTCGAGGTACTCCATGATTGCCGTGCTGAGGAAGCCGCGGTTGACCCCGCACTCGACGAAGTCGCCGGGGTGCCTCGCAGCGGTCGAGGCAGCCCAGAGCCCGATGTGGACACGCCAGCGCCAACCCAGGTCGCCGGAGGCGTCTATGCCGCGCGCGTAGGCGCGGACGAAGTCAGGGTCTTCGAGGAAGTCGCGGTTGTGACGTGACAGGAGCCCGTCCTCGTAGGGAAGGCCGAGACCGCGCACGACGTGACCGACGACGCTCAGAGGGATTGAACTTCGGTCTGCGCGTCAAGAGCGGCAAGTCTCGCACGATGTCGCTGTCGAAGCTCGCGGGTCATCAACGCGCCCGAGTGTTGACCGCATAGACGTAGTCCCGTGTCCATGGGTCCGGAGCGTCGTCGCGGGTGATCACCAGAAACCCGCGCTCGATGAGAAAATCACGCACGAAGGCCTTGGTGCGAAGTTCCTCTGGACCGCCGTCATCGGCGAGAAAGTCGTGGCAGCTGATACAGACGTGTTGCGTGTTGGCGAGGACGGTCCCCATGCCCTGGATTGCCTGCCGTTCGGCTCCTTCGATATTCATCTTCAGGAGGTCAATTCGGTCGACATCCAGTTCCCCCGCAAGCGTGTCGATTCGACGGGCAGGTACCTCGATCCCGTCAACGTGAGCCTCGAGCACTGCGTTGCGCAGGTGGTGATCGAGATCGGAGATCGCGACCGTGCCGTCCGTGTCGGAGACAGCGAGCTGGAGCGGTGTCACGTTCCGAAGGCCATTCGCCTTGCACAGATCGGACAGGCGTCCATAGGTGCGTGGATGAGCCTCGACGGAAACGACCCGTCCGGACGGCCCGACGAGACGCGAGAAGAGCAGCATCTCCGCGCCGACGCCTGCGCCGATGTCGAAGACCACGTCGCCTGCCCGAGGGACGTACTCGTACAGAAACATCTCTCGAGCCTGCGCGGTGAACACCCGCGGCGGCGCGGCGCGTCCAAACGACGCGTGAGGGATCTTGGCGCCGCGGTAGTGATGAATCCAGGCACCGTCACGCCAGTAGACGAGACACGGAGCGCGGTACGTCAGGCTGACCCAGACTGATCCCGGCAGCGTCAGCAGGCCACGTCGCCCCGGACGATCGAGGCGCCGGACCACCGCCCACCAGTAGCGATTCACCATCTAGGCACGTTCGAAGACAACGCTGAGCTGCATGCTCCCGCTGCGCACGTTCCGCCGCCGGTCGCGCCGTTCGCACCACCACCAAAGGCGATCGCCGAGCCTCTTGCCGGCGAGTTGGAGGACTTTGATCGAGTGGCCGGTGAACTGCACGTCGACCGGCCGGAGCCCGCCTGGCCGTGCCGCCTGGACGAGCGTCTCCGCCTCGTATCGCCGCAGGTGGCCGAGCCGGCGGTCGTGCCGCCGGTTGGCGCGTCGAAAGACGGGCGAGATGTTCGGGAGGCCGTGAGGCACGGTCACCCATGCGCGACCGCCGGGCTCGCAGCACACGGGCCAGCTCCCGCAAGGCGGCCTGATCATCCGGAACGTGCTCGATCACGGCGATCGCAAGCGCCGATCCGGTCGAGCCGGACGCTAGCGGGAGCTTCTCCGCCGAGCAACACACCCAGAGAGTCAGCTCAGCGACGCCCTCGACGCGAGCGAACTCCCGCGCGATCAGGAGCCCCTCAAGAGAGAGGTCGCAGCCGATCGCAGGACGCCCTCCCCGGGCCGCTTCGATCACCGTGTACCCGGACCCCCCGACGCCCACATCCACCAGAGGTGATGCGGGGCCGTCCAACACACCCGCCTCCCGTAGCCGATCGAGGTACGCGACCCGCCAGTTCTCCAACGCGTAGCGCTGATAGCCGCGGAACTCGGAGTCGAAGTACGCACGCTGGCCGGCGTACTGCGGATCGCTTGCGATCATCTTCTCGTCGAGGAAGACCGGAATCCCGGCCACGACCGGGTACCTGTGCCCGCCGGCGCAGATCGCAAGCTCGTCGAGTACGACCTCCGAACCGCACTCGGGGCACCGCAGCAGCGCCTCGAGCCGCTCCATTCGCGCACCCTAGCTGTGGCAAGGAGGCGTTACGGTGGAACGGTGGCTGCACCCGTGCTGAGCATCATCATTCCGGTGCGCGACGAAGCGCCGCACTTGGCGGCGACCGTCGAGGCTCTACTGACTGCGCTCGAGGGCAGCCGCTTCGACGCCGAGCTCGTGATCGTCGACGACGGATCGACAGACGGCAGTGCCGATGTGGCGCGTGTCAGCGTGGACGGGCAGGTGCCGCTTTCCGTCGTGCGTCGGAACGGCGACGGCCGCTTCGAAGCTCGGCGCGCAGGCCTGGAAGCCGCGTCCGGTGAGCTCGCGCTGCTCCTGGACGCCCGCGTGCGGCTCGACCCCGATGCGCTGTCGTTCTTGCACGATCGCGTGGCCGACGGCGAGCTCGTGTGGAACGGTCACGTGCACGTCGAATCCGGGTCGGCGCTCGGGACGTTCTGGGGCCTGCTGGCCGAGCTCGCATGGCGCGACTACTTCGACAATCCACGGACGACGAGCTTTGGTGAAGAGGACTTCGACCGGTTCCCCAAGGGAACGACGTGCTTCGTCGCCCCAAGGGAGGTGTTGCTCGCGGCGTTCTCCGCGTTCCGGACGCGCTACCGGAATGTGCGGCTGGCCAACGACGACACACCGATCCTGCGAACCGTGGCCGCGCACACGCGCATCGGGATCTCGCCGCGCTTCGCGTGCAGCTACTCGCCGCGCACGAATCTCGGTCGTTTCCTCGGGCATGCGATTCACCGTGGGACGGTCTTCGTCGACGGTCACGGCACGCCGAAGTCGCGCTTCTTCCCGGCAGTCGTGGCCTTTTTCCCGCTGAGTGCGGCGGTGACGGTCGCGGCAATCCGCCGACCGGCGCTCGCACCTGCAGCCCTCGCGGGGAGTGGCCTCGCGGCGGCCGCGTACGGGCTGCACGCAGGCAGATCACGACGGGAGGTCGCAGTCCTCGCAACCGTGACGCCGCTCTACACGATCGGACATGCACTGGGAATGTGGCGCGGCGCCTTCGAGCTGCTGCGAGGTGGGACGGCGCGGTGATTCTCGTCGTGTTCGGCACGACGGGCGAGCTGATCAAGCTGGCGCCTGTCCTGCTTCGCCTCGACGAGCGCGGTCATCCCTACCTGTTGGCTACCACTGGGCAGCAGGTGCAGCAGATCCCCGGGTTCCTGGAACAGTTCGGCCTGCGGCAGCCCGATCTCTGGCTCGCGCGCGGGGCACGCGGGCGCGACCTGCGCGTCACGTCCGACATTCCGCGTTGGGTCGCCACGGTCATGCGCTCGTGGTCGCGCGAACGACGGAACGTGCGGCGCGCCCTGCGCGAGGGGCCGGGGCGCCCGCTCCTCCTCGTTCACGGGGACACGATGACGACGGTGCTGGGCAGCTTGATCGGCCGCTCGATGCGCTCCTCGGTCGCGCACATCGAAGGCGGTCTTCGCAGCAACGACCTCCGGCATCCCTTCCCCGAGGAGCTCAACCGAAAAGTCGCGACGGCGCTCAGCCGCATCCATTACGCGCCTGGTGCCTGGGCCGCTTCGAACCTGCGCAGCGGTGATGTCGTCGACACGGGCTCGAACACGATTCGAGACAGCCTCGAGCTCGTGCCCGACGAGCCACCGTCCCTGGCGCTGCCCGGACGTCCGTTCGGCATCGTCTCGCTCCACCGATTCGAGCTCCTGAACAACCGCAGACTGCTCACGGAGACGATCGAGGTGCTCGCGGACACCGCGCGCCGGACACCGCTGCTGTTCATCGACCATCCGGTGACGATCGCCGCGCTCGAGCGCTTCGGTCTGGCTCGCCACTTCGACACGTCGACGTTCATGCGCATCCCACGACTGCGCTTTTTCGACTTCGTGCGTGTCGAGCGGCGCAGTGCGTTCGTTGTCACCGACAGCGGCGGGAGCCAGGAGGAGTGCTACTACCTCGATCTCCCGTGCCTCGTGCATCGCGTGAAGACGGAGCGGCGCGAGGGGCTCGGCGAGAACGCCGTTCTCTCCGGGATGGGCTCGGACGCGTTGCGCGACTTCCTCGACGAGCCGGCGCGCTTTCGTCGCAGGACCGCACTGGCTGCCGCGTCACCCTCCGAGGTCATCGTTGCTGACCTCGAGCGGCGTGGCTTCGTGTCAGAAGCCGGGGTCGGCTGAGGACGGAATCGCGTGTAGCGCCGCAGTGCCCGCTGCCGTTTCGACACGCAACCGTGAGAGCACGACCGCGTCGGCCTCGGACGTTGGCGCAGGATCGACCTTGAGCACCAGCTGGGACACGCCGCGCGGGACGTCAACTGTCACGTCGAAGTGCTTCGACGTGTCGAACGTGAACGGGTGCTCTCCTTGCGCGTCCTGGATTCGGAACTGCCGCTTGCCGTTCGGGACGGTCGCGTCGAAGACGAGGCGGACCACGCCGGGGGCTTTGGCCCTCAGTTCGAGCAGCGCAACCCCCGACGGCGCCACCAGCGGATAACCCACGACGCCGCCCGCCACGAGCCGGGGAGCCGCGAAGCCGCCGGGGAAGGTCACGAGCGCCGGTGCAGGTGGTGCCACGACGGCCCAGACGGAGGAGCCGTCCGGGAAACGGCCGACGAGGCGATAACCCGGTGTCGATGCCGGGTCCCGCGGCTGGAGAGGCGTGTCAGCCGGGCCGCCCGGGTGGATGGCCACAGCCGTCACACCGAGCAGCGCCAACGCCGGTGCCGTTCCCGCCTGCGCAGGGTCGAGGATCATGAAGCGCGCCTGGTCGGCGAGAGATCCGTCAGGAGCCCCGTTCACCAGCGGCCGGCCGTGCACGCGTTGCCAGAGGCGGTAGATGTCCGAGTAGCCCAGCGGGTACTCGGCGAGGATCCCGTTTGGGGTGTCCCGCTCGAGCGCTGTGTACTCGGGCGGGACCGGAACGGTGCGGAAATGACCGACGCGATGCGTCGACAGCTCGAAGAACGAAAGACCCATGAGCACGACGACTGCCGCGACGCCGACGACGCGCCGCACGGACTGCAATCCCAGTGCGGCGAGCGGGAGCAGCGCCGTCATCAAGAGCGGATCCCAGCGTGACGGCACGCGGAAGGCCGGGAGGACGTGCCAGAGCAGCTTCGACGGCATCGGGATCCCAGCGACCGGGCTCGGGAGCGCAAAGAGGAAGCCGACGACGAACGCAGAGACCAATCCCGCCGTGATCGCAGCCATCCCGTTCCGGCGGCGGAGCACGACGACGAGCCATCCGATTGCGAGTGCGAACGTGACCAGACCGAGGTAGTTGGTGATCTCGGTGAGGTTCGGTGAGCCGTGCATGTGCCGCGCCCAGAACGAGTGGAGGTCGAACACGACGTGGTTCGCGGCGGGAACCACCAGCTCCAGCGGACGGAGACCGTAGGGGGCGAGCGCATCGGCCTCCCGGTGGATCCCGGCGCCCGCGTTCACACCCGACGCGTACGAGGCGATGCCGACCAGGCCACTCGCGAGAACGGCGGCACCGATCGCACCACCCACGAGGCGGAACGGCCGGCGCTTCGGAGCTGCCAGCGCAGCGCCGACCGAGAAGGCGATCACCGTGATGACCGCCATCCCGCCGAAGTAGCCGGAGGTCAGCCAGCACGCCAGAGTCGCCGCGCCCACGAGGCCGAAGCGCATCCAGGTCGGCCTGTCGCGTGACGGCGACGAGCGCGAGCACCAGCAGCGCGAGCACCTCGAGATGCGTCAGAGATGCGTGCTCGGCCCGTGCGAAGTGCCAGGGGAAGATGATGAACGCGACGGCGGCCCATGTGGCCACGAGGCGACTGCAGCGGAGGTACCGCACCAGGAGGTACATCGACGCGCCGGACAGGACGTAACCGGCGAGCGTGACGAGGTTGTACGCCGCGACCGGGCCGAACAACTTGGTCGCGAGATAGGCCGGGTAGTACGGAAGTGACCACTGGATGTTCAGCCCGTTCCCCTGGTCCCATCCGAACGGTGCACCGCTCAACGTGTGGTGCGTGTTACCGAGCAGGTGGTAGCCGCTCTCGTGCTGCAGTGTCCAGAAGAACGAAACCGATCCGGTCGAGTCCGACCCGAGCGAGCCGATGATCGTCGAGCTCAAGTGCCTGACGACTGGCCACATGAGCGCGCACACGAACAGCGTCGTGCCGAGAAGGACGAGTCCCGTCTCGACGGCCACGCGTCGCGCTCGAGCTCGAGTCGCCTGCGGAGATCCGGCCGAGCCCGGCCCGTAGCGCCGGCACGCTGGAACCGACGAACAGTTCGTGCGCCGCGAGCAAGACCACGCCGACGACGACGTTCGTCCAGACGACGCCATGCAGGCTCGACGGGATCACCGCGAGCGCGACCACCTGGACGACGACGGCTGAGGCGACGATCCACGCGTAGCGCGTCTCCCCGCGCGAGAGGTGGTACCCGACGCAGCAGGTTGGCGACGAGTAGAGCCCGATGGCCACCGCGAAGGGCGCGAGTATCTCGCCGCCTTCGGAGAAGTCGGGCCCGAATGTCATCGAGACGAGCCCGACGCCCGCAGCGGCGTAGACGAGTGCGAGCAGGCCGCAGAAACGCGACGGTCGCGAGCAGCGAGCGCCCGAGGATGTCCTCCGTCTCCTCGCCTCGCGCCTGTCGGGCGGCGGTCCGCGGGAAGAGAACGGTCAGGATCGTGGCGGGCAGGAAGAAGCGCGACGCGCGCGAACGCCGAAGCGGCGCGCGTACGCGCCCGCCTCGTCGCCGGAGAATCGAGCCTTGACGATGAGGATGTCGACGTTCGTGAGCAGTGCGATGCCGACGAGGCCGACGGCGACGGGCCAGAGATAACGGAGGAACGTCATGAGCTCGGGCACGTGGCAGCGGCTCGGCGCCGCGCAGCGACTCGCGAATCAGAATCAGAGCCAGCGCCGTGGCTGCGACCGCGCCGACGCCAGCGTCGCGAAGACCGCTCCTCCGAGCCGATAGCCGGCGGCGGCCGCAATCCCGAGGACCGCCAGGCGGACGAGCCACGGGAGCACGTAGAGCGTCGCCAGGGCGGAGAAGCGCTGCTGCCCCTGCAAGACGCCCATCGCGACTGGAAAGACGAGCGCGGTCGAGAGCGACAGGACCGCAAGCACGACGACGCCGACGGACTGAATGTGAAGCAGATGGGAGAGCGGGATTGCGAGGGCGAAGCGCAACGATCAGGAGCGGCACGGTTGCGATGGCAGACCCACGCAGCGCGCCTCGGGCGAGCCGTGCGGCACCGCCGCTCGTCACCGGAGGCTACGCGTCGCGACACCTCGCGCGATACCGCCATCTGCAGTGCCCCCGCCGGTATGAGCACGATCGTGAGGAGGCCGAGCAGCGCCGCGAGCGAGCCGTACTCCTCGCTGCCGAGGATGCGCCCGGCCGCGAGCAGGAAGACGTAGGCCGCGACGATCGACACGGCGGTCGCGACGGCGAGCAGCGCGCCGCTGCGCGCACCACTCCTCGCCGGGCTGGGCTGCTCGCGCGCATCACGGGATTCTGCGGAATGCGAACGGCGAGCGCGGGCGACCGGACTTGCTACGAGCGAACGCGTCGGCGCTTGCGGTTGTGCATGAGCTCGTGAACTCGGCCTCGGACACGGGTGTAGCACCATCCCCACAGGTCCCTGTCGTCACTCAGAGCGACTTGGGCCGCCGGGGCAGGTAGCGGAGCGTTCGATGCGAGGGCGAGTACGTATGTTTCACGGCCGAGCTCGTCAGGGCTGACTTTGTGTACGTCGGCGCCCTGCAACGGGTGTCCGTCACCGGATTCGAATGCCTCGTCCTCGAGAATCGCCGTCGCGAACCAGCGATGCTGGCGAAGGACTCGTACGTGCTTGAAACGATCTTGGAGCGCGGACCCGAGCTCATCGGAGGTGAACTCGTGGTGGTGGTGAGGATTGCCGCCCAGATAGACACCACGGTTGGGTGACGAAATTGCGAGCACGCCGTTCGGTTCGAGCACGCGACGTAACTCGTCCAGCGCTATCTCTGGCGTGGCGACGTGTTCGATCGCTTCGAAGCAGGTCGCGACGTCGAACGTATTCTCCGAAAACGGGAGGTCGAGGAGATCTGCGACTCGGAACGTCGCGGACGAGTGCGCCTGCTTGTTTGCGAACTCGACGACGTGCTCCGCCCGATCGATCCCGACCACCGATTCCGCGCCTGCGCCGGCCAGGATGTTCGTACCGTATCCAGTCCCACAAGCTGCATCGAGCACCTTCTTGCCCGATACCAGCGCCGTTGCCCACCAGTAGCGCGCACGATGCTCGGCGTCGATGAAGCGGCCGGCCATCAAATGTGGGACAAAACGTTCGGGATGACCGCGCGACACGTCAGCGATGTCCTTACCGTGCGCGTCCATCCGTCAGCGGCGGTTGTCGCAGCTACGCGACGTTGGAGGACCCTTTAAAGAGCCGTCGCCCACGCGATGGTGGGCGGCGCTGCAAGAAACCTCCGACGTGGCACGACATCCCGTATCGCTCGAGGTCTCTTCTCACCGCGAAGGGCTCTCCTTCCGGGACTCGCAAGGAACTCGTCGATTGCGGGAAGTACGCCACGCGGCCAGGTCGGGTCGGCGCGCATTTCCTCCACGTCGACGCAGCCGTCCTCGACGACAAAGTAGCCGCCCGGCTCGACGAATCGCGAGAACCCGCGGAGCGCCGCGAGCGTGGTGTCGAATTCATGGGCCGTGTCTTCGACGATAAAGCACGTGGCCCCATCAGGGATGTGGTCGGCGACTACGGCAGGGAGTTGAGGATCGCGCACGTCGCCCTCGATGAGCTTCACCGACGAAGCAGAAGCTCCGACTCGTGCCATTGCCGCGCGAGCCGCCTTCTGGCGGCGGTCGACGGAGATCACGATCGGATCGCGGATTCGACCGTGACGCTCGAAGGCGTCCAGACGGTCCTGAAACCACAACGCGCTGCCGCCGTGCTTCGTGCCGAGCTCGATGACGACATTCGCGGCCGACTCCCAGAGCAAGTGCTCATAGACACGCAGGTCCTCGGGAAACTTCAACAGTGGTACGTCCAGGTAGCTGTCCTGCACGTGCTGAGTGACCCGCGCGTGCCAATAGCTCCGCATTGTGTCGCTGAGATCGATCTCGACTCTAGGAGGCAGCACGAGACGTGTAACTTAACCGCGGCGACACCTGTGTGACCGGGCGCGCCACGGGCGCCGGTTCGCCATGACCAGCGAGCGTGCTGCCGACTCCGCTTTCAGCCGACATCATTGTTCCAGTCCGCAACGGCTGGGAGCTCACGAAGAGTGCCTCGAGCTCCTGCAGGCGCAGACCACGCCTCACACCGTCATCGTCTGCGACAACGGCTCGACCGACGGAACGCCCGAGCGGCTTCGCGAGACCGTTTCCCGATGCACGGTTGCTCGAGCTCGGAGCGAACCTCGGCTTCCCGGCGGCGTGCAATCGAGGCGTCGCAGGCCGGCAACGGCGACATCGTCGTTCTGCTCAACAACGACGTCGAGTGCCGGCCGGACTTCCTCGAACGTCTGGTTGCGCCATTCGCCGACGACGAACGTCTCGGTTCGGTGCCGTCTCTCCTGCTGATGCCCGGGCGAGGAGCACATCGAGAGCTTCGGCCTGGCCGTCGATCCGACGCTCGCGGGTTATCCGCGCCTTCGCGGGCTCGCCTGCACACGAACGCGCAGAGTCGACGATCCCGATCCTGATCGGCCCGTCCGGTGCCGCCGGCGCGTACCGCCGCGAGGCCTGGGACGACGTCGCGCGGCCTCGACGAGGGCGTGTTCGCTTCTACGCCGAGGACGTCGACCTCGCGCTTGCGGCTCCGCGCGGCCGGGTGGTCGACAGCGGCGGCCGCGCGCTGCCGTCGCCGTCCACATCGGCTCCGCGAGTGCGGTCGCACCGCTCGGCCTGGCAGCGCTACCAGGGCGGCTTCGCCCGCGGCTACTTCCTGCGCCGCTACGGCGTCCTCCGCGAGCCGCGTCGCTGCGCGCGCAGTCGTGACCGAGGCGCTCGTGGTGACCGGCGACGCGGTCGTGTTCTCGCACGACCTCGCCGCGCTGCGAGGACGGGTCGCCGGCTGGCGAGCTGCCGCGGGCCGAGGCCGCGTTGCTCGACCTGCCCAGCGAGGCGATCGACCATCGGATCACGTTCCTGAAGAGTGTCGCCCTCCGCCTCGGCGTCTACTCGGAGGCGAGCACCTCGTCGTAGACCGCGCGTGTTCGCGCGATCATCTCGTCCGCGTCGAAGAGCTCGCTGACGCGCCGTCGCGCGCGCTCACCGAGGGTCGGTGCGTTCGGGCTCGTCGCGCGCCAGTCGGAGGAACGCTGCCGCGGTCGCCTCTTCGTCGCCGTAGGGCACGGCGAGGCCGGAGTCGCCCACGGCCTCGATGTTCTCGGGGATGTCCGCGACGATCGCGGGAAGTCCGTGATGCCATCGCTTCGAGCAGCGCGAAGGAGAGACCCTCTCGCTCCGACATGAGCACGAAGAAGTCGGCAGCGCCGAGCAGGTGCGGCACGTCGTTGCGCTGGCCGAGCATGCGGACGTGCAGCACCTGCGGCTCGTTCGACTTCGGCGCGTAGCGGTCCGTCGCCCGACGATCAGGAGCGGGGTCGACGTTCGCTCCGCGGCGCGAACGACAGCGAGCGGATCTCTGCGCTCGTCGAGCGAGCCGACCCAGATGCCGACGGGCTCGAGTCGTTGAGTCAAGCCGAGTTGCTCGCGAACCTGGGCACGATCGGCTGCGCCCGTCTCGAGCAGGGACCCGGGCGCCGTTGTGAACGACGACCGTCCGAGCGCACTCGCTGCCGGTCCGACGATGCGGCCACTCAGGACGTCGCGCTCTGCGGCCGACACGCAGATCGTTCGGTCGGCAGCGCGGACGACCGCCCGCAGGTTGAGCTCGGCGGCTCGGCGGCGAACGCCCGTGGCGCGCCGCAGGAGGTGGAGCCCGTGCAGCGTGGCGACCGAGCGCTGCGCCGCGAGCAGCGGCAGAAACATGGCCCGCCGCTCCTTCACCGTGGACGTGCAGGAGGTCGTAGCCGCGCAGGACGCGCCTGAGGTCGAACACGCCGGCCACGACGTCGCCGACGCCGGGCTTTCGCTTCGGGGCGACGTAGACCCGCGTGAACGTGTAGCCGGCCATGTCGCTGAGCACGTCGACGTACGTGTCGCCGCCGCCGCCGGCGTGAGGCAGGACGTGCAGGACGACGCGCTCACGCGCTCGTCATACGCCTCCAGCACCTGTTCGAAGCGAATGCTCGAACGAGAGGCGCTCCGCATTCCTGCGAAACCAGGCGGCCGCGGATTCGCGCAGCTCCGCGCCGCCGTCGTCGACGCGGACGATCGCGGCAGCCAGCTCGTGCGCGGGTCGGCCGACTCGGCGATCGACACCGTTCACACCCTCCTCGACGAGCTCGACCGCCGCGTTGTCCGGCCCTGCGACGACGACCACCGGCACACCGCGCGCTGCTGCCTCGATCGACGACGAGGCCGTAGCCCTCGCGGCGCGACGGCAGGACGAGGCAGAGCGCGCTTGCGAGCGCCTCCTCGAGCACCGCTGCGTCGACGAAACCTGGCGCCACCACGTCACCCGTCGAGCCCGAACTCGCGCGATCGCGCGCAGGACCTCCGGCCGCTCCGGCCCGTCGCCGTAGATCTCGCCGCGCAGATCCGGAAGCTGCCGCCGGCCTCGGCCAGAGCAGGCACGAGCGCGGGCACTCGCTTCTCCGGGATGTGCCGACCCGCGAACACTGCGACCGCGCCGGGCTGCGCGCGGCGCGCGCACGCGGCGCCTCCCGCGTACTGCCCTTCGAGGCGCGTCAGCTCGCCGTAGAAGTCCCTGCTCGCGCGAGACGCCGCTCGTGCAGCCGCGAGAAGCAGAACGCCCGCTGGGGTACGCGCAGGCACGCGCGCTGGACCCGCCAGCCGATCCGGCCGCCGACGCGGCCCAGATACTCGCGCCAGTACGTCGCGCGTCCAGACCTCGTGCCAGTCGACGAGCAGCCGAAACCGGCTTCGCCGCCGGCCAGCTGCCCGCAGCCAGCAGCGGGAAGTACGGAAACGACGCGGTGTGCACGACGTCGTAGCGCCGCCCGCGACGCAGCAGGTGCGCAGAGCACGCCCAGGCCGAAGAGCAGCGGGCGGAAGGATGCGCCGCCGGCCGTCGCGCGATAGAGCTCCATCCGCGGTGAGACGGCGACGACGCGCACGCCGGGGACGTCGGCTCGCTGTCGCGTTCCCACTGCCGGCGAGTGAGAAAGGTGACCTCGTGGCCGCTCGCGGCCAGCCGCTCGGCGAGGTTGCGGTACCAGCGCTCGGCTCCGCCGATCGTGTAGGGGTAGAGGCAGTCGTAGACGAGGCAGACACGCATCAGGCATATCCTGGCTGCCCAGCCATGGTCGTGTCCGTCGTCATCCCCTGCCTGAACGAGGCCGAGACGATCGCCGAGTGCGTGACTCGCGCGCGCGCGAGTGCTCGACGAGGCCGGCCTCGAGGGCGAGGTGATCGTCGTGGACAACGGCTCGACCGACGGCAGCGGCGACCTCGCCCGCGCGGCGGGTGCGCACGTCGTCGACGAGCCTCGGCGTGGCTACGGCAGCGCGTATCTCGCCGGCCTCGCCGTCGCGCGCCGGGGACTACATCGTGATGGTCGACGCCGATCTGACGTACGACTTCGACGAGATCCCGAAGCTTCGTGCGCGAGCTGGAGAACGGTGCGCAGGTCGTGATCGGCAACCGCATGCAGGACATCAAGCCGGGCGCGATGCCGCTCCTCAGCCGACTCGGCAATCCGTTGCTCTCAGGCTTTCTCAACGTCCTGCACCGGACGAACGTCCACGATGCCCACTGCGGCATGCGCGCCCTGCGTCGCGACGTCCTGCCGGTCCTCAACCTTCGAACGGTCGGCATGGAGTTCGCCTCTGAGATGGTGATCCGCGCGACGCGTGAGCACCTGGACGTGCGGGAGGTGCCGATCGCGCTCCACCCGCGTGTCGGCACGTCGAAGCTGTCGCCGTTCCGCGACGGCTGGCGACATCTTCGCCTGATCCTCGTCTACAACCCGACGTTCCTGTTCATCGTGCCGGGCGCGGTGATGTTCCTCGCGGGTTCGATCATCACGCTGCTCGTCTTCCTGGAGGTGCCGGTCTTCGGACGGAACCTACTCGTGCACTCGCTGATCTTCGGTTGCCTCCTCATCCTGATCGGCGTGCAGGCGATCGGGCTCGGATTGTCGGCGAGGGCGTTCGGCGTCTACTTCATCAGCGAGCAGGACCAGCTCTTCCAGAAACTGCGCGGGAGACTCCGACTCGAACACGGGTTGGCGCTGGCGCTGCTCGTACTGGCGGCGGGGCTGGCCCTCTTCGGCATCGTCTTCGGAAAGTGGGCCGCGAACGGCTTCGGCACGCTCCGGGAGGAACGTCTCGCGATCCTGGCCTTCACCGTCATTGCGGTGGGAGCGCAGATCTTCTTCACGTCGTTCCTGCTCTCGATCATCGGGCTTCGCCGGCCACGCGACGAGCAGTGAGCGACCGGGCGCTCACAATCGAGCAGGTCGGTCCGTTGCCGATCCCGCTCGAGCCGCGTGCGGGCAGCCCGAAGGTGGTCCTCGTCGTCCCTGCGCACAACGAGGAGGAGGTCCTCGCTCTCGCCTTTGCGGAGATCAGCAAGGTCATGGACTCGCTCGGCGTCGACTGGTCGATCATCTTCGTCAACGATGGGAGCCGCGATTCGACTCTTCACGTCCTCGAGGAGCTCTATCGGGGTGACGATCGGGTCTCGTACATCTCGCTCTCGCGGAACTTCGGTCACCAGAGCGCGCTGGCCGCCGGGCTCGACAACGCGGTGGGAGACGTCGTCATCACTCTGGATGCGGACCTGCAACATCCTCCCGACGTCATCCCGACGCTCCTGGAGGCCTGGCGGCAGGGTTACGACATCGTTCATACGCGCAAGGTCGAGACGGCTGAATTGGGCGGTCTCCGCCGGTTCCTCACTCGGCTCGCATACGGCGCGATCGGCGCCACTGCGAACGTCGAGTTCATTGCGCAAGCTTCGGACTTCCGGCTCCTCGATGCGCGGGCGCAACAGGCAATTCGCGAACTGCCCGAGCGCGGCCGCCTCTACCGTGGCCTGTCGCGCTGGGTGGGGTTCCGCCAAGCGGTCGTTCCTTTTCAGGCCGGTCGCCGAGCCGCCGGATCGCCGAGCTACGGCTTCCGCCAGCTTGCGTCACTCTTCGGTCGAGCCTTCTTCGACTTCTCGAACGTCCCGCTCCGCGCCGCGCTCGTCCTCGGAACGGTGGCAATTCTCCTGTGCATGGCGTATCTCGTCTTCGTCCTCGTGGCGTGGATCGCCGGCAAGGCGATACCCCCCGGATACGTGTCGCTCATCTTCGCCTTCGCGTTTCTCAGCTCTGTCAACTTGACGATGATCGGGGTGCTCGGCGTCTACATCGCCCGCATTCACGAGGAGGTTCGCGCTCGACCGACGTACCTCGTTGCGCAGAGCCGCGTGCGTGGAAACTGAGCTGCACTCATGCGTGGTCTGTGGAGGCCGGCTTCGACCTGCGTTGCGAAAGGACGGCTTCGATCTCGTCTCGTGTGTGGACTGCGGGATGCTGATGCGGGCCCGGCTTCCCGCGACCGACGAGCTGGAGGACATCTACGCACCCGACTACTTCAAGGCCGCGGCTGAAGATCCGGCAGACGGGTACGCGGACTACCTCGCCGACGCAGAACGGCACCGAGAGGCAGCGAGGCGCCGCCTCTCCTTGATCGGGCGATTCACACCAGCGCGAGGACGGTTGCTCGACATCGGCGCTGCGGCGGGCTTCTTCGTCGCGGAGGCGATTCGCGCCGGCTGGGAGGCGGAGGGAATCGACATTGCTCCGCACGTCGTCGAGTGGGGACGGCGCGAGCTCGACGTTCCGCTTCGGATCGGCGGTGTCTCTTCCGTCGACGAGCCCGGCGCCTTCCAGGTTGTCACCATGTGGGACTACATCGAGCACTCGCTCGATCCCGTGGGCGAGCTAGCGAGGAGCAACGAGCTGCTTGCGGACAAGGGTCTCGTCGCGCTCAGTACCGGCGACCTCGAGTCGGTCGCTGCCCGGCTCTCTCGGTCGCGTTGGCACTTGCTCACCCCGCGTCACCACAACTTCTTCTTCAGTTCACGCACGCTCGTCCGAGTGCTCGAGCGAAGCGGCTTCGAGGTCGCCTGGCTCGGGCACCCCGGCGCTCGCTATTCGCTTGCGCACCTCGCCTACAAGCTGGACCGAGGGGTGAGAACCGGCGTGACCACTGCGGCGGCCCGGCGGGTTGCGACCTCTCGTCTCGGCCGTTACAGCCTTCCGTTGAATCTGTTCGACATCGTCACGGTCGTCGCACGGAAGGTGCGTCCGCCGCGGGTGTAGTACGCGGGGCTGCGTGGAGCGTCCAGAAGCTCCACCCGACGCGGCGCTTTTCCAGCTCCCGCATGTCCACGAACGCGTCGCCCTGCGCGTCTTTCGATGCCGGAGCCTGGTCCCAGGCAAGGATCGTTAGAGCAGGATGCGCTCTCGGCAGCCGCTCGCGCAGGACGAGCCTGACCGCGGGACTCGGGACCCAGGGGAAGTACGTCGAGGGAGGTCCGAACTCGTCGTAGCGCACGAGCGGTGCCGCGCCCTCGGTGTAGGACGGCTTGACGAAGACGACAGGGTGCGGGCCGCGCGTGCGATGCGCTGCTGAGCTCCGATCGCACCAGCTGCAATTCCACGCTCTGCGGTTTCACGACAAGTGTGGTGACGTTCCTCGCGGCGATCAGTACGCCGCCGAGCACGAACGCGGTCATCGCGAGAGCGCCCACGGCCATAGCGAAGGTCCGGCGACCCGAGTCTCGCGTCGCCCACAGCCCGGTGCCGGCGAAGACGATGAACAGCAAGGCGAACGCAGCGAGCTCGGGCCCGCTGGTCAGCGTGTGGACGGAGACTCGTTCCAAGGGCCGCAGCAACGGCACGACGACCAGAGCCAGCGCCGCAAAGCTCGCAAGCGCCGCAAGCGCGAGTACGAAAACCCGCGTCACGATTGGTCGCTGCGCCTGACGCGCAGAGCTGGTCAGCGCTCGCGCAATGCCCCAGAGACCGAACCAGAGATAGAGCGTCAAGAGCGTGGCCAGGGCTGCGGTCGAGCGATAGCTCGCGAAGTTCTCCGAGATGACGAGGTTCGGTGTGTACGAGAGCGGGACGAATGCAACAGCAAGGCCAAGGAAGCCCAGGGCTCGTGGCCCGGACTCGCTGTGGAGGAGCAGGATCCCGATCGCTGCGACGACTGCGATCGCGAAAGCCGCGCTCGCGGTCGGGATGAGATTGAACATCCCGAGGCTGTTGACGATCGGCTCGTTCCAGAACCACCGCGCCTTGCCGACGAAATCGTGCACGAGGTTCGTCCGACCCGCGAACGCACCTCCGTAGAAGTGCACGCCGATTCGCACCGCTACGTAGCCGAAGAACAGCGCCACCGCTGCCACCGCAAGGCTTTCGCCGAACTTCCGCAACGCCCGAGCAAGCTCCTGATCCGGGCGTAAGACGTCGATCGCAGTGAAGACCCAGAAGAACATGGCGGCGGGCTGATAGCTGAGCAGCGCGCAAAGAAGAAGCGCGGCGGCCTCGCCCCGACGGATGTGCGCGCGCCGGCCTTCCAGGCCGGAAGCGGAACGCAGCCGAAGCGACGCCAGACCGGCGAGAACCGCAACGTACGGCGCCTCGAAGATCGCCGCCCAGGAAACGTAGATCTGAAACGACGCGAGGCTGACGACGGACACGCAGACGCCTGTCGAGAGCCACCGGCCGACTCCGGCCTGCCGGAGGACGTAATAAAGAAGCAGTGCGAGCAACATGACGCCCAGAAGCCCCAGGAGACGCACGAGTCGCAATGCACCGATGTCCGAGGCGAGACCGAAGGCGCCGCTGAGGAAGAGCGCGTGAAGTGGGCGCCCGAACTGCGTCGCCGTCTTCCAGAATTCGCCCTCGAGCCCGCGCTGCCAGGCGAGCAGGTAGTAGTCGTCCATGAACCCGTAGGGGACGACGATGGCCGGAAAGTAGGCCACGAGCGCTGCAAGCGGCGCGACGAGGGCAAAACGACTTTCGCGTAGCAGCGACCTGCGAGAGGGCGGCACGAAGGAGAGCACGATAACCGCCGACGCAGGCAGACTAGGCTCCCGTGTCGCCCCTGAAGGCAGTTCCGCAACACCCCAGACGGTGGCGCTCGTTCGAGGAATGGGTCGGCTCGCGCAACTCGGCTTTTGCGTTGTTCGGGCTTGCGCTGGCCGTGTTTGCGCTGGAGAGCGTCTTCTTGCCCGCCTATCCGGGGCGGGACATGTCGCGCTACCTGGAGACGTTCTTCCAGCTCGGGTACGACGTGCCGGTCTATCCAGCCGTGCTGAACACGCGCGGCCCACTGTCGGCGATCGGTGTGGGCGTCCCGCTGGCCATCAGCGGCTGGGCCGCAGAGCTCTGGCTCGCTCTCCTCTATGCGTGCTCGATCGTCGCGTGGGCGCGGGTTGCCCTGGCGTTTGGCTCGAGGGCCGCGATTCTCACGAGTGCGCTCCTGCTCGTCTTTCCGGGTTACGGAATCCTTTTCCACCAGCTGGCCAGCGATTCCCTGTTTGCTGCCGGGTTCGCGATCTGGGCGTTGCTGATGATGCGCGCGATTCAAAGGCCGTCCGTCAAGGCGTTCGCCTTCGCCGGCCTCGGCATGGGGGCGCTCGTGCTCATTCGTCCCGCCAACCAGGTGCTCCTCGTCATGGCTTTGCTCCCGCTCGTCCTGCGCGCGCCCTGGCGGGATCGACTCGCCTGGCTCGCGGCGTTCTTCATTCCTGCGGTCGCGCTCTCACAGGCGTGGAAGGCGATCGCCGAGCTTCGTTACGGCGACGCCGTTTTTCTCAATCCGAGCACCGGACTGCTCGCTCTCTCTGCGCTGCTGGTGCCGTTGCTCCTCTCCTCGCCCTGGCGCGGCCGAGTCGCCGCTGTCATGGCCGTGCTGGTGGTGGCCGCGCTCGGGATCAAGGGATTGCCGGGCCAGAGCCCGGCGCAGTACACCCGTTCCGTCATCCGAAACGAGTCGAACCAGTTCGTCTACCGCTCGTTCGAGCTCGACCGAATCATGGCGCCGGAGAACGGGCCTGCATCGCGACGGCTGGCCCGCGTCGTCGAGCGAGAGCTGCTTCCGAGGGAGCCGTACCGCTCGTACGGCGTCGACGTCCACGAGTTCTTTGCGTCGGGCAGCGACCGCATCTTCGGCGATCTGACGGGTGTTGCCGCAGCCTCCGATCTCGCTGCGGCGACACGCGAGGCGATCCGGAAGCATCCCCGCACATTCGTGTCGAGCATTGCCAGGACCTGGTGGGAGCAGCTTTCGAGTCGTCCTGTCTACGCGCCCGAGTCGCTAGGCGGCGCTACCGCAGGCGGCGCTTCGCAGCCGAACCAGACGGACTTCATCGTCGTGAACGGCCGCCGCCTCCCAAGGCCGTCCGAGGGCCAGCCGATCCCCTCGTCGGCCATCGGGCCTCTGCTCTGGACGCCCGGAGGGTCGGCACAGGAGGTCTGGACGTCTGCCACGGAGCATCGCTTCGTCTTCAGCGATCCGCGTGATGCCCGACGCTACGAGAACCTCGGCGAAGACGTCGGGCGCCTGTCGAACCGCCTGCCGACGAGGGACGGCGCGCCGAGTCTGATGCACCGTCTCAACCAGGTGTCGCACCGCTTCCCGCCGCTGATCGCATTCCTCCTGATCGGCGCGATTTCACTTGCGTGGCGACGTCCTCGCGGAGCGCTCGTCGCGATCGCGCCTGCCGCTGCGGGGCTCGTCGTGATCACCGCGACGGCTCTCGTCGCTCCGTCGGTCGCGGAGTACGCCGCTCCGGTCAGTCCCGCGTTCGTCCTGCTCGACCGCCGTCGGGGCTGGTCGGCGCACCCGCCCGCGGTCGGAAGACCGTGCGTTTGGAGTCCTGGCGACGATTCGCCGGCTTCGTCGTCGGCGTGGCCGCAGCGGTCTGGGCGGCGAAGCTCTACATCGAGAGGTTGAAGGACTTCGTCGACGGCGTCGGCGCGCCGAACGACCTGAGCATCTTCCTGCACGCGGCCGGGAAGGTGTTGCACGCTGCCTCGCCGTACGCCTACGAAGCCGACAAGACGTTCGCGTACCCGCCGTTCGCAGCCTGGCTCGTCGCGCCGTTGCATCCACTCAGCAGCTCGGCGGCCGGATTCGTGTGGACGCTGCTCTCGCTCGCAATGGTGGCTCTTGCACTGTGGCTGCTCGAGCTGCGCGATTGGCGTTGCTATGCCCTCGCGTTCGTCTTCCTCTTCACTCGGAGCTCGATCGACCTCGGGACGATCGAACCGCCGCTGTTGCTCGCGGTCGCAGCCGGCTGGCGCTGGCGGGACCGCCCGTTCCACACGGCGCTGGCGATCGGAACTGCAATCGTGCTCAAGCTCTTCCTGTGGCCGCTCGCGATCTGGCTCGCAGTTACGCGCCGCCTACGCGCAGCGGCCGCCACTGTCGTGTTCGCATTTGCGCTCGCCTTGGTGAGCTGGGCAGCGATCGGCTTCGCGGGAATCGGCGACTATCCCGGCCTACTGCGTCACCTCGCGAACGACGAGTCCACGTCCTCGTACTCGGTCGTCGCACTCGGCGTGCGCGCGCACATGCCGCTGGTCGCGGCACGAGTCGTCGCCGTGCTCGTGACACTCGCGCTCCTCGCGGCAGCCGTCTGGGTAGCTCGAGACGAGCGTCGAACAGCCCGCGATCGCGATGTCGCGACCCTGACGCTGACGCTGGCGGCGGCGTTTGCGGCCTCGCCGATCGTGTGGGTGCATTACTTCTTACTGCTGCTCGTGCCCCTCGCCTTGACGCGCCCGCGGCTCTCTCTGCTCTGGTTCGTCCCGTTCGCCTTTCAGCCGCTCGGCGAGGCCGCGTGGCCGGCCGGCGATGCGCGCAACCTGGGCCTTGCGCTGGTTGCGACGCTCGTGATTCTCGGCGCCGGCGTCGTCAACGCCGACTGGCGCCCCGCCCTGCGGCGCAATCCGCCCCTTAGGCTTCCTTCGTGGTCACGGATCCGATCCGGTACTTGATGCGATGAAGCTCGTGATGACACTCCTCGCGCGGGACGAGGCGGACATCGTCGACGCGCAGATCGACTTCCACCTCAATGCGGGTGTCGACTTCGTGATCGCGACCGACAACCTCTCGCAAGACGGCACGACCGACATCCTCGAGTCGTACGCCAAGGGGGGCCACCTCCACTTGATCCGCGAGGACGGTGAGTACCTGCGGCAGGCCGACTGGATTACTCGCATGGGGCGACTGGCGGCGGCGGAGTTCGGCGCGGACTGGGTCATCCATAGTGACGCCGACGAGTTCTGGTGGCCTCGCGGAGACTCTCTGAAGGACGTCCTCGCGTCGATTCCGACCCGCTACGGCATCGTCGGCGCCTTGCTCCGGCACTTCGTACCGCGCCCGGAGGGCGAGGCGTCGTTCGCCGAGCGGATGACCGTGCGCATCTCCAGTGCCGCGCCGATCAACGATCCGCGAAGCCTCTTCCGGCCGAATCTGAAGATCATCCACCGGGCCGATCCGAACGTGAACGTGTCGATCGGTGCGCAACGCCTGATCGACTCGACACTCGTGCCACTGCGTGGCTGGTACCCGATCGAGTTCTTCCACTTCCCGGTTCGGAGCCTCGACCAGTGCGAGCGGAAGTACGCCCATCAGCAGATCGGGCCAGGACAGACCCCGAGCCCCTACTACGACCGCGTTCGCGCGCTGATCGATGAAGGCCGGCTCGAGGAGCTCTACGACTCGCTCGTCGTCGATGAGGACGCGCTCGAGCGTGGCCTTCGGGAGGGGTCGCTCGTCATCGACGTCCGTCTTCGCGATGCGCTGCGCGCGCTGGGCGAGGGGCAGGGGATCACGTTCCCACGGCCGACGGTTGTCGACGAGGCTGCCTACGCGGTCGACGTGGCGGCTCTGGGCGAAGCGGACGTCGTCCGCCTGCAGAGGCGGCTGGACACGATGGAGCAGCGCCTGCTCACGGTCGAGCGGCGACCGCTCCTGCGCATCGACCGGACGTTGCGCGGCGCCGCGAAGAAGCTTCTCCGGCGCAACTCCGAAGTGGCATGAAGCTCGTCCTCACAGTCCTCGCACGCGACGAGGTAGACGTCATCGACGCGCAGCTCGCCTTTCACCTGAATGCCGGGGTCGACTACGTCATCGCGACGGACAACAACTCGCAGGACGGAACGACCGAGATCCTCGAGGAGTATGAGCGCGAGGGCGTCGTCCATCTCATTCGCGAGCCCGCCGAGGGACTTCGCCAGGGAGAGTGGGTCACGCGCATGGCGCGGCTCGCCGCCGTCGAATTCGGCGCGGACTGGGTGATCAACAGTGACGCTGACGAGTTCTGGTGGCCACGCGGCGGATCTCTCAAGGAGGTGCTCGCCGCCGTTCCCGATCATTTCGGGATCGTGCAAGGGTTCTGGCGCTCGTTCGTGCCGCGCCCCGACGACGGCTCGCTCTTCGCGGAGCGAATGACCGCACGCTTGTCGCAGAACGCTCCGATCAACGATCCGACGAGCTTCTATCGACCGTCGATCAAGGTTGCACACCGTGCGGATCCGAATGTGATCGTCGGCCGGGGAAACCACGCCCTGGCGGGCAGCGACTTCAGCACCCTCACCACCTGGCATCCGATCGAAGTCCTGCACTTTCCGCTCCGGTCCCGCGCGCAGTGGATGCGCAAGGTCGAGCTCCAGGGCGAAGCGTTTACGAAGCACATCGAACGGTCGGGCACTGGCTATCACCTGAAAGGCTACGACGCGCTCCAGGGCGGTCGAATCGACCAGCAGCACGCGTCGCTGGTGGTCGACGACGACGCTGTTGCCCGCGGCGTCGACGAGGGCACACTGATCGTCGACACCCGGCTTCGCGACGCCCTGCGGACGCTGCGGCGCGACGCCGGCCCCGCAGCTTCGCGCTGCCCTCCGAGCGCGAAGAGTCGCTCGTGCTTCCTCAGCCGAGCGCCGCAGACGACGCGGCGTACGCGGTCGAGGCCGCCGCCCTTCGCGAGGCCTACGCCGTTCGCGCGCAAAGGCAGCTCGACGGGCTGGAGCAGCGTCTGCTCTCGCTCGAGGAGCAATGACGCAGGTCGTCGGCCTTGTCCTCGTCCGGAACGAGGACGTGTTCGTCGAGCAAGCGATCCGCAACGTCGCCGATTTCTGCGACCGTATCCACGTCGTCGATCACGCGTCCAACGACCGCACCTGGCCGATCGTTCGGTCGCTCGCGAAGGAGCTCGACCACGTGGACGCGCGGCGGACACGGAACGCGACCGTCGCCAAGAAGCTGCTCGAGCCGTATACGGGAACCGACACGTGGGCGTTCGGCGTCGACGGCGACGAGCTCTACGACCCGGAAGGATTGGCGAGGTTCCGCCGCGACCTCGAGGACGGTGCGCATGCGGACGTTTTCAGGATCAAGGCCCACGTCCTCAACTGCGACCGGCTCGACGAGCAAGCCGGCACTGCATCCGGCTGGCTGGCGCCTCCTTCGCGGCCGGTGACGAAGCTCTTCAACTTTGCGGCCGTCGAGTCGTGGTCGGACAGTCCCGAGCCGTTTCAGGGTGGGGACGTCGTCTTCAACCGGGGCTTTCACTGGGAGTCCCGGCGAGACCTCGCGGACGGCACGACCTGGGCCGGCGATCCGCTGCGGTGCCTTCACGTCTGCTTCCTCAAACGGTCGAGCCGCGACCGGGACGACGGTGGCCCCGGACGGCCGAGCCTGGCCGAGTCTCGCCTGTTCGACCGCGGCGCGATCGGGTCTTTGAAGCGACTCGTGCGACCCCCACAGCCCCCGCCCCAGATCCAGGAGCTACAGCGCCAGGGCAAGAACTGGAAGCTCGAGTGGTATGCGCGCGGGGAAAGAGTCACGGTCGATGCGACGTCGTTCCTCGGTACACGCTCGGTCGACGCCGCTCGCTAGGGTTCCGCCGATGCACCGGACACGGACGCGATTCGCGGCGCGCGTCAATCGCGTCGCCACCGGCTTGGAGCGACGGGGGATCGTCGCGACCTACCGGTTGCACGATCGGGTGCTCGCGAACCGGGCCAGCAGGCGCCGGTACGCGCACGAGCCGACGGCGCTCGATGAGTCCCAGCAGGAGGTCGTCGACCGGCTGCGCAAGGACGGCTATGCGACGGTGCCGCTCACGGAGCTCGTGCCCGATCCAGAGGTCTGGAACGAGCTCGAAGCCGAAGCCGCGCGCTTCGTCACCGAAACGCAGGACGGGCTCGCTCTCGAGCAAGAGGGCGGCGAGTCGGCGCTGCGCCGTCGGGCCGGGAAGGAATTTCTCGTCCGGAAGTACTCGTGGGGGGTTGAGCTCGGCATCGACGATCCGTGGTTGCGGCTGGGAGCGAACCCGCGCCTGCTCGATCTGGCGAACGCCTACCTCGGGATGTGGTCGAAGCTCGAGTACGTCGACGTCTGGTACACGCAGCCCGCCGGCAGCGACGAGCGACTCTCGTCGCAGCGTTGGCACCGCGACTTCAACGACCGCCACCTGCTCAAGGGTTTCCTGTACCTCGTCGACGTCGACGAGCAGGCGGGGCCGTTCGAGTATGTGCCGCGCAGCGCGCCCGGCGGCGAGCTCGAGGCGCTCTGGCCATGGCGTCCGCTCGGAGACAACTATCCGCCGGAGGACGAGCTCACGCGACAGATCGACGGCCGGTCGGTCACGTTCACCGCGCCGAAGGGAACACTCATCCTGTGCAACACCGCAGGCTTCCACCGCGGCGGCTTTGCGACCGCGAAACCCCGTGCGCTTGCGACATTCACCTGGGACTCGCCGGCGTCACTCAAAGCGCTCTCCGAGCGGAACTACAGCTTCGTTCCGAACGGTTCGGTCGTGCTGAGCGACGCACAGCACTACGCGCTCACTTAGACGAATTCGTTACTCGACGCGCTCGGTCGTCCAGTCGAGCAGCGGCCGCACGACGCCGCGCAGGTGGCCGCCGATGAAGCGCCCGCGGGCCGAGTCTCCGTCGCCGGGGTCGAACACGTAGAACGAGACGGCGTCGTACTTCGCGGCACGTTGGTGGAGCTTCGGTGCGCGCAGCGTGCAAACCGCGACGTCGATGCTCGTCGTTCCCTCGTTCAGGAGGTTCGGGGGAATCCATGCCGTCGACATGTAGACGCCGGCCGACTGTGACTCCTGCCACTGGGCATTCGTGTCGAGCGCGTTGAAAGCGAGGTCCCCCTGCCGGTCGTGCACCTTGATCTTGGCGAAAGTCGGCGGACCGTCACGCAGCACGCGGTAGCGCAGCTCGACCCCAACCGGTCGGCGAACGTCGATTGTGTCGATCGTCTCTCCGTCCTCATCGACGGCGCGGACTGACTGAAGGCGCACCAGATCGTCACCGGGCGCCGACTCGTCGTCGGGCCACGTGATGCGCGAGCCGCTGCCGCTGGCGGAGTGAAGGTAGTGCGTGACCACCTCGGACGGGTCGCCGTCCTCCTGGACCTCGCCGCCGTCGAGCCAGATCACTCGGTCACAGAGCTGGTTGATCGCCTGCATGTTGTGGGAGACGAAGACAACCGTCCGCCCGGTGCCGCTGAAGTCCTCCATCCGGCCAAGGCAGCGCTGCTGAAACTCGGCATCGCCGACCGCGAGCACCTCATCGACCAGGAGGATGTCGGGTTCCAGATGAGCTGCGACCGAGAACGCTAGACGCACGCCCATGCCGCTCGAGTAGCGCTTGACCGGGGTGTCCAGGAACCTCTCGACTCCCGAGAACTCCACGATCTGGTCGAGCTTGCGCTGGATCTCGCGCCGCTTCATTCCGAGAATCGACCCGTTCAGGAAGATGTTCTCCCGACCCGTCAGCTCGGGGTTGAAGCCTGTGCCGACCTCGAGGAGGCTGCCGACGCGCCCGCGGATCACCGCGCGGCCACTGGTGGGCGTCGTGATCCGTGTCAGCACCTTGAGCAGCGTGGACTTACCCGCGCCGTTCCTACCGATCACGCCGATGGCCTCGCCTTCGCGAACGTTGAAGCTCACGTCCCGCAGCGCCCAGAGCTCCTTGGTCTCGCGCTCCTCCACTCGACCGAGGAGCCCAGCCGCGGTGCGCGAGAGCGAGTCCCGAAGCGTCCCGTACGCTGCCTGCATCTGACCGATGCGATACCGCTTCGAAAGCTCCTGTGCTTCGATCGCGAGAGCCATCAGATCGTGTCCGCGAAACGGGGCTCGGAGATCCGGAAGACGGTGAGGCCGATGACGAACAGCACGGCACAGGTCCCGACGCCGACAAGGGTCTGGAGCCAGTTCGGCTCGCTCGCGCCGAGGATCGCCCAGCGCCAGCCGGCGATCACCCCCGTCATGGGATTCAACGAGAGGATCCATTGCCACTTCTCGGGCAGCTGGCTGACGTCGTACATGACCCCCGAGAGAAGCGGAAGAATCTGAAGGAAGACCGGGATCATGTAGCGGACGTCGCGGTAACGCACGTTGGCCGCAGAGAGAAGAAAGCCGATCCCGAGCGCGGTGAACAGCGCAAGCGCGAGGAACAGGGGGGCGAAGACGACCTCTGGCCCTTGAGGCCAGGTTCCGTACACCGCCATGAGCACGAGCAGAACTGGAAGCGCGACAAGAAGGTCGATGATCGGGGCCAGTACCGCAGCGAATGGAAGCAGGACGCGCGGAAAGTAGACCTTGGTCACGAGTGGGAGATTCGTGACGAGGCTCATGCTCGAACCGGTCACCGCGGATGAGAAGTACTGCATCGGGATCACGCCGGCTATGACGAGGCTCGGGTAGGCCGTGTCGCCTGCCGGAAACTTCGCGAACTTTCCGAAGACGAGTATGTAGACGGTCGCGGTGAGCGCCGGGACGAGCACGGCCCAGGCGATCCCGAGGAACGTTTGCTTGTAACGCACGACGATATCGCGCCAGACGATCGTTCCCAGCACTTCGCGGTAGTGCCAGAGCTCGCGGACGTCCAGGTGCGGCCAGCGCGGCGCCGGCCGGATGGTGAACGTCGGTCGGTCGGCGCGAAGCGGCTGTTCCAGAGGCTCCTGCGCCGTGGCGGAGGGCTCCGGGGGCGTCTTGAGCCGCGTTTCGGTCACGCGACGATCCTAGCGGCGGTAGGGGCGGAACCCGCTCTGCGGGAAGGCAACATCAGGATCACCGACGCTAGGGTGCGTCCCGGCAATATCGTTTCCCCTGCGTTCGTTGTGGACGATCCCTACGAGGAGTTGGCTGGCCTTTGAAGGTGTTCTTCGCGTTTCGCGACGCGCCGGAGCGTCGGGCGGCGCTGCGCTCGCCTGACTCTCTGGACCGCTACCGCCTGTTCGGGCTCGACGAGACCGTGCGACGCGGAGTGCAGGTGCGGCACAATCTCGAGCGCGACGGTTCGCCGACCCGATGGTCGCGCGCGACACGTCGCACCGTGAACGGAGCGCTCGATGCAGCGGGGGCTATCGGGGGCGACTTCGCGACGATCCTCGACTCGCGCAACGCGATCAACGACGCAGACGTCGTGTTCTCGACAGTGGATACCGTCGGGATGCCGCTCATGCTCCTCAAGCGCGCCCGCCTGGTGCGCCCGCCGCTCGTCTACACGGCGATCGGATTGCCCGAGCGGCTCGCGCGGCTACGGAACGAGCGCGCGCGACGGCTGTTCAGGAGCGCGTTGCGCTCGACGCACACGGTCATCGCCTACTCTGCGGCCGAAGCCGAACGGCTGCGGGAATGGATCGGTTCCGACGGGCCGCCGGTGGTGTTCGTACCGTTCGGAGTCGACCCAGACCTGTTTCGCCCTGTCGATCACGAGGCAGGCAGCGTTGACGTCGTGGCGATCGGCGCCGACCCTCAACGCGACTTCGCGCTGCTGCTGTCCGTGGCTGCTCGTCGTCCACAGCTGAGCTTTCGGATCGTGGCGACTCGGGATGGCGTGCGCGCTCTCGGCGCTGTGCCGTCGAACGTCGTGATCGAAATCGACATCCCGCTCGAGGCTGCCCGGGAACGACTTGCACAGGCGCGCGTCGTCGCATTGCCCGTTCGCGCAAACAGCTACTCCGGGGCGACGACGACCTTGCTCCAGGCGATGGCCATGGCGAAGCCCGTCGTCGTGTCGCGCACCGAAGCAATCGAAGAGGGCTACGGCCTCGCGAACGGTGTCAACTGCCGCCTCGTTGCGCCGGGGGACGCCGAGGCATTCGGAGCTGCGCTCGACGAGCTGCTTGCCGACCCGACGGCCGCAGCCACGCTGGGTCAGCAGGCTCGTAGCACCGTCGTCGACGGATTCTCCTGGCAGAGCTACACGGACGCGCTCTGGCGGATCGTGTCCGGCGCAGCCGAAGCCGGCAGCGAGAATCGTCGCTGATCGCGATGCGAAACGTGGCCAGAGCACTGATGCGCGCGCCCGTCCGGCGCGCGCGGACCGAAGTCGATTGGCTGGCATCGCGGACGGGGCGCTCCGACGTCGCCTTGTTCCACGAGTTCCAGCCGCCCCCGTATGGGGGCGGCAACCAGTTCCTGATCGCGCTCGTGCGCGAGCTGCAGAGCCGGTCGCTGAGCGTCGAGACGAACCGGCTCTCGGCCGGGACGCAGGCATGTCTCTACAACTCCTTCAACTTCGACTTCGCGCGGCTTCGGCGATTTGCCCGACCAGGCGTGCGCATGGTGCATCGCGTCGACGGGCCGGTCGGCGTCTATCGAGGCTTCGACGACGGCACCGACGTGCGGATCGCGGACATCAACCGCGAGCTCGCGGACACGACGATCCTGCAGTCGCGATACAGCCTGGACAAGCACCGGGAGCTCGGGTTCGAGCTGCGTGATCCGGTCGTGATTCCGAATGCGGCAGATCCGGCGATCTTCCATCCGCCCGAGGCGCGGGACCCGCTTGCGGGCAGACCCCTGCGGTTGATCGCCACGAGTTGGTCCGACAACCCGCGGAAAGGTGCCGACGCGCTCGAGTGGCTCGACCGGAATCCGAGTCGCGACTTCGAGGTCACCTTCGCGGGAAACACGCAGGCGCGGTTCGAGAACATCCGTGTCGTCGCGCCGCTTCCGTCGCAAGCTCTGGCCGAGCTGCTGCGTACACACGACGTCTTTCTCGCCGCCAGTCGCGAAGACCCGTGCTCGAATGCGCTGATCGAAGCGCTTTCGTGCGGACTGCCGGCGGCCTACCGGCGTAGCGGCGGTCATCCGGAGCTCGTCGGCGAGGCCGGGATCGGGTTCGACGAGCCGGAGGAGCTGCCGGAGGTGCTGTCGAGACTCGCGGACGAGCTCGAGCAGCGTCGTGCCGCGATTCGTGTCGCCTCTCTTGCCGACGTGGCCGACCGCTACCTCGGCGTGCTGCGCGGATGAACACCGCGCTCCGCCGGCTGGCTCTCGGCACGTACGTGCCGGCGCGCACGGCGTCGTGGCCGGAGGCATCGAGGCTCTTCGTCGTCGGCGACGACTTCGGTTGGTCGATCGACGACGACCGCGAGCGGCTTACCGCGACAGCGCGACGTCTCGGGTACGTCGTCGCTCCCGCCGGGTGGGCTCGCTTTGCGAAGAACCAGGCCGTCTTCCACCACGACCATTTCGGCGCGTTGCAGCCGGGCTGGCTCGAGTCGTCGCACCGGCTCGGACTGAGCTACTTCCACGGGCGGCCGGGAACCGACGGATATCCCGAGTTCGACCGCGCCTACGAGATGTTGACGAAGCACGCCTCGCGCATCGACCGCGTGCAGGTCACGCATGCGGAGATGCGCGCGCTCGTGCTCGCGGCCGGTGTCGACGCCGCAAAGGTGTTCACGATTCCGATCGGAGTCGACATCGACCGGTTCCCGCTGGTCGACGGAGAGCTGCGTCGCAGTGCGCGCAAGGCGCTCGGCGTTCCCGAGTCTGCGTTCGTCGTCGGGTCGTTTCTCAAGGACGGCGTCGGGCGGGGAGAAGGGCTCGAGCCGAAGCTCGTGAAAGGGCCGGACACGCTCGTCGCCGTGCTCGAGCGACTGCGGAGCTCGACTCCGGAGCTCTTCGTCCTGCTCAGCGGGCCTGCCCGTGGCTACGTCCGCCGCGAGGTGCAGGCCCTTGGCATCCCGCACAACCACACCGTCCTGCCGTCGCGGGATGCGCTCGCATCCGCCTACCACGCGGTCGATGTCTGTCTCGTCACGTCGCGACAGGAAGGCGGCCCGAAAGCCGTCCTCGAGTCGATGGCGGCCGGCATCCCGCTCGTCACGACTCGTGTCGGTCAGGCGGCAGAGCTCGTTGTCGACGGTGAGAACGGCCTGGTCGCCGAGGTCGACGACGTCGACGCCTTGGCTGCCGGGGTCGGCCGTGTCCATGACGACTCGGGGCTGGCTGCCCGGCTTCGCGCCGGGGGTCGGCCCACCGCCGAGGCCTGTGCGGAGGACCGGCTCGACTCTCGCTGGGCCGAGCTCCTGGAAGGATTCGTGCGCCGTGCGGATTGACCGCGCACGTGTCGGGCGCTATGCGCGGGCTGCCTGGCGGTGGTCGCGGTTGCTCGCGCCGACACGGCCTGCTGAAGGTCTGCGCGTGTTCTACGGCCACGACCTCGTTCCCGAGCAGGGCGAGCCGGTCGCCGGCGGGACGGCGAAGTTCCAGAAGCTCGCCTCCCGCTGGCCGAACGACACGACTCGCTTCACGCTGCTGTATCTCGGGTCGACGTGGCTACCGCGCGACCTCGGTGCTCTGCTGCGCCTCGCTCGACGACGCGGCGTGCCTGTCGTCGTCAACCAGGACGGGATCGCCTATCCGGGCTGGGCCGGCACGCGGACGGATGAGCTGAACGGTCCGCTGAGGCAAGCACTGCTTGCGGCTGACCACGTCCTCTACCAGAGCCGCTTCAGCAAGGAGTCCTCCGATCGCTTCCTCGGTGAGCCGCGCGGCTCCTGGGAGGTGCTGCACAACGCGGTCGACATCGAACGATTCACGCCTCCGCCGAGCCCCCCGGGCGAGGGGTTGGTGCTGCTCCTCGGCGGCGACCAGACGCAGGCGTACCGGCTCGAGTCGGCGCTTCGCACGCTCGCGCTTCTCCCCGAGGCGCGGCTGATCGTCACCGGCAGGCTCGTCTCGGATCCGCGGCCGTTGGTGCGCGAGCTTGGAATCGGCGACCGCGTCGAGTTCGTCGGTCGCTACGCACAGAGCGACGCGCCGGATCTCATTCGCCGGGCGCATCTGCTGCTTCACACGAAGGTCAAGGACCCGTGCCCGAGCCTTGTCATCGAGGCGATGGCCTGCGGACTGCCGGTCGTCTATCCGGCGAGCGGGGGCACCGTCGAGCTCGTCGGCGACGAGGCCGGGATCGGCGTCCCGCACCCGGACACCTGGGAGCGGGACGAGCCGCCGCCGCCGGAGGCCCTGGCCGAAGCCGTGGTACGCGTGCATGCGGGCCGCGCTGCCTACTCGTCCGCCGCGAGGCGAAGAGCCGTCGAGCACTTTGCGCTCGAGCCCTGGCTCGAGCGCCACGCACAGCTCTTTGCCGAGCTAGCGGGCTAGCGCCTCCACCCAGATCTCGCCCCAGACGAACGCGGGCTCGCCCATCTCCCACCCCGCGGCCGCGAGCTCGTCCCGAAGAAGCTGCGGGTCGTACTCGACCTTGTGCTCGGGATCGGAAAAGTGCGGGAGCCCGACCTCTCGGCGCAACGGCACGGTCCAGTCTCGATCCAGGACGGGGACGCGAATGAGGAGCCGGCTCGCACCGGCGCGTTCTCTGAGCGCGCGCAGCAGCTCGACGCGTTGCTCGATGTGCTCGAGGACGTTCGAAAGCACTGCGACCTGCACCGGCTCGTCGGGAACGAACTCGAGCGCATCGGCCTGTACGTAGGAGATGCGCGGATGCGCAAAGCGCTCGCGCGCGAACTGCAGCATCCATGGGCTCGCGTCGACCGCGACAACGACCGCACCGGCACGCTCTGCAATGTCGTACGCCAGCTCGCCCTTGCCGCACCCGACATCGAGCACCCGCTCGCCCTGCCGGATGCGGTCGACGAAGAAGTCGTGGTACCCGGTCAGGCGGTGCTTTGCGTGCACGCCGCCGTCGTAGTCGATCGCGCCCAGGTCCACGCCCGCGTACGCATCGCCGTAGATCTCGAGCAGTTGGCGCATCGCCTTGCTGTGGTCGTGCTGGGAGCGAACCGTGCCGAGCCAGAGCCTGAAGACGGGTCGCCACACGGGGTAAGGAAAGAGGAAGCGCAGCGGTTGCAGCGGGACGCGACGGCCGATCCCGCGCGCCACGCGGGCAAAGGTCCAGGACTGTTGCGTCACGAGCGGTACCCGAGCAGGCGGCCGCGCAGCGTCGAGAGGTGAAAGCGCGTTCGCGAGGGGTCGCGCCGCAGCAACGAGACCACTGCGCCTCCCAGCGGACGCGCGAACATCCGGGCGACGGTCGGCAGACGGTAGCGGTGCTTACGCAGGATGTAGCCGATGCTCGCGCCGTCGCGTGCGCCGACCGTCTGGAGACCCGCGGGCGTGAGCTCCTTCTGTCGGTGCAACACGACGAGCGAAGGGTCGTACTCGACGTGCGCTCCCGTGTCGAGCGCGCGCACGAGGTAGTCGATCTCCTCGCCCGAGGACCACGCTTCGGCGGCCCCGAGGCCGAGGGCCTCGTCGAAGGCGCCGACCCGATCGACGAGCGCGGTGCGCATGAAGATCGTGAACGAGATCGCTCGGTTCCAGAGATTGTCGCGGGTCAGCACGGCGGCATCCCGCGCCCACGATGACGACGAGCTGCCGTGCTCGTCGACCGCTCGCCCGGTCAGTGCGTCGAGCTCGGGCTGACCCCTGAAGCGCCTTGCGACCCGCTCGAGGAGATCCTCTGGAAAGACGCAGTCGTCGTCCGGAAACGCAACGAGCTCGGCACCGAGCAGGCCGAGTGCAGCGTTGCGGGCCCGCGAGAGACCTCTCTCCGCGGAGCGCAGCCTCGTCACTTCGTAGGTCCACGGTCGCTCGAGCACCGGCCCGAGCCGGTCGTCGTCGTTCTGGTCGACGACGAGCACGCGGAAAGCCCGATGTCTTTGGCGCTCCAGCGACTCGAGCAGCCGCTCCAGCTCCGCGACGCGGTCCACGGTGGCGACGACGAGGTCGAAGTCAGGAAGCCTCGGGTCGTCCACGAGCCGTACGCTAACCGTCCGTGCCGCTCGTATCCGTGCTCCTGGCGACGCATGACGACGCTCGCTTCCTGCGCGAGGCGATCGAGAGCGTCCTCGGGCAGACCTCGAGCGACCTCGAGCTCATCGTCGTCGACGACGCATCCACGGACGAGACAGCCGAGTTGCTGGCCGGGCTGGACGACCACCGTCTGGTCGTTCTCCGCAATCAAGAGCAGGCCGGGCTCGCCGCGTCCCTCAACCGGGCGCTGGACCAGGCGACCGGCCGCTACGTCGCGCGACTGGACGCGGACGACGTTGCGCTCGACCGAGCGGCTCGAGCGCCAGCTGGCGTGGATGAAGGCAAAGCCGGAGCTCGGGGTCGTCGGGGCGGGCATCCGGGACGTCGATGCCAATGGGCAGTTGGGTCGGGTGCACCTCATGCCACACGGGGCGGGCGCCTTGCGCTGGCATGCGTTGTTCAGCTCGCCCTTCTTCCATCCGACAGTGCTCGTCGACCGCGAGCTCCTCGAGCGCCACGCGCTTCGGTACGACCCCACGTTCCTCGAGAGCGAGGACTACGACCTGTGGACGCGGGTGTTCGAGTTCGCGGAGGGCGACAACCTGCGCGAGGTCCTCGTCAACAAGCGCGTCCATCCGGGCCAAGCTTCGCTGCGACGGGGGGAATTGCAACAGTCGTTCCAGGGTCAGATCGCGTTGCGCGAGATCGCGCGGATCGCGCCACACCTGTCTGCGGCAGACGCCGACCTCGCGTGGCGGCTCGCAACCGTGCAGGCGATTCCGGACGGCTCGCGGAAGCAGGCGGGGCGCGCGCTCGTCGCCCTGCTCGCCGAATTCGAGGCTCGGTACGGTCGCCAGAGCGACGTGCGCGCAGCTGCAGCGAAAGCGCTCGGACGCGCAAAGCTGTTCGACGAGATGGCGAAGCTCGCGCCTTCGCTTGCTGCGCAGATGGTCAAGGAGCGGCTGCGCACCCGTCGACGTGTCGCGTCGGGGGAGCCGAGTCGGCTTGAGAACGGCGAGCCGCTTCGAGTGACGGTCGTTTCGCCCGAGCCGACTCCGTACCGGGCCCCGCTGTTCGACCTGCTCGCGGAGCGGCCGGAGCTCGACCTCACCGTGGTGTACGCCGCGACGACCGTCGCCGGTCGTCCCTGGTCGGTCGAGCCTCGGCACCGCAGCGTGTTCCTTCGCGGGGTCTCCCTTCCCGGTGCGCGACGCCTGATTCGCCACGACTACCCGGTGACGCCCGGTGTCATCCGTGCGCTTCAGGCGGCGCAGCCCGACGTTGTCGTCGTCTCCGGCTGGAGCACATTCGCCGCCCAGGCCGCGATCACCTGGAGCCGAGCGCGATCGGATTCCCTACATCATCCACGTCGAAAGCCACGACCTCGAGCCGCGCGCGGGCTGGCGCCGCGCCGTCAAGGCCACGATCGTGCCTCGCATCCTTCGCGGGGCCTCGAGCTCGCTCGTGGTCGGCTCGGCGGCGCTGGATTCGGTGGTCGCTCGCGGGGCGAGCCCGGAACGAGTCAGGGTCTTCGCGAACACGGTCGACGTGTCCACCTGGGGCCGGCGCGCCGACGAGCTGGCCGCGAGACGAGCCGGGAGGAGGGCGGAGGCCGGCCTGGCCGACGGACGACGTCGTCGTCCTCTGCGTCGCGCGGCTGGTGCCGGAAAAGGGCATCGACACGCTCGCACGAGCGATCGCCGCGACGGGTGACGAGCGGCTGGTCCTGCACGTCGCCGGGCAGGGCCCGGAGCTGGAGCGCCTGCTCGACCTCTGCTCGGAGCTCGGCCTTCGTTCGAGCATGGGGGGCAACTTCCCGGAGGACGAGCTCGCCGAGCAATATGTCGAGGCGGACGTGTTTGCGCTCCTGTCACGCCATGAACCGTGGGGCGTCGTCGTGAACGAAGCCGCAGCCTCCGGCCTGCCGCTCGTCCTCTCCGATCGGGTGGGCGCCGCGCACGATCTTCTCGTCGACGGGGAGAACGGCTTCGTCGTCCCGGCGGACGATGTCGACGCGACGGCAGCGGCGCTCAAACGGCTTGCGGACGATCCCGAGCTTCGTCGTTCGATGGGCACGCGCTCTCGCGAGCTCGTACGCGACTGGGGTTACGAACCGTCGGTGGAGAGCTTCGTCGCCGCCGTGCGCGAAGCGACCTCGCGGTAGATCTCTTCCTGCAGGTCGGTCACGTGGTCCCAGGACGTGCGCTTCGCGGCGGCGCGCCCGCCTTGCGCCAGGCTAGAGCGCAAGCTCTCGTCCGAAAGCACCTGACGGACGGCGTCGACGACGGCCGGTCCCTCGTAGGGGACGACGAGCGCCTCGCCGTCGTCGAAGAACTCTGCGACGCCACACCGGTCCGACACGATGACGGGCGTGCCGGCGGCGGCTGCTTCCGCGGCGACCATGCCGAAGCTCTCGCCCGCCGAGGCGAGCACGAACACGTCCGCCTGCGGATAGAGCTCGTGCGGTGGTTGGTCGGTCACCGGCAGGAGGTGGACACGTCCTTGCGTCCTTGCGTCCAGCTGCGCTTGCCGGACGAGTGCGGATGTTCCGTGCCGGTCGTCCGGTCCAGCGATCACGAGGTGGGCATCACTCAACTCCCGAACAGTCTCGAGGAGATGCTCGATCCCCTTCCCGGCCGCGATCCGGCCGACATAGAGAATGACCTTCGCCTGCTCGGGAATGCCGAGGCGCGAGCGAAGCTCGTCGTTGCTCGCGGCGGCGACCGGCTCGGGGAAGCCGTTGCCCCGGACCCGCACCTTTTCCTCCTCCACTCCCGCTGCGATCACTGCGTCGGCCTCCCGTTGCGAGGCGACGACGACAGCAGAAGCCCCCCGAGCCACGCCTCGATAGAGCGTCGCGTCGAGAGCGCGCTTCAGCACCACCTTCCGCAGCCTGGGCTCGAACATCCCGAGTGGCTCGAACACGTACGGCACGTGCGCGAGCCGGCACCAGGCGGCGACGCCGGTGGTGACCGGATCGCGGAAGCCGAACACGTGCACGACATCGGGCCGGTCGAGACGAGCCAGGGCGATCGGTAGCGTCGGCGTGATTCCCATCCAGCGGTAGCGCGCGGGGGTGGCGAGATAGCGGACCGAGGCGCCGTCGACCAGATCGACCGAAGAGCGCGCGGCCGGGCGACGTTCGAGGTCGAGGATCGTCGTCGTCAGCACCTCGACTACATGCCCGCGCGCCACCAGCCGCCTGACGAGCTCGCCGGCGGCGACGACGGGGCCGCCGAAGGCACGGGAAGGCGCCCAGACGGGTGAGGCAAAGAGGATGCGAAGCGGTCGACCGTTCAGGGGGAGCAGGCTAGCCTTGCGCGGATGCGCAGACCCCGTCTACTTGTTCTGAACCAGTATTACTGGCCCGGGGTCGAGGCAACCGCGCAGCTACTGACCGAGCTCTGCGAGGCGCTGGCCGACGATCTCGAGGTGAAGGTCGTCACCGGCGTGCTTCACGGCCACGAGGACGAGCCTCGGCGAGTCCTCAAGAACGGCGTCGAGATCACGCGTGTCCCCTCGACCTCCTTCGAGCGCTCCAAGCTGTTGGCGCGAGGGGCGAACTACCTGACCTACCTCGGCAACGCCTTGCTGAGCGGGCTGCGAGGGTCCCGTCCCGACGTCGTGTTGTGCATGACCGACCCGCCGATCGTCGCCGACGTGGCGCTGCTGGTCGCGCGCCGGTTCCGAGTGCCGCTCGTCGTGATCAGTCAGGACGTCTTCCCGGAGATCGCGCTCCAACTGAAGCGACTCGAGAACCCGGCGGTGGTTGCGTTGCTCCGCGGGCTCGTATCGCTCTATCTCAAGCGGGCCGATCGCGTCGTGGCGATCGGCGAGACGATGCGCCATCGTCTGGAGGAAAAGGGAGCGCGCAAGGAACGGCTGCGGGTGATTCCGAACTGGATCGACACGCAGCGGCTACGACCGCTGGAGGGCGACAACCAGTGGGCGCGCGAGCGAGGCTACGACCCGAGGTTCGTGGTCATGCACTCCGGCAACGTCGGCCACGCACAGGATCTCGACTCGTTGGTGCGGTCGGCGACGTTCCTGCGCGACCTCGACGACCTGACGATCACGATCATCGGAATGGGTGCGCGGCACGCCGAGCTGGTGGCGCTGGCCGAGCTGCTCGAAGTCGACCAGGTGAAGTTCGCCTTCTACCAGCCGCGCCATCTCTTGCAGCAGTCGCTTTCGGGTGCCGACGTGCATGTCGTCGGGCTCGCCTCCGGACTTGCCGGGTATGTCGTTCCGAGCCGGTTGTATGGGATTCTCGCGGTCGCCAGGCCCGTGATCGTGGCCGCCGACGAGGAGAGCGAAACCGCGCAGGTCGTGCAGCAGGTCGGCTGCGGCATCGTCGTCCCGCCCGGAAGACCCGAGCTGCTCGCGCGTGCGATTCGCGATGCTCACGACGGGAAGTACGACCTGGCGGCGATGGGCGCGCGCGGTCGCGAATGGGTCGAGCGGGAAGGCGACCGCACCGTCGCGGTGCGCCGCTACCGCGACCTTCTGCTCGAGCTTGCGTCCTAGCGTCGCCGCGGCCGCACTGGTCGCCGCGTTTGCGCTCGTCGCGGGCTGGAACGCGTACAAGTATCCGAGTGGCGCCGGCTACGACGTGCGCCAGCACCGCGAATACGCCGATCTGCTGATCCACCACGGCGAGATTCCCGGGCCGGAGACGCGGAGCGAGTACTACACACCGCCGTTGTTCTATGCGCTCGCGGGCGCGGCGACGGTCGTCGGCGAGCACGTTCATGCCGGAGACCCGCACAAGCTCGGTCAGCTGCTGAACTGGTTCGTGCTGCTCGCAACCGCCGGGGTGCTCTGGCTGCTCGCACGCGAGCTCTTTCCGCAGCGCCCATGGCTGCACCTCTCGGCGCTCGCGTTCTTCTGCTTCTTACCGGTCGTCCTTCGCGTCGGCGCGATGTTCCACCCCGAGCCGCTGTCGATGCTCCTCTGCGCCGTCGCGGTGCTGCTCGCGACGCGCATGCTCGGCCGCCACGAGTACGGCTGGCAGCTCGCAGTCGCGACGGGCGTCGCTCTCGGGCTGGCCCAGCTGGTGCGCGCGTTTTCGCTCTGGACAATGGTGGCCGTCGTGCTCGGATTCGCGGCCGCACGCGCCTGGAGGCCGCTGCTCGTGATCCTCGCCGTGACGGTGGTGGTGACTGCACCCTGGTACGCACGCCAGGCGCTCGAGTACGGGAATCCGGTCTTCGACCGGCCGACGAAGAGCGAAGCGATCTGGGACCGGCGCCCCGCCCGCTTCTACGTCGGCCTCGGCCTGCCGGACGTCGTCACGGATCCGATCCGCCCGCACTTCCGGAACGAGGCGATTCCGACGACGTACAGCGAGGTCTGGGGCGACTACTTCGGCGTCTGGCGAGGGAGTCGCGAGCGCCAGAGCATTCTCGGCCTACTGCCGACGCTGCTTGCCGTCGTCGGCTGGGCGGTTCTGCTCGCACGCTCGCGGCGAGTTCCGGCGCGTCTGCCTGCCGCGCTGCTGCCCGGCCTCGGGATCCTGGGCTACCTCTATTTCACGGTCAGCTATCCCACCTCGGACGGGGACGTGCTGAAGGCGAGCTACATGCTCACGACCGCCCCTGCCTGGGCGCTCGCCTTCGGCTATGCGCTCGACCGGCTTCCGGGGCGTACGCGCCTCGTGGTGGCCGCAATTCTGGCCGCCTCGGCGCTCGCAAGCCTGCCGTTCCTGCTGTACTGACCGCCGTGACGGCCGTTCTCTTTACGTGTGCTGGACAGCGTGTGGACATCGTGGACGCGTTTCGCCGCGCCGGCGCCACGGCCGTTGCAGCGGATGCCAACCCACTCGCGCCGGCGCTCTACCACGCCGACGAGCACGCCCTCGTCCCGAGGGTGGACGATCCGGACTACGTCCCGGCCCTGCGCGCGCTCGTCGAGCAGCACGACGTCCGCCTGATCGTGCCGCTGACCGACCTCGACCAGGTCACGCTCGCGCGCTCGCGCGACGAGCTCGGAGTGGTGGTGCTCCTCCCGGACGCGGAGATCGTCGAACGACTCGAGGACAAGTACCTGGCGCATCTGCTCTTCGAGGAGCGCGGGATCGCGTCGCCGCCGACGTGGCTGCCGAACGGCGTGCCCGACGACGCGACGTTCCCGCTGCTGGTGAAGGCGCGACACGGCTTCGGCTCGCGGCACATCTATCGCGCTGCCGACCGCGCTCAGCTCGGCTTCTTCCTCGGCTACACGCCGGTCGACTCGATCGTGCAGGCGTGCCTCGGCGGTGAGGAGTTCTCGATCGACGTGTTCTGCGACCTGGAAGCACGCTGCCTCAACGCGATCCCTCGCACGATGATCGAGTCGAAGGGCGGGGAATCGATCAAGGGGATGAGCATCCGCGACGAACGGTTGATCGAGCTGGCGCGCGACGTCTCGGAAAAGCTTCAGCTCGTCGGGCCGGCGAACATCCAGTGCTTCCGCGAGGCCGACGGTGCGCATTACGTCACGGACATCAACACGCGCTTCGGCGGTGGGTTCCCGCTGCCCCTCGCGGCGGGAGGGCGCTATCCGGAGCTCGCGCTCGCACATCGCGCGCGGCGAGCACCCGGAACCGCGGCTCGGCGACTTCCGCGAGGGCATCGTCATGACGCGCTTCTTCTCGGATCTCAGCCTCACGCCGAACGGCGACGGGACGCTGAAGCCGCTCGCGGCATCCAATGAGGGCTGACGCGCCCACGTTGGCCGCGCTCCGCACGTCGCGGATCACCTTTCCTGTCGCGGTCGCCGTCATCCTGGCGGGGGCCGCGACGCTCCTCATTTGGGATGTGTTCCACTACGACTGGCTCCGCGGCTACGACGCGTACGCGAACTCGCTCTACAGCGACGTCATCCGTCTCCATCACCGCCTTCCCACGACGTCCGAGACAGACGTCTGGCACACGCCGCCACTGTTCTTCATCGTCGCGGCGCTCATCGACTCGCACCGGGGCGTGCAGCTCATGGACGCCTTTGCCGCGCTGACGGTGGTCGTCTTCGCCGGGCTGATCGCCCGGGAGCTGTTCCCTCGCTCCCGTCTGATCCAGCTGGCGGCCCTCGGCTTCGCGGCGCTCACGCCCGTGCTCATCCGGACGGCCGTGATGTACCACCCCGAGCCGCTCGCGACGGCTCTCGCCGTGTCGGGCCTCTACGTGGTCGTACGCGGGCTCGCTCGCGGACGTCCCGGGCTTTGGACCGGCGTCGCCGGCGGAATCCTGTTCGGGCTCGCGACGCTGACCCGCACATGGGCGCTGTCGTTTGCGGGGGCGGCCTGCATCGCCCTTCTGCTCGGAGCCTGGCTCGAGCGCGAGCGCAGCGCTGTCGTTGCCGCCTTCGCCCTGGCCGGCATCCTGCTGGCGCTTTCGCTGCCCTGGTTCGTTCACCAAGCGCGTCATCACGACAGCCCGTTCGCCTTCAACCGTCCGGCTCCGAAGGAGAGCTTCTTCTCCAGGCGGCCGGCGAGTTTCTACACCGCGTTGAACCTCGACGCCGTCTTCTCGCGCCCCTACGCGCCCAACTACCTGAACCACCTGCTCCCGGTCGTCTATACAGACTGGTGGGGGGACTACTGGCGCTACTTTGAGATTCCTTATGAGAACATCTCGACGCCGCCCGAGCTGCCGCCGAGGTATGAGAACCCACGCGTGCGGCAGAGCTACGTTGGGCTCGCTCCTTCGCTTCTTGCCCTCGCCGGCCTTGTGGGAGTCGCCGCCGCGGCAGTCCGACGGCGCAGCCCTGCCCTGCTGCTCGTGCCTCTGTCGGTGGTGCTGCTCGGCCTCGAGTTCCTCGTCTTCCAGATCTCGTATCCGCACGCTGACGGAGACACGATCAAGGCCACGTATCTACTGAACGCCGTTGCTCCCCTGGCGGTGTGCGCCGCGTACGCGCTCGGCCTGCTCCGCGGAGCCGGACGCGTCGTAACGGCCGCGGTTCTCCTCACGCTTGCGTACGCCGCCGTCCTCGACATGACTTTCCTGGTGCTGCCGAAGTGAGGTACGTGGTCACCGGTGCCGCTGGTTTCATCGGCTCGCAACTCGCGGAGAAGCTGCTCGCAGGACCGGGCACGAGGTCATCTCCGTCGACTGCTTCACCGACTACTACGACACTGCGCTTGAAGGAAGAGAACGCGGCCGGCCTGGAAGTCGTGCGGCTCGACCTCGCCGACGAGGACCTCGACCTCGACGGTGTCGACGGCGTGTTTCACCTGGCGGGCCAGCCCGGCGTGCGCAGCTTCGGCGACGTCTTCGAGGAGTACGTGCGCCGCAACCTGCTCGCGAGCCGCAGAGTCTTCGAGGCAGCTGCGGCAGCCGGTGTCCGGGTCGTCTTCGCCTCGTCGTCGTCGATCTACGGAGACGCGGAGCGGTATCCGACGCCGGAGGAGACCGAGCCACGCCCGATCTCCCCGTACGGGATCACGAAGCTCGGCTGCGAGCAACTCGCGCATGCCTACGCGCAGGGCTTCGGGCTCGACGCCGTCGTCCTCCGCTACTTCACGTTCTACGGCCCGCGCCAGCGTCCCGACATGGCGCTCGCCCGTATCGTCGACGCGCTTGCGCACGGATCCTCGTTCGAGCTCTACGGCGACGGGCTCCAGTCGCGCTCGTTCACGTACGTCGCCGACGGGGTCGAGGCGACGATCGCGGCGATGGAACGCGCCCCGGCAGGCTCGGTCTACAACGTCGGCGGCGGGGAGGAGGCGACGATGCGGGAGGCGATCGCGACGCTCGAGCGAGTGTCGGGCCGCACCCTCGAACTCGTGGAGAGCCCCGCGGCGGCAGGTGACGTGAGGCGCACGTCCGCCGACGTGACCAGGATCGGCCGCGACCTCTCCTGGCGCGCGACGACGCCGCTCGAGGACGGCTTGCGAGCCCAGTGGGAATGGGCCTCGGTTAGAGTCGCCGCGCCTTGAGCACGCCTGACGTGGACCGGGAAGCCGAGCAGGAAGTCGATCTCGGCCGCTACTGGAGCGCGATCGTCGCGCACTGGTGGCTTCCCCTCGTCGGGCTGCTCGTCGGCACGCTGATCGGCTATCTCATCTCCCTCGGGGGCTCCCAGGTCTGGCGGGCGAGCGCGACCGTCTTCGTCGGCGCGCCGTACAGCGTCATCGGCAGCGTCCCCCTCCAGGGCCCGCAGGCGAACCCGTCGACGGTCGGCACGATCGTCCGCTCGGAGGACGCCATTCAACGCGCCGCGACGCAGGCCGGCATGCGGGCCGGCGACCTGAGGGGGCATGTCTCCACCAAGACGATCTCGGCAGGCACCGGCTCAGGGACTGTGCGCACGACTGCGAACCCGCTCGTTCAGGTCACCGTGCAGGCGGCGACGAGACGGAAGGCTCAGGTCTCGGCGAACGCGCTCGCACGACTCGTCGTGCAGCGGCTCGCGCCGTACACCGAAAAGAAGATCGACATCCTGAAGCAACGCATCGCCGCGGACGAGGTGGAGGTCGCCGTGATCGAGCGGCAGGCACGAAGCTCCGGCGACTCGACCGCGAAGGCGGTGTTCGGGGTCCACCTCGCCGACGTCCTCGATGACGAGCTGCAGGCGAAGCAGCTCCTCGTCCAGGCCGAAGAAGTCGAGCGGCCGAAGTTGCTCGCCCGTGCGGCGGCGGTGAAGACCACCGCGCGAAGCCGGCGGAACTCCGTCGTCGTCGCTGCCTTCCTCGGGCTGCTCGTGGGGGTGTTCGCGGCGCTCGTATGGGAGCCGCTCATGCGCCGCCGTTCGCGCTAATGCTGGAAGGGAAGACGGTGGCGGTGGTCGTTCCCGCCTACGACGAAGAGGCGCTCGTCGCGACGACCATCAAAGGCGTCCCGGATTTCGTCGACCGGATCTTCGTGGTCGACGACGCGTCGCGCGACGGCACCGCTGCGGCCGCGCGCAGCGCCGGCGATCCGCGCGTCGAGGTGGTGACGCACGAACGCAACGCGGGGGTCGGCGCTGCCATCGTGACGGGCTATCAGCGCGCACTCGCCGAAGGGATTGACGTTGCGTGCGTGATGGCCGCCGACAATCAGATGGATCCCTCGGACCTGGAGAAGATCGCGCTACCGGTCGTGCGTGGCGAGCTCGAATACGCCAAGGCAAACCGTCTGATCTCCGGGGAGGCTTGGCGGGTAATCCCTCGGTCGCGCTATCTCGGCAACGCCGTGCTTTCGCTCCTGACGAAGGTCGCATCGGGCTACTGGCACGTCGCCGACTCGCAGTCCGGCTACACGGCCGCGAGCCGCGAGATCCTCGAGCAGCTCGACCTCGACCGGATCTATCCCGGGTACGGCATGCCGAACGACATGCTCGTGCATCTGAATGTGTGGAACGCAAGAGTGCGTGACATTCCGTCCCGCCCGATCTACGGCGTGGGCGAGCAGTCGGGCATCAAGATCCGGAAGGTCATCCCGCGCATCTCGTGGCTGCTCGTGAAGGGCTTCTTCTGGAGGATGCGCGAGAAGTACGTGATCCGGGACTTTCACCCGCTCGTCTTCTTCTACGCCTTCGGTTTCCTGATGACCGTGCTGGGACTCGGGCTCGGGATCGCGGAGGTGGTCTTGAGGCTCATGGGGAACGCCGTCTCGGTCGGCACCGTCGTGCTCGTGGCGCTGCTGCTGATCTTCGGCTCGCAGTTCACGCTCTTTGCGATGTGGTTCGACATGGAGTCCAACAAGGATCTGCGCTGAATCAGGCTTCTGTAAAGCCGTGGTAAAGCCTGACGCCTCCTGTCAGAGGCGCCGGTAGCATCCCGCCGATGCCCACCGCAGTTGTGACCGGCGGAGCCGGGTTCCTCGGCTCCCACCTCTGCGATCACCTGATCTCGAAGGATTACCGCGTCGTCTGCGTGGACAACCTCGACACAGGATCGCTGCAGAACGTCGAGCACCTGCGCGGCGACAACTTCCTCTTCATCAACCAGGACGTGACGCTGCACCTGGAGCTCGACGAGCCGATCGACGCCGTGTACCACCTCGCGGCTCTGGCCAGCCCGATCGACTACCTGCGCATGCCCTTGCACTCGCTCAAGGTCGGTTCGTACGGGACGCACAACGCGCTCGGTCTCGCCAAGTTCAAGCGGGCACGCTTTCTGCTCGCCTCGACGAGCGAGGTGTACGGCGATCCGCAGGTGCACCCGCAGCCGGAGACCTACTGGGGCAACGTCAACCCGATCGGGCCCCGTGGCGTGTACGACGAGGCGAAGCGCTACGCGGAAGCGATGACGATGGCGTACCACAGCCAGCAGGGCGTCGACACCGCGATCGTGCGGATCTTCAATACGTACGGCCCGCGGATGCGCCCGAGCGACGGCCGCGCGGTACCGACGTTTGTAAGACAGGCCCTTGAGGGCAAGCCTCTGACTGTGTTCGGCGACGGCTCCCAGACGCGCAGCTTCTGTTATGTGGACGACCTGATTCGCGGGCTGGTTGCGCTCGCCGAGTCGAACGAGCATCTTCCGGTCAACATCGGGAACCCGACCGAGTTCACGCTCAACGAGCTCGCCGAGACCGTGCTCCGCGTCACCGGCTCGAAGAGCGAGCTCGTCTACGAGGCGCTGCCCGTCGACGACCCGCAGGTGCGGCAACCCGACATCACACGCGCGAGCCAGCTCCTCGGTTGGGAGCCGACGATCCAGCTCGAGGAAGGCTTGCGCCGCATGCTGCCGAGTTTCGGACGGGAGCCGGTCGTTGCGTAGGCGTATCGGGGTCGCAGCGGCGATCGTTCTCGTCGCTGCCGGTCTAGCCGTGCCCGCGGCGCAGGCCAAGGCGCACATGCTCGTCGGCATCCAGGACGACGCGATGACGCTGCGCGGCAACCCCTCTTTCACATTCCCGACCCTGAAGCAGCTCCGCACGCAGATCGTGCGCATCAACCTGAACTGGAACGAGGTTGCGAAGCGGCGTCCCGCGCACCCTCAGGACCCCGCCGACCCTGCGTACGACTGGGTGCTCTACGACCGCGCCGTTCGCTATTCCGCCCAGTACGGGATGCAGGTCCTGCTGACGATCCTGTTCACGCCCTCCTGGGCGAACGGCGGCGGCAAGCGCAATGTCCCGCCGACCAACTACACCGATCTGAGAAACTTCGCGTACGCGGCCGCAACTCGCTATAGCGGCCACTACATCGCGAACACGGACTCGTTCGACGAGGTCTACCTGCCGGCGGTGAAGTATTGGCTGGCCTGGAACGAGCCGAACAACCCGAACTGGCTGGAACAGGTATCCGGCGGCCGCTTCATCAGTCCGCGCTCATATGCGCGAATCTGCACGGCGATCTGGCAGGGCGTCCACTTCACGAACTTCGCCGGCGAGAAGGTCGCCTGCGGAGGGACCGGGCCCCGTGGGAACAACGCGCCGCGCTCGAGTCGTCCCTCGATGTCGCCGATCGCGTTCATGACGCTCGCCCACCGCGCCGGACTTCGAAACCTCGACGCGTACGCGCACCATCCTTATTACAGCCGGCCCAGCGAGACGCCCGCGTCGAAACCCGGCGGCTCTGCGGTCGAGCTCGGAAACATCAACACGCTCATCGCCGCCGTGAACAAGCTCTGGGGCAAGAAGCGGATCTGGATCACGGAGTACGGTTGGCAGACACGTCCGCCCGATGCGCTGTTCGGCGTGTCGTACGCGCGACAGGCTGCGTACGTGCGCCAGTCCTATGCGATCGCTCGGGCGAATCCGCGCATCGACCTGATGGTGTGGTTCATGCTCCGCGACGACACGAATCTCTCGGAATCGGCTGGCAGTCCGGCTTCCTGACGGCCGCCGGCAAGAAGAAGCCGTCGTTCAGCGTCTTCGCACGCCTGCCGCACTGAGCAGCGACCTGTAGAGCTCGTCGACGTCGTCGACAAGCCGCTCCACGGCATAGCGCGGCAGCACACGCTCGCGGCCTTTCTTGCCCATGCGCGCGCGTAAGTCCGGATCGCGAGCGAGGCGGCCGAGGCGGTCGGCGAGGTCGTCTGTCGCTCCTGCCTCGACCAGAAAGCCGTCCTCGCCGTCTCTAACGACGTCGGGGACACCGCCGACGCGGGTGGCCACGACGGGACGCTCCGCCGCAAGGGCCTCGATGACGGTCACGGGCGTCCCCTCGTTTCCCGATGGCAGCACCAGCACGTCGAAGGCCGCGTAGAAGGGTGCGACGTCTTCCTGATAACCGAGAAAGACCGTGTCGCGGGCGACGCCGAGCTCGTGCGCACGCTGTTCCAGCGGAAGGCGGTCGGGCCCGTCACCGACCATGCAGAGCACGGCGTCGACACCGCTGTCACGCAGGCTCTTGAAGGCGATCAGCACGTCATCCGTGCGCTTCACCGCCGTCATGCGGCCGATCCAGCCGACGGCAAAGCGGTCTCCGGGAATGCCGAGATAGCGACGGCTCTCGCCGCGGCCGTTCCTTTCCGGGGCGACGCGCTCGTCGAGCTCGATGCCGAGTCGAATGACGACGAAGCGCTCGCGCGGGGCGACGCCCAGGGCGACGAGGTCGTCGCGAACCTGCGGGCTGACTGCGATGAGCGCCGTTGTGCCGGAGGCGAGCCAGCGTTCGAGCAACCGAAAGAGGAGCGTGCGGACCGGCCCGAAGTAACCCCGGAGGACGTGGCCGTGGAACGTGTGGATGACGATCGGCGGTCTCCGCGAGCCGGCCAGCCGCGCAGCGACCCGACCGACCGTCCCCGCCTTCGCGGTGTGGGTGTGAAGGATCTGCGGGCGCTCCTTTCTGATCAGCCGGGCGAGCCGGATCGTCGCCATCAGGTCACGCAGCGGCGAGATCTCCCGGCCGAGCTCATCGATCCGCACGACCTCCACGCCTCGCGCGTCGGCGACGAAGGCCATCGAGTCTTCCCCGCGGGCGAGCGAGCCCGCGACGAGGGTCGTGTCGTAGCCGCGCTTCCTCAGGCCTTCCGTCAGGTAGGCGACGTGCAGCGCCGGCCCGCCCATGTTCAGTCGGGCGATGACACGGAGAATCTTGATGCGCTGCTTCTCAGACTCGGGCAACGATCGCCTCGGCCGTGAGCTCGAGCCCTGCGGCGAGGTCGATGCGCGGCTCGTAGCCGAGCAGCTCGCGAGCCGAGGAGATGTCCGCCCATGAATCTCGGATGTCCCCCGGACGCGGCGGCTCGTAGCGCTTCTCGACCGGTTTGCCGAGAATGACGCCGATCGTCTCCGCAACGTGGTTCACGCTGGCCGGTGAGCCCGCGGCGACGTTGAACGTTCGTCCACTGGCCTCGGGCGCATCCGCCGCTCGAATCGTGGCGTCGACGACGTTCCCGACATAAGTGAAATCACGCGACTGCTCGCCGTCGCCGTAGATGGTGACCGGCTCGCCCTGGTCGATGGCTGCGATGAACAGCGGTATGGCCGCGGCGTACTGCGAGTACGGGCTCTGCCGCGGTCCGAACACGTTGAAGTATCTGAGGACAACGGTCTCGAAGGAGTCGTAGACGCGGCCGAAGCTGATGCAGTAGCGCTCCGCCGCCAGTTTCGCGACGCCGTAGGGAGAGATCGGATCCAGCGGAGTCGACTCCGAGGTTGGGAGCTCCCGGCTCGATCCGTAGACGGACGTGGAGGACGAGAAGATCACGCGCCTTACTCCTTCGTCGCGCGCTGCCAGCAGCACGTTGAGCGTGCCTTCGATGTTCACTGCGCTGGAGGTGAGCGGGTCCTGCACCGAGCGCGGCACCGACCCGAGCGCGCCGAGGTGGTAGACCACCTCGATGCCGCGTACCGCTGCGTGGACGCGCTCGTAGGAGCGGAGCTCTCCCTCGACGACCTCGACGTCGAGCCCTTCGAGATTGGCCCGGTTGCCGGTCGAGAAGTTGTCGAGCACGCGCACGTCGTCGCCGCGCTCGACGAGCGCATTCACGAGATTCGAGCCGATGAACCCGGCCCCGCCTGTCACCAACGCCTTCATCCCTGCCATTTTCCCTGAGGAGGCGCCTGACTCCTCTGCGCAGCCGCCGTCGCCGCGAGGCCGAAGCCGAGCCAGGTGACCGCATCGAGGGGAATTCCGGCCACGAGGCCCTGTCCGCCCCAGATGCCCATCGCCGACAGAATCGTGAAGGCGGCCACCGCTCCCGGTGGGGCATTGGCGCGCAGAGCGAGCAGGAGCGCCAGCGCGAACGGCGCCAGCCAGAGGACGAGCCCGATCAGGCCGAGGTCGGCGGCTGCCTGGATGTACGCGTTCTGGACTCCCCACTCGTGCTCGCGGGTCGGAAAGGCCAGCGGCGCGACGTCGGGGAACTTCTTCCGCGCGGCCGGGAGCTGCGGGTCGACCACATCCGGATCGGTGGACGCCTGCCAGCCCGCGCCGACGACGGGATGGTCGCGCCAGATGCGGTAGCCGATGTAGGCGAGCAGCGTGTGGTGCGAATACGTCTGGATGTTGGCGGTCTGGGTCTCGCGTCCTTTCAGATGCACGAACCGCAGGAAGTTCTCGAAGTCGCCGGCACGTAAGACGAGCACCCCGACCGCGACGACTCCGACGACGATGCCGCTCACCGCGACGTCACGCGTCGCGAGCGGACGCCGACGCGAGACGGCGTAGAGGAAGGCCACGGTGCCCGCGGCGATCCCGATCAACCCCGCAGTCGCACCCGACAGGATCAGGCCGACTCCACCGCTTGCGACCGCCGTCCAGCCGATGCGCTTTCCCGCGAGGAGCACGGCAGCGAGTCCGATCCCGAGCGCCAGCGCCGAGAGCGCGGCGAAGTCCGAGTGGCCGAGGAACGACGGTTGACGCCGGCCGGCCGCCCACGCATCGGCCATGTCCACGCCGAAGAACTGCAGCAGGCCGAAGCACGTCGCGACGACGCTCCAGGCGACCGTCGCCGCGGCGACCAGCTCCCAGTCGTTGCGCTGCCGAAAGATCAGCGGGGCGGAGACCGCGAGCAGTGCGTACTCGGAGAACTTCGCCGCGGTGACGAAGTGCTCGAGCGAGCCCGAGCGCACGACGATCCAGAGGACCAGCGCAATCACCGCGATCCACAGCGGCAGGGCGGGGCGCAAAGGTGCGAATCCGGCCCGCAGCCCTTCGCGGAGGGCGAGAACCGCCACCACGACGACCGCCAGGTCCGACAGCTCGAGCCCCAGGTGCGTCGACCCGAGCGGGACACTCACCCCGGGCTGGTACTTGATGTGCAGGAAGAGGAAGGGAACCGCGAGGGCCAGGGCGACCGCACCGGGGGTGACGCCGGAGCGCGCCACGGAGCGCGCCCTCAGCACCAGGGTCTCCGCCGCGGCCATGGAACGAGTCTAGGTATTGCCCTCCCTAGAATGGTCGTTCTAATGCGTTCGCGGCTCTTCTGGCGCCGGTCGGCGGCAGCCGCTGGGATCTACGCCTCTGTCGTCCTCGGCTTCTTCGGGACGGTGATCGTCGCCCACGCGTTCTCGACGCACGAGCTCGGTCTGTACGCAATCGTCATCGCGGCCACCGGGTTCTTCCAGACGATGCTCGACCTGACGATCGAGGAGGCGCTCGTCAAGTATGGATTCCGCTTCCAGGAGCGGGAGGACTGGGGGCGGTTGCGGCGTCTGTTCGGCCGGGCGCTGCAACTGAAGCTCGTCGGAGGGGTGGTGGCCGGCTTGTGCCTGCTTGCAGTGGCTCCGTTCGCGGATACGCTCTTCGGCGACAGCAGCCTGACGAAGCCGCTGCTGATCGCAGCGGCGTTGCCTCTCGTGCAAGCACCCGAGAACGTCGGCGGTGTCGCGCTCATTCTCCGCGGCCGTTACGACATCCGCGCCTTCTTCCTCTTCCTCTCGATGGCATTGCGGCTCGGAGCGATCGCGATCGGCACGCGCTACGGGCTCACTCAGACGATTGCCGCAATCGTCGTCGCGCAGGTTCTGGCGACGACGGCGGTGCTCGGCGCGGGGTGGGCGGCATTCAGGCGCAATCCTCGCGTAGCCGCCGTTCCGATTGGCGATGAGCGTCCGGAGATCGCGCGCTTCGTCATGCAGTCGAGCGTGGCGACCGGTGTGGTCGCGCTGCGCAGCACGTTGAGCCCGTTGCTTCTAGGTGTCGTCTCCTCCCCTACCGAGGTCGGGTACTTCCGCGTCGCGCAGACGCCTCAACAGGGGTTCAATGCACTGTCGGCGCCGGCGCGGCTCGTGCTGTTGACGGAACAGACCCAAGCCTGGGAGCGCGGGACGCGCGACTCGGTCTTTGCAGGCGTGCGCCGTTACTCCCTCGGCGCCGCAGTGGCCGTCGCTGTCGCGGTCCCCCTGCTCCTGTGGAAGGCGCCGGAGCTGATCCGACTGTTCTTCACGTCGAAGAACATCGGTGCGACGGACGCACTTCGTCTGATCGTGATCGCGGCCGCCTTGCAGTTCGTCTTCGGCTGGACGAAGAGCTTTCCCGTTTCGATCGGGCGCCCGAAGCTACGGATCTGGGCGCACGGAGTCGAGACGCTCGTTCTCATTCCGCTCGTCGTCGTGCTCGGCGCGGCCTGGGGCGCGACCGGGGCCGCGGGTGCCGTCCTTGCTTCCACGGTGGTGTTCATCGCTTTCTGGACCGCTCTCTTCCTGCGGATACGCCGCGAGCCGGCGAGCAAGGGAACACCTCCCCCTCAACCGGAGGCGGTGCTGCCGTGAGAGTGCTGATCGTGTCCGGCATCTGGCCGCCGGACGTCGGTGGGCCCGCGAGCCACGCGCCCGACGTTGCGCAGTTCCTGCGCGGCCGCGGACACGAGGTGGAGGTCGTCACGACTGCTGATTCCCCTCCGCCTGCGCGTCCGTATCCGGTCCGCGCCGTCCCGCGGCACTACCGCATCGGGGTTCGGCATGTTCGCGGCGCAGCGCTCGTTCGACAGCGCGCGCGCGAAGCGGACGTCGTCTACACGACCGGCATGTTCGGCCGCAGCGCCGCGGGATCGACTCTGGCACGCAAGCCCTACGTCGTGAAGCTCACCGCGGATCCTGCCTTCGAACGATCGCGTCGCCGCGGCATCGTCGCGGGCAACGTCGACGACTTCCAGACTCAGGGTGGCGGACCTACGGTTGCGCTGTTGCGGTTCGCGCGCGACGCAGAGCTGCGGCACGCCGCGCATGTGTTCACGCCAAGCGCGTATCTGCGCGAGCTCGCACTGACGTGGGGCGTTGCAGCCGAACGTGTGAGCGTTCTCCCGAACCCAGCGCCCGTCCTGGGCGAGCTCGGTCAGCGGGAAGAGCTTCGCCGAGGATTCGGCCTGAACGGCGCGACGCTCGCCTTCGCCGGGCGTCTGACGGCGCAGAAGGCGCTCGGCAGCGCGCTCGAGGCGGTCGCAGGCGCGGACGGAGTGAAGCTCGTGATCGCCGGCGAGGGCCCCGAGCGCGAACCGCTCGAGGCGAGAGCCGGCGAGCTGGGAATCGGCGACCGCGTGACGTTCATCGGCGCACAGCCGCGCGAGCGCATCATCGAGCTCTTCCATGCCGCTGACGCGACGATCCTGTCGTCGAGCTGGGAGAACTTTCCGCACACGGTCGTCGAAGCGCTCGCGGTCGGGACTCCCGTGCTCGCGATGGAGGCGGGTGGCGTCTCGGAAGTCGTCCACGACGGCGTGAACGGCCTGCTCGTCCCAGCCGGTGACACGGCGGCGCTCGGTGAGGCGGTTCGGCGCTACTTCGCCGACGAAGGGCTTCGCGAGCGGCTGCGCGGCGCCGCTGCCGCGTCCGTGGACGAGTACGCGCCCGAACGCGTCTTCGGCGAGCTCGAGCGAACTCTCCTGCGAATTGCGGACGCGTGAGACCGCGCGTCCTGTTCGTCTCGCGGCGCGTCGATCTGCCGCTGTCTCCGAGCCTGGCGCGCAAGTGGGACGCGATCGGGGCGGAGCTCGACTTCCGCGTGCTGGCCGGGGGAAGCGGTGGAAACGGCGCGTTCCATCTGGCACGCGAGTTGCCGGCTCTCGACGGGCCCGCGTTCTTTGCGGCACTTCCTCTCCGGATCGCGCGCGAGCTGCGCACGTTCAAGCCGCACGCCGTTCTTGCGCAGGGAGCGCACGAGACTGCAGCCGCGTTGAGCGCACGCAAGCTCGCGCGCACGGACACGGCCGTGATCGCGGACCTCCATGGAGACTGGCGTGCGCCGACCCGCCTCTACGGCTCACGGCTGCGCGGCGTGTTGAGCCCGGTCGCGGACCGCGTCGCACTCGGTGCGCTTCGCGGAGCCGACGGCATCCGAACGGTGACCGGCTACACCACCGGGCTCGTGCGCGAGCTCGGCCTCGAGCCTGCCGACGAGTTTCCCGCCTACATGGACTTCGACTCCTTCCTCCAGGAGCAGCCGAAGCCGATCCCGACGCCTCCGCAGGCGCTCTTCGTCGGCGTGCTCGAGCGCTACAAGAACGTCGACGGGTTGGCCGAAGCGTGGCGGCGGGCCGCGCCACGCATCCCGGAGGCACGGCTGCACATCGTCGGCACCGGGACGTTGCAACAGACCGTCGAGCAGCTCGTTCGAGATCTACCCGCGCAGACGAGTTGGACACAACGCCTGACGCCAAGCGGCGTCGCGTCAGCGCTCGATGAATCGACTCTGCTCGTCCTGCCGTCGCGGTCCGAGGGAATGGGCCGCGTGATCGTGGAGGCCTTCTGCCGAGCTCGGCCCGTCGTGGGCAGTCGTGTGGGCGGCATTCCGGATCTCGTCCAGGACGACCGCAACGGGCTGCTCGTCGACCCGGGTGACATCGATGGACTTGCCGCTGCGCTCGTCCGCGTCCTCGACGATCGAGGCTTGGCCGAGCGCCTTGGTGAGGGGGCGCATTCGAGCGCCGGTCTCTGGACGGTCTCGCCGGAGGACTTCGCCTCCCGTCTGCGTGACCTCGTCGGCCGGATCACAGGGCTAAGCTAGGCCGCCGTGCGCGCAGACCGTTTCAAGCAGGTGCTGAAGAACTCCGTCTACCGGACGATCGGCGAGACGGCGTCCGCGATCGGCGCGAGCAACGGCGAACGGAGCCTCCGCGTGCTCATGTACCACAAGGTGAACGATCTGCCGGCGAATCCGTTGACGATGCCGGTGTCGATCTTCGACGAGCAGATGGACCAGCTCCGCGATCTCGACTACACGGTGGTCGACCTCGACGCGGTGCTCGACCACTACGTCGACGGGAAGGCACTGCCGGAGCGCGCGGTGCTGATCACCTTCGACGACGGCTACTACGACAACCTCGACAACGCCGCCGGCGTGTTGAGCAAGTACGGCTACCCGGCTGTGCTGTTCGTTCCCATCGGCTATCTCGACGATCGTCATCCGCTCCCGCACGAGGAGCACCTGGCGGCGCAGGGGATTCTCAACCGCACGGTCGAGTGGCGCGAGCTCGCAGACCTGGAGCAGGAAGGGATCCGCATCGAGTCGCACGGCATCTCGCATCGTCCGCTCGCCGATCTCGAAGTCGACGAGGCCGCGCGCGAGATCGCCCTGTCGAAGCTCCGGCTGGAGGAACGGCTCGGTCGACCGGTGCGCGCGTTCTCCTACGTCAAGGGATCCGAAGCGCACTACAAGCCCGTCCACCTTTCGCTCGTGCGCCAGGCCGGCTACGACGTCGCGTTCACCGCGGTCTCTGGTGCGAACTCGCAGACGACGGATCCACTGCAGCTCCGCCGCTACAACATCGAGCCTTATTCCCCGCGCACGTTCGAGCTCGTGCTGGCGGGGGCGTGCGACCTGATCTCGCTCAAGGACACGGTCACGGGCACGCATGCGCGCCGCGTCTTCAACGCGGCGCTGGGCACGTCGACCAAGTAAATGTCCGGCTACGAGCTGGCGGCCTACGAGCCGGCGCAGCGGGACGACTACCTGCGTCTGCTGCACGACGCGTGGGGGGAGGCCGCCCTGAGCGGCGCCGAATTCGACTGGTGGTTCTTGCGGAACCCGGAAGGGTCGTTGATGTCGGTCGCGCGCGACGACGGCCGCGTGATCGGCGTGGCGGCGCACTCGTTCTATCGCATGGCTCTCGCCGGCGGACAGAGGCCGGCGACCTTCTCGGTGCATGCGACGACGGATCCGGTTGCGCGGGGACGAGGTGTCTTCGTCGGTCTCGAGCGCAAGCACGAGGAGGAGGCAAAGGCTCGAGGCGCAGCAGTCGCGCTCGCATTCGCATCCGCTCCGACCGCACCGCTCTTCCTCGGGCCGCTCGGGTGGACGCAGGTCGGCAAGCTGCGTATCTGGGCCCGGCCGCTGCCGCGCCTGAGCCTGCGGCGCGGCCGCGCCGAACAGATCCAACGGTTCGAGTTCGACGCTGACGCTGCTTCCGGGTGGCCGAACCACATCGTGCGCGACGCCGAGTATCTGAACTGGCGCTATCTCGACTCGCCGCGCGACTACGTCGCCTACAGGGCGGGCGGGGGTTATGCGGTGCTCGGCCACAAGCGCCATCGCGGACATCCGATCGCGCTCGTCGCGGACCTCGTCGGACCGGTGCGGCCGTTGCTGCGGGCGTGCGTCGCCGGCGTGAGGCCTGGAACGCGTGCGCTCTTCGGGCTGCCCGGGCCGCGAGAGACTGCGGCATACGCCTCGTGCGGATTCGTGCCGACGCCGATGTCGCTCGACTTCATGGGCAAGCCGCTGGCGGGCGAGCTCGACCCGGATCCGCGTTCCTGGCGGTTCACGCTCGGCGACACGGACTTCTTCTGATGCAGCGGCTGGTCTTCCTGACGCAGAGCGTCGACCCCGAGCATCCGGTACTGGCGGCGACGATCCCGAAGATCCGTGCGCTCGCCGAGCGTGTGGACGAGGTGGTCGTTCTCGCGCAGTCGGGCGACGGTGATGGGCTGCCCGCAAACGTCGAGGTGCGGACGTTCGGTGCACCATCTCGTGTGCACCGTGTCTGGCGGTTCGAGCGCGAGCTCGCACAGGCGCTGCCGGCGGACGCGGTCGTCGCGCACATGATTCCCGCCTACGTCCTGCTCGCCGCGCCGATCGTGCGTCCGCGGCGAACGCCGTTGCTGCTCTGGTACACGCACTGGAAGGCGTCCACGACATTGCGTGTGGCAGAGAGGCTCGCGACGGCGATCGTGAGCGTCGATCGCCGCTCGTTTCCACTGGCGTCGCCCAAAGTCCGGCCGATCGGGCACGGTATCGACGTGAACGAATTCGTCTGCACCGAGCGGACTCGAGGGCCGGAGGTCCAGGCGTTGGTGCTCGGGCGCTATTCGCCGGCCAAGGGGATCGAGACGATCCTTCGTGCCGTCGAGCAGGTCGAAGGTGTCGACGTCCGCCTGCACGGCGTCGCGCTCAACGAGCTCGAGCGGCGGCATCGCAGCGAGCTCGAGCGTCTCGGTGTCCCGCTCGGCGACGCGGTGCCACGCGCGCAGGTTCCCGAGCTGTTCGCTTCCTCTGATCTCCTCGTCAACAACATGGAGGCGGGGGCGCCCGACAAGGTCGTGTACGAAGCTGCGGCGGCGTGCCTGCCGGTGCTCGCGTCGAATCCGGTGTTCGACGAGCTCGTTCGACGGCTATCCGCTGCTCTTCGAGCGCGACTCGGCGGAAAGCCTCGCCGACCGTCTCCGCTGGTTCGCCGGGCTCGACGAAAGCGAACGTGCCGAGATCGGGCGAACGCTGCGCGAGCGCGTGGCACTGCGGCATTCGGTCGAGACATGGGCCGATGGAGTCCTGGCGGCTGCGCGGTGAATCAGGTTGGAACCGTCCTCCACCTGCAGAAGGTGGCCGGGATCTCGGGCTCGGAGGCGCATCTGCTCTCGCTGCTGCCGCGACTGAAGGAGCGGGGCTGGGACGTCCGGTTCCTGATGCTGCACGAGCACGAGCCGGGTGCCTGGGAATTCGCTCGTGAGCTGAGGGCTCGCGGCATACCTCTCGACTCGATTCCCCTGGCAGCAGACGTCGATCCGGTCGCCTTCCTGCGGCTTGCCGGCTATCTCGCGCGCCGACGGCCGCGGATCCTCCACACGCATCTCGTGCACGCCGACGTCTACGGGCAGCTCGCGGGAGCGTTGACAGGCGTGCCGCTGCGTGTGTCGACGAAGCACGGCTTCAACGAGTTTCGTGAGAACCCGGGCTTTGCGCTCGGAGACCGCGCGATCGCGACGTTCGCCCACACGCACATCGCGATCTCGCGCGGACTCGCGCGTTACCTCGAGGAGGTCGAGGGCTTCGACGGCGCGAGCTTCGAGATCGTCCATTACGGCATCGAGCCCGACGGTTCGCCGCGACGTTACAGCGGCACGCGACCCGTGCTGCTCTGCGTCGGCCGTTTGATCCCGATCAAGGGTCACATCGTCCTGTTGCGTGCGTTTGCGGCAGCGCGCCGGCGCGTCCCCGACCTGGAGCTGCATGTGGCCGGGCGTGGCCCGCTGGAGCCGGCGCTCCGCGCGCTGGCGATGGAGCTCGACCTGGAGGACTCGGTGCGCTTCCTCGGCTACGTGGCGCCGGTGCAGCACGCGATCGAGGAGTCGGCGATCGTCGTCGTGCCGTCGATGGGCGAAGGCTTCGGCATGGTCGCGCTCGAAGCGATGGAGCGCGCGCGGCCGGTGATCGCGGCGAACATCGGCGGTCTGGGCGAGCTCGTGCAGGACGGGGTCACGGGCCTTCTCGTTCCTCCCGGCGAGGCAGAGCCGCTCGAGGAAGCGATCGTGCGTCTTGCGAGCGACCTACCGCGTGCGGCGGAGATGGGCGAGGCCGGCCGCCGCCGTGCGCTCGAGCACTTCCTGCAGGAGCGCTGCACGGACCGGACCGAATTGCTCTACGAAGGCGCTCTCGCTGCGCGTTCGTAAAGCGCAAGAGTCCGGTCGGTCATACGTGCAACGCTGAACTCCGACTCTGCGCGAGCTCGGCCTTGCTCGCCGTAGCTGCCCGGCTCGTCGAGAGCACGGATGACGGCAGCCGCCAGGGCTGGTGCGTCGTCAGGGGGAACGAGCAGTCCCGTCTCGCCGTCGGCCACGATCTCCGGGATCGAGCTGACGTTCGTCGCGACGACGGGCTTCGAGGCAAGCATCGCCTCGAGCAATGCGAGACCGAAGCCCTCCCAGCGCGCCGGATGCACGAGCAGGTCCGCCCGCCTGAGCCAAGCGGCGACGTCGGGGACGCGGCCGAGGAGGTGCACCGGCACCTGCAAGCTCGTCGCCAGCTGTTCGAGCTCCGATCGCTGCGCGCCCTCGCCGAGTACCACGAGCTCGGCCTGCGGATGGCGGGCGCGGATCTCCGGCAAGGCCCGCACCGCGATGTCCAGGCCCTTCTGGGGCTCGAGCCGGCAAACAGCGAGCAACACGCGCGCATCCGCCTGTACATCGTCCGCGGGATTCGACCCCCATGCCGCCGGCAGTTCGTCGAGGCCGTAGTGAATGACTTCCAGTTTGTCGGCCGGCAGGCCGACACGTTCCACCTGGAACCGCGCCAGCGCCTCGGTGATCGCGATCACCTTCGAGGCCCGCCGCGTGAGCGCACGCTCGACGAAGCGGAACGCTCCCGCTCGGAACGGGTCGTCGTTGTGCTTCGTCGAGACGAGCCGTCGTGCTCCGAGCGCTCCGTAGACGTCCGCGTGCACGAGGTGCGTGTGCACGATGATCGGCGTTCCTCGTCTCTCGCCGAACACGCAGCGCCAGCCTGGGATCGATGTCACGCGGCGCGGGGATCCGAGCGAACGGCACGGTCAGCGCCTCGTAGAACGGGTCCGGTGCGCGCGACGTGTCGTCGAGCCCGAGGAAGCGCACGTCCACTCCGCGCTCCGCGAGCGCAGGCAACAACGTCAGAAGATGCCGTTCGGAGCCGCCGATCCCGCCGATGCGCTGGACGTGCAGGATCTTCATCTGCGTTCTCTTCGTTGGAGCACCCACTCGATCGCGCCCGCGGCGAGCAGCGCGATCAGGAAGTCGGTGGCGACGCGGTAGCGAGTGGCTCCCACGAACGCCATGGCGGCGACGGTCTGATACGCGAGCACGGCAAGCGCGAGGCCGACGAATCGCCGGGCGGTCACGAAGATGCCGAGGAGCGCCAGCGCGTAGAGAAGTGACGTGTACAGCGGCTGGGCCAGACTGCGGATCGCGCCGTGCCCGGAGTCCGTCGCCGAGGCGGTCGTGCGCGGATCCCACTCCATGCGCACGGCCTGCGCGGCGAGCTTCGCCTTCTCGTCGGGATGGTCACGCACGAATCGCCAGGCCTTGTGCTGGTAGTACGACTGGTTCCCACACTCGTCGACGTGGATCTTCTTCCCGCTCTGCCTGTAGATGTCGCGCGCCTCCTCGGGATTCGGGAACGGGTGACCCGGAGGATCCTTGACGTCGTCGATCCACTTGCCCTTGGCGAGCAGGTCGTACGTCTGGTCGTTGTTCGCCTTCCAGAGTGCGCGGCCGTCCGTTGTGAGCGCAAAGCAACCGACCTCGACCTTGTTGCGGACCACCCAAGGGGTAAGGATCAACACGCTCGCCGCCACGAGGGCGACGGGCGCCCAGCTCCAACCGTTGCGGATCACGAGATAGGCAGCGACGAGGAGCGGAATGAACAGGAGCCGCACGTTGCCGAGCACGGCGAGCCCACTGAAGAGCCCCGCAGCAGTCGCCCAGCGCACCGAGCGCCGATCCGCGGCCACGAGCGTGCAGAGGATCAATGCCGCCGCGACGAGTTGGTCGAGCACCTCCCGGTTGAGATGCACGTCGTGCCAGACGAGGTACGGGTTGAGGGTCGCGAGGATCGCCGCGATCGTGCCCGCACGCCGCGACGTGACGCGGGCGCCGATCGCGTAGACGAGGAAAGCGGTCGCCGTCGCCACGAGGATCTGCGCGCCGCCGACGGCCCACCAGTTCCGCCCGAAGATCCAGTAGATCGGGATCAGGAAGAAGCCGTACAGCGGCTGCGTGTACGCGGACGGTTCACCCGGGATGAACCCGAAGGTGCCGTGATGCACGAACGTTTGCGCGAAGTCGTCGCTCTTGTCGGTGAACGCCGTGAGAATGCGCTCGCGCTCGTGCACCAACACGGCGAGACGTGGGGCGATCGCCGCAAAGGCGATCAGCCAGAGGTGGCCGCGTTTCACGCCGCCGCCTCCTCGCCTTCGGCTCGTCGCGTGGGGGAAACCAGGTTTCCCCCACGAGCCCCCTTCTTCTGGAAGGCGCGCTTCGTGACTCGCGCCGCTCCGACGGCGCGAGTGACGAAGAATTGGAGCGGGGAAACCTCCCGGTTTCCCCCTGCCCCTTCCACACCGCCGCTCACGCGGCGGGGACTAGGACGGGTGCTTCCACATGCTCGCGCATCCAGAGCTCGAGCATCAAGAGGCACCACAGCCTGTGCCCGTGATCCGCGCGTCCCGACTCGTGCTCTTCCAGCAGTCGTCGCACGGTGTCCGGCCGGAACCAGCCGCGGTCAACGGTCAGGAGGTCATGCGCCGCGTCGCGTAGGTCCGACCTGAACCAGCGTCCGAGCGGGACGCCAAAGCCGGTCTTGCCGCGGCCGGCGACCTCGGGCGGCAACTCCGCCGCAAACGCCCGCCGGAGCGCGACCTTACCCTCGCGGCCGTGCGTCTTCAGCGAATCCGGCAGCGCAAGGCCGAGGGCGACGACCTCATGGTCGAGGAACGGCGAGCGCAGTTCCAGCGAGTGCGCCATCGACGCGAGGTCCGCCTTCAGCAACAGATCGCCCGGCAGGTAGGTCTCGAGGTCCAGTAGTTGCAGGCCCACGACGCCGGGTCGAGACGGCTCGAGCCGGATCTGTCGGGCTGTCCGCGAATCGGCCCAGAGCTCGCGGCGCAACTCGACGGGGAAGACCTCCATCAGCCGCGCGTACCGCCGGCCGGCGGGCGTTGCCGCAACGTCGAGGAAGCGTGCCGCCCGGAAGAGCGGCGACCTCGGTTCCCGTCTTGCAGCCGGAAGAAGTCGCAACGCCGCTGCCCCACCGTGCGCCAGTGGACCGGGGATGCGCTCCGCCAGCCGATGCGCGACGTAGCGCTCGTAGCCGGCAAAGACCTCGTCTCCGCCATCGCCCGCGAGCGCGACCGTGACATGTTGGCGCGCCTGCTCGGCGATCAGGAAGGTCGGGAACGCAGCTTCGTCGCCGAGCGGCTCATCGAATGCTGCTGCAAGTCGCGGGAGCGTCGACGCGATGTCTTCTTCGATCTCCACCTCGTCGTGCACCGTGCCGTACCGCGAAGCGACCGCGCGCGCATATGTTCGCTCGTCGTACCGCGCGTCCGGAAATCCGACCGTGAACGTGCGCACCGGCAGCGACGATGCCTGCGCCATCAGCGCGACGACGATGCTGGAGTCGATGCCGCCGGAGAGCAGTGCCCCGAGCGGGACGTCCGCGACGAGACGCTTGCGCACCGCCTCTCCCACCGTTGCCCGCACGCGCTCGAGCCATTCACCTTCGTTCGCGCTCGGTTCCGCGGGCTCGGGCCGCCAGTAGCGCTCGATCCGCTCCGTCCCGCCCTCGACGACGAGCACGTGACCGGGCGCGAGCTTGTGGATGCCACGCAGCGCTGTCTCGTTGCCCGGGACGTATTGCAGCGCCAGGTATGCGTCGACGGCTTCGAGGTCGATCTCACGAGAGACCTGCGGCAGCCGCAGCAGCGCCTTCAGCTCCGACGCAAAAGCCAGCGTGCCGTCGGGCAGCCGCGTCCAGAGGAGCGGCTTCTTGCCGAGCCGGTCACGGGCAAGGACGAGCCGCTCGCGTCCGGCATCCCAGAGGGCGACTGCGAACATGCCGTGTAACCGCTCGACGAAAGTGCGGCCCGCTCTCCTCGTAAAGGTGCGGCAGGATCGGTGTGTCGCCCGTGCCGCGAATCTCGTGTCCACTCAGTTGGTCGCGAAGCGACATGAAGTTGTACGCCTCGCCGTTGAACACGGCGACGACGTCGCCCCGCTCGTTCGACACCGGCTGGTAGCCCGTCTCGAGGTCGATGACCTTCAGCCGCTGGTGACCGAGCACGCAGTGGCCGAAGGCGTCCGTCGATCCCTCGTCAGGCCCGCGATGGACGAGCGCGGCGCGCATGGCATCCACGAGCTCGGGATTCGGCGTGCCCGCGGGCGAATAGAGTCCGACGATGCCGCACACGGGACACATACTGCACGGGCGGTACGCGGTCGTCTCGTGCCATGTGGAGCGTCCGCTGGACGACGACGTCTGGAGACGCTTCAGCGCGCTCCAGGAACGCAGGCCTGGCGGATTCGCGATTGCAGCCCTCATGCGCCCGCCGGCGGAGGGCGAGAACGAGGACCGCTGGCTCGAGCGGGCGCGGGAGGCTCAGGCGCGTGGGCCCTTCGGGCTACACACGCACTGGACCGCACCGGATCACGCGCGGCCGACGGGGGGTGATCCTGCAGCGCTCGTGCGCGAGCAAGGACGCCGACTCGACTCGCTCGGGCTCCGGGCCACCTTCTTCTGCGGCGGCGGCTGGTACATGGACGAGCAAGTCTTGGCCGCAGTCGCCGATCTCGGCTACGCGGACTGCACGGCGACGGCGTTCCGTCCCGGCTACCTGGAGCCGGCGGCTCCGCACCTGCAGCTCGAAGAGCCGGTCTGGCTCGAGCTCGGTGACGGGCGACCGCCGTGTGCTCGAAGTGCCGACGACTCATTCGATCGGGATGCTTGCGCGCGGTCTGCTCGGTCCTTTCCGCCGACCGATCGTGCACGCGTACTTTCACGACACCGATCTACTCGACCATGGTCGTGCTGCGGCTCTGCGGGTCGGCCTGAGCTTCCTCGGATTGAAGCGAACGGTGACGGATCTCGACGAGCTTCAGCGGGGCTTGCGGCCCGAGAAGACGATGTCGTTCGCGAACAGTCGTGCGTGAAGCGGCACGAGCCGTCCCGCGATGAGATGCAGGTGCACGTCTTCGAAGCCGTCGAGGAAGGCCCGAATGTCGGCGGGCGCGAACATCTGCAGATGCGTGGGGTCGTTCTCCGGCTTGTGTCCTGTGAGGAAGCGAAGCCTGTTCTTCAGGCGATAGGCATTCGGCACGGAGCCGACGAACGTGCCACCGGATCTCAGCACGCGCAAGACCTCGGAAACGACGCGACGTGGATCTCGAAGATGTTCGAGGAGCTCGCCGGCGACGACGACGTCGAAGGTGCCGGCCTCGAATGGAAGCGCATCGTCGAGGTCGGCCCAGCGCGTTTCGATTCCGAGCTTCTGCGCCTCTGCCAGCGCCTCGCGGTCGGCATCGACGCCGACGATCGCGTTCCCGCCGGCATAGGCCTGTGTGAGCGCCCCGTCGCGGCAGCCCAGGTCGAGGACGTCTCGCCCCGGCCCGCCGACGTAGCGGCGAAAGAGCTCGATCCGCTCCGGGCCTGCGAAGACGAAGCCCGCACCGCGCTCGACGCGGTTGTGCTCGGCGTACCGCTCGCTCAGCTGTTCCAGGCTCACCAGAGCGCCAAAGTACACTCCGGCGGGTGAGCACGAAGCCAGCCGTGCCGACCGAGCCTCGGGCGGCGCCGGTCGAAGACATCCGCTCGGCCCGGCCCTACCTCCTCTCCCGCAGCACGCTTCTCGCCGTCGGCAGGCGCCTCGCCAGCGTTGCCGCGCTGGTAACGCTCGACCTGGCCGGCCTCGTGCTCGGCGTCTGGGTGGCGCTCATCTTTCGCGAGCTCTACCTGGGCGACTGGCCGCCTCTTTGGGGAATCATCTGGGAGACGGAGAGCGAGTGGCTTCCTTTCCTCACGGTCATCACGGTGCTCGTGTTCTGGGTAGGCGGGCTCTACCGGCGGCGTGAGCTGCGCGCCGGCGTCGGCCAGATCGTGCTCTCGATGGTGCTCGTGGGCGGGATCACCCTCGCCTTTGGCCTGGGGACCGGCTATCACTTCACGACGTACGGCCTGGCGCCGACGGCGGTCGTCACGACGGCGTTCTTCATCGGGATCCTGCGTGCGAGCTACGAGGTGCTCACCCGTGACGTCCTGCGTCTCAGCGGTGCACGCCGGCGAACGGTGCTGGTCGGGGAGGGCGAGCAGCTGGCTGCTCTGCGCCACACACTGGGTGCAGACCGAAGCGGTATTCGCTACGAGTTCCTCGGCGCGATCGCTCCGGGCGGCGATGCCGGCGACCTACCGGTGCTGGGTGGCCTCGATGAGGTGCCGCGCGTTCTCCGCGAGCACGACGTTCACGAGCTCATCCTGACCGACGGCGGTTTTGCCGAGCGCGAGCTGCTCGAGCTCGTCGAGGAGGCGCATCGTTACGGCGCGAAGGTCAAGATCGCTCCCCGCACGACGGAGCTGCTCCTGCAGCGCGCCGAATACATTCCCGGCGAAGGGGCGCCGCTGTTCGAGCTGCGCCCGCCCGCACTCGCCGGCTCGGAGTGGGCGCTGAAGCGCGGCTTCGACCTCCTCGTGTCGAGCTTCGTCATCGTCGTCGGGTTGCCGATCTGGCTCGCCGTCGCCGGTGCAGTCAAGCTCAGCTCGCGCGGGCCGGTGTTCTATCGTGACCGGCGAATCGGGCTCGGAGAGCGAGCGTTCGGGATGATGAAGTTCCGGACGATGTACGCCGACGCGGCCGACCGCCAGGCTTCGCTCGAGGTGGACAACGAAGCCTCCGGTCCTCTTTTCAAGATCAAGGACGATCCGCGCGTCACGCCGGTCGGGCGGTTCCTGCGCCGCTTCTCGCTCGACGAGATGCCGCAGGTCCTCAACGTCCTCTGGGGGGAGATGTCGCTGGTCGGTCCGCGGCCGCTTCCTATCCGAGACTACGACCAGCTGCAGCCGTGGCACCGCAAGCGCTACCTCGTGCTGCCGGGGATGACGGGCCTGTGGCAGGTCTCCGGGAGGATCGACCTGAGCTTCGACGACCTCGTCCGGCTCGACTTCTACTACATCGAGAACTGGTCGATCTGGCTCGATATCACCATCCTCGCCCGCACGCTGCCAGCGGTCCTGGCGCGGCGAGGCGCGTATTAGGCGCCGACTCGGCGGCGCCGACCATAGAGGTCGTGCGGGCTTCGCCCGCGCGACCGTCTGGGTCTTCGTGGATATCGAATCGCCTGCACCGCGTGCGATTGGCTCAGGCAAAGAGCCGACACATCCGTTCGCCATACTGATCGCGTGGCTGGTCCGCCCAAGATCCTTGCGGTCGCGTCCGCGATCGACCTCGACTTCCGTTACGGCTGCACGCCCGCGTGGTGGCAGATCTGGAAGGGCCTGAACGAGGTCGGCGTCGACCTGATCGTCACGCCGTACCGCGGGCGGGCGATCGAATCGCCCTGGTGGCGGACGGCGCCCAATCCCCTCTACCGCGAGGCCGAGCTGTTCGCGGGGGCCCGCGGGCTCGCCGCCCGGTTGAAAGGCGACACGCTGCTACGACGCGGAGAAGAAAGCCCGGACGACACGATGGGCGACAGGCTGACGCGCGAGGCGATCTGGCGCTACGTCACACCGCGCTGGGAGCGGCACCTCGAGCGCATCCTCGAGCAGGAACGTGACGTGTCGGCGGTGATCGTCTTCACCGTGCCGATGGCGCATCTCCGTGGCATTCCGACTCGACTGCGGGAGCGCTACGACGTGCCGGTGGTGTTCTACGACGGCGACGTGCCGATGAGCCTCCCGGAGTTCGGCGGCATGGACACGGGATTCAACTACTACCACGGTGCCGATCCGTCCGAGTACGACCTCGTGCTCTCGAACTCCGAAGGCGGGCTCGATCGCCTGCGCGAGTTGGGTGCGCGGCGCGCGGAGGCGGTCTTCTGGGCCGCCGATCCGGAGCTGTTCCAGCCCGCCGCCGTGGAGAAGGAGCAGGACGTCTTCTTCTATGGCTACGGCGACAAGTTCCGGCGGGAGTGGATGAAGGAGCTCGTCGGCGAGCCGAGCAGGCGTGACCCTGAGATCGACTTTGCCCTTGGTGGAGCGGATTTCCGCGGCGACACCGGGAACGCGCGCATGATCGGCGATGTGCCTTTCAACGTCTTTGCTCAGGCAATCTCGCGCGCCAGGATCAATCTCAACATCACGCGCCGTTCGCACGCCACCGTCTACGCGTCGTCGACCTGCCGGCCGTTCGAGCTCGCAGCCTCCGGCGCGGCGATCGTGTCCAACCCGCACGAAGGCATCGAGCGCTGGTTCGACGTCGGCTCGGAGCTGCGTGTCGTGTCGAATGCAGACGAAGCATTCACTGCCTATCGGGAGCTGCTCGACGATCCCGGGGCGGCCGAGGCGATGGGACGGCGTGCGCGCGAGCGCGTGCTCGACGAACACACCTACGCACATCGTGCGCGGCAGATCCTCGAGCTCGTGGGCCTGCAGACACCCGTGGCCGCCGGTGGCTGAGCTCGCGCCCGTGCCGGAGCCCCGGCGCAACGTGGGGCCCGTGGAGATCGGGGAGCTGCGGCGCATTGCGATCGTCCCTGCCCTCAACGAGGAGGCGACGGTCGGACGCGTGATCGACGAGATCAACGCCTTCGATCCGGGCTTCGACATCGTCGTGGTCGACGACGGCTCCACGGATCGCACGGCCGGGATGGCCGCCGACCGGGGTGCCCACGTCCTCCGTCTCCCGTTCAACCTCGGCATCGGCGGCGCCGTTCAGACCGGCTACCGCTTCGCGTTCGAGCACGGCTACGACATCGCCGTCCAGGTCGACGGCGACGGGCAGCACGACCCGTCGCAGCTGCCGCTGATCCTGGAGCCCGTGGTCAGCGGGCAGGCCGATCTCTGCGTCGGGTCGCGTTTCGCGAGTGGCAGCGGCTACCAGTCGTCCTTCACGCGCCGGCTGGGGATCCGGCTGTTCGCGTGGGTCGTGTCGGCGGTCGTGCGTCAGAAGGTGACCGACACGACGTCCGGTTTCCGAGCCGTGAACAGAAAGGGCATCGCGCTCTTCGCCGCGGATTACCCGCACGATTATCCCGAGGTCGAGGCGACGATCATGTGCGTGAAGCACAAGCTGCGCCTGCGCGAGGTTCCGGTCGAGATGCGTGAACGCGGCGGCGGGGAGTCGTCGATCACCGCGCTGCGCTCGATCTACTACATGACGAAGGTGCTGCTCGCGATCTTCGTCGGTCTCTTTCGCCGCTACGCGGTCCCGCCAGAAGAGGAGCATCGCCGATGACACCGCTTCCCGTTTCGATCGCTGCCGCGGTCGCGTCCTTTTTGTTGCTCGTCGTCGTGTTCGAGCTGATCCGCTCGCGGCGCCTCCGGGAGCGCTACGCGTTGCTGTGGCTGCTCACCGGCGGCGTGCTGCTCGGGCTGTCGATCTGGCGTGACGGCCTCAACACGATCGCCGGGTGGTTCGGCGTCGAGACGTACCCACCCGCGATTCTCGGCGCGATCGGGGCGCTCTTCATCCTCATCGTGTTGCTGCACTACTCGACCGTGATCTCACGACTCTCCGACCAGAACACGATCCTCGCCCAGCGGCTCGCTCTGCTCGAACAGCAGCAGAGGGAAGGTGACGACGATCAGGGCACCGTTACCGTGACCGGTGGGCTGACGACGTAGACGTCGCCGAGGGTCGGGTCGTTCACCCAGTTGGCGGCGACACCGATTCGGTAAGACCAGCTCCCGGCGCCGGGTCGATCCGCGAACGAGGGTGCCCGCCCCGTGGCCACCTCCTCCATGTACAGCACGCAGTTATCGGCGGAGTTTCGAAGCCTCCCGGCGCAGGTCGCACCGCCGCCTGCGCCCTTGGCGCGCAGCACGCGATAGAAGAGCGACGTCGAACCGACCGGACGCGGTTGCCACCCGAGGTGGACGACGTTCCCCTCGGTGCGCGCCGTGAGCTTGATCTTGTCGGAGACCGGCACGAGGGTATCTCCGAGTCGAACGGCCAATCGACCGCCGTCATGGAGCCGCGGGGTGGCTGCAATCACGCCGAGCGGCAGCGCCGCGAAGATCAGCACGCAGGCGGCTAACGCGATGTTCAGCTTGCGTCCGGTGAGCATCGGCGCGTGTCGCTCCGGCCGAGCACGGACTCCGGGAACGAGGAGGACGATCGCGGCCGCCAGCAGAAGATACGCCGGGAACGCCGGCATCATGATGCGGAAGAAGCTCGCGTCCTCGACGGATGCCGGGATGTATGTCCCTTTGAGGAGCAGGAAGACGATGAACCAGCTGCCGACGAGGAGGAAGCCGCGTCGCGACCTCGCGAGTAGTGCGATACAGCCGGCGACCGGAAGCCATTCCATGACGCGTGCCACCCAGAAGTGCTCGCGCAAGGCGTTCAGCACCTGATTCAGGTGAGCCCAGCTGTTCAGGCTTGGGCTATGGATTCGGCGGACTAGGTCCCCGGCTCCGGCTGCGAGCCGCACCGACTCCGTTGGTGCGGCTGCAAGCTCGCCCAGCCCGCGGTACTTCCAGAGCGCCAGAGTCAGCGCCGCTGGTGCCAGCCCAACGACGAAGGCGACCAGCGCTCGTCGCCGTACGACGATCAGCAGCAATGCGGGAGCCACGAGGAAGATCGCATTCGATGGTTTGATCGCGATCGACCAGCCTGCCGCAAGCCCCGCAGCTGCCGCGGGTTGCCATCGGGCCGAGTCAGCCGCGCGGAGGCAAAAGACCGCGCAGACCAGGAGCGCCACGGTTGCCGGAAAGTCCGGCACCGAGGTCAGCCCTAGAAGTTGAGGCAATGTCAGCTCTGTGTACTTCTGGTGGTACCCGGGCTCCACGAAGAGGATGCCGAGATAGGGGACAACGATCCAGAGCAGCGCCGCGAAGTACCCGAAGAGTCGTCCCGCGATCTGGCTCGCGATCGAGTACACGCACAAGAGGGCAACGGGCAGCAGTACCACGGTGTTGAGGATCACGATGGCCGGGAGCGCGGCGACGAGGTTCGGGCCCGCGAACCACGAGACCGGCAGCAACATGATCGACCAGCCGTAGCCGACGTACGCGGGTGGAAGGTGCCCGTGTGCGAGCAGGTACGCACCGGAGTAGTGCCAGAGCTGATCCCCTCCCGCGTAGTAGAGCCAACCGTTGTGCTTGACGCTCACCGCCAGCGCGAGCAGTGCCAGCCACTGCACGGCCACGAGGGCACTCAGCACGTATGCGACACGTACTGAGCCGATGACTTCGCGGGTTCGCTTCAGACGGGCGCCGACCGTCTCGACTACCCGGGGCGGCGCCGCCGTCGTCTGCGAGCTCACGCCTGCGCGGCCGCGGTCGCGTCGGCGTGCTGGCGGTACCAGGCGATCGTCCGCTCGAGCCCTTCGCGTAACGGTGTACGTGCCTCGAAGCCGAAGAGCTCTCGGGCCCGGCTTGCGTCGAGGCTTCGTCGCGGCTGGCCGTTCGGCATCGACGTGTCCCACTCGATCTCGCCTTCGAAGCCGGTGAGCTCCGCGATCTGCTCCGCCAGCTCGCGGATCGAGATCTCGACACCGGTGCCGAGGTTCACGGGCTCCGCGCCGTCGTAACGTTCGGCGGCGAGCACGAGCCCCTCGACGCAGTCGTCCACATAGAGGAACTCGCGCGTGGGCGACCCGTCGCCCCAGAGCGTGACGCGACCGGAGTTTTCCAACATCTTTCGGATCAATCCCGGAATGACGTGTGACGTCTCGAGATCGAAGTTGTCGCGAGGCCCGTAGAGGTTCGCGGGCAGGAGGAAGATCGAGTCGAGCCCGTACTGCTCGCGATACGACTGCGCACCGACGAGAATCGACTTCTTCGCGACGCCGTACGGCGCGTTGGTCTCCTCGGGATAGCCGTTCCACAGGTCGTCCTCGCTGAACGGCACGGGCGCGAACTTCGGGTACGCGCACACGGTGCCGGCGATGACGAGCTTGCCGAGGCCGTGTTCGCGCGAGAGCTCGAGGACGTGTGCGCCCATCATCAGGTTCGCGTACCAGAACCTGCCGGGATTCACCCGGTTCGCGCCGATGCCGCCGACCTCGCCGGCGAGGTGAAAGACGCGCTCGGGCCGGGCGTCCTTGAACAGGCGCTCGGCATCGGCCCACTTCGTCAGGTCGTAGTCGGCTCGTCGGGCAACGAAGACGTCGTCACCATCGGCCTCGAGGCGCTCGACGAGGTGCGAGCCGAGAAAGCCGCCGCCACCTGTGACGAGGGTCTTCATGCGGGAGCGCGCGTCTGCGACAGCCAGTCGACGCGGCCGATCCAACGCGGCCGGTTCTCGGCAAACCACGCGATCGTCCGTGCGACGCCGTCTTCCCAGGAGACGTGCGGCTCCCAACCGGTCTCGCGGTTGAGCTTCTCGTAGCCGACGCGCAGCGACATGACTTCGCTCGCTCCGGGTCGGAACCGCTCCGCCGTGGAGACGATCTCGCGCGCCTCCCAGTACCCCTGCTCGCGCCCGACGCGAAGGATGAGCTCGGCCCACTCGCGCATCGAGATGTTCTTCCCTTGCCCGTAGACGTAGAGGTCGCCGGGGATCCCACGCGCGGCAACGGTCAGGTGCCCACGCACTCCGTCGGTGCAGAAGCAGAAGTCGCGCATCGGCTCGAGCTGCCCGAGCTCGACGGTCTCACGGGTGAGCGCCTGGGTGATGATCGTCCCGGTGACGTAGCGCGGGTTCTGGCGCGGCCCGTAGTTGTTGAACATCCTCGTCACGACACCCGGCAGTCCGAACGCGTCGTGGTAGTTCATGGTCAGGAAGTCTGCGGCGACCTTTGAGGTCGCATAGATCGACTTCGGATTGATCGGCGAACGCTCGTGGAGGATGAGGCCGCCCTCGTCGTCGAAGTCGTGGTGGTGGGCGACCGACTCGTGCACGTTTCCGTATTCCTCTGACGTGCCGGCGGTGTCGAACTTCTCGAGCTCCAGGCCGTGGTCGACGATCGACTGGAGCAGGTTGAGCGTGCCGATCGTGTTCGCTATCACCGTTTCGTATGGGCGGTGCCACGACTCGCCGACATGGGCCTGTGCGCCGAGATGGAAGACGTACGGCTTGTCGGGCGCGTCGAGAAGCTCCCTGACGAGGTAGTCGATCGACGTCTTGTCCGTCAGATCTGCGAAGTGAACCTTGAGCTGCTCGCGCAGCGGGGCGATGTTGTTCAGCGCACCGCTGGACGTCGCGCGCACGAACGCGTGCACGTTTGCGTCGAGTTGGACGAGCGCATCGGTGAGGTGTGATCCCATGAACCCGTCGGCGCCGGTGACCAGACAGGTTCTGCCGGTGAAGAACTCGCCGAAGTCCCGCCGCAGGTCAGCGACGGCTTCGTCTGTCCAGGTGGAGTCGTGTTGGTCTGCTTTCATGGCAGCGGTGCCCGCCCACGAGCAGCCCAAGGGTAGCCCGGAGCGCGGCCGGAGTGCGGTTCGGAGCGGCGCCTTTACGGGTCTCTCATATGTGATCCTGAGCCTGGCCGCCGCGGTGGCCGGTGCCTTCCTGGCGCACAAGTTCGGGCGGAGCAGCGAGACCGACGGCTTCATGGCTGCGTACGGCGTGTACCTCGTGCTCGTGCTCGGGGCCCAGGCTTTCAGGATGGTGGTGGTCCCGGACTTGACCCGCGCCGAGGCGGAGGGACGGCTGGGCTCGGAGTTCCGGGCGTACGCACTTGCCTTCCTCGCGGTCGCCGTCCCCGCCACGATCATCACCGCGGCCTTCCCGCACTTCTGGGGCGAGCTGATCACCGGCCGGCTTCCGGAGGAATCGGCGGCGGTCGCAGCCGACGCCCTACCCTGGCTCGTGCCCGCCGCGTTCGCGCAGTTGATCGCCGCGCTCGCGGCCAGTGCGCTCGCTGCGAAAGACAGCTACGTGCCCGCCGCTCTCGGCTTCGCACTCGGCGGCATCGGCGGCGTCGTCTTCTTCGTGCTTGCTGCCGACACCTACGGACTCGTTGCACTTGCTTGGGGGCTGGCCCTGAACGGCGCGATCGCGATCGGCCTCCCGATGGCCGTGCTCCTCTTTCGCGGGAACAGGTTGCGGCTCTATCGAGGAGTTCCACTTCGACTCGGTTATCGGCTGTGGCGACTTCTGTACGGGGCGGCCGTGCCGATCGCCCTGCAGGGCCTCTACCTGATCGCGCTCCGCTTCGCGGCCGGGACCGGCGAGGGCAACGTCACGAGCCTGTCGTATGCGTATCTGCTCGCAGCGACGTTCGTCAGCGCGACGGCGTTCTCACTGTCGCTGATCTCCGCCGCCACGTTGACGCGCCGTGGTGTGGATGCCGAGAGCGCTGCGGAGCACGTCATCCACTCCGCCTGGGTCTCGCTTGCGTTCGTCGGTGCCGCTGCCGGGCTCGTGGCCCTCGTCGGGGGGCGGGTCGTCACCGCCGTGCTCGGCGACGCCTTCTCGGGCGACGTCGGCGACGAGCTCGGACGCCTCGTCGTGTTCCTCTCACCATGGATGGTTGCGAACGCCGCCTTCCTGATCACATATCCACTCGTGTTCGTGATGAACCGAACTCGGCTGCTGATCCCGCTGGCGCTTGCCGGGATCGCGGTCGACATCCCGATCTCGATCGTGTGCCGCTCGCTCTGGGGCCTCACCGGTGTGACGGTCGCACTCGGTGTCTCGACGCTCATCGTCGTGCTCGGGCTGATGGCCGCGCTTTCGCCTCGGATGCTCGTGCTGACGGTCGTCGGGCTCGGGCGCCTGTCGATCCTCGTCGGAGCGGCAACTGCGCTCGCCTTCGGTGGCGCATCCCTGCTTCTGAGCGCAGTGCCTGCAGCCGCCGCGGGCCTGGCGCTGTACGCATTACTGCTGCTAGCGATGCGCCAGCTCGGCCTTGCTCAGGCGTGGCACTACGTGCGTGCGCTCTGAGCGGTGACGCACCTCTACGGCAGCGCGTTATCAAACCGTAAGTTTGATGTGGAATCGCACTACTGACAGGCGCACCCCGTACAATCAGGTGAATGTCCGGGCCGGAGGCGAAAAACCCGGCGCCTGCAGGTATTTCCTCGCCGGAGGATATCGACGTCGCCGCCCTGTTCGACCGACTCCGTGAGGAGCTTCGCCGTGGTGCCGTCCACGAGGACTCACGGGGCGCGGAGTTCGCCTCGACCCGGGCGCTCGCGGAGCGCTTCTGGCCGGTCACGGCCGAACGTCCCGCCGGCGGCGGCCCCAAAGGTGTCGTCAAGCGCTTCCTCCGCAAGCTCATGCGCTGGTACGTCGAGCCGCTTGCCGCTGACCAGCGGGTCTTCAACGACTCCGTCCTGAAGCTCGTCGATGCCCTGTCCGAGCGGGCCGACTCCTCGGCCGCGGCCCGCGACCAGGCGGAGCGACTGGTTCGTGAGCTGGAGGAACGGCTCGCGCGGCTCGAGCGGCGCGGTAGCGCTGCAGGCCACAGTGGCCCGCCTGCGCCGGCAACGGTGGCTGCGCAGCCGGCAGCGGCTTCCGTTCCGGACTACTTCGCCTACGAGAGCAGGATGCGCGGCAGCGTCGACTCGATCCGCGAGCGCCAGCGTCTTTACGTCGACATCCTGCGCGACGCAGCGCCCGTGCTCGACGTCGGTTGCGGGCGCGGTGAGCTGCTCGGGCTCCTGCGCGAAGCCGGCGTGGAGGCGCGCGGCATCGATGCCGACTCCGACATGGTCGCGTATGCGCGCGGCGACGGACTGGACGTCGAGCAGGCCGACCTCGTCGAGTACCTCCAACGCGCCGGCGACGACTCGCTCGGCGCGATCTTCATGGGCCAGGTCGTCGAGCACCTTCCGGCTCCCACTCTGGTGCAGACGTTCCAGCTCGCCGTCGCGAAGCTGCGGCCGGGCGGCGTCCTCGTTGCAGAGACGATCAATCCGCTGTCGCCGATCGCGCTGCGCAACTACTTCGCAGACCTCACGCACGCCCAGCCACTCGTGCCGGAGACGCTCGAGCTGCTGGCGCGCCAGTCAGGGTTCGCCGAGACGGAGATCCGGTTTCTCAACGAGCCCGCCGAGCGCCTGACGGAACCGGCCGATCCGGTGATCGCCGCCAACGTCCGTCGCCTCAACGATCTGTTGTTCGCGCCGCTCGACTACGCCCTCGTGGCGCGAACGGCCGCGCATGAGTAGACGCGAAAACGTTCCGCCGGTGACACGGACGCGTGACGACTTGCTCCCTAGGCTGTTGGTGGGCGGGAGTGGTGGGACCCGGTCACTCGCGCGTGTACCTCTAGAGGGTCGGCGATGAGGATCGCCGTCTGCGCGCCGCAGGTCCCGTTCGAGCGCGGCGGGGCTGAGATCTTCGCGGACGATCTCGTCGGGGAGCTCCAGGCCCGTGGGCACGAGACCGACCTCGTCACGGTCCCCTACAAGTGGTATCCGGGCGAGCGCGTGCTGTCACAGGCTTTTCTCTGGCGTTTGCTCGACCTGACCGAGTCGGACGGGCGCGCGATCGACCTCGTGATTGCGACGAAATTTCCGTCTTACGCCGTTCGTCATCCCAACAAAGTGGTGTGGCTGCTGCACCAGTTTCGGCAGGCCTACGAGCTCGATCGCACAGAGCTCGGGCAGTTCGGTGAGAGTGCCGAGGAGCGCGCGACGCGACGGGCGGTTCAGCGCCTCGATCGCGTCGCATTGGGCGAGGCCAAGAAGGTGTTCGCGACTTCGCGTAACGTCGCCGACCGTCTGCAGCGCTCCACGGGGCTCGCCGCGGAGGTGATGCCGCACCCGCCGCAGGAGTTGCCGTACCGGACGGAGAGCTATGACGACTTCGTGCTCTCGGTGGGGCGGCTCGATCGCGCAAAGCGCCACGAGTTGTTGCTCGACGCACTCGCGGCCGATTCGACGTTGCATTGCGTGATCGTCGGCGACGGCCCCGACCGTGAGCGGCTCGAGGACGTCGCCCGCAAGCACGGGCTCGACGGGCGGGCGCGCTTCACCGGGCGCGTCGACGAGGAGGAGCTCGCCGGGCTCTACGCACGCTGCCTCGCCGTCTACTACGCGCCGGTCGACGAGGACTTCGGCATGGTCCCGTACGAGGCGTTTCTCGCCGAGAAGCCCGTGGTCACGACGACGGATGCCGGCGGGCCGCTCGAAGTCGTCGCCGACCGCAGGACTGGGCTCGTGATCGAGCCGCAGGCTGCGGCTCTCGCCGAAGCGTGCTCGTGGCTGCGCGACCACGTCGACGACGCGAAGGCGTGGGGGCAGGCCGGAAAGGAGATCGCGCGCCGCGTGTCCTGGGACGAGACGATCGCGCGACTGCTCGCGACGTGAGGGTCGCGTATTACTCGCCGCTGCCGCCAGAGCGCTCGGGCATAGCCGACTACTCAGCGCTGCTGCTGCCTGCACTCGAAGGGCTCGTGGAGATCACGATCGTGCGGCGGGGCAGGACGCGGCCCGTTGCCGCCGACGTCGCGCTCTACCACGTCGGCAACGACCCGGAGGCGCACGGCTGGATCGTGGACGCCCTGAGACGCCGGCCCGGAGTGGTCGTCCTCCACGACTTCGTCCTCCATCACCTCGTCGCCGGACTGACGATCGGCCGGAAGGACGGCCACGGTTACCTCGCCGCGATGGAGCGCGACGCCGGCATCCCCGGTCGCCTGCTGGCGCACGGAGTGCTCGACGGGCGCGTGTCTCCGCCGTGGGAGACGCGGCCGGACGAGTTCCCGCTCACCGGCGAGGTCCTGGCCAACGCCACCGGGCTGATCGTCCATTCGCACTACGTCGAGCAATGCGTGCTCGACGCCGGGTACCGCGGTCCGATCTGGCGGATCGAGCATCCGGCCTGGCCAGCGGAGGGCGTGCAGCCCGCCAAGGTCGACGGCAGGCCGCTGTTCGGCTGCTTCGGGCACTTGAATGCGAGCAAGCGCATACCGCAACTCGTCGAAGCGTTCTCACTCGTGCGGAAGCGCCATCCGAACGCGAAGCTCTTGCTCGTCGGGCCTGCGTCGCCCGGCTTCGATGCCGACCGATATGTAGCCGAAGGCGTCGGGCGCGTCGGGTACGTCGACGAACAGGAGCTCTGGTCGCTCATGGCTGCGTGCGATGCCTGCATCTCGTTGCGCTCGCCGACGATGGGGGAGACCTCGGGCAGCGCAATTCGTGCGCTTTCACTCGGACGACCCCTCGTCGTCAGCGATCTCGGTTGGTTCTCGGAGTTGCCGGACGACGTTGCGCTGAAGGTGCCCGTCGACGAGGACGAGATCCCTGCCCTTGCCACCGCGCTCGAGCTGCTCGCTTCCAGTGAGCCGACACAGCTCGCGATGAGCGACGCCGCGCGGGCTTACGCTCAGCGAGAGCACGATCTCGCACGCGTTGCAGAGAACTATGCGGCAGCGCTGGAAGAGGCCGCGGGTGGTACCAGGGTCGCGGACGCAGTCGTCGCCGAGGTCGCGCAGGCCGCCGCCGAGATCGGCATCGAGCCGGGTACGTCCTTCGCGGCGGAGCTCGCAGGGCGGCTCGACGACGTCGGACTGGCGCGCAACGGCCGGCCGGAGCCTGAACCGCCGCAGAAGCCCAGCCGGCTCGCGCGTGTGCCCGTCTGGGTCTGGCTCGCAGGGCTCGTCGTCCTCTCCTCGGTCTTCCGCTACGGGTTGTCACGCCGTGTCGTCGCACCGTGGATCATGGTCGACGAGCTCATCTACTCCGAGCTTGCGAAGAGCTTCGCGCAAACGGGCCATTTCCTCATCCGCGACGTGCATCACGGTGCGTACGGCGCCGTGTATCCACTGCTGATCGCGCCGGCCTGGCGTGCGTTCGGCTCAGTACCGGACGCGTACGCCGCCGCGAAGGCGATCGGCTCGGTGCTGATGTCGCTCACCGCGATCCCGGTGTACTTCCTTGCGCGCAGGGTCCTGAAGCCGATTCCGTCTCTGCTCGCCGCCCTGCTCGCCATCGCCGTGCCGTCACTGATGTACACGGGCACGCTGATGACCGAGACAGTCTTCTATCCGCTCTTCGCCTGCGTCGCCCTCGCGCTGGTGCTCGCGTTGGAGCGCCCGACGATCCAGCGACAGCTCGTGCTGCTCGGTCTCTGCTTGCTCGCGTTCCTGACACGCTCGCAGGCGATCGTGCTCATCCCGGCCGTCGCGACAGCGCCGCTACTCCTGGCGTGGCTCGACCGGCGGCGTCTACGCATGCTCGCCGACTTTCGCGTGCTCTACGGAGTCCTCGTCGCCGGAGTGGTCGCCGTGTTTGCCGTCCAGCTTGCGCGCGGTCACTCCCCGTACGACGTGCTCGGCAGCTACAGCGTGACCGGCCATGCGACCTACCGGCCCGATCAGGTGCTGAAGTGGCTGTTCTACCACGTCGCCGAGCTCGATCTCTACCTCGGGATCGTGCCCTTTGCGGCGCTCCTGCTTCTCACCTTCGTCGGCCGGTCGCTCGACCGCCCACTGCGCATCTTTCTCGCAGCGGCGCTGCCGTTGACCGCGTGGCTGCTGCTCGAAGTCGGCGCCTTCGCGTCGGCTCTCTCGCCGCGAATCCAGGAGCGCAACGTCTTCTACGTCGCACCGCTGTTCCTGATCGCCTTGCTGGCCTGGATCGACCGGGGGATGCCGAGGCCTCCTCGCGCTACCGCGGTCGCCGTTGTGCTCGCCGCCGCGTTGCCCGGCGCGCTTCCCTACCACCGTTTCATCGATGTCCCCGCGGAATCGGACACGCTTGCGTTGCTGCCGCTCTGGTGGCTCCAGGAGACGGTCGTCAGCCCGGACACGATCCCGATCGTGGTCGTCGTCGCGGCGTCTGCGATCGGCGTGCTCTTCTTCTCGATCTCGCCGCGCTACGCGCTCGTGTTGCCCGGGGTCGTGCTGCTCTGGTTCGTGCTTGCGACCGAACGAATCGAGCGCTTCGACCACGGCTTTCCCAGGGCATCCATCGGAGCCCTCTACCAGGGCATCACCGCCCCGAAGCGAGACTGGGTCGATGCCGCGGTCGGACGGAACGCCGACGTCGCCTTCGTCTTCTCGGGCAAGGACAAGACGCATCACCCTGACACGCTGTGGGAAAACGAGTTCTACAACCGCAGCATCGGACCTGTGTATGACCTGCGCCAGCCGTCGATGGGCGGCTTGCCCGAGACCCACGTCACGCAGAGAGCGGATGGTGTTCTGCTCGCGGACGGGAAGCCGGTGCGACACGCCTACGTCCTCAGCGAGGAGAGTGTGCCACTCGCCGGAGCGGTCGTCGCCCGCGACGATCTGAAGGGAATGGCGCTGCGGCGCACGCAGGGTTTCGTGCGCATTGGCTCCCGCGTGCAGGGCCTCTACCCCAATGACACGTGGTCCGGCAAGCGGGTGACGTATACACGGCTTCGCTGTACGGGCGGCGCGGTCACTGCACACATGCTGCGTGACCCGAAGCTCGTCAGCGCTCCGCAGACCGTCCGTGCAGGAGGGAGGAGCGTGACCTTCGGCTCGAGCGACGAAGCGAGCCTCACCGTCCCGCTGCAGCCGCGCAACGGCGTCTGTCGAACGGTCTTCACGGTCACCCCCACCGCAGTCCCAGGACCTGCGGACCCGCGCGTGCTCGGCGTGCACTTCCTCGAATTCCGTTACGCCGCTCCGTGAGGATCGCCTATGACGTCACGCCGCTCTCGCATCCGCGGACGGGCGTCGGCAATTACATCCTCGGCGCGCTGAAGGGAATGGCCGAGGCCGCGGACGGCGCACACGAGCTCGTCGCGTTCGGTCCGGTCAGCATCCGTGGGCGGAAACTGCTCGACTCCGCGCTGGGCGACCTTCCGATCGAACGGTGCATCGCGACGGTGCCGTTCGGCCACGCGGTCCGGACGGCCTGGAGCCGGCTGGGACGGCCTCCGGCGGAACGCTTCGTCGGCGATGCAGACGTGCTCCACTTCAGCGACTGGATGGTCCCGCCGGGGCGACCGCGCGTTCGCGCCACGATGATCCACGATCTCGGTCCGCTGCGATATCCCGAACGACTGCATCCACGGACGGTGCGCATGCACACCGCAACTGCTCGAGCTGCCGCGAATTGCGATGTCGTGTTCACCAACGCGGAGTACACGGCCAGCGACGTCGTCGAACAACTCGGAATCCCGCGGGAACGAATTCGGGTTGCGTATCCCGGCGTCGATGCCCGCTACAAGCAGGACGGCGAACGTCACGACAGCGGCCGCCCGTACGTCTTCACCACCGCGACCGAGGACTGGCGCAAGAACCGGGAGGTCGTCGAGGGCGCTCTGACATTGCTTGGTGGCGATCTGACGCTCCTCTCACTCGGACAGGGCGGTCGCGGGTACGTCGCTGACGAGGAACTCGCGGCGCTCTACCGCGGAGCGGCGGTCTTCGCTTACCCGTCCCGATTCGAAGGCTTCGGGATCCCGGTGATCGAGGCGATGGCCTGCGGCGTCCCCTGCGTCGTCTCTTCCCACGCTTCGCTCGACGAGGCGAGCGGGGACGCAGCTGTTCGCGCCGATCCGGAGAGCCCCGAAGCGTTCGCCGAGGGGATCGCTCGTGCGCTGGCCGAGCGCGAAGAGCTCGTCCCACGCGGTCTCGCCCACGCACGACGCTTCACCTGGCTCGAAACGGGCCGCGTTCATCTGCAGAGCTACGCTGACGCGCTGTGATGCGCGTCGCGATCGACGTCTCTCCGCTCGCTCAGACCCGTGCGGGGACGGCGCGTTACCTCAAGGGGCTGATGCATGAGCTACAACTGCGCGACGACGTCGCCGTCTCGACGCGTTCGTTCGGAGGCGGGAGCCGCCCGTCGACACTGGCCCGCGATGGAGTCTGGTACCCGTTTCTGATCGGACGCGAGAAGACCGCGGACGTCCTTCATTGCCCGACGTACCGAGGGCCTCTGCGTTCGCGAGTGCCGCTCGTCGTCACCGTGCACGACCTGGCCGTGCTCAGGCACCCGGAGACGTTCAACCGCTGGACGCGGACGTACAGCCCGCACGTCGTACCGCGAGTGCTCCGCGCCGCGCGGCGCGTGATCGCAGTGTCCCAGTTCACCCGCCGCGAGCTCATCGAGTTGCTCGGAGTGCCTGACGAGAAGATCCGCGTCGTGCCCAACGCCGTCGGCGACGAGTTCACACGCGAAGGTCCGTCCGAGAGCCGGCGAGTACGTGCTCGCCGTCGGCACGCTCGAACCGCGCAAGAACCTCGCGCGCCTCGTGGAGGCAGTCGGTCGCACCGACCTGGAGCTCCGCGTCGTCGGCGCGCGCGGCTGGGGCGGGGTCGACATCCGCGGGAACGGCGTCCGTTGGCTCGGCGAGGTCGACGATGCCGAGCTCGCGCGCCTCTACCGTGGCGCCGCGTGCCTCGCGTATCCGTCGCTCTACGAGGGCTTCGGGATTCCCATCCTGGAGGCGATGGCGTGCGGCGCTCCCGTGGTCACCACGCGCGGGACCGCGATGGAGGAGGTCGCAGACGGAGCCGCCGTCCTCGTCGACGCACACGATTCCGCTGAGATCGCCGCCGGCATCGAACGGGCGACAACCGAGCGCGACACACTCGTCGCGCGCGGGCTCGAGCGCGCACGCGCATTTCGCTGGGATGCCGTGGCCGCCGCGACCGTCGACGTCTATCGGGAAGCCGCGGCGTGAGCAGCAGGCCCCTCGTGCTCGTCGACGCCGACGTCCTTGGACGTCACCGCACCGGCGACGAGACCTACGTCACGCACCTGCTGCGGGAGCTACCCGCGGTCGCGGATGATCTTCGCTTTGCGGCCGTGACCCGCCGGCCGGACCTTCTTCCCGATGGGATCGAACCGCTGCCGCTTCCGGCACGTTCGCAGGAGCTGCGCATGGCGGTCGCACTACCGCGCCTTCTGCGGCGGCTCCGACCTGACGTCGCGCACTTCATCCACGCGCTGCCGCTTCGTTGTCCCTGCCCTGCGGTGGTCACCGTGCAGGACCTGTCGTGGGAGAGAGATCCGAGCGTCTTCGGCTTCTGGGACCTCGTGACGTTCAAGGTCTTCGTTCGCCGTGCCGTGCGGAAGGCCGAACGCGTCCTCGCCATCTCGGAGCGCACGAAACGCGACCTGGTCGAGCTCTACCGGACGCCCGCTGAGAAGGTCGTGGTGACGCCGCTCGCTCCCGACCCGGCCTTCGTGCCTGCCGGCGAGCACGATTCCTTTCTCCTCTTCGTCAGCGCGATCGAACCGCGAAAACAGCCGCTCGCCGCGATCGATGCGGCGAACGCGGTGGGGCGCAAGCTCGTCGTCGTCGGGCCGCCGAAGGACGAAGAGCTCGCCGCCGAGCTCACGCGTCGCGGCGCCGACGTGCGCGGGTACGTCTCGAAGGAAGAGCTGGTGCGCCTGTACCAACAGGCTGCGTGCCTGGTCTTCCCGTCGCGCTACGAAGGCTTCGGGCTGCCGGTCGTCGAGGCAATGGCCTGCGGGACGCCCGTCGTGGCCGCGCCGGAGAAGGCGATGCAGGAGGTGGCGGGCGACGCCGCGATCTTCACGGATGACCTGGCAGAGGGTGTGCGGCGCGCGCTCGAAGATCGGGAGCGGCTCTCCGCGGCCGGGATCGCACGCGCCAAGACGTTCTCCTGGCGGGAAACGGCGCGCATCACAGCCGATGTCTATCGGAGCGTGCTCGCGGCATGAAGGTCTCGGGTGTGTTCGTTGCAACCGGGCCCGACGAGGCGGAGCTGCTGCGCACTTCGCTTCCTGCGCTACGGCCTCAGGTCGACGAGCTCGTCGTCGTCGCGAACGGCCCCGGCAGCCGGCCGGGGAACTTTGCGGGCGACGCGCACGTATTGGAGAACGATCGTGCACTCGGTTTCTCTGCGAACGTCAACAAGGGCATCGCAGCGACAACGGGTGAGTACGTGGTCATCTCGAACCCGGATGCCGTCCCCGAGCCGGATTGCGTGCGCGAGCTCGTTGCGTTCGCGGACGCTCATCCGCGCTGCGGCATCGCCGGGCCCCGGATGATCAACCCGGACGGCACCCTGCAGGCTTCGCGGCGCAGCTTCCCGACCGTCGGCGGAACGATCGTGCGGCGCACGCCGTTGCGGTCACTCTTCCCGCCGTTGCGCTGGCAAAGGCGGCACTACCTCCTGGACGCCCCCGACGACGCGCCGTTGCAGGTGGACACGATGCTCGGCGCGTTCCTGCTCATGCGCCGCACGATGCTCGACGAGATCGGCGGGTGGGACGCGGGCTACAAGCTCTACGTGGAAGACATCGACCTCAGCTACCGCGCGATGAAGTCCGGTTGGGAGCGCTGGTGGGTGCCGGAGGCTGTGGTTCACCACGAGTATCAGGCCGTGATCGACAAGCACTTCTTCACGCGGCGGAACCTCTGGCACCTGCACGCGATGCTTCGCTTCCTGCGCAAGCATCCCGAACGCCTCTTCGCGCTCCGATGACCACCGAGAAGTACGACGAACAGGCCGAACGCTGGTCCGAGGTCGCGTATGCGGATTCGGCGACCTACCTCGCTCACCGTGCAGATCTCGTTCTGAGCCTCGGCCCACCACTCGAGCCGGGCGACACCGTGCTCGATCTCGCCTGCGGCGACGGAGCCGCCGCCGACCATTTGCCCGACCTGCGCTACATAGGGCTCGATGCGAGCACGGAGATGGTCAAAGCCGCGAGTCGGCACGGACGTAACGTCGTGCTCGGCAACCTCAACGACTACGAGCCGCCCGAGCCTGTTGCGGCGACTACGTGCTTCCGGGCTATCTATTACTCGGACGACCGCGTTGCCTTCTTCCGCCGCGTTGCCGGGTACACCAAGCGGAAGTTCGTCTTCGACCTCAATCCGCGCCAGTACCGCGTCGAAGAGGTCTGCGCCGACCTGCGTGCTGCAGGCTTCGATCAATTTGAGCTGCGGCCGTTCTTCTCGCCGCAACGCGTGTCGCTACCTCGATCGGTCGCGCATGCGCTCTATGCGCTCGAGCGAAGCGGGCCGGTCGCGCGGCTCTTGCTCACCATGCGGTTCAGCTATTTGTGCGCGGCTTTTCGCGGCGGCAGGAACACGTAGCTCACCTTCGCGCCGAGTTGCCGGTTGTCGCTTTCGCCGGGGGAGAGCTCCTTCGGAGAGAAGGTCGGGCTGATGGTGACCTCGACGCGGAAGCGTGGGCCCGGTGCCTTCAGCACGACCGGGATCTCCTCCTTGCTGTGGATGTCGAACCGCTTCACTTCGGTCGGCTTGCCCAGATGCGGCTGCTTGTCGTCGCCGACGACCATCGGCCCGATCGCGACGGTGACATGCCCGGTCTTGTTCGTGCCTCCCCAGGCGGCGCGGGAGACGGTGACTCGCATCCGTCCCGCGCGGTTGCCCTCGGTCGAATACCGCGTGTATGCGCTGAACGGGCCGGTCCAGCCGTCGGAGTACACGCCGACGACCGATCCGCGGAGGCGCAACGGTGGCGCGACCTTGACGAGCTTCCACGTCTCGAGCCCGCCGCCGGCGCGATGCAGGTGCGTGGCGACGGTCTTGCCGACGATCTCGATTCCCGCCTCTTCGACGACATAGGGGTAACCCGGGTCATGTGAGAGCGCACCATCGGCCGCCCCTTGATCCGGGGTCAGGAACGGGCCGGGCCCTTGCGCGGTCCCATCGAGACTCCAGACCGCCTTGATCGACCGGTTCCAGAACTCGAGCAGCCACTCGCCGTTCTGGTCGGTCATCTGCTGGCCGATGTAGAGCGTCGACGCTCCTCCTGTGGCGTCGTCCACCCAGGTGAAGGGCGTGCGGATGTTTTCGTCGAAACGGTCCGACGCACGGTTCGATGCCGACGCGAAGGAGATCTCCGCGGTGAGGTTCCACGCGACCACGCCGACTGCAACCGCGACCAGGAGCCACTTCGTACCGCGGCCGAGAAAACGCGGTGCCAGCAGGAGAGCGATCGAGAAGCCGAGCAGCGCGATCAGTCCGATCTTTGCCGCGGTCGGGTCGAACTGCAGGTAGCGATTCCCTTGCTGCAGGATCGCCAGGCCCGGTGCGTTGTAGGAGAGGTCCTGGCCCATCTCGTACGGCGTGGTCAGGATCAGGATGAAGGCGAAAGCCGACGAGGCCGCGAGCGCGATCGGATGCAGACGGCGACGCTCGAGCCAGAGCGCGGTGCCCGCGAACAGCAGCGGTGCGAGATAGATGAGATTGCGTTCGTACGTGTACGTGCCGAAGCTGATCGAAACGTACGTCGCTTTCACCGCGGTGTACACGCCGAACGCGATGATCGCGGCGAGTAGGACGCTGCGAAAGACGCGCAGCGCATACGACACAGGCTCGTTCGGTGCGCGCCAGAGGGCCGCCAGTCCCGCGACGACGGGCAGTACTCCAAGGCCGATCATCAACGCGCCGGCGGCATTCAGGCTGAGGTCGAGCATGCGGCCTTTGTAGAGGCGAGTCGCGTAGTTCCACTCGAGCGACTGGTGACCGAGCACGGCGCTGATGACGATGACCGCTCCGACGACGAGGGTCACGAAACCGACCCAGTCCCAGGCGCTCCAGCTCCGACGCCACCGGCTGACGTACTCGGAGCGCCAGATGAGGAAGAGTCCGGCGAGCGCGAAGAGCGCCGGGAGCATGGCGAGCTCGCCACGGACCAATGGCGCGATCAGGGACGCCGCCACTGCGCCGCCGATCCACCAACGCGACGTTGTGATCAGTGCGCGGAGGATCAGGAACAACGTGAGCGTCGACCAGAAGTAGGCGAACGGCTCCTCGACGATCATCGACGAGTACGCGACGGCCGGAATTGCCCCGGACGCCGCCGCGACGAAGAGCGCGGGTCTCCGGCCGACCACCAGACGCGCGATGCCGTAGGCGGGAAAGACGGTCGCGGCCATCACGATCACCGTCAGGTACTTCACCGTCGCGTAGGCGGCGTGGAGGTTGTCGATCAACCAGGCCGGCGCCAGCACATAGGTCCAGAGGGTCGTGAAGGAGTACGGCTCCCCGCGCCGTGCGGCATGGCCGGTGTTGGCGATCGCGCGCGAGAGCTGTGTGAGCTCGAGCTCGTCTCCGAAGAGCCACGGCGTCTTGTGGGCCCAGGCCTGGATCATGTAGACGATGCTGAGCCAGAGAAAGATGCTCAGCAGCGGGACCGCCGCCAGGAGTCGGTCGGTCAGCGTGCGGTCGGCAGACGCGGGACGCGCAGTCACGACGGCCATCCCGGGCTCAGTCGCCGGTTGCGCCGAGGACGGCGTGAGGATCGAGGTTTCTGTCGCGACGAACGAAGCGGCACGGCACCTGCGCCAGCGCGCAGGCATCTATGACCAGGCCGAGGCGTTCGCGAGGAGCATCGGGAATCGTGACGAGGACCGTGTGCGGGCGCGCACGCGCGAGGACCCCCTCGATCTCTCCGGTCCCGCCGAGCACGGGGACGCCCTGGAGCCGCCGCCGAGACAGCTGCGGATCGTCGTCCACGAAGCCGACCACCTGCTCGCCTGCCGTCTCGCGTAACTCGCGCAGGAGGCTGCGGCCGCCGCGGCCGGCACCGACGATGAGCGTGCGGTGACGATCGCCGCGTCCCGTGAGGGCGGAGACTCCACGGACGAACGCACGCTCCCAGAAACGAGAGGCGCCGATCAGCAGCGTGCAAACGAGCGCGTCGATGACGAAGATGCTTCGTGGGAACGGGCCAAAGGTCTGGGTGACGTCGAGAATCACATACGCGACCACCTCCGAAACCACGACTGCAGCGACGATGCTCGCCGCGTCTCGTGCCCCGGCGTAGCGCCACACGCCGCGATAGAGGCCGAACGGGATGAAGGCCAGATAGCGGACGGCCAGGAGGACGGCGAGCGAAACGAGGAAGATGTGCCGCTGGTACGCACTGCCGCCGCCCTGCAGCCTGAGGTAGTACGCAACCGTGAAGGAAGCGGTGATGAGCGCGAAGTCGACGAGCGACTCCACGAGCCGTCGTGGATTCGCGATGAACGTGCGAAGCCAGCCCCTGTCGCCGGTGAATCCCGGTGCACGCTCCACGTCGGAGAGGACGCTCGCGAACTGCACGAGCAGTGCGAACGTGAGCAAGACACCGATCAGCGTCACCCATGCGTTGTCCAGTACCGAATAGAAAAGGCTCGTCGTTCCGAGCGCAGCGGAGATCACGGCGAGCAGGACGACCGCGCGCTTCTCGGTGAGGCCGTGATACACGAGGCGGTGCGAGGTGTGGTCCCGTCCACCCTGATAGACGGGGCGGCCATCGATCAGACGTCCGATCGTCACGAGCGTCGTGTCGAGAATCGGGACTGCAAGCACGAGGATGGGGAGCAGCAGGGTTGCGACCGTCGTGCCCGCCACTTTCCAGCTGGCGGTCAATCCGAGTGCCCCCAGGAGGAAGCCCAGAGGCTGGCTGCCCGAGTCGCCCATGAAGACCGCCGCTGACTTCCCGCGACGCAGGTTGAAGGGGAGAAAGCCTGCGCATGCGGCAGCGAGGGCGAGCGACACCGCGAGCACCGCGTCGTTCTTGTGCACCGTGACGGCGTCGATTGCGAAGAACATCGCCGCAATTCCGGCGAGCGTTGCGGCGAGCCCGTCCATGTTGTCGAGCAGGTTGAACGCGTTCGTCATGCCCACGAGCCAGATGAGCGCCACGACTCCGGCCAGGATGTCGTTCGAGATCAGCCCGGAGATCGTCAGGCCGTTGAAGATCACCAGCCCGGCGGCCGCGAACTGGGCGGCGAGCTTCGGGATCGGCCCGAGCGAGAAGAGGTCGTCGAGGAGGCCGGCCACGAAGAGGATCGCGCAGCCGCCCAGGACCGCCAGGAGCTCACGGCTCGCCGGCGCCGCGCCGACCGCGATCGCGACCCCGACTCCGGTGAAGAGACCGGCGACGATCCCGATCCCTCCGAACATCGGCGTCGTCCGCTCGTGCCAACGGTCCTCACGGGGCGCTGCTGCGAATCGGCTCGTCAGCGGGGTGCGAAGCAGCAGCCAGATGGCCGCGGCCGCGGCGGGAAATGCAGCGATCGCCGCGAGCGCCTTCACGGAGCAGAAGCGTAACGATTGGCTGTAAGCGCCATGTGAGGCCCCCTCTAGACTAGGCCGCGCCTATGACGACGGTATACGGGGATCTCGTCCGCTACCGCGAGCTGTTCGGGAATCTCTTCCGCCGGGACATCCAGGCGAAGTACCGGGGCTCGCTGCTCGGCCTTGCCTGGACGCTTGCGAATCCCGTCCTACTCATGGCCGTCTACCTGTTGGTGTTCTCGGTCCTCTGGAACACGCCGTTCGGATCGGAGGGCCACTACGGCCTGTTCCTCCTGGTCGGGCTTTCGGCGTGGATCTTCTTCGCCACCTCCGTTCAAGCGGCATCCCGCTCGATGCTGGACAACGCCAATCTCATTCGGAAGACGCGTTTCCCGAGACAGCTGCTGCCGCTCTCCATCGTCGCGACGCACCTGATCAGCTTCGGCGTCATGCTCGTCGTCCTGCTCGTGGTGAACTTCGCGCTGCTGCCGCGCGTGCGCGCCACGGAGTGGCTTGCACTCCCGATCGGGCTGGCGATCGTTGCGTTCACCTGCGGGCTCGCGCTCGCGATCGCCTCGTTGAACGTGTTGTTCCGGGACCTCGAGTTCCTGGTGTCGGCGCTGTTGCTGCCGCTCTTCTTCCTGACGCCCGTCCTCTATCCGCTGAACGACCCGCAGATTGCCCAGCGGGAATGGGTCGTCAACCTCATCCACTGGGGGAATCCGCTCGCACCGCTGATCGAGGCGTTTCGGGATCCGCTGTTTTACGGCCGGTTGCCCACGCTCGGGGACACGATCTACGCGGTCGTTGCCGCGGTCGTCTCCCTGGTACTCGGCGCTTATGTGTTCAGCCGCGTCGACGACCAGATCGCAGTCGAAGTCTGATCCGGGCGTCGTAGACCCACGGCTCGTCGCCTTCCGGCAGCCAGGCCGGCAGGCCTGCGACTTCCGTGTTCGGCTCGAGCGGTGGCAGTAGCGAGGGTAGGACGAGGGGATGCGCGAACGCGGGGTTGCGTCCGCCTCCCGGCGCGTATGGCTCGAGCTCTGTGGGCGGCCGCCGCGCATCGATCGACCCGCCCACCGCTGCGTATCCCTCCGTGTGGGCGGCGTAGACCCGCTCCTCCCAGTCAGGGTCGAGGTCGGCGTTTGGCGGGAGGTGGGCACGCGCTGCTGCAGCGTCGCGAGGCGCCACTTCGACGTCGAGGTGCGGGGAGTAGTTGCCGAGCTCGGCGAGCCAGAAGCGTTGCTCGTCCACGAGATCGAACGCGAGGCAGTACGGGCCGGGAGGGATCGGGCCGCGAAGGTCGAGCTCTCGTTCGATCCGCTCGCCGGGTGCGGCGCTCACCTCGGAGCGCAGGCCGTCCCAGACGATCGGATTGCCGCGGTCGTCCAACCAGTGGTAGGAGAGGTTGAGGTTGCGCCAGGGCGCGCTGCCTGCATTCTCGAGCTGAACCCGAGCGCGCGTCAGCGTTCCTGCGTGCGGCGTTTCCAGCTCGTAGCCGAGCCAGCGCACCGCGAGCGGGCCGGCAGGGACGGGATGATCGCCGATCGCTTCCAGAGCCGGACTAGCCTACGTGGCGTGGAACCGCTTCTCGTGAGGGCGTGCCGCCGGGAGCCGGTCGAGCGGACGCCCGTCTGGTTCATGCGCCAGGCCGGTCGCTCGCTGCCCGAGTACCGGGAGTTACGCAAGCGCTACGGACTGTTCGACATCGTCGCGGAGCCGGAGCTTTGCGCGGAGGTGACGCTGCAGCCGGTTCGCCGTCACGACGTCGATGCGGCGGTGATGTTCACCGACATCATGTTCCCCGTCCTCGGCATGGGGGTCGAGGTCGAGCTCGTCGAGAACGTCGGCCCGGTGATCTCCGAGCCGGTGCGTAGCCGCGCCGACGTGGATCGCCTGGTCCTGCCGGAGCCGGAGGAATCCGTGCCGACGATTCTCGAGGCCGTGCGGCTCGTTCGTGCAGCGCTGCGCGACGACCAGGCGGTCATCGGCTTCTGCGGCGGTCCGTTCACCGTTGCGGGGTATCTGATCGAGGGGAAACCAAGTCGCGAGTTCGCGACCGTCAAGGCGATGATGTACCGCGAGCCCGATACGTGGCACGCGTTGATGGACAAGCTTGCGCATGTGTTCGCGCAGTACGTCACCGCGAAGGCTCGGGCAGGGTCCGATGTCATTCAGGTCTTCGATTCCTGGGTCGGTGCGCTCTCGCCCTCGGACTACGAGGAGTTCGTGGCGCCGTACTCGGCGCGCATACTCGCCGCGGTCGACGTCCCGACGATTCACTTCGGTACGGGCACGGCAACGTTGCTGTCGGCGATGGCGGACGCGGGCGGCGACGTCATCGGCCTCGACTGGCGTATCCCGCTCGACCGAGGCTGGACGGATGTGGGCGAGGATCGGGGTGTGCAGGGCAACCTCGATCCGGCCGTTCTGCTCGGTCCCTGGGAGCGGATCGAGTCCGAGACTCGCGCTATTCTCGCGCGTGCTGGAGGGCGGCCGGGTCATGTATTCAACCTTGGGCACGGAGTGCCACCCAATACAGACCCGGCCGTTCTCGGGCGGCTGACGGAGTTCGTGCACGAGGCGACCGTCGAAGCTCGCGTGTGAGGGCGGCGGTCGTGCTGATGGCGTACGGCTCGCCGGAGCGGCTGGCCGACGTCCCCGCCTACTACGCAGACATTCGCGGCGGGCGTCCTATCCCCGCCGAGCTGATGGCGGATCTCGTCGAGCGCTACCGAAGGCTCGGGATCGATGACGGGTCGCCGCTGAACGCAATCACCGAGCAGACGCGCGCCGCGTTGGCGCGCGAGCTCGGAGACGTGCCGGTGTTCACCGGCATGAAGCACTGGGCACCCCGCATCGCGGAGGCAGCCGACGCCGCCGTTGCAAGCGGCGCGGAGACCGTCGTCGGACTCGTGCTGGCCCCTCACTACTCGTCCATGTCGATCGCGGGCTATCGCGACCAGTTGGAAACCGCGCTCGACGGGCGAGCCGAGCTCGCGTTCATCGAGAGCTGGCACGATGAGCCAGGCTTCGTCGACCTACTGGCTGAGCGCGTGCGCGGAACAGACGCGCACGTCGTCTTCACCGCGCACTCGCTACCGGCGCGAATTCTCGACTCTGGTGACCCGTACAAAGACCAGCTCCTCGAGACCTCCCAGCTAGTCGCAGAGCGCGCAGCGCTCGAGACATGGTCGTTCTCGTTCCAGAGCGAGTCTCAGACCGGCGAGCCGTGGCTCGGGCCGGACATCCTCGATCACCTGCGGGAACTGCACGGCGGCGGGGTTCGCAACGTGCTGGTCTGCCCGGTCGGCTTCGTCGCAGACCATCTCGAGATCCGCTGGGATCTCGACCACGAAGCCGCGGAGGAGGCCGAACAGCTCGGCCTGGGCTTTCGGAGGATCGAGATGCCGAACGCCGACCCGGCGTTCGTGCACGTGCTCGCCGGGCTGGTGCGACGGGTGCTCGCGGTACCCTCGGAAGCGTGATTCGACCCGGCGAGATCGCCTCCGAGCATGCCTCGCGGCACTTCAAGGTGTATCCGCGCGAAGCGCGTCGGCTGAAGGACGTCGTCGTCGCCCGACGCCGGTCGCGCCCCACGGAGGTGCGGGCGCTCGACGACGTCTCCTTCCACGTCGACCCCGGGAGCGCGATCGGTCTCGTCGGACGCAACGGTTCCGGCAAGACGACGCTTCTGCGCCTGCTCTCCGGGATCATCAAACCGACGTCCGGCAGTGTCGAAGTCGGTGGGCGCGTCGGCTCGCTGCTCGAGCTCGGCGCCGGTTTCCACCCCGACATGACCGGCCGCGAGAACGTCTTCCTCAACGGCTCGATCCACGGCCTCAAGCGCACTTACGTGCGCGAGCAACTGGACGAGATCGTCGCCTTCGCCGGGCTCGAGGAGTTCATCGACCTGCCCGTGCGCACGTACTCGTCGGGGATGTACATGCGCCTCGGGTTCGCGATTGCGGCGCACATCGATGCCGACGTCCTGCTGCTGGACGAGGTCTTCGCGGTCGGCGACGAGCAATTTCAGCGCAAGTGCTTCGGCAAGATCTTCGAGTTCAAGCAGCGGGGCGGCACGATTGTCTTCGTCTCGCACGACGCGGCAGCGGTCGAACGTCTTTGCGATCGTGCCGTGTTGCTGCGAGACGGCCGTGTCGAGTTCGACGGGCCGACGCACGATGCGATCGTGCGTTACCGCCAACAGCTCGCGGGTGACCTCGATCCTGCTGAGCGGGGTGCCGGTCTGAAGGAGTGGGGAACCGGCGCCGCGCGAATCGAGGGCGTGGAGCTGCTCGGCCCGGACGGGGCGTCGCGCACGCAATTCCTCGGCGGCGAGTCGCTGACGCTGCGTCTGAGGGTCACGGCGGAGGAGCGGATCTCTCCGCCGAGGCTGTCACTCGAAGTGCGAGACGAGTCCGGCCTGCTGGTCTCCGGTTCGGGGTGCTCGACCGCGGAGCTCGGCTGGGACGACGCGACGACGGAGCTCGCAGCCCGCTTCGAGGTCGAGCAGCTGCCGCTCGCGGACGGACGCTTCCATCTGCGCCTGGGGCTCACGAACGAGACGGGGGAGCAGCTGTACCACTGGCTCGACGATGCGCTTGCGTTCGTCGTCTATCCGGCCGGCGAGGAGCGCGGCGTGGTGCGGCTCGAAGGCCGCTGGACGGGGGAGGAGATCGGCGTGCCGACGGAAAAGGTCGCGACATGAGCTCACGCACCTGTCCCGACTGGCCGAAGCTGATGGAGTACGCGCCGGATCTGCAGTTCAAGCACTACACCGTCGCGGAAGCGAAGCTCCCGGGCGAGGCGCTCATGAGCATTCCCGACGTCAAGCTCGAGGCTGTCGCGATCTGCTGCGACCTGGAGCGGCATGTCTTCTATGCGGAGCACACCGACCCGGAGGTCGCTCAAGCCCTCCGAGCCACGCACTGGTACGAGCTGGCCGAGTGGACGTCGAGCGGCCCAGGCGCCGCGCTCGGCTGAGCGCACACTTTCGGCTGTCCGGCACACTCTCGACACAGTCCCGCCACACACGCATCCACGGTTTTCTGCATCAGGACATGTCCGCTTGGGGCGTGACTTTGGGTCAGACCCCAGGACCTGGTCCCGCCCGGCACGCTGGATCTAGACGGTGACGGGCGTGAGGAGCGAAGGCACACTCTCGGCACAGTTCCGCCACACACGCATCCACGCGTTTTCTGCGTCGGGACATGTCCGCTCGGGGCGTGACTTGGGGTCAGACCCCAGGACCGGTCCGCGTTGGTCAGGGGATCTGTGCCTAGAGCGTGACGGGAGTGAGTAGCGGCTCGCCTCGCTCGAACGCCAGGACGTTGTCGACGACGATCCGGGTCATCGCTTCACGCGTCTGCCTCGTGCCGCTGCCGAGGTGCGGCGTCAGGACGACGTTTGGCAGCGACAACAGCTCGGCCGGCACATGCGGCTCGTGTGCAAAGACATCGAGGCCCGCACGCAGGCGTCCGGAGACGAGCTCCGCGACGAGTGCGGCCTCGTCGACGATCTCTCCGCGTGCCGTGTTGACCAGGCTCGCACCGTCTCGCAGCAGCGCGAGACGTCGCGCGTCGATCAAGCCGCTGGTCTCCGGTGTCAGCGGCGTATGGATGCTGACGACATCCGACTCGGCGAGGAGCGCGTCGAGCTCGCGGTACTCCGCGAGATCCGTCTCTATACGCGTTCGCTGCGTGTAGAGCACACGCAGCTCGAAACCCTGCGCCCGGCGCGCGACCGCCTGCCCGATGCGGCCGAGGCCGACGATGCCGAGCGTCGACCCCGTCAATTCCTCGGCGACGAGCCCATGCGTCCAGCGCGACCCCCACTCACCTCGGCGGACGAGCGCATCGCCCTCCACGACACGCCGCCTCGCGGCGAGGATCAGCGCGAAGGTCAGATCCGCGGTCGCAGCCGAGAGGACCCCGGGCGTGTTCGTCACCGCCACGCCCCGGGCGGCCAGCTCCTCGACGCCCAGCCGGTCGTAACCGACGCTGAAGTTGGCGACGAGCCTCAGTCCCGGCAGCAGCTCGAGCGGCACCGGCTCGTTGGCGACGATCAGCGCCTCGATCTCCGGCCGGGGCGACTCCAGCTCCGCCAGCGGCCGCACTTCGACGTCCCCGAGCTCGTCGAAGGCCGGACCGGGGTACCGAAGTGTGGCGAGAACCTTCAAGGGACGAGTCTCCCATGCCGAAACGAACATGCGATGAAGGTGAGACTTGCGGCACCCTTGATCGTGACGCTCGTCGCGATCGCGCTCCCGTCCCCAGCGGGCGCATACCACCTCGAGGGTGGACGCTGGCCGACGGCGACGATCACCTACTACAACGAAGTGCCCGCGTACACATGGGCAATCGACACCGCGGCCTACGCCTGGAACACGAGCGGCGCGCGCGTGCGATTCGTCAAGAGCTCACGCCGCGACGCGAGGGTGTTGGTCGGCATCCGCTGGTACAAGGTCGCCGGCGACGCCCACGTCCAGCGCATCAATGGACGCTTCGTCGGCGCGAAGGTCGGAATTCAGACCGGACAGGACCGCTACACCATGGCGCTCGTCGTCGCGCACGAGCTTGGTCACGTCTTGGGGCTCGACCACGAGGATCGCATCTGCGCCACGATGAACTCGGTCCTCGTCGAGAGCCACACGGAGCACTGCCCCGCGGCACCCGATGGCATGTGGGTCTGTCGCCTGTTGCGCTCGGACGACGTGCGCGGTGCCGTGCGGTTGTACGGCGGAGCCGCGCGGCCGATCCGCGGTCCCGAGTTCTGCAACAAGTAGTCAGCTCCGCCTGACGAGCACCTCGTCGAGCGGGCGCGTGTTGACGACGTCGGCCGCGGTCGCCCAGCCGCGCCGGGCCGTATGCACCGCGAGCTGCATGTTGCCGAGCCCGCGCACCGAGTGCGCGTCGGTGGACACCACGATCGGGACGCCGGCTTCGATCGCGAGCCGGATCTCCGGGCCGGAAAGATCGAGCCGGTCCGGGAGACCGTTCGTCTCCAGCGCGACGCCCGTCTCGAGAGCCACCTCGAACGTCCGCTCGAGGTCGAGAGCGTTCGGCGGGCGATGGTTGATGATTCGCCCCTTCGGATGGCTGAGCGCGCGCACCGCCGGATGCCGCATCGCCTCCGTGACCTTGCGCGTCAGCTCGTCGCCGCTTTGCCGTTGCCCGGCGTGCAGGCTGAGCTGCACCCATTCGAGCTCCGCGAGCACGTCGTCCGGCAGGTCGAGCGCGCCGTCTGCGCGAACGTCCACCTCGGTGCCGCGCAGGACGCGGAAGGGCGCGAGCTCTTCGTTGACCGCGGCGATCTCTTCGGCCTGCCGCCGCAAGTCGTCCGCGTCGAGCCCGGGCACGACACGCACGTTCGGCGTGTGGTCGCAAATCGCCACATACTCGTAGCCGAGCTCGCGCGCTGCCGTCGCCATCTCGAGGATCGACGCCTTCCCGTCCGACCAGGTCGAATGCATGTGGAGGTCGCCGCGAATGTCGTTGCGCGTCAACAGCGTCGGCGGCTCGCCGCGGAACGGCTCCTCGCGCAGCTCCGGCGGACACCAGGGGATGCCGAGCTGCGCGTACACGGCCTTCTCGTCGGGAGCGGCGGGCAGCTCGCCCAGTGCCGCGACGTAAGCCGGCGTTCCGGTCGCGACCACGAGCTCGGTGCCGAAACGGGCCGGCTCGGCGACCACGAGCTGGACGGGGACGCCTTCGACCGTCACTCCGACCGCGCGCCGTTCGCTGCGCTCGAGCACGGACACGATCGAGGGAAGCGCTTCGAATGCGTCGAGCACGGGCCCGGCGCGTGCCGCCGACGACACGACCGCGCAGTCGAACGAGACGTCCGCCCAGCGGCGCGGATCGCCGGCAACCTCGCCGCCCACCGCAGCTGCGATCTCCTCGAGCAGCGCGCGCGAACGATTCAAGGTCATCCCTGTCGGCGGCTGTGGCTTCCCTTCACGCTCGAGCGCGGCCAACAGGCGCTGTTCCGTCTGCGGCCCGATCCCCGAGACCGTCGTCAGCCGCCCTGCGCGTGCCGCGACACGAAACTCCTCGGCCGTCGAGACGCCGAGCGCTTTCCCGATCTCGACCATTCGCTTCGGGCTGACACCGAGGAAGCGACCGAGCCCGATCAGCTCCGGCTGCACTTCCCGTTCGAGCTCGTCGAGCTCCGCGATTCGGCCGGTCTCGACGAGCTCGCGCAATCGCGTCGCGATCCCTGGCCCGATCCCTCGAAGCTCCTGGACGCGGCCGGCAGCGACGAGTTCGGCGATCGGCGCCTTCGTCTCGCGAATGGTCTCGGCCGCTCGCCGGTAGGCGCGCGACGTGTAGAAGCTCGAGCCGGAAAGGTCGAGCAGCGCCGCAAAGCTCTCGAGCTGCTCGGCGATCTCCGCATTCGTAAGCCGTTTCACCCCCGATAGTCTGCGCAGATGGCAGGAATCGTCGTCCCGTTCCGCGGGCTCGCAGGCAAGCAGCGCCTGACCGGGCTGGCCGTGGACACCCACCGGGCCGTCGTGCTCGGCATGCTCGCCGACGTCCTCGCGGCTACGACGAAGGTCGGCGAGACCGTCGTCGTGACGAACGACGCCGACGGTCGCGTGCTCGCGACCTCGGCCGGCGCCCGCCTCGTCGACGACCCGGGGGGCGGGCAAAGTCCGGCAGTCGCCGCTGCGCTCGGCTCGCTCGACATCGACACCGTCCTGATCGTGAACGCGGACGTCCCGTGCGTGGTGCCTCACGACCTGCGCGCGCTGCTCGGCGCAACACCGCTCGGCGGGATCGCCCTCGTCGCATCCGCTGACGGGCGCACGAACGCGTTGAGCCTGCCGGCGCCGAACCTCTTCGTCCCGCTCTATGGGCCGCACAGCGCCGACCGCTTCCAGCACGCCGCGCGCGATCTCGGGCTCGAGGCGCTTGCCGTCTCGATTCCCAACCTGGCCGACGACGTCGACACACGCGAGGATCTCGACCGCCTTCAGCTCCGCGCAGGTCCGCACACGCAGGCAGCGCTCGAGGGGCTGCGGCTCGCGTCGTGAAGGTCGCCGTCCTCACCGGCGGCGTGGGCGGCGCGCGCTTCCTCCGTGGGGTCGTCGACGTCGTCGATCCCGCTTCGGTCACGGCGATCGTCAATGTGGGCGACGACCTCGAGGTGCTCGGCCTTTCCGTCTCGCCGGACCTCGACAGCGTGCTCTATGCGCTCGCCGGCATCGCAGACGAGGAACGCGGGTGGGGGAGGGCAGACGAAACGTGGAACGCGCTCGCAACGGTGGAAGTCACTCGGCGGCGAGTCGTGGTTTCGCCTCGGCGACCGCGATCTCGGGCTGCACGCCGTGCGCACGCAGGCGCTGCGGGAAGGTGTGCCGCTTTCTGCGGTGACCGCGAGGCTCGCCGCTGCGCTTCGCGTGGAGACCACTATCTTGCCCGCGACCGACGGGCAGCTCCGCACCTGGCTCGACACGACGAACGGAAGCTTCTCCTTCCAGGAGTGGTTCGTCGCCCGCGCACACCGCGATCCGGTCGACCGCGTCCGCTGCGAAGGCGCGACGGAGGCGCGGCCGGCACCGGGTGTGCTCGAAGCGCTGCACGAAGCCGACCTGATCCTGATCGCGCCGAGCAATCCGTTCGTCTCGATCGGCCCGATCCTCGCCGTGGAGCGAATCAGGTCCGCGCTCGAACGACGACGCGTCCCGTGCGTCGCCGTCAGCCCGCTGATCGGAGGCGTCGCCGTCAAGGGCCCGGCAGCCGGAATGCTGCAGCGCCTACAAGGCGGGACGACAGCCGCGCACCTCGCCAATTGCTACCCGGGCCTGATCGATGCGCTCGTCATCGACGAGGAAGATGCTGACGACGCCGACGCCGTTTCGAACCTCGGCGTCCGTCCGGTAATCACGCACACGCTCATGCATGACGCGCCCGCACGCAGGCGTCTCGCCGAAGCGGCACTCGACGCGGTCGCGTTCGCATGAAGGTCGCCATCGTCGGCGGGACCGGTGCGTTCGGCCGAGCGCTCGCCAAACGCCTCCACGAGATCGGCAAGGACGAGGTGCTGGTCGGCTCGAGGGACGCCGAGAGAGCGCAGGAGACTGCAGCGGAGCTCGGCGTCGCCGGTGGCCGCAACGACGAGATCGTCAACGGCGCGGACATCGTCGTGCTCGCCGTGAAGTCGAATGCGACGCTGGAGACCGCGAGCGAGCTCGCGGAGGCAATCGGCAAGACCCCTGTTCTCTGCGTCGCGAGCGATCTGCGGTTCTCCGCAGGTGGCGCCCTGCCGGGGCGTCATCAGGGCTCACTGGCCGAAGAGGTTGCGCGGATCGTGCGCGCGCCGGTGGCCTCGGGCCTGCAGTCCTTCGCTGCGGCGAACCTCGTCGAGGGAGACCCTGGCGATGCGCTCATCTGCGGCGGTGACGACCTGGCGAAGGAGCTCTCCCTCGAGCTGGCCGGTCGTGTGGCCGAGCGCGCCGTCGACGTCGGCCCGCTGGAGAACTCGCGCGCCCTCGAAGGCATGACCGCCGTGATCCTCAACGTGAACAAGCGCTACAAGGCGCACGCCGGCATTCGGCTCACTGGACTGCCCTGAGCGGCGAGGTTCGCATCATCCCGGTCACGGGACTCCCGGAGATCGCGGAAGGCGACGACCTTGCCGAGCTCATCGTCGCGAAGGTCGAGCTCGAGGACGGCGACGTGGTCGTGCTGGCGCAGAAGATCGTCTCGAAGTCGGAAGGACGGGTCGTCGCACTCGCCGGCATCGAGCCGTCGGACCGGGCGCGGGAGATCGCAGGCGATGAAGAGGATCCGCGCCGGATCGAAGTGATCCTCCGCGAGGCTGCGCGCGTTGTCCGCGTTCGGCTACCGCTCGTCATCGCCGAGACGAAGCACGGCTTCATCTGCGCCTCCGCGGGTGTCGACGCGTCGAATGCCCCCGGGCCGGAGACGCTCGTCCTGCTCCCCGATGATCCCGATGCGTCGGCCGAGCAGATCCGCAACCGCATCCGTGAGCTCAGCGGTCGCGAGGTCGCGGTCCTCATCACCGACTCGTTCGGTCGTCCCTGGCGTCAGGGAACGATCGACGTCGCTCTCGGCGCGTCCGGACTGGAGGTGATGCGCGACCTACGCGGTACGCGCGACGGTGTCGGCTACGTGCTGCACGCGACGATGATCGCCGTCGCGGACGAGATCGCGAGCGCCGCCGAGCTCGTGATGGGCAAGGTCGACGGCATTCCGGCGGCAATCGTTCGCGGCCTCGAGGTCGCGGGCGACGGACGCGCCCACGACCTCGTCATTCCAGAGGAGCGAGACCTCTTCCGTTAACTCTCGGCGACCCGGCGGTACTGCTCCAGCACTCCGGGCCAGCCGTTCTCGTAGCCGCTGCGACCCTCGCGGCGCTCGCCGGTGAGGTTCTCCCACCCACGATGCTCGAGGACGACGAGCGTGCCGTCCTTGTCCGCCGTGAACGTCACCTCGACCTCGGTCGGCTCGTCGTCTCCGTCACGCCCGGGATGCCACGTAAGGCGCAACCGGCTCGCGAACTCGTAGTCGAGCACCTCGCCCCACTCGGTCTCGCGACCGTCCTTTGCCTTTTCGATCAGGCGCCAGCCGTCGCGGTCCTCGAAGACAACGGTCTCTCCGCCTTCGAGGTAGATCCCGTACTTGTCCAGCGGCCACCAGGCCGCGGTCTGCTCGGTGAAGACGCGGAACGCGGTCTCCGGAGCAGCGTTGACGAAGATCTCCTTGCGGATGGTCTCTGTTGCAGTCACCGTCACTTCTTCCTCCGTTCCTCTTGTTCGGCCGCCGCCTTGAAGTTTGCGAGCGCCTCTTCCCAGAAGCCTTCGAGGTACTCGCGCAATTCGGCGAGGCCATCGGGGTCGACGCGGTAGAGACGCCGCGTCCCGTTCTGTCGTTCCGTCACCAGACCCGCCTCCTTCAGGACCCGGAGATGCTGCGACACGGCAGGCCGGCTGACCGGAAGTCGCGCCGCGATCTCTCCGACGGCCCGCGGGCCGTCACGGAGCTCTTCGAGAACCGACCTCCGGGTCGGATCGCCGAGCGCCTGGAGAGCCTGTGCGTAAGCCATGACTTACGGTAAGCATACACTTACTCTCCGCTCTGTCAATAGTCTGGCCGCCGTGGCCGAACTGCGGGAATCAGACGTCGATCCCGACCCGCTGAAGCAGTTCCGCCGTTGGTACGCCGATGCCGAAGGGGCGGAGATCAGGGCCCCCCAGGCGATGGCGCTCGCCACGGCGACACCTGACGGTGCGCCCTCGGTGCGAATGGTTCTCCTGAAGAGCGCCGATGAGCGCGGGTTCGTCTTCTTCACCGGCTACGTCAGTCGTAAGGCCGGCGAGCTCGATGCGAACCCGCGTGCCGCTCTGCTCTTCCACTGGGAGCCGCTGGGCCGCCAGGTGCGGGTCGAGGGTCACGTCGAGCGTGTCGCGGAGCAGGAGTCCGACGCGTACTTCTCCACTCGCCCGCGCGGAGCGCAGCTCGCCGCCGCTGCCTCACATCAGAGCTCCGTCCTCCGGGATCGAGCCGAGATCGATTCACGCTTCGCCGAGCTCGCTCGCGAGCACGAAGGCAGCGACGTGCGGCGGCCCGATCACTGGGGTGGCTACCGCCTCGTTCCGGAGACCTACGAGTTCTGGCAGCACCGCGACGACCGGATGCACGACCGCCTGCGCTACCGCCGCGACAACGGCGAGTGGGTCGTCGAGCGGCTTTCGCCCTAGGGCTCGAAGAGTCGCGCCCAGCTCGTCCGCATCCACTCTCGTCAGCGGATGCTCGAGGGCCATCAGGGCCGGAGCGAGCTGCTCCGGACGGCGAGGTCCAACCACCACGGCCGTGACCCACGGCTGGGCGAGCAGCCATGCGATCGCGAGCGTCGCCGAGTCGACGCCGCGCCGCTCGGCGATCTCCGCAAACCGGTCGAGGGCAGCGAAGGTCTCGGGCCGGCGCAGGTGTTCGTAAGGACCCGGCCGCAGCGCCATGCGCGAGCCCGCGGGCGCGGGCTCGTCGCGCTTGTACTTCCCGGTCAACCAGCCGCCGGCGAGGGGGCCGAACGGGGTGTACGCGATTCCGAGCTCCATGCACAGCTGCACGAGCCCGCCTTCGTCGCCTCGGTCGAGCAGCGAGTACGAGTTCTGCAGCAGCGCGGGCTTACCGCCACCCAATGCCTCTTCGAGCTGGTGCGCGTTGAAGTTGCTGAGGCCGTACGCCTTGATCAGCTTGAGCTCGACCAGTCCCTCGAACGTGGCGATCGTCTCAGCCAGCGGGACATCCGGATCGAACTCGTGCGCGAGGTAGAGATCGATGCGCTTCGACGCCGAGACGGTCGAGGCTCGATTCGATCTGCCGCCCGATCCGGGTACGGGCGAGTCCGTGGTCCTGTCCCTCGCCCATCGGGTTGAAGGTCTTGGTCACGATCTCGGGTCGTACGCCGCGACTCGCGATCCACTTGCCGATCATCGTCTCGCTCTGTCCGCCGCCGTACGCATCGGCGGTGTCGAAGGTCGTGATGCCGAGCTCCCAGGCCGCGTCCATGATGCGGAACGCGTCGTCCTCGGCCTCGCCCTGACCGAAGAACTCCGGCGCGGAGCCGATTCCTCCGAAGTTGCCGCAGCCGAGAATGATCCGCGAGACCTCTACGCCGGCATCGCCGAGCTGACGCCGTTCCATCGCGAGAGTCTACGGACGCCGGTTTCTCAGATGCCTCCTCAAGGCAGCGAGGCGGGCATCCCACTCGGCGCCGACCCCTGCCATCCAGTCCATCGCCGCGCCGAGCGGCGCGGGCGTCAGCTGATAGAGCGTTTCCCGCCCTTCGCGCCGGCTTTCGACGAGTCCGGCCTGGTTGAGCGCGACCAGATGCTTCGCAACCGCCTGCCGGGTCACCGGCAGCTCGGCGGCAAGCTCGGTTGCGGTCGCGGTCTCACGCGACGCGAGCGCCTCCAGCACATAGCGGCGGTTGGGATCGGCGAGCGCGTCGAAGACGCGCCCCGTCGCGTCGGTCACACGTAGAGGAGAGCCTGCGCGCGGAGCTCGAGGGCCGTCGAGAACTCGGTCGTGGATTCGCGCACGAGCAAGCGTGTGCCGTCGTCGACCTCCTCGAGGGTGAACTCGACCTCGCCCTCGTCGGCCCAGTCGAGGACGAGGCGCTCGCCCGGTTCGACGACGAGGACCTTGGCCCGCCGCTCTTCCCCGTCGTCCCAGCGGAAGACACCGTCGCCGCCTTCCCTCACGTCGAGCTCGACGTCGTTCGCAAACCACTCCTCGAGCTGCTCGGGCTCGGTCAGGGCCTCCCACACCTCGTCGGGTGAGGCCGGAAAGACGATCTCGCGCGTGACTTCCATGGCTCCTCCAATCCGCAACCTCTGGGTTGCGTATACTAGGCGCAACCTACAGGTTGCACATTAGCAGGGAGGACAGATGCCCTTGATTCCGATGGTCGTCGAGCAGGACGGGCGCTACGAGCGCTCCTTCGACATCTATTCCCGCTTGCTGCGCGAGCGGATCGTGTTCCTGGGCCAGGAGGTGGAGGACGGGATCGCCAACGTGATCACCGCGCAGCTGCTCTTCCTCGAGGCAGAGGATCCCGACCAGGAGATCTCGCTCTACATCAACTCGCCCGGCGGCTCCGCGTACGCCGGGATGGCGATCTACGACGCGATGCAGTACGTCAAGCCGGACGTCCGCACGATCTGCACGGGGATGGGGATGTCGGCTGCGGCGATGATCCTCTGCGGCGGCTCGCCGGGAAAGCGGTTCGTGCTTCCGAACGCCAAGGTCATGATCCACCAGGGCTCAGGCGGCTTTCGCGGCTCACCCGCGGACATCCAGATCGCCGCGAAGGAGATCCTCGAGATGACCGAGCGGATGGCGGAGATCATCGCGCGCCATACGGGTCAGCCGCTCGAGCAGGTGCTGAAGGACATCGATCGCGATCACTTCATGACGCCTGATGAAGCGGTCGCCTACGGGTTGGTGGACGAAGTCATCCAGCCGGCCGACGTGCGCTTCCCGCGGGTCTCCTGATGGAGCTCGGCGACGTTCAGGGAAAAGTAGAGCCCGGCGCCGCAGTGCTCGGCTGGCGCGCGTGGGCCGTGACCAGGACGAGTCGAGGCGTGCGGTTGGCATCGCCGCTCTTCGATCACCTCTGGCTACCAGGCGAGCCCGCGGTTGCGTCCTGCCTGAGGCACGAGGATCGGTTTGCCCCGCTACTGCCCGACGTGCACGCAGCCGCGACGCTGGGGGAGTGCAGCTGTGGGTTCCACGCTGCGCGCGACCCTGCCGACGCGCTCTCCTATCTGCATGGACGGGACGCGCCGTCGACGCTTTGTCGCGTGCTCGGCGAGGTGACGCTGTGGGGTGACGTGCTCCAGACGGAGGCCGGCTGGCGGGGCACGCTTGCGTACCCGGCTCGGCTTTACGTTCCGGACGCACTGCTCGCGGAGGAACTGGCGCTGTACGGAGTGTCCGTAAGCTCCGCAGAGTGCGAGTCGCCCTCCTCTCCGACATGCACGGAAATGCCGTCGCGTTCCGCGCAGCGCTCGCCGACGTCGAGCGACACGACGTCGACCTGATCGTCTCGCTCGGCGACGTCGCCCAGGGCGGGCCGCAGCCGAGGGAATGTGTCGACCTGTTGCGCGAGCTCGGTTGCCCTTGCGTCTACGGGAACTCCGACGACTACCTCATCACCCTCGATTTCGGTGCCGAGCCCGTGGAAGACGACGAACGCAGGCAACGCCTGCTCGATACGGCCGACTGGTCACGCGCGCAACTCGGCGCAGACGGGCTGGCTTTTCTGCAGGGCTTCCAACCGACCGTGCGAGCCGGCGACGTGCTCTGCTGTCACGCGACTCCGGGATCAAACGAGGATGTGATCCTTCCCGAGACCGACCGGGCGGAGCTCGAGCGGGCGCTGGCGGGCGTCGAGACCGCGGCCGTCGCCGCCGGGCACGTCCATCTCCAGTGGCTGCGCCGAATCAACGGGAAGCTCTGGTTCTGCGTCGGCAGCGTCGGCCTCGTCTACGAGCACACCGAGCCAATCGAACCCGTGCCGTTCTTGCCCTGGAGCGAGTACGCGATCGTGAGCGACGAGCTGGAGGTCTCGTTCAGGCGGGTCCCGTTCGACGTCGAGGAGCTGATCGCCGCAGCGAAGGCGGCAGACTTTCCCCACGTCGAGACCTGGGCGGCGATGTGGCAGCGCTGAAGGTGGGTTTCTGCGACGAGTTCGACGGCGGGTTCGGCTGGATCGTCGACGAGTTCATGGAGCGCTGTTCGCACGCTCTCGTCGACGACGGCCGTGTCTGGGTGGTCGATCCCGTCGACGGGGATGGAGTCGAGGAGCGGATCCGCGCCGCAGGCACGCCTGCGGGCGTCCTCCAGCTGCTCGACCGGCACAACCGCGACTGCGCCGCGCTCGCTGCCCGGCTCGGTGTCCGCCATCACGTCGTTCCGCAGGAGTCGCTCGGCCCGTTCGCTCCGATCGCCGTCAAGAACAAAGACTCCTGGAAGGAGGTCGCGCTCTGGTGGCCCGACCGACGAGTGCTCGTCTGTGCCGACGTGCTCGGCACTGCGCCGTACTTCCGCGCCGGCAACGAGCGGCTGGGGGTGCATCCTCTCCTGCGGCTGCGTCCGCCGCGCCGTCAGCTAGGCGCGCTCGAGCCGAACGTGATCCTCTGCGGTCACGGTGCTGGAATTCTCGCTGACGCCGACCCCATCCTGCGGCAAGCGCTCAGCACGTCGCGACGGCGGATCCCCGGTCAGGTTGCCAGCGCTTTGCGCGCTTGGCGGGCGAGTCGACCCAGCTAGCCGCGACGAAGCCGAACCCGATTGCGAGCGCGCCGCCCGCGGCGTCGAAGAAGAAGTGGTTGCCGGTGGCGACGATGACGAGCAGCATCACCGCCGGATAGGCCCAGCCGATCACACGTACGACGCGGCTCTTGGCCAGCATGGCCACGGTCACGCCGACGAGCAGCGCGTAGCCGAAGTGCAGGCTCGGCACCGCGGCGAATGGGTTGTAGAGGCTGCCGAGCAGGTCGGAGCTCAGGTTCACCTTGGCATTGCGCGTGACGGTGTCCACGAAGCCGAGATCCGCGAGCCGCGGCGGCGCGACCGGGTACAGGAGGTAGATCGAGAGCGCGAAGCCGGTTGCGGCGATCAGCGTGTTGCGGACGAGCGGGAAGCGCTCCGGATGTGTCCGGTGCAGCCAGACCAGGAAGGCGGCGGTGCCGAGGAAGTGGAGCGCGATGTAGGCGATCCCCAGTACCGTCGGGAGCGCCGGCACCCAGTGAGCCGCGTGCTGAACGCTGCGCTCGCCGAAGAGGTGCAGGTTGCGCTCGAGGGCGACGATCCCGTCGGTGTGCTCGCGGGCGACGCCTAGCGACGCGTGACCCTGGCCGCGCACGACCTCGTAGAAGCCGTAGAGGCCGATGATCGTGGCGACCTCCACCAGTCCTCGGTGAGGGGTCGACGCGAGGCTCCGGAGGGAGTGGAGACGGTGGAGGGACGCCACGTTCATGCCTTCGAGGCTACGCCCGGGGCCGGCCTTGGGCAGTACGGCTAGCCCCACTCCGGGCTTCGGCTCCCTGGGGTCTTTCGACGCCGCTAGGCTCGGGCAGACGTGTGCTTCGAGCTCGACTCCGTTCCGCCGATCCCCGTGATCCGCGGCGCCGCCGTCTCGCACCAGGACCTCGTCCTCCAGGCGGCTGACGGCAACCGTTTTGCAGCCTTTGCGGCAGTTCCAGAGGAGCCCGCCGAGGTCGGTGTCGTGATCCTTCCGGACGTGCGCGGCCTCTACCGCTTCTACGAGGAGCTCGCGTTGCGCTTCGCCGAGCGTGGGATCGCGGCGGTGGCGTTCGACTATTTCGGCCGTACCGCGGGTGCGGAGAAGCGTGACGACGACTTCGAGTACATGGAGCACGTCGAGCAGACGACACCGGCAGGCGTTCAGGCCGACGTGACGGCCGCCGTCGAACACCTCCGCTCGAACGGCGTTCGCACGATCTTCACCGTCGGCTTCTGCTTCGGCGGACGAAATTCCTGGCTCGCTGCAGCCGGGCGTCACGGCATCTCGGGTGCGGTCGGTTTCTACGGCCGCCCCGGCGAGGGCAGAGACGGGGCGCCGGGGCCGACGCAGCGCGCCTCCGAGATCGAGGCTCCGATTCTCGCTCTCCAGGCGGGAGCAGACCAGCACATCACGGCCGAGGACAACGCCGCGTTCGACCAGGCGCTGGCGGCTGCGGGCGTCGAGCACGAGGTCGTCACGTACGACGGCGCGCCGCACAGCTTCTTCGACCGTAAGCAGGAGGACTTCGCAGCGGCCTCCGCTGACGCCTGGGCGAAAGTGCTCGCCTTCATCGAAGCCCACTCCGGCTAGCCCCGCCTTCTTACCAAGCTCTTACCCGGCTCTCAGCCCATTCTCAGAGTGGGTTGGTTCTGTGCAGGCCTATGAACGAAGCCGGCTATGCCTTGGGGTCACCACGCGTCTCCGCGCTCGCACGCCCGCGCGCGGGACGCAGGGTCGCGCTCGCGAGTGTCCTGTGGGCGTTCGTGGCCGGGAACGCGGCCCTGATGGTCTACCTCTGGGTGCACGGCGGCAACGTCTCCGACGACCTCAGCACCGGGGAGCTCCTGACGAGCCTCGCCCGGATCACCGGGTTGCTCGGGGCCTACTCGGCGCTGTTGCAGGTGCTGCTGCTCGCCCGCCTGCCTCCGGTGGAGCGGCTGTTCGGCTTCGACCGCCTGACCGTGTGGCACCGCTGGAACGGCCACGCGTGCCTCGACCTGATCCTCGCGCACGTCGTGTTGTCGGTCTGGGGCTATGCCCTCATGGACAAGATCTCCTTGCCGAACGAAGTAACGACGATGCTCGGTGGCGGCGTCTACCCGGGCATGATCACCGCGACGGTCGGAACCGCTCTGCTCATCGCCGTCGTCGTGACGTCGGTCGTGATCGTCCGGCGCCGGCTTCGGTACGAGGCCTGGTACGCAGTGCACCTGCTCGCGTATGCCGGGATTGCGCTTGCGTGGTTCCATCAGATCCCGACCGGGAACGAGCTCGTGCTCGATCGCGTCGCGGCCGACTACTGGCGCGCGTTGTATCTCGGCACGCTCGGCCTCCTCGTCGCCTTTCGGTTCCTGGGCCCGGCCGTGAATGCGTTGCGACATCGCCTGCGAGTGGCGGAAGTCATCGAGGAGGGGCCGGGCATCGTCTCGCTGCGAATCACTGGCCGTCGGCTCGACCGGCTCGACGCGAGCCCAGGTCAGTTCTTCCTCTGGCGCTTCCTCGACCGGAGACGCTGGTGGGCATCCCACCCCTTCTCGCTCTCGGCAGCGCCTGACGGGCGTTCGCTTCGGATCACGGTGAAGGCGCTAGGTGACTTCTCGAGCCGGCTCGCGGAGATCACCCCTGGTACGCACGTGGTCGCGGAGGGTCCCTTCGGCGTGTTCACGGAGGCGTCGCGCCGGCGCGACAAGGTCGTCCTGATCGCAGGCGGAATCGGGATCACCCCGATTCGCGCGCTCATGGAGGACATGTCCGGAGACGTCATCGTGATCTATCGCGTCGTCCGGGACGAGGACGTGATCTTCCGCGAAGAGCTCGAAGAATTGGCGTGCGCGCGAGGGATCACACTCTTCTTCGTCGTCGGTGACCACGCCACGGAGGATGGCGCGCGCCTGCTTTCTCCCGCCCACCTGAAGGAGCTCGTCCCCGACATCGCGGAACGACAGGTCTACGTCTGCGGCCCACCCGCGATGACGGAGGTCATCGATCGCAACGTCCGGCGCGCGAACGTGCCACCGCGCCTCATTCATGTCGAGAAATTCGCCCTCTAGCCAGCGAAAGGAATCAATGCGCAAATACATCATCGTTCTTCTCACCGTTGCGGTGCTCGCGCTCCCCATCGTCGACGCCACCGCAGCGACCCGAGCTGCGACGAAGAAGATCGTCGTCAGCAAACGCTTCTCGGGCTCCGTCGCCTCCGTCGACAGATGGGGCAATCTCCAGGTGACCATCGTGGTGCGCAAGACCACGACGATCACCGGGACGAAGAAGAAGGTCACGCGGCGCATAACCGCCGTCTCCGTCCCGACCTATCCGGACCACACCGACCGCTCGGTGTTCATCAACCAGAACGCCCTGCCGATCCTGAAGGCAGAAGCCCTGAGGGCACAGAGCACGAACATCAACCTGGTCTCGGGCGCCACCGACACCAGCTACGGGTTCGCGCAATCGCTCCAGGCCGCGATCCTCAAGGCGAAGAAAGCATGACTGTCATCACCCCGATGTCCCTTCCCGGCGTGCGCCGCGTCGAGCAGATCATGGGGATGCCGATCGTCGTGGACATCCGCGACGACGGCGTAGTCGACCCAGCGCTAGACGATCTCTTCGCCTGGCTGCGCTGGGTCGACGAGACCTTCAGCACCTTCAAGGACGACAGTCAGATCGGCCGCATCAACCGCGGCGAGTTGACACGCGACGATGCTCATCCGCTCGTACGTCAAGTGCTCGCGCGCTGCGAGGAGCTGTGCAAGGAGACAGACGGGTACTTCGACATGCGCACGCCGGCCGGCTCGATCGATCCCTCCGGGCTCGTGAAGGGTTGGGCGGTCGATCGCGCCGCGGCGATTCTCGACGAAGCCGGTCTCCACAACTACGCGGTCAGCGCGGGTGGCGACATGCGCATTCGGGGCCGTGCGGTCCCGGAGCTCGCCTGGCGTGTCGGCATCGAGCACCCGCTGGACCGGCAGCAAGTCGCCGCGGTGATCGAATCCGACGCCGAGCTCGCGATCGCCACATCAGGCGCCTACGCGCGGGGAGAGCACGTGTGGAATCCGCACACCGGCGGCCCTCCGGCAGGCATTCTGTCGGTCACCATCGTGGGCCCGGAACTCGCAACGGCGGATGCATACGCAACGGCGGCGTTCGCAATGGGTCCCGAGCTTGCTCCGCACTGGACAGCACGTCTCGACGGCTACGAAGCCATGACGATCCTCGCCGACGAGACGGTCTTCAAGACTGGAGGCTTTCCCGATGACTGACCCGAGGCTGACCCGGCGCGGCTCGCTCGTACGTCTGGGCGGACTGTTGGCGACTGCGGTCGGCGCCGCAGGGCTGAAGATCGAGACGTCCGAAGGTGCAGGTCCCGCGGCCGTCGCCTCGGGCGACGTCACGTGCGTGCTGACCCCCGAGCAGACCGAGGGCCCGTACTACATCGCGAACGAGGCCGTGCGCCGCAACATCACCGACGGTCGCCCGGGTACGCCGCTCCTGCTGCGGGCATTCGTCGTCAACGCGTCGACGTGCAAGCCGATCAAGGGCGCCGCGGTCGACATCTGGCACGCAGACGCAGGCGGCGTCTACTCGGGCTTCGGCCAGGGAGCGGCCAACCGCACGTTCATGCGCGGTATCCAGCGAACGAACGCGAAGGGACTTGCACTCTTCCGCACGGTCTACCCGGGCTGGTACCAGGGCCGCACGGTCCATATCCACGTGAAGGTGCACCTCGGCGGCAACGTGCTGCACACGGGGCAGCTCTACTTCCCGGACACCGTGACCGACGCGGTCTACCGCAAGGCGCCCTACACCAGCCGGCCGAACCGTGACGTTCGTAACGCCGCAGACTCCATCTACCGCAACGGCGGCAAGAGGTCGCAGGTGAGCGTCACCAAGAACAGCGCGGGCGTCTACGTCGCGTCGATCGTGATGGGCGTCCACAGGTCTTAACACTCGATCGCTAGATTCGGTGCGTGGAGCAGGTGACGCGCCGAGAGCTGCTCGTCCGCGGAGGTAAGTACGCGCTCGTCGCTGCGGGCACCATGCCGATCGCCGGACGAATCGTCGACCTCGCCCGGGCGGCGACAACCGGAATCTTCGACGAGCTCGCGCAAGCCGTGCGCGGGGCCGTGATCGTGCGCGGCGACGCTGCCTACGACCAGGCCCGCGTGCTCTACAACACCCGCTTCGACACGTACAAGCCACAGGCGGTCGTCTTCTGCGAATCGCTCGCCGATGTGCAGCGGACCGTTCGCTGGGCGCGCAAGCATCGCGTGCGGATCGTTCCACGTTCCGGCGGACACAGCTACGGCGGCTACTCCTCCACCACATCCGGCGTGATCGTCGACGTCTCGAGGCTGAACCGTGTCACGCTCGACTCACAGCACCGGGCGGTGGTCGGTGCGGGCGCGCGTCTCATCGACGTCTACGACGCGCTCTGGCAGCACGGCCGTACGGTTCCCGCCGGCTCCTGTCCCACGGTGGGGATCGCCGGGCTCACGCTCGGCGGCGGCGTCGGACTGGCTTCGCGGAAGTACGGGCTGACGTGCGACAACCTGCTCGAGGCGACGGTCGTCCTCGCGAACGGAAGCGCGGTCGTGGCCAACGCGCGACAGCACCCTGACCTCTACTGGGCACTGCGCGGCGGTGGAGGCGGGAACTTTGGCATCGTCACGCGACTCGTCTTCCGCACGCACCCGGTTGGCCAGGTCGCGACGTATGCCCTCGAGTGGCCGTGGTCGGACGCGGCGAAGGTCGTTCAGGCCTGGCAGAAGCTCGCGCCGCACGCGCCCGACGGGCTCTTCTCGGTGCTGAACCTGAACGCCGCGGCGGGCGGCCGCGCCCACATCACGTCGGCCGGACAGTTCTTCGGTAGTGCCGACCGGCTGCGGGACCTACTGAAGCCGCTCGCGAGTGCCGGCACGCCGACGCGGTTCACCGTGACGTCTCGGAGCTACATGGACGCGCAGGAGATGTGGGCGGGCTGCTCCGGGTCGATCGCCGAATGTCATCTCCCGCCGCAGGGTCATCTGGGTCGCTCGACCTTCAAGGGCAAGTCGAGCTTCGCGAACAAGCCGCTGAGCCCACAGGGGATCAACGCCATGATCCGTCAGATCGAGGCGCGCATCACCACCGGCAGCGGCTCGGGGATCATCCTGCTCGACTCCTACGGCGGAGCGATCAATCGCGTGAAGAAGGATGCGACGGCGTTCGTGCACCGCGACGCGTTGTTCTCGATGCAGTACCTCGCGTACTGGGATTCGTCGGCGGCGGCGGAACCGAACCTCCGCTGGCTCAAGAACTTCTACGCGGCGATGCGCCCATACGTGTCCCCGTTCGCGTACCAGAACTACATCGACCCCGATCTAGGAAAGTGGGGTCGCGCGTATTACGGGACGAACCTCGACCGTCTGATCACGGTGAAGCAGCGCTACGACCCGCAGAACGTCTTTCGCTCGAGCCAGAGCATTCCGGTCAAGCGCCGCTGAGCGGAAGCTGCGCCGTCACGATCGTGCCCTTGCCCGGCGGGCTGATCACGAACAGCGTGCCGCCGACGGCCTCGGCGCGGTCGCGCAGCCCGAGGATGCCCGAGCCGCCGGCGGGATCGGCGCCGCCGCGGCCGTCGTCCGTGATCTCGAACTTGAGCATGTCGTCGGTGACCGCCATGTCGACCTTCGCCGTCGTCGCTTGCGCGTGTTTCACCACGTTGGTCAGCGCCTCCGACACGATGTAGTACGCCGTCGCCTCGATGTTCTCCGGGAGCCGCTCGTCGATTGCCTTCAGGTCGACGACGATCGCCACCCGTTGCGCCAGGCTCGCCAGCGCAGGGCCGAGGCCTTGCTCGGTCAGTGCCGCCGGATGCAAGCCGCGTGCGAGCTCACGCAGCTCCTCGAGCGCATGGTCGAGCTCGTTCGCCGCGCGCTCCAGTGAGGTACTAGCAGCCTGCGAGTCGGACTCGATCTGACGGCGGGCAAGCCGGATCGTCAGCGCCAGCGAGACCAGCCGTTGCTGAGCTCCGTCATGGAGGTTCCGCTCGAGCTTGCGGCGCTGCTCGTCACCGGCTTTCACGAGGCGGGCACGGGAGGCGCTCAGATCCTCGCGCGCCTGCGCGCTCGCCACCGCCAGTGACACGAGCTCGCAGAAGGCACCCAGCCGTGCCTCCGTATCGGCCGGGAGTGGCTCGGCGCTGGCGATACCGACGGCGCCCCAGATGATGCCGGCGACGACGATCGGGGCTGACACCGACGACCGGTAGCTCATCTGTCTCATGCTGTCCGCGATCTCGCCGGTCTTCTCCACGTAGTCGTGGATCCGCGCAGGTGCCCCGGTTCTGAGCACCTGGCCGATGCCGGTGTCCTCGGTGGCGGGCAGGCGCAGCCCGAGCGTGAACACATCGCCGCCCTCTACGCGGCTGTGCCGGCCGACGATGGTCGCGGTGTCGTCGCCCTCGTAACGAAACACCGCTGAGGCGTTGACCTCGAGCACTCGTGCAGCTTCCTCCGACACGGCCGTGAACACACGCTCGGGGCTGACCTCGGATGCGACGAGGGTCGCGACGCGACGGAGCGCACGCTGCTCTTGCGCGAGGCGCCCGACCTCGGCGAGCTTCGCCTCCGGATCGCCCTCGAACGCCTCGTCGGTCCCGCTGGGAGTGCTCCCGCTCAGGTCGATGCCCGCCGTGACGAGCAGTGGCGGGCCGCCGTTCTCACGCGGCAGGAGCCTGTTCGACCACGCGATCAGCTTGCGTTGCCCGTCTTTCGACAGCCAGTGACCGACCTGTGGGCTCGAGAGCCCGGTGCGCCAGATGTACTCGAGCACCTCGCTGAAGGCCTCGGACTCCTCGGGAGGAATGACGAAGTCGCGTGCGTCGGATCCAACCACCTCGCCGCGCGAGAAACCGGTGACCCGCTCGCAGGCATCGTTGAAGAACAGGATTCGTGCGTCTTGGTCGAGGACGCAGACGAGCGACATCGTCGTCTCGGTCAGGACCTTGGCGAACTCGTCGCCGAGTGTGAACTCAGGTATCTGTGACATCGAAGAGGCTCACCTCGTAGTCCTCGAGCGCGAGCCTGGTCGTTCCCAACGTTTCTGCTGTGAGCTCGCCAAGAGCATCGCCTGCCTCGGCACTCGCCCGCAGCGATTCCTCGTCGGCCCACAGGGTGATCACGAGCGTCTTCGAGTCGGTCGGATTGAAGAGGCGGATCAGGCCGCGGAACCCCGAGCTGTCCCGGAGCCAGGGCAGGAGCTGGTCGCGCACGATCTCGAGCCCGAGATCATGCTGCTCCTGGGTTGTCTGGATGGCATGCAGGCGCGCGAGCACGGTGTCGTTTTACACTGTCCGCATGTCCTTCGTGCCGCGCCTCGCTCATCGCCTGGGCGATCAACCTCGCGGCCCTGTGGGTTGCAGACGCGATCTGGGATGGCGTCCGGATCGACGGCTGGACAGCTTTCCTGGTCGGCTCCGCCGTCCTCGGGATCGCAAATGCGGTGCTGAAGCCGATACTCGCGATCCTGACGCTCCCTTTGATCATCATCACGCTCGGCTTCTTCTATCTGCTCATCAACATCGCGATGGTCGCGCTGGCGGAGTGGATCGCGCCGGACTTCTCGATCGACGGCTTCTGGACGTACGTCGGCACCGTCCTCGTGGTCTGGGTGGTCAACTGGCTCGGCGACCAGGTCCTCGGCGACCTCGAGCGCCGCGCCAAGCCGCGCCTGATCTGACGAGCCGCTAGTTACGGGCTCAGTCCCAGAAGCCGTCGTGGACGGCGCTCGACTCCTTGGGTAGGTGAGGCCCGCTGACTTCGACGACATGGTCGCCGCGCTCGAAGATCTCCCGCGACGTGATCGCCAGCTGCATGTTCTCCGGGTTGTCCTTGCTGATGGAGCGGATCTGCTCCTGGCTCAGGCCGAAGACGACGCGCCTCACGTTTCCCCAGTAGATCGCGCCGGCGCACATGGCGCACGGCTCGGTGCTCGTGTACAGCGTGCAGCGCTCGAGGAAGTCGGGCTCGAACCGTGCACTCGCCAGGCGCATCAGGTTCGTCTCGGCGTGGGCGGTGACGTCCTTGTCGGTGCGGACCGTGTTCTCCGCTTCGAGGACGACCTTCCCTTTGTGGTCGACGAGCAGCGCACCGAAGGGATGGTTCCCGTGCTCGCGGGCCTGCCGAGCGAGCTCGATGGCGCGTCGCAGATGTTGCCGGAGCCCGTTGCTCATCCGCGCCGAAGATACCGCCGCAGGAGGGAGCTCCGGGGCTGCTGCTTACGCCAGTCGTCGTAGGTCTTGAAGGTGCCGTTCTTTCGCGCCGCGAGGACGCAGTCCGTGTGGGCATGCCTGCGGCGAGCGGCGTCATTCTCAGGGGCGATCAGCACGTGTTCGCTCATTGCATGGAGCTGACGCTTACATAACGGGCACGTATACGTCGCCGGCTTCTGACTCTGCGCGCGTCTGACCGCCCACCACTCGGTCACCTGGGTGGCAACGGGCAAGAGATGAACGGACGGCCGAGCAGGAACGAGCCGAGCTTGTACGCCTCGCAGCCAGTGCAGAAGCCGGTAGCGGCGGCGAGCAGCGCCAGCGCCGCAACGATCCCGCCGAGCACCGCACCGAGAGTCGTCAAGCCGGTTGCGTAGGCGACCGTCGCCGCCGTCAGAAAGACGGCGCCGACGAGATTGGCAAAACGAGGAGGTCGAGCGTCCTCGAGTGGCCCTTCGCCGAACCGGGGCTGCACGAGCTCGAAGTAGGCGAGGCACGGCAGGCAGAAACGTCGACCGAGCGTCAGCCCGACGAGCAACTGCAGTCCGAGGAGACCGAGCAGCCACCACCAGCCGGTCGCGACCGCGAGCGCGGCGAGCACGCCGATCGTTGCCTGGTTGAACCGCGGGGCGCGGGCGTCGATTACGTCGAGATCGCGATATGGGTCGGCAGTTCGCTTCATTTCAGAAAGTATTGCGAACGAGCGGTCCCCGGGGTCTAGGCTTCTGCCGTGTTCGTGCCCGCGGACTTCGTGGTGCCCCTTCGGCTCGAGCTGCCGCAGTTCCGGCTGGAGCCGCTCGATCCGAAGCACAACGAGGCGGATTACGCGGCCTGGTCGTCCTCGCTGGAGCACATCCATGCGACTCCCGGCTGGGCGGAGAGCTCGTGGCCGCGCGAGATGACCCTGGAGGAGAATCGCGGCGACCTGCAGCGGCACGCCGACGACTTCGAGAAGCGCGCCGGCTTCACGTACACGGTGCTCGAACCGGGTGGTGACGTCGTCGGCTGCGTCTACATCTATCCGTCAAAGGCTGGAGCTCACCAGGCGCAGGTGCTCTCCTGGGTGAGAGCGAGCCGCGCCGAGCTCGATGTGCCGCTGTGGCAGGCGGTGAGCGACTGGCTTGCCGCCGAGTGGCCGTTCCGGAACGTCGATTACGCGGCCAGGGACGAGACGATCGACTAGTCGAAGTCGATCACGCTGCGGATGCCGTCCTGCGCCTCCATCAGCTCGAAGCCGCGGTTGACGTCGTCCAGTGTCAGCTTGTGCGAGACGAATGCGTCCACGTCGATGTCGCCGGCGAGGTACATGTCGACGAACTGCGGAACCTGGTCGCGCCCTTTCACGCCGCCGAACGAGGAGCCCGCCACGCGTCGGCCCGTGATGAGGAACCGCGGGATGACATCCAACGTCTCGCCTTTGCCGGCGACGCCGCACATCGTTGCGAGGCCCCAGCCCATGCGCGCCGACTCGACAGCCTGTCGCATGACGTTGACGTTCCCGGTCGCTTCGAACGTGTAGTCGGCGCCGAAGCCGTCCGTCATGTCGACGATCTGCTGCACCGCGTCAGGACCGCCGACGAACGTGTCGGTCGCACCTTGCCCGCGTGCGAGTGCAAGGCGGTCCGCCGAGAGGTCGACGCACACGATTCGCTCGGCTCCCTGCAGCCGGCAGCCGGCGACGGCGCCCAGGCCGACCATGCCGGCGCCGAAGACGACACAGGTCGAGCCTGGAGCAACTTTGGCCGTGTTCATGGCGGCACCGATGCCGGTGGAAAGCCCACACGCGAACAGACAGGCGCGATCGAGCGGAGCGTCGGAGTCGATCTTTGCAAGCGCGATTTCCGGCATGACCGTGTACTCCGCAAACGTGGACGTTCCCATGAAGTGCCGGATCGGCTCGCCGTCGCGTGACAGGCGTGCCGTCCCATCCGGGAGATAGCCCTGGTTCTGCTGCTCGCGAATGGCAAGGCAGAGGTTCGTGCGGTGATCGCGGCAGTGTTCGCACTCGCGGCATTGCGGCGAGAAGAGCGTGACGACGTGATCGCCGGGCGCGACATCGCTGACGCCTGCACCGACGCGCTCGACGACACCGGCACCCTCGTGTCCGAGCACGGTCGGCGAGTAGCCGGAGGGGTCGGCTCCCGAAGCCGTGTAGAGGTCGGTGTGGCACACGCCGCACGCCACGAGCCGGACGAGCACTTCCCCCGCCTTCGGTTCGGCGAGGTCGAGCTCCTGGACCGTGAGCGGAGCCCCGAATTCCTCGAGGACTGCGGCCCGGATCTTCATGCGGCGATCGGAACGTGGTTCGGCTCGGCCGCCACTCGCGCGAGCCACGAACGAATCGCGGGGTAGGGCTCGAGGTCGAACCCACCCTCGTCCGCCACGTGCGTGTATGCGTAGAGCGCGATGTCGGCGAGCGTGATCCCGTCACCGACGAGAAACTCACCTGCCGTCGAGGTGCCGCTCCATTGCCGCCAACGCACGCTCCCCGGCTGCGATCCGCTCCGGCAGGCGATCCGCAAATTCCTCGGGGCGGCCGGAGTACGCGAGCCAGAAGCGGGCGACGGCGATCGCCGGCTCGTGGTCGTACTGCTCGAAGAACATCCATTGCAGCACCTGCGCGCGGTCGTACGGGTCCTCGGGCACGAAGCGCGTGCCCTCGCCGAGATACCAGAGGATCGCACCCGATTCGCCGAGCGGCCGGCCGTCGTCGAGCACGAGCGTCGGCACTCGCAACGCAGGATTGAGCTCGCCCAGAACGTCGCGCCGGTTCGAGCGGTCGACGACGTCCATCGTGCGTCGTTCGTACGGGATGCCGAGATGAGCGAGCAGAAGTCGAACCTTGTAACAGTTGCCCGACACAGGGCTGTCGTAGAGCAGCACCGCTAGCCCCAGGGAAGCCCGTCCCAGCTGTTGGGCCGTCCGTCCTTCCATTTCGGGAACGGTGCGTACGCCTCGGACGGTGAGCTCGTTTCCTTCTCGACACCCGAGCCGTGGCTGATCGCCAGCTCCGAGCGGGGATAGACGATCTCCTTGTTCTCACCTCGCGCGCCGGTCATGAAGATCACGCAGGGCCCGTCGCCTGCACCGACGAACGAGTGGTCCGTGCCCGGTGGGCAGTGAACGAAGTCCCACGCCTTCAGCGGGCGTTCCTCTTCTTCGATCAGGAGCAGGCATTCGCCGGCGAGAACGAGGAAGTCCTCCTGGTCCGACTCGTGGTGGTAGCGCCCGCCGGCCTGACCCGGTTGCAGGATGCCGATCGTGTAGCCGACCTGATCGAACCCGGCGTCGTCACCCTCGATGATGAAGGCGTCCCCGAGAACCTCGTTCGTCATCCAGCGGCCGTCGCGGACGTTCACGACGAACCACCCCTCGGTCGCGGGGGCGAGACCGCCTTCGGTCTCTTCGAGCCGTGCTTCGATCATCCGCCGGCTAGGCCGTGGCGAACCGCTTGGCCGCGCGGGCGCGAGCCCGTTCGGCTTCGACCTCGCGGTCCTTCGGCGGCGCCGAGGTCACGAGCTGCTCCAGTAGCCGCTTCGTGGCTGCGGCGACCTCGTCCACTGCGCGGGCGAAAGCCTCGTCATTCGCCTGCGAGGGCTTGCTGAAGCCGCTGATCTTGCGGACGTACTGGAGCGAGGCGTCGCGGATCTCCTCGTTCGTGGCGGGTGGCTCGAAGTTGTGGAGCGTGTGGATGTTCCGGCACATGGCTCCATCCTAGAGATCCAGCCACTAGCCGATCGCGAAGGTCACGCTGACGGTGGCCTCGATCTTCTGGGTGCCCGGCTCGATCGACACGCTCGAGTCTTTCGCAGCACCAACTGCCATCGGCATCGGCGTGGAGCCGCCGCCCTCGACGATCGCCGTGATCTTGCCGAGCGTCGAGCTCGACGCAGCCGCCAAGGTCTCCGCCTTGGTCCGAGCCTCGGCGACGGCCGCCTTGAGTGCAGTGCGGTAGACGGCGTCCTGATCCGAGGCGAGCAGGTTCGGTCCGTAGACCTGGTTCGCGCCCGCAGCGACGGCCGCGTCGACGACGTCACCCGCGTCTCCCAGCTTCTTGATCGTCGCGGTCACGGTGTTGGACGCCGTGTAGCCGACGATCTCGTTGTTGTTGTCGTTCATCCGCGGTGACAGCGAGACGTCAGAGGTCTGGATGTCCGCCTGCGCCACGCCCGCTTTCTTCAGCGCCGCGACGACGCGGGCGACCGACTGCGAGCTCGCGGTCAGGGCGGCGTTCGCCGTCGCGGCCTGGCTGACCGTGCCGAACGAGAAGGAGGCACGATCCGGCGTCACGTTCGCAGAGCCGGTGCCGAAGACGGTGATTCCCCCGGTCGACGTGTCGCCCGGAGCGCTGTTGGCGCCCGAGGGCTGAAAGACACCGGCGAACGCCGCTACGGCGACTCCACCGGCGGCGAGCAGTGCAAGACGAGCAAGCTTCATCGGACGCTCCTTCGGGTTGTCTACGAGGTAGTACGTCGCAGGCCCCCGCGATCCTCACACGATGTGATCGAATTTCTGCCGTGGCGACCTTCGAGGAGCTGCTCGAGCACTGGGACGGCGAGCAGGCCGTCATCCATCGCGACCGCGAGAGCGGGGGCTGGATCTTCATCTGCATGCACTCGACGCAGCTCGGCCCGGCGGCAGGCGGCACGCGCCTGAAGGTCTACGAAACTCCCGCCGACGGGCTGCGGGACGCTATGCGCCTCTCCGCCGGGATGACCGCGAAGCTCGCCGTTGCCGATCTGGGCCTCGGCGGCGGCAAGGCCGTGCTCGCAATGCCGGAGATCCCCCAGGGCGACGAGCGGCGCGCGCTGCTGCATCGCTACGGAGACATCGTCGCGACACTCGGCGGTGGCTTCATCACGAGCTCGGATGTAGGAACCGGGGAGTCCGACATGGACGTGATCGCGGAGAGGACCGAGCACGTGTTCGGCCGCAGCCAGGCGAACGGCGGCGCAGGCGATCCGGGGCCGTTCACGGCCGTCGGGGTCTTCCACGGGCTCAAGGCGAGCGTCGAGCATGTGTACGGATCCGGCGATCTGTCCGGCCGGAGGGTCCTTGTCCAGGGTGTGGGGAGCGTCGGGGCGGCGCTGGCCGACTTACTCGCCCGCGAAGGCGCGGCGGTGCTCGTCGCCGACGTCGACGGGAAACGTGCAGACGCGGTTGCGAAAGCGGTGGGCGGGTCCGCGGTCGACTCGGGCCAGGCGATCTCGACCGAGTGCGACGTCTACGCGCCTTGCGCTCTCGGCGCGACACTCAGCGCGGAGAGCGTTCCGCAGCTTCGCTGCAGGATCGTCGCCGGGTCCGCGAACAACCAACTCGCTCAACCTGACGCCGCTGAGCTGTTGCGCGCGGCAGGAATCCTCTATGCCCCGGACTACGTCATCAACGCGGGCGGCGCGATCGCGATCAACTTCCTCGAGTCGAACGACCGCAGCCAGAGTGACGTAGATGCTGCGCTCGTGAAGATCGGCGACACGCTCAGGGAGATCTACGCGCGGGCCGAGAGCGAAGGCATCACGACGGCCGCGGCTGCAGATGCGCTAGCCGCTTCCCGATTGTCGTAGAGAGTCTCTCGCGCCGATTGCAATCTGCGGCAGCGCCTCGGGGCGGAGCCAGCGGAGAACGTGGATCAGTGCAGGACGGCGCAGGCTGATGCAGCCACTCGTCGCTTTGCCGATCTGAACGTGCAGGAAGATCCCGGAGCCGCGTCCGCGTACGACCGGGTGCATGTTGTAGTCGACCACCGCGAAGTGCGCGTATGCGCGAGGCGAGGCCGACAGGTCGGGCGTCGTCACCTTGAACGGCGGCTTGTGTCCGCAGCCGATCCGCTGGAACGTGTTGTAGGCGGGAGACCGCGAGTCTTCGACCCACCAGTCGCCGCAGCGTAGACGCACATATGGGTACGACACGCCGGGGCTCGCCGAGTTGCCGTACATCGTCCTGCCGATCGCAAACGTGCCGGCAGGTGTCGAGCCGTCTCCTTCACGCTTGTTCCTGCGGACGCCGTTCCGGCCGACGCGCGCCGCGTAGGGACCGCCGGTCGGAGTCCAGCAACCGTCGACGCGCGCCCAGGTCCGGGCGATGGCATACGTAGCGCGGGAAGTTGCCGCCTCGACCGTGATCAACTGCCTCGATGCGGCGGGAGCGGGGGCCGCGAGATCGTTCGCGAGGTTCGAGGGACAGGACGCGACCCCGAGCACCAGCGCGGCGAGTTGGACTCCGAGGATCATCTGCAAACTATCGGCCGTCCTCAAGGGTCATAGACTCGTCGAATGACGGCACGGGTCGTCGAACGGCGCATCGTCACGGTTCTCTTCGCAGACCTAGTCGGCTTCACGTCGCTCTCCGAACGTCTGGACGCAGAGGATGTGTCGCTCATCCAGGACGCCTACTTCGACGCGGTGAGGGAGACGATCGAGCGCCACGGCGGCTTGCTCGAGAAGTTCGTCGGCGATGCTGCCATGGCCGTCTTCGGAGCACCGCGCGTCCGCGATGACGACGCCGAGCGGTCCGTGCGCGCCGGGCTAGCGCTCGTCGCCGCGATCGGCCGAATCGGTTCGACTCTCGGGCTCGAGGAAGGAGCTCTCCGGCTCCGGGTGGGCGTGAACACCGGTGAGGCCGTCTACGGTGAGGCGACGACCGACCGCGGTCCACGTCACCGGCGACACGGTCAACGTCGCTGCACGGCTGCAGGCAGCGGCGGAGCCCGGAAATGTGGTCGTCGGTGAGCTCACAGCCTTGACAGTCGCGGATGCGATCGAGACTGAACGACTAGGCGACCTCGTGCTGAAGGGAAAAGGAGATCCGGTCCCAGCGTGGCGCGTCATCGGTGCATATGTCGAGCGATCGCGCGAGCGCGCCCTGGGCGGACTGCGCGCCCCGATGATCGGGCGGGACGCGGAACTGCGCGAACTGCTCGCGTTGCTGGACGACGGAGCCGGCCGCACTGTCGTCGTCGCCCCGCCGGGCGTCGGCAAGACGCGGCTCCTCGAAGAGCTCGGGACCAAGGCTGCGCAATCCGGCGCCAGAGTCTTCCGGGCGCGGCTGCGTCCCGACCTGCTCTCGCCGTTCGAGCCCATCGGTCAGCTAGTGCGCAGCGTCGGCCGGCCGGACGACGTCGTTGGTCGTATTCCTGGAGCGCGTGGAGAGGTCGTGCGCGACGCGCTCGGCGCGTGGTCGCACCGGTTGATGCAACTCGAGGTATGGCCGAAGACCGGGATCGCCTGTTTGCGGCGTGGCTCGAGGGGCTCGACGCACTCGCGGCAGGCGCGCCGGCCGCCTGGCTCGTCGAGGACGTGCACTGGGCATCCGCCGACCTCCTGGCGTTCCTCGACTTCGCGACACGCGAACCTGCGCCTGCGGGGAGGATCATCGTCGGGACGACGAGACCTTCCCTGCTCGAATCTGCTGCGCAATGGTGCAGGGACGCAATCGTTCTCCATCTCGAACCGTTGCCGTCCGCGCAGACCGCGAAGCTCGTGCGTGGGCTCGTGGGCGACGTGCTCCCGGACGAGCTCGTCGAGCGCATCGCGGACCGTTCCGGCGGCAACGCACTCTTCGTGGAGGAGCTCCTACGGACTTGGGCGAGCACCGGCGTGCTAGCACAGGACGACACCGGTGGGTGGACTCTCAGCGCGGATGCTCAGGACGTCGCGCTTCCCCCGACCGTGCAGGCCATCTACGCGGACACTGGACGTTATCCCCCGTCTGCTTCCCTAGGCTTGCCCCGTGCAGTCGTTGAGCGACCTGAGGGAGCGGCATCGAGGGCCGGTCATAGCGGCCGAGGATCGCGGCTACGACGAGGCGCGCGCGACCTTCAACGGCATGATCGAGCGGCACCCCGAACTGATCCTGCGGCCGATCGATGTCGCCGACGTCGTCACAGCCGTGCGGTTCGCCGGCGAGGCGGATCTGCCGGTGGCGATCCGCGGTGGGGGACACGGCGTCGCGGGCCATTGCGTCGGCGATGGGAGTCTCGTCGTCGACCTGCGTCTGATGCGCGAGGTCGTCGTCGATCCCGAATCGCGGACCGCCACTTGCGGCGGCGGCGCGCTCTGGGAGGATCTCGACACGGCGGGTCAGCGGCACGGTCTCGCCACCCCCGGCGGAACGTTCGGCGACACCGGAGTCGCCGGTCTGACATTGGGCGGTGGCATCGGGCACTTGACGCCTTCGCTCGGCCTGACCCTCGACAACCTGCTCCGCGCAACGGTGGTCACGGCCGACGGAAGTGTCCTTTCGGCGAGCGAGAGTGTGAACGCCGAGCTCTTCTGGGCGCTCCGCGGCGGCGGCGGGAACTTCGGTGTCGTCGTCGACTTCACCTTCCAGCTCCACCCGGTCGGGTTCCTGCTCGGCGGGGCGCTCGACTACCCGCTCGAAGACGCGCCGACCGTGCTTCCCGTCTGGCGTGACTTGATGGCAAACGCCCCGGACAATCTCGCGAGCTTCGGCCAGGTCTACCGTGACCCCGTGACGGGCGATGGCGTCGTCAACGCTTCGATTGCCTGGGTCGGTGACCTCGAGGCAGGGCGTGAGACGATCCGCGAGCTCACGGACGGTCTGTCCCCCGTGAAGAACACGGTCAGGCCGATGTACTACACCGAGCTGCAGGGCCTGTATGCACGCATGCCGTTCGGTCTGAGGAACTACTGGTCCGGCCGTTTCCTCGACGCGCTGCCCTGACGAATTGCTCGCGCACACGAACGAACGGGTCCTCGAGCTGGAGTTCGCCGGAGGCGTGCTCCTCGAACCGCTTCACGGCGCACCGACGCGGGTCCCGGCCGATGCGACGGCTTTCGCCGGACGAGAGGCACACTGGAACGCGACCTATCTCGGCGTCTGGACCGACCCCGAGGAGGACGAACGCCAGATCGAGACCGCCCGCGCCTACTCGAAGTCACTCGAGCCCTGGCGGATCGGCGGCGGCTACCTCAACTACGCCACCGAGGCGTCGGCGGACGGTCTCGAAACGGAGTTCGGCGCGCAGCGTTACGAACGACTACGCGCCGTGAAGCGTCAGTACGACCCGGCGAACGTCTTCAGGTTCAACCACAACATCTCGCCGGACTAGACCTACCTACATCCCCTTGGCGAGCCCGACGACGTGCCCTTCGGGATCGGCGAAGAGCGCGATCGTCACCTCGGGCAGCTCCGTCACCGGCAGGATCGTCTTGCCGCCGAGCTGCTCGGCCTTGTCGAGCGTCGCCTGTGGATCGTCGGTGCCGACGTAGAACGTGACGTGACCGTTCCCGTCCGGCGCCTGGCCGATGCCGCCGCCGATGCCGCCGTCCTCCTTGTCGACCATCGCGTACGGCATGTCGCCGGGGATCTTCTTCGTGTTCCAACCGAAGAGGTCGCCGTAGAACTTCTGGAGCTTGTCGAGGTTCTTGCCGGAGACCTCGAAGTGCATGACTGGATGTGCCATTGCGGTTTCTCCTCTCTTACATCGATGGTGCTTGCGTGACCCAGGGGTCCTCGCCCGGATCGCCGCCGCCGGCGGCCGTCTCCAGGCGCGGCAGGTAGTGGTCCCAGCCGTGTGCATGCGAGGCGATTGCCTCTGCGTTCGGCAGGTCCTTGTGCACGAAGCGGAGGCTGGTGCCGTCGCCATCCGAAGCGAGCTCGATCACGATCGTCGATGAGCCCGGCGGAACGTCTGCGCTGCCGTCCCAGCCCCAGGTGAAGACGAGCCTGTTGGGCTTGTCGATCTCGACGTACTCGCCACGGGCGATGTGGCCCGGGATGACCTCGCAGCGGAAGGTGCCGCCGGGTTGCGCGTCGAGATCGGCGTTGATGCCCTTCCAGCGCATGAGCTTTTCGGGATCGACGAGAAACTCCCAGACCGTCTCCGGGCTGGCGTCGATCGCGAGCGTGCGCTCGTAGACGGTGGTGTCAGTTGCGGCGTCCATGCTTCTTTCGCTCCTCCTTCTCTGCTTCGCGTTTGAGTGTGTCGAGCCGGACGTCCCAGAACTCCTCGAGGAAGTCCTTGAGCTGGGCGAGCCCTTCGGGACGTGCTCGGTACAGGCGCCTCGTGCCGTTGCGTCGCTCGCTCACGAGCCCCGCCTCCTTCAGGACGTTCAGGTGCTGGGAGACCGCGGGCCGCGTGACGTCGAAGTGGGATGCGATCTCGCCGGCGCTCAACTCGCCGTCGCGGACGAGGGTGAGGATTTGCCGCCGCCGAGGCGCGGCGATGGCTTTGAGTGCGGCCTCCACGAACCGTATGTAAGCATATCCTTACGTAAGAAGCAACTTAACTTTACGATTGGCCCAGTTTGGAGGAGATTGGGTCTCTTGCAGACCGCTGACGAGCTGGAACTTGGCCGCGAGGCCTACGCAAGATCCGCGTGGAGCGACGCTTACGACCTGCTGGGGCGGGCCGAGCAAGCGGCTCCCCTCTCCGGCTCGGACCTCGTGCTGCTCGCGACGGCGGCCCACATGCTCGGGCACTTCGATGAATGGATTCCGTTGCTGGAACGCGCGCACCACGCGTACGCGGAAGAGGGCGAGCCGCTCTCTGCGGTCCGCTGTGCGTTCTGGATCGGAATGAACCTCGCGCTACGCGGCGAGATGGGGCCGGCCACAGGGTGGCTCGGCCGCGCTCAACGTCTGCTCGAGCGCGAGGAGGGCGAGTGTGTCGAGCAGGGTTACATGCTCCTGCCGGTCAGCTTTCAACACGAAATGAGCGGTGACTTCGACGGCGCGGCTGAAACGGCTGCCGCAGCCGCCGAGATCGGAGAGCGCTTCGGCGACATCGACCTCTTCGCGCTCGCCGTGCACGTTCAGGGAGCCGTGCTCGCGAAGGGCGGGCGCGTAGCCGAGGGACTCAGCCTGCTGGACGAAGCGATGGTGGCAGTGACTGCAGGAGAGGTGTCTCCTGTCGTCAGCGGCATCGTCTACTGCGGCGTGATCCTCGCTTGCGAGGAGGTCTACGAGCTGCGCCGCGCCCACGAATGGACTGCCGCGTTGACACGCTGGTGCGAGCAGCAGCCTGACCTGGTCTCGTTCCGAGGCCGCTGCCTTGTGCACCGCGCCCAACTCCTGCGGTTGCACGGCGACTGGCCCGCGGCGCTCGAGGAGGCGCGCGTGGCGGGCGGGCGTTTTGCCGAGGCGATGAACCCGGGAGCTATTGCGAAGGCGTGGTACCTGCAAGGCGATGTTCAGCGGCTCAGCGGGCGGTTTGGCGAGGCCGAGCAGGCGTACCGCGAAGCGAGCCGTCTCGGTCTGGAACCGCAGCCCGGACTTGCGCTCCTCCGGCTTGCCGAGGGGAAGGGACAGGTGGCGACCGCCGCGATTCGCCGGGTTGCGAGCGAGACGACCGATCGCGCGGCACGCGCGGGCTTGCTGCCGGCGTACATCGAGATCATGCTCGCGGTCGGCGACGTCGATGCGGCGCAGGACGCCTGCGCTGAGCTGCGCGAGATCGCGGCTCAATACGGAACCGACATGCTTCAGGCAGTGGTCGCGCAGGCTTGCGGGTCGTTCGAGCTCGCCGCAGGCGATGCGGGTAGCGCTCTGGTCAGCTTGCGACAGGCGGTCCAGACATGGCAGGAGCTCGAGGCTCCCTACGAGGTCGCGCTCGCACGCGTGCTCGTGGGCCGAGCGTGCCGGGCACTTGGCGACGAAGACGGATTTGAGCTCGAGCTGCACGCGGCGAGGGCGCTCTTCGTGCAGCTAGGCGCGGCGCCATCCGTTGCGTCGGTGGACTCACTTACCAAGGGCGATGAACCTGACGCAGTCCATGGATTGAGCCCGCGTGAGCTGGAGGTGCTGCGACTGGTTGCAACCGGAAAGAGCAACCGCGAGATCGCGGCGGTGCTGGTAATCAGCGAGCACACCGTTGCCAGGCACGTGCAGAACATCTTCACCAAGCTGGGCGTTGCGTCGCGTACTGCGGCAGGCGCGTTCGCGTTCGAGCACGGCCTCGTCTGAACCACCTCGTGTGGTCAGAAATGACCACGAGCCTCGGCGGCAAGTTGGTGGATCCGCACGATGCGCGAGGGTGCCACTTCGTCCTACCGTCGTCCTGAAGGTCATTCGACGGCAAGGAGGAGTCATGGCGACACAGGAAGCAGCAATAGAGCAAAGCGACGCGGTTCCAGGCGTCGAGACATTCGAGACGGTCGTGATCGGCGGCGGCCAGGCCGGGCTGGCGGTCGGCTATTACCTGAAGAAGCGCGGCCGCTCTTTCGTAATCCTCGATGCGAACAAGCGGATCGGGGGCTCCTGGCGGACCCGCACCTGGGACTCGCTCCGACTATTCACTCCGGCACGCTACGACAGTCTGCCGGGCTGGCGGTTTCCCGCGCAGAGTTGGTCGTACCCGACTGCGCGCGAGGCGGCCGACTATCTCGAGGCCTACGCGGCGCGATTCGATCTGCCCGTGCGCACCGGAATGTCGGTGATTCGCCTCTGGAAGGACGGCGATCGGTACGTGGTGGAGTGCGGCGAGCGCCGCTTCGAGGCCGACCGTGTCGTCGTGGCGACGGGTTTCTACGGAAAACCGTCAGTGCCTGAGTTTGCATCGGAGCTGGACCCCCGCATCGTGCAGATGCACTCCAGCGACTACCGGGATCCTTCCCAGTTGCGTCCCGGCGGCATCCTCCTGGTCGGCGCCGGGAACTCCGGCGCGGACATCGGCATGGAGGTGTCGAAGACTCACCGGACGTGGCTGTCCGGGCGGGACAAGGGTCAAGTGCCATTCCGCATCGAAAGCCCGCTCAGGCGCGTGGTCGTGCCGGTCCTCTGGTTCGTTGCCACTCATGTTCTGTCAACTAGGACGCCGCTCGGCCGCAAGGTCCGCCCGCACGTTCTCGCGGACGGATCACCGCGCATCCGGGTGAAGTCGGATGACCTGCTTGCGGCCGGCGTCGAGCGCGTTGCGAAGACGATCGGAGCGCGTGACGGTCTGCCCGTGCTGGAGGACGGTCGCGTCATGGATGTCGCGAACGTCATCTGGTGCACGGGCTTCCGACAGGACTTCAGCTGGATCGACGTGCCGGTCTTCGGCGAGGACAGCGAACCGATGCACGAGCGCGGCATCACATCGGAGCCGGGGCTCTACTTCGTCGGTCTGGACTTCCTGTACTCGTTCACCTCGGAGAACGTGGGCGGCGTGGGGCGCGACGCACGCCACATCGCGAAGCACATCGCGTCTTGAGCCAGCGGCCTCACGCGTCGCGCGTGCAGGTCCGCCATGCACCCACCGCCAGCGGGACGACTGTCCACACAGCGATCACGAGAACCGCCGCGCCTATCGACGGGAACACTTTCGGGCTCCCCGAGAAGAGCGCGGCCGGTGCGAGTCGGTCGGTCGCGGCGCCGACGAGCCCTTCGCGCAGAGCTCCGAGCGCCTTGATCTGGAGCAACACCGGCGCAGCGACGATCTGCCAGCCCAGCACGACCCCGATCGTGGTGCCGCGCGAGCCGATCGTCGAGGAGACCCCGAGGGCGAGCACCAGCGAGAGTGCCGTCACCAGCGCGAGCCAGGCGCCCGATTCGATGAGGAACACTGCGCCGGGCGCGTCGAGCGAGCCAGCGAACACGATCGAGCCGATCGCCGTGACCGCGAAGCCTGCGAGCACGAAGGGCAAGATCAGCGCGAGGCCCGCGGGAAGGCGCGCTGCGAAGAGTGCGAGCCGCGACCGTCCGGTGACGACCAGTTCGCGGAAGACGCCGGAGCCGAGATCGCCGGCGCCCAAAGTCGCCCCGACGAGGATCGCTGCGACGACGCTGAGCGTGCTCAGGAGGTCCATCGAGCCCGACAGGTTCTCCAGTCCTCCTGCCGGTCCGTGCTTGGCGGGATTCGCGGCATGGACGCTCAGTAGGACCGTGTAGCCGATGATCATCGGAATGACGGTGAGCACAAACGTCGAGATCACGAGCCCGCGCCGTTTGCGGAGCTTCAGGAACTCGGCGCTCACGAGTCGCGGTCGCCAACTCGTTCGGCTGCGAGTCCGCGGAGCCGTTGCAATGACGGTTGTCATGGTGCTTCCTCCAGTCGGGACGTGATCTCCAGGAAACGCTGCTCGAGTGACACGCGCGCAGGCTCGAACCGGCGAATGGCCAGCCCCGCCAGGACGAGACGGCGGCTGATGTCGTCTTGCGTCTCGAGCGAATCGGTGCCGAGCGTGACTCGGATGCCGTTGAACTCCGCGATCGCCGACTTGACGCCGCGATGCTCGGAGAGAATCGTCAGCGCCTGCTCTTCGTCGCTCGTCGCGATCAGGATGGTCTGCTTCCCGCCGGCGGCGAGCTCTGCGATCGATCCCTGGACGACGACCTTGCCCTGGTCGACGATCGCGACCTCGTCGCAGATCTTCTCCACCTCGTCGAGGAGGTGCGAGGAGAGGAGCACGGTCCGTCCCTCTGCGACGAAGCCGCGGATCATGTCCCTGAACTCGTGGATGCCGGCGGGATCGAGACCGTTGGTCGGCTCGTCGAGGATCAGGAGCTCCGGGTCGGCGAGCAGGCTGCGCGCGACGCCGAGCCGCTGGCGCATCCCGAGCGAGTACCGCTTCACCCGCTCGTCTGCCCGTTGAGCGAGACCGACGCGTGCGAGTGCGCCGTCGATCCGGTCGTGCGCCTCCGGTTCGCGCGCGGCCGCGATCACGGTGAGGTTCTCGCGGCCGGTCAGGTGGCCGTGGAAGCGGGGCTCCTCGACGATGGCGCCGACCCGTGCAAGCGCCGCGGCGCGCTCGTCCGGCACCGGGCGGCCGAGCAGCCGCATCGTGCCGGCCGTCGCGTGGGTGAGGCCGAGCAGCATCCTGATCAGCGTCGTCTTGCCCGCTCCGTTCGGGCCGAGGTAGCCGAAGGCGGAGCCGCGCGGGACGCGCAGCTCGACGTTGTCGACCGCGACCCGGTCGCCAAAACGCTTCGTCAGCCCTGAGGTCTCGACGACGAATCCCGTGGCTCCCTGCGTGCTCATGTGTCCTCCTGTTTCAAATCGGTCCTCACCACGGTACGGGTGCCGGCGCGGGGCCGCTTCGGCCGGGATGGCGACTTCGTGTCGTCCTTGCGGACGATGTTTCAATCGTTATCGAGGACGAGGCGCTTCGACCGCGATCCGAGTACCTTCAAAGCGTGAAACTGCTGTGGCGACTGTGGTCGCACTACTGGTTCGACGTTCTGATCGTTGTCGGGATCGTCGGCGGGATTGTGGCCGTCTTCCACAACCACCGAACGGTTGACGGGTGGTTGTACCGCTCCGCCTGGCTCGAAGTGCTGTTGGTAGTGGCGATCATCGCGCCGCTTCTCGCACGACGGCGCTTCCCGTTTGGCGCGCCCGTCGCCGTCGCCATCGCGGTCATCCTCACGACTCTTCTAGACGACCGCCTCGTGCCGAACAACTTCTTCGTTTTCCTGGCCGGGATGGCTGCTGTCTTCCTCATGGCCCTGCTGCGCGATTGGAGGCAGGCGGTGGCGGGGCTGGCGATCGTCTTCGGCGCAGAAGCATTTGTGGCCCGGGCCGATCCGAACGGCGGAATCAGCGACTTCGTTTTCTCAAATGTCGTCTTCGGCGTCGTCTGGATCGTCGGCTTCTCGCTCGGGCGAAAGTTCGAGGAGGCCGATGAAGCGAAAGAGCGGGCGGCCCGGGCGGAGCGCGACCGTGAGCAGCAGGCCCGCACAGCAGTCGCGGAGGAGCGGGCGCGAATCGCGCGCGAGCTTCATGACGTGGTCGGTCACAGCGTCAGCGTGATGACCGTCCAGGCCTCCGGGGTACGGCGGCTGCTGCGGCCCGATCAAGACCGCGAGCGCGAGGCGCTGCTCGTCGTCGAGCGGACCGGGCGGGAAGCGCTCGCCGAGATGCGCCGGATGGTTGGCGTGCTGCGCCGGCCCGAGGAGGCGCCGGCTCTCGCCCCTCAGCCGAGCCTGGATCACGTGAGCCGCCTCGTCGAGCAGGCACGGGAGACGGGGCTACCTGTTGACCTGCGGATCGAGGGCGAGGCCATTCAACTTCCTGCCGGTGTCGACCTGACCGCGTACCGGTTGGTGCAGGAAGGCCTAACGAACGTGGTGAAGCATGCTCAGGCGACACGGGCTGAGGTGCTCGTCGACTACGGCGACGGCTACGTCGAAGTGACGGTCAGGGACGACGGAAAAGGCGTCGGGAACGGGGACGGGGGCGGGCACGGGCTCGTCGGCATGCGCGAGCGCGTGTCCGTGTACGGCGGGGAAATCGACGCCGGGCCGCAGACCGGTGGCGGGTATCGCCTGCGAGCAAAGCTGCCCCTCACAACATGACCCTCAGCGTCCTCATCGTCGACGACCAGGCGCTCGTTCGCGCGGGCTTTCGCATGATTCTCGACGCGGAAGAGGACATCGAGGTCGCCGGCGAGGCCGCGGACGGTGTCGAGGCTGTGGCCGAGGCGCTTCGCCTGAAGCCGGATGTGGTCCTCATGGACGTGCGCATGCCGCAGGTCGACGGGATCGAGGCGACGCGTCGCCTGCTAGCAGCTGACGGCGTGGGCGCGAAGGTGGTGATGCTGACGACCTTCGATATGGACGAATACGTCTACGACGCGCTCAGGGCCGGCGCGAGCGGGTTCCTGCTCAAGGACACTCCGCCTGAGCAGCTTGTCGCGGGTATTCGCGCGGTAGCGCAAGGAGACGCTCTCTTGGCGCCGTCGATAACGCGTCGAGTCATCGAGGAGTTCGTCCGTCGGCCGCCCCAGTCGGTAAAGACTTTGCCTCCTGAGCTCGCCGAACTGACGGCGCGCGAGCTCGAGGTGCTGAAGCTTGTCGCGCGAGGCTTGTCGAACGCAGAGATCGCGAAAGAGCTCTTCGTCAGCGACACGACGGTGAAGACGCACGTGGCACATGTCTTGACGAAGCTCGACGTGCGCGATCGGGTGCAGGCAGTCGTGCTCGCGTACGAGTGCGGCCTCGCCGGCGGCAACGAGGCGTAGACGGCCTCAGCCGAAAGGATGACAGCGGCGTCCTGAAGATCCGCCGCTCGACGACGCGAGATCATTCGCTGCGCCGACGAAATTTCTCTCGCCCGGACCTAGCCTTCGCAGTGTCCATGACACCACGAAGGAGGCTCGAGATGATCCGCACGGGAGACACGATCCACAACCCCGTCACCGGGGAACGCATCACGTTTCACGCGACGTCCGCCGACACGAACGGCGAGTCCGTTGTGATCGAGTGCACGGTTCAGCCGGACGGCTTCGTTGCCGCCGCGCACGTTCATCCCTTCCAGAGCGAGCGCTTCGCTGTGATCGACGGGACGCTCGGTCTCAAGCGCGGCAGGGAAAAGGTCACGCTCGGGCGCGGCGAGATCGCCGTGGTCGAGCCCGGGACGACCCATCGTTTCTGGAACGCCGGCGAGGACGAGGTCACGTTCGTCTGCGAGGTGCGGCCTGCGCTCCAGTTCGAGTCCTTGCTCGAGACGATGTTCGCGCTGGCCGAGGACGGCAAGACGAATCGGAAGGGCATGCCGAATCCTCTGCGGCTCGCCGTGATCGCCCGGGCGCACTTCGGCACGGTGCGGCTCCCGCATCCTCCCGCGTGGGTCCAGCGGGCGGGTCTCGTGCTGGCCGCTCCGCTCGGACGAGCCCTCGGTTACGGCCCGACGTACACGCCCGAGGTCAACACACCGGCCATCCCTGCGGTCTGATGAAGAGGCGCTTCTACTTCACGCTGGTGATCCTGGCGCTGATCTTGCTCGCTCTGCCCGGCTTCGCCGCCAAGGCAGCGAAGCGAGCGGCCGGGCCGGCTCTCCGCTTCGCCTAGCCGGACTCTTGCGGCCCCGCCCAGGACCTGCGGCCGCCATCCCGGGTGGGGCAGGGTCCCGGGTGGGGCCGTCAGCGTGGACCAAATCCGGGTGCGGTTAGCCGCACCCCAAATTGACCGGGCGAGACCCTTGGCCAGCCCCTGCGGCTGCAGGCAACGTGAACGTAAGAGCAAGTCTCACCCTCAATTGAAAGGAAAACGGACGCCATGGTGGCTTCTGATCGACGCAAATGGCTCGCGCTGGCGCTTCTCAGCGTCGTGCAGTTCATGGTCGTCCTGGACATCGCAATCGTGAATGTGGCGTTGCCCTCGATTCAGGTCGACCTCGGGTTCTCGCAGGAGAACCTCCAGTGGGTAATCAGCGCGTACGCGCTCGTGTTCGGCGGCTTTCTGCTCCTCGGTGGGCGGGCGGCCGACCTGCTCGGTCGTAGACGCATCTTTCTCGCAGGCATCGTCCTGTTCACCCTGGCCTCGCTGATGGCGGGCCTCGCGTGGTCGGAGGCGTCGCTGATCTCCGCGCGCGCACTGCAAGGGCTCGGCGCGGCCGTCATCACCCCGGCGGCGTTGTCGATCCTCTCGACGACGTTCACGGAAGGCCGCGAGCGGAACATCGCCCTCGGCGTCTGGGGAGCCGTCGGTGGCTTCGGCGCAGCTGCGGGCGTCCTGCTCGGCGGCATCCTCACGGACGCTCTCAGCTGGGAGTGGATCTTCTTCGTGAACATCCCCGTCGGCGTGACCGGCTTCATCCTGGCGCCGATCCTGCTCAAGGAAAGCCGAGACGCGAACGTCAAGGCGTTCGACGTCCCCGGTGCAGTGCTCGTGACGGGCGGGCTCTCATTGTTCGTGTATGCGATCACCAAGGCAGGCCAGGACGGTTGGCTCGCAGGCACGACGCTCGGCTTCTTCGCGGTGTCGTTCGTCATGCTCGTCGGCTTCGTCGTCTGGGAGTTGCGCCACCCGGAGCCGCTCATGCGCATCGGCATCCTGCGCATCAAGACCGTCACAGGTGCCAATGCGGCGGGCTTCATCATGGGCACCGCGATGTTCGCGATGTTCCTGATGCTGACCCTCTACATGCAGCAGGTGCTCGGCTACTCGGCGATGAAGACCGGCGTCGCGTACCTGGCCGTCGCGGGAACGGCGATCTTCACCTCGGCGATCGCCGCACAGCTCGTGACACGCATCGGCGTGAAGCCCGTGCTGCTGATCGGCCTGACGTCGCTCACGGCGGGCCTCGTCTACTTCACACAGGTGTCGGTGGGTGGCTCGTACCTGGGCGACCTGCTGCCGGGCTTCCTCCTGACCGCGGTTGGAATCGGCTTTGCCTTCGTGCCGATCTCGATCGCCGCTCTTGCAGGTGTTCAAGCGGCCGAGGCGGGTCTCGCATCCGGTCTGATCAACACGTCGCAGCAGATCGGCGGCGCGCTCGGAATCGCGGCTCTGTCGACGATCGCCACGTCGCGGACGCATGATGCGCTCGCGGGTGGTTCGACACAGGCTGACGCGCTCGTGTCCGGTTTCCACGGTGCGTTCGCGGCCGGCGCGATCATCGCGGCTGTCGGGATCGTGGCCACGTTGGTGCTGATCCGTCGCGACGAGGTCGAGCAGGTGGAAGCACCCGCAGAGGCCGAGCACGTGTACGACCTCGCGGCCTAGGAAGAGCTCGTCGGGGGAGCTTCGGCTCCCCCGAACGGTTGCGAGACTCAGTAGACGCGCAGAGGCGCGGCGACCCCGAGATTCCCACCACCGCAGCGCGCAGTGATCAGGTAGCGCCCTCTGCGGATGGAAGTTCGGATGCGGACGCTGCGCGAGAACGTCCCGTTCGCCCGGGCGCGAGTCGCAACGGAGTGCGCGACGAATGCATGCCCGACGAAGGGCGGGGAGATCAAGTAGACGACGTCGCCGGCCCTGCAGCCTCTGCCGCTGACCGTCACTGTTCCACCACGCGCGACGCTGCCCGGATGGACGCTGAGCCGTGGCGTTGCGGCAGCGAGGGTCCCAGTGAGGACGACCGCAACGAGGGTCGCGACAAACATGACGATCAGACCTTTGGAACTCGCCATCATGGACGCATCATTACCAGTAGCGAACGAGCCCGCCCGCGCGACCGCGGGACGGGCTCGCTTCGAGGCCTGTCGCTTACGGGAGTCGCGCGGGCGAGTTCGGGCGGAGGAACAGCACGACCGACACGACCGGGATCCAGAGCAGACGCGGGCGAGTTGCCCGACGATTGAGGCTTCGGTTCTCTCCGCTCGGGGAGTCCTGCGGGGGCGGCTTACATGTCGAGCGGCTTGACCACTCCGATCACGTGACCCTCGGGATCCTTGAACTGGCCGAGCTCGACCATGTCCATGACTTTCTCCGGGCCCATCATGCGCGTCCCGCCGAGGCTCTCGGCTTTGGCGAGCGCCTCCTCGACGTCCTCGACTGCGACGTAGAAGGTGACGTGTCCCTGGTAGCCGTCAGGGCCGGCGGCGATGCCGCCGCCAATCGACATTCCATCCGGCGCGGGGTTCTTCTTCCCGTCCACCATTCCGTACTTCATCGGGTTGTCGGCGTTGATCTCCCAGCCGAAGAGCTGGGCGTAGTAGCGCTGCAGCTTGTCGCCGTCCTTTCCGATCACCTCGAAGTGCACGACCGGCTGTCCCATGGGTGCTCCCTTCCGCGTCGATGACGATTCAGAAGCTTGGACCGGCCGGCCCGACAAAACTCATCGGTGGTCAGGCAGGCGGTGTGAGCTCGTCGACGTAGACCGTCCAGTCCCGGATGTCGTCGACCGCGAACACGCCGTTCACGACGAATGGGTCGGTGTCCATGAGTGTGCGTGCCTCGGCGCTCGTGATGCCTTCGAGCAGCACGAGGGTGCCGCTGTTGTCGCTGAACGGACCGCCCATGACGAATGTCCCCGCCTCGATCAGCGCGTCCACGAATTCAGCGTGTTCGTCCCAGCCGGGTTGATCTTCAGGCGGGCCCGTCTGCCAAGTAGGGCCCGCCTTGATCTTGACCACGACCCGCTGTCGCCGCATCTATCGATCTTGCCAGTAGCGCCGTCTCCTAGCTCAGCTGCATCATGCGGGCGTTGTTGCCCGACGGGTCGCGGAAGCCCGCGTCGATGCCGTATGGCTGCTGCGTCGGCTCCTGCTGGAACTCGACGCCTTTCTGCTTGAGCTCCTCGTAGGTGCCCTGGACGTCGTCGGTCGAGAAGAAGAGGCCGCCGGCGGCGCCCTTCGCCATCAGCGCCGTGATCTGGTCGTGGGTCTCCTGGTCGAACACGGGCGGCCCGGGCACGGCCATCAGCGCGAGGGCGACGTCCTGTCCCGGCAGGCCGACGGTCAGCCAGCGGAAGTTGCCCAGCTCGGGGACGGTGACGTCGTCGCGGAGCTCCATCCCGAGCTTCTCGGTATAGAAGGCGAGGGCCTCGTCCTGGTCGTGGACCCAGACGTTGACGTTGGTGAGGTTCTTCAGCATGTCGTCCTCCGATGTAGTGGAACGGTCGGGGCGACGTTAGCCCGGCTCGTCGCAGCTGTCTTCTCGAAAACTGCTGTCTCACCCGGGCGGGGGATGCGGATTTGCCGGCCGTGAACACGATGAACGGAGGAGATCCATAGCGGGGCGGACCTAGGCGCGGCCTAGAGAGAAAGGTTCACCAGCTTGTCACGTGTTTTCGACCACCACCATCAACACCCTCTGAACTGCGCGCCAGCATGCGCTCGACTTCGCGAAGGGGGGTGAATCCATGTCGTTCAAGGATCTGGTTCTTTACCTCCGCACGCGCTATGCAGGCGAGGAGGGCCAGACGATGGCCGAGTACGGCGTCGTCCTGGCAGTGATCGCGGTCGGTGTCATCGTCGCGCTCACGGCGCTCTCCGGCGGGATTTCCGGTGCAATCAACGCCGTTGTCAGCAATCTGTAGTTCGCTGCGAGCCATGGGCCAGGCTTCTCGAGGAGCCAGGCCCTGTGGCTCAGCGGCACAGCTCAGGCACTTTCTCGTAGACCGTTCGATCGGGGGCGGGCGTAGGCCTGGAGCACGCAGGTCGGAATTCGAACGCGTGAGGACGCCGGCGGGTGGCTCGCGCGATACGCGGTGGGCGACATCCCGTACGCACGACCGAAGCTCGTCGTGAACGAGCCGATGCTCCGTAACCCGACGGTGAAGCAGATGTCGGCGACCGAGCGGTCGGTGTTGCGCAGCAGCGCGGCGGCGCGCTCGAGCCGGCGGGTGAGGAGGTACTGATGCGGCGTCTCGCCGAAGGAGCGGCGGAACTCGCGGCTGAAGTGCGCGGGCGAGAGCCGCGCGGCGCGTGCGAGCGCCGGGACGTCGAGTGGCTCGCGATAGCGGGCGTCGATCAGGTCCTTGGCGCGAAGAAGGTGGCGGGCGGGAGGGACCGGTGTGAGCATCGGCCTCACCACGGAGCAACCGCCACGCCGCCCCATTCCTCGGGGTCGACGTCGCGGACCGTCTCGGTCAGCTCCCAACGATGACCGGCCAGATCCTCGAATAAGCAGGAACGCTCACCGTACTCATACGTCGTCGGTTCCTCGAGCACGCGCGCGCCGAAGTCACGGGCTCGGGTAAACGCCGCATCGACATCCGGAACCTTGATCTTGATGAGGTGCGTCACAACGCCCTCGCTTGGTGCGACCTGATCGGAGCGAACGTCGGCGACGACGATGGCGCCGTCGGTTCCGACACGCAACTGAGCGCGATGGTCTTCGCCGATGCGTACCCGTTCGCCGAAGCCGAACGCGGACTCCAGCCACGCCACGGCTGCTCGCACATCCGGATAGATCAGCACCGGAGTGACGGTGGCAGGCGGCGCGGAACGATTCGTCAGCACAGACGTTAGGTTAACGAGGAGACCTGGAAGGAGCATTCAGATGAGCGAAGCGGAGACCCTGTTCGGCGAAGAGCATGTGCGGCGCTACCGGGAGACCGGGGGCGAGGTCGGCCACCGGTGGAAGCGTGGGTCGAAGATCCTGCTGTTGACGACGAAGGGCCGCAAGAGCGGCGAGCCACGTACGAAGCCGCTCATCTACGAGGAGGACGGCGACAACTACGTGATCGTCGCGTCGAGAGGCGGCGCGCCGGAGCATCCAGACTGGTACCGGAACCTCGAGCAGGAGCCGAACGTCGAGCTGCAGGTGCTCGACGAGGTGTTCCCCGCGCGTGCGCGGACGGCAGAGGGCGAGGAGCGCGAGCGCCTGTGGCAGCTCGTCAACCAGCAGTGGCCGGACTACGACAGCTACCAGACGAGGACGGACCGGGAGATTCCGGTGGTCGTCCTAGAGCGTGCGTCCAGCCTGAGCCGCTCAGCGAGCGCAGGAGAGCGTGCGCGTCGCCTGGCCGTAGGCGCGGATCCCGCCGAAGAGGTGCGGGATGGGCACGCTGGGCGCGTTCGCCTGGAGCGTGAGTGCCCGTGCGCGCGCCATGGTGGTGACGAGCGGGCGGATCGGTTGCAGGTATTTCGAGCGGCCGCACGAGACCGAGGCTGTGTAAAGCACCTTCTCCCGGAATGAGCGGGCCTCGGAGAGGCTGAAGGTGAGCTCAGCCGTGTGGGCGCCGGCTGCGAGCGAAGGCTGTCCCACGAGGGCGAAGTGCATCCCCGGCTCCGCGCGGAGTCGCTTTCCGAACGCGAGCGACAGCGAAGTGAGCGAAGCCTGCACGGGGAGCGCCACCTGGGACCCGGACGCGTTTGTCGTCGTTGCCCGAATGTCCGACGCATCGGTCGGGAGCTCGACGATCAGTGGACCCGCGCAATCGAGCTGGTAGGGAGTTCCGCGCGACAATGGCCGCGTGCGCAGATGGACGACGTAGAGCTGAACCAGCACGGCAGGTCCGGTCGGATCGTCGACGTCGTAGATGCCCGTGATCGAGCAGTCGATCCGGACGACTTGTCCGGCACGTGTCGTCGTTCCCTGCACGCGTTGCGGAGTGACATCCACCTTGGTGGACTGCTTCACCACGACCGGCGCACTGCCGAGGAACCGAACCGCGATCTGGCTTTCGAACGAGCAACCGGCCGCGACGGCGGGCAGGCCGATGGCCGCGAGCGCGGCCAGGATCAATCGGGGTCGGCCCAGGGCCATGGCGCGCCAGAGTACCGGCGCTTGAAGATGATCCGCGAGTGAGTCTGGAGAGCTTCGCCCGCGTGCCGTTGCTGTTCGGTCCGTCGCCGGTGCATCGGCTCGAGCGACTGAGCGAGCACCTCGGCGGCGAGGTCGAGATCTGGGCGAAGCGCCCTACTGCAATTAGGGAGCGACGACCGCGCAGACGACCCAGGTCTGCACGGCCCAGTTGCCGCCGTTCCCGGCGCTCGACTCGTGTCCGGCCGCGATCCAACCCGTGCCGGCATCGGATGGTCGGCTCGTCGAGAGGAACGTGTTCGTGATCGTGCCGGTCAGCGTGCCGCCGCCCGCCGATCGCGCGCTTGCCGGACGGGCAATCCAGCTGGAAGCTTTTCAGCGGGGTGCTATTGGAGACGCTGGTCGACGAGATCTGCTGCAGCCCGCTCGTACCCGGCGGCCCGGCCGCACCCGCAGGTCCCTGCGGGCCCGCTGGGATCTGGCCAGCCGCGAAATCGACCGAGCGCAGCGACCGGTCTTTCACCTTGACCGAGTTGACGGCGTTCGCCTTCAGTTGAGCCGGGCCGACGCTGTTGCGCGGCAGCGCAGTCGAGACCGCGTAGGCACCTCCGCTCAGCGCGACCGCGAGCGCGAGACAGGCAATGACCAGCGCCGGTGACGGCGGCCGGAGACGCATCACGGGACGAGTCTTCATGAGCAACCCGTGTTCGTGCCGCAGTCGCGGCAGGTGTAACACGAGCCGGTCCGCACCATCCGCCCGCCGCACTTCGCGCACTCCTGCGCATCCTCGAACGCGTTGAAGAGCGCGGTCTGCCCGGGTGGGGCCATCTCCGCCGGCGCCTTGAGAGATGCAGGAGCGTCCCCGCCGTTGCGATAGCCCTCCGCCAGGCGGGCTCGCACCTCGGCCGACAGGATTCCGATTTCCTCCTGCTGGTCGACGGTCAGGAACTTCTTGCCCATCCACCTGAAGATGTAGTCGACGATCGACTTCGCGGCTCGGATGTCCGGGTCGTTCGTCATCCCGCTCGGCTCGAAGCGCATGTGCGCGAACTTCGAGACGTACACCTCGAGCGGCACGCCGTACTGCAGGCCCAGCGACACCGAGATCATGATCGAGTTCATCAGGCCGGCAAGGGTCGTGCCCTCCTTGGCGATGTCCACGAAGATGTCGCCCGGCGTCATGTCCTCGTACAGACCGACGTGGATGTAGCCCTCGTAGTCGCCGACGCGGAACTTGCGGCCGACCTCTTGCCGGTCGTCCGGCAGGCGGCGCCTGCGCGACGCCGGCAGAGGCGGAGCTGCGGTCGCGGCGTCGAGCAGCGTGGCTGCACCGCCGTCCTTCTTGCCTGACAGCGGCTGCGCGACCTTGCAGTTGTCGCGGTAGATCGCGATCGCCTTCACGCCGAGCTTCCACGAGTCGACGAAGAGCTTCGCCACCTCGTCGACCGTCGCAGCCTCGGGCAGGTTCACGGTCTTCGAGATCGCGCCGGAGATGAACGGCTGAACCGCGCCCATCATCTTCGTGTGGCCCGTGTAGTGGATCGCGCGATCGCCGACCGCGCAGTCGAACACCGGATAGTGCTCGGACTTCACGTACGGCGCGCCGACGACCGTGTTCCGCTCGTCGACGAACGCGACGATCTCTTCGCCTTCGGCCGGCGTGTAGCCGAGCTTCTCGAGCGCCATCTGCACCGACTTGTTCACGATCGTGATCTCGCCGCCGCCGACGAGCTTCTTCGACTTCACCAACGAGAAGTCGGGCTCGACGCCGGTCGTGTCGCAATCCATCATGAAGCTGATCGTCCCGGTCGGTGCCAAGACGGTCGCCTGCGCGTTGCGGTAGCCGTGCACCTCGCCGAGATTCAGGACGTCGTCCCATGCCTGACGGCAAGCCGACAGCAGGTCGGCCGGAATCACGTCTGAGTCCTGGATGTTCCCGACCGCCGCGCGATGCTGCGCCATGACGCCGATCATCGCCGCAGCGTTCGGCTTGTAGCCCTCGAACGGCCCCATCCGACTCGCGATCTCGGCCGACTTGCGATACGCGCGGCCCGTCATCAACCCCGTGATCGCAGCTGCGTAAGCGCGCCCCTCGTCGGAGTCGTAAGGAAGCCCACGCGCCATCAGCAGAGCACCGAGGTTCGCGTAGCCGAGCCCCAGTTGACGGAACGCCTTGGCGTTCCGCTCGATCTCAGGCGTCGGATACGAGGAGTTGCCGACCGCGATCTCCTGCGCGAGGAACATGACGTCGGCCGCGTGCGAGAAGGCCTCGACGTCGAGCTCGCCGTCCTCGCGGCGGAACTTCATCAGGTTCAGCGAGGCGAGGTTGCAGGCGCTGTCGTCGATCGACATGTACTCCGAGCACGGATTCGACGCGTTGATGCGGCTCGTGTTCGGGAGCGTGTGCCAGTTGTTGATCGTCGTGTCGTACTGCACGCCGGGATCGGCGCACTGCCAGGCCGCCTCGGCCATGTCCTTCAGGATCTTGCGCGCCTTGACCGTCTCGACGACTGCGCCGTCGGTGCGCGCCGTCAGGTTCCAGTCGCCGTCGGCCTCGACGGCCTCCATGAACGCGTCGCTGACGCGCACGGAGTTGTTGGCGTTCTGGTACTGGATCGACGCCCAGTCGGGCGAGTCGAGCGACATGTCGTAGCCGGCCGTCTCGAGGACGCGCGCCTTGCGCTCCTCGTACGCCTTGCACCAGATGAACTCCGAGATGTCGGGATGGTCGACGTCGAGCACGACCATCTTCGCCGCGCGCCGCGTCTTGCCGCCGGACTTGATCGTCCCGGCCGACGCGTCTGCGCCGCGCATGAAGGAGACAGGCCCGGAGGCGTAGCCGCCCTTCGAGAGCTGCTCCTTCGAGGAGCGGAGGGTCGACAGGTTCACGCCGGAGCCGGAGCCGCCGCGGAAGATGACGCCCTCGCGCCGGATCCAGTCGAGGATCGAATCCATCGAGTCGTCGATCGAAAGGATGAAGCAGGCCGAGCACTGCGGCTTCTCCTCGAAGCCGACGTTGAACCAGACCGGCGAGTTGAAGGAGGCGAGCTGGTTGACGAGGATCGCCTTCAGCTCGGCCTCGAAGGTCTCGGCCTCTTCCTCGGTGGCGAAGTAACCGTCGGCGCGGCCCCAGCCGGTGATCGTGTCGACGACGCGGCCGATCATCTGCTTGACGCTCCGCTCGCGCTCGGGCGAGGTCATGCGGCCGCGGAAATATTTCTGGGCGACGATGTTTGTCGCAGTTTGCGACCAGAACTTCGGGAACTCGACGTCCTTCTGGTCGAAGACCGGCTTCTCCTTGCCGGGGATGAAGGCGTCGCGGATCTCCCAGTCGATCTCGTCGAACGGGTCGCGGCCCGGGATCGTGAAGTAGCGGCGCACGGCCAGGCTCGCCGTTTCGTCCACGACGGTGTTCTCAGCCACAGGTGTGGCCGGTGCCTGAGTTTCTATGTCCTTGGCGGTCGCCATTGCTGTCCCTCCCGAGAGCTAGTCCTACGGATATCAAGTCTCGATCGGTGTGGTGGTGCGTCTTCTGAAGGCGCCGCCGATCGGGATCTGGACCATAGAAACAGCCCCGGACGTAACACCTATGGTAGCCGCGAGGCCGCTAGCGAAGCGGGATTTCGGCCTCTCTCAGAGAGCCGATGGAGGCGGATCCGTTGCTGCCCTGCGGGCCTGCACCCGGCGCGCTATCAGGCTCACCCCGGCGGCCGCCATCAGGGCCAAGGCGAGCCCGCCGAGGATGAGGAGCGGGACCGGAATGGATTCCGCCGTATTGGGACCGAGCGCGTGCGCGACCCAGTGGACGAAGCCCTGGTCACTGCTGTCGCTCGTTCCGTTCGGGGGGTCGCCGCCGTCGCTCGAGGCGACCGGCACCACGAGCGTGTCGTCCGTCACGTGTCCACCGTTCTGGCGAACGGCGGACTGGAGCGCGCGTGTCAGATCCTGTCGCAGCGTCCCATAGACAATCTGATCCTCGGGAACGTCTTTCAGCGCTTCTCGATAACAGTGCACGGGATACGTCTTGTCGATGCGGCCGTCGAAGAGCCAGTCGTTGATCAACGCCGACGAGCACCTGCTCAACGACTTCGCCTGAGCAGGCTGTGTGCCGCCGAGTGAGGCGCCGATGGCTGCGGCTAGAGCGAGGAGGATGAGGGGCTTGGAGAATCTGGGCATGCGTGTGCCGGACTGCGGCTTGCGCGAGACTCTAACGACGATCTTGCTTACCTTGCCGGATGGCCGTGTGCCTCCCATGAGTCAGTTGTAAGCGCTTTGTAAGCGGGAGTCCCTGCATTCATTGGTGTTCGAACGCGGGACCCCGTTTCCTGGATTCGGCCTACGGCTCTGTTAGCTTCGCGCGCAATGCGCCGGCCCGTCGCCTGGGGAGTCGCGGCCGCCGGGCTGAGCTTCGCGGCGCTCTTCTTCAGCGACGGGTCGAGCCAGTCACGGCTGTTCTGGATCGGGGTGCCGGCGGTCGTGGTGGCTGCGGTCGGCTGGGCCTGGCGGCCTCCGCGACTGTCGTTCTGGGGCGCCGTCTTCTTTTGCGCGCTCGCCGCGTTCGTGGTGTGGCAGGGGGCGTCGATCGCGTGGTCGATCCAGCCGAGTCGTTCGTGGGACTACACGAACCGTGGTCTCGTCTACTTCGCGTTCGCCGCGGTTGGGGCGCTTTTGTCCGGCGTGCCGCTGCGTCGTTTCGCGGCGGTTGCGTGCGCGTTGCTCGGTGCGTTGTTCGTCTGGGCGCTCGCGGCGAAGGTGATTCCCGGTCTCTATCCGGACTACGGGCGGTTGGCTCGTTTGCGTTATCCGGTTGAGTATTGGAACGAGCTGGCGTTGCTTGGGGCGGCATCGGTGCCGCTCGGGTTGTGGGCGGTCGGCCCGCGACACGACCGGCGCGCTCGGCTTGGCGGCGCGCTATTGCTCTATGCGGCACTCGTCGTCACGGTTCTGACGTACTCGCGTGTGGGGATCGTGCTGACGGTCGCCGCTGCGCTTGTCTGGCTCTGGCTCGATCGCGATCGGCTCGCTGCGCTCGGCCCGCTCGCGGTTGCGTGGATCATCGGTGCTGTCGTTGCCGCGGTTGCGCTTTTGCTTCCCGGGATCAGCTCCGACGCAGAGTCACATCACACGCGCGTGCGCGACGGGCTCGTGTTCGGGGCGGTGTTACTCATCGGCGCGATCGTCGTCGGCTTCGCGTCGCGCTTCGTGTTCTCGCGAGCCGTCGACCCGCGCGTTGCGCGGGGTGCTGCGATTGCGCTTGTCGTCTTGGTGCTCGTCGCCCTCGGGGCTGCGGTGGTGCGCGCCGGTGGCCCCGCCGATTTCGTCAGTGAGCGCTGGCACGAGTTCACGAACAAGGTCAGCGCACAGGTGGAGGAGACGCCGGGTCGGATCATCAGCGCGAGCTCGAGCAACCGTTGGCGCTGGTGGACCGAGTCGTGGAACGCATTCACCGACAAGCCACTGCGGGGGACCGGGGCGGGGACGTTCGAGCTGGTCGACCGCGTCGAGCGCCATTCGACACTGGCGACGACGGAGCCGCACTCGGTGCCTTTGCAGTTCCTCAGCGAGACCGGCGTCGTCGGCTTCCTCCTCTACGCGGCGGTCGTGGTCGCGGCCGTGATGGGGATTCTCCGGCGCGAGCGAACGCGGGCGTGGTTGGCCCTTTCGCTGGCGGTGGCGCTCTGTTTCGTGCATTCGTGGGTGGACATCGACTGGGACTTCATCGCTGTTCAGGGACCGCTGTTCCTCACCTTGGGAGCACTCGTGTCGGGCGGTCCCACGACTCCAACTCCTGCGCGCCGGTGGCTTTTCTCCGCCGCCGCCGCCCTGTGTGCCCTGGCCGTGCTGTATTCCCTGACGTCACCCTGGCTGGCCGCGAACCGCGTTGCTGCGGCGAACGACGCGATCGCCCGCAACAAGCCCGGACTGGCGTTGACCGAGGCTCGATCCGCGCACGCGTTCAATCCGCTGTCGGTGGACGCGCTGTTCCTGGAAGCGCTCTTCGAGCCGGACGCGAAGGCGCTCCAGCTCTACAGGCGCGCGCGTGACCTCGAGCCCACGAATCCGGAGACCTGGTACCAGCTCGGCGCCTTCGAGTTGTTCATCAACCGCCCCCGCGCCGCCTACCGCGACCTGAATCACTCGTACACGCTCGACAGCTACGGGCCGGCCAGCTTGAAGGGCGGTCCGCTCGATCAAGCGCGCTGCAAGATCGACCCGGCTACCTGCCCATGATCAGGACGAGGTGCGCGCCCAGCAATTGGGCGGGGTGCATCCCGTCGAGCGGCCGGACGAGGCGGACGCGCAGGTCGCGTCCGAGCCTCGCTCCCTCGGCTTCGTAGCCGGGGCGGTACATGATCAGCGTGCGGGGCGTGTCGCCGGCGGCGTTGCCGATCTGGCCGAGCTGGTAGCCGGCTGCGCTCACCCGGTCGGCCGCGGCGTGAGCTGCGCCGGACTGGCCACCGCCGTTCAGGACCATCACCGACGTGTCGGCGCGTTCGAGCGCCGCCTTCTTGGGCGGCGCGGGGTGCGTGGTGCGAACGCGAGGCGTGCCGGCGACGGCGGCGGTCTCCTGCAGATGATTCGACAGCGGGTTGCCGAGCAGCGCGATCGCGATCGCGGCGAGAACGACGAGTTCGAGCGTGGCGACGGCGCTGACGGCGATCGTCGCGCGGCGCCAGGGCCGGATCACGTCGAGGTCGAGCTCGAGGTCTTGAGCGTGCTGCATCGCTCGGAGCGAGTTCGTCCCGCGCGGGCGTGCTCCTTCTAACCAGTCAGAAACCGATCGCGCACTAGGCCGCCCCGGACCTGTTCGTACGTCTCAGGTCGGGGACTGTCCCCGGACATAGCCGGTAGGAACAGGTCCCGGACGTGGCTCGCAAGGACGAGATGGGTGTGACGAATGTGTGACTTCTCTTCCACAGGTGGCTGGGCGGGACACGGCTTTCTGCGGAAGGGCGCATATGTTCGACGGCGGCACGCCGCGGTCCCGTGCGGAGGGACAAGTCCCTTAGGTCGAGGAGATCCAGGCCCACGTCTCCGCGAGGCCTTCGTCGAGCGAGTGCTGCGGCTCCCAGTCGAGCTCCCGCTTTGCGAGCGACGGGTCGAGGACGCTGCGCTGCAGCTCGCCGGGTCGCGACTCCGCGAACTCCGGCTCACGCTCCACGCCGGCGATGCGCTGGATCCGCTCGTACAGCTCGAGCACCGACGTCTCTGCGCCCGTGCCGACATTGAGCACGCCACCGCCATGTCCGGCCGCGGCGAGCGTGGCCGCGACGACATCCCCCACGTACACGTAGTCGCGCGTCTGCGTCCCGTCCCCAAAGATCCTTGGTGTTCCCCCTTCTCGCAGTCGCTTGATGAAGATCGCGACAACTCCCGCTTCGCCCTTCGGATCCTGCCGCGGTCCGTAGACGTTTCCGAAGCGAAGCGTGACGTGCTCGGCCCCGTAGAGGCGGTTGTACGCGGCGATGTATTCCTCGCCGGCGAGCTTGGACACCCCGTACGGCGCAAGCGGCGCCCGCGGGTGGTCCTCGCGCGCAGGCGCGTCACACTCTCCGTAGATCGCGCCGCCGGTCGAGCTGAACACGATCTTCGTCCCGTGCTTCCTCGCCGCCTCGAGGACGTGCACGGTGCCGATGACGTTCACGTCGGCGTCGAAGTCGGGCCGCTCAACCGACACGCGGACGTCAGCCTGAGCCGCCAGGTGAAAGCACACCTGCGGGCGCACCCCGTCGAACACCCGCTCGGCCTCGCTGCGGATGTCGCCCTCGTGGACACGAACGCCGTCCGGGATGTTCTCGCGCTTCCCCTTGGAGAAGTCGTCGAGCACGTGCACCTCGTCCCAGGCCGCGAGTAGCGCGTCCACGACATGCGACCCGATGAAGCCTGCTCCTCCTGTCACGACTGCCCGCACGCGCCGTATCGTACGGACGGCGGTGTTCGTCACCTTCGAAGGCCTGGACGGGTCCGGCAAGACCACGCAGGCAGAGCTCCTGGTCGAGTCGCTGCGCGCGGCCGGCCGCGACGTCGTCGCCACGCGAGAGCCGGGCGGCACCCCGCTCGGCGAGGAGGTGCGACGCCTGCTCCTCGAGGGGATGGAGATGAGCCCGTGGGCCGAGGCGGCGCTCTTCGCGGCGGCGCGGACCGAGCTCGTCGACCGCGTGATCGGCCCCGCCCTCTATGCCGGGCAGGACGTCGTCTCCGACCGGTACGTCGACTCCTCGCTCGCCTACCAGGGCTTCGCGCGCGATCTCGGGATCGAGGAGGTCTACGAGCTGAACAGGGTCGCGACGCGCAACCTCCTGCCGGACTTCACGTTCGTCCTCGAGATCGACCCCGACACCTCAGCGGAACGTGTCGGCAAGAGCCCCGACCGGATCGAGCGCGAGGGCCGGGAGTTCCGGCAGCGTGTAGCCGACGGATACCGCATAGTCGCGGGGAAGTACGCGGATCGTGTCGTCCTCCTCGACGGGACGCGGCCGCCTGATCAACTGCACGAGGAAATCCGTGGACATCTTCGAGAACATTTCTGAACAGGCCGAGGCGAAGCGGCTGCTCCGCGCCGCGATCGCCGACGAAGGCCCGGCGCACGCGTACCTCTTCCATGGACCTCCAGGCGTAGGGAAACGCGCCACCGCGATCGCCTTCGCCGGCGAGCTGATCGGGGACCGCGGGCGCGTCGAGCGCGGCTCGCATCCCGACGTGTATCTCATCGAGCCCGTCGGCGACCAGATCCGTATCGACGACATCCGCGAGCTGCGGCGCGACCTGCACATGCGGCCGTTCGAAGCCGACCGCCGCGTCTATCTCGTCTACGCCGCGGAGACGATGAACGAGGACGCCGCCGACGCGCTGCTCAAAGATCTCGAGGAGCCGCCGCCGTACGCAGTCATCGTCCTCGTCGCCGACGACCTCGGGCCGCTGCCGGACACGATTCGGTCGCGCTGCCAGCTCGTTCCGTTCACGCGACTCTCCGAGCGGGCGATCCGTGAAGAGATCGATGCGCGCGCACCGGGGCTCGATCCCGACCAGGCGGCGTCGCTCGCACGACTTGCATCAGGGCGCCTCGATCGCGCCGCCCGACTGCTGGATCCCGAGAGCGCCCGCCGGCGTGAGGCACTGCTCGAGGTCGCGCGCTCCGTCTATTCGGAACCGGAGTTCGAGCCGGGCGCGGCAGCGCAGCGGATTCTCGACGGTGCCAAGGAGTGCGGTGCCGAGGCGAAGCGGAGAGCCGAGGAAGGACTCGAGCTGCTCGACCTCCCGACCCGCGAGGCGGAGCAGCGCGTCCGTCGCGCAGCCCGCGGCGCCGAACGGGAAGAGCTGCTCGCCTCGCTGGAGGAGCTCGCCTCCTGGTACCGCGACCTGGTCGTCGTCGCGGTCGGCGCCGAGCGCGCTGTCGTCCACGCGGACCGGCGCGAGCTCCTCGACCGTGACGGCACGACCGAGCGCCTGGCCGGCGCGGAGCGCGCCTGCGAGCTAGTTCGCGAGACCTGGCGGGCCTTCGAGGAGTTCAACCTCAGCCCGCCCCTCGCGCTCGAGGCGCTCTTCGTCCAGCTCCGGCGCGAGCTCGGGGCCACTCCCGTCCTCGCGTAGCGACCCCTCGTTCTAGGGTCGTCCTCCTTCTGGGGGATGCCGACACTCGGTTTACGAGCGCCTCCGGGCGGAGCGCTCGGACCGCAGCAGGAGGACAGGTGGCCGCAGAACCATCTATAGGTCGGGCAACCCGCGTCGAGCGACCTTTCGCTCCGGGCGCCGATGCCGCAGGCGACCTCTACGAGCGCTACGCCGTTCAGATCCACGGCTACTGCCTCCATCAGCTCGGGTCACGCGAGGAGGCGGAGGACGCCGTCCAGACGACGTTCATGAACGCCTTCCGTGGGCTTTCCCGCGGGATCGTCCCCGAGCTCGAATCCGCCTGGCTGTTCAAGATCGCGCACAACGTGTGCCTCTCTCGCCGGCGCTCCTCCTGGCGCCGCGGCAAGATCGAGGCTCCGAACAACTTCGAGGTGCTCCAGGAAGTCATCCCGGGACGCGAGCAGGTCAGTGACGAGCTGATCGGCCTGCAGGACGTCCTCGAGACGATGTCGGAGAACCAGAGGCGCGCGATCCTTTTGCGGGAGTGGCAGGGGCTCACATACCGCGAGATCTCGACCGAGCTCGGCCTCACGCAGGCCGCCGTCGAGACACTGATCTTCCGCGCACGTCGTGCGCTCGCTCAGGGCCTGGAGTCGGACGCAGACTCGTGGAAGAAACGGCTGCGCCGCGGCGCCGACGTCGGTGGTGCAATCGCATTCGTGAAAGCACTACTCGGCGGCGGCGGCGCGGCAGCCGTAAAAGTTGCGGTGACCGCGGTGGCGGTAGCCGCAACCGCGGTGACAGCCGCGACCGAAATGCCCAGGCACGCCGGCCACACGTCGGCCGTCAAGCCGGTCCCTGCTGCGACTCGGCACGTCACTCGTCGGAGCGCTCCGAGGATCGCTCCAAGCGTTGTTGCGACGACCGGTTCGCTCGCGTTCCGGCGCACGACACAACCTGGCCACGCGAACTTCAGCGAGCGCAATCTGCCGAGGCCGGTAGTTCTCCCGCCATCGCATCCCGACGCGACGACGAGCGCGCCGGCTCCCGCCCAGCCTTCGTCCGAGCCGGCACCACTGCCCGTGCCCGCACTCGTGTCTAGTCAGCCCGAGCCAACGCTCCTGCCGGCTGCAAGCGTCCCCGTACCGACTGCGCCCACCTCCGCCCCTGCCGACAACGACAACGGCAACGCTGAGAAGGAAGAGCGCACGCCGCAGTCGACGACACTGCCGACCGAGCCGACGCCCGCTCCGGTCGCAGACCCGCCCGCGCAGGAGCCCGAGCAGGGCCGCGGCAGCGACAAGGAGAAGTCCGAGAAGTACGCCAACGGCAGCGGCAAGGGCAACAGCGACACCGCAACCGTCGACGCCGGCGCAGCCAACTCAGACCAGGGCGGCGCTAAGCCGGACAAGCCCCGTAACGACAAGGAGCACGGCAAGGACAAGTAGTTCGGAACCCAGGTCGTAAGAACCGCACGCGGCGCGTCACTAACGGTTCAACACGACAAGGAGGGCATATGCCTTGGGGTTCCTGGATCAACGATCTACCGACGGGGTTCTTTCTCACCGTCCACATCGCAGCTTTCGCAGTTGGCGCAGCATTCGCGTGGGCCGCGTTCAAACGCGAGCTACCGGGCCTTGGCTGGGCGTTTTCGCTCTTCGCGGCCGCCGAGGTCTCCTACATGACATACCACCTCGACTGGACCGTCTTCCTCTTCGCACACACCATCAGCGAAGTACTCGACCTGGTCGCGTTCGTGCTCGTCTTCGCATCGGCCGTGATGCAGGTCGCGGCTGCGCGCCGGCCGGCTCTCGAGGCAAGCCGTTGACGAGGCGTCGAATCGCCGCCCTCCTGGCGACCGCCGTGTCCGCCGCATTCGCGGCGGGCTGCGGCGGTACGGGGCTCGGTGTTCCGGTCGCGACGAATCGCGTCGACTTGCCGAAGAGCTATCGCTTCGACCCGGGAGCGATCGTCATCAAAGCCGGGACGTCGGTCACCTGGACGAACCACGACAACTTCACCCACACCGTGAAGGTCGAAGACGGGGCTGACCACAAGATTGACCGGGGCAAGAGCGTGACGATCCGCTTCGCGAAGGCAGGAACGTACAAGTACGTCTGCACGCTGCACTCGCAGGACATGCGCGGCAAGGTGATCGTCAAATGAGTGCCGGCCTGAAACGCGATCTGCTGATCGTCACATGCGGCGTGAGCGCCGGCATCCACGGCGCACTCGTGCCGGAGCATCTCCGTGAGAGCGTCGCGGCCGGCTGCGGCTTCATCGCCGCGACGGTCTTGCTCGCCGCACTCGTCGGCGCGCTCACGTTCCTCTCCGATCCACGTCCGGCAGCGGCCGCCGCCGCGCTCACGCTGGCGGGGCTGCTCGTGAGCTATGGGCTCGTCGTCTGGCACGGCCTGCCCGTTCTTCACCCCGAGACCGAGCCAGTCGACGGACTCGCTCTGGCGACCAAGGCGATCGAAGCAGCGGGACTGGTCTTGGCCGCGAGCCTCGTCGGCCTGCGGCACCGGTCGGCCCATTTCCCTTTCGAAGAAGGAGTCCGAGCATGACCGAGAGACGAGTACACCGACCGATTCCGCTGGCGCTGACGATGCTGATCGCACTCTTCAGTGCGCTCGTTGCGCTCGCCCTGTCCGGCGGCCACCACATGGACATGACCGCCAATGCCGCGACCGTGCACCACCAGCATGCGACGGTGGACCGGAGCTTCGCTCTGCGGCAGGACCAGCGCCGGTTGTGGGAGGAGCACGTCACGTGGACGCGGCTCGCCGTCATCAGCCTGACCACGAAATCACCCGATACGCCGGCAACCGTGGCACGGCTCCTGAGGAACCAGACCGACATCGGCAACGCGATCAAGCCGTACTACGGTGCGGCCGCCGGCAAACAGCTCACGACGCTTCTACGAGAGCACATCCTCATCGCCGCCGACTTGATCGCCGCCGCACTCGAAGGCGACAACGCCGCCGTGACTGTCCAGCAGGCACGCTGGACGGCGAACGCCGACAAGATCGCGGCGCTGCTCAACCGGGCGAACTCCGCACTTCTGGAAGCTCGGCCCGATGAAAGCGATGTTGCACGACCATCTTCGCCTCACGACCGACGAGGTCGTTGCACGCTTGACACAGAACTGGACTGCCGACGTCAAGGCGTACGACGAGATCCACCGCCAGGCACTTCACATGGCGGACATGCTGTCGACCGGAATCATCGGCCAGTTTCCGAAGCGGTTCTCGAGTTAGACATGCGCGTCGCGACAGAAAACGACGTGCGGACGGCTGAAGTCGTGCGCTGGCGACGGGACCAGTTGACCGGCGCCGGCTTCAGCCTTGGGCTCGCTTCGCGCCTGGCCGCCGACGAGCACTGGGACATCCACGCATTGATCGAGCTCGTCGAGCGTGGGTGCCGACCGGACATGGCGGCGCGGATCCTCGCGCCGCTCGAAGGGAAGTGGGGCGCGGCGTGAGGGCTGCCGTTGGTAGCGTCGCTCGCGTGGAGACCGTTCCCATCGCAGTGGAGACGCCTCTCGATACCGAGTCGCAGGAATGGTTGCGTGATCTGCGTGCAACGGGGACCGCCCACGACGCTGCCGTTGCGCGCCTGCACATGCTTCTCCTCCGCGCGGCGCAGTTCGAGGTCAGGCGACGGCGGCCGATGCTGCCGCATCTGCGAGGCGACGATCTCGAGGACGTCGCCGTTCAGGCTGCGGATGACGCGCTCATGAGCGTGCTCGCGCATCTCGATGACTTCCGCGGCCTCAGCCGATTCACGACCTGGGTCTACAAGTTCGGCCTGTACGAAGCCGCCGTGAAGCTTCGCCGCCTTGCCTGGCAAGGGCGAGAGCTGCCGCTCGAGCCGGAGAGCTGGGAGGTACTGGCCAGCTCGCTCGCGTCGCCCGAACGGGAAGCGGAGCAGTCGGAGTTGCTGACGAGCGTCACGCGTGCGATCGACGAGGTGCTGACGCCGCAGCAACGGAAGGTTCTCGTTGCTCTGGCAGTGAACGGCGTGCCGATCGACGTCCTCGCGGATCGACTCGGGACGACACGCGGCGCGCTCTACAAGACCTTGCACGACGCACGCGCGAAGCTGCGGCGACACCTCGCCGCGAACGGATTGATGGCAGAGACGAAGGAGCTGTGATGGAACGACCTGATCCAAAGCAAGTGCTCGGGAGGCTGCTCGGGCCTGGCGAACGCGAGGTCGGCTGCGACGAGTGCTTCGCGGAGCTCGACCGCTATGTCGAGCTCGAGCTCGCAGGAGCCGACGCAGATGCGGCCGCGCCCGGCCTGCGTGCTCATCTGTCCGGCTGCCCGGCCTGTCGCGAGGATTACGAAAGCCTCCGCGCGCTCGTCGGCGGCGGACAAGCTCCGTAGGTTCAAGTGCGAAATAGCAGCGCTAGACTGAGCCGTTCGCCGACGTAGCTCAGCTGGTAGAGCACTTCACTCGTAATGAAGGGGTCCCCAGTTCGAATCTGGGCGTCGGCTCTGACTGGCCGTTAGCCCGCGATCAGGCCCGTGACGTACATCACGGCGATCCCGGCGATGAAGCCGCCGAGGACGTACGGGGACGTGATCCCTCCCGGTGCCTTCCGCGCGACGTAACGGACGACTTCCGTGACGACCTGGAAGGCAGCGCCCGCCGCTGCGGCGAAGAAGAGGACGGCGAGGAGATCGCTGGTGATGAAACCGCCGAGCCAGGCTCCGAGGATCGCCGGCGCGCCCGCAACGAGAGTCAGGGTCGCCAGTCGCGCAAAGGATGTCTTGCCGCCGTCGGCGATCGGCGCCGCGATGCCGAGGCCCTCGGTGATGTTGTGGATCATGAAGCCGACGATCAAGAAGCTGCCGAGCGCCAGCTCGCTGAGCGCGAACGACGTGCCGATTGCAAGCCCTTCACCGAAGTTGTGCAGCCCGATCCCGATCGCCACCAGCGTCGCCAGTGCGAGCCCGCCGAGCGCTCCTTCACCGCTCTTGCCCCGCTTCGAAAGCGTGTGCGAAACCGCCGTCAGCCCGAGCCAGCTGATCGCGACACCGAGTAACACGACGCCGGCGCCGCCCAGGCCCGCCGGCAATGCTGCCTGGCGCTGAAGCGACTCGGAGAGTGCTTCGACTGCAAGGAACGTGAGGAGGCCTGCAGTCAGCGCCATGAACGCGGTGAGCCACTTCGGCGCCGCGCGGCGGAGCGACGGCAGCCAGAGCAGACCGAGCGCGATCGGCACGACGCCGACCAGGAAGCCGATCGCGGCATACCCGGTGGCCCGCGTGATCGACGGCTGCGGGGTCTCGACCGCGGCGGGGATCTGCTTGATCGTCTCGATCCCCGTCGAACTGGTGACTCCGACGGAGATCGGCTCGTCCTCGACCCAGTCGTACGGAACGACGATCGTGCTCGAGCGGAGCCGGCCCAACGTCGCCGGGCCGTCCAGGGTGAACGGGACGATTGCGTCGTCGACCGTGACGGAGGCGACCGTCAGGTCCTCGCGCTGGGGATTGGTCACCCTGATTCGGATCTCGCCCGGCTTGAACTCGACGCGACGGACGTCGACCTGATCCAGCGGTGGTGGGTTGCTGCCGAGCAGACCGGTGACCGAGTCGCCCCACGCCGAGAACGCGGCGACGACGGCGATGAGCAGCAGCAGCGGCCCGAGCGCCCAGAGGCGCCAGCGTGCGTTCCCGGGGGCGGTGTCGGCGCGTGCGGCCATCAGTCGACGACGTTGAAGAAGCCCATCCAGCCGAGCTCGGCGAACTCGGACTGGTGCGCGTGAAACATGAAGTGTCCCGTGTTGGCGAACTCGATCTCGATCACACCGCGCTGCCCCTGGCACTGCATGACGGTGTCGGTGTACTCCCAGTGGTCGCCGGTGCCGGTCGCCTGGTGGCGGAAGAAGCCGCCGTGCAGGTGAAGACTGTTGATCAGGTCGAACTCCGTCAGATTGGCGAGGTAGACCCGGACGAGTTGCGAACGTCTGACGGTGATCGGGTACTTCGCGTAGTAGAAGCTGCGGCCGTTGACCGTGTAGAAGTTGTTGCTGCCGTCGCCGTCGGTGTCGTAGCCGTTCATCACCATCACCAACTCCTGCGCCGGCGGCCGCGGGTCCTTCGGATCGATGATGAACGCCCCGTAGAGACCCTTGTGGATGTGCTTCTTGAGCGGCGTCGAGTGGCAGTGATAGAGCTGGAGGCCGGCGGGCCGCGCTTCGAACTCGTACGTGAAGTGACCGCCCGACGGGACGATCTCGAAGACGCCGTCCATGTTCGCCGGGTGGATGCCGTGGAAGTGGATCGTGTGCGGGTGTGAGCCGCCGTTGAAGAAGTGCACGCGCAGCAGGTCGCCCTCGGTGGCGCGGATCACGGGCCCCGGCACCGTGCCGTTGTAGGTCCATGCCGGAAAGAAGACTCCGGGCGCGATCTCGATGTCCGTGTCGACCGCCGTCAGGGTGTATTCGCGCACCCGCCCGCGCCGGTATGGGAGTGGCTTCGGCGGATAGAGAAGGGCGTCGAGATCGCGCGGGCCGCCGACCGCGGGAGCCTGCTCGCCGATCATCGCCGCATGTCCCTGTGCGGCCTGGCCGTGTCCCGTGTGAGAGGCGAGTTGAAGGTGGTCGTGCTCCGCCGGGTTGTCGGCGAGGGCCAGCTTGGCCAGAGGGCCTGCCACGAGGAGCGGCGCGGCGCCGGCGATCAGTCCTTTGCGAGTAAGCTTTTTAGGTGCCACTAAATCCGAATCGGATAGTAATCTAAACTTCATCGAGATGCCCGCAAACGTGACAGAGCCTCTGACCGAGGCGACCCAGCACTACCTCCGCGAGATCTACAAGCTCGAGGCCGCCGGCAGCCGAGCGACGACGACCAATGTCGCCGAGGCGATGGAGGTCAGCGCAGCCTCGGCGAGCACCATGCTCAAGCGGCTTGCGACCCTTGGGTTGGTCGAGCACGTCCCATATCGAGGCGTTGCGCTGACCGATTCCGGCCGCCAGGCCGCGCTCGAGGTGATCCGCCACCATCGCCTGCTCGAGCAGTACCTCGCCGAGAGGCTCGGTGTCCCGCTCGACCAGGTCCATGGAGAAGCCGACCGGCTCGAGCATGCGCTGTCCGAAGAGGTCGAGAAACGGATCGACGCCTTGCTCGGCTACCCGACCCACGACCCACACGGCCACCCGATCCCGGACGCCGAGCTGCGACTCGAGCCCACGATCGACAGTCGGACGGTCGCGTCGCTCCAGCCGGGTTCAACGGCGCGGGTTGCTCATGTGCCCGACGACGACGCGGAGCTCTTGAGCTACTTGCATAGTCTTGGACTCGTGCCCGGCCGCAGAATCGAAGTCACTGCCAACGCGCCCTTCGGCGGCCCCGTGACTTTCCGCACCGAAGAAGGAGAGCACGCGATCGCCCGCGAGCTCGCGCAGTCGATCGGGATCGCCTAGTGATGCGCATCATCCTCGTGCTGCGCGCTCGTGTCGCTCGTTGCGGTCGGATGCGGAAGCACGAAGACTGTCACCAGAACCGTGACCGTCTCCGCCACTGGGAAGAGCGGCCCCGGCGCGCCTCGCCAGGTCGTCGAGTTCGGCTACATCAAGTCGCTCAAGCCGAAGGGCGGCGCCTACGAGCTGCGCTTCGATCCTGCGTGGCTCCTCACCGGCAAGACCGCGAGCCAGGCGGCCCTGGAGGACACGGGATCGAGTGACGTGCCGAACGACAATTACGTGGTCAACGAGAGCACGCGCGCCTACACGTACAACGTTCCGTCGAACGCGCACGTGACCGTGCTCAAAGAGGGTGTGAACGGCGACTCGATCACGGTCGCCGAGCTCTCCCAGCTGGCGAGCGGTCAAAATCCGTTTCCGAAGCCGCTCTTCGAGCCGATCTCGACCGGCTTCTGGATCAGCATCAGGAACGACAATGTCCTGTCGCTCGATCAGCAGTACCACCCTTAGACAGTGGAGAAGATCGTCGTCGGCATCGATGGTTCGGACGCGTCGAAGAACGCGTTGCGTTGGGCGGTCGAGGATGCGCGCGCCCGCGGAGCCGAGGTTGTTGCACTCCACGCCTACGAAGCACCGGTGTCCGTGCTCGATGCGACGACGGCGACGCCGGTAGATCTGCCCGGTCTGAGCTTCGAAGCTCTGGCGGACGCGCAGCAGTTCGTCGCGAAAGTCGTCGACGAGGTCGATCGGCAGCGCCATGAGCGTGGACGTTGCGCCGATCGCCGTGGAAGACGAACCTACGAGGGCGCTGATCGATGCATCTCGCGACGCCGACCTGCTCGTGGTCGGTTCGCACGGACACGGGCTGAGCGGGCTGCTCCTGGGCTCGGTCAGCCTCGAGTGCGCACAGCATGCCGCGTGCCCCGTCGTCATCTTCCGCGACAGGGGTTGAAACCCACCCACCCGTGAGACCGATGGCGGGGAATGTCCTCTCGTACGACGCTCCGTCGACGGAGGAGATCGCGCAGCGGGTGGGCTTACCGGTTGCCGAGATCATTCGCTTCGACGGCAACACGTCGCCGCACCTGCTGCCGTCGACTCGTGCGGAAGCGCTCGCGGAAGAGCTCGCACGGATCCACACCTATCCGCACGGCGGCTATCCACGGCTCGAGGAGGCGATCGCCCGCTACGCCGGAGTCTCGCCGGAGAACATCGTGCTCGGTGCGGGCGCGGACGACCTGATCCTGCTGGTCACGCGTGCGTTCGCCGGCCCGGGCGATCGCGTTGCGATCGCGAACGATCCGACGTACCCGATGTTCCAGATCGCCGTGTGGGTCGCGGGCGCGGAGGTCGGCGACGAGGACCCGGTGCTGACGATCTGCTGCCGGCCCAACAATCCCACCGGCGAGCTCGGTGAGCTTCCAGGCGCGCGGCCGCTCGTCGTCGACGAGGCGTACTTCGAGTACGCGGGGGACACTGCGGCCGACCTGATCGAAGACGGTGTGATCGTGCTCCGGACGTTCTCGAAGGTGTTCGGCCTCGCCGGCGCGAGGGTGGGTTACGCGCTCGCAGGCCGCGACGTCGCCGCCGAGCTGAACCAGCGGCAGCATCCGGCGCCGCTCTCGACCCTGTCCGCCGCACTCGCCATCGCGGCGCTGCAGTCGCCGCCGGACGTGCAGCCGATCCTCGACGAGCGCGAGCGCTTCGCCGAACGCCTGCGTGGGCTCGGCTTCGCACCGCTGCCCTCGCACGCGAACTTCCTCTACGTCCCTGTCGACGAGCCGCAAGGGCTCGCCGACCAACTGCTGAACCAGGGGCTCGCCGTGCGGCCCGTTCGCGGCGGCATTCGCATCACGATTCGCAACGAGCAGGACGACGAGCGCCTCCTCCGAGCGCTGCATTAACCTAGACCTGTCATGACGTCGAACCCGCACCGGTGGAGAATCCTCGCCGTCGTCGCGACGGCGTTCTTCATGACGATCCTCGACGTCTCGATCGTCAACGTCGCCCTGCCTTCGATCAGTCGCGCGCTCGACTTCTCGCGCGAGAACCTTCAGTGGGTCATCACGGCGTACTCGATCGCGTTCGGTGGCTTCCTGCTGCTGGCGGGCCGCGCAGCGGATCTGCTCGGGCGGCGCCGGGTCTTCATGGTCGGGATGGCGCTCTTCACGCTTGCCTCGCTCGTCTGTGGACTTGCCCAATCGGAGGGAATGCTGATCACGGCCCGCGCAGTGCAAGGGCTCGGCGCCGCGATCATCACGCCGGCTGCGCTCTCGATCGTGATGACGAGCTTCGAGGAGGGCGCGGAGCGCAACAAGGCGCTCGGGATCTGGGGCGCGCTCGGCGGCAGCGGCGCGGCGGTAGGCGTGCTCGCCGGGGGCTTGTTGACGAAGTACCTGGGCTGGGAATGGATCTTCTTCGTCAACGTGCCGGTCGGTGCTCTCGTGCTCGTCTTGGCGCCCCGGATCGTCCCGGAGAGCAAGCGCGAAGGCGCCGAACGGAGCTATGACGTGCTCGGCGCAGTGCTGGTCAGCGCCGGTCTGGCGCTGTTCGTCTACACGATCTCGCGGGCACCCGACGTCGGCTGGGGGAGTGCGCGGACGATCGTCCTGCTGATCGCCTCAGGGGCGCTCCTCGTCGGGTTCCTCGTCAACGAACGGCGTGCCCACGACCCGCTGATGCCGTTCCACATCTTCCGCGTGCGAACGGTCGCGGGGGCGAACGTGGTCGGTCTTCTTCTCGGCGCGGTCATCTTCGCCAACTTCTTCCTGCTCACGCTCTACGTGCAGAACGTTCTCGGCTACTCGGCTCTGAAGACCGGCGTAACGTTCGTGGCAACGGCCGGCACGGCCGTCCTCGCCGCCGGGGCCGCGCAGGCTTTGACGACGAGGTTCGGGCCGAAGCCGATCATCGTGATCGGCCTCGCGTTACTCACGGCCGGGATGATCTGGTACGCCCACATTCCGGTGCATGGAAGCTTCGCGTCCGATCTGCTGCCCGGCTATGTGATGGTCGGCGTCGGGATCGCGTTCGCGTTCGTCCCCGTCTCGATTGCCGCGCTCGCTGGTGTCGTGGAGCGCGAAGCCGGATTGGCATCCGGGCTGATCAACACGTCGCAGCAGATCGGCGGCGCGGTCGGGACCGCGGTGGCGTCGACGATCTTCACGACCCACTTCAAATCGCTGACCTCCGACGGCAAGTCCCTGCCGGTGGCGTTGACCGGCGGCTACAGCTGGGCCTTCTGGGGCCTGGCCGTGTTCGGCGTCCTGGCGCTCATTGCGGCGCTCACCCTGGTACGCCGCGAGGACATGTCAGAGGCGCCCGCTGCAGCCCCGATGGCGTAGCTAGACCTTCGCGCTCAGTGCGTCCTCCACGGTGTCGTGCACGATGAAGAGCTTGTCGAGCCCGGAGATCTGCAGCGCACGCCGTGTCTCGAGGCCGGGCGCCGCGAGCAGGAGCCCGCCGCGGTTGTTGAGTTTCGTGCGCGTCTCGATCAGGACGCCGAGTGCGGTCGAGTCGATGAACTCGACCTCGCTGAGATCCACGACGACCCGCTCCGGAGTGTCGGCACAGGCCTCGGCCAGCCCGGCGCGCACCTGGGCCGCGTTGTAGAGGTCGAGCTCGCCGCCCAGGCGAACAACACGGGCGGCGCCCACGGTGTCCACGCCCAGCACAGGGTGCTTGCGCAAGCCGTCCCCAGCGATGTTCCCCCGGTCAGTCAACCGCCCTCCTGGTTGGCCTCTTCGCGCGCTCCGGCTGGGTCTAGGCGGATGCGGCGCCTCGTGATTGAACCACCTTCGGCCCACCCTAGGCAACCGTGGCCGGTTGACCAGCGGGGCCAGGCCAGTGAGGCTGGTGGGGATGGAAGCTGCCGTCGTAGCCCGACGCGCGAGGACCGAGAACTTCCCGGTTGCCTCGGTGCTCTTCCCGCGCCGCCTCCGGCCGCACCTGCGCGCCGTCTATGGGTTCGCCAGACTCGTCGACATACTCGGCGACGAGGTCGAGGGCGACCGACTCGCCGCGCTCGACGACCTGGAGCGGGAGCTCGCCGCTTGCTACTCAGGGGAGCCGTCGTGGCCGGTGATGCAGGCGCTTGCGCCGACCATCCACGAGTTCTCGCTTCCGCGTGAGCCGTTCCTGCGCCTGATCGAGGCGAACCGGATGGATCAGCGCATCGCCGAGTACGAGACCTGGGACGACCTGAAGGAGTACTGCCGCCATTCGGCCGACCCGGTCGGCCGGCTCGTGCTCGGCCTGCTGCGTCTCGACGATCAGCCCGAGCTCGTCGCCGCGAGCGACGATGTCTGCACCGGCCTGCAGCTCGTCAACTTCCTGCAGGACGTGCCCCGCGACCTCGAGCTCGGGCGCATCTATCTGCCGCTCGAGGACCGCCGTCGGTTCGGCGTGACCGTGCTCGACCGCCCGAGCCCCGAGCTTCTCGAGCTGCTCCGGTACGAGGCGGCTCGCGCTCGGAGCCTCCTCGCCGGAGGACGCGTGCTGCAGGAACGGATCGGCGGCCGCATGGGCCGAGCGGTCGGGCTCTTCGCACGCGGCGGGCTGGCGGCGCTCGACGCGCTCGAGGCGGCACGGTGGGACGTGTTCACACAGCGGCCACGCCCGTCACGGACCCGACTCGCTCTGGCAGCGTTTGCACGATGACCACGGAGCAGGCATACGCGGAGGTCGAGCGGCTGACCCGTCGCCGCGCGCGCAACTTCGCGTACGGGATCATGGTGCTGCCGCGCGAGAAGCGGCGCGCCATCGCAGCGATCTATGCGTTTGCGCGCCGCGTCGACGACGCCGCCGACGGCGAGCTGCCGCCGGACGAGAAGCGGGAGCAGCTCGAGCTGCTACGCGCAGGGCTCGACTCGCCGGCAGGCGACGCGATGTCGGTCGCGCTCGCAGATGCGCGCAGCCGTTTCCCGATTCCCGCCGGTGCGTTGCAGGCGTTAGTGGACGGGGGCCTGCAGGACCTCGAGCAGACCCGCTACGCAAGCTTCGACGAGCTCCGCGGCTATTGCACGAAAGTCGCGGGTGCGGTCGGGGTGGCGTGCGTCGCCGTCTACGGCTCCGACGACGTCGAGCGAGCCGAGACGCTCGGGATCGCGTTGCAGCTCATCAACATCATCCGTGACGTCCGTGAGGACTGGGAGCTCGGCCGCGTCTACCTACCGCAGGACGAGCTCGCTTCGTTCGGCGTGTCGGAGGACGACATTGCTGCAGGCCGCGTCACGGATGCATGGCGTGCGCTGCTCACCTTCCAGTCGGAGCGTGCGCGCGTCTACCTCCAGGACGGTCTCGGCCTGCTGGCGTCGCTCGACGGTCGCAGTGCGCTGTGCGTCTCGACCTTCGCCGGTCTCTACCGCGCGACGCTCGAGCGGATCGAGTCCTCCGGGTTCGACGTCTTCGACGGCCCGCCTCACCTGTCGGCGTTGACGAAGCTGCGGATCGTCGGCGGAGGGCTGCGCCGGTGAAGGCGGCGGTCGTGGGCGGAGGCCTTGCGGGTTGCGCGGCCGCGCTCGAGCTGCTCGACGCCGGACACGACGTCACGCTGCTGGAAGCGAGGCCGACGCTCGGCGGCGCGGTGCAGACGCTTCCCGCGCGCGAGGGCGATCCGGCGCCGCCGCCCGACAACGGTCAGCACATCGCGCTCGGCTGCTTCACGGAGTACCTCGCGTTCCTCGAGCGGATCGGCGAGTCGGGCTCCATCCGCCGCCTGCGGCTCAGCCTTCCGGTCGTGGACGAGCGCGGGAGCTGGGCCAGGATCTCTCCGGGCTCGATCGTGCTCGCACGTTACGCGCACCTGCCCCTACGTGAGCGCCCGCTCGTCTGGCAGCTGTTCGCGCTGCGCGGGGTCGATCCGGGTGCACACGACAACGAGACGTTCGCGGACTTCCTGCTGCGCAAGGGCCAGTCGGAGCGTGCAATCGAACGCTTCTGGGACGTTTTCATCCGACCAGCGCTGAACCTGCCCTCGGCGGAGGCGAGCGCGGCGATGGGGATCTTCACGGTGCAGACGGCGCTACTCGCAGGACGCCGTGCCGGCGAGCTCGTGCTCCCCGCAAAACCGCTCGGCCCGATGCACGGCGATGCCGCACGCCGGGCGCTCGAACACGGCGGTGCAAACGTTGAGGTGGGGGTGCGGGTCGACGCGCTCGACGACATCGACGCCGACGCGATCGTGGTCGCTACACCGCCTGCAGAATCCGCGCGCCTGCTCGGTGAAGCGGAGCCCGATCTCGACCCGTCGCCGATCGTCAGCGTCCACCTCCTGTTCGACCGGCCGCTTCTCCGCACACCGCTGGCCGCGCTGCTCGGCTCGGATGCGCACTGGGTCTTCGATCGCGGTGCGCTCACGGGACAACCCGTCGAGGCGGGCCAGTATCTGACGGTGGTGTCGAGCGGAGTGCCCGAGTTGATGGAGATCCGCGGCCGCGAGCTCGTCGATCACATCGCATCCCAGTTGACCGATCGCCTCGGTCACGCCGAGCTCGTCTGGTCGCGTGTCAGCCGTGAGCCGCATGCGACCGTCGCCCTGCGTCCGGGAACCGCCTCGCGCCGGCCCGGTGCACTCACGGCGCGCGCCGATGTCACACGCGCAGGCGCGTGGACCGCGACCGGCTGGCCCGCGACGATGGAAAGCGCCGTTCGCTCCGGTCGCACGGCCGCGAGACTGTTGTCCGATGTGACAACCAGGGTGGCTGCGTGACCTTAGTGCAAGAGCTGACCGGGCTGGACACCGCCGTCGAGCTTGGCGCCGAGCGGCTGTTCTCGCTCCAGCATCCCGACGGCTGGTGGAAGGGCGAGCTCGAGTCGAACGCGACGATGATCGCGGAGCATCTCTTCCTGCATCACTTCCTCGGCCTGCGCGACGCGGAGACCGACCGGCTGCTTGCGAACGAGCTGCTCGCGCGACAACGCGCCGACGGAACGTGGTCGATCTGGTTCGAGGGGCCCGCGGACCTGTCGGTGACCGTGGAGGCGTACACCGCTCTGAAGCTTGCGGGTGTCGACGCCGGCGAAGCGGCACGGCAGTACATCCGTCGCAGCGGCGGTGTCGCGCGCACGCGCATCTTCACTCGTGCATTCCTCGCGCTGATCGGGCAATGGCCCTGGCGACGCCTGGCGCATGTGCCGGTGGAGCTCATCCTGCTGCCGGCAAACGGTCCGCTCTCCGTCTACGACATGGCCTGCTGGGCCAGGCAGACGATGGTGTCGCTGTCGGTGGTCGAGGCGCTCCGGCCTGTTCGCCCGAGCGCGATCGATCTGAGCGAGATCGGCGGGCGCAGGACGGCTCCGTCCGGAATGCCGCGTCTTTCCCGGCGGCGCAGGCACGCGATCGCCGTGGCGGAGCGCTGGGTGCGCGAACGGCAGGAGGCCGACGGCTCGTGGGGCGGGATCCAGCCGCCGTGGGTGTGGTCGCTGATCATGCTGGCGGCCCTCGGCCACGGTTTCGAGGACGAGACGTTCGCACGGGGTCTCGCCGGCTGGGAACGCTTTCTCGTGCGCGACGGCGACCGCCTGCGTCCGGAGGCCTGCCAGTCGCCGATCTGGGACACGGCGCTCTCCGTGCTCGCACTGCGGGCGGCCGGGGTCCCGGCCGACGATCCGCGACTCCAGGCCGCGGGCTCGTGGCTGCTAGGCGAGGAGGTGGCCGTCCGCGGCGACTGGGCGATCCGCCGGCCCGACCTCGCACCGGGAGGCTGGTCGTTCGAGTTCGACAACGACCTCTACCCCGACGTCGACGACACGGCCGTCGTCGCCCTCGCGCTCCGCGAGCTGGAGCTCGGCGACGAGGCTGTTCGCCGCGGGCTCGACTGGACGGTCGGGATGCAGTCGCGGAGCGGCGGCTGGGGGGCCTTCGACGCCGACAACGAGGCGTTGTGGCTCTACAGGCTCCCGATCTGCGACTTCGGCAAGGTGACCGACGAGCCGACCGCCGACGTGACCGCGCACGCCCTCGAGGCACTCGCTCGCGAGGCGGGTTACGAGTCGGCGGTCGCGTCGGGTCTCGACTGGCTCCTCGCGGAGCAGGAGCCGGACGGGTCCTGGTTCGGCCGGTGGGGCGTGAACCACATCTACGGGACGGGTGCTGCCGTGCCGGCTCTGGAGGCCTGCGGCGTCCCTCCGGAGCATTCCGCGATCCGGCGCTCGCTCGCCTGGCTGGACTCGGTGCAGCAACCAAACGGTGCCTTTGGTGAGGACATCCTCTCCTACAGCGAGCCTTTCCGGCGCGGTCGCGGCGCCGCGACCCCCTCGCAGACCGCCTGGGCCCTGCTGGCATACGTGGCGGGCGGGGCCGCTACAGGCTTGTCCACGCAGCGTGCGGCCAAGTATCTTTGCCAGACTCAGCGTCCCAACGGTGATTGGGACGAGCAGCACTACACGGGTACTGGTTTTCCACTCGATTTCATGATCGGCTACCACCTCTACAGGCTTACGTTCCCGCTCCTTGCGCTCGGGCGCCTCAGAGAAAGGCTCAACGGATGAAGTTCCCGCTCCGCTCAACCGTCCAGATTGGCAAGTACGTGGCCGGCCAGCAGCGCAAGGGTGAGCGCTATCCGCTCGTCCTCATGCTCGAGCCGACCCTCGCGTGCAACATCGCCTGCATCGGTTGCGGAAAGATTCGCGAGTACGAGTCGAACAAGGCGCGGCTCACGGTGGAGGAGTGCATCGACGCCGGCGTGCAGTGCCCCGCCCCGGTCGTCTCGATCTGCGGAGGCGAGCCGCTCGTCTACAAGGGGATCGAGGACGTCGTCGCCGGGATGCTCGAGCTCGGGAAGAACATCGACCTCTGCACGAATGCGCTCCGGCTCGAGCAGTACCTGGAGGTCTTCGAGCCGAGCCACAAGTTGACGTTCGTCGTCCATCTCGACGGGATGCGCGAGATCCACGACTACATCTGCGACTACCCGGGCCTGTGGGACGTGGCCGTCGACGCGATCAAGAAGGCGCGCGACGCCGGCTTCCGCGTCGCCACGAACACGACGATCTTCAAGGAGACCTCGATCGAGGACGTGATCGAGATGATGGGCTACCTCACCGACGACGTCGGCATCGACGGCATGCTGATCGCGCCCGGCTACCAGTACTCCCAGATCGATCCGGCGCTGACGATGACGCGGGCCGAGCACGAGGAGAAGTTCAAGGTCATCCGCACCGTCGCCCGCGAGCGTGGCTACCGCTGGCTCGCGACGCCGATCTACCAGGAGTTCCTCACGGGCGAACGGAAGCTCAAGTGCGCGCCGTGGGGCTCGATCACGCGTAACCCGTACGGCTGGAAAGGGCCGTGCTACCTGCTCACCGACGGGATCTTCCCGACCTACGACGCGCTGCTCGACGGCATGGAGTGGGAGGAGTACGGACCGGGTAACGATCCTCGGTGTGAGCACTGTGCGATCCATTCCGGTTTCGAGCCCTCGGCCGCCTACGAGGCCGCCGGCTCGCTCAGGGAGAGCGCCAGGAGCATGGCTTGGACGCTGACGGGCTGACATTCGCCTGCGCGATGACCGTCGAGGAGCGCATCGCGCGGCGGTTCGGGCAGACGGCGGTGGTAGGCCTCGGGGCGTCGAAGGGCGTGCCGGAGGGACGGTTGGTGTCGTTCGGGATCGCGGGTGCGCTCTCGGGCGAGTTCCCCGTCGGCACCGTCATCGACGCGACGCGCGTCGTCGACGAGTCCGGGGCGGTGCTCTGGGAAGGTGGGCCGCTCGGGGCGTCGCCGGCACGAACCGGGACGATCCTCGGTGCCAGCCGGATCGTCGACGATCCCGCGGAGCGTGCACGCCTCCACGCGCACACGGGTGCGGATGCGGTGGACATGGAGTCCGGCGCCCTCGCCCGCAGCGGCCGCCTGGTCGGCTGCCTGCGCGCGATCAGCGACACGCCGACACATCGGCTCGGTGGCGTGGCCGAGGGCGCGACGGCGGACGGTGAGGTCGACTACCTGGGATTCCTGCGCGGCTTTGCCAGGCAGCCGCTGGTGACGACGCGCGCTGCAGTCGGTGCACGCCGCGCGCTCAAGGGTCTCGAGGCGATCGCGTGAGCAAACGCGTCCTGCTCGCAGCGCCGCGTTCGTTCTGTGCGGGTGTCGATCGCGCGATCGAGATCGTCGAGCGCCTGCTCGCCGAGCACGGGCCGCCCATCTACGTCCGGCACGAGATCGTGCACAACGACCATGTCGTGCGCCGCCTCGAGCGGCTCGGCGCAGTGTTCGTCGACGACGAGGCCGAGATTCCGGTGGGTGAGATCTGCGTCCTTTCTGCGCACGGCGTCGCGCCGGCGGTGCGCGAGAGCTGCGAGAATCGCGGTCTGCGCGTGGTTGACGCAGTCTGTCCCCTCGTCTCCAAGGTTCACGCGGAGGCCCGCCGCTACGCGGACAGCGGACATCTCGTCGCACTCGTCGGGCACGCTGACCACGTCGAGGTGATCGGCACGCAGGGCGAACGCCCGGACTCGACCGTGGTCGTCGAGTCGCCGGAGGAAGCCGCCCGGCTCGAGTCCGACGGCAGGCCCGTCGCAGTGATCAGCCAGACAACCCTTTCGCTCGACGACGTGCGCGCGACGGTTGACGCACTCGAAGATCGCTTCGGTACGCTCACGCGTCCGGGCGCAGATGACATCTGTTACGCCACTCAGAACCGCCAGGATGCGGTCAAGCGACTCGCCGAGGAGGCGACTCTCATCCTCGTGATCGGCTCGCAGACGAGCTCGAATGCGCAGCGGCTCGTCGAGGTGGCTCGCATGGCCGGCGCGGAAGCCGCACTGATCAACGGTGACGACGAGTTGAGTGACGACCTGGTCTCCGGGCACGAGGTGGTCGGACTGACCGCCGGCGCGTCCACTCCCGGTGAGCTCGTCGACGCGACCATCGACCGGCTCGCGGCGCTGGGTTACGGCGAGGTCGTCGAGGTGACGGTGGCGCGTGAGGATGTGCACTTCCGGTTGCCGCGCGAGGTTGCGTCCGCATGACGTCCGTCGAGATCCCCGTCTCGATCGCGGCTGCGCTCCCGAACCTGACCGTGCTCGACATCACGAACGAAGTTCGCCGCGAGGTCGCCTCCACCGGAGGCAGCGGCATCGCTTTCGTCTCGCCCAACGGCGACCCCTCGCTGATCCGCGTGCAGGAACGCGAAAGCGGCTTCTTCGCGGATCTCGAATGCCTGCTCGAGCGCCTTGTCCCGCTCGAGGCCGGGGAGCGCACCCGGCTCGTCTCGATGCTGCTCGGCCCGCGCACGGAGCAGATCCCCTTCAGCGACGGCTCCCTCTGCCTCGGGCATTACCAGCGGATCTTCCTCGTCGCCTTCGAGGATCGCTGCAGCAGCGAGTGGATGCTGACCGTAGTCGCGTAACCCGGGGGTTCCTCGCTCAGTTGCGCAAGACGTAGCGGAATGCGCAAACTATTGGTGGGGATGGAGAGGGCACGTCGTCACCAACGTGGTCTCGCGCGGCTGGCGCTCCTACTGCTTGCGCTCGTAGCCGAGCTCACCGGCCGCAGCCTGGCGCATCGCCTCGACTTCGGCCGCCACGTCGAGACGCCCTACTCCGGCGCTCAGTACTACCCGATCCTGCTCGCGGTCGTGAAGGTCGCGGTCGCCTTGATGCTGGCCCGCGTCGCGTGGCGTTTCGTCCGAGCCCGCACGGTCGCGCGTGGTGCACGGCGATTGCTCGCCGCGCAAGGATCGCCCGTCGCGCGCTCCGTGCCACGCTTCCGCATCGAGCTCTCCGTGCGGCTGTGGCTCGGGTCGTTCCTCGTCACCTCGCTCATCTATCTCGTGCAGGTGGACGCGGAGGGAATCTCCGCAGGCCGCTGGCCGCTGCTTGCGCCCTGGCTGCATACGGCCGCGCTGCCGGTCTTCGCCGTTCTTTCCGTCGTCGTAGCGCTCGTCTATCGCGCGGTCGAGAACTGGCTCGCCGATTACGAGAGCTACGCGCGCGACACCGCAGCGCGTGCGTCACGTCTCCTGGCGGCGAGCCTGCCCGCTCCGCGACAAGCCGTCGGCGACCTCGTCACTCCGCGCAGTCTCTTCGGGCTCGCGTTCGAAGTCAGGCCTCCTCCCGCGCCTGCGTAAGCCTGCGTTCGCCTCTCGGCGTCCGCGGGCCAGGTTGTTGACCTAGACCCTGGGAGGGGGACGTTGTGAACGCAGAACTCGTTACCGAACTCGAAGCACCTTTACAACGAACGACCACGCGGGCGCGGATCATGTCCGCGCTCGGGCCGGCAACTGCGCTCGCCGGCGTCGTGTGGGCTCTTGTCCAGCCCTACCGGATCACGCTTCTGCATCCACACGGGCAAGGCTTCTGGTGGCTCTTCGTCGAACCGCCTCTGCTCGTGGTCGCCGTGGGGCTCTTCTTCCACTTCGTCGTCATGCCGGGACTCATCGAGGACCTGGAAGAGGAGCAACGTGCAACCGCCCAGTGAGCACGTTCACTGGCTGTTCGCCACCGGGTTCCTCCTACTCGGGCTCCTGCTGCTCGCCGAGGCGATAGTGGGGACGGAGGTCTGGCGGCGGCGCGTGTGGCGTGCCTACCTGTGGCCCGGGATCGCGTTCGCCCTCGGCGTCCTCCTGTGGCCGGTGATGACCTTCTATACGAACTCGGCGATTCACATGATCGCGCACGGCGCGTGGGCACAGGTGTTGATGCTCGGCGGTGCAACTGAGCTCGCACTCGTGCGCGGAAAGCTGCAGAGTCAGTGGTGGCGTCTGGGGATGGCCGCGACGTTCGTCGTCTCGGGGGTCGCGTTCCTCGTTCACGAGCAGAACGCCTGGCTCTTTCAGCGATCCGCGTTCCTGCACCACCTGCTCGGGTGGACGCTGCTCGTGAGCGCGATCTTCCCGTTGGCTCGTTGCGTGCGGCCGCGTTCGCAGGTCGTGGCGACCGGGTTTGCGCTGATGTTCGTGGTCGTCTCCGTGATGCTCTACTGCGATCGCGACGTCGCACCGGTCTTCGGCCACATCTCCGAGCTGGCGGGAACACCGCGGCGATGAAACGGCTGCTTCTGATCGCAGCGGCGTTCGCGCTCGTGTTCCCTGCGCAGGCGTTTGCGCACGCGTCGCTCGAACAGACGACGCCGGGATTTCGTGAACGGCTCCCGTCGTCGCCTCAGAAGATCGTGCTGCGCTTCGACCAGTACGTCGAGCGGCTGCCCGGCTCGGTCCACCTCTATTCGTCGACCGGCAGCGTGGGTGTGAAACGAATTGTGCTCGAGGGGCGCAACCTGACTGCGTGGCTGCCGCACCTGTCAAAGGGTGCGTACACGGTTCGCTGGCATGCGTTGTCGGGAGACGGGCACGTCGTGTCTGGCGTGTTCACGTTCGGGGTTCGGGCGCGCGCTCCAGCCCCGACCGAGGCGTTCGGCGCGTCGGGGCCGACGACGAGCGAGCACATTGTGCGTTGGCTCTACTTCGTCGCGCTGGCGCTGCTCGTCGGCGGGCTCGGTTTCCGGCTCCTGGTGCTGCGTGACCGGATGCCCGAGCGCGCGGAGAAGCGGTTCTACGCCGTCACGGGGATCGGCGCGCTCGCGACGCTCAACGCCGGAATAGTCGCTTTCATCCTCCGAGCCGAGGATGCGCTGCAGCTTCCTTTCGGCCGCCTGCTCTACGGCGACCTGTCGCCGATCGCACGGTCGCGGTTCGGGACGGCGTTCATCGCGATGACTCTCGGCTTTGCGCTCGCTACCGCTTTCCTGTTCCTTGCGTGGCTGACCGACCGCGCGGTCCTGCTGTGGCCGGCGTTTCTGCTCGGCCTCGCGTTTGCATCCGGGCTCTCGTTGTCGGGCCACTCCGCCGCCGACGCCGGCTCCTCGTGGAAGTCGGAGCTCGCCGATTGGGCGCATCTGTCGGCGGCCTGCCTCTGGATCGGCGGCCTCGTTCAGCTCGTGGTCGTCGTCTGGCCGCTGATGCCGGCGGCGCGGCGAGCTGCGTTCCTCGGGTTCTCGCGCCTTGCGACCGTATGCGTCGGTGTTCTGCTCCTCGCCGGGATCTACCTCAGCATCGTCCGGCTGCCACAGCTGAACGACCTCTGGACGACGGGCTACGGCAGAGTTCTCCTCGTGAAAATCGGCCTCGTCTCGCTCGCGCTTGCATGGGGCGGGTTGCACAAGCTCGTCGCGGTGCCGGCGGTCGCGCGCGGTGGCGACAATGCCTTACCGCGCCTGCGCGGCAGTCTCCTGGGCGAGAGCATGGTCGGGATGGCGGTGCTGCTCGCCGCCGCGGTGCTCGTGGATGCGAAGCCGCCGGTTCGGCCCGCGCCCACGCCGCCTGCGGCGAGTAGCGTTCACCCGTAGATGCTCTGGTCCATCTCCGGCGGAGCGGGCTTTCTCGGCCTGCACCTTGCTCGACGGCTGCTCGCCGGCGGGCATGACGTACGGACGCTCGACGTCGTCTCACTGGACGACGCCGAGCTCGAGCGCTCCGTCGAGGAGCTCCGCGGCGACGTCCGCGATCGCGACAGCGTCGCAAAACTCGTCGCCGGCGCCGACGTGGTCGTGCACGCGGCGGCAGCGCTTCCGATCCAGGCGTCCCGCGCGTCGATCCGCTCGGTGAACGTCGCGGGAACCGAGAACGTGCTGCGTGCCGCCGACGAAGCCGGTGTCCGCCGCGTTGTCTTCATCTCGTCGACCGCTGTCTACGGGGTGCCCGAGAAGCATCCGATCGAGGAAGACGATCCTCTTGTCGGCGTGGGCGCGTACGGCGAGTCCAAGATCGACGCGGAGGGACTGTGCCGGGTCGCGGCGGTGGAGACGACGATCGTCCGCCCGAAGACGTTCATCGGCCCGGAACGTCTCGGGGTCTTCGAGATCCTGTTCGACTGGATCCGCGAAGGGCGCAGGATCTACACGCTCGGCAAGGGCCACAACCGCTACCAGCTCCTTGCAGTCGAGGATCTGGTCGACGCGATCGTGCGAGCCGGCGAGGAGCCGGCGGCCGCGCGGGAGACGTTCAACGTCGGCGCCACGGAGTTCGGCACGGTGCGTTCCGATCTGCAGGCGTTGATCGACCATGCCGGCTCGTCGTCACGGTTGCAGCCGGTTCCGGTCAAGCCGGCGGAGATCGCACTGCGTGGCCTGGAGCTGTTGCGCGTCTCACCGCTCGCCGAGTGGCACTACAAGACCGCCCACAAGGATTCGTTCGTCGACGTCTCGAAGGCGCAGAGCCTCCTCGGCTGGCAGCCGCGTCTGTCGAATCGTGATGCGCTGATCGAGACGTACGACTGGTACCTCGCGAATCGCGGACGCGTCGGCGGAGCCGGTGTCACGCATCGCGTTCCCTGGAACCAGCAGGCCCTCGGCGTGCTCAAGCGTTTTTCGTGATCGTCCTCTCGCAATCCGAGGTGCAGGAGCTGCTCGACCTCGACGAGCTCGTCGACGCGCTGGCGGCCGCGCATGTCGATCTCAGTGCGGGCGACGCTTCGATGCCGCCGCGCATCGCCGCGTTCGCGGAGCAGGATGGTCTCCTCGGCGTCATGCCGGCGTACCTTCCGTCGGCAGGGCTTGCGTGCAAGCTCGTCACGCTTTTTCCTCGGAATCGCGACCGGCACACGCATCAGGCGTTGATCTGCTTGTTCGACGAGGAGAACGGGACGCCGATCGCCCTGATGGACGGCACGTACATCACCGCGACACGTACAGCAGCAGGCTCGGCGCTGGCGACGCGCCTGCTCGCGCGTGACGACGCGCACGTCCTTGCGATCCTTGGCGCCGGCGTGCAGGCACGCACACACGCCAAAGCGCTCGGCCGGGTACGTGAGTTCACCGAGATCCGCGTCGCGAGCCGCGATCGAGCGAATGCGGAGCAGCTCGCAGAGGAAATCGGCGGGCAGGCTGTCGATTCGTGGGAGGAAGCACTGCGCGGAGCCGACGTGGTCGCCGCGACGACGCATTCCGCGGAGCCGATCGTGTTGCGCGAGTGGCTGTCCCCAGGTGTCCACGTCAACTCGGTCGGCGCGAACCCGTCCGGCAGTGGGGAAGTCGACGCAGCAACGATCGCGGAAGCGTTGGTGGCTGTCGAGTCGAGAGACTCGACGCTCGCGCCGCCTCCTGCCGGCGCCCCGGAGTTCATGGCGGGCGACCACGGCGACGTGGTCGAGCTCGGAGAGCTGGTCTCGGGCGCACGGCCGGGACGAACCTCCCCGGAGCAGATCACCCTGTATAAGTCAGTCGGCGTCGCCGTCCAGGACGCAGCGGCGGCCGCACTGGTGCTCGCGGCGGCAAGGAAACGGTCGGTCGGGCGCGAGATCGAACTGGGGGAATCGACATGAGCAGCAACAACGACAACTTCAAACCGGGGCTCGAGGGCGTCGTCGCCGTCGAGACGGAGATCATGGAGCCCGACCGCGAGGGCGGGTCGCTGCGTTACCGGGGTGTCGACGTCGAGCCGCTGGTCGGAAAGGTTCCCTACGAGAACGTCTGGGGGCTTCTCGTCGACAACGACCTGAATTCGAAGATGCCGGACCCGGAGCCGTACGAGCCGGCGCGCCTGACGGGCAATGCGCCTGCCGATCTCCAGGCCGAGACGGCGCGGCTCTCCGGCGAGTGGAAGCTCGGAAAGCTGAACGAGATCTCAGACGAGCAGGCGCGCGAGGACCTCGGTCGGCTGTCGGCGCAGATGATGTCGATCGTCGCCCGCTCCGCACGGCTCGCCGACGGGAAGACCGACCAGGTTCCCGACGAGGTTGTTTCGCGCGGCAAGACTGCCGCAGAGAAGTTCCTCCTCAGGTGGCGCGGCGAGGCCGACCCTCGTCACGTGCAGGCGATCGACACGTACTGGATCTGCACGGCGGAGCATGGCTTGAACGCCTCGACGTTCACCGCTCGGGTCGTGGCGTCGACCGGCGCCGATTGCGGTGCCGCGCTCTCGTCGGCCGTGGGGGCGCTCTCAGGCCCGTTGCACGGTGGGAGCGCCGGCTTACGTCAAGCCGATGCTCGACGAAGTCAAGAAGACGGGCGACGCAGCACAGTGGGTGGAGGATGCGCTCGACCAGAAGAAGCGCATCATGGGCTTCGGTCATCGCGTCTATCGCGCAGAAGATCCGCGCTCGCGCATCCTCAAGAAGACCGCGCAGGAGCTCGGCTCACCGTACGTCGAGGTGGCGGAGCAGCTCGAGAAAGCGGCGCTCGTGGCGCTCCAGAAGCGCTCCCCGGACCGCGTCCTCGCCACGAACGTCGAGTACTACTCGGCCGTCGTCCTCGACATCGCCGAGATCCCGCCGCCGCTCGCGCCCGCGATGTTCGCGTGCTCGCGTGTAGCAGGCTGGTCCGCGCACATTCTCGAGCAGAAGAAGACGGGACGCCTGTTCCGCCCTTCCGCGCGTTACGTCGGCCCGGCCGAGCGCACCCTCAGCTAAGTCACACGCTCGTCACAGTGTCTGACCCCAGGCCGTGTCTTAGTTGGCCTACGGGAAATCGGCTCGAACTGGGCGTCGAAGCGTGTTTCGTCACATCGAGACGAATCCGACGGCATGGTGTCCGACACCGAGCCGGCCTACGGGACGCGGCGCCGCGGGACTAGGCTGCGCGGCATGGAGCTGACCGAGTACCGCGAGCGGTTCCCGATCCTCCACGACACGACGTACCTCATCAACCACTCGCTCGGCGCGATGCCGGCGGCTGCGGAAGAGCGAATGCTCGAGTTCGCCCGGATGTGGAAGGAGCGCGGCATCCGCGCCTGGGGCGAGGGCTGGTGGGAGATGTCGATGACGGTCGGCGACCAGATCGGCCGCATCATCGGGGCTCCGCCCGGATCGACCGTGATGCATCAGAACGTCGCGATCGCGGAGGCGATCGTCGTCTCGTGCTTCCGCCCGGTCGATCCGCACCGCAACCGGGTCGTCTACGAGGAGGGCAACTTCCCGAGCGTCCGCTACCTGTACCAGGCACAGCCCGAGCTCGACGTCGTGGTCGTCGAGGACGATCGGGCGATCGTCGAGGCGATCGACGAGCGCACGTTGCTCGTCCCGATCACGCACGTCCTCTTCAAGACCGGGGAGATTCAGGACGTCGCCGCGATCGTTCACCGTGCGCACGAGGTCGGCGCGCACGTCGTCCTCGACGCCTACCAGTCCGCCGGGATCATTCCGCTCGACGTCACCGCACTGAACGTCGACTTCGCCGTCGGCGGCAGTGTCAAGTGGCTCTGCGGCGGCCCGGGTAACGGCTGGCTGTACGTCCGCCCGGATCTCGCAGAAGTCCTCGAGCCGACCTTCGTGGGCTGGCAGGCACATGCACGTCCCTTCGGCTTCGAGCCCGAGCTCGATTACGCAGACGGCGCGGCGCGCTTTCTCACCGGCACGCCCAACGTCCCCGCCCTCTATGCCGCGACCGCGGGCTACGACCTGATCGAGGAGATCGGCGTCGACCGCATCCGCGAGAACTCGGTTCGCCAGACGGAGCTGCTCGTCGAACTGCTCGACGGGGCCGGGTTCGAGGTCGGCAGCCCGCGCGACCCCGCTCGCCGCGGCGGCACGGTCACGGTGCGCACGCCGGAGTTCGAAGCCGTGCACAAGGAGCTCGCCGAGCGCCAGATCCTCTGCGACTTCCGTCCCGACGCCGGCTTGAGGCTCGGCCCGCACTACTACAACACCGACGAAGAGCTTCGTCACACGGTCGAGCAGATCGTCGAGATCCTGGAAACCGGGGCCCACGAGCGCTATCTGGGGGTGACGGCACGTTTCTAGCCACTCGTTCAAGCCGCCAAGTTTCAATGCCGAAAATAGAAGAGTGAGAAGCCTCGCCGCCGTCGCGTTCTGCGCATGCCTGCTCTTGCCGGCGTCCGCGTCGGCCTCGGAGATCATCGACCGCAACGCCACCAACGTCCGGCTCGGCGTCGCCGCGAGCGGCCAGGCGATGGTGACGTACAGGGCTGACGGGCGCGTGATGCATGTCCGCGCGTGGGGCGCAGTCGACGCGCGCCACCCGACGAAGAGCCGGCCGCAGGTCCGCTTTCGAAAGGATTACTCGGGCCGGCACTGGACCTCCTTCAAGAATCAGTGCCGTGCATACGACGGCCCGGCACTCGCGTTCCAGGTAGCGGCGTGCGCCGCGCCCGACGGCTCGTACTGGGCGCTCCAATCCTGGCGCAGGACGCTTCCGAATTTCGACGGCCGCCCTCGCAGCGGATTGGGCGCGTGGGAGCTCCACCTCTCGCACTGGTCGGGTGCGATCGCAACACTGGACGTCTGGACGGACTGGGTCTACGGTGGCCGCTACCACCATCTCTTCGGACGGCTCACGTACGACGGCAAGCCCGTGTACGGCTTCTCGGCATCGCGCGTCGGTTCGCCGCTCGACGGCTACGGGCGCAACATCTACGTCGACACGCTCGACTCGCGCTACGGGAAAGGATGGCGTCGCGAAAACGCGTTCCTAGCTCATCAGCCGACCGGCGTCTTCTGTTACGGCTTCTACCGATTCAGCTCACGCGGTCCCGGCAACGGCGCGAAGTACCGCCTGTCGACGATCGGCCCCGGCGTCACGCCCGACGTGAGCACCACGGTCGCCGGGCTACACGACTACAACCCGAACAGCTCAGAGGACGTGGCGTACGAACGACAGCAGAACGCGTTGCAGGACTCCATCGCCGGAGTCGACAAGAAGTGCCACGTTCACTGACCGAGTAGCTCCAGCAGCCGTAGGGCATACGCCGGCGCCGTTGGCTCGTCCTCGTGCCGGAAGTACGCGTAGAGCGGCACGTCGACGGTGCGTAGGCGGTCGGCCCAGTCACGTAGCGCCGCGTCGTCATAGGGCGGATCGCGAAACCGCACGTAGCGGAACGGCGCCTCGTGTTCGAGATCGTTGACCCGTACGGCCCCCGCCGCCGCGAGCCGTGGTTCGATGCCCTCCCACGAGGGATGCTCGAGATCGAACGCGACGCGCAGGCTCGGATCGAGCGAGCCGAGGATCAGCTCGATCATCCCTTCGTCGCGGGCGCTGATCAGCTGGACGCGAATCGGCCCGAGCCGGTCACCGAGCGCGCGGACGCGCGGGCCAAACTCCGCGAGCATGCCCGGCCGGTTGCCGGCGAGCTTCGGCGCGAACGTGAACCCCGGCGACGCCTGCTCGGCCCAACGCGAGAACTGCCCTTCCGCCGGGAGCCGGTAGCCCGTCGTGTTCAACTCGACCGTGGAAAATCGCTTCGCGTAGAAGCTGAGAAACTCCTTCGCGGCCGTCCCGGCCGGGTAGAACCCGGGCTTCCACGAGGGATAGGACCAGCCAGAGGTGCCGACATGCACCCCGGCTAAACTCGATTCAGCGGTGGCCACGACAGACAGAGTGATAGCGGAGGACGCGATCCGTGTCCTCGATCATGGCTTCGTCCGGCTGGACGACTCGATGGCCACTGACCTCTCGGTCGTGAACGCTGCGCGAGTCAGCTTCGCCCGGCGGAAGGACGAGATGGACGACTCCGATGCGGGTCTGATCCGCTTTCTCATGCGCGATAGACACGGGACCCCTTTCGAGCACAACTCGTTCCGCTTCCACATCAGGGCGCCGATCTTTGTCGCGCGCGAGTGGTTTCGCCACCGTGTCGGCTCTTTCAACGAGTTTTCGATGCGGTACGCGAAGGCGACGGACGACTTCTACGTGCCCGAGGCCGAAGACGTGCGCAGCCAGGTCGGCAAGCCGGGCGCCTACTCGTTCGAACCCGTCGACCCTGAGCTCGCAGAGCGGACGCGCGAAGAATTGCGTGAGGTCTACGAGCATGCGTTCGAGACCTACGAACGACTCGTCGAGGCCGGTGTCGCGCGCGAGCTGGCGCGTTCGGTCATCCCGGTCGGCGCCTATACCGAGTTCTTCTGGACGGTGAACGCGCGGGCGCTGATGAACTTCGTCTCGCTGCGAGCTGCCGAGACGGCACAGCGCGAGATCAGGCGCTACGCAGACGCCGTGGAGCAGTTCTTCGCGGCCAGGATGCCGGTCACACACGCCGCGTTCGTCGCGGCGAACCGCGTCGCGCCCTAGGCCGTCGTTCCCTTCAGAACGACTTCGGTCGGCTCGTGGTTCTTCGGGCCCTGTCGTGTGATCACCCAGCCGTCCTTGTCGAAGTGGTCGAGGTCGTAGGCCGCGCTGAGGCGCACGACCACCTGGTCTCCCTTGACGTTGAAGGTGCCGCAGAGCACGACCGGCTTCCCGCCCTTCGTCAGGTAGAGGTCGTAGTACCCACCCTCCGGAAGCTCCTGCAGGCCGCGAGCGGCGAGGGTCATCGGCCAGTTCCCGTTCGAGTCGGCCCTGCCGAGCTTCAGTGTCGCGCGTGCGTCGCTGTCGAGCGGCGTCCCCGCGAGCTGCACGACGCGTACGGTTTCCATGGAGCTCGAGCTCGTGGACTGTCCGAGGACGAAGCCCATCCCGATCGCGGTGGCGATCGCAGCCGCAAGCAGAAGACGGCGATGCTGCTTCTGCTTCGGCTTTGGCCTGAACAACGGCGCCTGAGAGTCCTCGGGCCAGGGCACGGAGTCCAGCTCCGGCGAGAGCTCCGGCGGAGGCCCGGCCTCGACGAGCAGCCTGTGCGCACGGAGGAGCCGAGCGCGCTCCTCGTCCGGCACGTCCCTGCCGACCAGCTCGTCGAAGTCCGGCGCGCGCGTCATTGCAGCTCCCCTTCGAGCATGTCGGCGAGCCGGCTGAGCCCGGCCCGTGTCCGCGTCTTGACCGTGCCGAGCGGGATGCCGAGGAAGTCGGCGATCTCACTCTGCGAGAGCTCGCCGTAGTAGGCGAGCTCGATCACGTCGCGTTCCTTCGCCGACAGCCCTTCGAGCGCGCGGTGGACGCGCCAGGAGACGTAGGAGGTCTCGGCGCGCTCGGCCGGAGTCGGCTCGAGCGACGGTGCGTCGGGAACCTCGGTCGGCGGCTCGGTGCGAACGCGGCTCCGGTCGACGATTGCATTGCGCGCGACGGCGTAGAGCCAGGGTGCCCCCGCGCCGCGATCCGGTCGGTACGTTCGCGCGGAACGCCAGACCGCCGCGAATGTCTCCTGGACGGCGTCCTCGGCGCGCATCCGGTCGCCAAGGCGCCTGAGGGCGAGGCCGAAGACGGGCCGGGCATAACGCTGGTAGAGCAGCTCGAAGGCGTTGGCGTCGCGCCGCGCGACCCGGCCGATCAGGTCGCCGTCGGTCAGCCCGCGCTCGTCGCGCGGGTCCTCGCCGGTCGTTTCCCGGCTGCTGCCACGGGGCATGGCAGCGGGCAAGGCAACACTAAAACCCATCTCCTTGGGATCTCTACGGGACTCCACGTCTCCTGGATTGCAGCACGCGGAGACACCCACCACAACTACGACCCATACGGAACGCTTAAAAACCCCTTACGGGGAACGTACGTCTCAAGGGCATAAGCGGGACAAACACCAGGGGGTTCCACGTATGCGTAGGTTCATTCCGATCGCCGTGGCAGGGCTGGCACTGGTGCTGGCCGCACCCGCGTCAACGGCGACGACCACAGTTCAGATCAGGGCCACGGGGTTCGTGCCGGCCACCGTGACGATCAACCAGGACGACACTGTGACCTGGACGAACACGGACACGAAGAATCACCAGGTCGTGGCGAACGGTGGCTCGTTCGCATCGCCGATCCTGACGAAAGGCAAGAGCTATAGCCATGTGTTCCGGGGCGGCGGGACATTCCGGTACCACGACGGCCTCCATCCCACCCTGAAAGGCACCGTCACGGTGCGGGGTGCAGCGCCGGTGGTGTCGCTGGCGGTGTCCGCACCCGTCGTGAAGTTCGGAACGCAGGTGACACTCAACGGCGTCGTGAACAGCAAGCGGGCCGGCGAGACGGTCACGATCGCGGCGCTGCCCTTCGGGCAGACCACGAAGCAGGTCGTGGCCACGCTGCAAAGCACGAGCGGCGGTGCGTTCACGTTCAACGTGACGCCCGAGCTCAACACGACGTACCAGGCCCAGTGGAAGGGGGCCGAGAGCTCGGTCGTCGTTCAGGTGCAACCGGCGATCAAGCTGCCCTTCGTCGCCAAGTCGGGCTACTTCCACTTCTACGTGACCGCAGGCCAGTCGTTCGCGGGGCGCTTCGTCTTCCTGCAGCGCTTCACGCTCGCGAAGACGTGGATCAATGTCGGCCGCCTCCAGCTCGGGCAGCAGTCCGGCCGGATCATGGGGATGAAGTACGTCCGCTCGGTGATCCCGCGCGGACGCTGGTCGATCCGGGTCTACATGCCGGCGAGCGAGATGCCGGGTGGCTACATCGACGCCTGGAGCGGAACGCAGCCCGTCGTCAAGCGGTAATTGCGGTTGAGAGCGCGGACTACTTGTCCGCGCTCTCGAAGTTCTTCTGCACGGCGTCCCAGTTGACGACGTTCCACCAGGTCTCGAGGTACTCGGGCCTGCGGTTCTGGTACTTCAAGTAATAGGCGTGCTCCCACACGTCGATGCCGAGGAGTGGTACGTCCGAGTTGCTGATCGGCGAGTCCTGGTTCGCGGTCGAGTAGACGGCGAGGCCGGTACCGTCGTACACGAGCCAGCTCCAGCCCGAGCCGAAGCGCTTGACGCCGGTCTCGTTCAGCAGCTTCTTCAGCTCGTCGACGCTGTCGAAGGCGTCGTTGATCGCATCGGCGAGTGAGCCGCTCGGCTCACCCCCGCCGTCGGGGCTCATGACTTCCCAGAAGAGGCTGTGGTTCGCGTGGCCGCCAACGTTGTTGCGAACGGCGGCCCGAATCTCCTCCGGCAGGATCTCAAGCTCCGCCAGCACCCCCTCCACCGAGCGGTCTTCCCACTCGGTGCCCGCGAGCGCCTTGTTGGCGTTGTCGACGTAGGCCTGATGGTGCTTGTCGTGGTGGAGGCGCATCGTCTGCTCGTCGATGTGCGGCTCGAGCGCGCTGTAGTCATATGGGAGAGGCGGAACTTCGTAGGGCATCGGTGGCTCCCTTCTGTGGCTTCTGCACCGAGGATATGCTCCGCGCGCCGGTCTAGTCGAGAGAGGGGAGAGATGACGTCGCTCGCATTCAAGTTCGAGGAGATCACCGCTCGGGACCTCAAGCCCGAGCTCTACGAGCTCGACGGCATCTCGCGTGCCACGATCGAGGCTCACTACAAGCTCTACCAGGGCTATGTGAACAAGCGGAACGAGATCCTCGCGAGGCTCGACGTCGTCGATGCCTCGAGCGCGAACCAGGTGTACTCGGACCTCCGCGCGCTCAAAGTCGACCTCACCTTCGCAATCGGCGGCATCAAGAACCACGAGATCTATTTCGAGCATCTCGGAGGTGGTGGGGGTGACCCCACCGGCCTGATCGGTGATCTGATCGAGCGCGACTTCGGCTCCGTGCAGAACTGGCGCTCGGACCTGAAGGCCACCGGCATGGCCGGCCGCGGCTGGGCGTGGACGGCGTACGACTGGGACGAGGGACACCTCTTCAACTACGTCGGGGACGCACAGAACACGTACCCGGTCTGGAACGCCACGCCGCTGATCGCGCTCGACGTCTACGAGCATGCCTACTTCCTCGACTACCAGACAGATCGCGCCTCGTACATCGATGCTTTCTTCGACAACATCGACTGGTCGACCGTCAACGACTGGGTGTCGAAGTACCAGATCCAGAAGTAGCGCCGGATGAAAACCGCGCTCCTGATCGCCGCGGGCTACGTACTCGGCTCGATGCCGTGGGGGTACTGGCTCCCATGGCTCGTGAAGCACGACGACATCCGACGTCACGGCAGCGGCAACATCGGCGGGACGAACGTGTGGCGCGTCTACGGCTGGCGGCTCGGCGTGCCGGTGGTGCTCCTCGACACGGCGAAGGGCTTTGTGCCGGCGTTCGTCGCAACGCTCATGGTGTCCCACCTCGCCGGCGTGCTTGCCGGTGCTGCGGCAATGCTGGGACACTGGCGGCCGCTCTTCCTGCGCTGGCGGCGCGGCGGGAAAGTCGTGGCGACGTGCGGCGGTGCGTTCCTCGGAGTTGCGCCCGTCATCGGTGCGGTGGGCGCGGTCGTCTGGATCGTCTTCTTCCTCGCCTTCCGCTATGCCTCGCTCGCATCGATCGCCGCGGCGCTCGCGCTGCCGGTCGCAGCGGTGTTGCTCGGTGAGCCCTGGCCCGTGATTGCGTTCGCCGCCGGCGCCGCCGCCGCGGTCCTGGTGCTGCACCGCCAGAACATCGCCCGCCTTCGCGCAGGGACGGAGAACCGCTTCAGATTCAGGCGATTAGGACGAGAGCCACTCGCGTAGCTCGGTGTGCCGCGCCGCGGGCTCCCGGTCGCGCAGCTCTCCGCGTAGCTCGCCGACCGTTCCGTACCGCTCGGCCAGCACGTCGTGCGAATGGATCGTCTCGAAGTTGAGCTGCCGCGCGAGCACGAAGTCCTCGTCCTTCAGCTCCGGGTAACGCTGGAGCGTCGACTGCAGCGAGATCCGAACCGAGTCCTCGACGAAACGCGGCTGAAGGTGCGCGTGCTCGACGACGAAGAGCTCATCGGGCCGCTTCAGCAGCTCGTAGATCGGTGAGCTCATCGAGCCTTCGACGATGCCCGCGAGCTGCTCGGCGTTCACCGGATGGTCGCTGCCGACATAGAGGGTGCCGCGGCCCCGCTGGTTGTGGGTCGCGATTGGGACGAGCTCGAGGATCCGCTCCACGTCCAGCTCCTCGAACCCGGCTTCGAGCAGCCGCTCGGACGCCTTACCGCGCACGAGCCCCTGCGCGCAGGGGCACGCGTTGATCCCGGTGGCTTCGACGCCGACGACGCGCCGCACCCGTGACTCCGTCGCGGCGGCGATGCCGACGATCGAGATCATCTCCTGCGTCGCCAGACCCGTCACGGGCGTCCGGCGTTCCAGCGGATACCGAGCCGCGATTCGCACCTCGGCGCGGCCTGCTCGCTGACGGCCGACGATGTGCCGCGCGATGTGCTCAGCCAGCTCTTCGACGAGGAAGGCCTCGCCGATCACGACCTCGTCGATCGCTTCCCCGAACAGCTCCGGGAAGCGGGACATGTGCACGCCCTTCTGGCTGTGGTCGAGGTCGACGAAGCAGTCGATCTCAGCCGAGATCAGCTTCTCGGCGCCGCCCCAGCGCAGGCGGATCGCCTTGGCCACGCCCTGGACGCCTGCCCGCGACAGGCCGAGCCTCACCTCGGGTGTCGAGGCCTGCAGATCGTCCAGGAGCTGGCGCGACTCGGTCATGCAGACAGGTTAGTGTCAGGCCGCTCAGTGGGGGATTCAAACGCCACCTTTCCGCGGCTCGTCTCGCTCGCCGCCCACGACCTGCGCACGCCGCTGGCAACGATCCACGGCTTCGCGCAGACGCTCGTGCGCATGGGCGATCTCGGCGAGCCGAAACAGCGGTACATGGAGATGATCGACAGCGCTGCGCTTCAGCTCGCAGAGCTGCTCGACGAGCTCGGTGTCGCCGCGCGGATCGAGGGCGACCGCTACGAGCCGGCGCTCCGACGGGTCGACACGCTCGAACTCGCGCGCGCCGCTGCCGAGCAGCTGGGCGAGGAGCGCGTCGTGGTCGCCGGGGAGGGCGGGGAGGTCGAGGTCGATCTCGAGGCGGTTGAGCGAGGCGTGGCCGCACTCGCGCAGGCAGCGCTACGTCACGGTGGGCTCGAACAGGTGGAGCTGCGCGTCGACGGCGCGACCATTGCGATCTCTCCGGTCACTGCCTCTTCCGGGCCGGTCCTGCTCGGAGAGGAGCTTCGAGACCTCGGCGCCGCCGTCGCGGTGATCGTGATCCGTGCGCTGCGCGGGTCGGTTTCCCTGGACGGGGACACCCTGGCGGTCAAGCTCCCGGAGTGAACCGGGGCGCGCAGGTCAGTCTGCTCCGCTGGTTACGTCGCCAGCTGCAACAGCCGACGCCCGCACGCGAGCATCTCGAGGCGGCCGTCGAGAACAACGATCCTGCCGAGGTGCGCCGTCTGCTCGCCGACGTGCCGTTCACCGAAGCGCAACGCCGTCACGTCGAGAACATGCTCGACGCCTGGGACGAAGGCGCCTAAGCGTCGGCGCCGTGCTCGAGCAGGAGCTGCTCGACGCGCGCGTCGCCGTTCTGGCGCGCCGCGTCGATCGCGCGGAAGCCGCCGCCTTGGCGCAGATTCGGGTCGGCGCCGTTTTCGAGCGTCAGTTTGACGAGCTCGTAACGCAGCGCTTCGTCGCCGCCGGCCGCTGCACCCGCGTGGATCGCCGCCGTCTGCACGTTCTCGTTCGTCGAGAGCGCGTTGACAGCCGCACCGCGCTCGAGCAGTAGACGCGCGGCTTCGAGGTGACCGAAGAAACAGGCGAGCCCGAGCGGGTGGAAGCCATCGTCGCCGAACGCGTTCGCAAGGCTGGGTTCCTCGTCCAGCAGCTCGCGGAGCCGTTCGGTGCGTCCCAATGCGGCCGCCTCGAAGACGTCGAGCTTCGGGTCGTGTACGAGCAACTCGTCGACGCCGGCCTGATCGCCTCGGTAGATCGCGTCCAGGAGGTCGGACATCAGCGGAGCAATCTTGACAGACGACGGTCCTTCAACACGCGACCGCCGGTCTGGCACTCCGGGCAGTAGTAGATCGTGTGCTCCTCGAAGTCCACCTGCGCGATCGGCGTGCCGCAGACGTAACACGGTTCGCCGAGCTTGTTGTGGACGCGGTACGTGCGCTTGTCGTTTGCACCGCGCTCACGCAGCTCGAGCCCTCGTTCGAGCTCGGCGTCGATCGCCGCCGCGAGTTGCTCCACCTGTTCGGGAGTGACGTCGCGTGTCAACTCGTACGGCGAGAGCTTCGCGTGATGCAGGATCTCGTTCGCCCAGGCTCGCCCGATTCCCGCGATCACACGTTGGTCGCGGAGCATCGAGTGCAACCGCCTCGATTCGGACGCACAGATCTCTGCGAGCCGTTCGGCTCCGATTCCCAGCGCCTCGGGCCCGAGGTGCGCGAGCTCTTGCTCTGCTTCCTCCGGGGTGAGCAACCACACACCCGCTCGCTTCTTGGCACCTGCTTCGGTCAGCACGAGCCGCGCGCCGCCTTCGAAGACGAGCTGGAACGCCGGCGTCTTCGGGCCGGCCTCGCCTACCTTGAGGTACTTCAACCGGCCGGCCGTCATCAGGTGCACGAGCACGACAAGCTCCCCGTCGGCCGTCGGGAAGAGGAGCCGCTTCGCCCGTCGCTCCGCGCCGGCCAACTGTCGCCCTTCGAGTGCGGACAGCGGCGGGTCGAACGTCTTCAGCGTCGCGATGTGCGCAGGCCCGGCCTTGACGATCGGGAATGCGGAGACCGGATCGTCGAGCGCGCGGCGCCACGCCTCCATCTCCGGCAGCTCGGGCACTCAGTTGGCCTTTAGGCTCCAGCGCATCGACTCGATCAGGGTATCCGTGCGCCGAGGTGGCGTGACCGAGGCGGTTCACCGCGTTCACGCGGTCGCGGTCAAGGACGGCGCTGTGGTCGCGGAGGCAGGCGACGGGGCGCTCGTCGCGCTCATGCGCTCGTCCTCGAAGCCGCTGCAGGCATTACCTCTCGCCCGCGCGAGAACCGACCTCGACCAGCGGGATCTGGCCATCGCCTCGGCGTCCCACCTCGCCGACGATGCGCAGCTCGCGGCCGTGCGGGCGCTGCTGGCCAAGGCGCCGGCCTCAGAAGACGAGCTCGAGTGCGGGCCGGAGGGGCAGCCGCCCTCCCGGCTCAAGCACAACTGTTCCGGCAAGCACGCGGGCATGCTGGCTCTGTGCCGCGCGAACGGCTGGAGGAGCGAGGGCTATCGGCTCGAGGGACACCGGGTGCAGCGCGAGATGCTCGCGGTACATGCCGAGGCCTCCGAGGTTGCGGAGGACGAGCTGCGAACCGCGGTGGATGGTTGCGGCGTGCTCACGTTTGCGCTGCCGCTGGAGCGGATGGCGCATGCGTTCGAACGATTCCGTCAGCTGGAAGGCGGTGATCGCATCGCCGACGGAATGCGCGCCTATCCCGAGTTGATCCGTGGCCCGCGCGCGGCAGACACGAGACTGATGAAGACGCTGCCGAACTGGATCGCGAAGGGCGGCGCCGAAGGATTGCTGTGCGCGTCCGGCGACGGCTTCGGCGTTGCGCTGAAGGTCGAAGACGGAAACGGCCGCGCGATCGGGCCTGCTGCCGCTGCCTTCTTTCGGCAGCTCGACCTCGACCTCGGCGACCTTGCCGTCATCCCGCTGAAGAACAGTCGCGGCGAGTTAGTAGGAGAGATCACTAGCTGAGGCGCCGACTCGGCGGCGCCGCATGGAGGCCGGGCGGGCTTTGCCTGCGCGGCCGTCTTAACCAGCGCTCTGGGTGGACTGGTCAATCACCTTACGAGGACCTTCGACAAAAAACGGTTGAAGAAAAATCGCTCTTTGCTTTTTCCGGGACCCCTGTAATATCCGCACGGCGAGAGGGTGAGCCGGGGAGGAAGCGGGTAACCGGCTCTTTTGCGTTCGTAGATCGAAACCCCGTCCACCGACGCGAAGATAGCCGGGAGGTAGGCGCCGTTGCTCACCGTCGAAATCTCCCTTCCTGAGGTCGAGGAGCTTCAAAAACTCGTCCAGGAAGGTCTCGAGAAAGGCGTTCTCAACTACGACGAGATCGCAGCCGGGCTCGAAGACGTCGAGCTCACGAAGGAGCAGATCGAAGACTTCTACACGTATCTGGTCGACCACGGGGTCGAGCTGCTGGAAGGCGAGACGCACAAGCATCCGCCGCACGAGCTCCCCACACCTGAAGAAGAGAAAGGCCCGAAGCTCGATCTGAGCGTCGAGCCTTCGCTGGACTCGTTGCGGCTCTATCTGCGCGAGATCGGCAAGGTCTCGCTCCTCACCGCAGACCAGGAGGTCTACCTCGCAAAGCGCATCGAGCGTGGCGACATGTCGGCGAAGACCCAGATGATCGAGGCCAATCTTCGGCTCGTCGTCTCGATTGCAAAGTCCTATCTCGGCCGTGGCCTCAGCTTCCTCGACCTGATCCAGGAGGGTTCCCTCGGCCTGATCCGCGCGGTGGAGAAGTTCGACTACCGCAAGGGCTACAAGTTCTCGACGTACGCCACCTGGTGGATCCGGCAGGCGGTGACGCGAGCAATCGCAGACAAGGCGCGGACGATTCGTATCCCCGTGCACATGGTCGAGAAGCTGAACAAGGTCGTGCACATCGAGCGGCAGCTCGTGCAACGACTGGGGCGCGAGCCGCGTCCGGACGAGATCGCCGAGGAGCTCGAGATGACGACAGACGAGGTGCGTGAGATCCTCCGCATGTCGCAGCTGCCGATCTCACTCGAGAAGCCGATCGGCGAGGAAGAAGACTCGGAGCTCGGCGACTTCGTCCAGGACGAGTCGGCCGAGTCGCCGTTCGACACCGCGACGCTGTCGTTGCGCCGTGAGGACGTCGAGCACGCGTTGTCGGCGTTGCCCGAGCGCGAGCGTCAGGTGATCGAGCTCCGCTTCGGCCTGTCGGGGGCGCAGCCCTGCACGCTCGAGGAGGTCGGGCGTGCGTTCGGCGTCACGCGAGAGCGCATCCGGCAGATCGAGAACAACACGCTGAAGAAGCTCGAGTCGCTGCCCGAGGCCCAGGGCCTCAAGGACTGCGTCTAGTCGCGTACTAACGGAAGCTGACGCGCTCGGCGCGAACGCTGACCGCGCGCTCGCCGAGGTAGCCCGGCCGCGCCGAGCTGAAGTGCAGCGTCCATGAACCCCCGGCCGGGACGTGGAAGCTGAGAGGAATCCGCTCGCCGGGATGAACTCGGACCGTGCGCTTGGTCCGGAGGGCGGTGAGCTCGATCGGCGTGATCTGTGTATGTGCGGGCAGCGCGAGCACTAGTTCCAGTGTTCCGCCGGTCTTCGTCCAGACGGTGATCGCGCCCTTCGGGGCGAGCCAACGGTCCGCAAAGCGGCCCGCGGCGAGTACGCGCAAGCGCGGTGTTCCGACGGCTCGGTAAAGATCGAAGACGAGTTCGTGCCGCACGCGGCGGACACCGCTCAGCTCGACCGTCGACGAGTAGGTCTGGACGAGCAGAGGCCGGCGGCTGGGCCGTCCGTCCACGAGCAGTTTCCCATCGCGCGCGACACGGACGGTCTTCGCGTCGAACTGATCGATCGGCGCACTCCCCAGCAGGAGGAGCCGTTTGACGGATGTGTTCCAGAAGAGCTGTTGCCACGACTGCTCCTTGAGCGAACCCGGGGGAGCAAGGAGGTCGACGTTGCCGAGCCGTGCGTGGTCGACCCAGCGGATGTCGTGCGGAAGCGTGCTGTGCAGGCTTCGGCTCGTGCGGGCGTCGAACGCAGAGGCGCCGGCTGACATTGCCGAGCAGGCGACAACGGCGGCGACGAGCGCGAGCGCGGCCGGCACCTTGCGGAACGCAACGAGTGCGCCAAGCACCGACAGCAGGGCAGCGACGAGAGCAATGGCCAGCGAGCCGTTCCCGACCGATGTCAGGCCTTCGAACCGAAGCACTGCCCAGAGGGTCGGCGAGTCGTCCTTGTTGTGCGCAGCCGCGTAGCCTGAGAGTGGTACGCGCGCCGCGAGCAGCAACAGCCCGGCCGAGAGCAAACCGACGGGGATTCGACCCGGCAGCCCGCGCTTGACGTAGAGACAGAACGCGATTGCCAGCAGCGGGACGAGCGAGAAGAGATAGCGCTCCTGGAAGCGCCCGGAGTCGGTGTCCGCGATCTGGGCTGCCTCGAGAAGCAATCCGCACGCGAGGATCACCGTCGTCACGGCGAACGCCAGCTCTGCCCGGTTGCGCGACCGGAAGAGCGCGATCGCGAGCCCTGCCAGCGCGCCGGGGACGATCACCCAGCCGGTGGAATACGTCAGCAGCATTGCTTCCAGTCCGACCCAGTGCAGGATCGAGCCGAGATGCACGGCGTGGTCCCCGTTTGCGTACACACCGAACACCCGCGCCGACCCGAGCGTCGCGAGCAGCAAGACAGGTGGGACGATCAGTAGGACGAGAGAGAGCCAGAGCCGACGCACGGCCCGCACGAGGTGGAAGCGGTCGACGACGACTTCCGCCACAACGACTGCAAGCGGCACGATCACGTACTGGATGCGCGCAAAGACTCCGAGCGCACTGATCACTGCGAACGCGAGTTGTGCGCGCAGTGTCGGTTCCGAGACGACGCAAACTCCGGCGTAGACCGCCGACAGCACGAGCGGATACGCCAGCGGGTCCGCGAGCATCGTCGAGGAGTAGACGCCGTCGGGCACTGCGACAGCGAGGGCTGCGACGGCGAGGCCGAGCCACTGGGCGAGACCGAGCCGACGGCAGAGCAGGTAAGCCGGAACCGCCGCGAGTGAGAAGAGCACTGCGTGAATGCCCTGGGTCAGCCGGAACGCGGTGACGGGATCGTTGGTGACGAGCCAGACGGGCGCGGTCACGATCGGTTCGAGCAGCGCAGGGAAGTGGACGCTTGCGCCGCGAATGAGCGGTCGGCCGCTCTCGGCAAGGCTGCGCGCAAGCGATGGATAGATGTACTCGTCCGGCAGGTAGTAAGGGGTCAGTCGGGCGACGGCAGCGAAAAGGCGCCCGCCGAAGCTCGCCACCATGATTCCGCCGAGCCAAACCCATGCGGGGACGGCGGCTACGCGTGCGAAGGCCCGGGGTGTCGAAACCTCCGGGCCCGCGCGCAAATCTCGGGCAACATCCACCACGAGATCCCTATCGGCAAGCCGTCCCTATCCCTTGAACGAGGGATACAACCCGCGAGCTACCGCCCTCGGGCCTGCTCCACGTTCGACTGGTGAGGGCCGGAGAGCCAGTCCGCATGCGGCCCCAGACGTGCGTCCTCGAACGTTTCTTCTCCTCGCCGCAGCGCGTCGATGTAGGCATGATCGGCGGCGAGGCGGGCAGCCACCTCGGAACCCTCGGCAACGGCGCCGTGGCCGGGGATCACGACGTCGACATGCCTGGCGGCGTCACCCAGCCGGTCGAGTGCCGTCTCGTAGGCGCCCACCTGATCGGGGCGGCGAGCGTCGAGAAGAGGGATCAGGACATCGGAGAGCATGTCGCCGGCGAGCAGGACGCCACGGTCCGCGAGGAGGACAGCGGCATGGCCGACGGCGTGCGCCTGATGCTCGATGATCTCGCCCGGCACAGGTCCGCCGTCCGCGGGCAGCGGGGTGACGAGCGCAATCAGTTCGAGAGGGATGCCCGACGCGCTCTCCGCCGCCATCGACTGCGCCCGCTCTCGGGCTTCAGTGGCAGCGTGGGCGCAGGCCGCGGTGGCGTAGCGCGGCACGTCGCCGAACCGGGCATGCCAGAGCAGGTGGTCCCAGTGGGGATGAGTGGAGAACCCGGCGAGCACCGGGATGCCGAGCCGGTCCAGGTCAGCGCCGATCGCGTTCAGCTCGGAACCATCGATGCCGGGATCGACCAGGATCAACCCATCCTCCCCGCGCACCACGATGGTGTTGGTCCAGACCCACGCGCTCTGGCGCACCCAGACTCCGTCGGCCACCTGAGTCAGCATCGGTTCACCCCGTTAAGCGAGGCGATCGCGGATCAGCGTGCCCATCTCTACTCCAATCGGTCGTTTACGGTGCAGCCACGGCTGCACATGCTGAGACTGCGATCCGCGGCCGGAATCATCGGTCGACGAGGCGGACGCGCGTGTACGGCGGTTGCTAGGGACGGTGGTCGGTCAACGGAGGTCCTGCTGACGCTTCCACTCGCGGATCTCATCCTCGGTCATCCGCCCGAAGACGTGACTCTTGTGGTGGATGCCAAAGAGTCGGGCAGGGAACCACCACTTGACCGCTCGACCGATCGCCGTGCGGCGGCACCAACAGTCTGGCTCGCAGCCACACACGAAATTTCGAGGATTGTGAATTCGCTGGACTAGCGTCCGCTCGGCCATGCGCGAAGCGCTAGCGCTTGGCTCGATCTGCCGGCACGAAGAGGCGGCAGTGTGGGCACTTGAAGCCACGGTGACGTTCGGTCTGGCCGGCCATCAGTTCGGCCGTGAAGGTCTTCTTGCAGTGGGGGCACTTGATCTCGTGTGCCGGCTGCTGAGCGGGGATCTCGGTCACGTTGCCACGCTACCTGTCCTAAGGAAGGTAGACGCGGTACTCGTCGAGCGGCGCCCGCTCCGGGGGCGGTGGGTCGTTGCGTGGCGTCCCGAGATGGACCAGGCCGAGGAACCGCTCGCCCTCGGGCAGGCCGACCGCAGCTCGACCTTCCCGGGTGCGAAGCACCTTTGGTGTCCGCCAGTAACCGGCGAGCCCACGCGCATGGGCTGCGAGGAGCACCGCATAGATCGCGCTCGCGGTCGCGCAGATGTCCTCCTCATCCTGCTCGAGGTCGCCGGTCAGCAGAGCGGAGGCGACGACGAGGGTCGGCGCACGCTCGAGCTTCGGGGCTTCGGCGGGGCCGGCGGCCTCCTTGAGGCGCCGGAGGGTCTCCGGGCCGAGCACGCGAAAGCGCCAGGGGTTCGTCCGGTGATGGTTGGGCGCCCAGCGCGCGAGCTCGAGCAGTTCGTCCACGACCTCTGGTGGCACGGGGTCGGGGCCAAAGGACTTGTGCGTCCGCCGGGAGCGGATCAGATCCGGAATGCCGGTCAAGCAGCGCACCCTAGTCCGAACGTGCAAGCCGGCTGCTGCGTTCCCTATCCGGCCACGCAGCTTTCGCATAGATTTCCAGCTGGGTGGTGGGGCACAGTTCAGGGGCGGCGGTGGCGGAGCCTTCGCGCGCGGCGACGACGCCGGTCGTGCGGCTCGAAGACGTCCACAAGAGCTTTGGCGACAACGTCGTGCTCGACGGCATCGACCTGACGGTCAGTGCAGGCGAGGCGCTCGTGATCGTCGGGCCGAGCGGCAGCGGCAAGAGCACGCTGCTGCGCTGTGTGAACCTGCTCGAGCCCGTGGACAGCGGCCGGATCTTCTTCGAGGGCGAGGAGATCACCGGCAAGGGCGTCAAGGTCCCGGCGTTGCGGCAGCGCATCGGGATCGTCTTCCAGCAGTTCAATCTCTTTCCACATCTGCGGGCCATCGACAACCTCACACTGGCGGCGCGACGCGTCGGCAAGGTTTCGCACAAGGAAGCCGACCGGCGTGCACACGAGCTGCTCGAGCGCGTGGGTCTCACCGAGAAGGCGCGCAGCTATCCGCATCAGCTCTCGGGCGGACAGCAGCAGCGGATTGCGATCGCACGCGCTCTGATGATGCGCCCGCACGTGATGCTGTTCGACGAGGTCACGTCGGCGCTCGATCCCGAGCTCGTCGGCGAGGTGCTTGTCGTGATGCGCGACCTTGCCCGCGACGGCATGACGATGCTCGTCGTCACGCACGAGATGCAGTTCGCGCGTGATGTCGGCGATCAGTTGATCTTCATGGACGAGGGCAAGATCGTCGAGCAGGGCAAGCCCGCCGACGTCCTCGACCGGCCGCAGGCAGAGCGCACGCGGCGCTTTCTGCGTCGCACGCTGCACCTCGCGGACTCTTTGGAAGAGCTCACAATCGAAGAAGGAGGGGTTGAATGAAGCGCATCACCATCGTCGCCGCCGCGTTCTTGATCGCGGCAGCGGCGTTCGCGGCCTGGGGTACGGCCGCACCCGGAGGGAAGGTGGCGGCCCTGGCCGGCCCCACCGCGAAACCGAAGAAGCCGCCGGCGAAGCCGAAACTGCCCGCACTGCCAAGCGATGTCAGGAAGCGTAAGAAATGGCTGATCGGGGTCAAGTGCGACTTCTCGCCATTCGGCTTCATCGACGTACGAGGGAACCACGACGGCTATGACGTGCAGGTCGCTCAACGCTTCGCGAGCCTCGCGTTCGGAAGCAAGAAGAAGGTCGATTTCACCTGTGTGACCACACCCAGCCGCATCCCGACGCTGATGTCGGGCCGCGTCGACATCATCGTTTCGACGCTCACGTGGACGCAGGCACGATCGGAGCAGATCGACTTCTCCATCCCTTACTACTCGGCGGTGGGACGCCTGCTCGTTCCGAACAACTCATCGTTGGGGATCAGTAGCCTCGGTGGCAAGACGATCGTGACGACGCGCGGTGCGATCTACGCAACTTGGACGTCGAACTGCTTCAAGAACTCGACGCTCCTCCAGGTCGACTCGCCGGCGCTCGCCGTTGCAGCAGTGAAGGACGGCCGCGCCGACACGTTCATGTTCGACGATGCATTCCTGCTCGGCGTTGCGACGCAGGACGCCACTCTCCGGCTCACAGGCGACAAGTTCCTGAACGTCCCGTGGGGAATCGGCATCCGCAAAGGCGACGTGGCGATGAACCGCTGGGTCAACGCGGCCCTGCGCTATATGAAGAAGAAGGACGAGTTCGTGAAGATCCTGAGGGCGAATGCACCGGCGCGGCTGGTGCCCGGCTTCCTCGACAACGTCCCGCGGCCGAAGAACACCTTCGTGTATCCGGTCGGAAAGGACGTCGCGAGCATCTGTCCGTGAGGTAACTCGTCAGGAGCGGCCGCCTGACGGCGGCCGCTCCTGCGCGATCGATCATGACCCTGGCCGCGAGCTTCGACTGGCAGTTCATCTGGGATCATCTCCCGGATTTCTGGACGGGCCTGAAGGCCACGTTGAAGGTTGCGGCGATCGGGATCGTCGGATCGCTTGTGATCGGCATCGTCCTGGGTGCCGCGCGCGCACACAAGATCCCCGTCCTCAGCTCGGTAGCTGCAATCTACGTCGAGGTCATCCGCAACACGCCGATCCTCGTCCAGATCTTCTTCATCGCGGGCGGGCTGACGCAGATTCCCGGCCACCCGATTCGGTTGGAACCGTTCACGATCGCGTGGCTATCCGTGACGATCTGGGGCGGCGCCTACAACACCGAGAACTTTCGCGCCGGCTTCGAAGCCGTTCCTTGGCGCTACCGGGAAGCCGGTCTCGCGCTCGGCTTCAGCCGGCTCGCGACGTTCGTGAACATCACACTCCCGATCGGCGCCCGCATAGCAATGCCGTCCTCGATCAACACGTACGTCTCGGTACTCAAGAACACGTCGCTGCTCACCGCGATCGGATTCGCGGAGCTGACCGACACCGCGTACAGCCTGGACAGTCAGAGCTTCAAACCCAGCGAGGTCTATTTCGCTCTTGGCGCCACGTATCTGCTGGTTGTCTGGATGCTGTCGGCTTTCCTCCGGTTCATTGAGCGGCGGCTCGCAATTCCGGAGACCCGCTGATGCCCGAATGGGTCGAGCCGGTCGCTCACTACATGATCCATCAGGGTCTGCCTACGACCCTCCGCCTCGCTGCATACGCGGTTGTTGGGAGCACCCTCATCGGGGTGCTCCTCGGGACGCTGCTGACGATTCGCTTCTGGCCCCTTCAGGCTCTAATCCGGCTCTACGTCGAGGTCTGGCGGGGCTTGCCGATCCTGATCACGATCTTCATCGTCTACTTCGCTCTGCCGACGGCCCCAGTGATCCATCACCGGTTCGACGCAATTACCGGCGCTGCGATCGGGCTGATCCTCTGGGGGAGCGCCCAGGTTGCGGAGGCGACTCGAGGGGCAGTCCAATCGATCCCGAAGGAGCAGCACGAGGCCGCGGCCGCGCTCGGATTCGGCTGGATCGGCCGACATCGCAACGTGATCCTGCCGCAGGCCCTGAGGCGCCTCCTGCCTCCGTTGGTGAGCCTGCTCGCGAACATCATCCAGAACACGACGATCGCCTCGCTCATCGGCGTCACCGAGCTGCTTGCGACGGGACAGCGTTCGATCGAGCGGCTGCAGCTGACACCGCCCGGGGATTCACACGCCTTCGCCATCTACGCCGCGCTCCTGGTCGCGTTCTTCTGCATCTCGTTCCCGCTGACGCGACTCGCGATCTACCTTGAGCGTCGCCTGGTCTAATAGCTTTTCAGCGACGGCATGCGCCGCTGGTCGCGCGGCGACTGCGGCACCACGCGTCGCCAGGTGCAGAAGCGACCCGCACCGCGGCCGCTGTCCTGGCTTCCCGGTGCATCGAATTGCGCCTTGAATGCCGGCTTCGAGTCGATCGACGAGACGTAGAGAAGGAACGCGGCGATAGCCGCGCCCTCCAAGATGTGACCGAACACGGCCGCCACGCTCACGATCAGAGCGAGGAACCCCAAGAAAGACCTCTCGGGCCAACGGAGCATCATGGGGCGATTATCGGCTCAGCCGCTGCGCGGAATGGTTGTGCTGAGGTTAAGAGCCGCCCGAGTCCTCGGGCGGCATGAGACGGTTGTTCTCGATCCTGAAGCCAGCGGCTCGCAGGTACGGCCGCGCGACCTCGACCGCACGCGCGAGGTTGGTGGCCATCCAGAAGCAGAGTGCAGCAAGCGGCAGCTCGACGAGGGCCGCCTCCAGCGCGGCCTGCACGATCTCCCCGCTGGTACGCGACGTCAACACGTCGAACCAGGCGTCGCACACGAGCAGCGTTCCACAGACCGTCGCCGCTACCTCGGCAAAGGGCGAGCGCCGGATCACCGCGACTGACGTCGCGACCAACGCGATGCCGAGCGCGATGTCGAAGCCACCCCACGCCACCCACCAGTGATTGGCCGTGTAGTTCCGGGGGAGCGTGGCGATCACGAACCCAGCCCACGAGATCAGGATGACCGCGCAGAGAATGAACACCGGGGCAATCCAGGGCGGCACAAGCCAGCGACCCCGCCCCGACCGGAGTGCCGTGCGCGCCCGGAGCTGGGTCCCCCGCATGTGTTCAGCCTAGAGGCACGCCCTAGGTCGACTCGAGCATCTTCTTCATCCGCGCCTGGTCCTGCGGAATCTGCCTGCGCGCCTGGCTCTTCGCCAGGGGCACCAACACCCTGCCGCCGAGCCCATGACCTTCGAAATCGATCGTGAACGTCACCTTGGAGCGCGATCCGTCGCCGGCCGGTTCGACAACGATCGTCCCGACCCCACGGACTGGCCCATCGAGCACGCGGAACGAGGACTGCCGCGGCGGGTCGTACTCCGTGATCTCGTACGTCATCGAGCGGTCGCCCCCGGGCACACGTCGCGTTTCGCGCACGCGCTTGCCGACGCCCATCGGCTGGTCGCCCTGCGGCTCGACGGCGACGATCTGCTCCTGCCACTCGCCGTGCCGCACGACGTCGTCGAGGTACGCGAACACCTCTTCGGGCCTTCTCTCGATCTCGATGCTCTCGCTGATAGGTGCCATCGGGCACCAAGTAGACACGATTCCCCCGGTGCGTCAAGCTCCACGCGGGATTAAGGGAGCGGGCACCTGCGTTGAGGGAGGAGACATGTCTTTGACGATCGGCGATACGGCACCGGATTTCACGGCTGAGACGACGGAGGGCCCGATCAGCTTTCACGATTGGATCGGCGACTCGTGGGCCGTGCTGTTCTCGCACCCGCGGGACTTCACCCCAGTCTGCACAACCGAGCTCGGCTACATGGCGAAGATCAAGCCCGAGTTCGACCGGCGGAATGTCAAGGTGATCGGGCTTTCGGTGGACCCGGTTGACAACCACTCGCAGTGGGCTGCAGACATCGAGGAGACGCAGGGCTACGCGCCCAACTATCCGATCATCGGCGACGCCGACTTCAACGTCTCGAAGCTCTTCGGGATGCTGCCTCCCTCCGTCGAGGGAGATCCGACCGCGCGCACGCCGGCCGACAACCAGACGGTGCGGAACGTCTTCGTCGTCGGGCCCGACAAGAAGATCAAGCTCATCCTCATCTATCCGATGACGACCGGCCGGAACTTCGACGAAGTGTTGCGCGTGATCGACTCGCTGCAGTTGACCGCGAAGCACAAGGTCGCAACGCCGGTGAACTGGCAGCAGGGCGACAACGTGATCATCGCGGGCTCGGTCTCGGACGACGAGGCGAAGCAGGCGTATCCGGAGGGCTGGGAATCACCCAAGCCGTACATCCGGATCGTCGAGCAGCCCAGCTGACCGCCGGCGCGGGAGACGCACTCGGCGCTCCCTGCTTGACTTGACTGCTCACTGCCGGCTCGCCGCCTCACCGGACGACGCGGGGGAGGGGGTCCGCGCCGTCCGTGTTCGTCCCACTGAGGCGTTGCCGAAAGCGAGAAACGAGCGACGGCCATGCCGTCGCCGAAGACTGGTGAAACGGAGTACCTCGTGAAATGCAGGCAAGCCCATCAACCTCCGCGTTCTCTTTCAGAACGTCGCGCCCACCAGAGGTTTGGGTGGTTTCTGCGGTGGAGCCGCCTAGGCTTGGGCTCCGGCTGACTACAGCGCTCGCGTCCCTTGCGCTCGCTGTGCAGGAGCAAAGCTAGCAAGCCCATGTAGCGATCGCAACTTAAGGCAACTCTGTGCGTACTCCCTCTAGTGGACCCGGAACCTCAGATGGGTGACCGAGGGAGAGGCGATCACCCTCGTGGCCTCGAGCGAGGTCGCATCCAGCCCGAGCCGGTCGAACAAGGAGACGCCATCGCCGAGGAGCACGGGAGCCAGGTGAATCTGGATCTCGTCGAGCAAGCCGGCCTTCAGGTACTGCTGGACGGCACTCGCACCGCCGGCAACGGCCACGTCCTTTTCACCGGCTGCTGCCCGAGCCTGCTCGAGCGCGGCCTCGATGCCGTCGGTGACGAAGTTGAACGTGGTCCCGCCCTCCATGACCTTCGTCTCGCGGGCGTGGTGCGTGAGCACGAAGACCGGGACGTGGAACGGAGGGTTGTCGCCCCACCAACCGTCCGCCCTCGGATCGTTCTCCCACGGGCCTTCCCCGCCACTGAACATCTTTCTCCCCATCACGAAGGCGCCGGTTGCTCCAAGCGTCTCGTCGATCACGTCGGAGTCGGCATTCTTCTCACCGCCTTCGAGACCGTGGCTCTCTCGCCAACTCGTCGCCGCGAAGGCCCACTCGTGCAAGAGCTCGCCGCCTGCTCCCAGCGGCTCTTCCAGGCTCGCGTTCGGCCCGGCGACGAAACCGTCGAGTGAGGTCGAGATGTCGCAGATCAGTCTTGCCATGGTGATGCGCTCCTTCCAGTTCGGTGTCTTCGTGGAAGACCGCGCTTCGTCGCGGAATTCATCGATCGTCCCTCGGTCACAGCTTTACATCTCATAGTCCGTCGGCTAAGAAGACCAAGTGCCGCCGCAGACCCTGTTCGACCGCATCTGGACCAGCCATGTCGTCGTGGAGCCGACCGACGAGCCCGCACTGCTGTACGTCGACCTCCACCTGATCCACGAGGTCACTTCACCTCAGGCCTTCGAGGGCCTGCGCCTGGCCGGGCGCCGCGTTCGCCGGCCTGATCTCTCCGTGGCCACGATGGACCACAACGTCCCGACCGAGGAGGGTCCCGTCACCGATCCGCTGGCGCGCCGCCAGCTCGACGCCCTCCGTGAGAACTGCGAGGAGTTCGGCGTGCCGCTCTACGCGACCGGCAGCGGGCGCGAGGGGATCGTCCACGTGATCGGGCCGGAGCTCGGCATCACGCAACCGGGAATGACGATCGTCTGCGGTGACAGCCACACCTCGACACACGGCGCCTTCGGCGCGCTCGCGTTCGGCATCGGCACGTCGGAGGTCGAGCACGTGCTCGCGACGCAGACGCTCCCGCAGCGGAAGCCGAAGACGATGCGCGTCAACTTCGACGGCGAGCTCCCGCCGGGCGTCGCCGCCAAGGACATGATCCTGGCCGCGATCGGGCAGGCCGGCATCTCGGGCGGCGTCGGTTACGTCGTTGAGTACGACGGGCCGGCAATCCGGAGCCTGTCGATGGAGAGCCGCATGACGGTCTGCAACATGTCGATCGAGTGGGGAGCGCGCGCCGGAATGATCGCGCCCGACGAGACGACCTTCACGTACATGGAAGGCCGTCCCGGCGCGCCGGCCCCCGGTCATGAGTGGGAGCGCGCGCTCGAACAGTGGCGTTCGCTCGCAACCGATCCGGAGGCGACGTTCGACCGCGAGCTCTCCGTCGATGTCTCGAAGCTCGCTCCGCAGGTGACGTGGGGGACGAATCCGGAGATGGTCGTCCCCGTGCATGGCGCGGTGCCGGACCCGGCGGACTACGACGATCCTGGCGAGCGCGATGCGGTCGAGCGGGCTCTCACGTACATGGACCTCGCGCCGGGAACGAAGATCGAAGACATCACCGTCGACCGCGTTTTCATCGGGTCCTGCACCAACGCGCGGATCGAGGATCTACGCACCGCCGCTGCGGTGGTGTCCGGCAAGCACGTTCATCCGACCGTGCGCGCTCTCGTCGTCCCCGGCTCGGCCGGCGTCAAGCAGCAGGCGGAGGACGAGGGCCTCGACAGGATCTTCACGGCCGCGGGGTTCGAATGGCGCCGCGCCGGCTGCTCGATGTGCCTGGGCATGAACCCGGACATCCTTCAGCCCGGCGAGCGTTGCGCGTCGACGTCAAACCGCAACTTCGAGGGCCGCCAGGGGCAAGGTGGGCGCACGCATCTCGTCAGCCCCGCCCTGGCCGCTGCCGCTGCTCTCGCCGGCCACTTCGTCGACCCGCAGGCCGTCGGCGAGGCAGCGTGAAGCCGTTCCGCCGGGTCACCGCCCGTGCGGCCGTGCTCGACCGCGCGGACGTCGACACGGACCAGATCATCCCGAAGCAGTTCCTGAAACGCATCGAGCGAACCGGCTACGGCGAGTTTCTCTTCTTCGACTGGATGAAGCAGCCGGACTTCGAGTTGCGCCGGCCCGAATACGCGGACGCCAAGATCTTGCTCGCCGGACGGAACTTCGGCTCCGGCTCCTCACGCGAGCATGCCGCCTGGGCGTTGCAGGACTACGGGTTCGAGGTCGTGATCGCGCCGTCGCTCGGCGACATCTTCCACACGAACTGCCTGAAGATCGGCCTTGTTCCGATCGTGTTGCCCGAGAGGGACGTGGAGACGCTGATGCAAGCCGTTCGGGGAGGCGGGTCGCTGACGGTCGACCTCGAGACGCAGGAGATCACCGGCCCGGCTGAGCTCACCGTTCCGTTCGAGTTCGAGCCGTTCGCGCGCGAGTCACTGCTGCAGGGACTCGACGACATCGCGCTGACGCTGAAGCGCGAAGGGCAGATCGCCGACTTCGAGCGCTCGCACACCGCGCGCGTCGACACGTCGGCGCTTCCCGTCTAGGCCTACGCCCCGGCGGGTACGAGCCGAGCACGCGCAGGTCACGCACGCGCGCGCGAACCTCGGCGAACGCCTCGCGTGTCGTGGGCTCGAGCGGATGGCCGGCGAGGACGGCGTCGAAGCGGTACTTCCACGGAGACTGCGGGATCGGGCGCGACACGAGCTGCACTAGATCGAGCCCGTGGCGTGCGAACGGCTCGATCGCGCCGTGGAGCGCGCCGGACCGGTGGTCGGTGACGAACGAGAAGGCCGTCCTCCACTCGTCGCGCTCGCCGTCGATGCGCGTGTGCGTCGCCACCGAGACGAAACGAGTGAAGGCCTCGGGGTGGTCTCCCACGTCGTGGGCGATCACGTCGAGCCCGTAGATCGCGGCCGCGCGCTCGCTGGCGATTGCAGCTTCTCCGGGTGTGTCCGACTCCGCGACCTGCGCAGCCGCATCGGCGGTCGTGGAAGCAGCAATCGCACGGACGCCGTTCAACCGTCCAAGGAGCCTGCGGCACTGCTCGAGCGCGACCGGGTGGGAGCGAATGACGCGGATATCGCTCTCTGCGAGCTGTCCGCGGGCGACGAGATGGTGGCGAATGGGAATCGAGGTCTCGGCGACGATCGAGAGCGGAGCCTCATAGAGCAGGTCGTGCGTCTCCGCCACGGGCCCGACCAGAGAGTTCTCGATCGGCAGCACGCCGTACGCGACGTTCCCCGAGACCGCCGCATGCACGACGTCCGAGAACGTCTCGAGCGAGACGAGCTCCCGGTCCTCGCGGAAAAGACGTTCGGCGGCAGCCGCGCTATGTGCGGCCGCGCCTCCGGGATAGGCGACCCTGATCATCAGAGGCGCAAGGCCAGCAGAACGGCTTCGGTGAACTCCGCGGTCGTCGCGGTTCCGCCGACGTCGCGCGTCGGCGTCGTTGCGAGGGCTCTATCCACGGCTTGCTCGAGCTGGTCCGCCAGCTCGTGCTCTTCTGCGGCGTAGCGCAGAAGGAGCGCAACCGAACGGAGCGCCCCCGTCGGATTCGCAATTCCCTGGCCCGCGATGTCTGGAGCCGAGCCATGCACGGGCTCGAAGATGCCGGGGCCTAGCTCGCCGAGGCTCGCCGAGGCAGCGACGCCCAGACCGCCGGTGCTCCCTGCTGCGACGTCCGAAAGGATGTCGCCGAACGTGTTCTCGGTCAGGATCACGTCGAATTGCGCGGGATCGACCACGAGCTGCATGCCTGCGTTGTCGACGAGCATGTGCTCGAGCCGCACGTCGGAGTATTCGCCCGCGAGGCCGGAGACGACCTCGCGCCAGAGGCGTGACGTCTCGAGCACGTTCGCCTTGTCCACCGAAGTCACGAACGATCGGCGCGTGCGAGCCAGCTCGAAGCCTCGTCGCGCTATGCGCTCGATCTCCGCCGGCGAGTACTCACACGTGTCGAATGCGGAACCGTCCGGGCGCCGGCCGCTTGCGCCGAAGTAGAGCCCGCCCACGAGCTCGCGGACGATGAGCAGGTCGATGCCGTCGCTCCGCGCGGGGCGAAGGTTCGCGTAGACGTCGAGCTCGCCGCGAAGCCGGATCAGGCCCTGTTCAGGTCGCACGGCCGCGCCGTCGAATTCGGGGAGCCCGGCCGCGCCCAGGAGCACGGCGTCGGCGGCCCGGCACGCTGCCAGCGTTTCGGCGGGCAGCGGGTCACCGTGCTCGTGAATTGCGTGGCCTCCGAACGGAAACTCTTCGACCGTGACGTCGATGGGCAGTGCAGCGAGGACTTGCTCGGCCGCGTCGCAGACCTCGCGGCCGATGCCGTCGCCGGGAAGGGAGGCGATCCTGAGCACTTACGGGTGGGCGAGCTCGCGCTTGGTGAGATCGAGCACGGTCGCCAGGAGCTCGCGCAGCCCTTCGTCGCTGAGCTGGCCGCTGTTTGCATCGCGTAGGTGGTCGAGCAACCATGCTTCGCGCTCCGGATCGACGAACTCCACGCCGAGCTCGGCCTTGCGCTGTTTGATCTGTTGAACGAGATCGAGCCGTTTGTTGACGATGTCGACCAGGGCGCGGTCGTTGAGCGCGAGTTGTTCGCGAAGATCGTCCAGTGTCTTGTCGGCTGCGGCCATCCCGATCGTGAGGTTAGGCAGCTCACGGGCAGCCGCTCGGGTGAAAGCGGCCGCGTGATCGCGCCGTCCGAGGCGGACGAGACGAGCGCCGCGTACTTGGCGAGGACGCCCGAGGTGTAGCGCGGAGGCGGCGGCGACCAGCGCTCGAGCCGGCGCTCGAGCTCACCGTCGGGGAGCTCGACGCGCAGCTCGCGCGCGTCGACGTCGATCACGACCTCGTCTCCCTCCTCCAGTGCTGCGAGCCCGCCGCCCCGCGCTGCTTCGGGCGAGACGTGGCCGACCATGAGACCGTGAGTGGCGCCGGAGAAGCGGCCATCGGTCACGAGCGCGACTGCGTCGCCGAGCCCTTCGCCCACGAGGGCGGCGGTGACGTGGAGCATCTCCCGCATCCCGGGACCGCCCGCAGGGCCTTCGTATCGGATGACGACGACGTCGCCGGCGACGATCGCGTTCGCGGCGACGGCGGCGAAACACTCTTCCTCCGAGTCGAACACGCGCGCGGGGCCGCGATGCACGCGGCGCTCGTGCCCGACGAGCTTCACGATCGCGCCTTCGCTCGCAAGGTTGCCGCGTAGCACGGCGAGCCCGCCGGTCTCCTTCAGCGGCCGGTCGATGGGGACGACGACCTCCTGTCCCGGCGTGGACTGCGCGGCAGCGGCGATCTCGGTGAGGGTGCGGCCGTCGACGTTCAATGCGGAGCCGTCGACGAGGCCGGCGCCGAGCAGCTCTCGCGCGACGAGGGCGACGCCGCCGGCACGATGGAGGTCGGTGGCGACAAACCGTCCGCCCGGTTTGAGATCGGCGACGACCGGAGTGCGGGTCGCGATCTCGTCGAAGTCGTCGAGCTCGAGCGGTACGTCGAGCTCGCGGGCGATCGCAAGCAGGTGCAAGACGGCGTTCGTCGAGCCCCCGGTGGCGGCGACGGCCGCGATCGCATTCTCGATCGACGCCCGTGTGAGGATCGTGGAAGGACGGATGTCGCCCCGCACGAGCTCGAGCGCAAGCTTGCCTGCTTGTTCCGCAGCCTCGGCTTTCGCAGAGTCGAGCGCCGGGATCCCGTTCAGGCCCGCAGGGCTGATGCCGAGGAACTCGAGTGCAAGTGACATCGTGTTGGCCGTGAACTGGCCGCCGCACGCGCCGGCGCCTGGACACGCGACGCCCTCGAGCTCGTGCACGTCCGCCGCGCTCATCGTGCCGGCAGCATGCGCGCCAACCGCTTCGAACACGTCCTGGATCGTCACGTCGCGACCACGGAAGCGGCCCGGCGCGATCGAGCCGTTGTAGAGCACGAGCCCCGGCAGGTCGAGGCGCGCGAGGGCCATTACCGCGGAGGGAATCGTCTTGTCACAGCCGACGAGGCAGACGAGCCCGTCGAAGAGGTGGCCGAGCGCGACCAGCTCGATCGAGTCTGCGATCACTTCGCGTGAAACGAGCGAGGCTCGCATCCCTTCGCTCCCCATCGAGACGCCGTCCGACACGGCGATCGTGTTGAACTCCATGGGCGTGCCGCCGGCCGCGCGGATGCCGCGCTTGACGTCGGCGGCGAGCTTGCGCTGGTTGAGGTTGCACGGCATCGTCTCGATCCACGACGTCGCAACACCAACGATCGGCCGGGCGAGGTCGTCGTCGTCGAAGCCCGTCCCCTTCAGCATCGCGCGCGCGGCAGCACGGTCGACGCCGTCGGTGAGCGCCGCGCTGTGCCGCTTCGCCGGGTCGGAAGGGCGGTCGTACGGATTGCTCATAGCCGGCTCGCTCCTGTCGGTGAGATCGAGAGTTGAAGGACGTCCGCGTCAGCGAAGCGTTCGGTCAGCTCGGCTGCGCAGGCGTCTGTGCTCTCGGGTCGAGCCCACACGATCACGGTCGGGCCCGAGCCGGAGAGCGTTGCCCCAAGCGCACCGACCGGCAGTTGCTCACGGACCGAGGCCAGCACAGGCGCCTGCGATGCGCGGTAAGGCTCGTGCAGCCGGTCGTCCGCCGCCGCGGCGAACAACTCCGCCGAGCCCGACGCGACCGCGGCACCGAGCAGCGCCGCCCGTGCGACGCTGAACGCAGCGTCCCGATGAGGGACCGACTTCGGCAGTGCGGCCCGTGCGGCCTGTGTGTCGACCGTTGCGTCGCGTGGGAGGACCGCGATCGGCGTTCCGGGTGCGTCGTCTGCGATTCGCACGACATGACCCTCCCACGTCAGGCAGACGCCGCCTGCCAGTGCGGCGGCAAGATTGTCGGCATGGCCCTCGAGGTCGAGACCGAGGGCGAGCAACTCTTCGGGATCTGCTGCCCGACCTGCAACGGCAGCGCCTGCCACCAGGCCGAGCGCGATCGTCGCCGCACTCGAACCGAGACCGCTTGCGCGGGGAATGCGTTCCGTAAACGCAAAGCCGAAGCCGTCGGGGGAGGCGAGTCGTGCGAACGCACGGACGGCGAGGTGGCCGGCCTCAGCTTCGCCGCCGTCTTCGTGCAGCTCGAGCTCGTTCCACAAATCGAGCGCGGCGCCCGCGCAGTCGAAACCAGCGCCGAGGTTCGCGGTCGTGGCGGGAGCGCGCACGTGGATCATGAGCGCGCCCCGGGCAGGCGGTCGAGTGCGTCGGGATCCTTGAGCCCGTGTCCGGTCAGCACGAGCACGATGCGCGTGCCCTCGGCATAACTCCCTAGATCGACCCCGGCCAGCGCCGCAGCGGATGCAGGCTCGCAGAAGACGCCCTCCTCCCGCGCTAGCGATCGCCAGGCAACGGCGATCTCGTCATCGGTGACCGAGACGATGGCGCCGCCGCAACGGGCGTGCGCCTCGTCAACCTCGGCGCGGTGGACCGGAGTCGGGATCCGGATCGCAGAGGCGTTCGTCGTGGCGCGGTCGGCTGCCTGGATGGAGAGGATCCGGGGCGCCGGCCCGTCGGACTCGAGGAAGCCCTTCGCGTACGCCACCGTGTTGCCGCCTCCCCCGTAAGGGAGAGCGAGCACGGTCGGCGGTCCGCCGAGCTGCTCGACGATCTCGAGTGCTGCGGTCTTCTGCCCGTCGATCCGATCCGGGTTCGTCGAGTTGACGACGACCGCGCCCTCTTGTTCGGCGAGCTCCTCTGCTGCCGTGAACGCGTCGTCGAAGGTGCCCTCGACTGCGACCAGGCGTGCGCCGGCCGCGCGCACCTGTGCGAGCTTCGAGCTGGCCGGGCCGCCTGCCGCGTGCACGATGACGGCCTCGATCCCTGCCCGTGCGGCGTACGCCGCCGCAGATGCCGCCGTGTTCCCGGTCGATGCGCAGACGATCGCGCGCGCTCCGGACTCGAGCTGCCTTCGAGACCGCGAGGGCCATGCCCCGGTCCTTGAACGAACCGGTCGGATTGACTCCCTCGCACTTCAGCCAGACCTCGACGCCGGGGCCGGCCGAGAGCCGCTCTGCGCGCAGCAGCGGGGTCGATCCTTCGCCGAGCGTCACGATCGGAGTCGACGGCGACAGAGGCAGCGCGTCGCGGTAGCGCTCGAGTAGTGCGGGTCTCAGGTCAGAAGCCTCGTTCGGTGATCAGTCGCAACGCCTCGGGTCGAGAGCGTACCTCGCTCAGTCCGGCAGCCGAATCGAGGGCGGCCTCCACGCGACCGGCGGGCGCCTCGTGCGTCACGAGGTCGAGCGCGGCGCTGCCGTTGACGAGGTGCTGCGTGAACTGCGCGATCGACACATTCTGCTCCGCGAAGCAGTCCGCGACGCGCGCCAGCACGCCGGGACGGTCGGCAACCTCGAGGTGGACATAGAACGCCGAGGGCAGGTCCCCCGGCGGCAACTTGTCGAGCGAACGCCAGCAGGCGTCATTCTGGAGGAAGCCCGTGCCTGTCGTTCCGAGGACGCTGACCATGTCGGCGACGACCGCGGACGCAGTCTCGATCCCACCCGCGCCCGGTCCCTCGAGCGTGATCTCGCGGATCGCGTCGCCCTGGAGCATGACGGCGTTGAACGCGCCGACGACAGCTGCGAGCGGATGGTGTCCGTCGACGAACGCCGGCCCCACGCGGACATCGACCGCTCCGTCGACGAGCGTCGCTGAGCCGACGAGCCGGACAACCGTGTTCAGCGCGCGTGCGGCTGCCACATGATGCGGCCTGATCCCCTCGATTCCCTCGTAGCCGACGTCCGCGAGCTCGACGCGAGAACCGAACGCGACCGTTGCGAGCACCGCCATCTTCGCTGCGGCGTCGGCGCCCGAGACGTCGTCGATTGGATCGGCTTCCGCGTAACCGAGTTGCTGCGCCTCCGCCAGCGCCTCGTCGTACGCTGCGCCCTCCTCCATCCGAGTGAGGATGAAGTTCGTCGTCCCGTTGACGATGCCGAGCACGCGGTGGACGTTCGTGGCGACGAGCGACTCACGCAGGACCTTGATGACCGGAATCGCTGCGCAAACACAAGCCTCGAAGCGGAGCTGCACGCCGCCCTCCGAGGCGGCGGCGAAGAGGTCGGCGCTGCGCCGGGCCAGCAACTGCTTGTTCGCGGAGACGACGGGCTTGCCCGCGCGGAGCAGGTCGAGGACGTAGCCGCCGGCCGGTTCGACTCCGCCCATCACCTCCGCGACGAGCGCAATCGAGTCGTCCTCCAGGACGGACTGGAAGTCGGTCGTGAGGACACCGTCGCCGACCGGGTAGTCACGCTCCCTCTCCGTGTCCCGGACGAGCGCGCGTGTTACGCGCAGCCGGTGGCCGGTCGCACGCTCGATCTCGTCGGCGCTGTCTACCAGGAGCCGGTTGACGGCCGCACCGACGGTGCCGTAACCGAGAAGCGCTACAGGGACGTCAACCGACGCCATGCACGTCCGCGCCGAGCAGCCCTTCCTTGCCCGCGAGCGCGCGCAACTCGGATCCGACCTGCTCGAGCTGTCCGCCTGCATTCTTCCGGCGCAGTTCCTCGAACTGAGGTCGTCCCGCCTCGTCGTCCGCGAAGAGCTCGCGTGCGAAAGCGCCGCTGCGGATCTCATCGAGCAAGGTGCGCATCGTCTCCTTGACGCGTTCATCCACGACCCGGGGACCGCGTGTGAGGTCGCCGTACTCGGCGACGTCGGAGATGGAATAGCGCATGTACTCGAAGCCGCCTTCGTAGATCAGGTCGACGATCAGCTTCAATTCGTTCAGGCACTCGTAGTAGGCGATCTCCGGCTGGTAACCCGCCTCGACGAGCGTCTCGAAGCCCGCCTTGATCAGCGACGTGACGCCGCCGCACAGAACGGCCTGCTCGCCGAAGAGGTCGCTCTCGGTTTCCTCGGCGAACGTGGTCTCGAGGAGGCCCACGCGTCCGCAGCCGATCGCGGTGCCGTACGCAAGCGCGACGTCGAGCGCCTGGCCGCTCGCGTCCTGGTGCACGGCGACGAGCCCGGGTGTCCCGGCGCCCGATTCGTAAAGCTCACGGACGCGATGGCCCGGAGCCTTCGGCGCGACCATCACGACGTCGTGCCCGGCGGCCGGCACGATGCGGCCGAAGTGGACGTTCAGGCCGTGCGCAAACAACAGCGCGGCATCCGGCGCCAGGTTCGCCTCGATCTCCGACTCGTAGACGCCTTTCTGCACGTGATCGGGCACGAGAATCGCGACGACCTGGGCCCCCTGCGTCGCCTCGCCCACGCTGCTGACGGTCAGGCCGGCTTCCTCGGCAGCGTCACCCGAAGGGCTGCCCGGGCGGAGGCCGACCTCGACCTCGATGCCGGAGTCACGCAGGTTGAGAGCGTGTGCGTGGCCCTGGCTGCCGTAGCCGATCACGGCGACCTTGCCGGTGAGCAAGTCGACGTTTCCTTCGCGGTGGATGGTTGCCAACGGAAACTCCCTTCGTGTCAGCGCAGCACGAGCTGGCGGCGCCTGATGGTCGATTTGGATGATGCGCGGCTGAGTCCGACGCGTCCGGTGCGGACGAGCTCTTTGACACCATGCGGCCGGAGAAGCTCCTCGAACGAATCGATCTCCTCGGGCGCGCCCGCAAGCTCGAAGACGATCGAGTCCGGGCCTAGGTCGGCGACGCGCGCCTGGAAGACCTCGCCGAGCGCCATCAACTCCGTCCGTCGCGCGGGCGGCGCGGTGACCTTGATCAGCGCCAGCTCGCGCTCGATCGATTCCCCCGGCGTGAGCTCCGTGATGCGGAGCACGTTGACGAGCTTGTGCATCTGCTTCTCGATCTGAGCCAGGGAGGTGTCGTCGCAGTCGACGCGCAACGTGACGCGCGAGATCTCCGGCCGCTCGGTCGTCCCGACGGCGAGGCTCTCGATGTTGAAGCCGCGGCGCGCGAACATGTTCGAGATGCGGGCGAGTACTCCTGGCTTGTTCTCCACGAGGACGGCCAGCGTGTGCTTCATGCCGACACCGACTCACGCTCGCCCGGATACTCGACGAGGTCGAGCGCCGCGGCGCCGGCGGGAATGATCGGGAAGCAGTGCTCGTGCGCGTCGACGCGGCAGTCGACGACGGCCGTGCGACCGCACGCGATCGCCTCGGCGAGCGTCTCCTCGAGATCTTCCTCCTGATCGACGACGAAGCCGCGGCCACCGTAGGCCTCCGCGAGCGCGGCATAGTCCGGCACGTGCTGCGTGAGCTCGATCTGCGAGAACCGCTCCTCGAAGAACATGTCCTGCCATTGGCGGACCATGCCGAGGTGGCCGTTGTTGATCAGGACGACAACGATCGGCAGGCGTTCGAGGACTGACGTCGCGAGCTCCTGCTGGGTCATCTGGAAGCAGCCGTCGCCGTCGACGCAGATGACGGTTGCGTCCGGTCGCGCGGCCTTGGCGCCGATCGCGGCGGGAATGCCGTAGCCCATGGTCCCGAGGCCGCCCGAGGTGATGAACGAGCGGGGGCGGTCGCAGAGCAAGTACTGCATCGCCCACATCTGGTGCTGTCCGACGCCGGTCGTCCAGATGACGTCGTCGCGGCCGGCAGTCAGACGCTGCAGCGTCTCGAGCACGGGCTGCGGCTTCATCTGCTCGCCGCCCTCGCCGTAGCGAAGCGGCGCCTCTTCGCGCCAGCGGCGCAGCTGGGCCAGCCACGGCTCGGTCGCGTCCGGGCGGGCCAGCTCTCGCAGGTCGCGGGCGAGATCGGTCAACACGCTCTTCAGCGGCCCGACGACTGGAACGTCGGCGCGACGGAGCTTGTCGATCTCCGCCGAGTCGATGTCGAGATGGACGACGGTGGCGCCGGGTGCGAACGAGGCGAGGTTGCCGGTGACGCGGTCGTCGAAGCGTGCACCGACGGCGACGAGCACGTCGGACTTGTTCAACGCCCAGTTCGACCACTTCGGGCCGTGCATGCCGGGCCAGCCGAAGTGCAGCTCATGCGTCTCGGGGAAGCCGCTCTTGGCCATCAAAGTCGTCACGACGGGCAGGCGTCCCAACTCGGCAAGCTCGAGGAGCTCAGTGCACGCGTCTGCATTGAGAACACCGCCCCCGACATAGAGAACGGGGCGCTCTGCGGCGGCGATTCGGGTCGCGGCCTCACGGATCTGCTTTGGGTGACCCCGCCGTGGCGGCCGCCAGCCGGGAAGATCCACCGCGTCCGGATACTCGAAGTCGATCGCGGCCTCCTGGACGTCGCGCGGGATGTCCACGAGCACGGGACCGCAACGGCCGGTGCGGGCGATGTGGAACGCCGCCTTGATCACGTGCGGCAGCTCCCTCACGTCCTTCACGAGCCACGAGTGTTTGACGATCGGGATCGTGATGCCGGTGATGTCGCACTCCTGGAAAGCGTCCGTCCCGATCAGATGCGAGCGCACCTGGCCCGTGATGCACACGAGTGGCGTCGAGTCCATCCACGCATCCGCGATCGGAGTGACGAGATTCGTTGCACCGGGCCCCGACGTCGCGATCGCGACACCGACGCGGCCGGAAGCGCGAGCGTACCCCTGTGCCATGTGACCGGCGCCCTGCTCGTGACGAGCGAGCACGTGGCGGATGGTGGTCCCGCGCGCGAAGGCGTCGTAGGTCGGAAGAATCGCGCCGCCGGGAAGTCCGAAGACGACTTCGACCCCCTCCGCCTCGAGCGAGCGGAGCAAGGCATCGGCACCGTTCATCCGCATGCTTCCTCCCGGTAGAACTCGGCGTTCGCCGCGGTGACCGGCAGGTGCGAGAGCACGAGATCGGCGTGTCCACGAGTCGAGGGTCGGCGTCCGTCGCCGCGCGCGCGGCCGATCGCACCCGAAAGCGTCGCTGCGCCGCTTCGCTCGCCCAGTCCCTCCGCAAGCATGAGGGCGGCTGCGAGCAGCATCGAGCTCGGATCGGCGACGCCCTGGCCGGCGAGTGTGTCGGCGGCGCCGTGTGCGGGACCGAAGATGCTCGGCGCGCTGGGGGAAAGCCGGCCCCATGCGACCGTCCTCGAGTCGGCCAGGCTCGCGGCTACCTCTGCGACCGTGCGGGAGAGCTCGAGCCCGCAGACAACGACGTCGAAACGCTCCGGCGTGAAGACCAGAGGGCGGATCGCGTCTTGCGGTGTCAGCCGCTCGATCTCCAGCCCGTCATGCTGCTGTTCGAGCCGCGCGGCTTCGGCCTCCGAGCTCTCGTCGATGCCGACCAGCGTGATCCTGCCGCGGCTTTCACACGCGAGCGCGAAGGCGCGTGCGAGCGTCCACTCCCATGAGTCCGCTTCGAGCGGCGCGAGGATCGAGAGCTCGGCGCGCCCGTCGTACCGGACGCGGACGATTGAAGCCCGAAGATCGAGGTCGGCTTCCAGTGACCTCAGAGCGGCGTCGCTCTTCGCAGCGACCAGCACCGCGTCTGCTCCGAGCAGCGCATTGCGTGAAGAGAGCGGGAACGAACGGCCGAAGCGCGTCAACGCATCGGCTCCGAACGGCACGTGCTGCTCGTCGACGTGGAACCCGTGCTGGAGCGAGACGGCCGTGAGCGCACGGCTTGCTTCGCCCATCACTTCGGGCCCGATTCCGTGCCGTGCAAGGCAGACAACCGTGTAGGCGTTGCGGCTCATCGGCCGACCTTTGGCCGATGAGCGGGGGAAGGGGCGTACGGGGAAACCGGGAGGTTTCCCCGCTCTTTCTCCTCAGCGTTCACGGCGGCGGTCGCCACGGCGTGTTCGCTGAGGCGACCTTTAAAGAAGGGGGCTCGTGGGGGAAACATGGTTTCCCCCACGGGAGTAAGCCGAAGGCGAGCGACGCTCATGCCGCTGTTACCTCGACGAAGACTGCGTCGAGTGACACATGCTGTCCGGTATCGGCAAGTGCCTTGAACCGCATGAATGCCTGGGTCAGGAGCTCCTCGTCGAGCTTCATGCCGGCGTCGGCACAGGCTCGGGCAAAGGCGTGGCGGCCGGAGTGCTTTCCCAACGGCAAGGTCATCGCCAGGCCGAGCTCCTTCGGCTCGATGATCTGGTAGGTCGCCGTGTCCTTCAGCAGCCCGTCCTGATGGATGCCGGCTTCGTGCGCGAAGGCGTTCGCGCCGACGATCGCCTTGTTCGGCGGGACGTCGTAGCCGGTCAGCCGCGAAACGAGGGCGGAGGACGGGCCGATCTGGGCGGGATCGATGCCGGTGTCGACACCAAGGCTCTCGTGGCGGACGCGTAGAGCCATCACGATCTCCTCGAGGGCCGCGTTTCCCGCCCGCTCGCCGATTCCGTTCACCGTGCACTCGACCTGCCCGACCCCGGCCTCAACAGCGGCGAGGGAGTTGGCCACCGCGAGGCCGAGGTCGTCGTGGCAGTGCGCGGAGACTGTGACGCTTTCGAGCTCGGGGCAGAGGCGCCCGACTTCACCGAAGAACCACGCGTACTCGCTCGGGAGCGCGAAACCGACCGTATCGGGGAGATTCACCACGTCGGCACCGGCTGCGATCGCCTCGCGGCAGACGCGCGCTACGAACGCCGGGTCGGAACGAGTCGCGTCCTCGCAGGAAAACTCGACCTCGTCCACGCGATCACGTGCGTATGCGACCGCCCAGGCAGCCTGTGCGACGACCTCGTCAGGGGTCAGCCGCAACTTCTTCTGCATGTGGATGGGGCTCGTCGCCAGGAAGATGTGGATCCGCGAGCGGTGTGCGTCCCGCAGTGCGTCCGCGCCCGTATCGAGGTCCTCGCGCCGGGTGCGGCAGAGCGAGGCGACCGTTGCGCGGCGAGCGACGGCGGCGACCGCGCGGACGCCTTCGAAGTCGCCCGGAGACGCGGCTGCGAAGCCGGCTTCGATCACGTCGACGCCGAGCCGCTCGAGCTGCTCTGCGATCTCCGCCTTCTGTTCCGGCCGCAGGGCGATGCCCGGCGATTGCTCGCCGTCTCTAAGTGTCGTGTCGAAGATTTGGATCCTGCGCGAACTCACTACAACCTCCTGTCAAGGGCACGTCTGAGGACGTACCAGTGGCGTCAACGGTGGGTGTATGCGCCCTACGGCGCGTGAGTCGCTTCCCCCCTAGAGGGGGAGAATCGAAAGGATGACCACGATCGACCGGGACCGATTGGTCCGGGTCAGCAGAGAGCTCGAAGTCGTGTTCATCCTCATCCTTGTCGGCAGTGTTGCTCAAGAGCTTGAGGCTGTCAACTCGTTCGAGCACCAAGACTTCTGAGGCGATCCGTCCGACGCACTTCTCTATGCTGTCGACATGGCCCGCGCGAACGTCCGCCTGATTTCGCTTTTTAGCGGCAACGCGCGCAAGCGCGTTCGCTAGCCGGCGGCTTCGCCTTCCCGCCTTCGCCGGCTAGCTCAGATCCACCAGGCGGGGCTTACTCCTTTCGACCGAAACGGTGTGCAGGTGGCGCAGTTGTCCACGTTTGATCCTTCGGTTGGCGAGCGCGATGCGTGCGGCATCGGTTTCGTCGCCCGACTCTCCGGTGGCCCTTCACGGGCAGTGCTCGACTCCCTCCTCGAGGCCCTGAGTCGTGTCCGGCACCGGGGAGCCGTGGCGGCGGATCACCGCACGGGCGACGGCGCCGGCGTCCTCCTCCCGCTGCCGGCGGCTCTCTTGCCCGAGCCAGGCCTCGGCCTTGCAATGGTTTTCCTGCGTGATCCGGACGGACGGCGTGCGGTTGAGGAAGCCTGCCGGTCCGAAGGCATCGCCGTTCGCGGTTGGCGGTCGGTGCCCGTGGACGTCGAGGCGCTCGGCCCCTCGGCGCAGGCCACCTTGCCGACGATCGAGCAGGCGATCCTCGAGCCGCCCGCCGGTGATGCAGATGCCATCGAAGCGGCAGCTTTCCGCGCCCGCAAGCGTCTCGACGGCCGCAGCGATCTCTACGTCGCCTCGCTCTCGTTCCGCACGGTCGTCTACAAGGCCTTGTGCGCGGCCGACCAGCTCGCGCCGTTCTACGCCGACCTGCGCGATCCCGCAGTCGAGATCCAGTTCGGCATCTTCCACCAACGCTTCTCGACGAACACCGAGCCCTCGTGGGAGCGGACGCAGCCGTTTCGGCTTCTCTGCCACAACGGGGAGATCAACGCGATCCGCGGCAACGTCAACTGGATGCGGGCCCGCGCCTTGACCTTCGGAGCGGACGGGCCTGTTCTCGAGGAGGCGAGCTCCGACTCCGGCATGCTCGACAACGCGCTCGAGCTGCTGGTGCGCGGCGGCCGCGACCCGCGGCATGCGCTCACGATGCTGATTCCGCCCGCCTGGCAGGGGGACGTCGAGCTCGAGCCGCAGGTGCGCGACTTCCATCGCTTCCAGGCGGGGCTGGTCGAGCCGTGGGACGGGCCGGCGGGGATCGTCTTCACCGACGGACGGATCGTCGGCGCCGCGCTCGATCGCAACGGCCTGCGGCCTCTTCGTTACGTCGTCGCCGGCGATCTCGTGTGCTGCGCGTCGGAGGCCGGCGTGTTCGACGTGCCGGCCGGAGTCGGCGCTCGCCGGGGACGGCTCGGGCCGGGGGAGATGCTCGCCGTCGATCCGGAGCGTGGCCTCGAGGACGACGCGGCGATCAAGTTGCGGCTCGCGAGCAGCCAACCGTACGGCCGCTGGCTGGCGGAGTGGCGGCGCGAGGCCTCCGTCGGTGAGCCGGTACCGCCGCCGGAGGAGAGCCTGGCGGCACGACACGTTCTCTTTGGCTACACCCGCGAGGAGCTGACGGTGATCGTGCGTCCTTCCGCCGCTCACGGACACGAGCCGACTTCGTCGATGGGCGATGACACGGCGCTGCCCCCACTCGCCGGGCGTGCGCGACCGCTCTTCAGCTACTTCCGGCAGCGGTTCGCGCAGGTGACGAATCCGGCGATCGACCACATCCGTGAGCGCTTCGCGATGTCGCTCTCGACGTTGCTCGGCGCCCGTGGGCCGCTGCTCGTCGAGTCGCCCGAGGAGGCGGCTGGCCTCGAGCTCGAGAGCTTCTTCCTCTACCCGTCCGCCCTCGACGAGCTCGCGGTCGTCCGGATCGACGCGAGCTTCGACCCGCTGGAGGGACTGGCCGGCGCCTGCGCCAGGATCGCGCAGTCCGCCGAGACCGCAGTGCGTGAAGGTCACGGGATGCTCCTTGTCTCCGACGCTGACGCATCGCCCGAGCGGCCGCCCGTGCCGATCCTGCTTGCGACGTCGATCGTGCACCACCATCTCGTCAAGGTCGGACTGCGCACGCTCGCGACCCTGCTCGTCGAAAGCGACGAGCCGCGGGAGGTGCACCACCTGGCGTGCCTGCTCGGCTTCGGTGCCGAGGCCGTGTGCCCACGGCTCGCGTTGCAGACGATCGCGGCACTGGCCGAGGACGACCGGATCGGCGGCGACCGCCCGTCGCCGGCCGAGGCGCAGAAGCGCTTCAAGCAGTCGATCGAAGATGGCGTGCTCAAGGTGATGTCCAAGCTCGGGATCTCGGACATCGCCAGCTACTGCGGCGCCCAGACCTTCGAGGCGCTCGGCCTCGACGGCGACTTCGTCGAGAGCGCTTTTCCGGGGACGCCGTGGTCGATCGGGGGAATCGGCCTCGACCAACTGGAGGAGGAGACGATCGCGCGTGCCGGCGCCGCGTCCGATTCGCGTCCCCGCCTCGAGAATCCGGGCTACTTCAAGTTCCGCAAGGGCGGCGAGCCGCACGAGACCAACCCCGACGTGCTCGAGGCTCTGCAGGCGGCAGTGCGCAGCGACGACATGGGCGCCGCGCATGCACTTCGCAGTGCCGTGCGGACGAACGGCTGGGAGCGTTACTCCGACTTCGCGGATCTCGTCAACGGGCGCGAGCCGATGGAGGTGCGCGACCTGCTCGAGTTGCGCGCGGCCGCGCAGCCGGTCCCGCTCGAGGAGGTCGAGCCGGCCGAGTCGATCGTGCAGCGTTTCTCGTCGGGCGGCATGTCGCACGGATCGCTCTCGGCCGAGGCGCACGAGACGATCGCTCGGGCATTCAACAATCTCGGGGCGCGTTCGAACTGCGGCGAAGGCGGGGAGGATCCGGAGCGCTTCCGTACCGACCGCAACTCGCGAATCAAGCAGGTCGCGTCAGGACGCTTCGGCGTCACGGCCGAGTACGCGGCGTTTGCCTCGGAGCTCCAGATCAAGATCGCGCAGGGGTCCAAGCCAGGCGAGGGTGGCCAGTTGCCAGGCCACAAGGTGACGGCCGAGATCGCGCGGCTGCGCCACACGCAACCGGGCGTTGCGCTGATCTCTCCGCCGCCGCACCACGACATCTATTCGATCGAGGACCTGGCGCAGCTGATCTTCGACCTCAAGCAGGTGAATCCCGACGCCGACGTGTCGGTGAAGCTCGTCGCGGAGGCCGGAGTCGGGCTTGTCGCGGCGGGCGTCGTCAAGGCGCTCGCGGACGTCGTCCACATCGCCGGATCCGACGGCGGCACCGGCGCGAGCCCACTCTCGTCGATCAAGAACGTCGGCATACCGTGGGAGCTCGGCCTCGTCGACACGCAGCGCACCCTCGTCGCCAACGGCCTGCGCGGACGCGTGCGCCTGCGCGTCGACGGCGGGATCAAGACCGGCCGCGACGTCGTCGTCGCCGCGCTGCTCGGGGCCGACGAGGTCAGCTTCGGCACCGCACTGCTCCTTGCGGAGGGATGTCTGATGGTGCGCACCTGTCACGTCGACAGCTGCCCCGTCGGAATTGCGACGCAGCGGCCGGAGCTGCGCGCGAAGTTCGCGGCGACCCCGGAGATGGTCGAGAACTACCTCTTGCTCGTCTGCGAGGAGGTGCGCCGCCATCTCGCCGCGGTTGGGCTGCGGACCTTCGACGAGGCGGTCGGCCGTGTCGATCTTCTGCACCGGCGTCAAGCCGATGGGCGCGCGGGCTCGTTGAAGTTGGACGGTCTGCTCGCTCCGCTGAACGGTGAAGCAGTTCGTTACTCCGGCGCGGAGAAGCCGGTCGCCGCAGGCGGCGACCTCGGTGAGCGGATCACGGCCGAACGGTCGGCGCCGGCACCGCACTACGCGATCCGCAACGCCGACCGCGCTGTCGGCGCGCGGCTCGGCGGCGCGCTCGCGAAGGCCGGAACCGAAGAGTCGTTCCACTTTCGCTTCGAAGGAACTGCGGGACAGAGCTTCGGCGCCTTCCTGTCTGCGGGCATCGAGTTCGTCCTCGACGGCGAGGCGAACGACTACGTCGGCAAGAGCCTGAGCGGAGGCCGCATCGTGATCAGGCCTCCGGCCGACGACCTCGGCGAACCGTGCCTCGCCGGCAACACCGTTCTCTACGGGGCGACCGGCGGCGAGCTCTTCCTCGCCGGCTCGGCGGGCGAGCGCTTCGCCGTCCGCAACTCGGGTGCGACCGCAGTCGTCGAGGGCGTCGGCAGCAACGCTTGCGAGTACATGACGAACGGCACGGTCGTCATTCTCGGCCCGTTCGGACGGAACATCGGCGCGGGCATGACCGGCGGCGAGGCGATCGTCCACGACCCGTCGCGAGTGCTCGACGTCCGGCTCAACGGTCAACTCGTCGTCGCCGAGGAGCTCGACGCCAGTGCGGCCGAGCGCCTGCGCGTTCTGGTCGAGCGCCACCACGGGCACACTGGCTCACCTCGCGCCGCCAGGCTCCTCGCCGAGTGGCCCGGTGCCGTTGCCGAGTTCCGACTCGTTCGCCCGAAGGAAGAGGTCGGACGAATCGAGGCCGAAGCAGAGGGCACCGAACACACCGAAGCGGAGGAAGGCGTCACGATCCCTTAGCACTCGTCACCCCGTATTTCGCAAGGCGGCTGCGATGCCTGCGATCGAACGCATCAGTGGCAGCCTTGCATCGTCATCGCCCTCGCGGAATCGGCGCAGCAGCTCGACCTGGATCGCGTTCATCGGATCGACGTACGGATTACGCAGCTGGATCGATCGTCGTAGCACCGGTTGCCGCTCGAGCAGGGTGCGCGACTCCAGCGTCTGCAGCACGGCATCGACCGTCCGCTCGTGCTCGGACGCGATCTCCGCATACAGACGTTCGGGCTCGAGCTCCGTCGGGACGAGCTCGACGTACTGCGACGCGATCTCGAGACTCGACTTCGCCAGAGTCATCTCGAGTGCGTCCACGAGTGTGCGAAAGAACGGCAGGCGTGCGTAAAGCCGGCGAAGCGCGTCGACCTGCCCGGCCTCGACGAGGCTGCCGAGCGCCGTGCCGCTTCCGAACCAGGCGGGCAGGATCGTCCGGTTCTGCGTCCACGCAAAGACCCAGGGAATCGCGCGAAGCGAGCCGAGGAAGTCTGCGCTCTTGGGCCGACGCGCAGGCCGCGACCCGATCTCCAGGAGCGCGAGCTCGTCGACGGGAGTGAAGGCGCGGAAGAAGTCCACGAACCGCGGCTCCTCATAGACGAAGGCGCGGTAGCGCTCTTCACCGAGCCGCGCAAGGTCGTCCAGGGCCGCACGCTCTTCCTGAGTCGGTGCCTGGGCCGACGCTTCCGGAAATCCCGCGAGGAGTGTCCCGGCGAGCGCCGCTTCGAGGTTGCGGTGTGCGAGCCCCGGGAGGCCGTACTTGAACGAGATCGTCTCGCCCTGCTCGGTCAGCTTCAGCCGGCCGGGCGGGTGACCGGCAGGCTGCGCGAGGATCGCAGCGTAGGTGGGCCCGCCACCGCGGCCGGGGCTGCCGCCGCGCCCGTGGAAGATCGTCAACTCGACGTCGGCCTCACGGGCGACCTCGACGAGTTCCTCCTGCGCGCGGTAGATCGCCCACTGAGCTGCGAGGAAGCCACCGTCCTTGCCGGAGTCGGAATAGCCGACCATGACCTCGAGGCGGCGATCGCGATCCTCCAAACGTCGCGCGAAGCGCCTATCGGCGAGAAGCTCGCGGACGACCTGGGGAGCCGCGCCGAGGTCAGCGATCGTCTCGAACAGGGGAACGACCGACAGTGGCTCGTCGCTGAGATCGAAGACACTGAGGACGTCGGCGGCGGAAGTCGTGCCAGAGACGATCACCGTGTCGAGCGCGGCCGGCCCGTGACGTCTCCTTGCATCGGTCGCTGCTGCCAGCGCATCGCGCACCCGCACACCGGGCTCCCGCAGCTCGTCGGCATGGAACCGCACGTCGAGCTTGGCGAGATGGAACCCGAAGATCTCGACCCGCCGTCGAAGCGCTGCCAGGCGCCCGGTCGCTATGCGTGTGCCTCTGTTGGCCTCGAGGCTGCTCGCGAGCACGTCCAGATCCGCGAGCAGCTCGGTCGGACTGTCGTACCCGTCGTTACCGAGTCGCCACCAGATGAACGAGAGCTTGCGTCGGTACGGCTCGAGCTCGCTGCGCCGCCCGATCGTCCCTGCGTAGTCGGGCAACTCGAGCTCGTCGCGCGCGATCGACTCGTCCAGCTCCCGCGACACCTCCACGAGCGAGCGGTGCATCGCGAGTGCGACCGCAAGCTCGCGCACCTCGCTGCGATAGCGTCTGAGCGCAAGCTCACGGGCACGGTCGAGCGCTTCGCGGATTGTTTCTGCGCCGGCCGCTGGATTGCCGTCCATGTCGCCGCCGATCCAGGTTCCGAACGAAAGCGGTGACGGGGCGTCCGGAAGGTGCGTCCGATACTCCGCGAGCAAGCGTTCGGCTGCATCAGGCAGGTTGTCCTCGAAGAACCAGAGCCCGTGCCGGATCTCGTCGGTGAGCCGGGGCCGTCCGTGACGAACCTCGTCCGTCTGCCAGAGAATCGTGATCTGCTCGCCGAGCTCGCTTTCGATGCGCGCTTCTTCCTGCGCAGATGTCGCGGCATCGAGCGCTGCGAGCAGCGCGGCCACGCGAACGTGCGCGAGGAGATACGTCCGCCTCGTTGCCTCGGTCGGGTGCGCGGTCAGGACGAGCTCCAGTGAAAGTCGCGAGACGCGCGTGCGGAGCTCACTTGCATCGATGTCGCGGAGCCGCTCGAATGCATCGGCCAGCGACTCGCGCGGCGCTCGCCGATCCTCCGCGGCGTACTGTCGGCGGCGGCGCAGGCGGTGATGCTGCTCTGCGATGTTGACGAGCTGGAAGTAGAGACCGAACGCCCGCAGGACGTTGGCCTGATCGATCGGCGCCAGCATCCGCACGGCGTCGCGGACCGCGTCAGCGTCGCCGGTTTCGCGCGCATCGCGCGAACGCAGCCGGATCCGCTCCTCCGCCTCGAGCAGCTCGTCCCCTTCCTGCTCGACAAGGACCTTGCCCAGGACGTCGCCGAGCAGGCGAACGTCGCGGCGGAGCGGAGCGTCCGCCTCCGCACGTGCGTCCGAGCTCACGGCGAAAGGTTCAGCGAGGGGTCGGGTAACGACGCATGAGCTCGGCGACGCGAAAAGCCAGATCGAGCGACTGACGCGCGTTCAGCCTCGGGTCGCACAGCGTCATGTAGCGCAGGTTCAGGTCGTCTTCGAGCACCTCTTCGGAGCCGCCGAGACATTCGGTCACGTCCTCGCCGGTGAATTCGAGATGCACTCCGCCCGGCCAGGTGCCTTCTTGCCGGTGCGCGGCGAAAAAGCCCTCGATCTCTCCCATCACCGCGTTGAGGTGACGCGTCTTGAGCCCCGAGTCCGTCGTGAACACGTTCGCGTGCATCGGGTCGCAGACCCAGGCCACCGGATGGCCGGACTCGCGCACGGCACGCAGCAGTGGCGGCAACAGCTCGAACACGCGATCCGCGCCCAGGCGGGAGATGAGCGTGAGCCGCCCCGGAATACGCTCCGGATTCAGACGCTCGCAGAGAAGGAGCACGTCCTCGGGTGACGTCGTGGGGCCGATCTTGCAGCCGATCGGGTTGTTCACCCCGGAGAAGAACTCGGCATGCGCTCCGTCCGGCTGGCGTGTGCGCTCGCCGATCCAGAGCATGTGCGCCGAGCAGTCGTACCACTCGCCGGTCAGCGAGTCGCGCCGTGTCAGACCCTCCTCGTAATCCAACACCAGCCCTTCATGGCTCGTCCAGAAGTCGATCTGGTGGAGCTGAGGCGCGGACGTCAGGTCGATCCCGCAGGCCGCCATGAAGCGCAGAGCCCGTTCGATCTCGGAGGCGATCGCCTCGTAGCGCTGACCTTCGGGTGACTTCGCGACGAACTCCTGGTTCCAGGCGTGCACCTGTTGGAGGTCGGCGAAACCGCCCTTTGTGAAGGCGCGCAACAGGTTGAGCGTCGCCGCGGACTGGTGGTAGACCTGCTGCATCCGATCGGGGTCGGGGGTGCGGGCTTCGGGTGTCCGCGCCTCGTCGTGGATCATGTGGCCCCGGAACGAAGTGAGATCCACTCCGCCGGCGTTCTCCGTCGGCGAGGAGCGGGCTTTCGCGAACTGCCCGGCGATTCGGCCGACCTTGATGACGGGAAGCATCCCGCCGTAGGTCAGAACTGCGGCCATTTGCAGCAAGATCTTGAGCTTGTCGCGGATGAGAGGCGCCGAAAATTCGTGGAAGGACTCGGCGCAGTCCCCGGCCTGGAGGACGAACGCGCGCCCGGCGGCAACCTGGGCGAGCGCGTCGCGCAGTTGCCGTGCCTCGCCGGCGAAGACGAGCGGCGGGAGCCCGGCGAGGCGGGACCGGGCAGCCTCGGCCCTTTCGGGGTCCGGCCACTCGGGCTGGTGAAGCGCCGGGTACGCACGCCAGGACGAGGGCGACCACGACTCCGGCTTGCGTGACGTCGCAGTGCTTTCGCGCGTAACCTCGCTCATCGTCGAAGTCTAGAGACGAGAACGAGCCCTGAAACGCCAAGTCCTGCGAACCCGAGGGCCCACAGGACTTGACGAAGCGACTCTCTCAGGTCCGGCGGTGCATTGCAAAGGTCCCCTCGGTCAGGCGTACAGGTCGACGACTCCGTTGTCGGCGCCCAGCAGAACTTGCACTGATTTGTCGTACAGTTGCACGATGGCTCGCAAGCTCGCAGACGTCGCGAAGCAGGCCGGGGTCAGTGAGGCGACCGTGAGCCGTGTCCTCAACGGCAAGCCCGGGATCTCGGATGCCACCCGTGCCGCGGTGCTGACTGCGCTCGACGTGATGGGCTATGAACGGCCCGACGCATCTGCGCGTGCGGCGTGCGCGCATGGTCGGGCTCGTGGTCCCCGAGCTGCAGAACCCGATCTTTCCGGTTCTTGCGGAAGTGGTTGCCGGCGCGCTTGCACAGCGAGGCTTCAACGCGGTCCTTTGCACCCGAACGGGAAGCATGTCCGAGGCCGAATACGTCGAGATGCTCCTCGAGCGGCAGGTGTCGGGCATGGTGTTCGCCGGGGGCCAGTATGCGGAGGCGGATGCGCCGCACGATCACTATGCGCGCCTGCTGAAGCTGCGTCTTCCGGTCGTCCTCGTCAATGCCGCCGCGGAGCACCTGGACTTCCCGCGGGTTTCCACGGACGACGCGGTCGCGATGGAGCAGGCCTACGGTCATCTCGCCTACCTGGGCCATGAACGCATCGGGCTGATCCTCGGGCCACCCGACCATGTTCCGTCCCGCCGCAAGCTGGTGGCGTTCGAGGCCACGGCCGCCCGCGCGACCGGGCACCCGCTCGCCGGGGAGCTCGTCGAGCGGACACGGTTCTCCCTGGAAGGCGGGCATGCTGCGGCGACTCGGCTCATCGCGCAGGGCGTGACCGGGATCGTCTGCGCCAGCGATCCACTCGCGCTCGGTGCAATTCGCGCGACCCGGCGCGCCGGCCTGTCGGTCCCTGACGACGTTTCGGTCGTCGGCTACGACGACTCCGCTTTCATGAGCTGCACCGATCCCCCGCTGACGACGGTGCGGCAGCCGGTCGAGGCGATCGGCCGCGCTGCGGTCGAGATGCTGGTGGGCCAGATCGAGGGGGCAGAGGTCTCCTCCGACGAGCTCTTCTTCGAGCCCGAGATCGTCGCCCGAGGCTCAACGGGTGCAGCACGCGTGGCCCTCACGGCCTGACCCCTTCGCCGGATCCAACTCCCCTTCTCGCTCGGCAAATCGCTTGCAAAAAGCACGCAAGACTTGCAATTCTCAGCCAAAAGTAGAAAAAATGCAAAATCTCGTACGACTCTTGCATTGGTTTGTTGAATGTGCGATTGTGGTGACGGATGACGCACACGGGATCGACGGCGACGACGCCGCAGACGCCCGAGCCGGACGACCGCGCTGCACTCGACGGGAAAGAGGCAGAGGGCCGCTGGTGGCAGAAGGCCGTCGTCTACCAGGTCTACGTCCGCAGCTTCGCGGACGCCAACGGTGACGGAGTGGGCGATCTGGCGGGCGTGCGCGCCCAACTGCCCTACCTGCGTGACCTCGGAGTCGACGCACTCTGGTTCAGCCCGTGGTACCCGTCTCCGCTCGCTGACACCGGGTACGACATCGCGGACTACCGCGCGATCGATCCGAGCTTCGGGACCCTTGCCGAGGCCGAGCAACTGATCACCGAGGCTCGCAGTCTCGGGATTCGCACGATCGTCGACATCGTCCCGAACCACGTCTCCGACCAGCACCCCTGGTTCCAGTCAGCGCTCGCGTCTCCTCCCGGATCGTCCGAGCGCGAGCGCTTCTGGTTCCGGGAGGGCACCGGCACGAATGGTGGACTGCCACCGAACGGGTGGCAGTCCATCTTCGGTGGCCCGGCGTGGACCCGCACCAGCGACGACGGTGTGCCGGGCGAGTGGTACCTCCACCTGTTCGCGCCCGAGCAGCCCGACCTCAACTGGACGCACGGCGACGTCTGGGCCGAGCACGAGGACGTCCTCCGGTTCTGGTTCGACCGGGGTGCCGCGGAGTGCGGATCGACTCGGCGGCGCTCCTCGTCAAGGATCCGAACCTGGCCGAGGAGGCGGCGGACCATGGACCTGGCGAGCACCCGTTCACCGACCGCGACGAGCTCCACGACATCTACCGCCGCTGGCGCGCGATCGCCGACGGCTACGACGAGCCCCGCCTGCTCGTCGGTGAGGTCTGGTTGCCCGACGCCGAACGGTTCGCCCGGTATCTCCGGCCGGACGAGCTGCACACGGCTTTCAACTTCGACTTCCTCGCGTGTCCCTGGGAGCCCGGGCCGATGCGCACGTCGATCGAGTCCGCGCTTGCCGCGCACGCTCCGGTGGATGCGCCGACGACGTGGGTGCTCTCGAACCACGACGTAACCCGGCCTGTTACGCGCTACGGCCGGACCGACACGTCGTTCTCGTTCGAGTCCAAGCGCGCGAGCACGCCGACCGATCTCGAACGCGGCACCCGCGCGGCGCGAGCCGCGGCGCTGCTCGCGATGGCACTACCGGGCTCGATGTACATCTACCAGGGCGAGGAGCTCGGGCTGCCCGAGGTCGAGGACATCCCGCCCGAGCGCCGTCAGGACCCGATGTGGCATCGCTCCGGCGGCGTCGATCCCGGACGCGACGGCTGCCGGATTCCCCTGCCGTGGGGAGGCGACCGTCCTCCGTACCGTTTCAGCCCGGATGGAGCGGACCGGCCCTGGCTCGACCAGCCAGACGACTGGGCCCGGCTCACCGTCGCGGCACAGACCGAGAGCGAGACCTCGATGCTGGCCCTCTACCGGGCGGGCCTTCGCTTCCGTCGCGCAGCACCATGGGGCGACGACCCGGGCCTTCGCTGGCTTCCTTCGAGCGAATCGGTTCTTGCGTTCGCGCGCGGCGAGGGCTTCGTCTGCATCGTCAATTTCGGTCCTGACCCGGTCGAACTACCGGCCGCGGCTGACGTCCTTATCGCCAGCGACGAGCTCGAAGGAGGTGAGCTCCCACGAGATACCACGGTCTGGCTCCGCCAGGCGAACGAACACGACAACCAAATCGGATAATTCAATACGGACCCGCACCGGCTCAGCGTCATGGTGCGCACGAAAGGAGTAGGACCATGAAGTTCCCCCGTAGAGCCACGACCATCGCCGTCGCCGCGGCGAGCCTGCTGGCGGTGGGCGCCGGCTCGGTCTCGAGTGCGGCCGCGAAGAGCGGGTCCGCCGACGCGAAGGTCACGATCAACGTCGCCGCGCTGCGTCCGGGTAGCTCGGACGAGGCGCAGAAGCAGTTCAACGACAACGTGGCGTTGTTCGAGAGGCAGCATCCGAACATCGACGTGAAAGCCGTCGAGTACGCGTGGAACGGAGCGACCTTTGCGGCGCAGCTTGCCGCCGGCCGGCTCCCGACGGTTTTCACCGTCCCGTTCACCGACGCGCGGACGCTCGGCGAGCACCGTCAGGTCGCTGACCTCACCGCCGTTGTGAAGAAGTGGCCTTACTACAACAGGTTCCAGAAGACGATCATCGCGGAGGCGACCACGTCCAAGGGCCGGATCATCGGCGTCCCTTACGCCGCGTATGCGCAGGCGCTCCACTACAACCGTGCCCTCTTCAGGCAGGCCGGCCTCAATCCGAACAAGCCGCCGACCACGTGGGCGCAGCTCCGGAAGGATGCGAAGCAGATCTCGGACCGCACCGGGGCGGCCGGGTACGCGCAGATGGGTCTCAACGACAACACGGCCGGCTGGATCGCGACCACCGTGACCTACACGCTCGGTGGCCGGATGCAGAAGGGCAGCGGGACGGGCGCGACCGCGACTCTCAACAACCCGTTCACCGTCCAGGCCCTGAACCTGCTCCGGCAAATGCGCTGGACAGACAAGTCGATGGGCTCGACGTTCGATTACACGTGGCCCACGATCAATCAGGCCTTCGCAGCCGGAAAGATCGGGATGTTCATCAACGGCTCGGACATCTACACGTTCCTCGTCCAGGCCGCGAACCTCGATCCGTCGATCTACGGAATCGCACCGCTTCCGCTGGCAAAGAACAAGACCGCCGGTGTGCTTGGCGGCGGGTCGATCGCGGTCGTCCGGCCCGATAGCAAGGGCGCGAAGCTCGCTGCCGCCCTGAAGTGGATCGACTTCTTCTACATGGAAAAGCTGATCAAGAAGCCGGCCGCACTTCGCGACGCGAAAATTCTCGTCGCGAACAAGCAGCCTGTCGGCGTTCCCGCGTTCCCGATCTTCAACAAGGCGCAGTACGTCGTCGCGAACTCGTGGATCAAGCCGTACATCAACGTTCCGATCAACCAGATGGCGCCGTTCCTGAAAGGCATCTTCAAGCAGAACCTCTACCCGGAGCCTGCGGCGTCGACGCAGAGCACGTACCACGCGCTCGATCCGGTCGTTCAGGCCGTGTTTGCGGACAAGAATGCGAACATCTCGGCCTTGCTCTCGCAGGCGAACGAAGTTGCCCAGAAGGCCATCAGGGAAGGGAACTAGCTTCTTGATGGACTGGCTCGACGGGGAGCCCTTGTGGCTCCCCGTCGGCTGTGTCGGGCGACGCGGCTGCCCCGGCGGCGTAAGGTGGGCGCGACGAGGGTGAGTGCTGGGGACCGTGCCGTGGACAGCCTTGACTTGATCTCAGGCGACGCAAAGCCGCGTCGCCGCGACCGCCGTTCACTGCTCGAGTGGGTACAAGGCGGAGGCCTCGCGGCTCTTGCCTTTGCCCTGCCCATGCTCGTGATCTTCACGGCGTTCTCGTGGTATCCGATTACGCGCCTCGTCGTCCTCTCGTTGCAGCAGACGAACCTCGATCGATCCGCCGACGTGGGTGGGCCTGCAGAACTTCCGGGAGGTGATCAACGACCCACTCTTCGCAACGGCCGTCAAGAACACCGCCTACTTCGCGTTCCTTGCCTTGCTGTTCGGTTACCCGATCCCGCTCATCTCGGCGGTGCTGATCAGCGAGTCGCGCCGTTTCCGCGGGACCTACAGCGCGCTCGCCTACCTACCCGTCGTCATTCCGCCCGTCGTCGGCGTGATGCTCTGGAAGTACGTGTTCTACGAGCCGAGCAGCGTCGGCCTCTTCAACACCGTCCTCGGCTGGGTCCATCTGGGTCCGTACGGCTGGCTGCAATCTCCAGGCACTGCAATGCCGGCGCTCGTCGTCGAATCCACGTGGGCGAACGCGGGTGCGACCGTGATCATCTACCTCGCCGCACTGACGGCTGTGGACACCGATCTGTACGACGCGGCGTCTGTGGACGGCGCAGGCCTCTGGCACAAGATCTGGCACATCACGCTGCCTCAGTTGCGAGGTGTCTTGCTGATCACGCTGATTCTCCAGATCATCGGAACCGCCCAGGTCTTCCTCGAGCCCTTCCTCTTCACCTCGGGTGGGCCGGCGAACGCGACGCTCACCGTCTTGCTGCTCGTCTACCAGTACGCGTTCGGGAACTCCGTCGGTGTCGGTTTCGGCCAGGCGGCTGCGCTGAGCCTGATGCTTGCGGCCTTCCTGGCCCTTTTCTCCGTCTTGTTCATGTGGGTGACGCGGTCCTGGAGCACCAGATGATCAGGCTCCGTCGTCGGCGGGACGATGCGACGGAAGTCTCGACCGGCGGCCTGCTCTCGTACACGGACTGGGGGCGCCGCGACATCAAGTGGCTCTTCGGTTCCTCACAGGTGCTACTGCTCGTGCTGCTCGTCCTGATCGGGCTCGGGCCGGTGGTCTGGCTCGCGAAGGGTGCTATCACGCCGACCGTCGACACCCTCAGAAACCCACTTGCCCTCTTCCCGCACGGCGCCGCCTGGAGCAACCTCAGCGAGGCGTGGACGAAGGTGAACGTCGGCCGCTATTTCTGGAACACCGTCGTTCTCGCGCTCGGGTCGTGGTTCTGCCAGATCGTCGTCGCGACGACCGGTGCGTTCGTGCTCTCGGTGCTCCGGCCCGCGTGGGGGCGATTCGTCTACGCACTGCTGCTCGGGACACTCTTCGTGCCGGTGGTCGTCTTGATCGTTCCGCTCTACATCGAGGTCGTCCATCCGCCGTTCATTCACCACTCGTTCGCGGAGAGCTACTGGGCGATCTGGCTTCCGGCAGGCGCAAGCGCATTCAACGTCGTGTTGATGAAGCGCTTTTTCGACAACCTGCCGCCGGAGCTCTTCGAGGCCGCGCGAATCGACGGCGCCGGTCCGGTGCGTCTCTTCTTCTCGATCGTGTTGCCCCTCTCGAAGCCGATCCTCGGGGTCGTGTCGATCTTCGCGATCCTCGCGGAGTGGAAGAACTTCCTCTGGCCGTTCCTGGTGCTCACGAACAGCCCGGATCGCCAACCGCTCTCGGTACGGCTTCCGGCCATCCAGGCCCAAACGCAACTCGGCGTCCTGCTCGCATCGATGCTGATCGCGGCGCTCGTTCCCATACTGGGCTTTCTGATCTTCCAGCGCTCCTTCCTGCGTGGCTCTGGATTCGGCGGCGCCCTCAAGGGCTGATCGCCGATGAGTTCTTCGACTGTGGGATCGTCTTACGGGAGACAGCCACCAACAGAGAGGACGAAGCGATGAACGAGATCACTCCATGCCTGTGGTTCGACACCGAAGGGGAAGAGGCGGCGAAGCTGTACACGTCCGTGTTCCCGAACTCGAAGATCCTCAACATCTCCCGCTACGGCGAAGCCGGCCCCAGGGACGCCGGCACGGTGATGACAGTGGACTTCGAGCTGGAGGGACAGAAGTTCCTGGCCCTGAACGGCGGCCCCGAGTTCAAGTTCAGCGAGGCAATCTCGTTCCAGGTGAGCTGTGAGACGCAGGACGAGGTCGACATGTTCTGGAGCAAGCTTTCCGAGGGCGGCGAAGAGGGCCCTTGCGGCTGGCTGAAAGACCGCTTCGGCCTGTCGTGGCAGATCGTCCCGACTGCCCTGCCCAGGCTGCTCGGGGATCCCGACCAGGAGAAAGCGCAGCGCGTCATGGCGGCGATGCTGAAGATGAGGAAGATCGACATCGCCGAGCTGGAGCGAGCCGCAGCGGAGGCGTAAGGTTCAACTCAATCGACAGGGAGGTTGGTATGGCACTCGCACGCGTCGTGAGCTTCGAAGGAGTCGACCAGAAGCGCATGGAGGAGATGGACCGCGAGATGCAAGACGGGCAGCCGCCGGAGGGATTCCCGTCAGCGGAGGTTGTCGTGCTTCACGACCCTGAGACGAGCACGTCGCTCGCGATCGTCTTCTTCGAGACGGAAGAGGACTACCAGGCCGGCGACAAGATACTGAGCGCGATGCCGGCGGCTGACACGCCGGGGAAGCGCACCTCGGTGACGAAGTACAACGTCGCCACCCGCATGAAGTCCTAGACGTAGCCGTACGAGGTCGTGAGCACAGCTCGCGAAGATCAGCGAACCGATCCGGCGGCGCCGCGCGGGCCGGCGCCGACGCCGCCGCGCTTCCCAGGGTTTCGCCCCAGCCGTGGTTGGATCCTGTTCGGAGTCGCGCTGCTGGTCGTCAACTTCTACCTCGGCTCGCGGGCGACGGAGCCGTCGGCCCGTGTCCGTGTGCCCTACAGCCCGTACTTCCTGGCACAGGTGAGCGCCGGCCATGTGAAGGAGATCATGTCCAAGGGCACGGCGATTCAAGGCACCTTCACGCGGAAGCAGCAGTACGCCGGCAGCAAGCCGACGACTCGCTTCCGAACCGAGATCCCTGCCTTCGCCAACAACAATGCGCTGACAGAGCTGCTCCAGAGGAAGCGCGTCGTCGTGAACGCCCAAGCGCTGGACACGGGAGGCCCGTGGTGGCAGAACCTGCTGCTCGGGTTCGGGCCGACGGTCCTCTTCATCTTCCTGCTCTTCTGGCTGATGCGCCGCGCAGGAAACGTTCAGAACGTTCTCGGCGCGTTCGGCCGCTCGCGCGCACGCCGGTATCAGCCGTCGGGGGACCGTGTCACGTTCGCGGATGTCGCAGGGATCGAGGAGGCGAAGGCTGAGCTCGCGGAGGTCGTCGACTTCCTCCGGCATCCAGACAAGTACCGCAAGCTCGGAGGCCGGATCCCGCACGGCGTGCTTCTCTCGGGACCGCCGGGCACAGGTAAGACGCTGCTGGCGCGGGCGGTCGCGGGCGAGGCGGAGGTCCCGTTCTTTTCGATGGCGGCGTCCGAGTTCGTCGAGGCCATCGTCGGCGTCGGGGCATCGCGGGTCCGCGACCTGTTCACGCAGGCGAAGGAGGCGGCGCCGGCGATCGTCTTCATCGACGAGCTCGACGCGATCGGCCGTTCACGCACGTCGGGAGTCGGGGGTTTCAGCGGCGGCAACGACGAACGCGAGCAGACCCTGAATCAGATCTTGACCGAGATGGACGGGTTCGACTCGTCCACGAACGTGATCGTCGTCGGTGCGACCAATCGCCCCGACGTCCTCGACCAGGCCCTGCTCAGACCCGGACGCTTCGACCGCAGGATCGCGGTGCAGCCTCCCGACCGGGCCGGCAGGGAAGCGATCCTCGGCGTGCACACGCGCCACGTGCCGCTCGGGCCTGACGTCGACCTGGGGAGAATCGCAGCGACGACCCCCGGCATGGTCGGGGCGGATCTCGCGAATCTCGTCAACGAGGCTGCGCTCCTTGCAGCCCGTCGCAACCACGACGTCGTCGACGAATCCGACTTCACCGACGCGCTCGAGCGGATCGTGCTCGGCGCCGAACGCCAGGTGATGATCAGCCTTGAGGACCGCCGCCAGACCGCGTACCACGAAGCCGGCCATGCGATCGTCGGCATGCTCACCGAAGGCGCCGATCCGGTGCGCAAGGTCTCGATCATCCCTCGCGGGATGGCGCTCGGCGTCACGTTCGCGGCGCCGGAGTCCGACCGCTTCAACTATCGCGAGCCCGAGGTGCGGGCGCGGATCAGCGTCGCGCTAGGCGGCCGCGCCGCGGAGGAGATCGTGTTCGGGGAGATCAGCACTGGCGCGGAGTCGGACATCCAACAGCTCACCGAGATCGCGCGCCAGATGGTCGGCCGCTGGGGCATGAGCGACGCAATCGGCCCGGTCGCCGTGATCCAGCGCGATGGAGTGGGACCTTTGCTTCCGGGCGCAGCAGAGGTCTCGCCGGATACACAGAGACTCGTCGACAGCGAAGTGCGCCGCATCGTCGACGAATCGCACCAGCAGGTCGTCGCGCTCCTAAAGCAGAACCGGAACAAGCTCGACTCGCTTGCGTCCGCGCTCCTCGAGCACGAGACCCTGGACGAGGAAGATGCCTACGCGGCGGCAGGAGTTCAGCGAGCCGAGCCGGCAGCCGGCTCATACTCCGCGGCAGCCCGATCGCGGACGGACAGTCAGGAGGTTCGATAATGGAGGACGAGCAAATCCACAATCAGATCGAGCAGCTCGTTGCCGAAGAACAGGAGCTGTACGAGCGGGGAGCGCAGGGTGGCTTGAACGACAGCGAGCACCGCCGGCTCGAGTCGATCAAGGTCGGTCTCGACCAGGCCTGGGATCTGCTTCGTCAGCGTCGCGCGCTCCGTGAGGCGGGCTACGACGCAGACGCCGCGCGACTCCGCGACCCGGAGGTCGTCGAGCGCTACGAACAGTAAGGAGAGGTTCGGTTGTGTCCGCCGCTAGCCGTCCGTCAGGGGACGGCCTCCTCCTCGGCGGTTCGTTCCGCCGTCGGGAGCGCCTCGAGACGCTCGTCCGGGATCGGGTCGCCGCTCTCTACCGACAGCCCGTAGGTACCGGCGGCGAGTCGGGCCTCAGCGCGTTCTACCGCGGCGAGGTCCTCGCGTAGGTCGTCGGCCAGGCCCTCGTCGAACTCGTCCTGGTAGAGGTCGGTGCCGAGTGCGGCAGAGTCGTCCTCGGGCGATTCGCCGCTGTCGGAATGCGCGCGTCCGTTCGAGCAAGCGCTCGATTCGGTTCCGCTCCTGGGCCAGCAGGTTGCGTGCCCGTTCAGGATCCATAGGCCCACGTTACCTCGATGCGGCCCGGCGACATACCCTGATCCGATGGGCATGTTCTTCCACTCTTCTGATGCGCCGCCCGAGCGTCCCGCCGACCCTGAGGTGCGCCGCGCGAACCTGAACCGCATCGGCCGGCTCTTCTCGCCGTACAAGCGGCGCCTCGGAGGAGTCCTGGTGCTGATCGTCGTTTCGGCCGGCCTCGGCGTCATCCCGGCGTTCCTGCTCAGGAACGTCCTCGAAGCGATCGAGCAGAACGACACGACCGCGCTTTCGCTCAACGCCGGCGGGATGATCGTGATCGCGATCGTGATCGGGATACTCGGGGTGGTCCAGACGCTGCTCTCCAATCAGGTCGGCCAGCGCGTGATGCACGATCTGCGTGCTGCCGTCTTCCGGCACTTGCAGCGCCTGTCGCTTGCCTTCTTCACGCGCACGCGCACGGGCGAGGTGCAGTCGAGGATCTCGAACGACATCGGCGGTGTGCAGAACGTCGTCACGAACACGGCGACGTCGATCGCGTCCAACGTCACGACGGTCGTGGCGACGATGGTCGGCATGCTGCTGCTGAGCTGGCAGCTGGCGTTGTTCGCCTTTGCCCTGATCCCGGTGTTCGTATTGCTCACACGCCGAGTCGGCAACGAGCGCCGCCGGATCGCGAAGACGACGCAGGAGACGCTCGCCGACATCTCCAGCCTCGTGCAGGAATCGCTCTCGGTGTCCGGGATCTTGCTGGGCAAGACGATGGGGCGCGGCGACGAGCTCGCCGACCGCTTCGAGTCCGACTCGCTGCGCCTCGCGGATCTCGAGGTCCGTCAGCGGATGGCGGGTCGCTGGGTGATGGCGTTGATCCAGACGAGCTTCGCGGTCATGCCCGCCGCGGTCTACTGGTTCGGCGGGCTCGCGCTTGCCCACGGATCGGCCGCGATCTCCGTCCCGGTGCTCGTCTCTTTTACGACGCTGCAGACACGGCTCTTCTTTCCGGTCGGGTCGCTCCTCGGGGTCGGCCTCGACGTGCAGACGTCGCTGGCGCTCTTCGACCGGATCTTCGAATACCTCGACCAGCCGATCGACATCGAGGAGAAGCCGGACGCACTCGCCGTCGGGCAGGCCGGGGACGTCGTCTTCGATCACGTGTGGTTTCGCTACGGCGACGACTGGACTGTCCAGGACGTCTCGTTCACCGTCGCTGCGGGTACGACGACCGCGCTCGTCGGCGAGACCGGCTCGGGAAAGACCACGCTCGGCTACCTCTCTGCCCGCCTGTACGACGTCAGCCGCGGCCAAATCACGATCGGTGGCGTCGACATCCGCGACCTGAGCTTCCGCGCCCTCTCCGATCTCGTCGGTGTCGTCTCGCAGGAGACCTACCTCTTCCACGAGTCGGTGCGCGAGAACCTGCGCTTTGCCAAGCCGGATGCGACCGACGAGGAGATCGAGGCGGCCGCCGAGGCCGCTCGCATCAACCAGGTCATCGCGGCACTGCCCGATGGCTACGACACGGTCGTCGGCGAGCGCGGCTATCGGTTCTCAGGCGGCGAGAAGCAGCGGATCGCCATCGCGCGCACGATCCTGCGTAATCCGCCGATCCTCGTGCTCGACGAGGCGACGAGTTCGCTCGACACCGAGACCGAACGGCTCGTCCAGGACGCGCTCGACCGGCTTTCGGAAGGACGGACGACGATCGCGATCGCACACCGGCTCTCGACAGTCCGCGATGCCGACCAGATCATCGTGCTCGACCACGGCCGCGTCGTCGAGTCTGGCCGCCACGAGGAGCTGAGTCGCGCCGGCGGCCGCTACGCGGCGCTCACCACGCGTGATGCCGACCTCGGGAGCACGGCAGAACCCGCGCTTCGGTAGCCGTTCCCGACCCACTTCCCAGCCTGCCCCTGTACCGCTACCGTCACGGGAGCGATGAGCTCGCAGCGGGACAGCGTGACCAAGGAGTACGCCACGGACGAAATCGTGGTCGAGTGGGAACCGCGCCTCTGCTTCCATTCTCAGAACTGCGTGCGTGCGCTGCCACAGGTGTTCGACGACAGCAGGCGGCCGTGGGTCAAGGTCGACGCCGCGACGGCAGACGAGGTCGAGGCGGCGGTCGCGGGCTGTCCTTCAGGCGCCCTGAGAACGCGCCGGCTCGGTGCGTCGACGGCGAGACCGGAGCAGCCGCGCGAGCTCCGCGCATCCGCCGATGGCCCCTTGCTTGCGACCGGCGGCGTGCGGATCGTCGACGCCGACGGCGCTGTTCTGTACGAAGGTGAGCGGGCGGCGCTCTGCCGCTGCGGCGGTTCGGCCAACAAGCCTTTCTGCGACGGCTCGCACAAGAAGAACGGCTTCCGTGCCTGACACGCTGCCGATCGAGGTCGTCGACAATCCCGAGGAGAGCCGGTACGAGCTGCGGCTCGCAGGTCGCCTGATCGGTCTGGCTGCCTACCGGCGTCGAAACGGCCGCATCGTGTTCACGCACACCGAGGTGGACGAGTCGTCGGAGGGCCACGGCTTCGGCAGCCGCCTCGCCGCCGGCGCCTTGGAGCACGCACGTCAGGCAGGCCTCGACGTCGTCCCGCTCTGCCCGTTCATGGCGCACTACATCGAGCAACACCCCGAGTACGAGCAGCTCCTGGCCCCGGACTACCGCGACCGCTGAGCGGCGCTTGCGGATTGCGCCGCCTTGCCGTCGGGCCGGGCGAGCAGGATGGCGCCGAGCGTTACGGCCGCGAACGCAAAGATACGGATGGCGCCATACACCCCTGACGGCACAGCCTCTCCGAGCACGACGCTGCCTGCGGCAATCGGCAGCGCATTCGTGAGCAGCACCGCCAGGCCGGCGACCGTGAGCGCGCCGCCCTTCTGGTAACCAAACTGCAGGAACAACGTGCCGAGGGCGTAGCCGACGATCACACCGATCGCGAAGGCTGCGCGAGCGCCTCCCTGAGTGGCGACCTTGACCGAGATGTCGCCGATCGAGAAGAACAGCCCGCCGGCGACGCCTTCGGCGACCGCAAGTGCGCCGAAGGTCCGCCCGATTGCGAGCGCGACAACCGCCGCTGCAGCGGTCGCGCCCAGCCAGAGAAGGATCTCGACCGTGGAACCGCCGGTACCCTCGCTGCTTCCGCCCACCAGAGATACCGCCAGCGCAAGCAGTCCCAGCATCGACACGAGGACTCCTGCAAGCTCGTGTCGACCGAGCCGGCGCTTGCTGAACCGCGCGGAGAAGAAGGCGAGGAAGCCGATCCCGCCCGCGGCGACGCTCTGGACGAGCGTGAGCGGGGCGAGCGCCAGCGCAGCGACGTAGAGCGCGAAGCCCACGCCCTCCAGCGCGAAACCGACCAGCCAGCTGCGATCTGACAAGAGCGCCTGCACCGAGTGAAGCGGTCGTCTCAGGGAGAGAGCCGGCAGAGCGGCGGCGGCATCGTGCTCGCGCAGGTACGCGATATTCGTCAGTACGGTCGACGCGAGCGCCAGCAGGAGCGCAATGCCGGTCTGAAGGTTCACAGGGTCAGCGGTCGCCGGCGAGATAGAAAGCGACTGCGAGAATCGTGAAGGCCACAAGAAGGAACGCACCGCCGTTGCGGGTCGTTCTACCGTTTCGCAGAACGATTGCCGGCAGGACAGCTGCGCCCCCCAACGCCATGAGCTCGACGGGGCGGAAGCTGAGTGCCATCGGGTCGAAGGCCCACGAGATCAGCACCACCAGGGGTATCAACAGGCCTGCGATCTGGGCGCTCGAGGCGAGCGGGATCTCGACTCCCAGCTTGACTCGTCCCCGCCGCGCCAGCAGGACAGCGCTCCCGTGCTCGGTCGCGTTGCCGACGATCGCGACGATGACGACGGCGACGAAGAACTCCGAGAGATCGGCGCGGTCTGCAAAGGCTGCAGCGTCCCGACGAGCGTCTCGGTGAGCAAGGCGGTCACGACCGTCGCCAGTCCGAGCACCAGGATCGCGGTCGGCAAGGGCCAACCTTTGCCCTCGAGCTCGGGAGGCATGAAGAGCTGTCGCTGCCGCCGAAGCGAGTAACGCGTCACCGTTACGCGGACGACCAGCAGGAGGACCGCGAGCGGAAGCGAGAGCAGTGCGAGCGAATGACGGTCTGGATCTCCGTGAAACCCAGGGACCGCGACGACGAGGAAGACAAGTGTCGCGAAACCGACCATCCCGAGGGACGTGTAGGCCGACGGGCGATCGATGCCACCTCTCTGGCCGAGGAAAAGCGTGAAGCCGAGAACGAGCAGGAGATTTCCGGCGATCGACCCCACGAGCGATGCCCTCACGATGTCGGTCAAGCCGTCGGAGATGGCGACGATGGCGATGATCAACTCCGGCGCGTTGCCGAACGTCGCGTTCAAGAAGCCGCCGACGCCCGGGCCGGTGTGAAGCGCGAGGTTGTCCGTCGCTTCACCGATCAGCCAGGAGAGCGGGAGCAGCGCCAAGGCGGCGAGCAGGAAGAGCTCGATCTGGCCGGCGGCATCTACGCGATCGAGAACGACGACCAGCGCCCCCAACAGCAACGGCAGTGCCAGTAGCGCACCTCGACCGACGTTCCTGCCGGAGCTGCCCACGATCATCCTCCTACGCGTAGCCGGGGAGAGCCAGCCCGGAGTTTGCCGAGTCAGCGAGCAGGAAGGCGCTCGTTACGGGCTAAGCCTGGGCAGAAGCTCCGATCGGTAGACGCCGCGCGGTCCAGGTGGCGCGTAGGGTCGACGCGTCCACCGGCTCGTGCGTGTACTCCCGGCTTACCGCGCTCAGAGCGAAGTTCGCGTCTCGGAGAGAGGCGCGGACATCCTCATCCGAGTGAAAGTACTGGCGGTGCTGTTCGCTAAAGGGGTCGCCGTCACGGGGCCGCGTGACCTCGATCGTGGTGTCGCAGGTCCGCGCCCGCGTATTCACGGTACTGCTGATCACGAAGTGATTCCCGGCTGATTCGCCTGCGACGTCGGGGTTGGAGATCGTGAAGCTCATCATCCGGTCCGTGTGGAGGTCGAAGACGAACCACCCCCCAGGCCGGAGACGGAGAGCAACCGCCGCCATCGTCATTCGCAACTCCTTCGGAGTGAGGTAATTGAGGCCGTCGAACGTGCAGACGGCCGCGTCGAAGACTCCTTCGACCGCCAGGTCGGGGAGAGTCATCCGGCTCAGCGCCACCTCGGGGCCGAGGCGATCACGCGCGAGGGCAAGCATCGCGTCGGATGCATCGACGCCGACGACCCGGTAGCCCCGCGCGGTCAACTCTCCTGCGAGCAGGCCGGTGCCGCAGCAGAGATCGAGCACGAGGCGAACGCCGGCCGGGTCGGTACGCCACTGCTCATGCAGGAACGACGCCCAGTGGTCGTGGCAGGGGTCGATGACGATCTCGTCGTAAACCGCCGCCAGCCGCGAGTACGCCTCGACGGGTCTCACTGGCTCGCGGGTTGTTCGGTCAGATTCCGAGGATCTTGGCCTTGGCCGCCGCGAACTCCTCATCGGTGAGCACGCCCTGGGTGTGAAGGTTCGCCAGGTTCTGGAGCTGTGCGTTCGCATCGTCCTCCGGCGCTGGCGGCGGTGCCTGCTCCGCGGCACTCTGCGCGTCCTGTTGGTCGTACCTGGCGGCCTGACGACGCTGGACGCGCCCGGACACGGCGGTGGCGGTTCCGGCGACGACGGCCGTGCGGGCTGCCATACGTAGAAGTCCCATGTCGTTCCTTTCGGTTTCGGGTGAACGGGCCTACTTATTAGTCGAGCGCGGCCGCCACGACGTCGGCGGGGATCCGGATCGAGTCGATCAAGACGGCGTCCGCAGCCTCGAGGGCGTCGGCCACCTTCGCAGCCCAGGTGTTCTCGAATGCAATCAGGAGAGCCGAGCTGTTGGACGGGAGGTCGTCGCTGACTTCCTCGGCATCCTCAGGGCCCAAGGCACCGGGCTTCTGGACGTCGATGGAGAGGAAGCCTGCGCCTTCCTGGTCGAGGTCCTCAGCCTCGAGTGTTGTGACGACGCCGTCTGCATCCTTCGTCACGAAGAGCAGATCGAGCACTCGGATCGTGCCGTTCTCCACGAGCTCTAGGATCGCCGGGGCGATACGCCCGGTGAACTTGTTACCGGGAAAACCGATGATGTATACGTCGACGGGGCCGACTTCCATGACGTCTCCCTTGTTGGGGTCTGCGCTCCAGCGCGTGTTGATGTGTTGGGTTTGCAGCGTCTCCGTTGCTCCTCAGACCCGATCCAACCGTCCGCCTGGAGAGAACGGTCTCGAAACCTACTGGCTTTCCGCACTGCGTGAGTCACCCAAAGGGGATGATCGTGATCCGAATGGTTGCCGTAGGCTGCCACTTGGATGAGCAAGCTGAAAGCCGCCGCGCCTCGACTCGTGCTGCCTCCGTGACCGCCGAGGCTCGTCATAGCTGACACCGCAGCAGCGCCGAAGCGCGGAGGGCTGTCCCGGAAGCGTGTGGTCGCCGTTCGTGCGCTGACCGTTCTGGCGATCCTGCTCGCGCTTGTGGGGATGCACGCCTACTGGGTGGCACACACGGCGCTCGACGCGTCGGGGTTCGAGACGGTGTCGCGAAACATGATCGAGGACGACGCGATCCGGGAGCAGGTTGCGAACGCCGCGGTCGACGGGTTGTACGAAAACGTCGACGTGGAGGCGGCGATCGCGGCTCGGCTGCCGCAGGCACAGAAAGGGTTGGCTCCCGTTCTGGCCGGTCTTTCGCGCTCGGGCGCGGATCGGGTGGCGGTCACGGCGCTCGAGCGGCCGCGTGTCCAGAGTGCTTGGGTGGCGACGACGACTGCGACGCAGCGCCAACTGGTGCGCCTGTTGGACGACAAGACGAAGTTCCAGACCGAAGGCGGAAAGGTCGTCCTCGATCTCCGTCCGATCATCATCCAGATCGGCGACCAGGTGGCCGTGATCGGTCGGGTGGCCGAGAAGCTTCCTGACTCGGCTGGGAAGATCACGATCATCGAGTCAAGCCAACTGGACACGGTCCAGACGGCCACGCGGATCCTGCGCGCGGTCGCCGACTGGATGTGGCTTGTTGCACTGGCTGTCGCGGCGCTTGCGATCTGGCTGAGTCGAGGGCGTCGAAGGGTCGAGCTCCGCGCGCTGGCGATCGGAGTGTTCGCCGTCGGGCTCCTGATGCTGGCCGTGCGCAGGGCCACCGGCGGCTATCTCGTCGACCGACTCGCGAGGGACGACAGCGTCAAGCCGGCGGTACAAAACGCGTGGAACATTCTGACGCAGACTCTCGCCGACCGTGCCTGGGTGTGGATCACCCTTGGTCTCATTTTGCTGTTCGGAGTTTGGTTCGTCGGTGACACTCGTCTCGCTGTCCGGGCACGACGCGCTGCGCAGCCCACCCTGGAGAACCGCTGGGCGGCTTACGGCATCGTTGTGGGCTTTGTGCTCATCCTTGCCCTCATCGCTCCCCTCTTCGCCCGCGGCTGGTTGGCCTCGCTCGTCACGCTCGCCCTCCTGATCGCCGGCGTCGAGGTCGTCCGAAACATCGTTCAACGAGAAGCACAGTTAAAAAGTTGAGCGGCTAACGGGCGGCAGGCGACGCCGCCGCGCTCGAATGACCGCGTAAACGCTTACGCGGCCAGGGCTCGCGACTAGCCGGCCGGTGAAGGCGCGGCGTCCGCAGCAACGCCTTCTCGCGCCGCCGCCTCGCTCTGAGCCGTCTACCCGGGCGCGCGCGAGGTCGCGCATGATGTGGACGGCGGCAGAGGTCAGCGGCGCGGCAAGCACGAGACCGACCATGCCGAAGACGCAACCCGCCCCGATCGTGAGCACGAGCACAGCGAGGGGGTGGAGGTCGAGTGCCGCCCCCATCGCGAACGGCTGGACGAGGTTCTGCAGTAGTCCGTTCGCGAGCAACACGATCACGAGCATGATCAACGCCGTCGTCGTGCCGTTTGCGCCGAGCGCGATCACGACTGCAAACGCGCCGGCGACGAACGCCCCGATGTAGGGGATGTATGCCGTGATCAAGCGTGACGACGCCGATGGTTCCGGCGAGCGGCACTCCGAGAATCAGCGCGCCGATTGTCACGACGACCCCGTTGAATGCGGCGACGAGGGTTACGCCTCGGAAATAGCCCCGCAGCGACGTGATCACGCCTCCTGTCACGGTTTGCGCCACGGGCGGCGGCAGCCCGAGGTGCCGGTCGACCCACGCGCGCATCGACGGACCGTCCTTCAACAGGAAAAAGAGGCTCAACAGCAGGAAGGAAAGAGCGAAAGCGAGCGACGCCAGGCCGGCGATGCCCCCGATGACCCCTTTCGTCAGCGTCGCGATGATCTTGGGGACGTCCGACTCGACCGAAGATTTCGCGCTCGAGGTGCCTGACTTGTCGACGCCGACGCTCTTCAGCCAGCCTTCGGCCTTGTCGGCGGCCTCTTTCGCATGAGTCGAGATGCTCCCTTCCTGCGACGTGATGCCTCCGAGGACGATCACGAAGACGAGGACGCCGATCGCCAAGAGCCCGAGCAGGACGATCGCCGCGCCCGCCGGTCTCGGAACGCGCCGGCGCTGCAGCATGCCGACCAGGGGCATCGCTACGGTCGCGACGATCGTCCCGGCTACGACTGGAACCACAATGGTGGACATCGTTCCGAGCAGCCAGGTGAACGCCGCCAGGAGCGCGAAGACGCCGACCAGGAGCCACGCCGACCGGCCGAGGTCCCGCAGCCAGCGCGGAGGCGCGAACACCGTCGTCAATTCATCGAGCTCAACGGCTCCGATCACGAGGGTCTCGTGTTCGTGAACCGCGTCGCCCTCGTCCGGTTCGTGTCTGTCGTCCCGTTCGTGTCTGCGCAAGCGCACCGCTTTCGCCCTCCTTCAGCCGAGGCCAGGTGTCGGACTCGTCGGTGGGACAGCCGTCACCGTGACGATGAACCTTTCGGCCGAACGGGCCGAGTTCCTGCCATCGCGAAGTCTCGCGCCATTCTCACGCCTGCTCCCTCCCGGTGCTTGGACGTCGGCCAGGGCCACCCCTTGCGTGTGGGCGACACGTCGAGCTAACCGCGGCCACACGAAAAACGCATCGTCCGGACTGGATGACACGGACTCGGCACGAATCGCTCACTCTGCGTCAGCAGTCCGGGGGCGCCGCCAGCGCTGGTGAGGCGCGTGGACGCTTTCCATGCTGGGCAACCGATCCTTCGGGTGCGCCCGGTACCAGTTTGCGTAACGACTCGTCAACGGCTGCGCCGAAAGCCCATGGGCGTAGACGGAAAGGACTACCGTGAAGACCGCGGCGACCTTGATCGTCGAGACGTGTGGCAGGCCGCCGTCCTCGAGCACGATGATCGTGAAAACGATCGAGGCGAGCCCGCGCGGACCGAACCAGCCGACGAACGCCAAGGTCGGCCGTCTGGCGTGCGTCCCGAGCAGCGAAACGGCGACCGGCAGCATGCGTACGACTGTGAGGCTGAGGACGCCATACAGGGCCACTCGCCAGGTGAGATCCGAGAGCACAGGTCCCACGATGACCGCGCCGAAGACGATGAAGGTCACACCGTTGGTCAGCTCGCCGAGCTCGCTCAAGAGGTGGGTCGCCTTCCCCACGGTGTCACGTTGGAGTGCACCGAAGACAAAGCCGGCGACAAACGCGGCGATGAAGCCGCTGCCTCCCAGCGGCGTCGCGAGCCCGTAGGCAAGCGCCGCGGTGGCTGCCGGCAGGATCTGGCCCCAGGCAGAGTCCATCAAGCCGTGCTGCCGCGCCAGCTTGACCACGAGGGCGCCGATGACGCCCGCGATTACTCCGAAGAGAACGCCGTAGCCGATCGCCTCGACGACGAGCGCAAGCGCAGCGTGGTTACTCGCAGTGCCGGTCTCGGCCTCGGCGAGCGCGAGCCCGATGAACAGCAGGGGCACGCAGATCCCGTCGTTGAGCCCCGACTCCACGTTCAGCCCTTGCCGGATGCGGGAAGGCAGGCGCGGATCGGTCACCACAGCCTGCCCGAGCGCGGCATCCGTCGGCGCCAGGATGACGGCGAGAATCAGGATCTCGGCCCAGTTGAGCGAACCGAACATCGCGACTCCGAGCGCCCAGCCCGCCAGGATTGTCAGCGGCAGGCCGATGCCGAGCAGCCGCGCGGGCACTGTGTACTCGCGTCGAAGCGCCGACAGGTCGATACGCGAAGCGTCGGCGAAGAGGACGAGCGTCAGCGTCAACTCGGCAAGGACTCGCACCTGCTCGCCGGTCGCACTGATACCGATCCAGCCAAACCCATCGTTCCCTAGGAGGAGACCCGCCGAGAGGAAGAAGATCGGCGCGGAGACCGGCGTCCCCTCGAGCCTGCGCGAGAGGCCGGCATACGAGATTACGACTCCTGCCGCCGCCGCGAGTGCCCACGAGCTCACGTCGGTATCTAGGTCAGCTTGTCAATCTCGACTCGATGCTGTCGAGACGCTTGTCGAGATTGGCGATCGCTTGCCTTGTCCGGTCGAGCGCGTCGACGACCGTCTGCAGGTCACGCTCCCTCTGCGCGCTTTCTGACTCTTGCGCGTGTTGTGCCCCGCGCTGAATCACGGTGCTGGTCACTCCGGCGGTGAGGAACGTGATGAATGAGATTCCGAGCACGAGCTCGACGCTGCCGACAATTCTCCCGAGATTGGTCGTCGGCACGACGTCGCCGTATCCGACCGTCGTGATCGTCTGGAGCGCCCACCACGCCGCCAGTCCCAAGTTGGGAAAGTCGTGCCTGTCGACGATCCGCATGAGGATCGCCCCGGCGAACGCGAAACCCAGGAACGTGTAGGCCAGACCGAATGTCAGCGAGCGCGCGTTGACGATCCGCCGAGCCCGCCGCTCAACGAGAGCTGGCCGTTCTCCCTTCAGTCTCGGCTCGATGTCAGTCATCCGTCGGCGCAAGGCGACTGGGTTGGCGACGCTTGCGACTGGATGATCGTAACGAGGCGGTCGGCGCGCATCCGCGCGCTGAGGGCTAGGTCCCGCGGTAGACGGAGTCTCTCCTTCAGAACTGAGTCGGCGGCTGCCAGACTGCGTTCGTGGAGGTTCGGGAGCTCGAGGTCGACGGGTCGCCGGCCGCGTATCGTGTCGCGGGTGAGGGCGAGCCGGTCGTGCTCGTTCACGGGCTCTCCGGTTCGTGGCGCTGGTGGGGGTCGGTGCTCGAACCGTTGACGGAACGTCGTTGCGTGTACGTCCCCGATTTGCCCCGGCTCGGCCGGCGATTGCCCGCGGCCGAGTTGACAGGGTGGTTCGGGCGTTGGCTCGACGCTGCGGGGCTCGAGCGTGTCGATCTCATCGGTCATTCGCTCGGCGGGTTGATCGCGGCCGAGTTGGCGGGGGAGCAGCCGCGCCGCGCGCGTCGGCTCGCGCTCATCGCCCCGGCAGGCATTCCCTGTGGGACGTCCCTGTTGAGTCGCAGCGCGCGGTTGGCCGGGACGCTGTACGACCTGAGGCGATGGTTACCGACGGTCGTCGGCGACGCGCTGCGCGCCGGTCCACTCAGTCTGCTGCGCGGCGCCCTGTTCGCCTCCGAGCGAGACCTGACCGTGGAGCTCGCGGCCATTCGCGCGGGCACGTTGGTGGTGTGGGGTGAGGACGACCGGCTCCTCCCGGCGCGGATCGCGGCGGAGTGGCTGCGAGTCCTGCCCGGCTCCCGCCTCGTCCGCCTCCACTGTGGGCACGTGCCGATGTGGGAGGCGCCGCGGGAGCTGGCGTCCTGCTTGCTCACCTTCCTCGACGAGGAGGTCGCGGACGATCTCGGCGACGAGGTCGGGTCGCGTGTAGTGCGCCGCGTGCGGTTGACCGGGGACGACGACCAGCCGACCCTGCGGTAACAACGCCGCGGCCTGTTCCGCCCAGCTCTGTCCGACTAGTGCGTCGTGCTCGCCGCGCACGACGACGGCCGGTTGCGCGATCCGGGGCAGGCGCTCCTCGATCCGGTCTGCGAGCGCCGAGCGAAAAGTCGTCAGCAGCGCCCTGGTGCCGAAGACGGCGTCGTCGCGCGCGATGAGCCCGACCATCGACAGCGGTTCCCGCCTGGCGTCTCGTAGTCCAGCGAGGAGTTGGTGGCGCGAAGCGCGACGCTTCGGATCGACAGTCGGGCCGATCAGCACCAGCGGTCCAACACGGTCCGTCCAACGCACGGCGAGCTCCGTGACGACCTGGCAACCCATCGAGTTCGCCACGAACGCGGGACGCTCGAGGCCGGCGGCGTCCAGCCAGCCGGCGAGGGCGGCGGCGAGCTCGGAAATGCCGAGCGGCGCGGACGGCCGCTGGCTGCGCCCGTACCCGGGCAGGTCCGGTGCGAACACTGCGAAGGACGAGGCGAGCGCCTGCGCGAGCGGGAGCATGTACGTGCCCGAGACGCCGTACCCGTGCAGGAGGACGACCGGCGCGCCTTGCCCGACCACGCGCGCATGGACGTTCAGTCCGGATACGTCGAACGACCGGCTCTCGATTTCCATCCTGCCAACGAGACCAGCAGGGGCGGGCCGCAGCGTCATCCCAGAGGGGTGATGCCGATCCAGCGGTGCGTTGATTGAGTCGAATCGTGGGGGCATTCGCATCTGTGTCTCTTTTATAAGAAACCGATGGTGACGCGTGTCATCATCGCCTCTCATCGAGGTTTTTGCGCTGGAGTCGAGCGAGCGGTCGAGACCGTGGAGCGCGCCCTCGAGATCTACGGGCCTCCCGTCTACGTCCGCAAGCAGATCGTCCACAACACGCACGTCGTCCGCGACCTGGAAGCGCGCGGCGCGATCTTCGTCGAGTCGACGAGCGACGTCCCCAGGGAAGGAAGGCTCATACTCGCGGCGCACGGGGTCGCGCTCGAGGTCTACCGCGAGGCGGGTGACCGGGAGGTGGCGACGATCGACGCGACGTGTCCGCTCGTCACGAAGGTGCACATTCAGGTACGTCGCTTCGCTGACGCCGGCTACTGCGTGATCCTGGTCGGTCATGACGGCCACGACGAGGTCGTCGGCACGACCGGCCAAGCCCCCGGGGCAGTGGTGCTGGTAGAGACGCTCGAGCAGGCGCGTGTCGTCGAGGTACCCGATCCGGAGCGCGTGGCGTACGTGACCCAGACGACTCTCTCCGTCGACGAAACCGCGGAGATCCTTGCCAAGCTGCGCGAGCGATTCCCGGCGATCGTCGGCCCGCGGAAGGAAGACATCTGTTACGCGACCACGAATCGCCAACTCGCCGTGAAGGAACTGCTCTCCGAGATCGATGTGCTACTCGTGATCGGCTCGGCCAACAGCTCGAACTCCACGCGGCTCGTCGAGACGGCGCGAACGGCCGGGGTTGCCGCCCACATGATCGAGGACGAGAGCGAGATAGACGAAACGTGGCTCGAGGGCGCCGGGACCGTCGGGCTCACCTCCGGGGCGTCGGTGCCGGAAAGGCTCTTGGCCGGCGTGTGCAAGTGGTTCGAAGCGCGTGGCGTAGCCGAGATCGCGCCGTTCGCAGCGCGCACAGAAGACGTTGTTTTCAAGCTTCCTGCCGAAGTAATTCGAGTGCCTGCGCAGACGACGACGTGACCGCCTGAGGAGCATCCTCGGCATAGAGGACGGTCGTCCCAGCGAGGAAGTCCTGCAGGGCGCGGCGCCGGTTGTCTACGAGCACCGGCAAGAAGCCCGTGAAGAGGAGAAGAATCGCGAGGCCGAGGCCCAGCACACGCACGAACGAGCGTCCGAGACCCGGGACTGAGCCGGAGCCGTCGACGACCCGGAGCCGCATGAGCCGCATCCCCGGCGTCTGCCCGGCCGTCGACCAGAACCCTGCGAAATAGGCGGCTTCGAAGAGCAGGCCAACCCCGCCGATCCCCGCGCCGACGATCGAAGCCGGCCTGGGATCCCACATCAGCGATGCGACGAACCCGACGACGGCGGTCACGGTCAGGAAGACCAGCGCCACGAGCGCGGCGTCGACTGCGAGTGCCAAGCCGCGCGTCGCAATCCCCGCGTAGGGGACGGACGGCGTCCCGCTCGGGGCAACTTGTGGCCGAGGCGATCGGCGGAGCCAGCGTCGAGGCCCGCGCTCGATCGCATCGTCGAGTCGGCGTAGCCGCGCGCGGAGCGCCCCCGCCACCTCGTCGGCCAGCGATCGCGACTGCCCTTTGAGCGCGTCGCGCAGTTCGGCGCTGGACAGGATGTGCGTCAGTGCGCGCGTGAACGCCGGGCTGCGCACCATCTGGTCGGTGAGGTCGAGCGTGAGCTTGCTCTCCAGCGCGTCGGCCAGAATCCGCTCGAGCGCCGGGCTCTCGAGAACCTGCGCGACGAGCCGCTCCGCGTGGTCGGCCTCGCGGACGGACACGAGCTCCCCTTCGACCTCGGCCCTCGCCAGCGCCTCGACCACGACCCGCTCGACGACCCGATGCTCGATGAGCGAACGCGCGACCGCTTCGGGCAGCGCTCCTGCAAGGACACCGTCGACCACCTGTTCCGCCTCGGGTGCCGCGAGCACGTCCTCGGCCACGCCCTCGAGCCGGCGGCGCGCATCGATCCCGGCGTTTCGGCCCGTCTCGGCGAGCCCTTCGGCCCGACCACGAAACGGCGCGGCGAGCGGTGAGCGGGCGACGACCCGCGCTGGGAACAGCACCACCTTGCCCGTCGTCGCCCCGACCCGCCCGGCCGTCACAGCCAGCCCGACGGCGACGTCCCTGGCGTTCGTCACAAGTTCTAACCAGCCGGCTTGGAAGACGTGCGGCTACTGAGCGTGTTCGCCTCGCCTTCCGGCTGCGCCGGCTCATGCTCACGCCGCTGTTCCGACGGCTGCGTGCGGGTGGACGCCGTGCCGGCGCCCGCCTTCCCCGGCTTCTCGAGCTTTGCGAGGCGCTTCTCGAGCGCGGCCACACGGTCGTCGAGCGGATCGACTTTGCCCAGCCTCTTCGCGGCGTCGTGCAGACGGTTGCCCGCGCCGTCTAGCGTCCCGGCGACGATACGACGCGGTAGAGAGAACAGCTGACGGAGCACATCTTCACCGGCGTGGACAATCTGCGTGATCACGCGCTCGTCGTGAGTCGTCCGCTTCTCCGCCATGCCGAGACGATAGCGCGCCGCGGCCCGCTCAGGGGAGCCGACAGACGATCCGGCCCTCGAACTCACTCCCCTCGGCGACCGGCTCGGTCCGAGTGACGATGCACATGCCGTAATTCGTGCTCACCGTGTCACCTTCCACGGGCAGACGCGGCAACTCGATCTCCTCGATCTCCTCGAGCGCCAGTCCCTCTACTGCGACGACGAACCGATGCAACGTAGTTGCCATTCTCGGCGCGCTGCGAGTCGACGGCATCATCCGCATGGGGTGAGGAGAGGCGGGTCTAGGACGTCAGGCCGCTGATGCCGTTGCGCAGCAGCGACACGGCCAGCAACACGACGAGCACGGCGGCGACCGTCCGGGCGTGCAGCTCGAGCCAGTGCACGCGCTGCGCCGAGCATCCGGACGGTCCAGTCACGTGCGACGACCAGCAGCACGAGTGCGATCGCGAGCGGGAGCAGGGACACGAGCGAGAAGAACAACCAGCTCACGATGTACTCGGTGGTGCTCGGGTTGGTCTCGGAGATGTCCTTGAGCGCCAGTGGGATGAACGCGCCCGGATTCGCGAGTGCTGCACCCGCGCCGACGATCGCAATCACGGGAGATGAGGCGACCTTGCCCATTCGCGCGATCATGTCGGCCGTCTTCTGGGGATCGGCAGGTCGCCGGACCACCCGGGCGACGAAGCCAAGGAGCAGGATTGCCGCGACGATGTCGACGATCGCGACCCAGGTCTTCGGGCTCGACGGCTCGGACGACGCGGCGATGTCACCGAGTACGAAGGCTGCAGCTACTCCGACGGCGAGGGTCGCTGTCAGGGCGCCGACGTAGAACCACAAGCCGGTTCGGAGCGGCCGGTCGCCGAGGACGAGCGCGAGCACCGAGAACGACAGCGTCGTCGGAGACAACATTGCGGCCAGGGCGATCAGCGCGAGCTCGGCGTCGATCCATCCCACGTCGTCGTCTCAGGTCGATCTCGGCCGGGTGCTACGCATGCTCGGGCTGTTCCTTCGCCGCTTGCTTCGCTTCCTTCCTTGCGGCGTGAGCCTCCTTCTGTTCCGCGGCCTTCTCCTTCGCGCCGACGTACGACGTCGTCACGAGTTCCCTGCCGCCTGTCCAGCCGAATGCCCAGACGACCATCACGATCGCGAAGATGATGTTCCACGACGTCGTAACCAGCTGCTGTGCGACGGAGTAGGCGGTGGCCTGCGTTGCGGTCGCGATCCCGTTGAGGGAGGCGACGTTGAACGCCTGAGTGACGCCTGCGCCGCCGGGTGTCACCGACGTCACGTTCGCGATCGAGTTGCCGCCGCAGATCCGCATCAACGTGTTGAAGCTGACCGGGATGTCGTACGCCTTCAGGAAGACCGCCATGACTCCGAGGCTGGCGAACCAGCTCAGGAGCGACGGCAGAAAGACGCGGCCGAGGTACGCCCGCGGATGCGTGAGGATCCCGCCACCGTCCTTGGCCTGGTCCCACCACTTCACGACTCGAGGCCACATCCTGCGCGCAAGGAGAAAGAGGAGGAAGGCGCCGCCGACGAACACGATGATGGTCGCCCACGGATGCGTGTGGACGAACTCGAACTTGATGTCGAACGAGCCGCCGACGGACAGGAAGAGATAGAGATAGATGAAGATGCCGATCAGCGTGTAGAAGATCTTCTGGACCGCGTATGCGCCGAGGATCGCCGCGAAGGTCGCGCCGGCGATGATGGTGGTGAACATCAGCAGCATGACCAGCGTCCCGAGGTTGGCCGGCAGGATGCCGTTGAGCGCAACGGACGCCGCATAGCACGCGAGGATGTCGATCCAGCGGACTTTTCCGGGATACGCGAACTTGAGGATCGAGTACCAGCCAAATGCCGTCAGCGTCGTCTGCACGGTCTTCAGCGCGACCCCAGCGATGATGTAGCCGATCGAGATCTCGTTCAGCGTGTCCCAGAGCTCCTGGAACCAGCCTCTGATGTTCCAGCCGAGCAGGTTGGCCAGGGCGCCGACGACGAGGATCAGGACGACGAGCCCGAGCAGGCGCTCCCAAGCGGGTCGCTTCTTCGACTCGGCGGGGATGATGGGGGCTGCGACGCTCATTTGCGATCGGGTCGTGCCGAACCTAACACCCGAGGGGGTCGGCGAGAGCAGTCGTCACGGCGTCGCTGTGACGCGTGACCGGACTGCAGGGGTAAACGGGAGCAACGCATCGTCCCCCGGTCGGATCACGCCGTAGCTCGACTCGGGAACCTCGTTCCAGGCTCCGGCGAGTTCGCCTAGCGGCTCCGAGACGACGAGCCTCGATTCATCGGAGACCTCGTGCAGCACCGGATTGTCCGGGTGTTGAGCGCGCAGGGTCTTCACATCCGTGCTGAAGAAGAGCGAACGCGACTTGCCGGCGCTCGAGTACCTGAACGCCCAGACGCTCTCTCCGTCGGTTGTCGCGACGGTCATCTGGATCGGGTGCGCGCTGCCGTGGCGTTTTCCGGTCGCTTCGATGAAGCCGACCGCGCGCTCAACTGCGCCCGGCGGGTCTTCCTCGAGGCCGTACGTGAGCGCGAGGTGGAAGAACACCTCGCTGTCGGTCGTGCCCTCGATCTCGGGGTAGAGCAGCGGATCGACTTCGAGCGTGAGATCGCGCTTCACCTGGTTGAACTTGTCGACGAAGCCGTTGTGCATCCATAGCCAACGTCCATGGCGAAAGGGGTGGCAGTTGGTCTGCTGCACGGGGGAGCCCGTCGAAGCGCGGATGTGCGCGAAGACGAGTCCAGACGAGAGGTGGCGGGAGAGCTCGTGCAGGTTGCGGTCGTTCCACGCGGGCTCGATGCTGTGGAAGACGGCCGGCGTCTCCTGCGCCCCGTACCAGCCGACGCCGAACCCGTCGCCGTTGGTCTCCTCTGCGCCGAGCTGCGAGTGGAGGCTCTGGACGATCAGCGAATTCTTCGGCTTGTAGAGCAGCTCCTCGAGCAGGATTGGCGATCCCGAATATGCGAGCCAGCGGCACACGTCTCCCGGATTAGACCTGCCGGAGCGGTCAGGCGCATCATCCGCAGGGGATGAGCCGCGGCGCGCGATGCGCTGAAGTCACCGACGCGGCCAGATCGCTATGAGACGACGGCCGTCGCCGCGACGGACGCCTCAGCTTCAGCTTCTGTGCCAGTTGGCGCGCGCCGCCGATGAAAGAGAAGCACGGCGACCGCTCCAACGAGGAGATAGGCGGCAAGGATGATCAGTGACGGAGCTATTCGGTTGCCATCGAAATAGATGGTGTTCCGGACGACTGTCGTGCCGGCGCCGGCCGGTAGATAAGGGCCGATCGTCCGCCAGAGAGTGGGCAGGTACGCGGTCGGCACTGTCCCGCCCGAGCTGGGGGCCCCGAAGATCACGAAGACAATGACAACCACCAGCGTGCCCGCGGCACCAAGCACCGCTTGCAGGGCCGCGGTCGCAAAGGCGACAGCCATCATCACGAGAGTGAAGAGCGCCCAGAGCACGAGGAACTTGGAGGAAGGAATCGCACCCAGCACAGGTCCTGCGAGGGTGTCCGTGAAGAGCGCTCCGATGACGGCCGCGATAGCGAGCGCTGCGAGGCGCCTGCGTCGCGTCGACCGTCCGCCGAACGCCATCGCGATCGTCGATGAGAGGTAGCCGCCGATGATGAGGGCCATCACAACGAAGAACGACACCGCCCCGTTGAGGTCCCCAGAGGGCAATGGATGAGCCTGAACGATCGCGATCTTCTGATGCAACGCGGCTGCGGCCGCCGTGAATGCAGCACCCAGAGCGGACGCGCCCCCAGCGCTTGCCGCCGGAACCACGATCAGCTTCGCTCCTGCCGGGTCGGCGACGAGCGCGCCGTCGATCCTCCGCCGGTCGATTGCGTTCAGCGCATCCGCCTCGCTCGCGTACTGCGTCGTTTTCAGCGAAAACTGCTTTCCGACGGCGATGGGCAACGGGGAAGCCCCGACGACGCCGAAGGCGACCTTGTGAGGCTTTGGATGGTGGAGGGCCCCGATGTAGGAGAAAACGAAGAGTGCCTGCACGAAGAGCACGACACCGATCGCCAGCATCAACAAGGGAATGCCGCTCAACTTGCGCCTCTGCGGTTCGGCGCCGACGCTGTTGTGCGAGACGGTCTCACTCATCGTGACCTCCACTGAGCACTACGCGACCTCCGGTAAGCGACCCTACTCTCGCTGATCAACGCTACGGGGCGATGACTAGCCGCGTGATGTGTTGGTCGGCGACGGTGAAGTCCCAGTTCAGGTCGGCGGTGCCGCCCGGGAAGTCGCCCGTCAGGCGGCCGGTCACGAGATAGCGGTCGGCACCGAGCGCTTGGCTGCCGGTGATCTCGGTCGTGTAGGTGTACTTCGAGGCTGCGCCGGTCTGCCAGGCTCGGATTTCACGTGTGCCGTGGCGTTCTTCGCCTTCGTCGATGACGATTGCGTTCTCGGCGAAGAGGCCGACGATCGATTCGATGTCCCGATCGGCATCACGTTCGAAGTAGTGCGAGACGACGTCGGGGAGTTCGGTGGACATGTGTCCTCCTTGCTGGTGTAGTCCGGTCGCTACGCCTGAGTCTCGAGGGCGGTGCGTTCGGCCTGTACGGCGCGCTCGACGTTGCCATGAACGTGATCGACGCCGATTTGGTCGAGCACGCCGTCCGCGCGGAGCACTGCCAGAATCTGGGGTTTGAGGCGTGCGAGGCGGAGTTCGATCCCCTCGACGGCGAGGAACTCGTGGATCTCGGCGAGCTTCGCCGAGCCCTGTGAGTCGACGAAGTTGACGCCCTCGAGGTCGAGCACGACCGTCCGAACTGGAGCCTCGCCGTCGACAACGCTGCGGACTCGGTTCTCGAGCGCCTCGGCGGTGGCGAAGAACAGCCCACCGTCGAACCGCAGCACCGCGATGTCCTCGAATGTCTCGTCGCCTGGGTGTTCGCTGAGGTCGCGAAACACCTGCGTGCCTGGCTCCCGGCCGAGGAGCGGTATCGGCGGCTGCGTCGCCACGTAGATGAGCCACGCGAGCGAGAGCATGACGCCGATCAGGACACCGGCCAGGACGCCGGCCGAGAGCACGGCCACGATCGCTGCGATCGCGATCCAGAAGTCGACCCTGGTCACGCGGTAGAGGCGGCGCAACTCTGGGATGTCGATCATCCCGAACACGACCGCGTCGATGATGATCGCTGCGAGCACCGCCTTCGGCAAGTCGGAGAAGAGGGGTGCCAGCACGATCAGGGTCGCAAGCACGAGGCCCCCGGTGATCAGGGAGGCCACCGGCGTCCGCGCGCCGGCCGACTCGTTCAGTGAGCTCGCCGAAAGGCTGGTCGACACCGGCATCCCTTGGAACACCCCGGCCCCGACGTTGGCCATCCCCTGGGCCACCGACTCCTGGTCGACGTCGATTCGGTACCGGTGTCGGGTCGCAAACGAACGGGCGTCACCTGCGGTTTGTGAAAAGCCGATCAGGAGCAACGCCGCCGCCGCGATCCCGATCACCGAGAGGTTGTCGCGGACGAGGTCGAGACCCGGAAGGTCGGGCGCGGGAAGGCCGCGCGGGACGTCTCCCACCAGCGCCACGCCGTGGGCGCCAAGGTCGAAGAGGGCAGATGCGAGCAGACCTCCGACGACGAGCACCAGCGCACCGGGGATCGCCGGCGCCAGGAAGCGCACGAGCAGGATCACCGCGAGCGCCACAGCCCCGACGAGCAGGGTTACCCAGTGGATCTCGCCGAGTCCGCGCACCCACGACCCGAACTCCCGCCAGACGTTGTCGCCGTCCCCTGAGGTTCCGGTCAGCTTCGGCAGCTCGCCGACGGTGACGTCGATGGCGGCGCCCGCGAGGAATCCGACCACGACCGCCTTCGAGAGGAACTGGGCGATCCAGCCGAGCTTGAAGACCGCCAGCAGCAGGAACAGGATCCCCGTCAGCAGCGTGATCGCCGCCACGAGCTGCGCCGCCTGGTCGCCGCCGACGCCGGTCGCAAGCACGGCACCCCCGGCGACCGCGGCAAGAGACGAGCTCGGCCCTGTTGAGATCTGCCGCGAGGTACAGAAGATCCCGTAGATGAGGGCGCCCGCAGCTGCGGCGTAGAGACCGTTCTCCAACGGCACCCCGGCGATGCCGGCATAACCGAGGTCCTTCGGCACGATCAGGGCCGTCACCGCGATGCCTGCGGCGACATCGCCGCGCAGCCAGCGTCTTTCGTACCGTGGCAGCCACTCCACGATCGGGAGGAAACGCTTCACCCTCACCCCAGTCATCCTCTCATGCGGGGGCAAGGATGGCCGCGAGGGAACGACCGCCCGATCGCTCCCCGCAATCCGACAGAGTCGATGACGCCACCGTGCGCGAGTGTTGCTGAAGTGTCACCCGAGGCGCTCGGTGGAGCGGCAGCCCCGACGGACCGCGGATTTCATGCTCTCGGGATGAGGAAAAAGGGCCGCCTCTGCGCTTTTCTCCCTGAACCGTTGTAGGCGAGTCCGCCAGAAGACGGTCGAAGAAAGGGGCAAGATGAAAGCCGTCATGACCAAGCCATGAGCGAGAGATCGCTGGACGAACTCGGCCCCGTCGACTACGTCATCATCGAGTTCCCCGCAGGGAAGAGCAACTTCACCGGCGAGATGGCGCAGGAACTGCTCGCGCTCGTCGACGCCGGCACGATCCGCGTGATCGACATCCTGATCCTGACCAAGAACGAGGACGGCTCGGTCGAGGCGATCGAGCTCTCCGACGTCGACGAGCTCGGCGAGCTGGGGGCGCTCGAGGCCGAGCTGGCGGAGCTCTTGGCCGAGGAAGACGTGGTCAACCTTGCTGCGGCGATGGATCCGGGCAGCACGGCCGGCGTCCTGATCTACGAGAATCTCTGGGCGGCACCGTTCGCCTCAGCGGCCAGGCGCTCGGGCGGGCAGCTGATCGCGAACGGACGGATACCGATTCAAGCCATCATCGCCTCGATCGAGGCCGACGAAGCACTCGCAACAGAAGGAGTCTGAAATGCCACTCAGAGCGGCGCGCGTGGGACGAGTAGGCGTGATCGGGCACCCGGTAGCCAAGACGGCGGTCGTCGCAAAGGCCGTATCACCGGGTCCCTCTCCGGTCGCGAAGACCGCGGTGGTCGCCGCGGCGGTTACGCCTGGACGGGGTGTCGGGCGACGGCGACGGATCTGAAGCGCCCGGGACGAGAGCCCGGCTCCGTCGGCCAGGGAAATCGACAAGGCGCGGTAGCTGCTCGAGGGCAACCGACTCCGCGTCGCAATGGCACGCCAGTAAGTGGGGCGCGATTCAGTCGGTCAGGCTGGCGGCGAGCGCTTGAGCGAAGCTGGCGGCGACGTCCTCGACTGCGGAGGATGCGTCTATGGTCAGCAGGGCGTCGCGGCGGCGGTAGTGATCGAGGAGCGGCGCGGACTCGGCCCTGTAGATCTCCTGGCGGTGAAGGATCGTGGCCTGCGTGTCGTCGGCTCGCCCCTCGCTGCGCGCGAGGAGCCGTTCGACCGCGACCTCGTCGGGGAGAGCCAACTCGACTGCGAGCGGCTCGAGCCTGCCAAGTTCGAGACAGATGCGTTCGAACTCGACCGCCTGTTCATCTGTTCGCGGAAAGCCGTCGATGACGAGTCCCAGTGCACCAGGGGGCGCGAGCAGCGCCGCGCGCACGAGCGGGTACGTCTCCTCGTCTGGCAACAGCTCACCAGCCGCAAGACTCCGACCGATGCGCCTGCCCGCCTCTGTTTGCTTGGCCGCCTCGTCGCGAAACAGCTGGCCGGTCGAGACGTAGCCGAGCCCGAACTTGGCGGCGATCAGCTTGCCCTGCGTCGACTTGCCGGAGCCCGGCGGGCCGATCGGAACGATGTCACGCACGGCCCCTCGGCGAGCAGTTCGCGAACTAGGTTCGGCCGGTGAGTTCGGCGGGTTCACCTACTCGACAACCGAGTCAGGCCCGCCGCGTCGCTTTCGCCTCGCAGCATCTCGAGGCGCGACGAGCCTCTACTCGGAGTCATCGTCCACTTCGGCCACGATCGCGGCGGCGGCTTCGGCGGAGACTGCGTGCTTGGCGATCTTCTCGTAGCCGGCGAGCGAGCGCTCCAGCTGCTCGACCATCCTGTCCTCGGCGACCGCGATGATGGCCGACGAGCCGGGCGGCAGGCTGTTGCCGATCTCCTTCAGGTCGTCATCCTTGAAGCCCTTGTCGCGGATCTTGCCCCAGACCCCGCCGGCTCCGCCGCCTACGACCGCGGAGACGATGATGCTGGGAGGGAAGATCAGGCCGACGACACCGCCCGCTATCGCCCCTCGCTTCGCCCACTTCTTGCCGCTCGGATCGGCGGTCTCGTCGATCTTGACCTTGCCGTCTGCCGTGTGGACGATCACAGCCGCGTCGATCAGGTCGATCGCTCCGTCCCGCTGCGCCGCCTCGAAATCCTTCGCTGCGGCAACAGCCCCATCCTCGGTGCCATACGTGGCGATGAAGACCTCAACGGTACTGGTGCTCATCTCCATCTCCTTTGTCTCGTGTGCGCGGTCACGGACAGCCTAATCAGGATCTCACAGGAACAGCGCCGCCTCATGTGCCGCGATGTGCAAAAGAGCGCGTAGATGCGTTGCCGCCCTGGATTGAGAGACAATGATCGCGGTCGGCCCCCGACCGCATCCACACAGGAGGATTGATGACCACGTCAGCCAAGACCCCGCCGACCTTCTCGAGTGAGGAGCTGACCCAGCTTCTCTCCCTGATCAAGGACTCCGACAGCGTCGAGCTGAAGCTCACGGTTCCCGACTCCGACCAGCGCTCGACCGTGGTCGCGCTCGGCATGGACCCGCTCGAAGCGCAGATCCGCCAGGTCTTCTTCTTCGAGACGCCCGACCTGAAGCTCGACAAGGCGGGCGTCGTTGTTCGCGCCCGGCGGATCCAGGGAAAGGGCAACGACTCGGTCGTGAAGCTGAGGCCGGTCGAACCGGCTGACATGCCGGCCAAGCTGCGCAAGTCCCCGGCCTTCCGCGTCGAGGTCGACGCGCTGCCCGGCGGGTTCGTCTGCTCGGGAACGATGAAAGGCATGCTGCGCCCGACGGACGTGCGAACAGCCGTCGCAGGCGACCTTCCGGTGCGGAAGCTCTTCTCAAAGGAGCAAACGGGCGTTCTACGCGGCGCACGCGCCCGAGGGCTTGGCACTGGATGACCTGACGATCCTCGGGCCGATCTTCGTCCTCAAGCTGCGCATGAGGCCGAAGGAGCTGAACCGGCGACTCGTCGCCGAGGTCTGGCTCTACCCGGACGGCTCGCGCGTGCTCGAGCTCTCCACCCGCTGCACCACCACCGAGGCCTTCCAGGTGGCGGCCGAGCTGCGGGCGTTCCTCGGCGCCCAGGGTGTGGAGGTCTCCGGCGAGCAGGAGACGAAGACGCGCAAGGCGCTCCAGTACTTCGCAAAGACCTTCCGGAACGCCGGCGCGTGACGCCGAAGCCCCCGATCGTGCCGCGCTGGGAGTGGCGGACGTTCGGCGATCGCTTCGGCGAGGCCGACAGCCGCTTCGCCTCGCTCGCTCCCGATCGGGTTCAGGAGAGCGACGAGGTCTACCTCCTCTCGCGTGCGAGCGACGCCTCGGTCAAGGTTCGCGACGGGCTGATGGACGTCAAGCGGCTCGAGCGCACAAACGACGACGGGCTCGAGCAGTGGAAGCCGGTCATGAAGGCCACGTACCCACTCTCTGGCGCGGACATCGCCGCGGTGCTCGAGGCGCTCGGCACCACCGTCCCGGTGCTCGCACGCTCCGAGTACACACTCGACGAGCTCGTCGCCGAGGTGATCGAGCCTAGTGACGACCTGGCCGCCGTCGCGGTGCACAAGCGGCGGGAGCACTACACGATCGGCGGCGCCATGGCGGAGCTGTCGGAGGTGCGGACCGCGCAGGGCTCGCGGCGGACGATCGCAGTCGAGTCGGAGGATGCGGCACGCGTGAGCGCGGCGGTGCGCGAGCTCGGCCTCGGCTCCCGGCGCAACGTGAACATGGCTCGAGGCCTAAAGGCGCTCGCCGGCTTCGGCGCGCGGCGCTACGCGGTCATCGATGTCGGTACGAACTCGGTCAAGTTCCACGTCGGCGAGCGTGCCGCGGACGGCGAGTGGCGCACGATCGTCGACCGCGCCGAGGTCACGCGCCTCGGAGAAGGGCTCGACGACGAGGGCCTGCTCGAGTCTGGGCCGATGGAGCGCACGATCGAGGCGATCGCGGCGATGGCCGCAGAAGCCGGCCGTGAGGGCGCCGAGGCGATCGCGGCGGTCGGAACGGCCGGACTGCGCCGCGCAGCCAACGGCGCAAGCTTCCTCGACGCCGTGCGGCAGCGCTCCGGCGTCGAGATCGAGGTGATCTCCGGCGAGGAGGAGGGCCGTCTCGCCTACCTGGCCGCGACCTCCGGGCTCGGGGTCGGCGGTGGGGGCTCGCTCGTCGTGTTCGACTCCGGCGGCGGCAGCACGCAGCTCACGTTCGGTGACGGAGAGCACGTCGACGAGCGGTTCAGCCTGAACGTCGGCGGCGTCGGTATCACCGAGCGCTTCGGCCTTGCCGCGGCCGTCTCCGACGAGACGCTCGCCGCCGCGTTCGACGCGATCGCGACCGAGTTCGCCCGGCTCGACGACCGGCCGACACCGGAGACGCTGGTCGGCATGGGAGGAACCGTCACGAACCTCGCCGCCATCAAGCACGAGCTTGCGACCTACGATCCCGATGTCGTCCAAGGAACCGTGCTCGACCGAGCGGAGGTCGACCGTCAGATCGAGCTCTACCGCACCCGCGCGGCCGACGAGCGACGCGCGATCGTCGGCCTCCAGCCCGGGCGCGCCGAAGTCATCCTGGCCGGCGCCTGCATCGTCCGAACCATTCTCGACAAGCTCGGCTGCATGTCGCTTACCGTCAGCGACCGGGGCCTGCGCCACGGCCTGATAGTCGACCGCTTCGGTCAGCGCGGACCCATCGGCTCAGTGCGCACCTGAGCGTCAGGGCTGCGCGATCACGAACACGACGGTAATGGCGGCGAGCGCGACGCCGCCGACGGTGAACACCGCGACGGTGCGGAACTGCAGCGGGACGTGGCCGCCAGTTCGCAGCGCATGCTCTAACTCGCGTTGGCGTTGTGCGCCGACAAGCAACAGCCCGACCGCGAGAGCTGCGTAGCAGCAGCCAAGCAGCATGTACGGCCAAGCGGTGACGCCGAGCAGGTGCGGGGCGAACCGGCCCACAGCGAGCGCACCGGCGGTGGCGCCCAGCGCGGTGCGCCACCACGCCAGCCAAGTGCGCTCAGCAGCCATCGACGTGCGCCGCGCCTGATCGAGCTCGGATGGCGAGGTCGGAACTGCAGGCGCTTCGTGATGTGCGGCGTCAGTGTGCTCTGAACCCGGCGGCGGCTGCGGCTGCGCCATAGCGCCATCTAACACAGTTCGGCCGGGGTTCGGCGCGGGTGGTGTCCCTCAGAGACGGGACGACGGTAGTTGCACCATGACGCGGAGTCCGCCGGCGGGGCGGGGGTGTTACATGGCGGCGGTGCTTGCGCTGGCGGTTCGCCGGCGTTTCCCGCTCGCCTCCGCGCTGATGCTGTTGCGGCACTCGTGAGTGAGTGGCACCTAACGGCGCAACGAGTCCTGACTACTGCGCCCGCCACAGGTAAGGCTCCATCGAACCGCTTCTCGAACCGCCAAAGCTCTCCGACTAGAGGATCGCCGAGAGAAACTGCTTCGTCCGCTCCTCCCGCGGCGCATCGAAGAAGTGCTCCGGCGGCCCCTCTTCAATGATCCGGCCGTCGTCCATCATGAGGACGCGATCTGCGGCCTCCCGGGCGAAACCCATCTCGTGTGTGACAACGATCATGGTCGTCTTGAAGTCGAAGGCGAGACTCTTCATGACGTCGAGCACTTCACCGACCAGCTCGGGGTCGAGGGCCGACGTAGGCTCGTCGAACAACATCAGCTTCGGCCTCATCGCCAGGGCCCGAGCGATCGCGACCCGTTGCTGCTGGCCGCCGGACAGCTGAGACGGGTAGCCGTCGTGCTTGTCGGTGAGCCCCACCCGGTCGAGGAGAACCTTTCCCTGCGCGACGGCCTCCTTCTTCGCCAGCTTCCTGACGTGGACGGGGGCCTCGATCACGTTCTCGAGCGCAGTCATGTGGCCGAAGAGGTTGAACCGCTGGAAGACCATGCCGATCTCGGCGCGGTCCCGGCAAACCTCGGCGTCGCGCTGCTCGTAGATTTTGTCGCCCACCTGACGGTAGCCGACGAGCTCCCCGTCGACCGACAGCCGGCCGGCGTCGATCTTCTCGAGGTGGTTGATGCAGCGCAGGAACGTCGACTTCCCCGAGCCGGAGGGGCCGATCATGCAGACGACCTCGCCGGCCTCCACCTCGAGCGAGACTCCTTTGAGCACTTCCAGGCGGCCGAAGCGCTTCTGGACCCCCTCCGCCTTGACCATCGGCGTGCTCATCGTCTCTCTCCCGAAGACTCCGGCACTTCGACGGTCGCGTGCCGGAACGAGAGATATCGACGAAGACGCTGGAGGGGCGTCTCCGGAAGGTCGCGCTTCGCGCCGCGGCCGAAGTGACGCTCGACGTAGTACTGGCCGACCGTGAGCACGGTCGTGACGAACAGGTACCAGATGCTCGCCACGATCAGGAGCGGGATCGTCCGGTAGTTAACCGCGTAGATCAGCTGCACCGAGTAGAGGAGGTCCGTCACGGCGATGACACTGACGAGGGAGGTCGTCTTCAGCATCGAGATTGTCTCGTTGCCGGTCGGCGGGATGATCACCCGCATCGCCTGCGGCAGGACGATCCGTCGCATCGTCAGCAGGCGCGTCATGCCGAGGCTCTGGGCGGCCTCCGTCTGGCCCTCCTCGACCGAGATAATCCCCGCCCGCACGATCTCGGCCATGTAGGCGCCCTCGTTCAACCCCAGGGCGAGCATCCCGGCGACGAACGGCGTGATGGTCGAGTTCGCGCTGAAGTGAACGAACTGTGGCCCGAACGGGATCCCCAGTGACAACTGCGGATACAGCGCGGAGATGTAACCCCAGAAGAGAATTTGCACCAGCACGGGCGTTCCTCGGAACAACCAGATGTAGAACCAACTGGTGCCGGAGACGAGCGGATTCGACGACAGCCGCATGACCGCGAGCAGGACCCCGATGGTGACGCCGATCGCCATCGAGAGGACCGTCAGCTCGAGCGTGACGACGAGGCCGTGTAAGACCCGGCTCGAGAAGAAGTAATGACCGATGATCCCCCACTGGAACCGCGGGTTGGTCGCAACCGACTTCGCAAACGCCGCCGCGAGGACGAGGATGATCGCACTCGCGACCCAACGGCCCGGATGGCTAACCGGGATCGCCTCGATCTCTTCGGGCCGGATCGGCGGCGGAACTCTCTCAGGGGTCCCGGCGGTGGACTCCACGGAAGCCGCTGACCCTAACTCACTCCGTCGTCTGTGTCAGCTCGTAGCTCCGTTTATGGTCGGATTCGTAATGGCGCCGGAGGCGATGTTCCACTTCGTCAGGATCGCCTTGTACTGACCATTCGACATCAGCACCTTCAGCGCCGCGAGGATCGGCTTGGTCATGCCGTTTCCCTTGGGAATCGCGATGCCGTAGGGCGCGGTGTTGTACGACGAGCCCGTCAGCTTGAACTGACCGTTCGACTGCTTGACAATGTATGCCGCAACCGGCGAGTCGGCCATACCCACCTGCGCTCGGCCGCTTGAGATTGACAGGTTCGCGGCGTTCTGGTCCGGGAACACAGACACCTTGACGCCGGACTTGCCTGCGGTCTTGCACTTTGTGTTCTGCGCGGTCGCGTCGTCCGCCTGAGTAGTCCCTCTCTCGACCCCCACCGAGTGCCCGCAAAGGTCGGCGAGCGTGTTGATGGTCGGCCCTCCCTGTGCCTTCACGTAGAAGGAGGTGCCGGCGGAGAAGTAGGTGACGAAATCGACCGTCTTCTCACGTTCTTTGGTATCGGTGAAGGACGACATCCCGAGGTCGTACTTGCCGGAGGCGAGCCCCGGGATGATTCCGTCGAAGCTCGCGTTGACGACCTTGGCCTCGAGCCCCATCACTCCGGCAAGCGCCTGGGCAAGGTCGGGGTCCATGCCTTCGACGGTCTTGCCGTTGCCACCTATGAATTCGTTGGGCGCGTAGGTGGCGTCGGCGGCCACGGTCAACGTGCCCTTCGACTTGATGGCGGAGGGAACCTCCGCCGCAATCCTGCTGTTGACGGCTGTAGTGGTGGTGCCGGTTGTCGCAGTCGTGCTCGAGCTCTTCTTGCTACCCCCGCAGCCGGCCGCAAGCATCATGACGAGGGCGAGAAACGCGAACCCTCCCAGTGACACGATCTTCGGGCGATACATGATCAATCCTTTCCTCCGCTGACCACCTGGCGACGAGGTGGCGATCACATCGTACTTTCTTGGGTCCGATGGCCAGGAGCGAGCTGTGTGTGCCGAGAACTCCGTTCGGGCCTGTCGCCCGAGCTTGGTCCGTCGACGCTGCTCGGATGACTGTGCGAGACGCCCGACGCATGGAGCACTGAGGGCCTGCCGAAGCAGGCCCTCAGTTCGCTGTCACTTTCTACGGGTGCGCTGCGATGAAGGAATTGATGAAGTTCTGAACGTTCGCGCGATCCATGCGGAACACGCCACCGGTGCCGCCGCAGGTGCCGTTCAGGCCGAACGAGGTCACACCGCCGACCACCATCGAGTTGCCCACGAAGTTGGGGCCACCGGAATCGCCGAAGCAGGTGCCGCCGGTCGAAGCATTGTTCGAGAGCAGCAGCGAGTAGTCGCCGACGATTCCGCCGTTGATCTGGTTCAGCTTCGGGTGCGCGACCATGCGAACCTTCTGCGCCACGACGAATACGGGGTTGATTCTCTGGACGCCATAGCCGACCGCCGTGAACGTGACGTCCTGTTGGCCACGTTGCGTCTTGAGCACGTCCAGCGAATTCACAGCGGGCAGCGTCCCGTACTGACTGACGCCTGGGACCGGGTTCGCAAGCTTGATGATCCCGACGTCGTGTAGGAAGAACGCACTCTCTGTGAATTGCGGATGCGAGGCCCAAGCCGTCGCCTCGTAGGTATTCGGGCCGCCCGCGAACGGATAGGTCGGGTCGGTTTGAACGTTCGACTCTGCGAAAATGCGGATCCCCGAGAATTCACCGGGCTCGCCGGCGCAGTGTCCTGCCGTGAGGACGATGGTCGGGCTGAGGAGGGTGCCGCTGCACCGGAATGCCGGCGCACCGTTGACCTCCATCAAGACGAGCACGACGGCCGGATGCCCGGTCCCGTCCAACTCACCGTCCGTAATGGCCTGCGACGCCGGCACCAGGAAAAGCGCCGCAACCACTATCGCAATCAATGTGATTGTCTTTCTCAAAGCTTGTCCTCCCCTCGGTCAAGCATCCGCTCGATGCGGACATGCACAGAAACCTTAAAGTAGCGTACTGCTGAGATCAAACGCGTCCGGTTCGCTTACGTCGGCGGCACAGACTTGAAAGCTGTGATCGTCATCTGCCAGTGTGCGGTGGCGCGGCGGGTAGTTGCACCGTGACGCGGAGTCCGCCGGCGGGCGGCGGCGGGTGAGGGCTCGTTGAATCGACGACTCAAAGCGAGGTCAGGATTGTCCGCCGAAGACATTGACGAGTATCTCCGACGGATCGAGGAGCCCAAGCGCAGCACGCTCGAGGCGCTGCGGCGCACGATCCTCGAGATCGTCCCCGACGCCGAACAGGTCATCTCGTACAAGATCCCCGCCTTTCGCGTCGACGGCCAGATCGTTGCCGGCTTCGCGGCCTTCAAAGATCACCTCAGCTACCTCCCCTTCAGCGGCTCGGTGCTGCCGGAGCTCAAGAGCGAGCTCGAGGGGTACACGATGACCAAGAGCGCACTGCACTTCCCCGTCGACCATCCACTGCCCAAAACGCTCGTCAGGAAGCTGATCGCGGCACGTCGTTCCAAGGCTGCGCGATCGTAGCCTGATGGTAGCCACCGAATCGCTGGCGTCGAGCAGTCGTGTCACGGACGTGTCGGAAGACGACGCTTGACGTCGCAGTGCGTCGCGTGTACCGGAGACCCCTCCTTCGATCCTGCTCCGATGACGACGATGACTTCGCTCATCGGTCGATCATCTGCTGGTTGGCTTCCGAGTACCTGGCGCCTTGAGCCTCGATCTGCGCGGACTCGATCTCGCGCAGGTCGTCTGGCGTGAGCTCGATCTCAGCTGCGGCGATGTTCTCATCGAGACGGTGCGCCTTGGTTGTGCCGGGGATCGGAACGATCCACGGCTTCTGCACAAGCAGCCAGGCGAGTGCGATCTGCGCGGGCGTTGCGTTCTTGCGCTCCGCGATCTGCGTCAGGAGCTCAACGAACGCCCGGTTCGCCTTGCGCGCCTCCGTATCGGTAAAGCGCGGCACGGTGTTGCGGAAGTCGCCGCTCTCGAACGTCGTCGTCTCGTCGATCTTCCCGGTGAGGAAGCCCTTGCCGAGCGGGCTGAACGGGACGAAGCCGATACCGAGTTCCTCGAGTGTCGGCAGGATCGCCTCTTCCGGCTCGCGCCACCAGAGCGAGTACTCCGACTGGAGGGCCGTGACCGGCTGTACCGCGTGTGCGCGCCTGATCGTCTGTACGCCCGCCTCGGAGAGGCCGAAGTGCTTCACTCTTCCGTCGTCGATCAACTCTTTGACGGTGCCGGCGACGTTCTCGATCGGGACGTTCGGATCGACGCGGTGCTGGTAGAGCAAGTCGATCCTGTCGGTGCGGAGCCGCTTCAGCGAGGCTTCGACGCTGCGCCTGATCGTCTCGGGCCTGCTGTCGAGACCGCCGCGGCCGCTTTCGAGGTCGAAGCCGAACTTGGTCGCGATCACGACCTGATCGCGGACAGGCTCGAGCGCCTCGCCAACGAGCTCCTCGTTCGTAAACGGCCCGTAGACCTGGGCGGTATCGAAGAAGGTGACGCCGCGATCGACCGCCGCCCGGATCAATGCGATGCCTTCGTCCTTCGGGGGAATCGGCGGGAAGCTCTGGCTGAGACCCATGCAGCCGAGGCCGATCGCGGAGACCTCCAGGTCGCTTCCGAGTGTGCGCTTCTTCATCTTGTGTGTCCTCCTCGCGGGGTACTAGCTTGAGGTCGCGGCGCGCGCGTCAGGCGCAACGATCGACGGGACAGAGCCGCGCCGCGGCTTCGAGAAACGTCGAACACCGAGTAGTTGTCGATGCCGTCGGCCGGACGCGAACACCGAGACGGAGGAAGTTGTAGTACTGCGCGACGACTTGGGCGCCCGGCCGCGAGAAGTTGAGCGCGAACGTCGGCATGTTGTCGCCGAGGTAGTTGACCCAGAAGATGAGGTCCTCCGGCAGCGCCGCGGCGTCCCGCCAGACGATCCAGCCGACGCCCGGGTAGACGAGCCCGTATTTGTGGCCGGACACGTTGATCGAGGCGACGCGCGGCAGCCTGAAGTCCCACTCGAGATCAGGGTCGATGAAGGGGGCGATGAACGCGCCAGACGCGCCGTCGACGTGGACCGGGATGTCGAGCCCCGTCTCGTCCTGAAGGTCGTCGAGCGCGTCGCAGACGTCCTTGACCGGCTCGTACGACCCGTCGAACGTCGAGCCGAGGACGGGAATCACGCCGATCGTGTTCTCGTCGCAGAGCTTCACCGCCTCCTCGGCGTTCATGTGGAAGCGGTCGCCCTCCATCGGCACGAGCCGCATGTCGATGTCCCAGTAGTTCGCCAGCTTCTCCCAACACACCTGGACGTTGATCCCCATGACGACGTTCGGCCTGTCGATCGGCTTGCCCTCGGCGGCGCGCTGCTGTTGCCAACGCCGCTTCAGGGCGAGGCCGCCCAGCATCGCCGCCTCGCTTGACCCCGTCGTCGAGCAGCCGGTCGCCTCGTCGGTGTCGGGCGAGTGCCACAGCCGGCTGAGGATGTTGACGCAACGCCTCTCGAGCTCCGCCGTCTGCGGGTACTCGTCTTTGTCGATCATGTTCTTGTCGAAGCACTCGGCCATGAGCTTCTCGGCCTGCGGCTCCATCCACGTGGTCACGAACGTCGCGAGGTTCATCCGCGCGTTGCCGTCGAGCATCAGCTCGTCGTGGATGATCTGGTACGCGACGTCGGGAGGCATCTCGCCGCTCGGGAGCTCGTGGCGGGGGATCGTGCCGGTGTCCATCGCGACGAGCGGCTCGACCGACAGATACTCGGCTCGCGTGACCGGAGCCGGTGAATGCTTGACGGTCATGAAAGCGCCGACTACGGCGCTTTTGCAGAGCCCTCTTCCGGACTCGAACCGGAGACCCCCTCCTTACCATGGAGGTGCTCTACCAACTGAGCGAAGACGACGCCGACACTGAATCTCCCGGTCGCTGCGCGGGCGCAAAAAAAGCCCCGTTACCGGGGCCTTTCGCAGAGCCCTCTTCCGGACTCGAACCGGAGAGACCCCCTCCTTACCATGGAGGTGCTCTACCAACTGAGCTAAGAGGGCGCGCGGCCCGTACTGTAGCCCTCAATGATGCCGAGCGTTACCGAGGGTTACGTCGACTTTCGCGGGTACGGCACCTGGTACAGAGTCGCGGGCGAGCTCGGGTCCGGGGTGACGCCACTCCTGGCTCTGCACGGCGGCCCGGGCTCCACGCATCACTACTTCGAGCCCCTCGAAGGTCTCGCGGGCGAGCGGCCCGTGGTCCTCTACGACCAGATCGGCTGCGGTGGGTCGGACCGGCCGACCGACATCGAATGGTCGGTCGCTGTCTTCCGCGAAGAGGTCGATGCGGTCCGTGCGCAGCTCGGCCTCGACCGGATCCACCTGCTCGGTACCTCGTGGGGAGGCATGCTCGCGCTCGAGCACGTGCTGTCCGGCGCCGAGGGGATCGTCGGCCTCATCCTCAGCTCCACCCTTGCGAGTGTCGATCAGTGGGCGGCCGAGCAACTGAAGCTTCGCTCCGCGCTTCCTGCCGAAGTCGTGGATGTCCTCGACCGGCACGACCGCGCCGGGACCTACGACGATCCAGAGTACGAGCAGGCGATGGAGGCGTACTTCGATCGTCACTTTTATCGGGGACCCAAGCCGCGCGCGGAGCTCGAGCGGATGAACGCCGGCAAGGCCGTCGACGTCTACCGAGCGATGCAGGGCCCGAACGAATGGACCGTCACCGGCGCCATACGTGGGTGGGACGTGCGCGACCGCCTCGGCGAGATCGACGTGCCGACGCTCGTGATCCGCGGCCGCCACGACATGAGCACGGACCCGATCTCGGCCGCACTGGTGAACGGCATCAAAGGCGCAAGAGAAGTCGTGCTGGAAAACAGCTCGCACACACCGGTCCTCGAGGAGACGGACAAGTACCTCGAGGCGGTCGGCGGGTTCATGCGAGCAGCCGAAACGGGTTAGCCGGGACCCGCGGCAAAGAGCGCCGAAAGGTCGCGGCTACAATGCGCTACCCCGGGGGTGTGCCCGAGTGGCCAAAGGGAACGGGCTGTAAACCCGTCGGCTCAGCCTACGGAGGTTCAAGAAAGAATCCTCCCGCCCCCATTTCCCGCTGAACCGTCGGAGCCGCCCTGGACGGCTTCCGTGGCGTCCGCGACCCGCGCGGCTGTCTCGGCCGCAGCGCCGAAGCGGAGGATCCGGCCGCCGAAGGCGATTGCGCACACTGCGAACCAGGCCCAGCCGAGCGAAAGACCGGCGATCACGTCCGTCAGCCAGTGCACGTCCAGCAGCACGCGGCTCGCGGCGACCGCGACGGCGATCCCCACCGCGAGACCCGTCAGCACCGCTCGCCCGCGGACGACCGAGCCGCCAACCGAGTAGAAGCGCCGCGGTAGCGTAGAAAGCAGCTGCCGTTGCCGAGTGGCCGCTGGGGAACGCCGGCCCGAGCGTCGCGGCGGCGGGATTGAAGGTCGGGCGCACACGGCCGACGAGCTGCTTGATCGTTGCCATCAGAATCTCCTCGCCGCCGATGACGGCGACGATGAACGCAATGACCCAGACGCTCCGTTCCCTGATCGTCTGTACGACCGCAAGGACGACGCAAAGCACGATGACTGCGTAGATGCCTCCGAGTTGTGTGACGGCGTTGAGGAGATGCGTCGACGTCGCCGATGCGTGACTGTTGCCCCATTTCGCCACGCTGTTGTCGACCCCGATCAGATGAGAGTTTGTGCGTACTAGATATGCGAGCACTCCAAGCAGCACGCCTCCACCGATCACGAAGACCAGGGCGAGCGTCAGCGCCAGGCCGGTCGCCGCAGCCGGGTTGAGCCGCGCGTCCAGGACGGCGCGGAGGTTCGGATGTCTCCCAGCCGCCTTACCGACCTTGCGCGCGGCAGCGAGTGTCGGGGCGGGAGGGGTCCCCTGGATCCGAGGGTAACGCCACACGACGACTCCGACTACAAAGCCGATTGTCAGGGAGAGCACGAGGAGCAGGAGGAACGGCATCTGATGGGGTTTCTCTCTCTAAGAGCCTCTGGCCGATGGGGATTGCGACGTTTCCGGACGGGAAACGATTCGAAACTCCAGGGTTGGGAACATGCCCTCATCGCCAAGGTGGAAACACAGCGGACAATGTCAAGCCCTTCGTTGCTGCGTCGCAGCGACTCGTCGGTTGGCCGGCGGTCGGCTGACGAGTGGACCGTCCCTGTATTACGTGCGGGCCGAGGGGGGCCGGCAGAACGGTTGGCGGGCGTGTTTGGAGATCTTCACCCGGTGGTCGTCTTCGCGGTCGTGATGCTCGTCGGTCTGGCAGCGATCGCGGTGCTTTCGATCGGCCTCGGGCTTCTCGTCACCCGGGTGGTGGAGCCGGCCTGGGGCATTGGTGCGGCTGACGAGCGCGTCAACGTGTGGCTCGCGGCGCACCGAACATCCTCTAGGACCGATGCCTCATTCCTTGGCTCGACCCTCGCCGGAGGACTGGTGCTGCCGATCGTCGTCGGGTCGATCGCGCTCGTTTGTGCCGTGTTGCGGAAGTGGCGGATCGCGGCGTTCGTCGTGTTTGCGCTGGCTGTCGAGTCGGCGACGTACCGCGCTACGACACTCGTCGTCCACTCGCATCGTCCGCGCGTTGTTCGTCTCGAGCATCTGCCGGTCAACGCCAGCTACCCGTCCGGGCATACGGCCGCATCGATCGCGGTCTACGGCGGCCTGGTCCTCCTGCTCACATCCGCGTTCGCGAGCGGCGTTTTTCGGGCGTTTGCCTGGACCTTCGTTCTGGCGATGGTCACCTTCGTCGCCGCCGCGCGCATGTATCGCGGCATGCATCACCCGCTGGACGTCGCAGGTGGAATCATCGTCGGTGTCGCTGCCGTGACCGTCCTGGTGTTCGCGTGCCGGACAGCCGGTGCTGCGGCCGGGTCTCGAAACGATAAACGGGCAAGCGTCGGCGGCCGAGGGTGAAGGTCGCAGTCATCGCGCATTCTGGCAAGACGCTCGGCGGTGGGCTACCCGAGCTTCGTCGCGTGCTCCAGGCCGAGGGAATCGACGACCCCTTGTGGTGTGAGGTGCCGAAGAGTAAGAAGGCGCCGGCTCAGGTTCGACGGGCGCTGGACGAAGGGGTAGAGCTCGTCTTCGCCTGGGGAGGGGACGGGATGGTGCAACGCTGCGTCGATGTGCTTGCCGGCTCGACCGTGAGCCTCGCGATTATTCCAGCGGGTACGGCCAATCTGTTCGCAACCAACCTTGGGATTCCGAAGGACATCGAGCAGGCCGTCGAGGTCGGGCTGCGCGGCGAGCGCCGCAGCCTCGACGTTGGACGCTTCAACGGAGAGCGCTTTGCTGTCATGGCCGGCGCGGGTTTTGATGCCGCGATGATTCGAGATGCGGCAAACGGCGGTCTAAAGGAGCGCTTCGGTCGCGTTGCCTACGTGTGGACGGGGTCCGAGAACTTGCGTTCGAAGCCCTTTCGCGCCGAGATCAAAGTGGATGGCGTCGGCTGGTACAAGGGCAAAGCGAGCTGCATCCTGCTCGGCAACGTGGGCGAGCTCTTCGGCGGGATCGAGGTGTTCGAAGATGCAGAGCCCGACGACGGCAAGCTCGAGGTGGCTGTCGCGACAGCCGAAGGGCTCCTCGAGTGGGGTCGCATGATCGCACGCACGGCCGTCGGGAAGGCGAGCGAGTCTCCGTTCGCGCAGACGACGAAGGCTCGCTCGGTGAAGGTCAAGCTGAACCGGAAGGTCCTATATGAGCTCGACGGAGGGGATCGAACAAAGGTTAAGGGCTTCAAAGTCAAGGTCGAGGCCGGTGCCATCACCGTGTGCGTTCCGCTCGGCGGCTCGTAAGGCTTCCCCGTGGACGTTTTCGGGCGAGTCCTTTCGGAGAAGACCCTGGGCGGCCCCCGCCATGATCCAAGACCTCCCGCGCTCTCGGCGCGGCATCTGAGAGGAACCAACCATGCATGATTCATCAACAGGAACGCTCCACTCCGCCGAAGCCGCCGGGGAGAGCTTCGTCCAGTCAAGCGCATTCGAGTTGCTCTCAAGGGCAGGTTTCGTTGCCCGCGGGCTCATCTACGCAATCATCGGGATTCTCGCCCTCAAGCTCGCATTCGGTCACGGAGGCAAGCTGACGGATCAAAAGGGTGCGCTGCACACAGTCGCGAACCAACCGTTCGGCAAGGTCCTGCTCACGCTCGTCGCGATCGGTCTCGGCGGTTACTCCCTCTGGCGCTTCGTTCGCGCCGCGATCGGTCACGGCCCGGAGGGTTCGGACACGGGCTTCGACCGCGTGTCGGCGTTTGCGAGCGGCATTGCTTATGGCGTGATGTGCGCTTTCGCCATCGAAATCCTGCTGGGGGCTGGTGGAGGGACCGGGGGCAACGTCAAGAAATCCACAGCCGGGGTGTTGGGCTGGCCTGCGGGGACCTGGATCGTCGGCATCGCCGGAGTCGTGTTGATCGGAGTCGCTCTTTACCAGGGCTACCGGGGCATCACGAAGAAGTTTCTCGACGAGTCGAAGGTCGAGGAGATGGGACCCCAGGTGAAGAAGTGGATTAGCCGGCTCGGGACATTCGGCCACCTTGCCCGCATGGTCGTCTTTGGTCTTGTCGGCGTCTTCGTGCTCAAGGCTGCGATCGACTACACACCGAGCAAGGCAGTCGGCCTCGACGGTGCACTGGCCAAGATCGTCCACCACTCCTACGGCCCGGTCCTGCTCGGAATCGTCGCCACCGGACTGATCGCGTTCGCGGTCTACTCGCTCAGCGACGCCCGTTACCGCCGAATTTGAGCGGAGCCCCAGGCAGCCGGGTTGAGCCGAGAAGCTCCCGTCTCGGCCGGTTGCGATCGTTGCCGGGGCGAGTGTTGCTCCCGGCCGAGTGTTGGTTCGGAGACCAGCTCAGTCGGCTGATCTGCGCCCATCATCGGCGTCGTCTGCGGCGTATCGGACGAGACGGCGCACTCGACCCTCCGCCCGGCGGTTGGGCCGCTGGAGACCCTCCGCCGCGATCGGGCAATGCGGTCGACATTCTGATCGACGGCGCGCATGCTCTGCCAGCCATCGCGGCGGAGCTGGAACGAGCCCGCTCGCATGTCCACCTGACAGGCTGGCACTTCACACCGGACTTCGCGCTCGTACGCGACCGTGAGCAGGTCGTACTTCGCCACCTGCTCGCGCAACTCGCCGAGCGCCTGGACGTGCGCGTACTCGTCTGGGCAGGAGCGCCATTGCCGCTCTTTCGTCCGTCACGAGGCGACGTACGGAAGATCCGTGACGAGCTCATCCGAGACACCAAGATTCAGTGCAGCCTCGACTCGAGGGAACGACCGCTGCACTGCCACCACGAAAAGACGATCGTGATCGACGATCGGGTCGCCTTCGTCGGCGGGATTGATCTCACCTCAGAATCCGGCGATCGCTACGACACGAACGACCATCCGAACCGCCGAGATTTGGGCATAGGGTGGCACGACGCGTGCGCGAAGATTGAGGGCCCGGCAGTCAGCGATGTCGCCGAGCACTTCCGCATGCGCTGGCATGAAGTCACCGGCGAAACGCTTGCTCCGGTCGTGCCGAGCACGCCCGCCGGTGCGGTCGAATTACAGATCGTGCGGACGGTGCCCGAGAAGATCTATAAAGCGGTGCCGCGCGGGGACTTTCGCATCCTCGAGTCCTACCTCCGTGCCATTCAAGGGGCACAACAGTTCATCTACTTCGAAAACCAGTTCCTCTGGTCACCCGAAATCACCGCCGCACTTCACTCCAAGCTCGTCAACCCACCCAGCTCCGACTTCCGTCTATTGCTCCTACTTCCAGCCAAACCAAACACCGGCTCCGACGACACCCGCGGCGTTCTCGGCGAACTGATCGAAGCAGATGACGACGACGCACGAATGCTCGCATGCACGCTCTACGCTCGCTCCGGCCCGCGAGCAGACCCGGTTTACGTCCACGCAAAAATCGCGATCATCGACGACGCCTGGCTTACTCTCGGCTCCGCGAACCTGAACGAACACTCGCTCTTCAACGACACCGAAATGAATTTCGTCGCCCACGATCCCGACCTCGCCAGTCAGACACGCCTTCGGCTCTGGGCAGAACACCTCGAGCTCCCGATCGACGAACTCCCACGCGACCCGACGAAAGCGATCGACGAGCTGTGGAAACCCATCAGCAAAGAACAGCTCGAACGCCGCGAGGAAGGTCAAGCACTGACGCATCGGCTTGTCCGGCTACCCAACGTGTCGCGCCGCTCCGGCCGCGCCCTCGGACCATTCAGCGGCATCCTCGTCGACGGCTGACTGGCGATCGGGGGGAGGCGTCGCGCGCGCGTCTACCTATATGCGCGTTTTCGGCAGAGCGGCCTAAAGCCGGTGGAAAGCCCTGCCGATGCCATCGATGCCCGCCATGGAGCTCAATCCCCTGCTCAGACGCGCCGTTGAACTCGGCGCCAGCGACATCCACCTGAAGGTCGGCCTCCCGCCGATCCTGAGGCGCGATGGCGCTCTCAGCCCCCTCGAGGAGACCGCGATCCTCGTGGACAGGGACATGGAGGCCCTGATCGAGATCATCGGAAAGCGCGCACCCGAGCGCCTCGAAACCTTCAAGCAGACCGGCGACCTCGACATCGCCTACCAGGACGAGGATCTGCCGCGGTTCCGCGTCAACGCGTTCAGGCAGCGCGGACACATTTCGTTCGCCTTCCGCGTCATCCCCAAGAACGTCCCGAACTTCGAGATGCTCGGCCTCCCGGCCGGTCTTCGCAGGCTGGCCGAGGAGCATCGCGGGCTCGTGCTCGTGACGGGCGCGACGGGTTCCGGCAAGTCGACGACGCTGGCCGCGATGGTCGATCACATCAACCGGTCACGGCAGCAGCACATCGTCACGATCGAAGACCCGATCGAGATCCTGCACAGCGACCACTCGTGCATCGTCAACCAGCGCGAGGTCGGTCTCGACACCCCGGACTTCATGCAGGCGCTTCGACGCGCACTGCGCCAGGATCCCGACGTGATCCTGATCGGCGAGCTGCGCGACGCCGAGACCGCTCAGACCGCGCTGCAGGCCGCCGAATCGGGCCACCTCGTTCTTTCGACTCTCCACACCGTGGACGCCGCGGAGACGATCGGCCGCATGGTCGAATTCTTCCCGGAAGGGAAGCAGCAGATGATCCGCTCGATCATGGCGGGCGTCCTGCGCGGCGTCGTCAGCCAGCGCCTCCTTCCGCGCATCGACGGCGGCCGAATCGCGGCAGTCGAAGTGATGGTGACCAACACGCGCATCGCCGACCTCATTCGCGACAACCAGCCCGAAGCGATCACCGACGCGATCGAGGATGGCTCGTTCTTCGACATGCAGTCGTTTTCGAAGGCACTGATCGATCTCGTCGTCTCGGGGCAGGTCGACCGGGAGGTCGCCGCGAACGCCGCCACGAACCGCCACGACTTCATCGTCACGCTGGAGCACGCGCTCAAACAGCAAAGGGCCGACGTCTCTGCGGGCGAAAGGCAGGCGAGGGCCGAAGAAGAGGCGCAGCGCCAGGCCGAACCAGCGCCGGCCGAGCCCGAGCCTGCGCCCGAGCCCGAGCTGCCGGCGCTCCGTCTCGCCCAATCCCGCGACTGATGCGCCTCCTCGTCGTTTCGGCCCTCGGCCTCGCACTGCTGGCCGGCTCGGCCCGGGCCGCGGGCCCACCCGTCCTCGGTTTCTCCATCACTTCGGGTGCGCGGCCGGGGCTTGCCCGCGTTTCGCTGCCGAGCGCATCGGTCCCCAACTCACCGGGATCGACGTCGATCCCCGTCTCCTTTACCTCTGCACCCGTGAGCCCCCAGCAGGCTCCGGTCTCGACCCTGAACACCCTCTGGCAGCAGGCCGGCTCCGCCTACGGGATCCCCTGGCAAGTGCTCGCCTCGATCAACAAGATCGAGTCCAACTTCGGTCAGAACATGGGCCCGAGCTCGGCCGGTGCCGTGGGCTGGATGCAGTTCATGCCGTCGACCTGGTTGCGCTGGGGCCTCGACGCGGACGGTGACGGGATCGCGGATCCGTGGAACGCCACCGACGCCATCTTTGCGGCCGCACGCTATCTCGCGGCAGCCGGCGGCCAGACCGACATCTCACGCGCCATCTTCGCGTACAACCATGCGGACTGGTACGTCCAGGAGGTGCTCGATCTTGCCCGGGTCTACGGCCAGGGCGGGATCACGCAGACCGTCGATCTGCAGAAACTCCAGGCAAAGCTCGACGAAGCGCGACAAGAGCTCGTCCGCGCGAACGAGCGGCTCCTGAGCGCACAGGACACGGAGGAGCAGGCCAGGAAGGTTTCGCAGGGACTGCACGCACGAGTGGACACTGCGGCGTTGCTCTCTAATCGTCTGGCTGCGGAGCAACGCGCCGCTCTCTACGACGTTCGCGTCGAGACGGCCGCCGCCGCGACGGATGCCGCACGCGCGAGTCTCGAACAGGCGCAGTCTGCGCTCACGACCGCAACGCAGAGCGCCCAGGCTCCCTCGTTCGCACAGGGCGTCGGGACCTTGATGGGAGCAGCCTCGTACCAGGGTGACTACGTCTTCCCCGTAGGAGGTGGGCCGCAGTTCGTGTCGGTCGGGCACACCCATCACGACTACCCGGCCGCCGACATCGCGGCGCCGGCCGGCTCGCCCGTGTACGCGCTCTCGAACGCAGTCGTCCTCCACGCCTGGCATGCGGCCGATCCGCGGTGCGGAATCGGAATGACGATTCGCACCGTCGACGGGCAGGTCTGGACGTATTGCCACCTCGCCTACTTGGATCCCGGCGTGCTGGACGGTGTCTCTCTCGCCGCCGGCGTTCAGATCGGCCTCGTCGGATCGACAGGCCACGCGACCGGCCCGCACCTCCACCTCCAGCTCCAGCCCGCCGCGTCGTACCCGCAGGATCAGTCCTGGTTCCAGAGTTTTGCGGGCACCGCATTCAGCTGGCAGGACGCCCCGACCATCCTCGAGCTCCCCGATGCCACGCCTCCTGCGGGGCAGGTCTTCTCCGTAGTCCCCAATTCGAGGGATGACGTGATCGGTTTCACTCTTGGTGGGTCTTGAGTTCGACCCGGTTTATGCCGATTCGCGGAACATGGCTCTGCGGATAGCCACCCGCTTGCCGCGCCTTCTAATTGTGGGCGTGGTCCTGCTGCTCGCCAGCGCGACTCTGGCCGTCGGCGCAGCGAAGCGCCTGACAGCGGTCCCGAGCGGCGCTCCGGCGCCGGTCGCGGTCGCCACGATGGTCGTCCCGGATCTGTCGGGACAGGCCTTCGTCTTCGCCAAGGGATCACTCGAAGACACGGGGTTCGCCTGGCAGGTCATCGGTTCGGTGCACGGTTACGCAGCGAACAAGGTCGCTCGCCAGTCCCCGCCCCCCGGCACGCGTGTCCGTGACACGGGCGCGCCGACCATCTCGGTGACGTTGAAGCGCACTTCGTATGCCGAGAAGGGCACTCCCGAGGACGTTTCACCGTACGCCGGCACGTCGGTTCAACCGGTCGGTCTCGCGACAACCACTGTCACTCCGGTCGCGCCGGTCCCCGCCGCCCCCAAGGGAGCGCAGACGAAGCCCGTGCCGAAGAAGGCTGAGCCGAAGAAGGCTGAGCCGAAGGTCGCCGCTCCGGCCGAGCGCCCGCCGGCATTTGTCGTGGCCGGTGCGCCGACCGAGCCTTCGAAAGAGATGGCGCTGACGCAGCGCGCCGACCTGCTCTCCTCGTGGCTCAGCACGCATGCCAAGACCAAGGCGAACGTGCGCCACTACCTCTATCAGCACAGTTGGATCGTCACCGGCGCCGCATTCGGCTGGTGGCACGGAACCGAAGCTCTCCGGAAACTGATCGCCGCCGACCGGATCGCGCAGCAGCGTTGGGGCATCGGCAAGAAGAACGAGCGCGTCACCCGCAAAGCACTCGCGGACACCGAAGCGAGAACCAAGTGATTGCGCGAATCAAGCTGCGTCTCCGGGGAGAAGGCGGCGTGACGATCGTGGAGATGCTCACCGTGATGATCATCATGAGCATCGTCTTTGCCGGGATCACGTCCGTGTTCGTTGCCGGCTCGAAGGCGGCAGCGGACCAGGACAGGCGCTTCCAGGCCCAGGTGACTACGAGGCTGGCGCTCGACAAGATCCGACGCGACATCCACTGCGCCAACGACGTGACGCCGTTTACCACGTCCGCTGTGACGTTGAAAGTCGCTGCGGCCTGCGGCGGCGACGTCAGTTGGTGCGTGGTCGCCGTGACCGGCTTCTCGAACAGGTACGCGCTCTATCGCCAGCTCGGCGCGACCTGCAGCTCTGCCGGAACGAAGATTGCCGATTACCTCACCAGCACGAACGGCTCCCTTCCGACCGTCTTTCCCGCCTTCGCGCACGCCACCGGGTGCGGCTGCCTTGCTTCTCTCCAGGTCGATTTCGCCGTCAGCGTCAAGGGGACTGCCGTCGGCGCGTACGAATTGACGGACACGATCTTTCTACGAAACAGCACGAGGATCTGATGACGTTGCGTCGACCGACTCAGGAACCGCTTGAGGCGCACCTTCCGAGACGAGCGAGGCTTCGCACTCGTCATCGCACTCGGTGTGACCGTGGTCCTGAGCGCGACCGTCGTCACCGTCATCGAGTCCGCGACGTCCAATCAGCGGAGCTCCACGATGTCGAGCGGCCGTTCGGCCGCTTACAACCTGGCCGAGGCCGGGCTCAACAACGCGATGTCGGTTCTGCGCCTGCCGACGAACAATGCCCTCGACAGATATGTCTTCTGCGCGGACGCCGCGAGTCTCCCGACACTTCCGTGCACACGCACCGACACCTACTCCGCGGGATCGGTGACCTGGTACGGCACCCTCTACCAGAACCCCGCGGCCGGAACAGCGTTCTGGGATCTTTTCTCGACCGGCCATGTCCGGAACCCATTCGGCGGTGCCGACTACCAGAAGACGATCCGCGCGACCATTCCGGTTGTTCCCGTCACGACCCAGCCTCTGAACAACCCGTCCTGGAACTACATCTTCTCGCGTGCCACGGGAACCGGCGTGGCGTTCAACGGTTGCGACATGACGCTTGCAAACAGCGTGAACGTCACCGCCCCGTTGTACGTCATGGGCAATCTCTGTCTTCAGAACACGGCAACGATCACCAAGGGGCCCCTGATCGTGAAGGGCTCAATGGATCTTCAGGCCAGCGGCAACCGGGTCGGCAATACGGGCGCGGAGATCAACGAGGCTCACATCGGCAGGGGCTGCCGCTATCGAGCCCAGGCGTCGCACAACCCGTGCGTCTACGGCGCGGCCGGGGGGACGCCTGTACGGGACAACGTCTGGGCGACGATCCTCGACGCGACTCCACCCGCCGTCACCGCGCCGGTCGTCGACTGGAACAACTGGTATCTCAACGGGAGCCCTGGCCCGTATTACGGCTGCGGGGCCCCGGTGGCGGGCGATCCGCCCAACCCGTCGTTTGCCTTCGACAATCCCGTCGCGGTAGGGAGCGCCTCAGACGCGGAGAAGCTTGCATTCAAGAACGACAACCAGGGCGTCGCCAACCTCACCCCCTCCAGCTCGTACAAGTGCGAGACCGTCGGCGGCGAGCTCTCCTGGGACTACCCGAGCAAAACTCTCACCGTCCTGGGCACGATCTTCATCGACGGAAGCGCGAAGATCGACATCGGCGGCACCGTTCGCTACAAGGGGCAGGCGACGATCTACACCTCGGGATCGCTGCTGGTCAAGAACACCAGCGTGTGCGGCTATAGCGCCGGGGAGTCGTGCGTCGTCGGTAGCTGGGACTCGACGCAAGACTTGATCGGCTTCGTCGTCAACGGCAACGGCTCCGTCGCGGCAGACAGCCAGGTGTCTCCTGGAGACGGCGCTCAGTTCATCAGCTCGTACTTCGAGGGTGCGGTCTATGCGACCAACGCCATCGACATCGGGACTACGGCAAACGTCGACGGCCCGCTCGACGGGTCGACCGTCATCCTCGGGCAGTCCTCCAGCTCGACCTTCAGCGGCTTCACCTTCGTGCCGGTGGGAATGCCTGGAAACCCGACGGTGTACGCGCTGGCACAGATGCCTCAAATGACAGGCGGATAGTCTCCTCAGGGGCCAGAGCACATGGATTTCGCACTCGCAGCCGTAGCGTTCGCACCCGCCCTGGCAATCGGAAGCTTTCTGAATGTCGTCGCTGCGCGGGTACCGCTCCGGCGGTCGATCGTTCGACCGCCGTCAGCCTGCATGTCCTGCGCGGAACAGATCAAGTGGTACGACAACCTGCCACTGATCTCCTACGTCTTGCTGCGCGCACGGTGTCGGAACTGCCAGGCGCGGATCCCGCTTCTCTATCCGGCCGTCGAAGTCACGACGGCGCTCTTGATCGCCGGCTGCGTGCTCGCGTTCGGGCTGACCGCCGAGGCAGTGGTCGCGGCGTTCTTCTGCACCGTCCTCGTCGCCGTTTCGGCGATCGACCTCGAACATCGGATCATTCCCAACCGCATCGTCCTACCCGCGACCGTGGTCGTTCTCGTCGCGAACACCGCGCGCGACCTAAGCCCGGAGTGGGCGCTGGCCGCGCTTGCCGGTTCAGGCTTCCTGTTCGCGGCGGCCCTTGCCTATCCGGCCGGCATGGGCATGGGCGACGTGAAGCTTGCGCTCCTGATGGGCGCGGCACTCGGACGAACGGTCTCGGTCGCTCTGATGGTCGGGATGGTGGTCGCGCTCGTACCCAGCGTCGTGCTGCTCGCCCGTCACGGCTCGAAGGCCCGCAAGATGGGGATCCCCTTCGGTCCGTTCCTCGCCATCGGCTCCGTGATCGCCCTGTTCTGGGGCCACGAGATCCTGCACGCCTACTTCTCGACGTTGCGCTAGTGCTGCGCGCCTAGAGCCCGCCCGAGACGACTAGCGGGAAACCGAGTCGGCAGGTCGCTCAGCACGAGCCCGGCGCCGACGAGAACGAGCGCTTCGACCTCGAGCCAGTACCAGCCGAACGAGACCGGGTCGAGTAGAAGCCTGGCCAGCACGACCGAGAGCGGCACGAGCCAGACCGCGTGCACGCTGCGGCGCAACGTGAAGGCGACGACAGCTCCTGCGCCGATCGCCAGTGACGCCTGCGCGAGCCTGAGAGGCCAACCGAAGTGAGTGCCGGGGCCGACGACGAGGCCGACCAGCGTGCCCGAGGTCACCCGCCATTCGTGGTCGAACATCCGGAACGTGCCGGCAAGTGCGAACGGCGCGAGCATCGCGGACACGACGGCGGCCTGCACCGAAGCGCCGGCGAGGCCCCGCGTCACGCTCGGGGCGAGCAACAGAACGACGACACCGAGCACGCCCCAGAGCTCGAACCCGGCGGACAGACCGACGAGGGCTCCGGCGCTCAGCACCCGGCCCTCGCGGGCCCAGACGCCCGCGAGCACCCAGAGCAGCGGCACGACCGCCTCGGCCGGATGGCCGTAGACGAATGCAATGTGAGTCAGGCCCGCGCCGACGGCGACCAGGCCGACCGCGAGCCGGGCGCGGTCTGAGATACCGACCCGGCCGAGCACGTAAAGCAGGAGCGCGGCCACGCCCACCTCGATCAGGAGCGCAAGGGCGGCCAGATTCTGCACCGCTCCGAAGAACGCCAGCTGCAGGGGCCCCGACTGCAGCCGAGGGTCGGCAAACGTGTCCGCCCAGCCCCCGGAGAGCAGCTGCTGGCCCTTGTGGACGAAGTAGACGAGGTCGCCGGAATCCGTCCCTCGATCGAGGTAGGCGAGGGCGGCGGCCGGAGCAAGGACCGGTACCCAGAGCCGGACGACCGGCGAACGCAGAAAGTCCCTCATCTAGGGCGATATCGGCCCCTGGAGAGGTGAGGTTGAGGGAGCCGGGATCAAGGGACTGGAGGCTCCTGCCGATACCTCGAACGAGGGATATATGGACACCGAGCGCCCACCGCCGAACCTACGCAGTCCGGGAACCGACACCGGACCTGCGACGACGCCTCTTGGCGGGGGCATCGGCGGGGGAGCGCCGCCGATCAACGCGCTCGCCGAGCTCGTCGCCGATCTGATCGCTGCCACGGGTCTCGTTCCGGCTGACAAGCTGGCCATGGTCCGAAGCGCCGCGGGAATGGGCTCCTTCGCGCATGCGCTCGTGGAGCAGAACGTGGCTTCCAGCGAAGGGCTTGCCCGCACCTTTGCAGCCCGCTATCAGATGTCGCTCGTCGACCTGGCCTTGACGGGTGTCGACCAGGAAGCGAGCAAGGAGATCCCGCTTCACGTCCTCGAGCGGCTCGTCGCCATTCCATACGCACTCGAGGACGGAACGCTCAAGATCGCTGTTGGCGACCCTGGCAACATCCAGGGGATCGACGAGTTGCGGCTCGCGACGCGCTACCCGCTCGACATCGGCGTGGCGGCCCGCGACGACATCTTCGTCGAGATTCGCCGCCTCGCTCGTGCCTCCGAGGCATTCGGCGCCCGCGCCGCCGCCGCCGAGGGCGACCTGGAGCTGCTGGAGGAGGAAGAGGAGGCCGACGACCTCGAGGTCGACGACGGCATCTCGGATGCGCCGCTCGTTCGCCTCGTCAACTCCGTGATCTTCCAGGCCGCCGAGGACGGGGCCTCCGACGTCCACTTCGAGCCGCAGGAGGATGCACTGCTCGTCCGGTTCCGCGTGGACGGCGTGCTCAACGAGGTTCAGCGGATTCCGAAGCGGATGATGCCCGGCGTCGTCACGCGACTGAAAGTGCTTGCGAAGCTGGACATCGCCGAGCGGCGTAAGCCGCAGGACGGACGCATCTCGCTCAACGCCGCGGCCGCAGGCCGCACCCTGGACGTTCGTGTCGCGACGCTGCCGACGGTCGAGGGCGAGTCGGTCGTCATGCGTTTGCTGGACAAGTCCAAGAAGGCGCCGACTCTCGAGGAGCTCGGCATGTCCGACGAGATGCGGGCCGCGCTCGAAAGTCTCATCCGCAAGCCGACCGGCGCCTTGCTCGTCACCGGTCCTACAGGCTCCGGTAAGTCGACGACGCTCTACGCGGCGCTGACCGAGATCAACAGGCCCGAGATCAACATCATCACGGTCGAGGATCCGGTCGAGTACCGGCTCGGGGGCGTCAACCAGGTACAGATCAACCAGAAAGCAGGCCTCACGTTCGCGACCGCTCTGCGGTCGATTCTGCGTTCCGACCCCGATGTTGTGATGGTCGGTGAGATCAGAGACGGCGAGACCGCCAAGATCTCGATCGAGGCTGCTCTCACAGGTCACCTCGTCCTCTCGACGCTGCATACGAACGACGCGCCGCAGGCCCTGACCCGACTGGGCGAGATGGGCGTGGAGCCGTTCTTGATCGGCGCTGCCGTCTCGGCCGTGCTCGCCCAGCGCCTTGCGCGCAAGCTCTGCACGCACTGCTGCGAGATGTACCAGCCGTCCGTCGACGAGCTGATGAAGGCGCGCGTTTCCCGCGAGGTAGCCGCGGCCAGCGACGGAATGGTCTTCTACCGCAAGAAGGGCTGTCCCAGGTGCAACCAGTCCGGCTACAAGGGCCGGATCGGTATCTACCAGCTACTGACGATGAGCGAGCAGCTCGAGTCTCTCGCCGTCACGAAGGCGAGCCGCGAGGACATCGAGCGCGCCGCCATCGGCGAAGGCATGCGCACCCTGTGGGACGACGGCCTGGCCAAGGTTGCGGCCGGGCTCACGTCGATCGAAGAGCTCGCCCGCGTCTCAATCTGACGCAGCCTGAGTACTCTCCGCGGCTGCGGCTCGCTCGAGGGCGGCGAGCATCGTGTCGAGGTCGTACGAATCGTCGTGCCGCACACCGTTGATGTAGAAGGTCGGTGTCCCGTTGACGCCGCTTCGCACTCCGCTCATGAAGTCTTCGCGGACCCGTGCTGCGTGCACGTGCTCGGTCAACTCTTTGTCGAACCGCTCGACGTCGAGCCCGAGGTTCTCCGCGTAGCTGCGAAGGTCCGGGTCGCTCAGGCGCGCCTGGTTCTCGTAGAGGAGGTCGTGCATCTCCCAGAACCGGCCCTGGGCGGCCGCACTCTCGGCGCTTTCCGCGGCCTGTTCGGCATGCGGGTGCGAGGTGGTGATCGGGAAGTTCCGAAACACGAAGCGGAGCCTTTCACCCAGCCGCGACTGAATTTCCTTGACGATGGGATATGCAGCACCGCAGTACGGACACTCGTAGTCGCCGTACTCGACGAGCGTCACCGCCGCACCCGCTGGTCCCTGAGAGTGGTCTCGTTCGTCGCTGACCGGCATCGTCAGCGTGGCGCTCCACTTGGTCGTGCTCATGTTGCACCCTCCTTCCCGAGGTTCTCGAGCGCGCGGAGGATCCCGTCGGCGCCGGGGTTCACACCGACGGGTGACACGTAGCTCCAGCTCACCGTCCCGTCGGCATCGATCACGTAGAGGGCTCGCTCGCTCGTCCCATCTTGCGCCCGGTAGACCTGATACGCCCGAGCCACCTCACCTTTGGGCTCGAAGTCGGCGAGCAGCGGAAAGTGCAGGTTCCGATCCTTGGCGAATGCAAGATGGCTCCAGATTCCGTCCACCGAGATGCCCAGCAGTGTTGCGTCGAACTTCTGGAACTCCGGGAGCAGCTCCTGGTAGAGGGCCATCTGGTCCGAGCAGACGGGGCTCCAGTCCTCCGGGTAGAAGGCCAGGATCACGGGCTGACCTCGGAGCTCCGCAAGCGACACGCGCTGGTCTGGCGTAGAGGGGAGCGCGAAGTCGGGAGCCTCGCTTCCGGGTGGTAGCGGAGTCGCGTGCTGGTCGGGAGTCGCGTTGGTCATGTGAACGACTCTAGTGCGTGCGCCGATGTACACAGAGCGCCGAGGTCATGGACGCGACCCAACGCTGGAAGCTCCGACTGCTGATCTTCCGAGGTGCGATTCGAGCGGCCAAAGATTATCCAGGTGCTGGTTCGCGCACAGCAAGACGAGCGCGGAGGGAACGTTTGTCCCGTCCCCGTCGGCTACGGCGGTGCGCACACAGTCGAGCAGGCGTCTGCGACCTTCGGTATCGCGAATGTGCGGCTGGGTCCGTCATGGGAAAGTGCGGAATCGCCGCGCGAGTGCTCTGCGCAACTCGCCGTACCGTTGCCACAGTTCTCGATCATAAGCGGGGATATGGGAAGAAGATTCCCTGACGATGGCGGCCGGGCGCAGCAACGGCGACGCAGGGCCTCCCAGCGCACCTACTCTCTCCCGGTGCAACCAGCGATACATGTGATCACCCTCGGGGTCGCCGACCTCGAGCGATCGCTGACCTTCTACCGGGCGCTTGGCCTGAAGTCGCCGGGAGTGATCGGAACGGAGTTTCCGGGCGGCGCGGCCGCGATGTTCGCGCTAAAGAACGGCCTCATCCTCGCGCTCTATGGGCGTGCTGACCTCGCGAGTGATGCAAACACGACCTTCGATGCACGTGGCTCGGGAGAGTTCAGCATCGGGCACCTCGTCGGCAGCAGGGACGAGGTCGACGGCGTGCTGGCCGAGGCGACGGCCGCAGGCGCGACGCTGACGGAAGAGCCGCACGACCGTCCGTGGGGGATCTACTCGGGATACTTCCGCGATCCTGACGGACACCTCTGGGAGGTCATCTGGAACCCGCGGGTCGACGCCTTGAGTATCTGAGCTGTCCCGCTAGCGGAGCTGCGTACTGGTACGGAGTGACGACTGGCTGCAGCCCGAATTAGCCCGTCGCGAAGGCGGGCTTTGCCCGACTTCGCTGGAACCCGCTCGTCACCACGGGGGACGGCGGAAGATCATCATGGCCGCGAAGCGGCCGGATTTTCCGACGCAGGAAGCCTGGCGGATTTCACTGCGCGTGCACGTCACAGCCAAGGACCATCAAGGCCTCGACCGCTTCGGTCATGAATGCCGTCGCCTGGTGGACGTCGGCGAAGGTGTACGGGCCGGGCCTCGAGGGCTCCGCGCTGCGGCCGCCGGCCGGATAGACCTCGGCCTCGATGACGCACGAGTCGCCGTAGTCGACGGCGCGGAGAATCGCTACCGAGCGTCCGTCCCGCCGGGCGTGCCGGACGAAGAGCTCACGCGCCCCGCCGCCCTCAGGGGCTGCCTCGCTCACGTTCCGCGGGCGGCGTTCTGGGCGGCCTGCGCGACGGTCTCCTTGTCGGCAAAGCCACTGATCTTGGCGACGAGCGTTCCGGGCCGGACATAGACGAGCAGGCCTGGATCGGGAAGCAGGCCCAGCATCTGGGTGAGATTTCCGATCTGGGCCCCGCTGAGCACATTCAGCGGTACGAAGCCCACGCCTGCGATCCTCGCGCCGGCGCGCGCCTCGGCGTACGAGATGCCGTCCACCTGGGAGTAAGGGTTGTAGAGCGACACGACGACGGTCTGATGCCGGCCGAGTGCGTTGGCGAGCGGGGCCGGGAGACCTGCCGCGAGCGCGGCGATGACCACGGCCGGTCGCTCCGGCGCCTTCGGCGCTGCCGGCACGCTCGGTGCGACCTTCGCCTTGGCGGATTTGGTCGAGTGCTTCTTGGGGGCCACCGTCGTCTTCGTCTTGGCGCCCGGACCGAACGGATGGTGCTTGATCACGTGCGGTGTTGCGACGGCGCTTCCGCCGTGGCCCATCATCATCAATCCGCCGGCGGCAAGCACGGCGGCGAGGAGCCCGGCCAGGGCGGCGTAGCGGATGGGGGGCGAAAGTGCGAAGGTCACGGGATCTCTATCGGCAACGAAAAGGGCTGACTTGAAAGACGAAGGGCGCGGTTTCCCGCGCCCTTCGATCCGTCATGTGAAGCTCGGTTCTAGGTGCACTGTCCGACGACGATGTCGGCGCCTGGGCCGTCCTTGTTCCAGACCTTGCCGCCGACGGTGCTGTCGACGCAGTAGGTGATCGAGGTCGCCCGGAAGATCGTCAGCTTGGTCGGGACGATCGCCGAGTCGTATGCCTGCAGCAGCGAGACCGTCATCCCTGCGTAGCCAGCGGAGTTGGCGGTGCCGGTGTTGTCGGCGTTGAATGCCTCGACGGCCGGAATCGCGGCGCGAACGTTGGCCTTGGCGGCCGAGTTGTTCGCACGATCCCTGAAGCTCAGATACGAGGGGATCGCGATCGCGAGCAGGATGCCGAGAATGATGATGACGACGAGGAGCTCGATGAGGGTGAAACCACTCTCCTCACCTTGCAGTCTCTTAGTCAGTTTTGCGTGCATGTGTGTCTACTCCTTTAGAAGAGAGAGATCGGCGCGAACCCCTGCCCGCGCCGGATCTCGAGGGGATGCCGCTTAGGTGCAGGCTCCGGAGACGATGTCCGCGCCTGGGCCGTCCTTGTTCCAGACCTTGCCGCCGACGGTGCTGTCGACGCAGTAGGTGACCGAGTTCGCCCTGAAGATCGTCAGCTTGGTCGGGACGATCGCCGAGTCGTACGCCTGCAGCAGCGAGACCGTCATGCCCGCATAGCCAGCGGAGTTGCCGGTGCTGTTGTTGTCGGCGTTGAATGCCTCGACGGCCGGAATCGCGGCGCGAACGTTGGCCTTGGCGGCCGAGTTGTTCGCACGATCCCTGAAGCTCAGATACGAGGGGATCGCGATCGCGAGCAGGATGCCGAGAATGATGATGACAACGAGGAGCTCGATGAGGGTGAAACCGCTTTCCTCACCGGCCAAACGCCGTCGAAGCTTGCTGGTCATGAAGTCGTGCTCCTTCCATGGGGAACGAACGAAGTGGCCTGTCAGGCATCGGCCGACTCACCCACGGTGGGTAACCCTCGAAGGGGTGAACGTGCCTTTTGGGAACCACCTCCTATTGGGAGGTAAAGGCGGCGCCATGGCCTGCCGATGACTCGTTCGAGTTATGCGGCCGGTCAATTCAATCGATGAGCTCCTAGAGCACATGGTGGCGCGCGACGCGTCAGACCTCCATGTGACCGTTGGGACGCCACCGGTCATCCGCGTGCGTGGAGAAGTAGAGCGCCTGGCCGAGTACGCACCCCTCACGCCCGAGGACACGCAGGAGCTCCTCTACCGCATCCTCTCGAGCGAGCAGCAGAAGAACTTCGAGATCAAGCGGCAGCTGGACTTCTCGCATTCGATTCCCGGCCTCGCCCGCTTCCGCGTGAATATCTACTTTCAGCGGGAGTCGATCGGCGCGGCCTTTCGCCTGATCCCGGCGGAGATCAAGACGCTGGAGGAGCTCGGGATCCCCGGAACCTTGCACCAGCTTGCAGAGAAGCCGCGAGGGCTCGTGCTCGTCACCGGCCCAACCGGCTCCGGTAAATCGACGACGCTCGCCGCGATCGTCGACGAGATCAACCGGAACCGCTCCGAGCACATCCTTACGATCGAGGACCCGATCGAGTTCCTGCATCGCCACAAGCGCTGCATCGTCAACCAGCGCGAGATCGGGCCGGATGCGACCAGCTTTGCCGAGGCCCTCCGTGCCGCGCTCCGCCAGGACCCCGACGTGATCCTCGTCGGCGAGATGCGCGACCTCGAGACGATCTCCACCGCGCTGACCGCTGCGGAAACCGGCCACCTGGTCTTCGGCACTTTGCACACGCAGAGCGCGCCTTCGACGATCGATCGCATCATCGACGTCTTCCCGGCAGAGCAGCAGGAGCAGATCCGCATTCAGATCGCCAGTTCGTTGCAGGGCGTCGTCACGCAGGCGCTGCTGCCGACGGCGGACGGAATGGGCCGCATTCCCGCACTCGAGGTCCTGCTGCCTGACGACGCCGTCCGCAACCTGATCCGCCAGGGCAAGGTCGAGCAGATCTACTCGGTGATGCAGACGAACACCAGCCGCGGCATGCAGACCATGGAGCAGTCGCTCGCGGATCTGATCCAGCGTGGTGTCGTCAACTTCGAGGTCGGCCTGACGCGTTCCAGCCGGCCCGCACAGCTCATCGGCCTGCTCGAGCGAGCAGGGTTCCCCGTCGACCTTCCGCCCGATCTCAGTACGCCGCAGGACGAGCAGCCGCTCGCCGCCGGACTACGCGTCGCCGGGAGTTAGTGATGGACGACCAGCCACTCTGGAAGAAGGAAGTGTCCTTCGGGCGTGAGCCCAAGGAGGAGAACGACACGGGCGAGCCGACGACAAACGACGAGCCGTCCGCACCCGCGTTCAAGCAGGAGCTCTCGTTCAAGCGCGCCGAGACGCCTGACGCTGTCGAAGGCGACGCTGTCGCGGACCCGCCGGCCGACGAGACCGTCTGGAAGAAGGAGGTCAGCTTCGGCCGCAATGCGTCGCGTGAAGACGAAGTGGTGGAGGCCGAGCCGGTCGTCGCCGAGGCGGCGACGGACGAGGTCGCGCCCGCCGAGCGAAGCGCTGACCTGCCCGAGCAGGTCTCGGCCCCCGAGCCGGAGCCCGGGGAGAACGTCTGGACGAAGGAAGTCTCGTTCAGTCGCGCGCCGGATCGAGGAGAGCGCTGAACCGCCTGCGCAGGTCTCGGCCCCCGAGTCGGAGCCCGAGGAGAACGTCTGGACGAAGGAAGTCTCGTTCAGCCGCGCGCGGGATGAGGAGAGCGCTGAACCGCCTGCGCAGGTCTCGGCCCCCGAGTCGGAGCCCGGGGAGAACGTCTGGACGAAGGAAGTCTCGTTCAGCCGCGCGCCGGAAGCCGAGCCGGTCGCCGAGCAGCCCGCCGACGACCATCGTCGCGGAAGCTGAGCCGGTTGCCGAAGCAGAGCCCGCGCCCGAGGAGCCGATCGACACACTGGTAGTCGCGAGCGTCGCCCCCGATTCCTCCACCGAACCTTGGGCCGCGCCGCCGGTCATGCCGCCCGCTCCTGTCGCCGAGCCTCTTGCTGTCGCAGAACCTTTGCCCGCAAGTGTTCCCGAGCCTTTGCCCGTCGAGGTCTTGCAGCCGCCGGTTGCCGCGGCCGACCTGCCGCCGCTGGTCATCGACGATGAGGTCGAGGATGAGGTCGCCGCGAAGGTCCCGTTCTGGAAGAAAGACCTCACGCTCGGCGGCAAGAAGGGCGACAAGCCTGCGAAACAGCGCAAGGAGCACAAGCAGAAGGACGCTCCGGTCGCGGCGGACGACGCTCCGAAGGTCCCGTTCTGGAAGAAGGAGCTCTCACTCGGCGGCAAGAAGGGCGACAACTCCGTCGTGGAGCCCGAGCAAGAGGACATTCCCACCGCGACTGTCCCGGAGCCCGTGGCCTCCGATGTCGTACAAGCGCCCGTCGCTGCGGCCGACCTGCCGCCGCTGGTCGACGACGACGCCCCGAAGGTTCCGTTCTGGAAGAAGGAGCTCTCGCTCGGCGGCAAGAACGGCGACAAGCCGGCCAAGGAGAGCAAGCAGAAGACCCCGAAGGTGAAGGCCGAGCGCACGAAGAAGACGAAAGAGCCCAAGGAGCCCAAGCAGGCCAAGCAGCCGAAGGAGAGCAAGCAGAAGACTCCGAAGGTGAAGGCCGAGCGCGGCAACACCAAGGGCCGTCTCACCGGCTTGAAGATCGGCGCGTCTCAGCTCGCCGCTGCGCGCGTCGCCAACAACGGCTCGGCGGAACTGTTGCAGGTCGCTCGCGAGCCGCTTGCTCCCGGCATCATCGTCGGCGGCGAGCTTCGCGACCCAGAGGCACTCGCCGAGGCCCTCAAGGATTTCTTCGCCAAGAACGGCCTACCCAAGAAAGGCGTGCGACTCGGTATCGCGAACAACAGGATCGGCGTCCGGACCTTCGAGATTGCCGGGATCGAAGACCAGAAGCAACTTGCCAACGCGATCAGGTTCCGCGCGCAGGAAACGCTCCCGATCCCGATCGACGAGGCCGTGCTCGACTACCAGGTGCTCGGCGAGGGTGTCGGTGAGGACGGACAGCCGACCAAGCGCATCCTGCTCGTCGTTGCCTACCGCGAGCTGATCGACCGTTACGTCGACGCCTGCAAGCAGGCGGGCATCACCCTCGTCGGAATCGATCTCGAGGCCTTTGCACTCTTGCGGGCGCTGCAGGCGCCGCAGGAAGGGGTCGGCACTGATGCGTCCGCCGCCCTCGTCGTGGTCGCGATCGGTCACGAGCGCTCGACGTTCGCTGTGTCGGACGGTCGGGTCTGCGAGTTCACGCGCGTCCTCGAGTGGGGCGGCTCCGCTCTGAACGTCGCGATCGCGAGGGCCGTCGACGCAGCGCCGTCGGAAGTCGAGAGCACGAAGCGTGCGCTCTCCCTGATGGACGAGATGGTCCCGGACGGGATCACCGCCGACCAGGCAAAGAACGCGCGCGAGTCGATGCGCAGGGCGATCCAGACGTTTGCGCGCGAGCTCGTGTCCTCGCTCCAGTACTACCAGAACCAACCGGGCTCGCTGGGCATCGGCGAGATCGTGCTCACCGGTGGCACCGCCCATCTTCCCGGGCTCGCCGGCGAGCTCGAGCGCATGATCGGCGTGCACGTTCGCGTCGGCGATCCGCTCGCGCGCATGAAGGTCTCTAAGAAGGTCGGCCAGCCGGAACAGATCGGTTCGCTGGCAGTCGCAATCGGACTCGGAATCGAGGATTAGCGTGCGCGCCGTCAACCTACTCCCGCGAGATACGGGCCAGCGCACGATCAAGAAAGAGAGCCTGCCGGTTCTCGTCGGCGCGTGCGCCGGAGTCCTGGTCGCAGCAGTCCTCGGAGCGATGTTCATGATGGGCAGCGGCAAGGTCGCGGCGCAGCAGCGAAAGGTCGACGATCTCAACCGCACCTTCCAGGCTCTCCCGCCGCCCCCGGCCGGGCCGTCCACCGCGCAGCAGCAGCTTGCCGGCGAGCAGAGCGCCCGCGTAGGCGCACTCAGCGCCGCACTGACGAGCCGCGTCGCCTGGGATCGAGTCTTCCGTGAGTTCTCGCTCGTGCTCCCCGAGGATGTCTGGCTGACGACGCTTGCTGCGAAGTCGCCGATCTCTCCGGTCACCAACGTCCCGTCGAGCACCGGCGGTGCTCCGTCCCAGTTCACGATCCAGGGCCGCACCTATTCGCACGACGGCGTTGCCCGGCTGCTCTCGCGGCTGCAGGTCGTGCCGGACCTGACGAACGTGCAGTTGCTCAACTCGACGATGTCGAAAGTCGCCGGGCAGAACGTCGTCGAGTTCTCGATCGCCGCTGACATCAAGGTCGCGGGAGCTCCCGGCTCATGAAGCTCGACCTGAACACGATCGTGAAGCGCTTCAAGGCACTCTCTCCCGGAGCGTTGATCGGGATCATGGTCGGCGCCTGTCTCGTCGTCGGCCTCGCCGGCTGGTTCCTGCTCATCCGCCCGCAGGGCGCGAAGGTCAAGGTTCTGAAGGGTCAGGCCACCGAGGTCCAGGCGAAGATCGATGCCTACCACCAACAGGTTGCTGCTGTGAAAGCAGCACCGAAGATCGAGGTTGCCGACGTCTACCGGCTCGCCAAAGCGATGCCGGACCGGACCGACATGCCGGACCTCCTCCTCGAGCTGAGCCAGCTCGCGCGTGACACGGGGATCAGCTTCGACTCGATCTCGCCGCAGCCGATCGCCCCGATCGGCAGCTACACGGTGCTGCCGATCTCGGTCACGTTCCAGGGCAACTTCTACAACCTTGCGGACTTTCTCTACCGGCTGCGCTCGCTCGTGTCGGTGCATGCAGGAACGCTTGACGCAACCGGGCGCCTGTTCTCCGTCGACACGCTCACGTTCAACGAGAGCACCCTCAAGTTCCCGCAGATCCAGGCGACCCTCGTCATCGACGCGTTCGTCTACGGATCCGGCGTTGCGCCCGTGCCCGCACCGGCCACTACGACCACGACCACCACGACCTCGACCGAGACGGCCCCGAGCGGCGCGTCGGCGACAGGAGCTCCCTAAATGGCGAAGAAACAACTCGATCCGCTCAAGGCGAAGCAGCAGAAGCAGAAGAAGATCCTGGCGGTGCTCGGTGTGGTCTTCCTGGGTGTGGTCGCGTTCATGGGCCCCAAGCTCTGGAAGCAGCTTCATCCGCCGCCGCTTCCGCCGCGCGTGATCCCCGCGAACGGAGGGAATCCCGTAGCGGGTGCCCCCACCCTTGCAGCGCCGACCCTGCGCGGTGCGCAGGAAGCGGCCCCGACCGCGACCGACTCGTCGGGCGCACTCGTCGTGGCGACAACGACCGTTCAGGACGGCCAGCTCGCATCCTTTAGCCGCTTCGCGAGCAAGGATCCCTTCTCGCAGCAGCTCAGCGACACGCCGAGCGCTTCCTCCTCCCCGTCCTCTTCCGGCGGTACCTCGAGCGGCGGGGGAGGCACCGCCAGTCCCGGCGGCCTCACAAGCGTCCCCAACAACGCCCCGGCGCCGGGCAGCGCAGTCATCTCTGTGAACGGGACGCTCTACACGGTTGCGACCAAGACGAACTTCCCGCAGCCGAGCGCGACCGACCCGTCCGTCGTTCCGCTCTTCCATCTGGTGTCGGTGACCCCGCACACGGCGACGATCTCCATCGCCGGGGGGTCGTACGCAACCGGTGCGGCGACGGTCACGCTGAAGGAGAACAAGCCCGTGACCCTGATGAACACCGCCGACGGCACGCGTTACACGCTCGTGCTGAAGCCCGCTGGAACGACGGTCTCTAGCGGCACGGCGACGACGGGCAGCAGTAGCACCGGCAGCGGTAGCGGTGTCCGGGTCGACCCCGACGTCGACGACGGTCACGCTCCCGCCGGCGACTCCGTAGGGCGAGCTCTTAGCTTCCGGTCGACGGATCGAACGTCGACGAGACGCGCGCCAACGGGCGCGCCAGGGAGTTCGGGTCGCGAATGACGACGGTGACCGCCCGGAGCTGGTTCCCGGAAGTCGGCGTGTCGAAATACAGATACGTGTCGACCCGATAGGAACGGTGGTCAGCGCCTGTAGTCGTGTAGCTCGGATCGCAGGCAGCGTCCGGGACGTTCGCCGGGCACGCGCTGACGGTGGCGACGAGAGCCTTCGGTGCAACCGGGCTGGCCATGTTCTGCTGGTAGACGGAGTCGCCGGTATACGTGGAATCCGCGATGGCGGACGTCCATTCGGAGGTTACGAAGACGATGTTGTCGTATTTGAGGCCGCGGTAAGCCTCCATCTGCTTGTTCGCCAGAGCTCCGGAGGTAGAGATGCGATTCGCCCTGTAGAGCGCTGCGTTGCCGGACGAGAACGCGGCGACGACGGCGAGGATGCCAACGTTCAGCATGACCATTGCCATCAATAGCTCGAGCATGCCGAAGCCGCTCTCGTCGCGCGCGCGCAGGTGCACGTCTCAGCTATCGGCATCCCTCTTTAGACCCTGAACCCCCCTGCCGATAGCCATTCCGAGGGACGACTGTGGCTGCATTCTCATATTCGGCGATCAATGCTTCCGGCCTCGAGCTGACGGGCGAGCTCCACGCTCCCGATCTGGCGGGGGCCCGGGAGCAGCTGCGTGTCCGCGGCCTGCTGGCGAACAGCCTCGACGAGCTCGCTGCCTCGGGCGACGACAGCGCGCGGAACGTCTTCAAGAAGGTCAAGCCGAAGACCCTCCAGATCTTCTCCAGGCAGTTCGCGACCATGATCGAGGCCGGCTTGAACGTCGTCGCAGCGCTCGTGATCCTCGAGCAGCAGACGGACGACCCCTACTTCGCCATGGTGGTGAAGGAGCTCCGCGCCGACGTCGAAGGCGGTTTGCTCCTCTCGCAGGCGATGCACCGGCACCCGAAGATCTTCGACCGCCTCTTTGTCTCCATGGTCGAGGCCGGCGAGGCGGCGGGAATCCTGGACGAGGTGCTCGACCGCGTCGCGTACCAGATCGAGAAGTCGACCCAGATCAAACGCCGCGTCAAGGGCGCGATGCTCTATCCGACGATGGTGCTGATCTTCGCGACCCTCGTCCTCACCGGCTTGCTGATGTTCCTCGTCCCGGTGTTCGTGAAGATCTTTGGCCAGCTCGGCGGCCAGCTTCCGACGCTCACGCAGTACGTCGTGACCGCGTCGGACATCCTTCGCACCAAGTACTACATCATCTTCCCCGTCGTCGGTCTGACGATCTTTGGTCTGAAGAAGTACAAGAAGACCGAAGCGGGCCGGCAGAAGTGGGACCGCATCAAGCTCAGGATCCCGATGAAGATCGGGCAGGTCGTCCTCAAGGTCACGATGGCCCGCTTCTCGCGGACGCTCTCGACACTCGTCTCGGCCGGCGTGGACATCATCCAGGCCCTCGAGATCACGGGGCAGACCGCCGGTAACTGGGTGATCGAGGAAGCCCTCGGCGACGTCCGCGCGAAGGTCTCCGCAGGAGTTCCGATCGCGCAGCCACTCGTGGACAACCCGATCTTTCCGCCGATGGTCAGTCAGATGGTCAAGATCGGCGAGGAGACCGGAGAGCTCGAGAAGATGCTCGGCAAGATCGCCGACTTCTACGAGGATGAGGTCGACGCCGCGATCCAGTCGCTGACGTCGATCGTCGAGCCGTTGATGATGATCCTGGTCGGACTGATGGTCGGCGTCATCGTCATCGCGATGTACCTGCCGATGTTCAAGATGCTCTCGCTTGTCAAATAACGAGCGAAGTCCGGCTCCGCTTCGCGAAGCCATGATGACTTCGCTCGTGTGGGCCTAAGTGCGCGCCTTATAGGGTGACGCGCGCGAGGGACTCATTAAGACCGATGGCCGAGCGGTCTCAGCCCTTGCTTCGGTGAGTAGCGGCGGCAGGACTCGAACCTTCGCATCGCCCAAGCCATGATGACTTTGATCGTCGCTAAAATCGGCTTACAGGGCGGCGTAGCTCAGTTGGTTAGAGCAGCGGAATCATAATCCGCGTGTCGCAGGTTCGAGTCCTGCCGCCGCTATTCGCCGCCGCAAGATCCGGCCCGGTGCGCCGGGCCGCTGTGGCCGGCGCTGCCACGGGCGGCGGATGCTTCACGCTTTCTTCAAATTGGCGTGCTCTTATGGAGGCCGTCACCTAGAGGGAGGAACATTGAGCATGCTTTTGGGGTCTCGTAAGGCGTTTGCTGCTATCGCCGCTGCTGCGGTGCTCGTTGGTGGGGCTGGGGCTGGTGCCGCAGTCGCCGGTAGGGGGCACGGGGAGGGGTTGCTCTTGAAGGCGGCTGCGCAGTACATCGGGGTTGGCAAGGCTGACTTCGTCAAGGACGCGCGAGCCGGGAAGACGCTTGCGCAGATTGCGACTGCTCACGGTAAGACAGTCGACGGGCTCAAGGCGGCGATGCTCGCCGCGGTCAAGGCGAAGCTCGATACGGCTGTCGGTGCGGGGAAGGCGACCAGCGTTCAGGAGCAGACCAAGCTCGAGCGGGCTTCGAAGCTCATCGACCGGATCGTCAATGCGAAGCTCGGAAAGGTCACGCGACGGGCGGGGAAATCGAGGCTGCTGAATGCGGCCGCGCGCTATATCGGCGTCACGCCGAAGGCTCTCGCAGCAGATCTGAAGGCCGGGAAGTCGCTCGCCCAGGTCGCGACGACTCACGGGAAGACGGCCGACGGGCTGAAGGGGGCCCTCCTCAAGCCGTTCAAGGCCCATCTGGACAAGGCCGTCGCGGCGAAGCGCATCACTGCCGCCCAAGCCCAGGAAAAGCTCGCCAAGGTCTCAGCTCGGCTGGACAAGCTGATCAGCCGTACGAAGTAGCAACATCCGCCGCCGATGCCGGCTGTGCCCGGCGTCGGCGGCCTCGGCTGGCTACACTTTGTGGCCGCGCGGGCCCGGGTCTTGTCTCGGCGTGCGCTCTCCTTCTAATTCGAGACAGAAATGGCCACTGGAGTACGAGACAAAATCACGCTTGCCTGTAACGAGTGCAAGCGGCGGAACTACATGAGCACCAAGTCGAAGCGGAACACGCCCGACCGGCTCGAGGTCCGCAAATACTGCCGCTGGTGCGGCGGCCATACCGCGCACCGGGAGACGCGCTAGATGGCTAGGCAGACCCGTGCCCAGCGCCGAGCCCGCCGGGAGCAGATGACACCCGGTACCGAGGCCGCCCTTCCGGGCGGGCCTCCCGCACCGCCCCGGCGTCCGACGGCACGCGAAGCCGCTCGTCCAGAGCCGGCCCGCGAGCCTCGGGCTTCGCGTGGCAATGCGGTGACCGGGTTCATCGGTGAGTCGTGGGCCGAGCTGAAGAAAGTCGAGTGGCCGACCCAGAACCAGCTGATCCAGGGTGTCGTCGTCGTTCTGATCGCCTGCCTGGTCGTCGGCATCTTCCTCTACGCCGCAGACCTCGTCTTCAAGCGCCTCGTCCAGGACATCCTGCATCTAAGATGTTCAAGTGGTACGTCATCAACACGTATTCGGGACACGAGAACAAGGTGAAGACCAATCTCGAGCACCGGATCACCTCGATGAACCAGGCGCCCAAGTTCCGCCGGGTCGTCGTGCCGACCGAGCAGGTCATCGAGACGAAGGAAGGCCAGAAGGTCCAGACCGAGAAGCGCGTCCTGCCGGGCTACGTCCTCGTCAACATGGACATGACCGATGAAGCCTGGACCGTGGTGAAGAACACGCCGGGCGTCACCGGCTTCGTCGGCGCCGGCGCGAAGCCTGTCCCGCTGGCCCAGAACGAGGTCGACCGGATCCTCCACACCGGCCGCGGCGATGGCGAACGGCCGCGCGCCCAGGTCGAGTTCTCGCTCGGCGAGTCGGTGAAGGTAACCTCCGGGCCGCTCTCGGACTTCGACGGCGAGGTCGTCGACGTCAACGCCGACCAGCAGAAGCTCAAGGTCCTCGTGGACATCTTCGAGCGGCAGGTTCCCGTAGAGCTCACGTTCGACCAGGTGAAGAAGCTCGACTGATGGCCAAGAAAGTATCTCGACACTCATCAAGCTGCAGATCCCCGGCGGGCAGGCCAACCCGGCGCCGCCGGTCGGTCCTGCGCTCGGCCAGCATGGCGTCAACATCATGGAGTTCTGCAAGGCGTTCAATGCGCAGACCCAGCAGGAGAACGGCCGCATCACGCCGGTAGAGATCACGGTCTACGAGGACCGTTCCTTCGACTTCATCACCAAGACGCCGCCTGCCGCCGTCCTGATCAAGGAGGCGCTGCGCGTGGAGAAGGGCTCGGGCGAGCCGAACCGCGAGAAGATCGGCCGTCTGACCCGCGACCAGGTGCGCGCGATCGCCGAGACGAAGATGCCCGACCTGAACGCGCGAACGGTCGACCAGGCGATGCGCATCATCGCGGGCACCGCGCAGTCGATGGGCGTGGAGACGGACGTTCTCTGATGGCCCACGGCAAGAACTACAGGAACGCGAAGTCGCTCTTCGACCGCGAGCACGAATACGCGCCGGCCGAGGCCGTCCGCCTGCTCAAGGAGATGCAGACCGCCAAGTTCGACGAGACCGTCGAGGTGCACTTCCGCCTCGGCCTGAACGTCCGCCACGCCGACGAGCAGCTTCGCGGCACGCTGATGCTGCCGCACGGGACCGGCAAGGAAGCCAAGGTCGCCGTCTTCGCCGAGGGCGAAAAGGCGAAGGAGGCTCAGGACGCGGGGGCCGACGTCGTCGGCTCGGCGGATCTCGCCAAGCGCGTCGAGGAGGGCTTCACCGACTTCGACGTCGCGATCGCCACACCGGACCAGATGGGGAACGTCGGCAAGCTCGGCCGCATCCTCGGGCCGCGCGGACTGATGCCGAACCCGAAGACCGGGACGGTGACGATGGACGTCGGCAAGGCCGTCCGCGACGCCAAGGCAGGGAAGCTCGAGTACCGAACCGACCGCGGTGCGTGCGTCCACGTGGCGATCGGCAAGAAGAGCTTCGATCACCGGCAGCTCGTCGAGAACTACGCGGCGCTTCTGGACGAGATCGTGAAGGCGAAGCCGGCGGCTGCGAAGGGCCGCTACATCCGGCAGATCACGCTCGCGACTACCATGAGCCCAGGGATCCGGGTCGACACTCAGAAGACCCGGGGCATCCTCGAAGACTTGGAGGCAACACAGCAAGAAGCAGAACCAGTTCCGGCTTGATCAAAAAGCCCGTCGCCTGAGACAGCTGGCAGCCCGAGAGGGCAGAAGCCCAGCCGAGGTGGATCGGTGAAGAGGTTTTCCCTCCTTCAGCGAGCCCGCCTGTGTGCGGGCTCGATTCGTTTTGAGGAGGTGAGTACGTGAAGAAAGAGGACAAGGAACGAGTGGTCGCCGAGCTGACCGAGCGGCTGCGCACCACGGATACGCTGCTCGTCGCGGATTACCGCGGGCTGACCATGCCGCAGATCGACGACCTCCGTTCGAAGCTGATCGAGCACGGGGCGCGCTTTTCCGTGGTGAAGAACACGCTCACGAGGCGTGCGGCCGAGGCCGCGGGGTCGAGCACGCTCCTGGCGCTGCTCGAGGGCCCGACCGCGATCGCGTTCCTGGAATCCGACGGGGATCCGGTCGCAGTGGCGAAGGCCCTGGTGGACGCGGCCCGGGAGACCCGGGTGCTCGAAGTTCGTGGGGGCGTGCTCGAGGGCCGGCCGATCGAGGCCGCGGAAATCGAGTCCCTCGCGAAGCTGCCGCCGCTCGATGTGCTCCGGGGCCAGGTGCTCGCGGCGATCATCGCTCCGCTGACGGGGATCGTGGCGTTGTTCTCGGCGCCGTTGCAGGACCTGTACGGCCTGATCGAAGCCCGCATCGAGCAGCTCGAGGCGCAGGGCGACACATCGGCAGCGGAGGCGCCGAAGTCGGAGGAGACGCCTGCCGAGGAGCCCGAGCCAGAAACAGCACCAGAACCGCAAGCAGAAGTAGAAACGCCAACCGAAAATCCTGAGCAAGCAGAGGAGGAGCAGTAATGGCCGCTAGCGCGACCGACAAGGTGTTCGACGAGCTCGGCAAGATGACCGTGCTCGAGCTCGTCGAGTTGAAGAAGAAGATCGAGGACGAGTGGGGCATCACTGCCGCGGCACCGGTCGCGATTGCCGCGCCGGGCGGCGGGGGCGGTGGCGAGGCCGCTGCGGAGGAGCAGACGGCGTTCGACGTCATGCTCACGGCTGCCGGTGGCCAGAAGATCCAGGTGATCAAGGTCGTCCGCGCGATCACCGGCCTCGGCTTGAAGGAGGCGAAGGACGTCGTCGACTCGGCTCCGAAGGCGGTCAAGGAGGGCGTGCCTCAGGACGAGGCCGACTCGATCAAGGCGCAGCTCGAAGAAGCGGGAGCGACCGTCGAGATCAAGTAGGCGGCGAAGCTGCCTGTCCGCGTAGCGGACCAGTGGAGGGGGTCTGGGGGAACCGGGAGGTTCCCCCAGCTCCTGCGAGGGGCCGCTATCAGCGGCCCTTCCCCTATCCGAGGGGTCTTTACCTGCAAAGCGCAGGGTTCGGGCTGCCGATGCGTCCTCTAGAAGACAACCCCCTCAGGAGGCCTCTCACAGATGAAACGAATCGGAGTACTGCTCGCCCTCTTCTGCGTCGGACTGCTCGCCGCGTCGTTCGCGTTCGCGGATGACGGCGGCAAAGGCAAGGGCAAGAACCAGACGACGACCGGGTCGACGTCGACCTCGTCCGCCGGCAAGAAGTGCAAGAACGTCTCGCTCAAGGGCACCGCTGCCGCTACGACCGTCACGATCACGGTCGACAAGTCGAGCAAGGCCGGCCGCGATCTCAAAGGGAAGCCTGCGACCCTGACGTTCTCCGGCAAGGTCAACATCAATGCCCGGATGTGCTCGGCAGGCACCACCGGTGCCGCGCCGGCGGCCGCGACCTTCGAGCTCCGGAACCTCAAGGTGGCGAAATCGACCCAGGGCAACGACTAGGCACCGCCGCCAGGACACTCAAAAGCTTGACCAGAAGGGCCTTCGGGGCCCTTCTGGCTTTCTGAGGCGGGGGCCGCTACACTGCCGACCAGCACTCGGCGGATTCCGCAGGGTTACCCTTGCGCAGAGACGCGCTTGTCCGGTACCCTGGCGGGTTGCGCCGAAGTTCCGCATGTCCACGCCCGTCCGCCCGCCGTTCCAGTTCTCGCACGACATTTTTAGAGGAGGCTTCATCTCTTGACGACCCAGGTCGCTGCGCCTAGCGCGCGCACCACTTTCTCGCGCCTCAAGCACGTCCTCGACCTTCCCAACCTGATTGACATCCAGAAGGCCTCGTTTCAATGGTTCCTGGACGAAGGTCTTCGCGAGACGATCGACGACATTTCGCCGATCGAGGACTACACCGGCACGCTCGCAGTCGAGTTCGGGGCCTACAAGTTCGGAGAGCCCCAGTTCTCGATCAAGGAGTGCCGGGAGAAGGACCTGACCTACCAGGCTCCGCTCTCGATGACCGTCCGCTTCGTCAACAAGGAGACGGGCGAGATTCGCGAGCAGACGGTCTTCATGGGGGACTTCCCGATGATGACCGAGTGGGGCACATTCATCATCAACGGCACCGAGCGCGTCATCGTGACCCAGCTCGTGCGCAGTCCGGGCGCCTATCTGATGGAGCCCAAGGACGCCACGAAGCAGGTCTTCACGGCGAACCTGATGCCGTCTCGCGGCTCCTGGCTGGAGCTCGAGATCGACAAGAAGGGCATCGTCTACGCCCGCATCGACCGGAAGCGCAAGCTCCCGATCACGACCCTGCTCCGGGCCCTCCCGGACGAGGACCCGACGACCGGCTTCAAGCTGGACACCTCGTCCAACGAGGCGATCCTCAAGCTCTTCAACAACTCGATCTACATCGTCAACACGCTCGAGAAGGATCCCTCCACCCGTGAGGAGGAGGCGCTCATCGAGGTGTTCAAGAAGCAGCGTCCGGGTGAGCCGCCGACGCTCGACAACGCGCGCAACCTGCTCAAGGCGCTGTTCTTCGATCCCAAGCGCTACGACCTGACCAAGGTCGGCCGCTACAAGCTCAACCAGCGCCTGCAGGTCAACGTCCCCGACGACACGCGCGTGCTGACGACCGAGGACATCCTCTCGCTCGTCCAGCGGCTCGTCGATCTGCCGACGATGCTCGGCGTCCCCGAGGACTCGAAGGACTACGCAGCCGATGCGATCGTGCTCCACCGCGATCCGATCCGATCCGAGCTCGACGAGTACGAGCACTTCGGCAACCGCCGCCTGCGCACCGTCGGCGAACTGATCCAGGAGGCGTTCCGCGTCGGGCTCTACCGAATGGAGCGCGTCGTCCGTGAGCGGATGACGACGGAAGACGTCGACACGATCACGCCGCAGACGATCATCAACATCCGGCCCGTCGTGGCCGCCATGAAGGAGTTCTTCGGCTCGTCGCAGCTGTCGCAGTTCATGGACCAGACGAACTCGCTGGCCGGCCTGACCCATCGCCGGCGCCTGTCGGCGCTCGGCGCAGGCGGGCTGACGCGGGAGCGCGCACCGATCGAGGTGCGCGACGTTCACCCGACCCACTACGGGCGCATGTGCCCGATCGAGACGCCGGAAGGCCCGAACATCGGCCTGATCGGCTCGCTCGCGTCGATGGCGACGGTGTCGGAGTTCGGTTTCATCCAGACCCCGTACCGGAAAGTCGTCGGGGGCAAGGTGACCGACGAGATCATCTATCTCGACGCCGCCGAGGAGGCCCAGTTCACGATTGCGCAGGCGAGCGCGATCGTCGACGAGAAGACCGGCCGCTTCCACGACAAGCAGGTGCTCTGCCGCTCGCGCGAGGGCGAGGCCGTCACGGCCGACCCGAAGGACATCCAGTTCATGGACGTCGCGCCTGCCCAGATCGTGTCGGTGGCGACCGCGCTGATTCCGTTCCTCGAGCACAACGACGCGAACCGCGCGCTGATGGGCGCGAACATGCAGCGGCAGGCAGTGCCGCTGATGATCGCCCAGGCGCCGATCGTCGGCACGGGACTCGAGTACAGGGCGGCGATCGACACCGGAGACGTCGTGCTCTCGCACCGCGCCGGCACTGTCGTCGACGTCGATGCGGGACACATCACCGTCGAGACCAAGGACGGCAAGGACGACTACCCGTTGACGAAGTTCATGCGCTCGAACCAGGGCACCCTGATCCATCACAAGCCGATCGTTTCGCTCGGCGACAAGGTCAGGGCGGAGCAGGTGCTCGCCGACGGCAGCTCCACGGACATGGGCGAGCTCGCGCTCGGCGCGAACCTGCTCGTGGCCTTCATGCCGTTCGAGGGCTACAACTTCGAGGACGCGATCGTCATCTCGGAGCGGCTCGTCAAGGAGGACGTTCTCTCCTCGATCCACATCCACGAGTACGAGATCGACGCTCGCTCGACGAAGCTCGGCGACGAAGAGATCACGCGTGACATCCCGAACCGCTCGGAGGAGTCGCTCAAGGATCTCGACGACCGCGGTGTCGTCCGCATCGGAGCCGAGGTCGGCTCTGGCGACCTGCTCGTCGGCAAGGTCACGCCCAAGGGCGAGACCGAGCTCACGGCAGAGGAGAAGCTGATCCGCGCGATCTTCAAGGAGAAGGCGCGCGAGGTCCGCGACACCTCGCTCAAGGTTCCGCACGGCGAGGGCGGCAAGGTCATCGACGTCAAGACGTTCTCTCGCGAGAACGGCGACGACCTGTCCCCAGGCGTGAACGAGCTCGTCCGCGTCTACGTCGCGAAGAAGCGCAAGATCGCGGAGGGCGACAAGCTCGCCGGTCGCCACGGCAACAAGGGCGTCATCTCGAAGATCGTCCCCGAAGAGGACATGCCGTACCTCGAGGACGGCCGCCCGGTCGATGTCGTGCTCAACCCGCTCGGCGTGCCGAGCCGGATGAACATCGGCCAGATCCTGGAGACGCACCTCGGCTGGGCCGCGGCGCACGGCGTATTCGCGAACGGAGACGGCCCTAACGGCATGTCTTCCAAGCCGATCGCGGCCGACAACCCGCATCCCGTCGCGACGCCGGTGTTCGACGGCGCCACGGAGGAGGACGTCGACGAGGCGCTCGTCTCGTGGGTCGAGGCGAACCCGGACTCGCCGATCAAGTTCAACGTCGACCAGAACCGGCCCGTCGGCCGGAAGGTCTCCGGCAAGGTGCGCCTCTTCAACGGCAAGACCGGCCAGCCCTACGAGTCGAAGGTGACGATCGGCTTCATGTACATCCTGAAGCTGCTGCACCTCGTGGACGACAAGATCCACGCCCGCTCGACCGGCCCGTACTCGCTCGTCACCCAGCAGCCGCTGGGCGGCAAGGCGCAGTTCGGCGGCCAGCGGTTCGGTGAGATGGAGGTGTGGGCGCTCGAGGCCTACGGCGCCGCGTACACGTTGCAGGAAATGCTCACGATCAAGTCCGACGACACGGTCGGGCGCGTGAAGGCATACGAGGCGATCGTCAAGGGCGAGAACATCGCCGAGCCGTCGATCCCCGAGAGCTTCAAGGTGTTGCTGAAGGAGATGCAGTCGCTGGCGCTCGACGTCAACGTGCTCTCCGACGAAGGCACCACCGTCGAGGTGCGGGAGGAGGACGACGAGCTCCTGCGCGCCGCGGAAGAGCTCGGCATCGATCTCTCACCCGGTTCGCTCCGTGCCGTCGGGCGCCAGCCCACGGCCGAGGAGGCCGAGGAAGGTCAGGAGCGAGTCGACCAGGACGGCGAGATGGCGCTTCCGAACGACGAGGCGCTCGGCGACCTGACCGACGTCGACGTGTCGACCGAGGGCGCCACGTCCGACGGCGACGCCGCTGACGACGACGAGGAAGAGGCACCGGCGCTAGCAGCAGAACCGGAATTGGAACTAGAGGACTAGGGAGAAGAGGAGCGACTTGATCGACATCAACGAATTCGACGCCATTCGCATCGGGCTTGCGTCCAGCAAGCAGATTCGCGACTGGTCCTCCGGCGAGGTCACGAAGCCGGAGACGATCAACTACCGCACGCTCAAGCCCGAGCGTGACGGTCTCTTCTGCGAGCGCATCTTCGGTCCCACCAAGGACTGGGAGTGCTACTGCGGTAAGTACAAGCGCGTCCGTTACAAGGGCATCATCTGCGAGCGCTGCGGCGTCGAGGTGACCCGGCAGAAGGTCCGGCGCGAGCGCATGGGTCACATCGACCTGGCCGCGCCCGTCTCGCACATCTGGTTCTTCAAGGGTGTGCCGAGTCGCATCGGCTACCTGCTCGACATCGCCCCGCGCGAGCTCGAGAAGGTCCTGTACTTCGCCGCTTCGATCGTGACCGCGGTCGACGTCGCTGCGCGCAAGAAGGACCTGAACGACCTCGAGGACAAGGTCAAGGCCGAGGCCGTTCGCATCGAGGTCGACCGCGAGGAAGCGCTCGCCGCGCTCGAGGACCGTCTCAAGCGGCGCCGCGACTACTTCGCCAAGGGCAAGGACAAGGGCTTCGACGAGGACGACGACTTCTGGGCCCGCGGCCTTTCGAACTGGGCCGAGGAGCAGGCGATGCCGCCGCTCGAGGAAGCGCGCGACCTCGCCGGCAAGATGTTCCCCGACCTCGTCGGGCAGATCACGACCGAGGACTCGAAGAAGATCCGCGAGCTCGTCCGCAACGCGGCCATTCGCGACGACCGCAAGCTCACCCCGCGTGAGCTCGAGAACGTCGCCGCCGCCGCGGAGCAGATCCTCAAGGGCCTCGAGCCGCTCTTCAAGCAGCAGGCGAAGGCGACCGGGGCGAAGAAGGGCGCGATCTCGAAGCACATCAACCGCATCCTGGATGCGCTCCTCGACGGCGAGGAGATCGCCGAGGAGGACGCCAAGTTCGTCGCCGGCGTCGACATGAAGAACCTCGACCGCTCGCGCGACCTCGGCAACGGGCTGCTCGCGGACGTGGTCGACACGTGGGACGGCGAGCAGGACATCCGCGAGCTGACCAACGACCTCTGCCTCCGGACGGACGGGAAGATCCGGAAGGAAGACCTCGACGCGATCATCCAGTGGGCCCTGAAGGTCCGCGAGATGTACCTCGACATCGAGTCGCGCCGCGGTGACGCACGCGATGCCTCGGTCGACTCGGTCAACCGCCTCGAGCAGACGTGGCTCCTGTTCAAGGACCTCGAGCCGAAGCTGATCGTCAACGACGAGCAGCTCTTCCGCGAGCTCAAGGACCGGTTCGGTTCCCCGTACGGCTTCGGCGTGTACTTCCGCGGCGGCATGGGTGCTGAGGCGATTCGCGACCTGCTCAAGGACCTGGATCTCAAGGCGGAGGCTGCGTTCCTGCGGGAGCAGGTCGCCACGGCGAAGGGGCAGAAGCAGCAGCGCGCGATCAAGCGGCTCAAGGTCGTGAGCGCGTTCATCACCTCGGAGAACCGTCCGGAGTGGATGGTCCTCGAGGCCGTGCCGGTGATTCCACCGGAGCTGCGGCCGATGGTGCAGCTCGACGGTGGCCGGTTCGCCACGAGCGACCTGAACGACCTCTACCGGCGTGTGATCAACCGGAACAACCGCCTCAAGCGGCTGCTCGACCTCGGCGCTCCCGAGATCATCGTCAACAACGAGAAGCGGATGCTGCAGGAGGCCGTCGACGCGCTGTTCGACAACGGCCGGCGCGGCCGCTCGGTCACAGGGCCGGGCAACCGTCCGCTGAAGTCGCTGTCCGACATGCTGAAGGGCAAGCAGGGCCGGTTCCGTCAGAACCTGCTCGGCAAGCGCGTCGACTACTCGGGCCGCTCGGTGATCGTCTCCGGTCCGAGCCTGAAGCTGCACCAGTGCGGGCTGCCGAAGCTGATGGCACTCGAGCTCTTCAAGCCGTTCATCATGAGCCGGCTCGTCGAGCGGAAGTCCGTGCAGAACATCAAGGCGGCGAAGAAGTACGTCGACTCGATGACCGAAGAAGTCTGGGACGTCCTCGAAGAGGTAATCGCGGAGCATCCGGTGCTGCTGAACCGCGCGCCGACGCTGCATCGCCTCGGCATCCAGGCGTTCGAGCCGAAGCTCGTCGAAGGCAAGGCGATCCAGGTGCACCCGCTCGTCTGTCACGCGTTCAACGCGGACTTCGACGGCGACCAGATGGCCGTGCATCTCCCGCTCTCAGCGGAGGCGCAGGCCGAGGCCCGCATCCTGATGCTGTCCTCGAACAACATCCTCTCGCCGGCGAGCGGCCGCCCACTGGCCACGCCGACGAAGGACATGGTGCTCGGCACGTACTACCTGACGTACTGCGGGACCGATCTCGACAAGACCAAGCTCGAGGACATCGAGCCGCGGCCCAAGCGGTTCGCGAGCGAGGAAGAGGTCGAGCACGCGATCGACGCAGAGCAGGTGAAGCTGCAGCAGCCGATCGAGTTCCGCTGGAACGGCGACCTGCTGCTCACGACTCCGGGCCGTGTGATCTTCAACTCCGAGGTCGAGCGTGCGCTCGCCGAGGCTGTTGCGGACTACGACCCCGAGGACCCGCTGCACGACTACATCAATCGGACGCTGCCGAAGCGTGAGCTCGACGCGTTCATCGCCGAGCTCGTCCACGAGTACGGGGCGCATTCCATCGCCAGCGTGCTCGACATGATCAAGACCCTCGGCTTCAAGTACGCGACACAGGCCGGCGTGACGATCTCGAAGAACGACATCGTGATCCCGCCGGACAAGGAAGAGATCCTGGCCGAGTACGAGGAGCGCGTGGCGAAGGTCGTCGCGCAGTACGAGCGCGGCCTGATCACCGACGAGGAGCGCCACGAGTCGATCGTGAACATCTGGACGGAGGCCACCGACACCGTCGCCGCGGCGATGGAGCGGACCTTCTTCGAGCTGAACCCGATCTACATGATGGCCAACTCCGGTGCGCGTGGATCCTCCAAGCAGATCCGCCAGCTCGCCGGTATGCGCGGCCTGATGGCGAATCCGAAGGGCGAGATCATCGAGCGCCCGATCAAGGCCAACTTCATGGAAGGCCTGTCGGTGCTCGAGTACTTCATCTCCACGCACGGTGCCCGCAAGGGTCTCGCTGACACGGCGCTCCGCACGGCCGACTCGGGTTACCTGACGCGGCGTCTCGTCGACGTCTCGCAGGACGTGATCATCCGCGAGGAAGACTGCAAGACGAAGGACTTCATCGAGCTTCCGATTCACGTACCGGAGGGGCTCAACAAGAGCCTGTTCGGGCGGACACTCGCAGCCGACGTGCACAAGCCGCTCTCGAGTGGCAAGCCGGGCAAGACCGTCGTCGCCGAGAAGGGCGAGGAGCTGACCCCGCTCGTCCTCGACGAGATCATCGAAGCGCTCGGTGACGCCGTCGACGAGGTGAAGATGCCCGTGCGCTCGGTGCTGAAGTGCAAGAGCGAGTTCGGCGTGTGCCGTCACTGCTATGCCACCTTCCTCGCCACCGGCGAGATGGCGGAGATCGGCGACGCGGTCGGCATCATCGCCGCGCAGTCGATCGGCGAGCCAGGCACGCAGCTCACGATGCGCACGTTCCACACCGGCGGTGTGGCCGGCGCGGACATCACGCACGGCCTGCCGCGTGTCGTCGAGATCTTCGAGGCGCGCAACCCGAAGGGTGCGGCCACCCTCGCGGAAGTTGCGGGCAAGGTGGACATCGAGAGCACGGACCGTGGTCCGAAGATCACGATCATCCCGTTCGACCTGAAGGCGGACGAGGAGCCGAAGGCGATCCAGCTACCGCGCCGGACGCGACTGCTCGTGACCAAGGGACAGGAAGTGCAGCCGGGCGATCCGCTTCACGAGGGCTCGCTCAACCCGGCCGATCTCCTGCGCCTGAAGGGCTACACCGAGACCGAGCTCTATTTGATCGGCGAGGTACAGAAGGTCTACAAGTCGCAGGGCGTCGAGATCCACGACAAGCACATCGAGCTGATCGTCCGCCAGATGCTGAAGAAGGTGCGCGTCGAGAACGCGGGCCAGACCGATCTGCTGCCCGGTCAGCTCGTCGACAAGACGGTGCTCGACCGTGAGAACGCACGCATCAAGAAAGAGAAGAAGGAGCAGGCGACGTTCGAGCCGCTGATCCTCGGGATCACGAAGGCATCGCTCGCCACCGAGTCCTTCCTCTCGGCCGCGTCGTTCCAGGAGACCACCAAGGTGCTGACGGATGCGTCGATCGAGGGCAAGGTCGACCGGCTGCTCGGGCTGAAGGAGAACGTGATCATCGGGAAGTTGATCCCGGCGGCCACCGGCCTCAAGCAGTACCGCGGAATCGAGATCGGTCCCTCCGACAAGGTGCCCGCGTCCGCGTACATGCGGCCGGCGACCGAGGAGCAGCTGCTCGCTGCTCTGGAGGAGATCGACTCCGACGGCGGCAACGGCATCGGGCTCGACTCGCTCGGGCTGGATGGCGGCGCCTTCGGCGACGGCGCAAACACGCCTGGCGTCGAGGACGGCGGCACGCCCAAGAGCGATATCGAGGCAGAGGAGATCCCGGAAGTGGACTCCCCGCTCGACAAAGACCCGTCCTAGTTCCAGCCGTTAACTGTTCGTAAGCGAGGCCGGGCAATGCCCGGCCTCGCGGCTACTGTTAGACGCGTGAAGAGGCTCGGGGTCCTCGTCGCCGCCGTCCTTGCGCTTGCGCTCGCCGGCGGAAAGGGCGCGCCCGCGCAGCAGTTGCAGGCGAACTGCTCTCTGTTCACCAAGACGCCGCTCTGGCTCGACTTCGCCGACGGCTCGGTTCCCTTCTGGAGCACTTTCGCCAAACCGGGCGTAACCGCGCTCGCGTCCAACTTGCTCTATCCGCCCAAGCTGCGTGCGGCCGGCGCTCAGACTGCGTACTTCGATCTGTATCTCAATCGGCGCGTCGGGACGACAAGTGCGCCTGCTGACCCCGCGACGATCGTCGACAAGGCGAACAAGTTCTACGAGTACGCCGCGCAGTCGATGGACTGCTCGAACCCGGTGATCGCCGAGAACGAGCTCTTCGGGTCGTGGCTCGCGGTTCCGTGGTCGAAGACGAACGCGCAGTACCGCGCGAACGTGCTCCTCTTCCTGCAGACCCTGCGCGAGCGCGGCGCGCAGCCGTGGCTGCTCGTCAACCGTGCCCCGTACACGGATGGCACTGCCGGCGACTGGTGGCGGCAGGTCGCGGATGTGGCGGGGATCGTGCGCGAGGTCTACTTTCCGGCGCCCCTGATCTACAGGCAGGGCCCGATTCGCGGCAGCCGCACGCTCCGGCAGGCGTTCCGAAACGGCATCCTCGATTTCACGAAGGCCGGGATTCCGGTCTCGAAGCTCGGCATCTTCCTCGGGTTCCAGACCTCCAAAGGAACCGGCGGCCGCGAAGGCCTCGAGGCGAAGGCCTGGTTCCGCACGGTGAAGTGGCAGGCGCTCGCGGCGCGATACGTCGCCAAGGAGATGAAGTTCAGCTCGATCTGGTCCTGGGGTTGGGCCGAGTGGACGACGACGCCAGGGGAACACGACCCGGCGAAGCCGAAAGCGGCGTGCGTCTATCTCTGGGCGAGGAGTCCGAGTCTGTGCAACGGTCCTCGCGCCGCCGGCAAGGGATTCGTGCGCTCGCGCACCGAGGGGCAGCTGATCCTGTCGCCGGGGCTGCGCTGCCAGCTGGGCCATGCCGCCGTGCGCTGGTCGCAGATCAACCCGATTCTCAAGCTCACAGGCGATCCCGAGCTCGCGTTCTCGAACGCTTTTGCGCGCGTCGTCGCGCAGCGCGCCTCGCAGGTCGGTTACGGCGACATCCTCGCAGCCGAGCGCTCCATCATCAGTGCCCGCTTCGGCGGTTCGCGCGGCGCTTATCTGACCGCGATCGCCGACGCCCGGGCCAACCTCTCGATGGCGCGCGGAATCATCGGCGACGAGCTGCGACGCGCACGGATCGAGAGCAAGTTCCGGGTGCGTGGCCCGAGCGCGCGCGAGATCACGGACTTCCACGACACCTACGGCGACTTGCAGGCCCGCCTCGTGCAGGCGAAGGTCGGCGCGCCGTGGCTGGGCGGCCGTCGGTCGGGCTATGCGGTCGAATCCTCGGCGCCGCCGCGTCTGATGAGGCTGTTGTCGGGCCGCTGGAGTGCTGTCTGGTCACCGCTCGGCACTGTTCAGGTGCGGCCGATCGGCCCTCCGCTGCCGCTCGGTGCGCTTCCGCTGGGCAACGTGCGCGAGGCGATCCGGGCGGCGCTCGTCGCGCAGGCGCGCGAAGACCGTTACCCCACCTGGCTCGCATCGGCGCAGCAGGCGGCGTTCCCCGAAGCGATCTGCTGGCGCGACCAGATGCCCGAGAAGGGCGATGTCGACCTCACGAACTACCTGCCGTTCCTCGCGCTGACGTCTTAGGCGGGGCCGAGGCGCGGCGAGTTCGCCGATACGACGCGACCCTTGCCGGCTTCTTTCGCGCGATAGAGCGCGTCGTCCGCACGTTGGAAGAACGCAACGGGATCGTCCTCCGCGCGCAACTCGGCGACGCCCGCGGACAGGAAGAGCTTGCCGCCCTGGCCGAGCGGTCGCGACGAGATCGCGTTCTGGATCCTGCGATACAGCTGGTCGGCGTCGTCGAGCGACGACTCCGGGAGGATGACCGCGAACTCGTCGCCGCCGACGCGGCAGGCGATGTCTGCCGTCCGCACGACGTCGCGCACGCGCTCGGCGGCTTCTGCCAGCACCGTGTCGCCGGCCAGGTGGCCGATGCGGTCGTTGATCTCCTTGAAGTCGTCGAGGTCGAACACGATCAGCCCCAGCTTGCGTTCGTAGCGGTGCGCGCGGGCGCACTCGCGGGCCAGCGTCTCGTGGAAGTAGCGCCGGTTGTGGAGCCCGGTCAGCGCATCGAGGTCGGCGAGCTGGCGCGCCTCGCGGAAGCGGCGCGCATTTTCGATCGCAGGCCCGGCACGGAGGGCGAGCGTCTCGAGTTGGCGCACGTCTTCGTCGGCGTAGTCGTGCCCGTTCCTACGCGTGAAGACTGTGAGGTAGCCGAGTGTCGAGCTGTCGCCCGGAAGCGGGACCGCAAGACCCGCGTGGATAACGCCCTCGCCGGGCTTGGCGTCTCGTTCGAGCTCGGGATAGGTGTAGGACATCGTGATCGAGCGCGCGAGCCGACCGTCCGGAGGGCCGGTGATTGCGTGCCGCTCCGCCTCTTCGACCGACAGGCCGAGCGTGGCGACGAGCGGCTTGCCGCCCTGCGCGTCGGGCAGCATGACGAGCGCCGCGTCGGCGTCCTCGAGTGCCCCGGCTGCCTCGAGCGTCCGGGAGAGCACTTCGTCCAGGTCGATCGACCCGGCGAGCTCCCCGAAGATCCGGCTCCGCCGGCCTTCCTCCTCGGCCCGCTCGAGCGCGCCGGCCAGCTCGCGGCCGAGCTCGTCCATCCTGGCGTTGAGGCTGGCAACGACCTCCGCAACCCGTTCGTCGGTTGAGTTGTCTGAGCGCCAGCGGACTACGAGCAGGGCCAGTAGAAGCACTACAAGAGCGCCAAGGCACACACTGATCCCGATCAGAATGGAGGTCATTCGTTCGCCGCAGGTTGGAAGAAACCCGTCGGCTCACAATAGTGGCGGTCGGGCGGTCTCACTAGCTTTTTCAAGTAAGAAAATCCATCAGCCGTAGATAGTGGAGAAACGCGGGACGAACTCTTCTGGTTTCGCTCCAGAAGCGGGATCGCGGGGTTTGCGGGCCTTCCCACCTTTCGCTACCATGCCTCGTCCGGTTGGCAGGGTCATCGGCCCCGCCGACCGTTGCTGTGTGAGAAGAGACTTTCCAGGAGGTTCATGCCCACCGTCAACCAACTCGTCCGCAAGGGTCGCGCTCTCCAAAAGGGAAAGACGAAGACCCCTGCTCTCGGCGGAGCGCCGCAGAAGCGCGGCGTCTGCACGCGCGTGTTCACGCACACCCCGAAGAAGCCGAACTCGGCCCTTCGGAAGGTCGCGCGCGTCCGCCTGACGAACCAGATGGAGGTCACGACCTACATCCCCGGCGAGGGCCACAATCTCCAGGAGCACTCCGTCGTCCTCGTTCGAGGCGGCCGCGTCAAAGACCTGCCGGGCGTCCGCTACAAGGTCATCCGCGCCGCGCTCGACACGGCGGGGGTCAGCGACCGCAAGCAGGGCCGTTCCAAGTACGGCGCCAAAAAGGGTTCGTAGTGCCGCGCCGTGCTGACGTACAGGCCCGGCCGGTGGAGCCGGATCCGGTCTACAACTCCGCCCTCGTCACGCAGGTGATCAACAAGGTGATGACGGCCGGCAAGAAGTCGACTGCCGAGCAGATCGTCTACAGCGCGCTGGAGCGAATCGGCGAGAAGACGGGGAAGCCGCCGGTCGAGGTGCTGGAGCAGGCGGTCAAGACCGTCACGCCAGTGCTCGAGGTCAAGAGCCGCCGGGTGGGCGGCGCGAACTACCAGGTGCCCGTCGAGGTGCCGCAGCGCCGCGCGCGCACGCTCGCGGTGCGCTGGCTCGTGGACTTCGCGCGCAGCCGGCGCGAGAAGGGCATGATCGAGAAGCTCTCGGCCGAGATCCTGGACGCCCTCAACCAGCAGGGCGGCGCCTTCAAGCGCAAGGACGACGTCTACCGGATGGCGCAGGCCAACAAGGCCTTCGCGCACTACAGGTGGTAGCGGCTATGGCGATCGACACCAAGAGCGGCATCGCCCTCGACAAGGTCCGGAACATCGGGATCATGGCCCACATCGACGCGGGCAAGACGACGACGACCGAGCGGATCCTCTACTACACCGGCCGCACCCACAAGATGGGCGAGGTCCACGAGGGCGCGGCAACGATGGACTGGATGGCGCAGGAGCAGGAGCGCGGCATCACGATCACGTCTGCTGCGACGACGGCGTCGTGGCGCGATTTCCGGATCAACATTATCGATACGCCCGGCCACGTGGACTTTACGGTCGAGGTGGAGCGGAGCCTCCGCGTCCTCGACGGGGCGATTGCCGTGTTCGACGCAGTCGCCGGCGTTCAGCCCCAGTCCGAGACCGTCTGGCGCCAGGCCGAGCGCTACGGCGTTCCGCGCATCACGTTCATCAACAAGATGGACCGTACCGGCGCGGACTTCTTCGCCTCAGTGCAGTCGATGATCGATCGCCTCGGCGCCAATCCGGTGCCGATCCAACTGCCCGTCGGCACCGAGGAGCACCACCGCGGCATCGTCGACCTCGTCGACATGCGGGCGATTACCTGGTCCGATGACCTCGGGACGAAGATGGAGACCGGCGAGATTCCGGCCGAGCTCATGGAGCAGGCCCAGGAGTACCACCACCAGCTGATCGACTCGGTCGCCGAGTTCGACGACGAGCTGACAGAGGCGTACCTGACGGACGAGCAGTCCGTGACCCCCGAGATGATCCGCCGCGCAGTGCGCGCCGGGACGCTCGCGAACAAGATTTCGCCGGTGCTGCTCGGCTCCGCCTTCAAGAACAAGGGCGTGCAGCCGCTGCTCGACGCGGTCGTCGACTACCTGCCGAGCCCGATCGACCTTCCACCCGTGCACGGGATCGATCCCCGCACGGAGAACGAGCTCTCGCGGCGGCCCGCTCTGGACGAGCCGTTCTCCGCGCTCGCCTTCAAGGTCATGTCCGATCCGTACGTCGGCAAGCTCACGTACTTCCGCGTCTACTCGGGCACGCTGAAGGCCGGCGACCGCGTCGTCAACACGAACACCGGCAAGACGGAGCGGATCAGCCGCATCCTCCAGATGCACGCCAACCACCGCGAGGAGCGCGAGGAGATCGGCGCGGGCGAGATCGCTGCGGGCGTCGGCCTCAAGGCGACGACGACGGGCGACACGCTCGCGACGGACACGGCGCCGATCAAGCTCGAGTCGATGACCTTCCCGGATCCGGTGATCTCGGTCGCCGTCGAGCCGAAGTCGAAGGCCGACCAGGACAAGCTCGGAGTGGGGCTCCAGCGCCTGGCCGAAGAGGACCCGACGTTCCGTGTGCGCACCGACGACGAGACCGGGCAGACGCTCATCGCCGGCATGGGCGAGCTGCACCTCGAGATCATCGTCGACCGCCTCAAGCGTGAGTTCAGCGTCGACGCGAACGTGGGCCGCCCTCAGGTGGCCTACCGCGAGACGATGGGCCAGGCGGTCGAGAAGATCCAGGGCAAGTTCGTCCGCCAGACCGGTGGTCGCGGCCAGTACGGACACGCAGTCATCAACGCCGAGCCGATGAGCTCGGGCGACGGCTACGAGTTCGTGGACAAGATCGTCGGCGGAAAGATCCCGAAGGAGTACATCCCGGCAATCGACCTCGGCATCCAGGAGGCGATGGAATCCGGGGTGCTCGCGGGGTATCCGGTCGTCGATGTCCGCATCGAGCTGATCGACGGCTCGTACCACGATGTCGACTCGAGCGAGATCGCTTTCAAGGTCGCCGGCTCCATGGCCTTCAAGGAAGCGATGAAGCGCGGTAAGCCGAAGCTCCTCGAGCCTGTGATGGCCGTCGAGGTCATCACTCCCGAGGACTACCTGGGCGACGTGATGGGGAACCTGAACTCGCGGCGCGGACGCGTCGAGAGCCTGGAGCCACTGGGCAACGCACAGGTGATCAAGGCGATCGTCCCGCTCGCGGAGATGTTCGGCTACGCGACTGACGTGCGTTCGATGACGCAGGGTCGCGCTGAGTTCACGATGCAATTCGAACGTTATGAGGAAGTTCCGCAATCGATCCTGGCCGAGCTGGCCTCGACCGACGCGTAAGAGCAAGGAAGGAGAAGCATGGCCAAGCAGAAGTTTGAGCGCACCAAGCCGCATCTCAACGTCGGCACGATCGGTCACATCGACCATGGCAAGACGACGCTGACCGCGGCGATCACGAAGGTGCTTTCCGAGCAGGGGACCTCGACGACCGGCATCAAGAGCTTCGAGGAGATCGACAACGCACCCGAGGAGAAGGCGCGCGGTATCACGATCAACACGTCGCACGTCGAGTACGAGACCGAGGCGCGTCACTACGCGCACGTCGACTGCCCTGGGCACGCCGACTACATCAAGAACATGATCACGGGCGCCGCCCAGATGGACGGCGCGATCCTGGTCGTGTCCGCAGCAGACGGCCCGATGCCGCAGACGCGCGAGCACATCCTGCTCGCCCGTCAGGTCGAGGTCCCGTCGATCGTCGTCGCGCTGAACAAGGCCGACATGGTCGACGACCCCGAGCTGCTCGAGCTCGTCGAGATGGAAGTGCGTGAGCTCCTGTCGAAGTACGACTTCCCGGGCGACGACATCCCGGTGATTCAGGTCTCGGCGCTGAAGGCGCTCGAGGGCGACGGCGAGTGGGTCCCGAAGATCATCGAGCTGATGAACGCGGTCGACTCCTTCATTCCGGAGCCGGAGCGCGATGTCGACAAGCCGTTCCTGATGCCGATCGAGGACGTCTTCACGATCACCGGCCGCGGCACCGTCGTGACCGGGCGAATCGAGCAGGGCAAGATCGAGTCGGGCAACGAGGTCGAGATCGTCGGTATCCACGAGAAGGTGGAGAAGACCGTCGTCACGGGTCTCGAGATGTTCCAGAAGACGCTCGACTATGCGCAGGCAGGCGACAACGCAGGCGCGCTGCTCCGCGGCATCAAGCGTGAGGACATCGAGCGCGGGCAGGTGCTCGCGAAGCCCGGTTCCATCACGCCGCACACGCACTTCAAGGCAGAGGTGTACGTCCTCTCGAAGGACGAGGGCGGCCGCCATACGCCGTTCTTCAACAACTACCGCCCGCAGTTCTACTTCCGCACGACGGACGTGACGGGCGCGATCAAGCTGCCGGAAGGCCAGGAGATGGTCATGCCGGGCGACAACACCAACATGGAGGTCGAGCTGATCCAGCCGATCGCCATGGATCAGGGTCTGCGCTTCGCCGTCCGTGAGGGTGGCCGCACCGTCGGCGCAGGCGTCGTCACCGAAGTCATCAAGTAGAAGGGGCGCCGGTTCGTTGGCTCAAAAAATCCGTATCCGCCTGAAGGGCTACGACCACCATCAGCTCGACAAGTCGGCTCAGTCGATCGTCGAGACTGCGCAGCGAACCGGCGCCACCATCACCGGTCCTGTGCCCCTGCCCACCGAGAAGAACGTCTACTGCGTGATCCGGTCTCCGTTCAAGGACAAGGACTCGCGGGAGCACTTCGAGGTGCGCACGCACAAGCGGCTGATCGACATCCACTCGCCGACCCCGAAGACGGTCGATTCGCTGATGCGACTCGACCTGCCGGCCGGCATCGACATCGAGATCAAGCTCTGACCTTCGGTCACATGAAATTTGATTTCGATCAGGAGCTAACGGTTTGAAAGGGATCGTGGGAAAGAAACTGGGCATGACGCAGGTCTTCGATCCGGAGACCGGCGTCGTCACGCCGGTGACGGTGATCGAGGCCGCGCCGTGTCCCGTCGTACAGGTCAAGACTGCAGACGTGGACGGCTACGACGCGGTCCAGATCGCGTACGACGAGGCCGCCGAGCGCAAGGTCACGAAGCCCGAGCTCGGGCACCTGAAGAAGAACAACGTGAAGGGTGCGTACAGGCACCTGCTCGAGCTACGGGGACAGACCGAGGCGATCGTCGGCGAGAACGTCACCGTCGAGGTATTCGAGCCGGGCGAGAAGATCAAGGTGAGCGGCATCGCCCACGGCAAGGGCTTCGCGGGAACGATCAAGCGGCACCGCTTTCACCGCGGCCCTACCTCCCACGGCTCGCACAACGTCCGCAAGCCGGGCTCGATCGGCGCATCGGCCACGCCCTCGCGCGTGTTCAAGGGACAGAAGATGGCCGGCCGGCTGGGTGGCAAGCGCGTGACCCAGTCAGGGCTGGTCGTCCACGAGGTGCGCCCCGAGGAGAACCTCCTGCTCGTGAAGGGCGCAGTCCCGGGCCCGAAGAACGGCTTCGTCGAAGTACGGGAGGCGAGCAGCTGATGGCCGCTCCGAAAGCACCCCTGCTCGACTCGGCCGGCAAGAAGGCCAAGGACGTGACGCTCGAGGAATCCGTGTTCGCCGCGGAGCTGAAGCCGCACGTGGTGCACGAGACCGTGCGCGCTGAGATGAATGCCGCCCGCCAGGGAACGCGCGCGGCCAAGAGCCGTGGGCTCGTCTCCGGCGGGCGCGCGAAGCCGTGGCGCCAGAAGGGCACCGGACGCGCGCGCGCAGGGACCACCCGCGCACCGCAATGGACTGGTGGCGGCGTGGCGTTTCCGCCGACGCCCCGCGACTTCGAGGTCAAGGTGAACCGCAAGACCCGACGCGCCGCAATGCGCGGCGCGCTAACTGTTCACGTCCAAGAGGGGACGTTCGCCGTTCTCGACTCCTCAGGTTTTGAGGGGCCATCGACGAAGTTGGCCGTGAGCCTCATCGAGGCGCACGGCATGGAGCTGCCGCTCGTCGTGGTCACGAAGGACGAGGAGAACGTCGTCAAGTCCTTCCGCAACATCGACAAGGTCGTCGTCACGAGCCCGGGCGAGCTCGAGGTCACGGCGCTCGTGTGGGCGCGCTCGGTGCTCGTCACCGAGGAAGCGCTCGATCTCGTTAAGGCAAAGGCGACGTCATGAGCTTGCATCCCAACGAAGTGCTGCTCGCTCCGGTCGTGTCAGAGAAGAGCTATTCGCAGATCGAAGAGAGCAATACGTACTCGTTCCGCATCCATCCGGACGCGCACAAGACGCAGGTCCGCCAGGCGGTCGAGGAGCTCTTCAACGTCAAGGTGCTCCGCGTCAACGTTTCCAAGGTGCAGTCGAAGCCGAAGCGGCGCGGCGCGATCAAGGGGACCAAGCCCGGCTGGAAGAAGGCGATCGTGCAGCTGCGGCCCGGCGATTCGATCGAGATCTTCGAGGGGGTACACGCCTGATGCCGGTCCGTAGGTACAAGCCGACTTCGCCTGGACGCCGTTTCATGACCGTCTCGACGTTCGAGGAGATCACGAAGTCCAAGCCCGAGAAAGGGCTGACCGAGAAGCTGACGAGGAAGGGCGGCCGTAACAACCAGGGCCGCATCACGACACGCCATCAGGGCGGCGGTCACAAGCGTCGCTACCGCGTGATCGACTTCAAGCGTCAGAAGGACGGGGTGCCCGCCAAGGTCGCCGCGATCGAGTACGACCCCAACCGTTCCGCGCGGATCGCGCTGCTCCACTACGCCGACGGCGCGAAGAGCTACATCCTCGCCCCGGCGAGGTTGCGCGTCGGCGCGACTGTCGAGTCCGGCCCGGCGGCGGACATCAAGCCTGGCAATGCGTTGCCGCTCGAGAACATCCCGACCGGCACGCTCGTCCACAACGTCGAGCTCAAGCCCGGCAGGGGCGGCCAGATGGCCCGCAGCGCCGGCTCTGGCGTCCAGCTCGTCGCAAAGGACGAGGGCTACGGCGTGCTCCGGCTCCCCTCCGGCGAGATGCGACGCGTGGCCCTGACTTGCCGCGCGACGATCGGACAGGTCGGTAACGTGGACCACGAGAACATCACCGGCGGCAAGGCGGGACGAAGCCGGTGGAGGGGGAAGCGGCCGACGGTGCGCGGCTCGGCGATGAACCCGGTCGACCATCCGCATGGTGGCGGCGAGGGCAAGTCGAAGGGCGGCCGGCATCCGGTCACTCCGTGGGGCGTGCCCACGCTCGGCAAGCGCACGCGCCACAAGCACAAGGAATCCAACCGTTTGATCGTCCGCAGCCGCAGGCGCGGAAAGGAGAAGCGCAAGTAAATGAGCCGCAGTTCCAAAAAAGGGCCTTTCGTCGAGGCGCGGCTGATGAGCCGCATCGAGTCGATGAACGAGAAGAACGAGAAGCGGATGATCCGCACCTGGTCGCGCACGTCCACCGTCTTCCCGGACATGGTCGGGCACACGATCGCCGTCCACGACGGGCGCAAGCACGTGCCCGTGTTCATCTCCGAGCAGATGGTCGGCCACAAACTGGGCGAGTTCGCGCCGACGCGAACCTTCCGCGGCCATTCAGGCGACCGCAAGACCGAGGTGAAGAAGCGAGCGTGAGCACCGTGGAGACACCGAGAGAAGTTCGCGCACAGGCGAAGTACGTGCGGATGTCGCCGCGCAAGGCACGGCTCGTCGCGGAGCACATCCGCGGCCGTAGCGTGCCCGAGGCGCGTGCCGTCCTCGCCTTCACGTCACGCGAGGCCGCGGGCGTGCTGCAGAAGGTCCTGCAATCCGCGGTTTCGAACGCCGAAGCGAATCACGGCATCGCCGAGGACAGGCTCTACGTCAAGACGACGTATGTCGACGGCGGGCCGGTCATGAAGCGCTGGCGCGCGCGTGCACGCGGACGTGTCGCACGGATTCGCAAGCGCACCTGCCACATCACTGTGACGCTTGCTGAAAGGCAGCAAGCGTCACCAACTGTGGAACCGGTGCAGGCTGAGGAGGGCGCGGTTGCGCCCGCGCCAAAGCGCGCTGCCAAGACGAAGACCGCTGCGGCTTCGAAGAAGAAGACCGCGTCCAAGCGTCCCGCGAAGAAGAAGGGAGCGGCTGCTTAATGGGCCAAAAAGTCCATCCCGGCGGGATGCGCGTCGGCGTCATCCACGACTGGAAGTCCAACTGGTACACGGGGAAGAAGGAGTTCCCCGGCTACCTGATCGAGGACATCAAGATCCGGGAACACATCACCAACAAGCTTTCGCATGCCGGACTGTCCGACATCCTGATCCGCAAGGACAAGCAGCGGGTCACGGTCGACATCTACACGGCACGCCCCGGCATCGTGATCGGCAAGTCGGGCGTCGAGGTCGACGCGCTGCGCAAAGAGCTGCACGCGATCACCAAGAAGAACGTCCACATCAACATCAACGAGATCAAGCGACCGGAGCTCGACGCGAAGCTCGTCGCGCAGTCGATCGCCGAACAGCTGCAGAACCGCGTCAGCTTCCGGCGTGCGATGAAGCGCGCCCTCGCATCCGGAATCCGTTCCGGTGCCAAGGGCGTCCGCATCCAGTGCGGCGGCCGGCTGGGCGGCACCGAGATGAGTCGCTCCGAGGCCTACTCCGAAGGTCGCGTCCCGTTGCACACGATTCGTGCGGACATCGACTACGGCTTCGTCGAGGCGAAGACGACCTTCGGCCGGATCGGCGTGAAGGTCTGGATCAACAAGGGCGAGATCATGCCGGAGGGATACGGCGGGCTCGACACCGAGAAGGATGTCCGGCTCGGCGAGCAGGACCAGGCGCGCCGGCGCCGTGCGAACGTCGAAGGGCTCGGCGCCTCGCGCGAGGGTGGCCGCGATCGCCAGCGCGATCGCGAAGGCCTCGGGCCAGTGCGCCCGGGCCGCAAGAAGAGCGGCGGTCAGGGTCGCGGCGGACAAGGCCGTGGCCAGGGCAGGGGCAGACCCGCGCCGCGCAACCGTGCGGCTCAGCAGGACACCCCGGATCGTCCGCGCACCGACGAGGTCGCGACGTCGACCGAGGGCCTCGAGTCCGGGCAGCCGCCGGTCGAGACGACGCCGCCGGTCGCAGATGCGCCCGACACGACCGCGCCGACGCAGCAGACCGAGGAACCGATGAACCAGGAAAAGGCTGACACGTAATGCTTTTGCCGAAGAAAATGAAGTACCGCAAGCACCAGCGCGGCCGCCGTCGGGGGTTCGCGAAGGGGCAGACGACCGTGCAGTTCGGCGACTTCGGCCTGAAGGCTCTCGAGACCGGCTGGGTGACGAACCGCCAGATCGAAGCAGCCCGCATCGCGATGACGCGCAAGATCAAGCGCGGCGGCAAGGTCTGGATCAACGTCTTCCCGGACAAGCCGACGACGCAGAAACCTGCAGAGACGCGCATGGGCTCGGGCAAGGGCTCACCCGAGCACTGGGTGGCCGTCGTCAAGCCCGGGCGAGTGATGTTCGAGCTCGCAGGTGTGCCCGAGCCGCTGGCCAAGGAAGCACTTCGTCTCGCCGGCACGAAGATCTCGCTCAAGACGAAGTTCGTGAAGCGGGAGGCGGATCTCTTTGAGAGCTAAAGACATGAGGGACATGACCGACGAAGAACTGGAGAACGCTTTGCACGACCGACGCAAGGAACTGTTCGACCTACGCTTCCAGTCTGCGACCGGAGCGCTGGAGAACAGCGCGCGGCTGAAGCTCGCAAAACGAGAGATCGCGCGGATCCTGACCGTGCGCGTCGAGCGCGAAGCGAAAGCAGGGCAGCACTGATGGCTGACGAGAAGAAGACAACCAAGAAGAAGGACGAGGACGTGCCGGAAGAGAAGCCGAAGCGCAAGCCTGCCGCCAAGAAGGAGACAGCGGAGAAGAAGCCGGCTGCCGCGAAGAAGCCTGCCGTGAAGAAGGCTGCTCCGAAGAAGGCCGCAGAGCCGGTCGTCGAGGAAGCCACCGTCGAGACTCCGGTCGAGGCGCCCGTGGCGGAAGCTCCCGCCGAAGAGCCGGTCGCGGAAGCTCCCGTCGAGGAGCCCGTGGCCGAAGAAGCTCCCGTCGAGGAGCCCGTGGTCGAAGAGCCGGTCGCCGAGGAGGCGCCTGTCGAGGAAGCGCCGGCGGAGGAGGCGGCTCCGGAGCCCGTTGCCGAAGCGGAGCCCGTTGCAGAGGCTGAGCCCGAGGTGGTCGCCGAAGCTCCCGCAGCCGAGGCCGAAGAGGCCGAGCCTGCCGAAGCCCCCGTTGCCGAAGAAGCGCCTCCCGCCGAGCCACAGCCGCAGTCGCAGCCGAAGGTCAAGCGCAAGCCTCGCCCTCGCGCGGAACGACGCCAGCGCCCGAAGGTTCGCCGCGAGCGTCCGACGGAGCGCAAGTCGATCTCGCGCGTGCCGAAGTCCGAGTCCGAGCGCGGCCGGCGCCAGGAGCGTCGCGGCGTCGTCGTCTCGAGTGCGATGGACAAGACGATCATCGTCAAGGTCGAGGCGATCAAGGCACACCGTCGCTACAAGAAGGTCATCCGCCGCAACGTGAAGTTCCACGCCCACGACGAGCAGAACACCGCCAACGTCGGAGACATCGTCCGCATCGTCGAGACCCGCCCGCTCTCCAAGTCGAAGCACTGGCGGCTCGTCGAGATCGTCGAGGCTGCCAAGTGATCCAGCAGGAATCCAGACTTCGAGTGGCCGACAACACGGGCGCTCGCGAGATTCTCTGCATCCGCGTGAAAGGCGGGACGGGTCGCCGCTACGCGCGAGTCGGCGACATCATCGTCGCCACGGTCAAGCAGGCGGCTCCGCAGGGCGCTGTGAAGAAGGGCGAAGTCGTGCAAGCCGTCGTCGTCCGAACCCGCAAGCCGTACGGGCGCAACGACGGCACCTCGATTGCCTTCGACGAGAACGCCGCGGTGATCATCGACGCCCAGCGCAACCCGCGCGGCACCCGCATCTTCGGGCCTGTCGCCCGCGAGCTGCGGGAGAAGAACTTCATGAAGATCGTCTCGCTCGCACCGGAGGTGCTCTAGCCATGGCTCACACGATGCGAATTCGCAAGGGCGACCTCGTCCACGTGCTCAGCGGCAAGGACCGCGGCAAGCAGGGTCGCGTCATCGATGCACGCCCGAAGGACCGGAAGGTCATCGTCGAGAACATCAACATCGTCAAGCGGCACACGAAGCCTCGCCCGATTCAGAACGCCAGCCGCATGGGGGCTGCCGGCATGACGCCGGGCGGCGTGATCGAGAAACCGTCCCCGCTCCACGTCGGCAACGTGATGGTCGTGTGCCCGGTCTGCAACAGGCCGACGCGCGTTGGCGTGAGGGACAAGGACTCCCACGGACAGAACGTCAAGGTCCGCGTCTGCAAGCGCGCCGACTGCGGCGAGGACATCGACCGATGAGCACCGGGGTCCGCGAAGCCCGTAAGGAAGCCGCGCGCGCCGATTACGCGCCGCGTCTGAAGGTGCTCTTCGAGCGCGAGTTGCGCGCGAAGCTGAAAGAGGATCTCGGGCTGTCGTCACCGATGGAGGTTCCGCGGCTAGAGAAGATCACGCTGAACATGGGCGTCGGCGAGGCGAAGACCGACGCGAAGCAGCTCGACGCTGCGATCGAGGAGCTCTCGATCATCGCCGGCCAGCGCGCCCAGGTGCGCAAGGCCCGCAAGTCGATTGCCCAGTTCAAGATCCGCGAAGGCATGCCGATCGGCGCACGCGTCACCTTGCGCGGAGGTCGCATGTACGAGTTTCTCGACCGGCTGATCGCGATCGCACTCCCGCGCATCCGGGACTTCCGCGGACTGAACCCGCAGTCGTTCGACGGACGCGGTAACTATTCACTCGGCCTCCGGGAGCAGATCATCTTCCCGGAGATCGACTACGACGACATCCAGCAGGTTCGCGGCCTCGACGTCGCGATCACGACCTCCGCGAAAACGGACGAGCACGGCTTCGCGCTTCTGCGCGGGTTCGGCATGCCGTTCGCGGCGGACGGAAGGGAGCAACAGAGCTAAATGGCAAAGACATCACTCCGGATCAAGCAGCAACGCCCGCAGAAGTATCCCGTGCGGGCCTACTCGCGCTGCAATCGCTGCGGGCGCCCGCGCGCCGTCTTCCGCAAGTTCGGCCTCTGCCGGATCTGCCTGCGCGACCTGGCGCACCAGGGCGTCATTCCGGGCATGACCAAATCGAGCTGGTGACGAGATGCTGACCGACCCCGTAGCAGACATGCTCGCCCGAATCCGCAACGCCAACAAGGCGCTGCACGAGCACGCCGAGATGCCGACCTCCCGTCTCAAGGAGGGCATCGCCCGGATCCTCAAGGAGGAGGGCTACATCACGGACTTCCACGTGAAGAAGGGCGAGAGCTTCGATACCCTGGTCATCCAGCTGAAGTACGGCCGGAGCCGCGAGAGGATCATCACCGACCTCAAGCGGGTGTCCAAGCCCGGCCGCCGTGTCTACGCGGGCAAGGACCGCCTTCCGCGCGTGCTCGGCGGGATGGGCGTGGCAATTCTCTCCACGTCGACGGGTCTGATCACGTCCCGCACGGCAGAAGAGAAGGGGATCGGCGGCGAAGTCGTGTGCTTCATCTGGTAGCGAGATGAGTCGAATCGGAAAACAGCCCATTGAGATTCCCGCCGGCGTTTCGGTGTCGATCGACCCTGGCCGCGTGATGGTCAACGGCCCGCTCGGCAACCTGCAGCAGCAGGTGCCTCCCAGGATGAAGATCGAGCAGGCAGAGGGCACGATCACCGTTACCCGTCCGACCGAGCGCGGCCAGGATCGCGCGCTGCACGGTCTGACGCGAACGCTGGTTGCCAACATGGTCGAGGGCGTCACGAAGGGCTTCGAGAAGCGTCTCGAGCTCCAGGGGGTCGGCTACCGCGCTGCACTCCAGGGCTCGGATCTCCGGCTCGACGTCGGCTATTCGCACCCGGTCGTGATCAAGGCGCCGCAGGGCATCTCCTTCGAGGTGCCGACGAACACCGAGATCGTGGTCAAGGGCGTGGACAAGCAGCAGGTCGGACAGACCGCTGCGGAGATTCGCAAGACGCGCCCGCCGGAGCCGTACAAAGGCAAGGGCATCCGCTACGCCGGCGAGTACGTGCGCAGAAAGGTCGGCAAGCGAGCCTAATGCCAGTCATGACCGTCAGAAAGGCACGCGAGCGCCGCCACAAGCGGGTGCGCGGCAAGGTGTCCGGGACGGCCGAGCGGCCGCGCCTCGTGGTCACGCGCTCGAACCGCGGGATCGTCGCGCAACTCGTCGACGACATGGAGGGGCGCACGCTCGCCTCCGCCACGTGGCTGCAGGTCAAGAAGACCTTCAAGGGCGACAAGAAGGCGCAGGCGTCCGAGGTCGGCAAGTTGCTGGCCGAGAGCGCGAAGCAGGCGAAGATCGAGAGCGCCGTGTTCGACCGCGGTGGCTACCTGTACCACGGGCGCGTCAAGGCGCTCGCCGATGCTGCACGCGAGGGGGGACTAAAGTTTTGAGCACCAGGCCCGAGTTCACGACAGTCGAGCGCGCAGTGATCGAGCGCGAAGAGACCCGCGAGCTCAAGGAGCGCGTGGTCGAGATCAACCGTGTCGCGAAGGTCGTCAAGGGTGGCCGGCGATTCTCCTTCACCGCGCTCGTCGTCATCGGCGACGAGGTCGACCGCGTCGGCGTCGGCTACGGCAAGGCGCGCGAGGTGCCGCTCGCGATCACGAAGGCGGTCGAGGACGCGAAGAAGAATCTCTTCACGGTGCCCAAGCACGGGACGACGATCACGCACGAGATCCTCGGCCGTTCGGACGCTGCGCGCGTGCTCCTGCGGCCCGCGAGCGAAGGAACCGGCGTGATCGCCGGCGGCGGCGTCCGTGCCGTCCTGGAGCTCGCCGGGATCCGCGACATCCTGGCCAAGAGCCTCGGCACGACGAACCCGATCAACATGGCGAAGGCGACCGTCAACGGGCTGAAGAACCTGCGCCGTCCCGAAGACGTGGCGCGGGCGCGCGGTCTGACTATCAGCCAGGTACTCCCGTACAAGCATCCGGCGCTGCCGGAGGAGGCGGCGCAGCCGCCTGTCCGCGAAGCGGACCAGGGGAGGGGTTCCGGGGAACCGGGAGGTTCCCCGGACGGGTGACCCATGGCAAAGGTTCGCATCACCCAAGTTCGTAGCCAGATCGGCGAGAGCCAGAGGCATCGCGGGACGCTCCGCGCGCTCGGGCTCGGCCGGATCGGGAAGACCGCCGAGCACGACGACGGCCCGGTCTTCGCAGGCATGCTTCGGAAGGTCCGCCACCTCGTGAAGGTCGACGATGCCTAAAGATTTCAACCTCACATCGCTGAAGCCCGCCCAGGACCAGAAGGACCGCAAGCGCGTCGGTCGCGGCAACAGCTCGGGCAAGGGGCGCTACTCCGGCCGCGGGATCAAGGGCCAGAAGTCGCGCGCGGGCTCGCACAAGATGCGCGCCGGGTTCGAAGGCGGCCAGATGCCGATCTACATGCGTCTGGGGAAACTGCGCGGCGCCACGTCGAAGGACGCGATGCCGATCGGCCCGTTCCGGACTTCGACCGCGCCGATCAACGTCGGCTCGCTCGACCGTTTCGACGAAGGTGCCGAAGTCACGCCGGAGAGCCTGGTCGAAAAGGGCTTGCTCAAGAACACGAAAACCGACGTGAAGCTCCTCGGCAACGGAGAGCTGAAGAAGAAGCTGACCGTGCGTGTCCACGGAATCTCCGCCACCGCGCGCGAAAAGGTCGAGCAGGCGGGTGGCACCGTCTTGCTCCTGAAGGAGCCGAAGGTGAAGAAGCGGAAGAAGCATGCGAAGGTCAAGCCGGCCGCCGCTGCTCCTGCCACCGAAGCCCCCGAGGCCGCCGAAACGGCTAACGACACCGCACCCGAGGCTGAGAACGTTGCGCCCGAGCCCGACTCGACCGAAGAGCAAGCTCCCGAGGTGGAGTAGCTAGATGCTGTCCTGGCTCGCCAACGCCTGGCGCGTCCCTGAGCTCCGCAAGCGCGTCCTCTTCACCTTCATGATCCTTGCCCTCTACCGGCTGGGGTCCTGGATTCCAGCTCCGGGCGTCGACTCGCAGACGATCAAGGACTACTTCAACGGCCAGGGCGGGACGATCCTCGGCCTGCTGAACGTCTTCTCCGGCGGCGCGCTCTCGCAGTTCGCCCTGTTCGCGCTCGGGATCATGCCCTACGTCACGGCCTCGATCATCTTGCAGCTGATGACGGTCGTCGTGCCGCAGTTGGAGCAGCTACAGAAGGAAGGCGAGTCGGGCTACGCCAAGATCAACCAGTACACGCGTTACCTCACGGTCGCGCTGGCTGCGGCGCAGTCGACGGGTTATGCGTATCTCTTCAAGCGGGCGGGCAACCTCGACGCGAACACGGGCCGCATCGTCCTGATCGTCGTCACGCTCACCGCCGGCACGACGCTGCTGATGTGGCTCGGCGAGCTGATCACCAAGCGCGGCGTCGGAAACGGCATCTCGCTACTGATCTTCGCGTCGATCCTCTCGTCCGCTCCGACCGGAATCGCAGCCTGGTACAACGGCGGCACCATGGAGCGGCTGTTCTTCCCGCTCGTCGCCATCGCGATCGTTGCTGCCGTCGTATTCATGCAGGAAGGCCAGCGCCGCATTCCGATCCAGTACGCCAAGCGGATGGTCGGCCGCCGGCAGACCGGAGGTGGCTCGACGTACATGCCGCTGCGCGTGAACATGGCCGGCGTCATCCCGGTGATCTTCGCTGCCGCAGTGATGGCATTCCCGCCGACGATCGCGCAGTTCTTCCCGGCGACTCAGAGCTGGATCAACTCGCACTTCTCATATGGGTCGCTGCTCTACATCGTTCTCGAGGGTGTGCTGATCATCGTCTTCACGTACTTCTACACCGCGGTCCAGTTCAACCCGGTCGACCAGGCGGACAACCTGCGCAAGTACGGCGGTTACATTCCGGGCATCCGTCCCGGGTCGCCGACCGCGCAGTACCTCGACCGCGTGCTCACGCGTCTCACCTTGCCCGGGGCGCTCTACCTCGCCGCCATCGCTGTGCTGCCGAGCATCTTCATCAAGTACGGCGGCTTCTCACAGGCAACGTCGCGTGCCCTCGGCGGCACGTCGGTCCTCATCGTCGTCGGGGTCGCGCTGGACACGATGCGACAGATGGAGTCCCAGATGATGATGCGGAACTACGAAGGCTTCCTCAAATAGTGCCGTTGAACGTCTTGCTCCTCGGTCCGCAAGGGGCCGGAAAAGGCACGCAGGCGATGAGGATCTCTGCGGAGTACGGCATCCCTCATATCGCCAGCGGCGAGATCTTGCGCGCGGAGCTGGACGCGGGCACGGAGCTCGGTACGCGCGTGAAGGAGACGATCGAACGCGGCGACCTGGTCTCCGACGACCTCATGATCGAGCTGATCCGCAGCCGGCTCGAGCAGCCCGACACCGAGGCAGGGTTCGTCCTCGATGGGTTCCCCCGGACGATCGTGCAGGCCGAGGCCCTCGACTCGATGTTCGCGGATATCGGCAAGAACTTCAGCGTGGCGTTCACGCTGCAGATTCCCGACGAGGTCGCGTGCGACCGGCTTCGCCTCCGCGCCCGCGCAGACGACACGGACGAGGCGATCCAGCGGCGGCTCGACAACTACCATCGCGAGACGGAGCCTCTGATCGAGTTCTATCGGACACGCGGAAACGTCGTCCCGATCCACGCGAACCGCGGCGAGAACGAAGTGTTCGCCGAGATCTCGCGCGCACTGGAGCAGGTGCCTGCTTGATCATTCGTAAATCAGCAGCCGAGATCGAGGGTATGGAGCGCGCCGGACAGCTCGTCGCCGCGACGATCGCGCTCATGGGCGAGCACGCGCAGCCCGGCATCACCACCGGCGAGCTCGACCAGCTCGCCGACGACTTCATTCGCGAGCACGGCGGCGTCCCGACCTCCAAGGGCTACCGCGGTTTCCCTGCAGCGACATGCATCTCGCCGAATGCGATGGTCGTCCATGGCATACCGGGTGCGCATCGGGTCGCGGAGGGCGATCTCATCTCCGTGGACGTCGGTGTCACCCTCGACGGGCTGGTCGCGGACAGCGCCTACACCTATGCGATCGGCGAAGTCGACCCCGACATCCGGCGGCTGCTCGAGGTCGGCAAGGAGGCGCTCGCAGCCGGCATCGACCAGGCGCGCGCGGGGAACCGCGTCGGCGACATCTCCAATGCCGTCCAGCGGGTCGTCGAAGGCGCCGGCTTCTCGGTCGTGCGCTCCCTGGTCGGCCACGGCGTCGGCCGCTCGTACCACGAGGAGCCACAGATTCCGAACTTCGGCGAGCCGGGGCGGGGCCCGCAGCTCCAGCCTGGCATGACCCTCGCGATCGAGCCGATGATCACCGCCGGGGGGCCTGAGGTGTACCTCCACGACGACGAATGGTCGATCTCGACCCAGGACGGCTCCCTGGCCGCCCACTTCGAGCACACGGTGGCGGTCGCCGAGGAAGGGCCGCCGAGGATCCTCACGGCGGCGAAATCGAGGGAAAAGGCTGGTTTGGTACCCTGAGAGCACCACGGCGGGCCGTCCCGCCGTATTTTCGTGCGTAGACAAGAAAGGCGATGACCAAGCAAGACGAGAAGATCGAGATGGAAGGCGAGATCACCGAGGCGCTCCCGAGCACGATGTTCCGGGTGCAGCTCGAAGGCGGGCCATCAGTGCTCGCCACGATCTCCGGGAAGATGCGCAAGCACTACATCCGCATTCTCCCCGGCGACAAGGTGAAGGTTGAGCTCTCGCCCTACGACCTCACTCGCGGCCGAATCACATACAGACACCGATGAAAGTACGAGCCTCAGTCAAGCCCATCTGCGACCGCTGCCGCGTGATCAAGCGGCACGGCATCACCATGGTGATCTGCAGCAAGGACCCAAAACACAAGCAAAGGCAGGGTTAGTCGAGTGGCAAGAATTGCCGGCGTAAATCTTCCCAATCAAAAGCGGCTCGAGATCGGGCTGACGTACATCTATGGCATCGGCCAGTCGACGGCGCGCAAGGTCGCGACCGCACTGAGCCTCGATCCCAACACGAAGATCAAGGACCTCACCGACGAGGAGGTCACGAAGCTCCGCCAGTACATCGACGAGAAGCTCCAGGTGGAAGGCGACCTGCGACGCGACCGCTCGCAGGCGATCAAGCGCCTGGGTGAGATCGGCTCGTACCGTGGAATCCGTCACCGCCGCGGGCTTCCCGTCAACGGGCAGCGCACGCGTACCAATGCGCGGACCCGCAAGGGCCCGGCCAAGCCTGTGAGCCGCGGCAAGAAGGCGACGGCGAAAACCTAAATGGCGCCTCCTCGCAAAACAGCGGCCAGGGGCCGCACGCGCCGCCGCGTCCGGAAGAACATCGCGATCGGTCAGGCGCACATCAAGACATCGTTCAACAACACGATCGTCGCGCTCACCGACAAGGACGGAAACGTGATCGCGTGGGAGTCCGCCGGCTCCGCCGGGTTCAAGGGCTCGCGCAAGTCGACCCCGTTCGCCGCGCAGGTGACCGCCGACTCGTGTGCACGTAAAGGCATGGAGCACGGTTTGCAGAAGGTCGAGGTCTTCGTGAAGGGGCCGGGCTCGGGCCGTGAGACGGCGATCCGCTCGCTGCAGGCTGCAGGGCTCGAGATCCTCGGCGTCAAGGACGTGACGCCGCAGGCGCACAACGGCGTTCGTCCGCGGAAGCGAAGGCGCGTCTAGTGGCTCGCGACACGTCTCCCAAGTGCAAGCAATGCCGTCGCGAGGGGCTGAAGCTCTTCCTCAAGGGAGAGCGTTGCCTGACCGAGAAGTGCGCAATCGAGCGGCGCTCGTACCCGCCGGGCGACCACGGCCGCGGGCGCATCAAGCAGTCCGAGTATCTCTTGCAGCTGCGCGAGAAGCAGAAGGCGCGCCGCTACTACGGCCTGCTCGAGAAGCAGTTCCGCACCTACTACAGCAAGGCGGCAAAAGGCACCGGCGTCACGGGCGAGAACCTGCTACGCATGCTCGAGACGCGCCTCGACAACGTCGTGTACCGCCTCGGGTTCGCCGCGTCGCGTGCGCAGGCGCGCCAGCTCGTGCGCCACGGCCACTTTCACGTCAACGGCCGCCGCGTCAACATCCCCAGCTACCAGGTCAAGCCCAACGACATCATCACCGTCGCTCCGGGCTCCTCCGCGCAGCAGGTCATCCGCGACGCGACCGACCTCACAGCCTCAGTAGCCCCGTGGTTGCAGGCCGACCATGACGGGCTGACCGGAAAGATCCTCAAGTGGCCGTCGCGTGACGAGATCGACACGCCGGTCCAGGAATCGCTCATCGTCGAGCTCTACTCGAAGTAAGGAAGGAATCGCATTGGCTACTCGCTCAAGTTTGATGGAGTTTCAGATCCCGAAGATCGTCCACGAAGAGCTGGACGAGCAGCGCGGGGTCTTCGAGATCGAACCGCTCGACCGCGGCTTCGGTTACACGTTCGGCAACTCGCTGCGCCGCGTGCTGCTCTCGTCGCTCGAGGGCGCTGCGGTCACCTCGGTCAAGATCGAGGGGATCTCGCACGAGTTCACGACGCTGCAAGGTGTTCGTGAGGACGTCACGGACATCATCCTCAACCTGAAGAACCTCGTCTGTCGCCTGCACGGCGAATCGCCCGAGATCGAAGTCCACGTCGCGAAGCGCGGCGCCGGCGCGGTCAAGGCGTCGGACATCGAGGCTCCGGCGGAGCTCGAGATCCTCAATTCGGACCTCGAGCTGGCGCATCTCTCCGACAAGGGCAAGCTGGAAATGACGCTGACGATCGGCCGCGGGCGCGGCTATGTGCCGGCTGAGATGAACCGCGGGCCCGAGCACACGATCGGCGTCATCCCGATCGACTCGATCTTCTCGCCGGTCCGGCGGGTCGCGTACGACGTCGAAGCCGCGCGCGTGGGTCAGCGCACCGACTACGACAAGCTTCGCCTCGACGTGACGACGGACGGCTCGATCAGCCCGAAGGACGCGATCGGTCAGGCGTCCGAGATCCTGATCAGGCAGCTCGCGATCTTCACCGACCTCGATCGCATCGAGGGCTTCGGCGAGTCAGCCGCAGCTCCGGGCGGCGACGGCGTGCAGGCTGAGATGCCGCTCGCGCATGGGATGGAGAACTTCCCGATCGAGGAGCTCGAGCTCGGCGTGCGCTCGTACAACTGCCTCAAGCGCGTCGGCATCGAGACCATCGGCGACCTGGTCGTCAAGACCGAGAACGAGCTTGCCGCGATCCCGAACTTCGGCAAGAAGTCGGTCGAGGAGGTCAAGGAAACCCTGTCGGCGCACGGTTTGACACTGCGCGGCGACGAGAGCGGCGGAGGTTCCGTCTAACCATGCGGCATCGCCGGTCCGGCAAGAAGCTCGGTCGCGACTCGGCGCACCGCAGGGCGCTCTACTCGAACCTGGCGGGCGCGCTGATCGAGCACGGCCGGATCAAGACCACCCAGGCGAAGGCCAAGGCGGTCAAGCCGTTCGCAGAACAGATGATCACGCTCGGCAAGCGCGGCGACCTTCACGCCCGGAGGCTCGCGCTCGCCGAGCTGCGTTCGCAGGACGTCGTTCACCAGCTGTTCGCCGAGGTCGCGCCGCGCTTCGCGGAGCGTCCCGGCGGCTACACGCGGATCGTCAAGCTCGGTCCGCGCCTGGGTGATGCTGCGGAGATGGTCTACCTCGAGCTCGTCGACTACGAGCCGGCCGGCTCGTCGCGCGCGGCCACCGCAGCGTCGTAGCGCAGCGAACCGATGCTCCTGCTCGGAGCGATCCTGCTGGCGATCTTCGTCCTACCCTCCCCGTGGGGGCTCGTGGCCATCGTCGCCGGTGGACTCACCGACATCTTCGAGTCAGTCGTGTTGCTGAAATGGTCGCGCCGCCGCCGCGCGGTCACCGGCGTCGAGACGCTGCTCGGCAAGACCGCGGTGGTCAGCACGCCGACGCAGGTCCGCGTCGCCGGTGAGATCTGGGAGGCGAGGTCCGACGAGGCGCTCGTCGTCGGTGAGGAGATGCTCGTGACCGGCGTGGACGGCTTGACGCTGCAGGTCAGCCGGCCGAGCCGAGCGCCGCGCTGACCGCTGCGATGATCACGCCGCCGAGCGTGACGGACGCCAGCGCGCGGATGAAGCCGACTTCGAAGAACTTCCAGCGCAGCCAGGCCAGGACTAGCAACTCGAGTGCCACGACCGCGATCGCAGAGTAGATCGCTGCCTGGTAGTGCGGGATCAGAAACGGCAGCGTGTGCAGGATTCCGCCGATGAACGTTCCCACGCCGGTGATGGCACCGCGAACCATCGGGCTGCCGCGGCCGGTGAGCTCGCCCGTGTCCGAGAGACCTTCCGAGAACGCCATCGAGATTCCGGCGCCGAACGCGGTGGCAACGCCCGCGACGAATGCGTAGTGCGGCTTGTGAGTGACGACGGCGACGGAGAAGATCGGGGCCAGCGTCGAGAGCGAGCCGTCGATGAGCCCGACCATCGCCGGTTGCACTCGCTGCAACAGGAAGGTCTGACGGTCGGTCATTGACTAGAGTATACCAACTCAATCGCAAACCGCTAGAACATAAGGCAAACCTGACAAACGCAGTCAGGGTCACCTGACGTGCGGCTGAAGCTAACGCTCGAGTACGACGGCACCCATTTCCACGGCTGGGCCGCGCAGCCCGGCCTGCGCACGATCGAAGGCGTGGTCCGCGACGCTCTCGCTGTGTTTCCCACCTATGCCGACCTCGCCGTCGCAGGTCGAACCGACGCCGGTGTGCATGCACTTGGCAACGTGTTCAGCATCGACGTCGAAGGCGGCCCGCCTGCGCATCGCGCCGCCGAGTCACTCAATGCGGCTTTGCCGGACGACGTCGCAGTCGCTTCGGTGGAAGAGGTAGCTCCGGATTTCAACGCGCGACACTCGGCGCGTTCCCGCAGTTACCGCTATCGCATCTGGCGCCGGCGCGAGTCGTCGCCGTTCGAGCAGCGTCGTTCCTGGTGGTACGCGCGGCCGCTCGACGAGGAGCGTCTGGCGGTTGCCGCCGATCTCCTTGTCGGCAGCCACGATTTCCGGGCGTTCACTCCGACCGAGACGCAGCATCAGTCGTTCCGGCGCAACGTCAGTGCAGCCGCGTGGTACCGGCGCGGCGACGCGCTCGAGCTCGAGATCACTGCAAACAGCTTCCTCAGGCACATGGTGCGGTCACTCGTCGGCACGATGGTCGCGCTGCCGCCGGACCGGATCGCGCCGCTGCTCGAAGGGCGGGCCAGGACCGAGGCCGGGCCGACCGCTCCGCCGTGGGGGCTCTATCTCACGTCGGTGGGATACGACTGACGTGAGACCGTCCCAGCAATGCACGTCGGTCTCTGGCCCCGCGTGCTCGCGACCCAGCCTCGACAGCATCACTGGGACGGTCACTAGCATCGAGTAGATGCGATTTCCCGTAGTCCTGTTCGATCTCGACGGCACCGTGATCGACTCCGGCGCGATCATTCTCGCGTCGATGCGACACGCCGCCAGGGAGGTGCTGGGCGCCGAGTTCGCCGACGAGGAGCTGATGGCCGCGGTCGGCGGCCCCGGGCTGGAGGAGCAGATGCATGCCCTCGCTCCGGACAGGGTCGCCGAGCTCGTCGACGTGTATCGCGCGCACAACGAGCCGTTGCACGAAGAGCTCGTCTGCTGCGCCGGGATGGACGACGTCCTTGTCCGGCTGAAAGAAGAAGGGCGGCGGCTCGGGATCGTCACGGCGAAACGGCGGCAGACGGTCGACCTGGCATTTGCGCGCATCCCGATCGAGCACCTGTTCGAGACGGTCGTCGGCGGAGACGAGACCGCGCGGCACAAGCCCGATCCGGAACCGCTGTTGCTCGCACTCGACCGGATGGGCGCACAGGCGGGCGAGGCCGTCTACGTCGGGGACGCGCCGTTCGACATCAAGGCGGCGAAGGCTGCAGGTCTGTTCTCCGTCGGAGTCACATGGGGCGGCATCCATGCGCGTGAGCGGCTCGCGGCCGAGGAGCCGGATGCCCTCGTCGATACGCCGGAGGAGCTTCTTGGCGTCCTCTAAGGCGGAGAAGCGCGCGGCCGAGCTGCGCGACGTCCTCACCTACCACCTCTACCGCTACCACGTCCTCGACGATCCGGAGATCTCGGACGCGGAGTACGACACGGTGTACGACGAGCTCGTCCGGTTGGAAGAGGCGAACCCGGAGCTCGTCACACTCGACTCGCCGACCCAGCGTGTCGGAGCGCCGCCCTCGGACAAGTTCGTCAAGGTCGAGCACCCCTCTCCGATGGGCTCGCTCGAGAAGGTCACGACCGACGAGGCGGTGGAGAAGTGGCATCAGGACGTGGTCAAGCGGCTCGGCACGAGCGAGGTGTCGTACGTGACGGAGCCGAAGATCGACGGGCTCTCGATCAATCTCATCTACGAGGACGGGGTCTTCGTTCGCGGCGCGACGCGGGGCGACGGCCGGCTCGGGGAGGATGTGACCCCGAACGTGCGCACGATCAAGGCGATCTCGATGCGCATGCAGCTCACCAAGGGTGAGACGCCGCCGCCGCTGCTCGAGGTGCGGGGCGAGGTCTACCTCCCGCTCAGCGGTTTCAACGCACTGAACGAGCGGCTCGTCGCCGAAGGGAAGAAGCCGACGCCGAACCCGCGTAACGCTGCTGCGGGCTCGCTGCGACTCAAGGACTCCACGATCACCGCCGAGCGTCCCCTGTCGATCTGGGTTCACGGGCTCGGTCAGCGCGACGGCCTGCCTGCGGGCGGTCACTGGGAGTCGCTCGAGTGGCTGCGTGCGCACGGATTCCGCACGAACCCGTACGCGGAACGGCACGACACCATCGAGGCGGTCGCCGCGGCCTGCCGCGATTGGGAGAAACGGCGCATCGAGCTCGACTACGAGATCGACGGGATCGTGATCAAGGTGGACTCCTTCGACCAGCAGCGCCGCCTCGGCGCGCTGCACGACAGGCCACGTTGGGCGCGCGCCTTCAAGTGGGCGCCGATGACCGCGCAGACGAAGCTGAACAAGATCCACATCCGCGTCGGCCGAACGGGCGCGCTCAACCCGTGGGCGCAACTTGAACCGGTCGAGGTCGGCGGTGTCACGGTGTCGCAGGCGACGCTGCACAACGAGGAGGACATCAACCGGAAGGACATCCGCGAGGGCGACAACGTGATCGTCCAGCGTGCTGGCGACGTCATCCCTCAGGTCGTCGGCCCGGTGCTGCCGCACGTGAAGGGCACGAAGCCGTTCAAGATGCCGAAGAAATGCCCGCTCTGCGGCGCGGACATCGTCAAGCCGGAAGGCGAGGCGATGCATCGCTGCCCGAACCGGGCCTGTCCCTCACGTGGGCTCGAGTCGCTGATCAACTGGGTGCAGGCCGCCGCCGACATCGAGGGGGTCGGCGAGCAGTCCGTGCGCCGATTATGGGACCTCGGCCTCGTTCGTTCGCTGCCGGAGCTTTACAGGCTTACGAAAGAACAGCTGATGGAGGTCGAGGGTTACGGCGAGATCTCCGCGACGAGCGCGATCGAGTCGATCGAGGCATCGAAGCAGGTTCCTTTCCATCGCGTGCTGTTCGGGCTCAACATCCCTGACGTCGGCTGGGTGACGGCCCAGAATCTCGCGCGGCACTTCGAGAACGTCGACCGCCTGCTCAACGCCGCACAGGAGGACATCCTCGAGGTCGAGGGGATCGGCCCGGAACGGGCGGAGGCAATTGCGGAGTGGTTCTCGGACGAGGCGAACCGTGCGCTCGTCGAGGAGCTGCGTTCGCTCGGTCTCCGGTTCGAGATCGGCGACGAGCTGAAGCCGGTCGAGGGGCCGTTGACCGGCAGCACCTACGTGATCACCGGCACGCTCGAAGCTTTCACGCGCGACGAAGCGGCGGCGGCGTTGGAGGCGAAGGGCGCGAAGGTCGTCAACTCCGTCTCCGGCAAGACGACAGGACTGATCATCGGCGAAGAGCCAGGCAACTCGAAACTGGCGAAGGCGCGCAAGGTCGAGGTACCGCTCCTGTCCGAAGCCGACCTGGTCGAGCTGTTGCGAACTTAGTGCGCCCGAAAGACCGTGTCGACCTGGCGCGCTAGGAACCGGCCAGGATTTGCGCGAAGCGATCCTGCGCTCGGCGGGCCCACCAGTACGACAACGGATGGCCGTTCTGGACCACCGCGAACGCGTAGCGGCCGCTGACATAGCCGGACAGTGACGACGCGCTGTCCGTCGTGCCTGTCTTCGCCAGCACACGCCCCCGTGCCGGCGGCTTCAGCAGACGGTGTTGCAGCGTTCCGTTCACGCCCGCCACCGGTAGGGCCGATACCAGCGCCGGGCGTACGACCGGGTCGGCCCACGCGACCTTCAACAAGCCTCCGAGTGCATTGGCCGTCAAGCGATCGAGCAGTGAGAGTCCCGAGCCGTCGACGATGCGCACGCCTGTCATCGGTACGCCGGCCGCGGCGAGCGTCTGCATCACGACCGTCGCACCGGCGGCACTGGTGCCGCGATCGAGCTCGGTGAGGCCCAGCTGCTTCAGGAGCATCTCCGCGGTGAAGTTGTCGCTCTCGCGGTCCATGAAGCGCACCATCGCGCCGAGGGTCGGCGACGACACGCTGCCGAGCAGCTCCGACCATTCCTCGGCCGCCGCGGTGCGGACAGGGCCGTCGACGGCGATGCCCGCTTTTCGCAGCGCGTCGCGAAAGGCCGTTGCGGCTGCGAGCGCCGGCGTGCGAGTGACTACGGATCCGGTGCGAGCGCGGTCGACGACGAGCGCAGACAGCGGCGGTGACTCGTCGATGAAGAAGCTCGGTTTCCACCCGGCCACGATCCGCCGCGTGTCGTACGCGCTCTCGTCCCCGCTCACTCCTTCCGTCACGCTCCGAATGCCCAGAGCTTTCACCTGTGCAGCGAGCGCGCGCAGGTCGGCGCGGGACAAAGTGGGATCGCCGTTGCCTTTCAGGACGAGGGAGCCGGTCCACTGCGTTCCATCTTGCTGGCCCTGACCGAGAACGTCGGTCTCGATCCGGAACCCGCCACCGAGACGGACGAGGGCCGCGTAGGTCAGCGGCAGCTTCTCGTTCGATGCCGGCGCGAGGGGCCGGTCGCCGTTTTGCTCGAAGAGGACGGTTCCGGAAGCGAGATCGACAGCGACAGCTCCCGACCGGGCTGGGGCGACGTGGGGGACGCGGAGCGCGTTGGCGAGCTTGCGCTGAAGCTGTGAGTCCTGAGTCGGCCCCGCGACGGTCCCGGCCGGGGCCGCGAGAGCAACCAGCGCGAAGAGGGCTGCGAGAAGACGGCGACTCACGCGGAGTCCATTTTTCGGCTCTGATCGGGTCCCGTCAAGAAGATGGGTCTTTACAGGGCAGAAGATAGTCCGGGCGGCCCATGTGCGGAGACGCTCCCAGGCTCGATACTTGAGCGAAGCACCGAACCAGGTCCCAGCCCCTCATGATCCACGACGAGATCCGCACACTGCTCGATTCTCCGCCGGCCGGCGCGGAAGCGCCGACCATCGACGACATCGAGCACACGCTCACCGCCGGGTATGCCACAGCGCTCGCGCTCGAGGCCGAGCGCTGGCGGCTGGAGCGCAGGATTGCCGAGGTCGCGGCGGAGCTTGGGCGCAAACCGGAAGAGGTTGAACACACCGAGCTCGCCCACCTGGGGCAGCGGCTGTCGGCAGCCGACGGCGACCTCAGCAAACTTCGCGGGCTTCTGTCCTCGCTGCGCAGTCGCGCAGAAGAGGTCAGGGCAACCGCTTAACCAGGGGTACTCAGACGATTCCGCTCCGGACCGCGTAGACGGCGGCCTGGATCCGGTTATCGATCTGGAGCTTCATGAGGATGTTCGAGATGTGGTTCTTGACCGTCTTCGGGCTGATGTGGAGCTCGCCGGCGATCATCGCGTTGTCCTTGCCGTTGGCGATCAGCTTCAACACCTCGATCTCGCGGTCCGAGAGCTCTGCGCGGATCGTGCTCTCGATCTCCGGCTGAGTGTTGGACGCCCGCACTCGCTGCAACACCTTCGAGGCGATCGTCGGGGAGATCAGAGACTCGCCATGGGACGCTGCCTTGATTCCCGCGATCAGCTCCTGGATCGACGAGTCCTTCAGCAGGTAGCCACAGGCGCCGGCCATGATCGCATCGATCACGTCGTTGTCCTGGTCGGAGATCGTCAGCATCACGACGCGCGTCAGAGGCGCAATCGTCGAGATGTGTCGTGTCGCCTCCACACCGCCCATCCCGGGCATGTTCAGGTCCATGACCACGACATCGGGCGCTACCTCGCGCACGATGTTCAGGGCCTCTTGACCCGCGGATGCCTCGCCGACGATCTGCACGCCCTCGTCCTCCAGGAGGTTGCGAAGGCCACTCCTGAAGAGATCGTGGTCATCGACGATCAGGACGCGGACCTGGGCCAGCGCCTCCGCGTCCACATGTAGGGGCTGACTCATAACTGGGCGTTCCCTTCCCCCGGGCCGTGAACGGACGACAGTTTAGTTGAGGGTGATGGTGACCGTGCGCCGGCCCCAGGCGAGTGCTTCTGCCAGCGTCGGGAACCACAAGTCGATGCTCAGGCCCTGGACCGCGCCGCCCGTGTCGGCGGCGACACCTTCGCCGTAGCCCGGAATGGACAAGCGGGTCCCGAGCGGGATGACGCTTGGATCGACGGCGACGATGCCGCGACCGACCGGAAGCCCGGTCGCAGTCCGTCCTGCCATCGAGAAGCCGGTTGCGGTAACGGTGAGTGTGCGCGCGCCGTCCGCAACCGTGCCGGCGGCCGGCGCCGAGGCGGTCTGCGACTGCACCGCCTGCGCCTTGGCTACCACCTGACTGGCGCGTGAATCGAGGGCGGCGATCTGGCGCCGGGTCAGCCGCTCCTGCCGCGCGAGAGCCTTGAGGAATGAGACGCGGTTGACCCGGGCGCCCTCGAGCGCCGTGGCGGTTCGGTCCGCCCGGGCCTCGAGGGCCTTGACCTGCTGGATGCGGGCAGCCAGCTCGAGCCCCAGGCCCTGGAGTTTTGCGCGCCCGTCCCTGGCGTCCCTGGCCGCCTGGGCGCCCTGGCGGGCGCTCCGTTCGAGCTCGTCGAGCCGGGTGACGGCGTCGTCGAGCGACGTGGCGCCGAGGAGGACGGCGATCGCATCGGGCTCCCCTTCCTCGTAGAGGGCCCTCAGGCGGTCACCCAGGAGGCGCTGGGAGGCCTTCAGATTGCCGCCCACCACCTCGATTTCCTGCTGGACCCGCTCGCGCTCGAGCTCGAGGCCCTGGGAGCGGCTGCGGAGGGCCGCCAGCTCACTTCGGGCCCTCGCGAGGCGCGAATCGAGGGCGTAGAGGCTCAGAAGCGCCGTGTGAGAGCGGGCGGCCAACCCTGCCTGCTGCTGACGCAGCGACCCGGTCCCTTCGTTCGGGCCTGCGCCTGCGGCTCTCGGGAGAAACACACCGAGAAGAAGTGCGGCTCCGAGCGCCAGCCCGACCGCGAGGCGGCTCTCTCTAGGCCATCGCAAGGCTCGTGACCCTAGCAAGCATCTGACTTTGTGCGTTTCTCACACATGGGAGAATTGGTCACTTTTAGGCTCGGAAAGCGGTTGCAGACATCCGAAGACGTTGCTAGGGTGCCCCACTTGTGACGTACCGGCCCCCTCCGGTGCGCCCGTCGACTCGGATATTCCGCGTGCTGGCAACTTGCGGCAGGAAACGGCAGGCGCAGGCGTTCTTCCTTTGCATAGCGGCGCTGTGTGCGGCGGCGTCGGCTAATGCGACTCCGGGCACGGTCGCGTCGAAGCAGGCGCAGGCGCAGCAGGTCCTCGCCCAGATCCAGCAGATCGACGACAGTCTCGGCGCGGCCGTCGAGTCGTACAACCTCGCGAACGTCCGCCTTCAGAAGATCGAGACCGACCAGCGCGAGAACCGCACGCAGCTGAAGCTCACGCGCAAGAACCTGAAAGTCGCGCAGGACTCGCTCGCGGCGCGACTCGTCAGTGCGTACACGTCCACCCAGGACAATTCGACGCTCTCGGTGCTGCTCGGCGCATCGAGCCTTGACGATCTGCTCAACAGGATCGAGGCCGTCAACTCCACCTCACGCCAGGACGCGAGCATCGTCCAGCAGGTCACGTCCTTCAAGGCCGCGATCCAGCGTCACCGCGAGGAGCTCCGAGCGGCCCATTCGGAGCAGCAGACGATCGTCGCGCAGAAGGCCGCGCAGAAGCAGCGGATCGAGTCGCAGCTGGCTTCGCGCCGACAGCTCCTCTCGTCGATCAAGGGCCAGATTGCCAGGATCAGAGCCGCCGAGGAAGCGCAGCAACGCCAGCTCGCAGCGGCAGCGCGGTCTCGTCTCGGGGGAGTCCAGGTTCCCGTGCCGGACGGCGTGGGCGTCTCGGCCTCGACACCGGAAGGGTCGGTCGTCGCACCTCCGAACGTCCACGGCGGCGTCGTCGGGATCGCCATGCATTACCTGGGTGTGCCGTACGTCTGGGGCGGATCCACGCCACGCGGCTTCGACTGCTCCGGTTTCGTCTCGTACGTGTTCGCTCAGATCGGTGTCTCGGTGCCGCACAGCTCGTACTCGCAGTTCGGGATGGGCACGCCCGTGTCGATCAGCCAATTGCAGCCCGGCGATCTCGTGTTTTTCGCCGGCGCGAGCCACGTCGGGATCTACATCGGCGGTGGCCAGTTCATCCACGCGCCGCACACCGGCGACGTGGTGAAGATCTCCTCGCTCAGCGGCTACTACTCGTCGAACTTTGCCGGCGGTCGGCGCATCTAGCCGGCGCTCGCGACTCGACTCAGCGACAGCCATAGGACCGCCGCAACCGCGAGCGGCAGCACCCACCACGCCGGGATCGACGTCGTTGCGAGTAGCGCCGTGACCCCGAACGCGATCAGGATTCCGGCGGCGACGCGCCAGTCGTCTCCGACGATGAAGTCCCACCAGAACTTCGCGAACCGCTTCATGCGATCGCCGGCTTTCGTCGACGCAGGGCGGTGACGTAGCCGAGCGAGATCAGCAGGACGAAGGCGAGGACTCCGAGCAACGAGGCGTCCCCGCCGGGCCAGTCGACACCTGCTCCCTCCGCGCCCCAGAAAATCCCGAAGGTCGTGAGCATCACGCCCGACCGCGAACGCCAGCGTGTTCTCGGGCACCCGGCTGAGCGGCTCGCGCACGACGATCCCCGCCAGCAGGACGAGCAGCACCGCCGCCGCGGCGCCGACCGCGGCCAGCGGAATGCTTCCCTGTGTGCTCCCGAACGTCAGCACGATGAATGCAACCTCGAGCCCCTCGAGGAGGACGCCTTTGAACGAGATCGTGAACGCGTACCAGTCGAGCCCTGCGCGTTCCACGTGCGGTGCGTTCACAGCTTCGGCTCGCTCGCGCGCGAAGACAGCGTCCTCGTCGCGCACCGCGCGCCAGCCGCTTGAGCGGAGAATCGCCTTGCGCAGCCATTGCAGGCCGAAAATGAGCAAGAGCGCTCCGACGACCAGTCGGAGCACGTCGATCGGGATCACGGTCAGCGCAGGCCCCAGTACCGCGACGATGGCGGCGAGCGCCAGCGTTGCTACTCCCGCCCCGATGAGCGTCGACCGCCAGCCGCGAGTGATGCCCATGGCAAGCACGATCGTTAGGGCCTCGACCGTTTCGACCGCGCTCGCGAGGAACGCGGAGAGAACAAGAAAGACGTCGGTCAGGAGTAGAGCGCCTCGATCTCGGCGGCGAAGTGCTCCTGGCAGACACGCCGCTTGAGCTTCAGCGTCGGTGTCACCTCTCCAGCTTCGAGGGTGAAGTCACGCGGAAGGATCGTGAACCGCTTGATCTGCTCGTAGCGCGAGAGATCGCTGTTGACCTCGTCGACGGCACGTTGCACCGCCGGCCCGGCGCCGGTTGGATCGACGTCCTCCGAAAGCGTGATCAGCGCTGCGATGTAGGGACGGCGGTCACCGACGACGAGCGCCTGCGAGATCACGGCGTGCGTCTTGAGCGCGTTCTCGAGATTTTGCGGCGCAACGTTCTTCCCGCCGGCGGTGACGAGGATGTCCTTGAGCCGGTCGGTGATCGTCAGGAAGCCGTCGTCGTCCAGGTGGCCCACGTCACCGGAGCGCAGCCACCCGTCCTCCGCGAGGATCTCGCGCGTCGCCTCCTCGTCTTTGAAATACCCGCCGAAGACGGTGTCGCTCCTGATCAGCACTTCACCGTCGTCTGCCACGCGCAACTCGACGCCGGGGAGCGCGGGCCCGACGCTGCCGAAGCGGTAGCGCGTCGGGCGGTTGATCGTCGCGCCGGTCGTGCACTCGGTCAGGCCGTAGCCCTCGAGGATGAGGACATCGAGCGCGGCGAAGAACTCGATGATTTCCTTCGCGAGCGGCGCGCCGCCTGACACGCCGATCCGTAGATTGCCGCCGAGGCGCGACTTCACCTTGGAGTACACGAGTCGGTCGGCGAGCTTGTGCTGCAAGGCCAGCGTGGCCGGCACGGAGTGACCGGCTTCGCGGAGCTTGCTGACGTTGCCGCCGACGCGCAGGGCCCAGTCGATCAATCGCCGCTTCGCGCCCGTAGCCTCGTCGAACTTCGCAGTGACCGTCGTGTGCACCTTCTCGTATACGCGAGGCACGCTCGGGAAGACCGTCGGCCTCACCGCGGGCAGCGCGTCCCCGACCGCGTACGGATCGGGGCAGAACGCGATCGTGTAGCCGATGTGCGCGCCGAGCAGCGTCAGGCAACGGCCGAAGTTGTGCGCGAGGGGGAGGTACAACAACATGACGTCATCGGTGACCGTGAAGTCCTGCACCTGCTTGACCTCGTCGACCATCGCGTAGTAGTTGCGATGCAGGATCATGCAGGCCTTCGGCGGGCCGGTCGTGCCGGACGTGTAGATGAACGTGAAGAGATCGTCCTCGCCGATCGCAGCAGCTGCTTCCTCGACTGCCGTGGGGTGCTCGGCAGCGTGCGCACGTCCCCGCTCGCGCAGGGCGGGCAGGTCCGCGAACGTGAGCACGTGCTCGAGGTCGAGCTCGTCGAGCTTGGCCCGTTGCTCGTCGTCCTCGCACAGCACACCGACTGCCTCTGAGTGCCCGGCGACGTACTGCGCGTCCTTCGGCGAGTTGTTCATGTAGATCGGGGCTCCGACGGCACCGATCAGCCCGAGCGCGAAATCGAAGAGGACCCATTCGAGACGGGTCGAGGCCAGGATCGCGAAGGCGTCCCCTTTCCGTACTCCGAGGGCGAGGAGGCCGTGGGCGATCTCGTCGACCGCTTGATCCGCCTCCGCCCAGGACACCTGACGCCAGTTCTCGCCCTCCTGGACGAGGTAGGCCGGGCTGTCGAGCTTCCGGGCGACCGCGTCTTGCCACAGCCGGGCAATCGTGCGCCGCCGTCCTGCCGGTTCGGCCTCGTGCTGAAGCGTGCGTGTTTCCGTCGCCACCTCTGCCGAAGCTTAGTGGCCTGGTTCGGCCAGGTTCGTCTGCCGAATCAGCCCGGCATTGGGCTTCGAGCAGCTCATCGAGACGATGTTCGGCTGGCAGCCGATGGCAAGACTTCCAGGAAGGGCATGCCGAACCCGTTGAGGCTGGCAGTCATCGCCAGGTACCACTTCGACGACGTTCGTCTGCCCTTCATTCCCCACACCCTGCAGCGCGCGGCGCTTGCCATGGGCGCGCCTCTCGGCCGGGCTCTGGGCTATGGCCCCGTGTACGAGCCCGCCGGTGAGGCCGAGGCCGCCGTAGCCTGAGCAGGAATCTCCGCAAAGAGCGGCGAATGGGGCCGGTCCCGCATTAGAATCCACAGGGAGCGGCCCCATGCGCACTATTTGGAACGGATCAATCTCTTTCGGCCTTGTCAACATCCCCGTTGGCCTGGCTCTTGCGACCACGGCGAAGGCGAAGCAGTCCGATGTGAGCTTCCGCACGCTCCACCGGGAGTGCAAGACACCCATCCGGCAGAAGCGCTGGTGCCCGACTCACGAGCGTGAGGTCGGGCCGGACGAGATCGTCAAGGGCTGGGAGGTCGCCAAGGGCGAGTTCGTGATCGTCGAGGACGCCGACCTCGAGGCGATTGCCCTCCACGACGAGTCGCGCTCGATCGAGATCACGCGCTTCGTCCCGCTCGACGAGGTCGACCCCGTCTACCTCGATCGCACCTATTACCTCGCGCCTGCCCAGGCGCCTGCGCAGCGCCGGCCCTACGTGCTGCTGCTCGAGGCGATGAAGGACGCGAAGATGGGCGGGATCGGCCGCTTCGTTCTGCGAGGTGCGGAGCACTTCGCGTTCATCCGCCCGAAGGGCGAAGCGCTCGTGCTCGAGACGTTGTTCCTCGCGGAGGACGTCCGCTCGCAGGCGGAGATCGAGGAGGCGGTCGCCGGCACCGAGGTGAAGAAGGCCGAGCTCGACCTCGCCCAGCAGGTGATGCAGAGCCTCGTCGGCGAGTTCGACCCGTCCGAGCTCGTGAGCCAGTACCGGAGCGATCTGCGCCAGGTGCTCGAGGCCAAGCTGGAGGGCCAGCCGATTGAGAAGCCGGAGCCCGTGCCTGACGCACCGGTACTCGACCTGATGGAAGCGCTCAAGCGCAGCGTCGCGGAAGTGCAGGGCCGCAAGTCATCGGGAGCCGCGCCGAAAAAGAAGGCGGCTGCGAAGAACGGCGCGTCGAAGCGCGCGCCGGCGCGCAAGTCGGCTTAGTCGAAGAAGAAGGGGTTGCGGGGGAATGCCGTTCCCCCGCCGCGCTTCAGTGCTTCTGCAAGACCCCCAGCGCCTCGAGCTGCGCCTGGAACAGCGTCTTGTCGATCTTGCCCTGATAGATGGGCACGCCTTCCTCGACGCAGACGCGGATGACCTCTTGACGATCGATCCCGAGCTCCTCGGACAGTTCCTCGGGCGTTAGGTGGTTCGCCATTGACGCTCCTCTCGTTGTCGCACGAAAAAGCCCGCCGGCGCAAATGCGCTCAGCGGGCTAAGTCGAGCCTCCACATGTCATTGCCGGATTCATCGGGCCGGCGCTCCCAAAGCAGTCATCGCTCCAAAGGATAATCGTCCTTCATGACGGACGCAAAACCAGCCGGTTTGGAGGAGCGCTTTACCGAGATCAAGGGCGTCCGGATGCGGTATTTCGTCGGTGGAGAGGGGCCTCCGCTCATCCTGGTCCACGGACTCGGTGGAGCCGCAGCGAACTGGACCGAGCTTGCGCCCCTTCTCACCAAACGGCACCGGCTGCTGGTGCCGGATCTTCCCGGGCACGGCGGGTCGACCGCCCTGCCCGCGGTAGCCGGCCTCGAGCCCTTCGCCGACCGGGTGGCTCTCGTCGCCGAGCGCGAGGGGATGCTGCCGGCGGCGGTCGTCGGGCATTCGCTCGGAGGAATGATCGTGCTGCGGATGGCCCTGCGACGGCCGGATGATGTTCCCGCGATCGTGCTCGCCGCGGCCGCCGGGCTCAGCATCGGAAACGTCTGGGGGAGGAACCTGCTTTCGGTGTTCAGCACGATCCGACCCGGTCGTCTCGCCGCGCGCTACCGCGGCCGCGTTTCACGCTCGCCACTTCTGCGCCGGCTCGTGTTCGGGTTCGTCTCGGTTGCCGATCCGGTCGGCCTCACCGATCAGGCCGTCGAAGGATTCCTGGCGGCACAGTTGCTGCACACCGACATCGACAGCGCCTGGCAGGCCCTCCGCGCGGACGACCCGCGGGAGGAGCTAGAGGCGGTTCGTTGCCCCGTGCTCGTACTCTGGGGTGCAGAGGACGCACAACTGCCGCTCGACGACGCGTTCGAATACACACGACGTCTACGTGCGCGCCTGCGGGTGATTCCGGGCTGCGGACACTTGCTGATCGGCGAGCGCCCTGACGCCTGCGACAACGCAATCGAGGACTTTCTAGGCGACGGCCGCCTCGAACGGCACCACCTCCGCACCCGAGCCTGACGCGTTGGAGAGGAACTCCACGCGATACGCGACGACTTCGACGGCACTCCGCTTCTTTCCCTCGTCTTCCCACGTGCGGTATTTCAGCCGTCCCTCGAGCGCGACCTTCCGCCCCTTGGCGAGGTAGTCGGCGCAGACCTGAGCCTGGCGGTCCCAGACCGAGATCCGGAAGAAGTCGGTCTCGCTGTCCTTTCCGCCGCGATCGACTGCGAGCCCGAACGTCGCGAGTTGCTTCTCCGGGCCGAACTCGCGCAGCTCGACATCCGTCGTCAGGTTTCCGATCAAGAACACGCTGTTCATTCCGGATTTACCTCCTGTTGTCGGTGAAGGCAACCTAGCGAGGAAGCTGTGACCGATCTGCGCCGAAAGCGGCTACTCTTTGGGCCGTCTCGGGGTGTGGCGCAGCCTGGTAGCGCGCTCCGTTCGGGTCGGAGAGGTCCCCAGTTCGAATCTGGGCACCCCGACTGCATGCGGGGGAGCCTCGGTTCCCCCGCGGTCAGTCCACGCTGCGGATCCGTCGGTCAGCGAGGCCAACCAGGAACAGGAGCGCGCAGAACGCCGAGCTCGCCGCGATCAGCGTTCCCGGCGGCGCGAGGCCGGAGAGCAATGCCCACAGGCCGAGTCCTGCGGGCAGCAGCCCGATCGAGCCGAACCAATCCATGCTGATCACGCGCGACAACATGTGCTGCGGCACGAGTTGCATCAGCATCGTGTCCCACAGCGTGATCGCGAAGCCGATGCAAAAGCCACGTCCGATCTGAACTACTGCGGCTCCCCAGTACCAGGGCGAAAGGCCGATCAACACTCCGAGCGCGCTGTTGACGAAGAAGAGCCAGTAGATCAGCACGCCGCGGCGCCGGGCCGGCGCCGTCTGGGCGAGCACGACCGAGCCGAGGACCATGCCGATTCCCTGCAGAGTGAAGAGCAGGCCGTACGCCCCGACGCCGCCCTGCCACTCCTGCGCGACCAGCTTCGGCAACAACACCTGCAGGGCTGCGAACCCGACCATCAGCACGATCGAAAAGGTGCGGATCGTGATCCAGAGCCACGGGACCCCGAGCACGTAACGCAGTCCCACGCTGAGCTCGTGACGCAGCCCTTTCGACGAGACCCGCTCGAAGGCTCGAGGACGCGCGGGTGCGAGCACAGCCGCGGAGACGAGGAACGATGCGGCATCCGCCGCGAAGATCGCGCTCGAGCCCGCGAGCCCGTAGATCACCCCTGCGATCGCCGGACCAACGACCAGTGCGGCCTGGCGCGAGACGCCGACGAGCGCATTCGCCGAACCGAGGCTCGGCTCCTCGACGAGGAGCGGCAGGATGCCGCCGAACGCAGGCTGGAACAGGCCGCTGGCGAGACCGTGCAACGCGACAAAGGCGACCATCGCGCCGAAGGTGAGGTGTCCCGTCGCGTCGGCGAGCGCGAGCCCTCCGATGATCACAGCACGCGCGACGTCCGAGCCGATCAGCAGTAGCCGGCGGGAGTAACGGTCGGCGAGCACGCCGCCGATCAGGAGGGTCGTCACGAGCCCGAGGGCCTCGACCATCAACACGATGCCGAGCGAGCTCGCCTTGCCGGTCAGCGTGAACGCGCGCCAGCCGAGCGCGACGATGAATGCCGCGTCGCCGATCTGGGACACGGTCTGCCCGAACCAGAGGAAGCGGAAGTCTCGGTGTCGGAGTGCCTCGAGGACGCGAAGTCGCGGCGGAGCGCTCACCGGGGCAAAGCTATCCTGCGGGCATGCCGGATCGGATCCGAGTCGCAGCAGTGCAAATGACGAGCCGCGCCGACAAGAGCGCGAACCTCGAGAAGGCCGAGCGGCTCGTCGCGCAAGCCGCAGCGACCGGTGCAGACGTCGTCGTCCTCCCGGAGAAGTGGAACGTCATCGGTGACGCTGCGGTGTACCACGCAACCGCCGAGTCGCTCGAGGGAGGCGAGTCCGTTGCGGCCATGTCTGGTTGGGCGCGCGCACACGGGATCACGCTCGTCGGCGGCTCGATCGCGGAGCGCCGCGAAGGACGCGAGAAGCTCTCGAACACGAGCCTCGTCTTCGACCCCGCAGGCCAGCTCGTCGCGACCTATCGCAAGATCCACCTCTTCGACGTGGAGGTCGGCGGTGTCGTCTACAGAGAGTCCGAGGCGGAGGAGCCGGGCGACGAACCGGTCGTCGCAGACGTCGAAGACTGGAAGATCGGGCTGACGATCTGTTACGACGTGCGCTTCCCCGAGCTGTATCGAATCCTCACGCTCGAGGGTGCTCAGCTCGTGACGGTGCCCGCACACTTCACGACGCCGACCGGCAAGGATCATTGGCACGTTCTTCTGCGCGCGCGCGCGATCGAGAACCAGCTCTATGTCGTCGCTGCGGCCCAGATCGGCGAGACGCTTCCGGGCAAGCCCGCCTACGGCCGCTCGCTCATCGCCGACCCGTGGGGCCTCGTGGTCGCACAGGCGCCGGACGAGGAGACCGTGATCACGGCCGAGCTCGATCGAACGCACCTGGAGAACATTCGCGCGAAGCTGCCGTCGCTCGCGAACAGGCAGCCGAACGCGTACCGGTGGCCGACGCCGGTCTGACGCACGGCGTCTGGCTCGAGCGCGTTCCCGACCTCGTTGCCGAATGCGTCGAGGAGTGGGGGCTGCGGCTCGGTGCTCCCTATGAGGCCGGCGCCGCGGGTTACACCGTTCGCGCGGACCTTCCCGACGGCACGCCCGCCGTGCTCAAGGTGATCTACCCACACCGCGAGGCCGAGCACGAAGGCGAGGCTCTGCGCGTCTGGGACGGCGACGGAGCCATTCGACTCCTCGCGTACGACGAGATGCGGTGGTCGATGCTCGTCGAGCGCTGCGAGCCGGGGACGCTGCTCGCGAAGGCCGACCCGGAGCTGGCGCTCGACGTGCTGATCGGAGTCCTGCCTCGTCTGTGGAAGCCTGTTGGAGAGCCGTTCCGACCTCTGGCGGACGAAGCGTTGTGGTGGATCGACTACCTGCCGGCCGAGTGGGAACGGGCAGGGAAGCCGTTCGACCGCGAGCTCCTCGACGGGGCCATCGCTCGCCTCGGCGAGCTTGCAGGCTCCCAGGGAGAGCAGGTCCTGCTGCACCAGGATCTTCACGGCGACAACGTCCTCGCGGCGCAGCGCGAGGAGTGGCTCGTGATCGACCCGAAGCCACTTGTCGGGGAGCGCGAGTTCGCGGTCGCGCCGATCGTGCGTGACCCGGAGCTCGGGCACAGTCGACGGGACGTCCTCTATCGGCTCGACAGGCTCACCTCGGAGCTCGGGCTCGACCGCGACCGCGCGCGCGGCTGGACGATCGGCCAGACGATCGCGTGGTCACTCGACACGAGCTACCTGCCGAAGCATGTCGAAACGGTTCGCTGGTTGTTGGAGTCCGAATGACGTCGCTGCGAGCAGTCCTCTTCGACGTCGACTTCACGCTCTGCCGTCCCGGGCCTGAGCTCTCCGCCGATCGCTACGCGCGTATAGCTGCCCGCCACGGCATCCTCCTCGACACGACTCGCTACGACACCGCGCGCGACGCCGCCGTCCTCAACATCAAGCGCCATCCGGAGCTGTTGCACGACGATTCGATCTGGCACCGGTTCACCGAGGAGATCTTCACCGGCATGGGCGGCCCAGAGGCGATCGCGAGCGAGTGTGCGACGGAGATCGAGGAAGGTTGGGGAATCTCGGAGAACTTCGAGCTCTTCGAGGACGTCATGCCGGTGCTCGAAGAGCTGAGGAGAGCGGAGCTTCGCATCGGCCTCGTCTCGAACGGCATCCGTGACCTGACCGCGTTCGTCGCGCACCACCGGCTCGACGTCGATGCGATCGTCGACTCCCGCTCCCACGGGCGTGTGAAGCCGCACCCGACAATCTTCCAGGCGGCGCTCGCCGCGCTCGGCGTTTCGCCCGAGGGCGCCGTCATGGTCGGCGACTCCGTCGAGGAGGACATCGAGGGTGCGCGGATGCTCGGAATGCGCGCGATTCTGATCGACCGCGACGAGCGCCACCGCGACGTGGACGAGCGACTGACCGACCTGTACGGCCTCCCGGCGGCGCTCGGGCTCGCACGCCCCGGCGCGCTACCGCGTCGAACGGAGGCGGACGATTGACCAACTCGGGTCATAGCGCAATTGCGATGCGTAGCGGAGTATGTGTGTCAGAGGGCGATGCGGCGGCCCTCTAAATCTTTCGGCGGTTGAGAGGGGCTCGCGACGCGAACGCGAGCCCTTCTTGAGTTGCGGCGGCTATCCCTCGAACGGGGCGAGCTCGCCGCGCCAGCGGTCCGTGTGCTCGCCGAGGGCGGGCGCGCTGCCCTCGGCCACCGGCTCGCCGAGCCAGGCCGAAGCCTCGGCCAGCGTCGCGACCGGGCCTGCCATCACGTCCTCGTTGTCGAAGAGGTCGAGCCACTCCGACAGCGGTCGCGACCGGAACACCGTCTCGAGCTCGCCCGCGAGTGACTCCTGGTCCTGCTCGTAGTGACGCTCGACGAGGTCGGAGCGGTCGATCAGCTCGCAGAGGCGCTGCCAGAACTTCAGCTCGACTGCGGTCACCGTGAGGAAGCGGCCGTCGGCCGTCTCGTAGATGCGATAGCAGGCGAGGCCGCCGGTCAGCGTGCGCTCCGGCTCTCCGCGCAGCCGGTGCGCCGCGAGCCTGTGGGCGTTGTGCGTCATCGAGACGATGAGCTGCTTGCCACGCCCCGTCTGTTGACGCTCGAGCAGCGCGGCGAGAATCTCGATGACGGCGAAGAGCGAGCCGCCGGCGAGATCGGCGACCTGCACGGGAGGCAGTGCCGGTGTCGTGTCCGCGAGCAGCCCGGCCCAGCCGGCGTAGTTGAGATCGTGCCCGGCGCGAACGTCTCCGGCGCCGAAGCCCGTGACCGAGCAGTACACGACCGAGTCCGGCAGAGCGGAGGCGCCGACGCCGAGCCGTTCCGCGACGCCCGGGCGAAAGCCCTCGAGCACGACGTCTGCGCGCGCAGCGAGCGCCGGCCCCAGTTGCGGGTCGCGTTCGAGGTCCCAGATCACCGACTCCTTGCCCGTGTTGAGCGCAGCGTCCCAGCCGGGCGCAACCGAGCGCAGGGGATCGCCGTCCGGCGTCTCCACCCGCACCACCCGTGCGCCGAGCCGCAGCAGCTCGCGGCTGGCAAACGGCCCCGGCAGGTACCGCGTGAAATCGACCACCAGCAAGCCACGTAGCACCACGATTGGCGAACGTACCACTACACTCCGACCGTTGACCGACCGTTCAACAGGTCAGGAGGACAAGCGTCGGCTCATTCTCGACGCGGCCGTGCGTGTCTTCGCGCGCAAGGGCTACCACACCTGCCGCGTCGGTGACATCGCGGAGGAGGCAGGCGTTGCGCACGGCTTGCTGTACCACTACTTCCGCTCCAAGGAAGAGTTGCTCGAGACGATCTTTCGTGAGACGTGGCGGGACGTGCTCGATGCGGTGCGCGCCGTCGAGGAGACCGACCAGAGCGCGCGCGACCGGCTCGCGGGCATCACGAAGATCCTGTTGCGGGCGTGGCGGCGCGATCCCGACCTGGTGCGTGTGCTCGTGCGTGAAGTGACCCGCAGCTCGCATCTGCAGGAACGCATCGAGGAGATCGACGCGGCGTTCGCCGGACTCGAGCGGATCATCGCGCACGGACAGCAAGAGGGCGAGTTCCGCTCAGACCTCGACCCGCGCATGGCGAGCTATGTCTTCTACGGCGCGCTCGAAGAGATCCTGACCGGCTGGGTGCTCGGCCAGCTAGAGGACGGCGACGAGGCGATCGCTCGTGCCGAGCAGACGGTGGTCGAAGTCATTTGCGGCGGTCTCGCCGCCGATCGCGAAGTCGCCAAGGTCTGACTCCGTGACACAGATCACCGCGGAAGCTGCGCGGCGTTCGGGTTCTGTCAGGAGGAGTCTCTTCTGGATCCTGGGATCTGGAGCCTTCGGCCTCGCGTTCTCGATCACCACGACCGCGGCGTACCTGCCGCCGCTGCTTCACCGCTTCACCGAGTCCGGAACGCTGATCGGTCTCGTCCTCGGCGCCGAGGGCGTGTTCGCGCTCTCGCTCTCGCCGGTCATCGGCCCGTGGAGCGACACGTTCCACACACCGCTTGGCCGTCGGCGTCCGTTCATGCTCGCGGCGCTCGGGCCGATGGGCTTCTGCCTCCTGCTGATGCCGTTCATGCCCAATCTGTGGACGACGACGCTCATCGTGCTGGCGTTCTTCTTCGCGTACTACGTGTACGAGCCGCCGTACCGAGGGCTCTACCCCGACGTCCTGCCGCCTTCGACCTATGGGCGTGCCCAGGGAATCCAGCACGTGATGCGGGGGATCGCGCTCGGCACCGCGCTGGTCGGCGGCGGATTCCTGCTCAAGGTGTGGCATGCGGCGCCGTTCGTCCTGGCGGCCTTCGTGACCACGGCGGCGTGTGCGATTCCTGTCGTGCTGATCCGCGAGGACGGTGGTCACGGTCGCGTTTTCGAAGGCGTGAGTGCGTACTTCAGCCAGAGCTGGCGCATCTTTCGGGAGGAAGCCGAGGTGCGGCGGTTTCTGTTCGCGAACGCGGCGTGGGAAGGAACGTTCGCGGCAGCGCGAACCTTCGTCGTCCTCTACGTGCTGGACGGCCTGCACGAGACGAAGGCGATCTCCTCGGCCCTGCTTGGCGCCGTCGCGACCGGTTATGTCATTGCGGCGCTACTCGCGAGCCGGCTCGGCGATCGCTTCGGCATTGCCCGAGTGATCTTCTTTTCGTCCTTCCTCTACGGCGGCGGCTTCCTGTTCGCCGGGTTCGCGACCGTCTGGCACAACTGGTACTTCGCGGTCATCGTCCCGCTCGCTGTTGCGGGCGGCCTCGTGATGACGCTTGCGTGGGGCTTGCTCTTCAAGCTGATGCCGGAGCAGCATCGCGGTGCAGTCTCCGGTCTCGCCACGACGACGAAAGGGCTCGGCCTCCTGCTCGGCGCGCCCATCGCGGGAGCTGCGATTGACCTCGCAGGGCCGTACCTGCCTGCGACCGACGGCTACCAGGTGCTCTGGCCGGTGTGCGGGATCCCGATTCTCGCGGTGATTCCACTCGTGTACCGCCTGATGCGCGTCGAGCAGGCCCAGGCCATAGCGAGCGCAGCTTGACGACTACCTGGGATCGTCTTCGCGTCCTCGAGTTGAACGTCGAGGACGCCACCACCGAGCGGAAGTCGATGGACGTCTCGACGCAATTCACGCGCGTCACCACCACGGTCGTGCTGGCGGGTGCCGGCGAACAGGGTCGCGGCGAGGACGTGACGTACACCCCGGAGGACCACGACTGGTTCCCGGAGCTCGATCCGCCCGGGCGCACGACGCTGGGGGAGCTCTCGGCGCAACTGGACGGGCTCAAGCTGTTCTCGGCCGAGCCGAAGATGGGGGCGTCCGCGGACTACCGGCGCTGGGCGTTCGAGAGCGCTGCTCTCGACCTGGCGCTGAGGCAGAACGACCTTTCGCTCGGCGCCGCCGTAGGGCGCGAATACCGCCCGGTGCGGTTCGTCGTCTCGACGCGCGGCGACGCGTTCGCGTGGCTCGAGCACAATCCCGGGCTCGAGCTGAAGCTCGATCCGGAAAACGACTGGGAGAGGCCGTTCATGGAGCGGCTCGCGGCGACCGGCCGTGTGCGCGTCCTCGACTTCAAGGCGTACTACACGGGCACGCCGGTCGACGTCGTGCCGGATCCCGCGCTGTATCGGACCGCGGTCGAGCTTTTCCCCGACGTCGTGTTGGAGGACGCGTCCCTCGACGGCGAGTGCGGCGAGGTGTTGCGAGGGCAAGAGGCGAGGCTGAGCTTCGACGCGCCGATTCACTCGGTCGCAGACGTGCGCACGCTGCCGGTGAAGCCGGGGTGGATGAACATCAAGCCGTCTCGCTTCGGCACGACCGAGCGGCTCCTCGAGTGCATCGAGCACTGTGCCGCCGAGGGAGTCCAGATGTACGGCGGCGGTCAGTTCGAGCTCGGCGTCGGCCGCCGGCATATCCAGGTGCTCGCGTCCGTGTTCTATCCGGAAGGCCCGAACGACGTAGCGCCTCGCGAGTACAACACGGGCGACCCGCGCCCTGGCTTGCCGCAAAGCCCTCTCGACTCACCGGAAGCCGTCGGCTTCTAGCGAAGCGGGATTCGCGACCATCAGGTGGAGATCTGGTTACGCCCGCCCGGTGTCATCTTGTAGCTTCTCCCGTTGATGGCTTGGAAGCTCAAGGGAACCGTCGTCATCGCGTGCAACTGCGACTACGGCTGCCCGTGCAACTTCAATGCTCTCCCGACGACGGGGAAGTGTGAGGGGAGCTGGACGTGGCATGTCGATCGCGGCGCCTTTGGAGACACATCGCTCGACGACCTGAACTTCACGATCGCCGTGAACTGGCCGGGAGCGATCCACGAAGGCAACGGCGAGGGGGTGATCCTGGTCGACGAGCGCGCCGACCAGGCACAACGCGACGCGATCGCGGAGCTCGTCCGTGGCGGCGTCGGAGGGCCGTGGGCTGTTCTCGCCTGGACGTGGCCGACGGTCCATGGACCCAAGCCGGTGCCCTATGACGTTCAACTCGACGGCGTCAACTCGCGCGTCAAGGCCGGCGACTCGTACGAGGTCGTGTCCGAGACGATCAAGAATCCGGTGACCGGTGCCGAGGTGCACCCGGGCGCAACCCTTCCAGAGGGAATCGTGTTCAAGGAAGGCGACTTCGGTTCGTCGACGACGTACCGCTTGTCGGATGAAGTCGCGTTCGAGCATCCCGGGAAGTACACCGCGGTCGGCCCGTTCGACTACAGCGGTCCCTAGCGGGACTTCCTAGCCGCGCGCGTGAACCGGCGAGAGCGCCGGTGCCCATGAGCAGAGCGGCGAGACGTCGCCGTCGCGACCGTTGAGGGCGCGGAGACCGAGCGCGTGCTCGGCCTGCATCATCTTGTGGATCTGGGTCGTGCCTTCGTAGATGATCGGTGCGCGTGCGTTGCGGAAGTAGCGCTCGATCCCGTACTCCGCGGAATAGCCGTAGGCGCCGTGCACCTGGACGGCCAGGTGCGCAGCACGGAAAGCCGACTCCGTCGCGTGCCACTTCGCCAGCGACGTCTCGCGTGTGTTGCGCATTCCCTGATCCTTCATCCAGGCCGCCTGCATGACGAGCAGCTTCGACGTCTCGTAGCCGAGGACCATCTCGGCGATCATGTCCTGCACGAACTGGTACTTGCCGATCGGCTGCCCGAACGTCTCGCGCTCGCGCGCGTACTCGGTCGAGCGCTCGAGGCACGCGCGAATCACGCCGACGGCACCGGCAGCGACCGTGAAGCGCCCCTGGTCGAGGCCGTACATCGCAATCTCGAAGCCCTGGCCCTCTTCGCCGATCATGTTCTCCGCTGGTACCTCGACGTTCTCGAAGAAGAGCTCGCCGGTGGAACCTGCCCAGATGCCGAGCTTGTGCTCGGTGTCAGCGGTCGTGAAGCCGGGCATGCCGCGCTCGAGGACGAAGGCGGAGATCCCCTTGTGCTTCGCAGCAGGATCTGTCTTCGCGAAGACGAGCGCGTGGTCGGCGACGTTTGCGTACGAGATCCAGTTCTTCGAGCCGTTGAGGACGTAGACGTCACCATCGCGCCGCGCGGTCGACTTCATCGCCGCGACGTCGGAGCCGGCAGCGGGCTCCGTCAGCCCGAAGCATGCAAGCTTGTCGCCGCTCGCCTGAGGAACGAGCCAGCGCTGTTTTTGCTCCTCCGACCCGTACCTCAAGAGCGCGAGCGAGTTGAGGCCGACGTGGACGGAGATCAGTGTCCGGAATGCCGCCTCACCGCGCTCGATCTCCTCGCACGAGAGCGCCTCGGAGACGAAGTCGAGCCCGGCGCCGCCGTATTCCTCGGGGATCACGATCCCGAGGATCCCGAGCTCGGCCATCCCCTCGATCGCCCCCATGTCGAGGTGATGGTTGATGTCGTTCTCGATGGCGTTCGGCAGGATTCGCTCGTCCACGAACCGGCGGACAGTGTCCTGGAGCAGCCGTTGCTCGTCGCTCAGCTCGAAGTCCATGACGGCCTAGTCTACGGAGGCATTGGGCGTTGCCGCCGTCATCACCATCGCGACCGTGCTGGGACTGACGCCGCAGCAGAAGGCTGCCCTGGTCGTCGTCTCCGGGCTACCCGCCCCGCCCGGTGTGGCCGGCGTGATCGTGCAGAAGTTCAACAGAGACGCGCCGCGACCGGCCGGCGCCTTCGTGGTCACCGACCAGGAGGGCGGGAAGGTCAAGACCTTTGCGCAGCTGCCGCCGCGCTCGTCGGCCCGCGCGGTCCGGAGCAAGTCCACGGCCTTCGACTCCGGCAGGGCGACCGGACGCGCGCTTCGGCGAATCGGCATCGACGTTGATCTAGCGCCGGTGCTCGACCTCCCCGACGGGCCGCTCGGCTCGCGCCAGTTTCGTACCCCGTTCTACGGCGTCGCGTTCGCGGACGGGCTCGCGGCGGGTGGTGCCGGCGCGTGCGTCAAGCACTTCCCGGGTCTCGGCTCGCTGCCGTTTTCCACCGACGAGAAGCCCTACGTGGTCGGTCACGTGCGCGACGAGGATCTCGCGCCCTACCGCGCGGCGGTCGAAGCGGGAGTGCCGTGCGTGATGGTCGGCCACGGCGTCTATCCGACCCTCGGCCCTCGTCGGGCCGTACTCATGCCCGCGACATACCGCCTGTTGCGCGAGCTCGGGTTCGAGGGCGTCGCGATGACCGACTCACTCGACGTCGTCCGCGGCCATGCGCGCGAATGGGCGCTCGCCGCCGCCCGGGCCGGCGCGGACTTGCTTCTGTTCACGAACGGAAGGGATGCAGCTCGTGCGATTCGCGTCCTCCTTCCACTTGCCCGCAGCGGCGAGTTGGACGACCAGGTTCAGCGCGTGCTTCGGTTCCGAGCTGGACTAGGGTGAGCCGGCGCGCGTTGCGACGAACGCCGCGACGTCGCGTATCTCCTGATCGCTGAGTTGCCCGGCGAAGGAAGGCATTCCACCACCGCCGTTCTTCACCTTCGCCTCCACTTGCGTGTAGCCGGGACGCAGGTCGTCCAGGTCCGGGCCGATGACTCCCGTTGCTCCAGCGGCCTTCAGCGTATGACACGTTGCGCAGCCGGCCTGAGCGAAGACGCTCTTTCCAGCGGAGGCGTGCGCGTTTGCGGGAATGACAACCTGCGTCACCGCAGACGCCGTCGGCGTGTCACGGGTGTACAACCAGCCTGCACTCGTGTACCAAACTCCGATCAGGACGGAGAAGAGCAGCCCGCCGGCGATCGGGAGCACCGGCACCGGAAAGCGGCGCAGCCGCACGATCGTGATCTTCGCGGCGAAGGCGCCGTATACAGCGCAGCCGAACAACGAGTGGAGGAGCACGCGCGTGTCCGGGTGCTGGAACCCAAGCTTGAAAATGCAGTGGTACGCCACGGGAAGCGTGAAGACGAATGCGAGCCGTCCTGACCAGCGATGGGCAGCGTTCATCCACGCCGGCTTGCGCCAGGGCAGCTTCCCGAAGATCCACGTGGCCGAAAAGACCTGGAAGCAGGCGAGCGCTACAGCTGCGGAGGCGAAGCCAGCCTTGAGGTGAATCGGGTCTTCGAAGAAGAGGCGGAAGTAGCCCTTGGCGCGTGGATCATGGGCTGCGAGCAGGCCTGCGGTCAGCGAGAAAAGCGCGAAGGCGAGGAGAGGGAGAGCGATCCAGCGGTACGATCGGCGCTGAACGGGGTGGTGCGATCCAGCAGGTGCGACCGTCTCGCTCACCGGGCAATCCAACAACAATCTGATGTGCCCAGCAATTGACTGACCAGTCAATCAAGCTACCCTAGAACTGAGATGGCAACCCTCGAGGAACGCACGGCCAGCGGCGTGTCCTTCGGGCTCACGGACGAGCAGAAGGCGCTGCGCGACCTGGCCCACGACTTCGCCGAGCGTGAGATCAGGCCCAGGGAACGCGAGTACGACGAAGGCTCGATCCACCCCGCTGACGTGATCGCGAAAGCGCACGGGCTGGGACTCATGAACGTTCACATTCCCGAGGCCTACGGCGGGCCCGAGCTCGGCGCCTTCGAGGGCATGCTGATCGGCGAGGAGCTCTGTTGGGGCTGTGCCGGGATCGGCACGGCGATCGCAGCGAACGGGCTCGGCCACGGCCCGGTGATCATGGCCGGGACCGAGGAGCAGAAGCGCGAGTGGCTACCGCCGCTCGTGGACGAGGTGCTGCTGACGTCCTTCGCGCTGACCGAACCGAACGCGGGGTCCGACGTGTCGGGCATCCAGACGACGGCGGTGCGCGACGGCGACGACTACATCATCAACGGCTCGAAGATGTTCATCACCAACGCCGGCCACGCGGCCTGGTTCACGGTCTGGGCCTCGACGGACAAGTCGCAGGGCCATCGCGGCTTGACGGCTTTCGTCGTCCCCTCGAATCTGGACGGCGTCGTCGTCGACAAGCATCTCGACAAGATGGGGCAGCGCTCGACGGACACGTCATCGCTCTCGTTCACGGACGTGCGCGTGCCGGTGCGGAACCGGCTCGGTGAGGAGGGCGAGGGTTTCAAGATCGCGATGAAGACGCTCGACTTCACCCGGCCCGGCACGGCCATCGGCGCGGTCGGTGTGGCTCGGGCTGCGTTCGAGTACGCGGCGGAATACTCCAAGGAGCGAATCCAGTTCGGCATGCCGATCGCGATGAACCAGGGGATCAACTTTCTGATCGCAGACATGGCGACGAAGATCGAAGCGTCGCGGCTGCTCTGCTGGCAGGCGGCCTGGATGATCGACAGCGGGATGCGGGCGACGTTGCAGTCCTCCTACGCGAAGCGATTCGCAGCGGACACCTGCATGGAGGTCACGACCGATGCGGTGCAGGTCTTCGGCGGCTACGGGTACATGAAGGAGTACCCGGTCGAGAAGCTGATGCGCGACGCCAAGCTCTACCAGATCTACGAGGGCACGTCTCAGATCCAGCGGCTCGTGATCGCTCGCGAGCTTCTGATGCCTCGAGCTTGAGCATCGAGATCGATCTCTCGGGGCGCGTCGCGCTCGTCACCGGCGGGTCGCGCGGGCTCGGCCGAGCCGACGCGCTGACACTGGCGCGCGCCGGCGCCGACGTCGTCATCGCCGACATCCAGATCGAGTCCGACTCGGGTGCCGACGCGGAGGGCTATGGACCGCTCGCGCAGGCGGCGCGGGCCCAGGGGCTCGTGTACTCCGAGGCAACCGCCCAGGAGATCTCGGCGCTCGGGCGCCGCTCGGCCGCGATCAAGTGCGACGTGACCGACCGTGCTCAGGTCGAGGAGACCGTACGGCGCGTGGTCCAAGAGCTCGGGTCGGTGGACATCCTCGTCAACAACGCCGGCACGCTCGACCACGTCGGTCAGCTTCCCGACCAGTCGCCGGAGCTCTGGGAGCGCGACCTGCGGGTGAACCTGACCGGCGCCTTCAACTGCGCCCAGTCGGTGTGGCCGCACATGAAGGAGCGGGGGTGGGGCCGGATCGTGAACATGGCGTCCGTTGCGGGGACGCTCGGCGGGTTCGGCCAGGCCAGCTACTCCGTCACCAAGGCCGGGCTGCTCGGGCTCACGCGCACCCTGGCGCTCGAGGGTGCCCGCCACGGGATCACCTGCAACGCGATCGTGCCGGGCGTCATCGGCACCGAGGCTTTCAACTTCGGCAATCCCGCGATGAACGAGCGGATGGTCCGGCGCACGGCGATGAGACGGGCCGGGGAACCGCAGGACGTCGCGAATGCGATCGCATTCCTCTGCTCGGACCTCGCTTCGTACGTCACCGGCGTCGGCCTCAACGTGAGCGGCGGAATCGAGCTCTTCACCTTCTGAGCGAGAGTCCTCAGCAGGTGTAAGGACCTGCCAGAAGCGCAAAAAGAACCCTCCAGTTCCGTGGCTAGACTTCGCACCTTGCCGGCTCGGCGCAAATATTCCTTGGTCCGACCTCGACCGCCGCGACGTCGCAGGACACGCGCCCAGCGCCGCGTGTTCTGGCAGCGAATCGTGATCGTCGCGGTGCTCGCGGCCCTTGCGGGGATGGTCCTCGGCCTGGCCTTCGCGGGCTCCCCGTCACGCCTCGCCAGCGGCGTCCGGATCGCAGGGCGTCGACGTGGGCGGGAAGACACCTCATCAGGCGCGCTCGATTCTCGAGCGCCGCGCGGACGCGCTCGCCTCCGTTCCGGTCACGTTCCGGGTCGGTTCGAGCACCTGGCAGCTGCAGCCCCGGCACCTCGGGATCCAAGTGGATTGGGGCGCGGCCGTCGACGCCGTGCGGAGGCAGGGGAACGGCTTCGGGCCGCTACGCGGCTTTCGCCGGCTCGACCTGCGCTTCTTCGGGGCCGATGTCGCACCCCCGACCCAGGTCTACGACGGCGCACTCGAGGCCAAGCTCGATCAGATCTCGGCCGCGGTCAACGTCCGGCACCGGGAGGCGTCGATCGTGCTGCACGGCCTGCGGCCCGAGATCGTCCCGAGCCACACCGGCCACGTGCTCGACCGGCACGCCGCCGCGGCCACGATCGTCCGGGCGCTCGCGAGTCTCAAACGTGAGCCCGTCGGGCTGCCGATCCAGGTCGACCGACCGAAAGTCACCGCAAGCGATCTCAGGGTCGCGGAGGCGCAGGCGCAAACCGCGCTGTCGGCCCGTGTGCGTCTGACGCTCGGCGCAACGCGCTGGAGCCTGCGGCCTCCCCGGATCGCACGCGTGCTCCAGCTTCCGGCCGACGGGCGGCGAGACCTCCGGGTCGGCGGCGCAGGAGCCGACAAATGGTTCACCGCGCTCGCGAAGCGCGTCGACAAGCAGCCGGTGGACGCCGACTGGGCGGTCACCAAAAGCGGCATTCGCGTGATCCCGGATCGACCGGGCCACGTGCTGGACGTGCCGCGCAGTGCCAAAGCGGTCTTGAGGGCCGCGCTCGTCACCGAGCCCGATCTTCGCTCCGCCAACCTGACCGTCGAAACCGCCGAAGCCGACCGGACGACCGAGGAGGCGCGGGCGATGAAGATCAGAGGTCTCGTCGCCAGCTACCAGACGTTCTACGGCGGCGAGGCGAACCGGATCCACAATGTGCAGCTCGTCGCGCACCTCGTCGACAGGCATGTGATCGCACCCGGTGAGACGTTCTCCTTCAATGGCACCACCGGCGAACGCGGCGAGGACAAGGGCTTCCTTGAGGCGCCGGTGATCATCAACGGCGAGTTGAAGACGGGTCTCGGCGGCGGTGTCTGCCAGGTCTCGACAACCGTCTTCAACGCTGCTTACGAGGCCGGCCTGCCGATCGTCTCGCGCACGAATCACGCTCTCTACATCAGCCACTACCCCCAGGGACGCGACGCGACCGTCAACTATCCCGATACGGACTTGAAGTTCACGAACGACACCGGCCACTACATCCTGCTCCGCACCTGGGTTGGCTCCTCGTCGCTCACGGTTGCGCTGTACGGAACGCCGGTGCACCGCCGCGTGGTCAGCGAGACGTCCCCACTCGTCGTCACGGGCCCGGCGCCGATCAAGAGGATCAAGGATCCGTCGCTGCTCGTCGGCCAGACGGTGGTCGAGGAGCCCGGGTCGTCAGCCCTCAAGACGAGCAACCAGCGGAAGGTCTACGACGCCGACGGGAAGCTGCTCTTCGACACGACGTTCTACTCGTCGTACCGCGGTGAGGTGAGAGTCATTCGCGTCGGCACGAAGCCGCGCCCGAAGGCTGAGACCGATACGACCACGACGGGCACGACGACGACCACCACCACCAAGAAGACGACGACTACGACGCCTCGGCCCTAGCGATCGCGTCCGCGAGCGTTTGTGGGATTCGCGTGGGACGTAATGTCGTCGCGTCGACGCAGGCGTGTGACGTCCAGCCGTCGGCGATTACCTTGCCCTCGCGCGTGATCTCATAGTCGAAGCGGAAGCGAGCGCCGCGCAGCTCCCCGACGCGGGCGTGAATGCGAAGCCGGTCGTCGAACTCCGCAGGTTGCCGATACCGGACGTGTGACTCGAGCACGAAGGATTCGATCCCTTGCGCGCGGATCGTCGAGTAGCCGCCGGCGTACTCCGCCAGATAGGCGACTCGCGCCACTTCGAACCAGATGAGGTAGTTGGCGTTGTGCGCCACGCCCTGAGCGTCGGTTTCCGCAAAGCGGACGGTCACGTCTGTGCTGAAGCGAAATCCACTCACGCGCGTCACTCTACGGCTGTGGCGCACACCGTTCCCGACCTTGCGGTGCTGCTTCGCGAGCGCCGGCCCTGCGTCGTGCTCACCGGGGCGGGGATCTCGACCGAGAGCGGCATTCCCGACTTCCGCTCGTCGAGTGGAATCTGGACGAAGTACGACCCGATGGAGTACGCCACGATCGACGCCTTCCGGCGAGATCCGGTGAAGGTCTGGGAGTTCTATGCGCTCCGGTTCGAGCTGCTCACCACTGCCGCGCCCAATGCCGGACATCTCGCCCTCGCCGAGCTCGAGCGCCGAGGCCTCGTCACGGCGATCGTCACGCAGAACATCGACGGACTGCACCAGCGAGCCGGGTCGCGTGACGTGGTCGAGGTGCACGGCTCGATTCGTTCGGCGAGCTGCCCCGAGTGCGGGGAGCGGGTCCCGCTCGAGCAGGTGGTGGCCGCGCTACGAGCGGCGCCGGCCCCGCCGTGCCCGCGCTGCGGCGCCGTGCTCAAACCGGACGTCGTCATGTTCGGTGAGCTGCTGCCGCCCAACGCGATCGAGCGAGCGACCGAGCTCGTCCGTCAGGCCGGCCTCTTCCTGGTGGTGGGCTCTTCGCTCGAGGTGCACCCGGTGGCCGGGCTAGCCGATGAGGCCGCTGCCGCCGGCGTGGCGGTCGCGATCCTGAACCGGGGGCCGACCCCGTTCGACCACCTGGCCTCGGTCAGGATCGACGGAGCGGCGGGCGAGACGTTGTCCGAGCTGGCCGAGGCGCTTGACCAGACCTAGGCTGCGGCGCGCTTGAGCGTCTTCTCTTCGAGGAGCCGACGGCAGTTCGAACAGACCTTACGCTCGACGTGGTAGGGCACTCCGGCTTGTTGCCGGATCGCATGAACGGTGATCGCGGTGTGCTTATGCCTGCGAAGCGTCATTACGTCCTCTCAGAGTAATTAGACGTTCGGTCGTCAGTGAATGTTGTCGGCAAGTTGACACCGAACCTTCACACCCTTTTTACGGCGATACCCTTCTGTTCCTGTGCGAGCCTTTGCCGTCATCGCGGTGCTCGGCCTCACCCTTCTGGTGGGCTGCGGTGGAGCCAAGAAGAAGCCCGACGTTCGGGCGGACACCGCCGCGAAGACCCGGACGTGCGCCGAAGGGTCTTTCCGGCGGCTCGGCTCGTCACGTCTGGCGTACGCAGCGGTCGTGCGCTCGAGGGCCACAGTCGCCCGCCGCCCCGGTGCCCCTGCCTTCGTGAGGTTCCGCAGATTGAACGTCAACCGCGTCCCCATGGTCTTCTCGATCCGCGGCGCGGCGGTCGACGCAACCTGCAAGCCGAAGTCGTACCTCGTCCAGATCCCCAAGCGGCCGAACGGCGTGACCGCCTGGGTGCCGGCCTCGCAGGTGATCGTCGAGAAGGTCTCGACGCGGATCCTCGTCGACCTCTCGCAAAAACGGGTCACGCTCTACAAGAACGGCAGGCGCGTCCTGAGCTCGATCGCCGCGATCGGCGCGCCGGCGACGCCGACTCCAACCGGGCGGTTCTACGTCAACCAGCGGCTCATCCCGACGGACAAGGGTGGCCCCTTCGGCCCTGGCGCACTCGGAGTCTCCGCGTTTTCGAACGTCCTCACGGGCTGGACGCAGGGTGGGCCGATCGCCATCCACGGGACCAACGCGCCGTGGTCGATCGGCAAGGCCGTCTCCAACGGTTGTATTCGCATTCCGAACCCGTGCTGCAGAAGCTGTTCGACCAGGCATTGAGCGGCACGCCGGTCTTGATCCGGTCCTAGGGTTCTAGGGGAGACGAAGCCGCGCCCAGACGCCGGCGTGGTCCGACGGCCATAGGCCCGAGATTCGGTCGCTCGGCTTCTGGCCGACGATTCCCGCCGCAACGGCCTTGAAGCCGTTGCGCAACAGTACGTAGTCGATGCGGCTGTAGAACGGGCCGCCGACTTCGCGCAGGTCGTCGCCGTGGCAACAGGTGAGCCCGATGTCGGCCGGATGCACCTGCGGCCACGAATCTTCGAATCCCGCGGCGAGCAGGTTGGCGCGCGACGGTGTCCCCGTTCCGTCTGCGCGTGAGTTCAGGTCGCCGAGCAGGACGGTCGGCAGCTTGGTGTCCGCCGGGCCGCCGGGGGCGGCGAGCTCCAGGCTCTGGGCGACTTGCGACGTGTCGTTGAACGACTCGAGATGCGTCGTGATCACGCGGAAGGTGCGGCCCGCGACCGTCGCGTCCGCGAGCGCCCAACCGCGTTTTGCTATGACGAAGCCGCCGAAGAGGGGCGTCGTCGTCGAGTAGAGACCCGTGCGCACTCGTCTGATCTTGATCTTCTTGTCGATTCGCACGAGTAGCCCGTCGCGGATCGTCAGCCGGATGTCCATGTTCGGCGGATCGCCGCTCGGCAGCTCCGCGTCGGTCGCATTGCCGATGGCGAGGAAGCGATAGCGCAGCTTCCGGGCCGTCAATGCCTTGCGCAACTCCTTGACGTAGTCGAGGGCGACGGTGGTCGAGGGTGTCACGGTGAAGTCGGCCGGCGTCTGCGTGCGGTAGAGGGACAGCTCCTGGAAGCCGACGAAGTCCGGCTTCGCGCTTGCGATCTCCTTTGCGATCGCGCGGGCGCGGGTTGGGAAGTCGTTTGCCTGCACGTCGCCCCAACCCTTCTCGACCGCCCGGAAGGCTTCGGCAGTCGACTTGGCCTGGACGATCGCATCGAGGTTCGCCCCCAGATACAGATTCCGCGTCATCACCCGGAGCGTCACGGGCGAGCGCTTTGCCTCTCCGGCCGACGCGGCGGTGCAGGCAAGGAGCGCGAGGACGACGGCGGCTCCTTTCACGCGGGGAGCGTAGGCACGACACTCCGCCATCGCAACTGGCACGATAGGGCCATGGCCAGGCCCAAAGAGAAGAACATCGTGGAACGGCTGACCGAAGTAGGCGAGGAAGCGATCCACCGGATCGCCGGCGCGGACAAGGTGCTCGCCGCGTTCGGGGCGTTGCCGAAGCGCGTCGACGACCTGCAGCGGAGCGTTCGTGGGCTCGAGAAGCTCGAGAAGCGTCTCGGCGGGATCGAGAAGCGGCTCGACAGGCTCGAGGGCAAGGGCTCGCCGAGCCCGCGCAAGACCTCCTCGGCCAGCAAGTCCACCGCCGCGCGCAAACCGAGCAGCAGCTAGCGCGCGGCGCGCGTCCCTGCCGGCGTACCGGTGCCAGGCACGGGTACGAAACGGGGACGAGTCTGTCACGGGACTCGGACTCGCCTGACGTGCACAAACCAACGGCAGCTAGAGCGCCGCGCGCGTCCCTGCCGGCGTACCGGTGCCAGGCACGGGTACGAAACGGAGACGAGTCTGTTACGGGACTCGGACTCGGAGCGCCTGGGGGACGACCTCGAAGCGCGCGGGCGTCGTCCCAGGCTGCTCGCCGTCGAGCTCGATCGGCAGCGGCTCTGGTGCGTCCACGGTCACTCGCGCGCCGCGGAGCAGTTCGGCTTTCGGATGGGGAAGATGCGTGCCGCGGAAGATCTTCGGCATCGTCAGCACGAGATCCCGTTTCGAGATGTCACCGATCAGCAGGACGTCGAAGACGCCGTCGTCCGGCTCGGCATCCGGTGCGATCTTCATCCCGCCGCCGAGGAACGGGCCGTTCGCGACGATGACGTCGTGCATCGGAGCTTGTCGCGTCTCGCCGTCGACCGAGACCTCCACCTCGCTGTTCGACCAGCGCGCGAACACTGCGAACGTCGCCCAGAGGTACGAGGCCTTCCCGCCGAGCGCCTTCGAGGTGTCGTTGGCCCGCTGTGCGATCGCGCCGCTCATCCCGGCACTGCCGACGTTCGCAAAGAACGACTCCCCCTCGCCGCCGGCCCAGAGCCGGTAGGTCGCGCGGCCGAGGTCGATCGTGCGTGTCTTGCCCGAGAGCGCCACCTCGATCGCGCGGTCGGTGTTGTGGGGCAGACCGAGCGAGCGGGCGAAATCCCAACCGGTTCCGCGCGGGATCATCGCGATCTCGACGCCGTCGCGTCCTGCGATCCCGTTCACGACTTCGTGCACCGAGCCGTCGCCGCCGACGACGACCAAGAGCTCTGCTCCCTCGTCTGCGGCACGGCGCGCCAGCTCCGTCAACTCGCCGGCCGACCCTGAGAAGAGTGCATTTCCGGTGAGCCCGGCCGCCGCAGCGCGCCGGGCGATCTCGGGCCAGCGCCTCCCCGTCGAGCCGTTCGCCGACGCCGGGTTGATGAGAAAGACTGTCTTGCTCAGTGCTTCTCGTCGGCCGTGACCGTCGCGAGCGCGACGCGCGTCATCCGGTCGACGGCCGCGCGCAGTTCCTCGTCGGTGACACGCTTGAACTCGCCCTCGACGATGATGTCGCTGACGGTCAGGAGACACCCCGACTGGACGCCTCGGAGCGCGCCGACGGTGAAGAGCGCCGAGGCTTCCATCTCGACCGCGAGCACGCCGCGCTTCGACCACCGCTCGTACTGGTTCTCGTCCGGGTTGTAGAAGACATCGCTCGAGACGATCGGCCCGACGTGCATCGACTGGCCCATCTCCTTGGCCGCGTGCACCGCTCCGTGGATGAGCTCCCAGCTCGCGGTCGGGCAATGAGGCTCGTGCCCGACGAGATGGTCCGCGGTGCGGTCGTCGGCAACCGCGGAGAGCGCCACGATCAGGTCACCGAGGGCGTGGTGCGCCTGGAGACCACCGCAGGTACCGACGCGCAGCAGCTTCTTCACGCCGAGCTGGATCAGCTCCTCGAAGACGATCGTCGCCCCCGGGCAGCCCATGCCGGTGCCCTGCACCGAGACCGGCTTCCCCTCATAGGTACCGGTGTAGCCGAGCAGACCTCGCTCGGAGTTCTTCTCGACCGGGTTGTCGAAGTACGTTTCGGCGATGTACTTCGCACGGAGCGGGTCGCCTGGGAGCAGGCACGCCTCGGCGTACTCGCCCGGCTCGGCTCGGATGTGGATCGGCATGAGGGCGCAACCCTAACCCGTGCGACTATTCGGACCGTGAAAGGTGCGATCGAGCCCCGGCTCGAGCAGATCCTCGAGTTCTGCGCCGAGGACCCCGTGGAGCGCGTCTTCCTCGAGGACGTCGCCCGGCGGCGGCTGGGGCGGTTCAGCGCCTTCGCCGAGAACGGGCGCCTGACCGCGCTCTGCCACGTGGGGGCGAACGTCGTCCCCTCCGGAGCGAATTGCGGGCGCTTTGCGAAAGCCGCCTCCCGCGGCCGCGCCCGCATGATCATCGGCGACGAGCGTGCGGTCGACGAGCTCTGGGACGACCTCGCCGGGCTGATGCCGGCGCCGCGAAACGATCGGCCGGGACAGCCGGTTTACGCGATCTCCGATCTGCCACCTTCAGGTGACTCGGGCCTACGCCCGGCGACCGACAAGGACTTCCCGGTGCTGCTGCCGGCTTGCGCCGCTGCGCACGAGGAGGAGATCGGGATCGATCCGATGGCGCGAGATCCAGAGGGATTCCGGTGGCGCACACGCTCTCAGATCGAGGAGGGCCGTTCGTGGCTCTGGGTCGACCGGGGGACGATCCTCTTCAAGGCTGAGGCCTCGGCGTGGACGCCCGAGGCGATCCAGATCCAGCAGGTCTGGGTCGATCCGCCTGCGCGCAACAAGGGTTACGCGCAGCGCGGGATGCGCGACCTCTGTCGGCTGCTGCTGGAGCGTGTGCCGACCGTCTGTCTCTTCGTTCGCCCCGAGAACGGGCCGGCGATCCACGTCTACGAGGCGATCGGGATGCAGCATCGCGGCTCGTACCGGTCGTTGATCTTTTGATTCGCCTCGTTCGGCTCGCCTTTGCTGCGTGGCTGGCCCGCTGGGCCGCTCAGCAGCTTGCTTCGTATGTCACAAGGAACCGGTCTTCGCACCCGAACGGGTGATGAAGCCTCACCCGTAGCAGCCCGAAGAAGGGAGCGTGAAGCCCCGCATCACTGCGGCTGCGGGACTCGCTGTGGCGCTGGTCGCTGTGAGTTCTTCGGTCCTCGTCATCGGTGGGAACAGCAACGCTGCTGTCAGCCACACCTGCTCGGCAACCGACCGGCAGTTCCTGGGCGCCGCCCAGCTGAACATGGCCGCCCTCGGGACGCTCTCACAGGACTATCTGCAGGGCGAGGCCGAGGCCGACGACGTGATCATGCAGACGGACTCCGCGATCACGAGCCTGCTCAACACGAATCCGAGCGATCCGTCGCTGTCGAAGACGCGCGCGATCCTGCGCGCGATGTTCCTGAACTACGGCCGAGCCATCCGGGCCGACAAGCACCACAAGGATCCCGGCGAGTACATCTACCGGGCCTACGGTCTTGCGAACTTCGCGCACGATGTCCTCGCGAAGGCGAAGCCGGCGCTGGCCAAGCGCGGCTGCGACGTTTCCCCTCTGCTCTAGCTACTTCAGGAACTCGACGGCGTCGTCGACCACGCGCAGGTGGAAGAAGCGCTCTCTTAGCTCCGGATGAGGCTCAAGTAGGTGATCGAGCTCTTCAAGAGCTCCTTCGACCTCGGCATCCGGACCGTCGATCAGCTTCTCGACTGCAAGCCGGGCCTGTTCCCTAAGGACATCGGGCAGCTCCAGCACCGCACGGCGGGCTTCCTCCTGCTCCTCGATCCAGTCTGCAGCTTGCATTTCGGCCTGTCGCTTTCGCCAGGCCTGGAAGAACTCCGCCATGCCCGAAATATCGGCTACTGAGCCGTGGCCGGCAATCCCTCGCCTGTCTACCCTGTTCTCGTGGACAGGGAAGCGCTGCGCGCGCGGGTCGAAGGGCTGATCCGCCGGCACGACTTGATCGCCCCTGGCGGCGAGGTGACCTGCCTCGTCTCGGGCGGCGCCGACTCGACCTGCCTCTGGCACGCGCTGACCGCGCTCGGCTATCGAGTCTCCGCGCTCCACGTGAACCACGCGCTACGGGGTGAAGCCTCCGACGACGACGCGCGCTTCTGTGCCGAGCGGTTCGGGGCCGAGGTGGTGGACGGCAGCGGTGGACGCACCGAGGACGACTGGCGCGAGATCCGGTACTCGTTCGCGAGGGACCGTCTGCGTGCAACGGGGCACACTGCCTCCGACCAGGTGGAGACCGTCCTCTACCGGGTTGTGGCGAGTGGGGTCGCGAAGGGGATCAAGCTGCGCCGCGAAGACGGGGTGGTTCGCCCGCTGCTGACGGTGTGGCGTGAGGAAACCGAGGAGTACTGCCGCGCGGAAGGACTGGAGTTCCGGAACGACGAGTCCAACACCGACACGAAGCGCGGACTGATCAGGGAGGAGATCCTGCCACGCCTGCGCGAGCTGCATCCCGCGGCAGAGCGCAACCTGCTCCGGCTCGCGTCTGGGGAGCCCTCGGCGCTCGACGAACTACTCGCATCGACCGTGGGGTCGAGGCGACTCGACCTCGGCGCCGGGCTGACCGCCGTCCGCGAGTACGACCACATCTGGGTGGAAAACACTCCCGTCACACTCGACGGCGAGGTGCGCTGGGGGGAGTGGCGGATCGCCTCGAAGCTCCCAGGCCTTAAGGTACGGGCCTGGCGCGCCGGCGATCGGCTCGCCGGGAGATCGAAGAAGATCCAGGACGTGTTCGTCGACGCGAAGATCCCCCGTTCCGCACGCGAGTCGTGGCCGCTCGTCGTGCGCGGGGACGACGTCGTCGCAGTGCCCGGCATCGTCGAGGCGGAAGGAGTGCTCGTCGAACGTGTCGCAGACTGAGCTCGAGCGCGGCGTCTCGGACGTCCTGATCGACGAGGACCGGCTCCGAGCGCGCGTGGTCGAGCTCGGCGAGGAGATCTCGGCCGACTACGCCGGTCGGGACCTGCTGCTGATCGGTGTGCTCAAGGGCGCCGTCTTCTTCATGGCCGACCTCATGCGCACCCTCGCGATTCCCTGCGAGATCGACTTCATGGCGATCTCGAGCTACGGGGCGCAGACCGACTCGTCGGGCGTCGTCCGGATCCTCAAGGACCTGGACATCAACATCGAGGGCCGCAACGTGCTCGTGGTCGAGGACATCATCGACTCGGGGCTGACCCTGTCGTACCTGATGCGAAATCTCGAGGCCCGCGAGCCGGCCACGCTCGAAGTCTGTGCGCTCCTGACCAAGCCGGACCGGCGCGAGATCGACGTGCCTGTCCGCTACATCGGCTTCGAGATTCCCAACCGCTTCGTGGTCGGCTACGGGCTCGATTTCGCCGAGCGATACAGGAACCTGCCCTACGTGGGCGTATTGGATTCGGAGTTGGTGCCCGAGGGCGCCTGAAAAAGCCGGACCACCCCCTTTTGGGGGCGCTGTAGCTCAAACCGAGGCTGGTACCCTGCCGAAAGAGGCTTAGTGAATCGATTCTTCCGCAGCGCGCTCTTCCCGCTCGTGATTATCGCGGCGCTCGTCTGGCTGGCTCTGCAGACGCTCAGCGGCCACAACGCGACCAGCTCCAAGATGACGCTCTCCTCGGTCCAGAGCGAGATCGAGAAGTGCCACACCCCCACTAACCCCGGCTGCGCGTTCAGCGCGATCGTCTTCAACCCGAGCAAGCAGGCGCTGAATTACACGAAGACCGACAAGACCAAGGGCTCGGTCCACTATCCGAGCGACCAGTCGGCCGCCGACCTGCAGACGCTGATGGCGGACCACAAGGTGTCGTTCGACTCGAAGGGAACGGGCGGCTCGGCGTGGTGGTCGATCCTCACGTCGCTGCTGCCGTTCGTCCTGCTGTTCGGTTTCTGGATCTTCCTGATGAACCAGGTGCAAGGCGGCGGCTCGAAGGTGATGTCCTTCGGGAAGTCGCGCGCGAAGCGGATGACGCCGGACTCGCCGAAGATCGGCTTCAAGGACGTCGCCGGCGTCGAGGAAGCGGTCGAAGAGCTGCAAGAGATCAAGGAGTTCCTCGAGAACCCGAAGAAGTTCCAGGCGCTCGGCGCACGCATCCCGAAGGGTGTGCTGCTCTACGGGCCGCCCGGTACCGGCAAGACGCTCCTCGCGCGCGCGGTCGCCGGCGAGGCAGGCGTGCCGTTCTTCTCCATCTCAGGTTCCGACTTCGTCGAGATGTTCGTCGGCGTCGGTGCCTCGCGCGTCCGCGACCTCTTCGAGCAGGCGAAGCAGGCATCGCCCTGCATCGTGTTCATGGACGAGATCGACGCGGTCGGCCGTCACCGTGGCGCCGGGCTCGGCGGCGGTCACGACGAGCGCGAGCAGACGCTGAACCAGCTCCTCGTCGAGATGGACGGGTTCGAGCTGAAGGACAACATCATCTTGATCGCGGCCACCAACCGGCCGGACATCCTCGACCCGGCGCTGCTGCGCCCCGGGCGCTTCGACCGCCAGATCGTCGTCGACCGGCCCGACCGCAACGGACGCAAGAAGATCCTCGAGGTTCACTCGAAGGGCAAGCCGCTGGCATCCGAGATCGATCTCGACGCGCTGGCTGCAGGGACGCCGGGCTTCACCGGCGCCGACCTGGCGAACCTCGTCAACGAGGCTGCGCTGCTCGCAGCGCGCCGCGGCAAGAAGGTGATCGAGCAGGACGAGCTCGAGGAAGGGATCATGCGCGTGATCGCCGGCCCGGAGAAGAAGACGCGTCTCTTCTCCGAGGAGGAGCGGAAGATCACCGCCTACCACGAGCTCGGCCACGCGATCGTCGGGCACTACCTCGATGGTGAGTCCGACGTGCACAAGATCTCGATCATCGGTCGCGGCCAGGCGCTCGGCTACACGATCTCACTGCCGCGCGAAGACCGCTATCTGACGACGAAGCAGACTTTGATGAACCAGCTCGCCATGACTCTCGGCGGTCGCGCCGCTGAGGAGATCGTCTTCAACGAGGTCACCACCGGCGCGGCGAACGACCTCGAGAAGGTCACACACACCGCGAAGCAGATGATCATGCGCTTCGGGATGAGCGAGAAGCTCGGTCCGCGCGTCCTCGGTCGCAACCACGACATGCCGTTCCTCGGCCGCGAGATGGGCAACGAGCCCGATTACTCGGAAGAGATCGCGCGCGAGATCGACGACGAGATCCGCCGCGTGATCGAGGAAGCGCACATGACCGCGACCGAGGTGCTCAAGGTGCACATCGACGAGCTGCACCGGCTCTCGCTGATCCTCATCGAGCGCGAGACGATCGACAAGGACCAGTTCGACCGCCTGCTCACGGGCGAGTCGGAGGAGTCGGTCTTTGCAGAGAAGACTCCGGCGCCCAAGGCAGAGCCCGAGCCCGAGGCGGAGAAGAAGCGCAAGCCCGAGCCGAAGACCCGGCCGTTCCCGATTCCCGGGGCGACCATGCAGCCTCCGCCGCCCGAAGGCGCTAAGGGCTAAGTCCCGGGCCTAGTACCCCCTGGGGGTACCATGGCTCGATGACCTCGATCGAAACCCCAAGCCGCATCGAGCTCGAGATCGGCGGCATGACCTGCACCTCGTGCGCTGCGCGGGTGGAGAAGAAGCTCAACAAGCTCGAGGGGGTCGTCGAGGCCAATGTCAACTACGCGACGGAGCTTGCCTCCGTTGCGTACGACGCGGGCCACGTGCAGCCGCCGGACCTGGTGCGTACGGTCGAGGCTGCGGGTTACACCGCTGCGCTTCCGTCTGACGCCGAGACGAAGACCGATCTCGTCCGCCCTCTACGTAACCGCCTGCTCGCGTCGGCAGCGCTGACGGTTCCGCTCCTCCTGCTGTCGATGGTGCCCCCGCTGCAGTTCGGCGGCTGGGAGTGGCTCGCGTTTGCGCTCGCGACTCCGATCGTGCTTTGGGCTGGATTGCCGTTCCATCGTGCCGCCCTTGTCAACGCGCGTCATTTCACGGCGACGATGGACACGCTCGTCTCCATCGGCACCCTGGCGGCTTGGGGGTGGTCGGTCGCTGTCCTCGTCGCGGGGCTGAACGCCGATATCTACTTCGAGGTCGCCGGCGTCATCACGACGCTGATCCTGCTCGGCCGCTTTCTCGAGGCACGGGCCCGCAGGCGCTCGGGCGCCGCGATTCGGGCGCTCCTAGAGCTCGGCGCCAAGGAGGCGCTGATGCTTCGAAACGGCGCGGAGGTTCTCGTGCCGGTCGAACAGCTGCAGGTTGGTGATGTGTTCGTCGTCCGGCCCGGCGAGAAGATCGCGACCGACGGTGTCGTCGTCGAGGGGGAATCCGCTGTCGACCAGTCGATGCTCACCGGGGAGTCGATGCCGATCGACGTCGAGCCCGGCGAAGCGGTTGCAGGTGCGACGATCAACACGTACGGGCGGCTCGTGGTTCGCGCGGCGAAGGTTGGTGCGGAGACGGCTCTGGCTCAGATCGCCCGTCTTGTCGCCGAGGCACAGGCTGGGAAGGCGCCGATCCAGCGATTGGTCGATCGCATCTCCGGCGTGTTCGTCCCCATCGTGCTGGTCATCGCACTCGGGACGCTCGTCGGCTGGCTCGCGTTCGCCGGAAACGTCAGCGACGCCTTTACCGCAGCAGTCGCGGTGCTGATCATCGCCTGTCCTTGCGCGCTCGGTCTGGCGACACCGACGGCGCTCATGGTCGGAACGGGCCGCGGAGCGCAACTCGGCATCTTGATCAAAGGCCCCGAAATCCTCGAACAGACGCGCCGCGTCGGGACCGTGATCCTCGACAAGACGGGCACCGTGACGACGGGGAAGATGGAGCTCGTCGAGGTTGCTCCGCTCAACGGCGCGGCGCGGCGGGATGTCCTTCTTCTTGCCGGCGCCGTCGAGGCCGCGAGCGAGCATCCGATTGCCCGCGCAATCGCAGACGCAGCGCGCCGTGAGTTGGGGGCACTGCCGCCTGTGACCGAGTTCCGGAATGTTCCGGGTGTCGGCGTGCACGGGGTCGTCCAGGGAAGAGACGTTGAGGTGGTTCGCCGCAACGGGGCAATCACTGTGTCGTGGGACGGAGAGCCGCGCGCGACTTTTGTCGTGCGCGACACGGTCAAACCGACCAGCCGTGAAGCAGTCCGTCAGTTGGAGGCGCTCGGCCTCGAAGCCGTGCTTCTCACGGGCGACGACAAGGCCACGGCGCGCCGCGTTGCGGACGAGGTCGGGATCGGGCGCGTGCTCGCCGAGGTCCTGCCGCAAGAGAAGGAAGCCGAGATACGCCGCCTGCAGGATGCCGGCGAGGTCGTCGCGATGGTGGGAGACGGCGTCAACGATGCGCCGGCGTTGGCGCGTGCCGACCTCGGGATCGCGATCGGCACCGGCACCGACGTCGCGATCGAGGCATCGGATCTGACGCTCGTCTCCGGCGACCTGCGGGGCGCCGCGGATGCCATCCGGCTTGCCCGCCGGACGCTACGCACGATCAAAGGGAATCTCTTCTGGGCTTTCGCCTACAACGTCGCCGCCATTCCGCTTGCGGTCGCGGGCTATCTCAATCCGATCGTCGCCGCGGCCGCGATGGCTTTCTCGAGCGTCTTCGTCGTCACGAACTCGCTGCGGCTGCGGCGGTTCCACAGCACCAGGGAGGCATGAATGAAGCACGGTTACGACAACGACGCGCTCGTCAAGCGCCTTCATCGCATCGAAGGTCAGGTGCGCGGCATCGAGCGGATGGTGGAGGACGACCGCTACTGCATCGACATCCTCACCCAGGTCGCCGCGGTGAACACCGCGCTCGAGAGCCTGGCCCTCAAGCTGCTCGACGATCACGTACGACATTGCGTGACGGATGCGCTCTCCTCGGGAGATCCGAAGGAGGCGGCGGCGAAGAGCAAGGAGCTCATGGAGGCCGTGCAGCGCTTTGCACGCACACGCTGAACAGGACCTGAACCACGCCGCTTTCTCGGCGACGACGCACTGCCTCACGGGCTGCGCGATCGGCGAGGTGCTCGGCATGGCGATCGCCACCGCGGCGGGGTGGGGGAACACCGCCTCGATCCTGATTGCGGTGGTGCTCGCGTTTTTCTTCGGCTACCTACTGACGCTTTGGCCGGTGCTCCGTGCGGGCCTTTCGCTGCGTCAGGCGACGGGTGTCGCGCTAGCGGCCGACACGGTGTCGATCGTGATCATGGAAGCGGTCGACAACGCGTTCGTCCTCGTCGTGCCGGGAGCGCTGGCCGCGGGTCTGGGCGACGCCAAGTTCTGGTGGAGCATCGCGCTCGGGTTCGCAATCGCATTCGGCCCGGCGTGGGCGGTGAACCGCTGGCTGATCGCGCGCGGGAAGGGCCACGCCGTCATGCACGAGTACCACCAAGGCTACAGCCACTGATCCAAACGACAAGGGCTGACCACGCCAGCCTTTGTGGTCACAGCCGGGGGCGGGCCCTAACAGCTCAGGGGACGGCTGGCGCGGCGAGCCCGGCCTGCCATGACGCCCACAGACGGGCGTAGCGCTCACCTTGCTCTACGAGCTCGTCGTGGCTTGCGACTTCCACGAGATGTCCGTGTTCCATGACGGCCACCCGGTCGGCCCGCTCTGCGGTCGACAGACGATGCGCGATGGTCACGACCGTCCGGCCCTCGACGACCGCGGCCAGCGCTCGCTCGACGGCTGCCTCCGTCGCCGGGTCCAGGCTCGACGTCGCCTCGTCGAGCACGATCACCGCGGGATCAGCCAAGGCGACGCGCGCGATGCCCACCAGTTGACGCTCGCCGGCTGACAGGCGCACGCCTCTCGTTTGCACGTCCGTCTCGAGACCGTCCGGTAACGACTCGAATCGCTCTAGCTCCCCGATCCGCTTCAGTGCATCCCGCACCTCTTCGTCCGTCGCATCCGGATGAGCCAGGCGCACGTTGTCCGCGATCGTTCCGCTGAACAGGTGTCCCTCCTGCGGCAACAGGACGATTCGCCGATGCAGCGACTCCAACGTCGCATCGCGGAGGTCGACGCCGCCGAGCTCGATGCGCCCCTCCTGCGGGTCGTACTGACGCGTCAACAGCTTCGCGACTGTGGACTTCCCTGCCCCAGTTGCGCCGACGAGGGCGACATGCTCACCGGGATGAAGCTCCAGCGTCAGCTCGCGAACGACCGGTCGCCCTTCTGCGTAGCCGAACGTGACGTTTCGCAGGGCGAGCACGCCCTCTTGCGGAAGCGCGACCGCATCGGGCCGCTCCTCGATCGGAGTCGGCACCTCGAGCAGCCCGACGATCTTCGCGAGCGCCGCCAGTCCTTGCCGGAACTCGCCGAGCCATTCCGTGAATCGTCCGATCGGGTCGAAGAGCTGGATCAGATACAGCACGAACGCGGTGATCGTCCCGATCGTGATCTCGCCGTTCTCGGTACATCGACGACGCCGCCAGCAACACGACGATCAGCGCAGACGCCTGCGCCAGCGGCAGGAAGGCGAACAGCCTGATGTTCACGAAAGAGGCACGGCGCCAGGCACTCACCTGCGCCTGGCTCCGAGGTCGGTAGCGGTCGAGCGTCTTTCCCTCCCGTCTGAATGCCTGCACGACCCGGACGCCCGCGAGACCTTCCTGCAGGACCGTGAGCGTGTCCGCCACCCGGTCGCGGATCGCGTGATACGCGTGTCCTGCGCCGTGATGGAAGCTCCAGCTCGACGCGATCAGGATCGGCAGGGCCACCAGGGAGATCAGCGCCAGCTTCGGCGACAACAACACGAGCGCCACCACCGTGAGAACGATCTGCAGCCCGCTGCCGAAGATCTCCACGAGCGCGTCGCGCACCAACTCGTTCGACGACTGCACGTCCGAGGTGAGCCTCGACACGAGCACGCCCGCGCGCTCGCGCTCGAAGAAGCCCAGCGGCAGCGCCTGCAGCTTGTCGAAGGCGGCGACACGCAGGCTGTCGAGGAACCGCTCCCCGGCCGTGGCCGCGAGCAGGATCTGCGTACGCACAACGAACGGCTTCAACACCGCCAGCCCGAGGAAGACGAGCGCAGCCTCGTTGAGCGGCTGCACGTCGTTCTTCTCGATCCCCGCGTCGACCGCGTACCGCACCAGGGCGGGGCCCGCGAGCGTGATCAACGTCGAGAGCATCACCATCGCGCCCGCGCCGAGGTAGCGACTCCGCACCGGCCGCAGGAGCCCGCGCGTGTGCAGCCAGACGGTCTTCGCCGAGGCGCGCTCCATCATGCGGCGTCCTCCAGGGCGAGCAAGGACCGGTAGCGCAGCGACGATCGCAGCAGCTCGGAATGCGTTCCCTGTTCCACGATCCGGCCGCCCTCCAGCACCGCGACGCGATCGGCCAGCGCGATCGTCGCGGGACGATGCGCGATCACCAGGGTGGTGCGCCCCGACATGACCGTCGCCAGCGCCGCGCGGATCTCGTGCTCCTTCGTCGCGTCGACCGCCGAAGTCGCGTCGTCGAGCACGAGGACGGCGGGATCGGCCAGGATCGCCCGTGCGATCGCCACGCGCTGGCGCTGCCCGCCCGAGAGGGAGAAACCGCGCTCTCCGAGCGGCGTGTCGTAGCCGTCCGGCAGGTCGGCGATGAACCCGGCCGCACCGGCCAGCTCGGCCGCGCGTTCGACATCTTCGTCATGCGCATCCGGACGCGCGAAGCGGATGTTCTCGCGGACCGTGTCCGTGAAGAGGAAGGTCTCCTCGAAGACGAGCGCGACAGCGCCTCGGACGTCTGAGATGCGCAGCTCCCGGACGTCGTGACCGTCGAGCGAGACGCTGCCCGCATCCGGGTCGTAGAGCCGGGCGAGCAGGCCCGCGACCGTGCTCTTGCCGGAGCCCGTCGCCCCGACGAGTGCGACCGACTCTCCCGGCGCGACGTGCAGGTCGAGCCCGTCCAGACAGGGTGTCCCCCTTCGTGACCGAACTGGACTCCTGCCAGGCGCACGTCTCCGCGCACGGGACGGTCGAGCACCTCGGGATGCCGCGGGTCGCGCAGTTGCGGTTCGGCGTCCAGTACCTCGCTGATCCGCGCGCTCGCGCCGACCGCCTTCTGCAAGGTCGTGACGCGCTGCCCGAGCACGCGCAACGGCCAGACGAGCATCGCGATGTAGGCGTTGAACGCGACGAACGAGCCGAGGCTCAGATCGCCGGAGATGACGCGGTGGCCGCCGAGCCAGAGCACCGCGATCAGCCCGAGCATCGGCAGGAACTCGAGGGTCGGGAGGAACACGGCATCAAGCCGAGCGATCTCGAGCGCGCGGTCGACGATCAACCGGCTGCGCCTCCGGAACTCGGCGGCGAGTGGGCCACCGGCTCCGAGGCCTTTCACGACGCGGATACCGCTCACCGTCTCCTCCACCAGCGTCGCAGCCTCGCCCCAACGCTCCTGCAAGCGTTCCGTACGCACGTAGTAGCGCCGCGAGTACGCCCAGCCCGCGAGCGAGATCAGGGGCAGCGGGATCAACACGATCAACGCGAGCTGCCAGTCGAGGACGAGTAGCACGACGGCGACCGCGAACACCGTCAGCACGTAGCCGATCGTGTGCCCAATCGAGTCCATCATCCGCGCAACGTGCTCCGAGTCGGAGGACGCGCGCGACATCAGCTCGCCGGGCCCGACGCGATCGTGGTAGCTCGCGTCGAGACGCAGTGAGTGCGCGAAGATCGCGTCGCGGACGCGCGCATCCGACCGCGCCCGGTTCCGGATCGCGTAGAGGTGTCGCGCGGCGCCTGCCGTCATCTCCAAGAGCCCGACCCCCAGCAGGGCGGCGAGCCAGATCAGCAGCGCGTGGCTGTCCTTCGTCAGCACCCCGCGGTCGATCGCATACTTGACCATGAGCGGCGCGGCCACCGCTCCTGCCTGCCAGAGCAGGCCGGAGAGAGCGGCGCCGACGACCCCGCTTGCCTGAGAACGAATCATGGCGCGCACGAACCTCCACGCCGCGCGCCGACGCACGTCGAGATCCCCCATCGGTCAAAGTATCCATTGGTGTCAAACGAGCGCCCTTCAATCGAGGAACGATTCGCGCGTCCGTCGGTGATGGGAGTCGTCAACGTGACGCCCGACTCCTTCTCCGACGGCGGTGTCCACCTTCAACCCGCAGCCGCAGCGGCCGCCGGCTGGCGGATGGTGGACGAAGGCGCTGCGATCGTCGACATCGGCGGTGAGTCGACGCGGCCGGGCTCCGACGGAGTCTCCGCCGAGGAGGAGCTCCGCCGGGTCGTCCCGGTGCTCGAGTCGCTGCACGGCGCGCCGGTCTCGATCGATACAGCGAAGGCCGAGGTCGCTCGCCGCGCTCTCGAGCTCGGCGCCGAGCTCGTCAACGACGTGACGGCGTTCAGAGGCGACGCGCAGATGCCGGAGGTCGTGGCCGAATCGGGCGCGTACGTCTGTTTGATGCACATGCAGGGCGAGCCGCGCACGATGCAGGAGAAACCGAGCTACGACGACGTTGCGTCCGAGGTCGCCGCCTTCCTCGAGGAGCGTCTGCGTTTCGCCGTCGCGGCCGGCATCCCGGAGGATCGCATCGCGCTTGATCCCGGCATCGGCTTCGGCAAGACCGTCCAGCAGAACTTCGAGCTCGTCCGCCGCCTCGACGTCCTGACGGCGCTCGGCCGCCCTGTCGTCGTCGGTTTCTCGCGCAAGAGCTCACTCGGCCGCATCGTCGGCGACGCACGGGCCACGACGGGATCGCTCGCGGCCAGCATCGCGGCAGCGGTCTCCGCGTACGAGCGCGGTGCGACGATCCTCCGCGCCCATGACGTGCGCGAGCACGTCGAGGCGCTCACGGTCGCGACCGCAGTGGCCGGATGATCGTCGACGTCCACGGGCTCGAGCTCTTCGGCCGGCACGGCGTCAACGACGACGAGCGTCGTGAGGGACAGACGTTCCTGTTCGACGTCACGCTGGAGATCGACGAGCCGAAGGAGGATGCGATCGAGGCGACAGTCGACTATCGCCGGGTGCGCGACATCGTCAAGAGCGTCAGCGACGCGGCGAGCTACCGGCTACTCGAGACGCTCGCGGCCGCCGTTGCCGACGCGCTCAGCGCCGATTTGCCCGTCAAGAGAGTGCGTGTATCGGTTCGCAAGCCCGGTGTCGCGTGGGCGGAGTGGACCGGCGTTACCTGCGAACGGCCGTGACGCGGAGCCGATACTCGGCGAGACGGACCGCGGGACGAACCTCGACGTAGACGTACGCGCCTTTGCCCGGGTTCCGGTATGCGGCGACTCCGCGCTTTCCGATAGCCAGTGGATGCAAGCGCGTCGTGCGCTCCAGCACGCGCACCCGCACCGAGCCGGTGACTTGTGCCCGCAGCGTGTGCCCTGCGGGGGCCCAGGCACGGTAGAGGTCGATCGGGTCTTCGCTGCGGTCGACCCGGGCCGTAATCGAACCTGCGGTATGTCCGGCCGTCGTCAGTGGCGGGGTCGCGGTCGTGAACAAACCGCGCGCCTCGATCTCACGCGGCTTCTCGTTCGGCTCTTGTGGGTCACTCGTGGGCGTCCGGAAGTTGAGCGCGCTGGGGATGTTCAGCAGACCGTAGCCCGACGCATTGTCGAATCCCCGTGCCGCGATGTCCGTCGCAGAGCGGCGCATCAACTCGAACAACTGCGTGTTGTCGAGGTCCGGCCGTGTCGTCCAGACCCACGCTGCCGCGCCGGCCACGAGCGGCGACGCGAAGCTCGTGCCGCTGCCCGTAGTGCTGTAGCCGGTCGGCTCCTCTTTCAGCGTCTCCGCCACCGGGATGTGCACGCCGGGGGCAGCCATGTCGACGGTCGGCGAGATGGTCGAAAAGATCGCGACGTTGTTGCTCTCGGTCGTCGCGCCGACGGTGAGAACGTGCGGATAGAACGCGGGGAAGTTCGGCGGGTTGCCGTCGAGCGCCTCGTTGCCCGCGGCAGCGACGACAAGTGAGCCCGAGCGAAAGGCGAACCGGATCGAATCGTCGAGCAGCGGATCGTCGTCCTCACCGCCGAAGCTGAGATTGATCACACCGACGCCGCGCCGTGCCGCCTCGTAGATCCCCTCGATCGCGGCGCCTTCGTTGAGAAAACCGAACGGGCTTGCGTCCCAGACACGCAGGACCGCGTCGGGGTAGATCCCCACGATGCCGACGCCGTTGTTGGTTGCGCCGACCACGGATGCCACGGCCGTCCCGTGGTCCTCGTCGGCGTCGGTCGTCGTCTGCGCATTCAATGCGGTCGTGTTCGCGCGCGTGGCAAATTCCGGGTGATTCAGGTCGACCCCGGAATCCACGACCGTCACGGGTTTGCCGGGCCCCGGCGAGTCGACCTGGTCGGCGCCGACGGCGGCGCGCCACCACTCGAATGGGACAAGCGGGTCGGTCGCGAGCTGCAGCGACGACGCGGTGGTTCGGAGCAGCCGTTCGGGTCGGCTGATTCGGACGACCCCGGCCCGGCGAAGGTCTGTCACCGCGGACGAGGGAACGCGCCAGATCAGCAAGTCGTGCGCGAGCTCCGACCCACCGGCGGCGCGGGCCAGCCGAGCGCCTTTCCCTGCCTGCGCCCGATCGAGCTGCACGAGGTCTGCCCGAGCCGGTGCTGCCGTCACGAGGAACACGGCGAGGACGATGAGGAGCCTGGGCGCCACCGTCCCCGCACAGTAGTCGCGATCCCTAGGCTCCGGGCATGGTCAGAGCCTTCATCGGCCTGGGGTCGAACCTCGGCGAGCGGCGCGAGACCCTGAGGGCCGCAATCGGGCGCATGCGTGGACTTGCCGACGTCGAGGTCAAGGGCGTGTCGAGCTTCCGCGACACCGAGCCTGTCGACTACGTCGACCAGCCCCGGTTCCTCAACGGGGCGGTGGAGCTCGAGACGGCGCTGTCTGCCCGTGCGCTCCTGGGTGCTCTGCTCGAGCTCGAGCGCGCGTTCGGCCGGGACCGGAGCACCGCGCCGCCGCACGGGCCGCGAACACTCGACCTCGACCTGCTGCTCTACGGAGACGAGACGATCGACGAGCCTCTGCTCAAGGTTCCGCACCCGCGTTTGCACGAGCGCCGCTTCGTCCTCGAGCCGCTCGTGGAGCTGGATCGTGACCTGGAGGTGCCGGGGCGGGGCTCGGTCCAGGTCCTGCTTGCAAAGCTAGACTCAGTTGGATGAGTAACCTCGACGAGCTCGACGAATTCGAGGCCGAGCTCGAGCTCCAGCTGAAGAAGGAATACACCGCCGTCTTCGGCCTCTTCCGCTACTGCGTTCTCACGCAGGACGCGACGTACCTCTGCAACAAGCTCGACCTCGCCCAGATCTCGCAGCCGCACTATCCCTTCTTCCATTTGAAGATGGAAGACGTCTGGGTGTGGGACAAGAACAGGCCGACCCGGATCATCCCGCGCGCCGAGGTCTGGACCTCGAGTGACGTGACGGTGGAGGAGCTCCGGAAGGACGGCGACGAGCCGAGCCTCACCGCAGAAGCGCTGGCCGAGAAGATCGGCGAGTCGTTGTCCGCGGACGACGACCTCTAGAGCCGACATGCTGCTAGCGGTCGACGTGGGGAACACCCAGACGATGTTCGGGCTGTTCGACGGCCCGGAGCTGACCGAGCACTGGCGTATCGCCACTGAGCGCCATCGGAGCGGGGACGAGTTGGGTGTGCAATACAAGAGCTTCCTCGACCTGGGACAGGTGGACGGAATCTCGCTGGCATCCACGGTGCCGCAGCTCGTGCGCTCGTACCAGGAGTTCGCCGGGCGTTACGCCGACGCGGAGCTGCTGGAGCTCGGGCCGGGAGTCAAGACCGGCATCACCGTCCGCTACGACGACCCGCGCGAGGTCGGTCCTGACCGGGTCGCGAATGCGGTCGCGGCGGCTGACCGCTACGGCGCGCCGTGCATCGTCGTCGACTTCGGAACCTCGACGAACTTCGACGTGGTGTCAGCGGACGGGGAGTACGTGGGCGGCGTGTTGGCGCCGGGGATCGAGATCTCGATGGACGCTCTGTTCGAGCGCGCCGCGCGCCTGCGCAAGGTCGACTTCGTCGAGCCGCCGAGCGTGATCGGCAAGACGACGGTCGCAGCGCTGCAGTCGGGCGTCGTGTACGGCTTCGCCGGCCAGGTGGACGGGATCGTCACGGCGATCCGAAGGGAGCTCGGCACCGATGCGCGTGCAATTGCAACGGGTGGCCTCGCCGAGCTGATCTATCCCCACGCGACCACGATCGAGCAGGTCGACCCGTTCCTCACGCTGGAGGGGCTACGTCTCGTCTGGGAGCGGAACCGCTAGGTCATAGCGGCGGGATCCCTCCAGACCGGTGTCTGACACCGGGACGTGGCCTTCGCGGACGAAGGCGCAGAACTCCTCCCGCGCCGCCGCAGGACGTTTCCCGAAGAGGCCGAGAACGCGATCCACCGACAGAAACGGATGCGCGAGCTCCGTCCCTGCGCAAGCGCGGTAGCTGCTCCACGACCAGTCCGCCGGCGACTGACAGAGGCCGGCACGCACTGGATTGAGGACGATGTACCGGATTGCCTCCATCAAGTGGGCCTCGTCCTCGACGAGGCCGGAATAGAAGCGGTTCCTGACGAGGTGCCCGGTCCGGCCGTAACGCTTGTTGGTCCTCACCGAATAACTCGTGTTGAGCAGTTGCATCCCGCGTGAGAGGCCGCCGTACGGGATCTGCACCACGAAGTGAAAGTGGTTGCCCATGAGGACGTATGTCCAGCCGATCCACCGGAACCTGGCAGCGACTTTGGCGAACAGGCGCAGCCACTCCATCCGGTCGATCTCGTCCCGGAACATCATCTCCCCGTTGTTCCCGCGCGAACCGACGTGGTAGATGCCGTCCCGCTCTTCGAAGCGCAGGGCGCGTGCCATGAGACGACGTTAGCCGCGCAGCGACGCCGCCTCAGCGCGCAACGCACTCTCGTCCCACTTACGTCACACAACGGCGATGGTGTCTGACACCACGCCTGAGGGCGCCCGCCCCTAGGAGCGGCCCCCGTGAGCTAGCCGCCGCCGTAGATGGAGATCGGCATCGAGTCGAGCAGGATCTCGTCTGCGCGATCCGGGAGCTCCGCTTCGAGGCGCTCCACGATTTCGGCCGCACCCGGTGCTGCTGCGAACAGGCGCGTGACCACTTCGTCCGTCGTCTCCAGCTGGACGATCTCCTGTTTGAACGGCTTCGGGAACCGTCCTCGGCCGAGATACCACCCGTAGAACTTCTTCAGGAACCCGCCGGCACGATGTTCCCCGAGCTCGCGCACGGTCTCACGCACGAACAGGATCAGCTCCGCCGCGACCTCCTCGCGCGACGGCTCCTCCGCGTCGCCGTCGACGATCTCCCGCAGCGCCCACGGATTTCCCTGCGCTCCGCGTCCGACCATCACCGCGGAAGCGCCGGTCAGCGCCAGCACGCTCTGCGCCCGCGCACGTGACGTGACGTCGCCGGATGCAATCACGGGAACGTCGACGAGCTCGACGAGCTCGGCTGTCAGCGAGTGATCTGCAACACCCGTGTACATCTGCCGCGCAGAGCGCGGATGCAGCGTCAGTGTCGCGGCTCCCGCAGCGACCAGCTGTGGGCCCACGATCAAACATGCACGCGAGCCATCCTCCAGCCCGCGGCGCATCTTCACCGACACTGGGACGTCGACCGCGGACGCGACTGCGTCGACGATTGCGCACGCACGGGACGGATCGTCCAGCAGCGTCGCGCCGGCGCCGGTCTTGGTCACCTTCCGCACAGGGCACCCGAAGTTGATGTCGACGATGTCCGCACCGGCCGCGACCACCATTCGCGCGGCTTCCGCCATGACGCCGGCCTCCGAGCCGAAGATCTGGATCGCCAGGGGATGCTCGTCCCGGCCCACCCGTAAATAGCCCAAAGTGCGCTCGTTTCGATGCTCCAAGCCGGCGCAACTCACCATCTCCGAGCAGACGAGGCCGGCTCCGTAGCGGCGGCCCTGGCGGCGAAAGGCCTGCACAGAGACACCCGCCATGGGGGCCAGCACCAGGCGGGTCGGGATCTCGACCTCGCCGATCCACCAGGACTCTCGAAGATCTACCTGCACAGAGCCGAAAATAGTACCCCCGAGGCCGTGTTGACGACCCTCGCCCGTGTAGCTACCATTCCCGCCCGCGACGGCGCCCTTGCGCCGCGCTTTTTTCATAAGAAGGGGTGCATCAGCAGTGAAGGAAGTCATCCTCACACCCGAGGGTTACGAGAAGCTCAAGGACGAGATCGAGGTGCTCTCGACGACGAGGCGCCGCGAGGTTGCCGAGCGGATTCGCATTGCGCGGGAATTCGGCGACATCGCGGAGAACGCGGAGTACGACGACGCCAAGAACGAGCAGATGCTGCTCGAGCATCGCATCGCCACGCTCGAGGAGCGGATGCGCGACGCACGAGTCATCTCGAAGAAGGACATCGCGAAAGACGTCGTTTCGGTCGGCTCGAAGGTGAAGCTCCGCGACGTCGCGGCCAAGGAGACGATCGAGTACCACATCGTCGGCTCGGCCGAGGCGAACCCGGCGGAGAACAAGCTCTCCAACGAGTCCCCGGTCGGCAAGGCGATCATCGGCAAGAAGAAGGGAGAGACGGTCGAGGTGGCCGCTCCGCGCGGAAAGATGAAGTTCAAGATCATGGAAATCAAGGCGGCGTAGTCGTCGGGGCCGGGTCGCCGGCGTGAGACCGCTCGTCCTCTGTTACCACGCCGTCTCGCCTACCTGGGAGCACCGGCTCGCAATCCAGCCCGACCTGCTGCTGCGGCAGATCCGCGTCCTGTCGCGCTTCCGGCCGGTGCACGCGACGTTCGATGACGCATTTCGGAGCGCGGCGAGCATTTTCCCCGCGCTCGAGCTGCTCGGTGTGCCCATCCAGATTTTCGTCTGTACTAGTTACGCGCGTACGGGAGCGCCGCTGACGCTTCCCGAGCTGGCAGGCGACGATCGCGAGCAGCTGGCGACGATGGACTGGGACGCGCTTCTCGAGCACGCCGATCGCGGTGTCGCCATTGGCTCTCATGCGGTGTCGCACCCGCACCTGACGAAGTTGTCCGCCGATGAGCTTCGCCGCGAGCTGAACGAGTCGAGGGAAGAGATCGAGGACCGGCTCGGCAGGCGATGTGAGGACCTTGCCTACCCCTACGGCGAGCACGATAAGCGGGTCCGCGCCGCGGCCCGAGCTGCAGGCTACGGTCGCGCGTATGCACTCCGCGGATCGAGGTCGGACCCGTATGCGGCACCGCGGGTAGATCTGTATCGCAGGCACACCGTTCCCCGCACGCTTCTCAGGGTGGCCGCGAGTAGACCGGGCCGGCCGTGAGGACTGACCGTGACGATGAAAGTCTGCCACGGGCTGCCGTAGACGTCGCTCGAACAGCCGACCCGGTTAGTTAGGTAGACCCGCACTTCAGCCGAACCTTGCGCAGAGGCGCACCTGTTCGGCCGTTAGGCTCTCGCGGGTGCCGACCCTTCCGAAACGCTTCCCTGATCGGGAAGAGATCGTCACGGTCCGCGCCGAGGCAGATCAGCTCGAGCCCGGCGCGGAGGCCAACCAGCCGCATCGCGTGGCGGGACGCGTTCTCGCCCGCCGTGACATGGGAAAGCTCATGTTCCTGGACCTGGTCGACCGGAGCGGCCGCATCCAGCTCCTGATCCGCCCAGATGACCTCGGTGGCGTGAACGTAGACCTGGGCGACATCGTCGGCGTCAGCGGCGTGGCGACGAAGACGAAGCGAGGAGAGCCCTCACTCGCGGTCTCGGAGCTCGTCCTGCTCGGCAAGATCCGCACGCCGCTTCCGGACACCTTCCACGGGCTCACCGACACCGAGCAGCGTTACCGCAAGCGCTATCTCGATCTGCTGATGAACGAAGACGCGCGCCGGGATGCGATCGTGCGCTCACGGATGATCGGCGCGATTCGCGCGTACCTCGACGGAGAAGGCTTCGTCGAGGTCGAGACGCCGATCCTGCAGCCGCAGTACGGCGGCGCGTTCGCCGAGCCGTTCGTCACGCACTCGAACTACCTCGACCAGGACGTCTACCTGCGCATCGCCGATGAGCTCTACCTGAAGCGCCTGATCGTCGGCGGGCTCGAGAGGGTGTACGAGATCTCGAAGGACTTCCGCAACGAGAGCGTCTCCTACAAGCACTCGCCGGAGTTCACCCAGCTGGAGTGGTACGAGGCCTACGCCGACTACAAGGACACGATGGAGCGCACCGAGACGCTGGTCGAGCGCTCGGCCCAGGAGGCGATCGGGACGACGAAGGTCACCTTCCGCGGGCACGAGATCGACCTGGCTCGTCCCTGGAAGCGCGTGAAGTTCATCGAAGCGCTGGAGGAGAAGGACGCGTGGTCGCGCGACCTCGTCGAGCTGCGGGCGAAGCTCGACGCTGCCGGTGTCGACACGAGCCACGACAAGACGTGGGCGCAACTCGTCGACCACGCGTACTCGCACTTCGTCGAGCCGGAGTTGACCCAACCGACGTTCGTGATCGATTGGCCAATCGAGATGTCGCCGTTCGCGCGCACGACGGATGAGGATCCCGGAGTGGTCGAGCGCTTCGAGGCCGTCGTCGCGGGAATGGAGTTCGCGAATGCCTTCAGCGAGCTGAACGACAGCGCTGAGCAGGCAGAGCGCTTCTCAATGCAGGCCGCCGAGAAAAAGGCCGGCGACGTCACCGCGGAGGAGGGCGATCCCGACTACGTCGAGGCTCTGTCCTACGGGATGCCGCCGACGGGCGGCTGCGGCATCGGCATGGACCGCCTCGCAATGGTGCTGGCGGGCCGCGACACGATTCGCGATGTCATCCTCTTTCCGGCGCTGAAAGAGCGCTAGTGCCCGCCGAGCTGCGACGAATCGCGCGCGAGACGTGGCCTTTCGTCGCCGGCCTGCTGGTGGGCCTGGCAATCGGGGGCGTGTGGACCTTGCTCCAGCCGGACCGCTACCAAGCCGAGACACACGTGCTGCTCGGCGGTGCATCGGCGGTTCGTCTCGCCTCCGCCGTGGAGACCCTCGCCAACGGCAGCGTCCTCGAACAGAACGTCAAGCAGACCCTGCGACTGTCCAGCTCGCCGGATCTCTCGGCGAGCGTCCATGACAACGTCCTGACGATCTCGGCCGAAGCGGGCAGCCGTGAACGGGCCCGTCAGGTCGATGCCGAGGCCGCGCAGGTCCTCACCCAGCTTGTTGGTGCGCGTTTCGGCTCGCAGGGGGTCCAGGCCAGCCTGCTCGACCAGGCACACGTCGCCGAGCAGACGAGCCCGACGCCTGCACGCAATCTGCTGATCTGCGCCCTGCTCGGCCTCGTGGGCGGAGCGGGCGCCGCGTACCTCCGTTCGCGGCATCTCGACCCGACCATTCCGGTGAGCAGCGGCGGCGTCGATCCGGATCTCGAGCACCGCCTCGAGAAGCGCGTCGACGAAGTGACGAAGCGGGAGCTGGCGCTGGCGCGCCGTGCGGGCGAGCTCGCGAAGCGCGAAGCCGAGCTCGAGCAGCGGCGAGGACAGCTCGACCAGCTGGAATCGCGGTTGGCGAAGCGAGACGCCGACCTCGGAGCGACGAAGAAGCAGCTGGCCGAGCGCGCAGGGTCGATTGCTGCGAGCGAGCGCGAGTTGGCCGAACGAGCCGCGGCGCCTCCGCCTTCACCGCCGGAGCCCGAGCAGGCACCAGCGCCGGCAGCCGTCGCACCGCCGCCTGTCCTCGTGCGTGCCGGGAGCTGGAACGTGATCGAGCTCCAGCGAACGGTCGACTCGCAGAGCGGCGCAACCGTGGAGGAGGCGGAGGAGTGGCGGAACTATCTGTATTTACTCCGAGAACACGCCGCCGCCGATGGCTCGCTTCCGCGCCAATTCGACGGCCTGATCGAAGACGTGTTCGGCAAGCTGACCCGCTAGCCGGGTGGCTAGGAGTTCGTGCTACGGGCTACGAGCGCCAGTCGTGGGGGGTCGCCAATCCCGGCGGAGCAGTGCCCCTCCAGATCACGGTCACATCTGCCGAAAGCAGGCGTAAGAACTCCGTAAAGGCGGCGGGCACAGCCTCCGCCCTCTGGGCTACGATGGCCTTCCCCGGCAGGAAAGGACCAGTTTGTTCGAACGATTCACCGAACGGGCTCGACAAGTCGTCGTCCTGGCACAGGACGAAGCTCGCGCTCTGAAGCACAACTACATCGGCACCGAACACATCTTGCTCGGCCTGCTGCGCGAAGAGGAAGGCCTCGCCGCGCGCGTGCTCGAATCGCTCGACATCACGGTCGAGGAAGTCCGCGCCCAGGTCGCGCGAATCGTCGGTCAGGGCGACGAGGTCACGACCGGTCAGATCCCGTTCACGCCGCGCGCGAAGAAGGTGCTCGAGCTGGCACTGCGCGAAGCGCTCTCACTGGGACACAACTACATCGGCACCGAGCACATCCTGCTCGGCCTCGTGCGAGAGAACGAGGGCGTCGCCGCACGCATCCTGCTCGACTTCGACGCAGATGCGGACAAGATTCGCAACGAGATCATCCGGATGCTCTCCGGGCCCGGCCGCCGGCAGCAGGGTGGCGCCGCCGCTCCGGGTGAGAAGGCGAAGAGCTCCAAGCTCCTCGACCAGTTCGGCCGCAACCTGACCAAGCAGGCCTCCGAGGGCAAGCTCGACCCGGTCGTCGGACGCCAGACGGAGATCGAGCGCGTGATGCAGATCCTGTCGCGGCGGACGAAGAACAACCCCGTGCTGATCGGCGAGCCCGGCGTCGGCAAGACCGCCGTCGTCGAAGGCCTTGCGGCGCGCATCTCCGCCAACCAGGTTCCTGAGCTTCTGAAGAACAAGCAGATCTACACGCTCGACCTCGCTGCCCTGGTCGCAGGCTCGAAGTACCGCGGCGAGTTCGAGGAGCGCCTCAAGAAGGTGATGAAGGAGATCACCCAGCGCGGCGACATCATCCTGTTCATCGACGAGCTCCACAATCTCGTCGGCGCCGGCGCGGCCGAGGGTGCAATCGACGCAGCGTCGATCCTCAAGCCCGCGCTTGCCCGTGGCGAGCTGCAGACGATCGGCGCGACGACGCTCGACGAATACCGGAAGTACCTCGAGCGCGATGCAGCGCTGGAGCGCCGCTTCCAGCAGATCCGCGTCGAGGAGCCGTCGGTCGACGACACCGTGCAGATCCTGCGCGGCCTGCGCGACCGTTACGAGGCGCATCACCGCTGCAAGATCTCCGACGACGCGCTGTTCGCGGCCGCGTCGCTCGCCGACCGTTACATCCAGGACCGGCATCTTCCCGACAAGGCGATCGACCTGATCGACGAGGCGGGCTCGCGCATGCGGATCCGCACGATGAGCGCGCCGCCCCGCTATCGCGAGCTCGAGGAAGAGATCGAGAAGGTCCGCAAGGACAAGGAAGACGCGATCGAGAACCAGGAGTTCGAGAAGGCCGCTTCGCTGCGCGACAAGGAGCGCAAGCTTTCGCAGAAGAAGCGCGAGCTCGAGGAGAACTGGCGCCAGAACGAGGCCGAGGCCGAGCAGCCCGAGGTCGGCGAGGAAGAGATCGCGGACATCGTCTCGATGTGGACCGGCATCCCCGTCTTCAAGCTCACCGAGCAGGAGTCCGCACGGCTCACGCGGATGGAGGACGAGCTGCACAAGCGCGTCATCGGCCAGGAGGAAGCGATCGAGGCCGTCTCACGCTCGATCCGCCGCGCACGCGCCGGCATCAAGGATCCGAAGCGCCCAACGGGGTCGTTCATCTTCCTCGGCCCGTCAGGCGTCGGTAAGACCGAGCTTGCACGCACGCTCGCCGAGTTCCTGTTCGGCGACGAGGACGCGATGATCCAGGTCGACATGTCGGAGTACATGGAGAAGCACTCCGTGTCCCGGCTCGTGGGCTCGCCTCCGGGCTACATCGGTTACGACGAAGGCGGCCAGCTCACCGAAGCCGTGCGCCGGAAGCCGTACTCCGTGCTCCTGCTCGACGAGATCGAGAAGGCCCATCCCGACGTGTTCAACATCCTGCTCCAGATCCTGGAGGAAGGAAAGCTCACGGACGCCCAGGGCCGCCGCGTCGACTTCCGCAACACGATCATCGTCATGACGTCGAACATCGGCGCCGGCCAGATCTCGAAGAACCAGTCGCTCGGCTTCACGATGGGCGACGACAGCGGCATGACCTACGACGACATGAAGAACAAGGTCATGGGCGAGCTGAAGAAGGTCTTCCGGCCCGAGCTCCTCAACCGCATCGACGAAGTGATCGTCTTCCACAAGCTGACGAAGGAAGAGATCCTCACGATCGTCGACATCCAGATGAAGCGCGTGAAGGAGCAGATGGCGATCCACGACGTCGCGATCGAGCTGACGGACGAGGCGAAGGAGCTGCTGGTCGACAAGGGCTACGACCCCGCGATGGGCGCGAGGCCGCTGCGCCGCGCGATCCAGCGCGTGATCGAAGATCCGCTCGCCGACTTCGTGCTCGGCCGGACGGTCGAGCCCGGCTCGACGATCCTCGTCTCGCGCAAGGGCGACACCGAAGAGGTCGACATGACGGTGATCCCGGGCGAGGTCACGCCCGAGGACGTCGTCACGGTTCCCCCGGAGGAGCCCGTGGCTTCCGGCGCGGACGACTCAGACGAACTCGCCGCGGACTAGGGCTCTTCCGCTCACGTAGGGCCGGTGTCCTAGGGGACATCCCGAGGACATGGCTCGTTTGGATCCCGCTGCTCAGGGATGCAGGGTCGTAGCTGTGACGCCGATTCTTGTCCATGGCCGCCATCCTGTTCCTGGTCGCGATCCTCGGTTTGCTCCTCGCGGGACGGACGCAGGCGCAAGCCGCTGACGGAAGCAAGCCGCTCTTCAGCTTCCAGCTCTGGCAGCTCGGGCTTGCGCTCGTGCTGCCCCTCGTCTGCGCCGCCGCCGACATTCCGACGATCGCAAAAGTCATAGCCGTTGTCTCGACAGCATCGGCGTTCAGCTTCTCGGTCTTCCGCGCCCGCCACGCGCACGACTTCGACGATCTGCACTTCTAGGCCGTCACACAATCGGCACGGTTGCCGTCGGGACCGACTCCTAGACTGGCGTGGTGGCCAAGCCCGCCGTCAACTACGCGTGCACCGACTGCGGCTACACCGCCGGGCGGTGGTTCGGCAAGTGCCCCGGGTGCGACGAATTCGGGACGCTCGTCGAGGAGCTCGTCGGCGGTGCGACACCTAAAGCTTCGTCGCAGCCGCTTCTGCGTCTCGTCGACGTCAAGGTCGACGAGGCCGCGCGGATCTCGACCGGCGTTCCCGAGTTCGACCGCGTCCTCGGTGGCGGCCTCGTGCCCGCCTCGCTCGTGCTCGTCGGCGGTGAGCCCGGAGTCGGCAAGTCGACGCTGCTGCTGACCGCCCTCGCCGAGATGTCGAAGGAACGGCGTGCGCTGCTCGTGACCGGCGAGGAGTCGGTCGCGCAGGTGAAGCTCCGCGCCGAGCGTCTCGGCGGTGCGGAACAGGTCGAGATCCTGGCGGAGACGGAGCTCGAGACGGTACTCGCGACGCTCGAGGCCGAACGGCCCGCTGTCTGCGTGATCGATTCGATCCAGACGATGTACTCGGCGGAGGTCAGCTCGGCGCCCGGTTCGGTGGCGCAGGTGCGCGAGGCGGCATCGCGGCTGATGCGCGCGGCGAAGGAGCTCGGCGTCGCGACCATCCTCGTCGGGCACGTGACCAAGGACGGCTCGGTCGCCGGCCCGCGCGTCCTCGAGCATCTCGTCGACTGCGTCCTGCAGTTCGAAGGCGACCGTTACCACGCGCACCGCGTGCTGCGTGCGGCGAAGAACCGGTTCGGCTCGACCAACGAGCTCGGCGTGTTCGAAATGACTGGAACAGGGCTCGTCGGTGTCCCCGATCCATCCGAGCTCTTCGGGCGCGCCGCCGGCAGCGAGGTCGGATCAGCCGTCGCATGCGCACTCGAGGGATCGCGGCCGATCCTGCTGGAGATTCAGGCATTGGTTGCGCCGTCCGACCTGGCGATGCCGCGCCGCGTCGCGACCGGTGTCGACCCGAAGCGCCTGGCGATGATCGTCGCCGTGCTCGGCCGGCATGCGCGCGTCGCACTCGGCAGCGCGGACGTGTTCGTCAATGTCGCGGGCGGCGTGCGCATCGACGAGCCCGGCGCGGACCTCGCCATTGCCCTCGCGATCGCATCGGCGGCCAAGGGCGTCCCGACGAAGGAAGGCCTGGCCGCCTTCGGCGAGATCGGGCTCACCGGAAGGTTGCGCCCCGCAGCACAGGCGGAGCGCAGGCTCGAGGAGTGCGCGAAGCTCGGGCTGAGGACGGTCGTCGTGCCCGCCGACACGCCTCCGACGCGACGCAAGCTCGAGGTCCTGCAGGCAGAGACGCTGCCGAAGGCCATCACCGCCGGGCTCGGCTAGCGTCTTCCCGTGATGTTCCGTGTTGTCGGCCAGAGGCCCGTACTGGCCGTGCTCGTCGCCGCGGTCGGGATTTCGTTCTCGGGAATTCTCTTCCGGCTCTCGCATGTGTCGTCGTCGACCGGCGCTTTCTACCGCTGCGTGTGGGCATTGCCGCCGCTCTTCGTGCTGGCGCGGATCGAGGACCGCCGTTACGGCAAGCGAGAACGGCATGCCGTCTTGCTGGCGTGGCTCGCGGGTGCGTTCTTTGCCGCGGATCTGATCCTGTGGCACAACGCGATCGAGCTGGTCGGCGCCGGGCTCGCGACGGTGCTCGGCAACGTGCAGGTCGTGCTCGTCGGCCTGCTCGCGTGGGCTTTCCTCGGTGAGAAGCCGCAACGCTCGTCGCTCGCGGCGATCCCCATCGTCGGGTTCGGCGTCGTTCTTATCTCCGGCGCGCTCGAACAGGGTGCGTACGGATCGAATCCCCGGCTCGGTGCGGTCTACGGTGTGCTGACCGGCATCGCGTACTCGGGGTTTCTCCTCGTCCTGCGGCAGGGGAGCAAGGACCTCCGCCGGCCGGCAGGGCCGCTCTTCACCGCAACGTTGTCCTCGGCGATCTTCTGCGCGGCGATCGGAGCCGTGATCGGCGACCTCGATCTGACGCCCTCCCTGTCGGCGACAGGGTGGCTGATCCTGCTCGCCCTCTCCTCTCAGGTCATCGGGTGGCTGCTGATCTCCAGCTCGCTGCCGCGACTGCCCGCGGTCGTGACTTCGATCCTGTTGACGCTGCAGCCTGTGCTGTCCGTGATCTTTGCGGCGCTGATCATCGACGAGTCGCCGTCCAACCTCCAGCTCGCAGGTGCCGGCTGCATCCTGGTCGGGCTGATCGTCGCGACCGTCGGACGACGCCAGGTCCAGACGCCGGAGCCCGAGCTGGCGGGGTAGAACGCTCGCCTGTCAAACTGCGGAGGATGCCCGAAGCACAGGCCGCCCTGGGCTTCACGCGCACGCCGTCGGAGGACGACCCGCGGCGTGATCCAGATCTGCTCGCGGCGCTCCGCAGGATCGCGCCCGGCACGGAGCTCCGCCAGGGGATGGACGACATCATCCGGTCGAGGGAAGGCGCGTTGATCGTCATCGGCGACCCGAACGAGCTCTCGTTCCTTTTCTCGGGTGGGATCCGCCTGGACATCCCGTTCACGGCCCAACTGTTGTACGAGCTGGCGAAGATGGACGGCGCGATCATCGTCAACCGGACGCGGTCGAAGCTCGCTTACGCGAACGTTCAGCTGATGCCGGACCCGACGATTCCGTCGGTGGAGACCGGAACACGGCATCGCACCGCCGAGCGCGTCGCCAAGCAGACGGGTGCGCTCGTGATCTCCATCTCGCAGCAGCGCTCCACGATCTCGGTGTACGTGGGGCCGACCCGTTATCAGCTCGACGCGGTGCCCGAGGTGCTGGCGAAGACGAATCAGGCGCTCGCCACGCTCGAGACGTACGGCCAGAGGCTCCAACAGGTGCTCACGCGGCTGACCGCGCTCGAGTTTCAGAACGCCGTCGTGCTGGACGACGTGCTCGTGGTCCTGCAACGGGCAGAGATGACGACGCGCATGGCGGCGGAGGTCGAGCGCGACTGCATCGAGCTCGGCGCGGAGGCGCGCCTGATTCAGATGCAGCTGCACGAGCTCGTCGGCGATGTCCCCGTGGAGCGCTCGCTGGTCGTTCGCGACTACCACGCGGATGGACCAGGCCCACGCGCCGAGCTCGCGCTCGAAGGGCTGCATGCGCTGCCCTATCGGCAGCTGCTCGAGTCCGAGCGGCTTGCCGAGCTGCTCGGGTTCTCGCGCGAGGTCAATCCGCTCGACCATACGGTCGCCCCGCGCGGCTTCCGGATCCTGTCGCGGATCCCAAGGCTGCCGGAGGGGGTCGTCAAGAAGGTCGTCGGGAGCCTGGGTGATCTGGACTCGATCGTTCGTGCGTCCCAGCGAGATCTCGAGAGCATCAACGGCGTCGGCGCGGTTCGCGCACGAGAGATCCGCGAAGGGTTGCGGCGCCTGCAAGAGCACAACCTCGTCGAGCGGTACCTGCACCTCTGAGTAAGGCGAGGGGCCTTGCCGCGGGCTATGCGGTCTTCGGGCTTCTGGGGCTCGTGGGCTGCGTGCCTTCTCGCCTGGCGAGGGGGGGAGAGGGCGGTCGAGGCGCGGCCCTCTCGACGGTGGCGATCATCGGCTATCTGGGCTTCGTGGCGGGTCCTGCCCTCATCGGGGCCGTCTCCGGGGCGTCCAGCCTGAGGGGTGGGTTCCTCTTCCTCTGCGCCGTGGCGGTAATCCTGGCGGCCTGCGCGCCGATTCTCCGCCGCGTGGTCCGCGAAATCGGCGGTTAGCAGGGATTTCGCTAAAAAGTGGCCATTTCCAGCGGCTTTTGCTAGACTTCTAGTCCTTGGCCGGCGGAATCACCCGCCGGCTTCGCGGTCACATAAGGACGGAAAGGGGCGGGCTTGTACAAAGTCGGCGACAAGGTGGTGTATCCGCACCACGGAGCAGGCACGGTTGTGAAGAGGGAAAAGCGTGAGGTTCTCGGCGAAAAGCGTGAGTACCTGACGATCAAGATCCTCCACAACGACATGACAGTGAACGTCCCCTCCGAGAACGCCGAGGCCGTTGGCCTGCGGAAGGTGATCGGTGAGGACATGGTGAAGGTCGTCGTCAAGGCATTGACCGGCGGCGGCACTGCGATGCCGAAGAACTGGAACCGCCGCTTCAAGCACAACCGCGACAAGATGAAGACCGGCGACATCCTCGAGTTGGCCGAGGTCGTCCGGAACCTGTCTCTGCGTGATAGCGAGAAGGGCCTGTCCACCGGCGAGAAGCAGATGTTCGTCAAGGCCAAGAAGATCCTGGCCAGCGAGCTGATGTACGCGAAGGACATGGACGAGGAGGAGGCTGCCGAGTGGCTCGACGGCGTCCTCGTAGGCACCGAGAACGGCAGCAGCAATGGTCGCAAGAAGACCACCGCCGCGAAACCCGCCAAGGTTGCGTCCAAGACCGCCGCGAAGCCGGCCGCCCGCAAGACAGCCGCCAAGCCGGCTGCGAAGGCCAAGCCGAAGACAAAGGCGCGCGCCTCCTCGAGGTGAGCGTCTGGGCCGTCCTCGCTGCAGCGGGTAGCGGGGATCGGCTCGGTGCCGATCGTCCGAAAGCGTTCGCTCGCCTCGGGGACGAGCCGCTGCTCGCGCAGAGCCTGAAGCGGCTGGACGATTCGGACTGGGTGGACTTCATCGTGGTCGCTGCTCCTCCCGGCTGGGAGGAGCCTGCGATCCTGCTCACCGAGGAGCTCGGCTGCAGCAAGGTGGCGGCCTGTGTGACCGGCGGGGCGACACGGGGCGAATCGGTTGCTCGGGCGCTGGCCGAGGTGCCCGAGGATGCTGCGGTCGTGCTCGTACACGACGCAGCGCGTCCGTTGGTCACGGATGAGGTGATCGAGCGCGTGCTGACGGCCCTGAACGACGGTTGGGACGGTGCGCTGCCGGGGTTGCCCCTCGCGGACACGATCAAGCAGGTCGACGAGGACGGTCGTGTCGCAGAGACGTTGAATCGAGACGAGCTGCGCGCGGTGCAGACCCCGCAGGCATTCGTCGCCGCCGTGGTGCGTGACGCGTATGCGCGCGGCGATGTTGCCGCAGCGAGCGACTGCTCGTCCTTGGTCGAGGCGTGCGGCGGGCGCGTCAGGGTCGTCGAGGGCGACCCGAGGTTGATCAAGGTCACGGATGTCAGTGACCTCGAGCGCGTCACGGCGCTGCTGTGATCGTCGACTACCACATGCATCTCCGCGACCTGAACGAAGAGATCGCGCTCGAGACCTCGACGATCGACCCGTACGTCGAAACGGCGCACGCCGCCGGCGTTGACGAAATCGGATTCACCGAGCACGGCTACTACTTCAAGCAGTTGCGCTCGTTGTGGACCGTGCCGTACATGACGGAGCGTGCCGTGTACGACATCGAGCCCTATGTTCAGGCCGTCGTGGCGGCGCGTGACCGCGGGTTGCCGGTGAAGCTCGGGCTCGAGGTCGACTATGTCCCGGGCCTCGAGCAAGAGACCCGCGAGCTTCTGGCGCCCTATCCCTGGGACTACTTGCTCGGGTCGGTGCACTACATCGGCGACCTCAGCGTGGACGGCGAGGACTCCTTACTGGTCGATGCCGTGGGAGTCGAGGAAGCGTGGCGGTTGTACTTCGAGACGCTTGCGGCTGCCGCGCGTAGCGGCCTGTTCGATTCGCTGTCACATCCTGACCTCGTCAAGATCTTCGGCGCTCGCGCCGCATCGTTCGATTACGAGCCGGTCGCGGCTGCGATTGCCGACTCGGGGGCTGCCGTGGAGGTGTCGACGGCGGGGCTCCGCAAGCCGGTCGGCGAGCTCTACCCGCATCCGGAGTTTCTGGCTGCCTGCCGGGCTCGCGATGTTCCTGTCACGACTGCCTCCGACGCGCATTCGCCGGACCTCGTGGGGCGGGACTTCGATCGAGCGCTGGAGCTTCTGCGCTCTGCGGGCTACGAGACGGTGACCGTATTCGAACAGCGCAACGGACGGCAGGAGCCGCTCGGATGAGCCTGCGTGTCGGGATCGGCGTCGACGCGCATGCATTCCAGGAAGGCGTGCCGCTCGTGCTCGGGGGCATGGCGTTCGAGTCTCCGCGCGGCTTGGCCGGCCACTCGGACGGAGACGTGATCACGCATGCGCTGATCGACGCCGTGCTGGGGGCGGCCGGGCTCGGTGACATCGGGTCGCTGTTCCCCTCGGATGCCTCCACACCAAAAGGGATCTCGTCTTTGGAGCTCCTGCGCGACGCCGTCGAGCGCGTGCGTGCGGCGGGGTATGCGGTGTCGAGTGCGGATTGCGTGCTGATCGGTGAGGAGCCGCGCATCTCGGATCGTCGCATCGAGATGGCCGAAACTCTGAGCGCTGTGGTGGGCGCGCCGGTGAACGTGCGAGCGACGACATCGGACGGGCTCGGGTTCACGGGCCGGCGCGAAGGGCTTGCGGCGCAGGCGGTCGCGCTCGTCGAATCCCGGTGAGGCTCGTTCGCTACGCAGACGAGCCGGATTTCCGCGAGATCCGTTACGAGGTCCTGTCGCAACAGACGTTCCCCGAGTACCTCCAGAACAACGTGCCGGGCAACAAATACTGGGGCCGGCTGTACGAGGACTTCCCGGACTTCCAGCTCGGCTTGGTGGACGGTGACGAACTGGTGGCCGAGTTGCATTCGGTGCCGACCCCGTGGGACGGAAGCGATGCGGATCTGCCGGCCGGTTGGGACGAGGCGTTCCTGCGTGCGTTCGAGAGCGGACGCGAGCCGACGGTGCTATCGGCACTCGCGATCTCGGTGCGACCGGATCGGCAGTCGCAAGGGCTGGCGGCGCGGATGCTCGGTGAGATGCGGAACGCGGCTGCGGCGGGCGGCCTGCGTGAGCTGATCGCTCCGGTGCGGCCTACTCTGAAGGCTCGTTATCCGTTGATCCCGATCGAGCGCTACATCGAATGGCGCCGGCCGGACGGATCGCACTTCGATCCGTGGATCCGCGTGCACGAACGCATCGGCGGCGAGATCTTTGCTCCGGCACCCGAGTCGATGGTGATGGACTGTCCGGTGGCGGACTGGGAGGAGTGGACCGGGATGCGGTTCCCGGACGACGGCGACTATGTCGTGCCGGAGATGCTTGCGCCGTTGTACGTCCGAGACGGTCGCGGCCGTCACGTCGAGCCGAACGTCTGGCTAAGACACCGGCTCTAGCGCCGCTTGCCCTGCTTGCGGGCACGCTCGAGCTGGCGACGCATCTGGCGGTTCTGCGCGATGTTCTCGGTCTGGTCGGCGGTCGCGTCCATGTAGGCGGCGCGCTCGGAGGCGCTGAGCCTCGAGAGCGCCTGTTGCGCGCGCATCGGGTCGCGCGCGACGCCCGATCGTTCCAGCTTCTTCACGGCGCTCGCGAGCTCGGGGTTCTGGCGCTCGAGCGCCGCCTGCGAGGCCTTCTTCATCAGGCGACCGACGAGCGGCAGCTTCATCATGAAGTTGATGATCGGCTTGAGGTAGCGGCCGTTCTGGATCCGGCCGAGGAGCGCGAACGTCCCCAGGATGAGCAGCAGTCCACCGAGGATGTAGAGCGGGAAGAGGTAGAACCAGATGTCCGCGGTCACGGGTGGGATCGTAGCCAACGGCTACGGAAGCGTTACGAGAGTTCCACCGGGGGCGACCTGAACGAGCCCGTCCTGGGCCAGGGATTCGACGGCTTCGCGGTCAAGGTCGTCCAACGCGCGACTGGACTCGGCTACGAGGCGCAAGGTTCGGGCTCGGCGCTGTCGGAACGAGCCTTCGAAGCGAGACTGCTTGCGGAGCGGCTCGTAACGCCGACCTCGCGAGGGACACATGACCTGGAGCGGGCAGACAGCGCAACGCGGGATGCGCGCAAGGCAGACCGTCGCGCCGAGATCCATCAACGCCTGCCCGGCCGCGGGGGAGAAACGGTGGCCAGTGCGTTCCTGGATGCGGCTCACGTTCGTGTCCACCGGTAGGACGTCACGGCCGAGCGCGAAATTCGCAACAGCTGCAGCCGTGTACGGGCCGACGCCCGGAAGCTCAGTCAGGTCATCCGGCCAGCCGTTGGCGGCGATCGTCTGCGCGGCGCGATGGAGATTCAGGCCGCGACGGTTGTACCCGAGCCCCTGCCATTCCCGGATGACGTCCGCCGCCGACGCAGCGGCGAGCGCCGTGACAGACGGCCACCGCTCGAGCCAGGCCAGGTAACGCGGGATCACACGCTCGACCTGCGTCTGCTGCAGCATCACCTCCGAGACGAGGATCGAGTACGGCTCGCGGGTACGCCTCCACGGCAGGTCGCGTCCGTGCTCGGAAAACCAGGCGAGCAGGGCGGGCTCCACAGGCTCGGACTCTAGACTGGCGACACGATGAAGCGAGTCCGTTTCGCACCCAGCCCGACCGGCTCCCTGCATGTGGGAAACGCGCTCAGTGCCGTCGCCAACCGCACCCTCGGGGACTGGATGCTGTTGCGAATCGACGACACGGATCCGCAGCGGAACGTGCCCGGTGGGGAGGAGGAGATCATCCGCGACCTCGAATGGCTCGGGCTTGCCTGGGAGGAAGGGCCGATTCGCCAGAGCGAGCGGCAGGATCGCTACCGCCAGGCGGGCGCAGCGCTCGGCGAGCGCTTCGACGGGATCACCCTGCTTCGCGAGGACGGCACGGCGACCTACCACCTCGCGAGCGTCGTCGACGACGCGGACTTCGGCATCACGCACATCGTCCGCGGCTTCGACCATCGCCCCAATGAGGAGTTGCATCGTCGACTCTTCCAGGCGCTCGGTGTGACGCCGCCGGAGTTTGTCCATCACGGCCTGATCCTCGGCGAGGACGGTAAGAAGCTGGCGAAGCGTGCGCCAGGCGCGACCGTCGCGTCGCTCCGCGAAGCGGGAATCCCCGGCGAGGCCGTTCGTCGCTATCTCGAGGAGCTCGGCATCCCGCAGCACGACGTGCACTACGACCTGCCGCGTATCCGCCGGCTGGCGATCGAGGCGATCGAGGCGATGAGCGACGAGGAGCTTGCCGAACATGCCGGCGCGCCCGTCGAGGTGGTACCCGCGCTGCGCGGAGCGCGCGACCTGAACGAGGCGCGCGAGTACGCGCAGGCGATCCTGACGCCGCCGAAGCCGGCCAAAGGCGACGCCCCCGAGACGTTGGAGCGCTTCCGCGAGCTGGTCGAGCGCGCGAACGGCACGCTCGACGCGCGCGCGCTCGTGCGCGAGCTGAAGGCCGTCGGCGGGAACCTGAAGGCGCTGCGGATCGCATTGACCGGCAAGGAACGCGGCCCCGAGCTCTGGGCCGTGATCGCCGCGCTGCCGCGCGACGAAGCATTGCGCAGGATCGATGCAGCTCTATGACACGCTGACGCGGGGGAAGCAGGAGCTTCCGCCGCCGCCCGCACCGGTCCGCATGTACTTCTGCGGGCCGACCGTGTACCAGCGCGCGCACATCGGCAACGCACGGCCGTACATCCTCGGCATGTGGCTGCGCAGCTGGCTGCGCACGCGTGGATACGACGTGACGCTCGTCCACAACATCACGGACATCAATGACAAGATCTACGAGGCCGCGCCGGGCGCGAGCGCCGAGCTCGCGGCGCGCGCGACCGAGTGGTACCTCGAGGACACCGACGCGCTCGGCCTCGGCCGTCCGGACGCACTACCCAGGGCGACGGAAGTCGTCCCGCAGATGATCCGGTTCATCTCCGAGCTGATCGAACGCGACCACGCGTACGAGTCCGAGGGCGACGTCTACTTCCGTGTTCCCTCCTATCCCGAGTACGGACGACTCTCCGGACAGCGACCGGATCAGGTGGAGGAGCAAGAGCCCAACACCGCGCAAAGAGGACCCTCGCGACTTCGCCCTCTGGAAGGCGAACAAGACCGGGGAGGACACGTGGTGGGATTCGCCCTGGGGCCGGGGCCGCCCCGGATGGCACATCGAGTGCTCGGTAATGGCCGAGGAACTGCTCGGGCCCACGTTCGAGATCCACGGCGGCGGGATCGACCTCGTCTTTCCACATCACGAGAACGAGCTCGCGCAATCGCGGTCGCTCGGTCACGACTTCGCACAGATCTGGACGCACAACGGCCTCCTGCGCTTCACCGGCTCCAAGATGTCGAAGTCCGAGGGCAACGTCGTCACGATCCGCGACGCGATCGCGAAGTGGGGACGGGAGACGATCCTCGCCTTTTTCCTGACCGCCCACTGGTCGAAGCCGATCGACTTCTCGGACGAGACGCTCACAGCCGCCGCTGCGCGCGTCGAGGGATTCCGTGAAGTCTTTCGCGGTGAGTCCCGGCCTGCGGCTGCGGACGAGTGGCAGCGGTTCGAGGACGCGCTCGAGGACGACTTCAACACACCGGACGCGCTCGCCGTGATGCACGGGTGGCACGACCACGAGCTCCTTCGTCGCGGGCTCGACGTCTTTGGGCTGAGCTCGCTCGCAGACGTGCAGGACGCGCCCCCGGAAGTCCTCGAGCTCGCGAAGCAGCGGCAGGAGGCTCGCGCCGCGCGTGACTTCGACGAAGCCGACCGGCTGCGCGCCGAGATCGAAGCCGCCGGCTGGGAAGCGCGCGACGTTTCGGACGGCTTCCAGCTCATTCCCCGATGACCCGCGATCAGGTCTACGGCCGGCGCCCCGTGCGGGAAGCTCTGCGCGGCCCGCGCGAAGTTCTCGAGCTCTGGGCGACGGAGCGCGCGCTGAAGACGGAGCCCTGGCTGCAGGACGTCGAACGTCCGCGCCTGCAGGTGAAGCCTGAGCGCGAGCTCAGTGAGGCGGCGGGCACCCGCGACCATCAGGGCGTACTCGCGTGGTGCGAGCCGTACAAATATGCGGACGGGTGGGAGCTCGCAGCGGCCGAGCTTCCGCTGCTCGCGTGCCTCGACCAGGTGACCGACCCGCGCAACCTCGGCGCGGTCATCCGCAGCGCGGAAGGAGCAGGGGCGACGGGAGTGGTCGTTCCCGCGCACGGCGCCGCGACCGTGACGGCGGCGGTCGCGCGCGCGTCGGCCGGGGCGGTCGAGCATCTTCCCGTCGCCGTCGTGCCGAATCTCGCCCGCTACCTCGCCGACGTGAAGCGTGGCGACTTCTGGATCTACGCGGCGGCCGGCGATGCGACGACGTCGATGTGGGACGCCGATCTGACCGGCGGGCTCGCGCTCGTCTTCGGCGCGGAAGGCAAGGGCCTGCGTCCGCTTGTGCGCAAGACGTGCGACGACGCGATCTCGATCCCGCTCGCCGGGAATGTCGAGTCGCTCAACGTCAGTGTGGCGGCTGCGCTGATGCTCTACGAGGCCGAGACGCCAGCGTGGCTGAGCCGACGCTCTATCTCTTCGACGGGCACAACCTCCTCCACGCGGGGAACTACCCAGACTTGCGAACGCTCCGCGACGAGCTCGCCAGCTTCGTCGCGCTCAAAGGCGCTCGCGGTTACCTCGTCTTCGACGGCTCGGGCGCGGACGAGTCCTACGGCCCGCTCGAGGTGCGTTACGCGAAGAACGCCGACACGATGCTCGAGCGACTCGCCGCCGAGAACCGGGCCACCGACGTCGTCTGCCTCGTCTCGTCCGACGCCGCAGTGCGCGGTACGTCAGGGCAGGAGGTGCAGAAGCGCTCGTCCGCGACCTTCGTCGGCGAGCTGGAAGCCGTCACGCACAGCGAGGAGCGGCCGCACCATCTGCGGGACACGCTCGACGACGAGACCCGCGAGAAGCTCGAGCGAATGCGCCGCGGCGGCGACTAGGCCGAGCAGTCTTCGTGGGTCGAATCGGCGGCGCCCGGCAGCCGGCCGAGCAAGCCGGCAAGCTGCTCGAGCTCCTCGTCGCTGTAGTGGGCCGCGAAGAACTCCCGTACGCCTGCGACGTGTGACACCGAGGCCTGGTGCAGCCTCGTGCGCCCTGCGTCTGTGAGGACGGCATAGGTGACCCGACGGTCGGAGGCGCAGGAGGCCCGCTCGACCAGACCCACAGCCTCGAGGCCGTCGAGGAGCCGGGTCACGCCCGAGGCCGTGAGGAGCAGGAGGCCGGCCAGGTCGACCCGCCTCATCCGGCCCTCCTCGGCCTTCGAGAGGTGGAGGAGCGCCTCGTAGTCGTTGATCGTCAGGCCGTGCTCGGCGACCAGCTCGGCGCTCATCGCGCGGGTCACGGAGCCGTAGCCGCGGATGAGCCGGATCCAGGAATCCAGGGCAAAATCTTGTTGTTGGGTCAATACTTGACTAGGCAAGGTTTCCTCGCTATATTGATTGCGTACTCAACTATAGCCTACTCAAGGAGGAATGTAAATGAGCACCACGACAGACACCCGCCAGGCCCTCCCGGTGGGAACCTGGGCGCTCGACCCCATCCACTCGACGATCGGCTTCGAGGTCGATTACCTGGCCGGCTCCTTCCGCGGTCAGTTCCGTGAGGTGGCCGGGAAGCTGACGAACGAGGGCGATACGCCTGTTTTGACGGGCTCGGCGAAGGTCGCCAGCGTGGACGTCAAGGACGAGAACCTGGCCGCACACCTGCAGTCCCCGGATTTCTTCGACGCCGAGCGCTACCCGGAGCTGAGCTTCGAGTCCAGCGACATCGATCGCGCCGACGGCCGGGTCACGGTTCGCGGCGGCATCACGATCAAGGGCGTCGAGAGGCCCGTCGTGCTGACGGGCACGATCGCGGAGCCGATCACCGACTACACCGGAAGCGAGAAGCTCTCGGTGAAGCTCGACACGACGGTCGACCGCACCGAGTTCGGCGTCAACTGGAATGTCCCGCTCCCCGACGGGAAGCCGGCCCTGGCCGACGAGGTCAAGCTCTCGGCCGAGCTCTTCTTCGTCAAGGAGGCGTAAGGGACATGAAGGTTCTTGCGATCTCGGGCAGCCTGCGTCCGGACTCGTACAACACGAAGCTCCTCCGCGCGGCGGAGGAGCTTCTCCCTCCGGAGACCGACTTCGTCCTCTACCAGGGCGTGAAGGCCGTGCCTCCGTACGACGAGGAAGACGACGTCCAGGTGGCGCCCATGTCAGTAGCGGCGCTCCGCAGTGCAATCGGCGAGGCTGACGCGGTTCTCTTCGCGACGCCCGAATACAACGCTTCGATTCCGGGCTCACTGAAGAACGCCCTCGACTGGGTTTCCCGCCCGATCGAGACGAACACGCTCCGGAACAAGCCGGTCGCGGTCGTTGGCGCGAGCACTGGGGCGTTCGGGGCGGTCTGGGCGCAGGCCGATCTGCGGAAAGTCCTTGCAGCTATCGGGGCGCGGGTGGTGGAAGGCGAAGTCGCCGTCGGCCACGCTCCAACGAGGTTCGACGAGAGCGGCCGGCTCGAGGACGAGTCGCTGCGGGAGCAATTGCAGGAGACACTCGACTCACTGCTGACCGAGGCCACCGCGCGCGCACTCGTTCTGGCCTGACGAACGTACGTTCGTAACATGCTGGGTCCACTGCAAACGTCTTGTAAAGACCAGCGGTCCTTGCTATCTTCTCCCTCAACTTCAGGGTGAGACTTTGGGTCTCGCTCCTAAAATCACCGGGGGAGGCCAATGGCCGCACGGCCCGCAACCGCTGCGCAGAAGGTCCAGAGGGAGCTCGAAGATCTCCAACTGGTGATGCGCGCCCGGAACGGGGACGGCGGGGCGCTCGACGCCCTGATCCGGCGCTACAACGGCTTCGTCCGCCTCAAGGCGAGCTCGTACTTCCTCGCCGGCGGCGACTCGGAAGACCTCGTGCAGGAGGGGCTGATCGGGCTCTACAAGGCCGTTCGGGACTTCCGGGCCGATAAGGAGACCTCGTTCCGGAGCTTCGCCGAGCTGTGCGTCACCCGCCAGATCATCACTGCGATCAAGACGGCGACCCGCTTCAAGCACGCACCCCTGAACACCTACGTGTCCTTCAGCCACACCCCGGCAGGCCAGGAATCCGACGGCGAATGCAGCCTCGGGGACGCCCTCCCTGGCCCCGGCGTCGACGATCCGGCCGTCTGCGTGATCTCGACCGAGGAGCTCCAGAGCCTCGTTTTTACGCTTGGGAGTGGGCTTTCCGAGCTCGAGGCGGATGCCCTCAGGCTCTATCTGGAGGGTGAATCCTACGAACAGATGGCCGAAGATCTAGAATGCGACACGAAGACGATCGATAACGCGCTCCAGCGGGTAAAGAGAAAGATCCTTACCCACCAGAAATCCCGGCAAGTCCTGCTCTAAATCGGGAATCCTGGGCGGCTCTTCCGCGTTATAGAGAGTGCGGGGCCCGAAGGCGCGGTCCGGATTGGACCGCTTGCGAACGAGCCCCAGACTCAAAAGAAAAGGAGTGGAACCAAACTGACGAACCTTGCTGAACTTGACCTGCAGTCTTTCCTCCACGAGGCCGAGGAGCTCGGCTCCGTCGATGAGTCGATCCTCGAGGCATTCGCCGTGGCGAATGAACTCGAGAACGACGACCTCGTAGAGCTCCGCGGCGAGCTCGAGGAGAAGGGCATCGAAATCGTCCCCCTCGAGGACGACGCACCTCCGGCACCCCGCGTGCGGGCTGCCGCAGAGGTCACCGGCACCACGGACAGCCTGACGCTGTTCATGAATGCGGCCGGCCGCTACGAGCTGCTCACCGCTGCCGAGGAAGTGGCGCTCGCGAAGCGCATCGAGCGCGGCGACCGCACGGCCAAGGAGCTGATGATCAACTCGAACCTCCGGCTCGTGGTCTCGATCGCGAAGCGATATCAGGGTCGCGGCATGCAGTTGGGCGACCTGATCCAGGAAGGCGTGATCGGGCTGAACCGAGCCGTCGAGAAGTTCGACTGGCGTCGCGGTTTCAAGTTCTCGACCTATGCCACCTGGTGGATTCGCCAGGCCTGCCAGCGGGCGGTGTCCAACCAGTCCGCAACGATTCGGATTCCGACGCACGTCCACGAGCGGCGCGTGAAGCTCGCGCGTGCGCGGTCGCGGCTCCAGGCTGCGACCGGTGAGGAGCCGACGCACGAGGAGCTCGCCGCGGCGACGGGGCTCGACCTCGTCTATGTCGAGGAAGCCCTCAGCGCGGTCGAGGCATCGGTGTCGCTGAACCAGTCGATCGGCTCCGAAGGCGACGGCGAGTTCGGCGATCTCTTCGCCGACCCGAGCGCCGAGGATCCGTCCGAGGAGGCCGGAGAGGCTCTCCGCCGCCAGTTCGTGCGGAACGCTCTCGGGCGTCTGCCGGAGCGCGAGCGCCGAGTGCTCGAGCTGCGGTTCGGTTTCGACGGCGAGTCCACCTCGCTCGAGCAGATCGGCCGCGAGCTGAGCATGAGCCGCGAGCGGGTCCGGCAGGTCGAGCGCGACGCGCTGGCCAAGCTGCAGGATGAGCTTGCCGGTGTCGTCGAGATCTCACCCGACGCGCTCGTCGACGCGGCCTAAGTTCGACTCAGGGATCGGACGCGTGGATTGTCACGCGTCCGATCTCGTAGTGCGTGCGCTGCGTATCTGATCCGGCCGTCTGATCGTTCTTCGAGCTTCGGTGACGCGAAGGCATCCGGCCGACGCAGGGGTATGTCCTCGATCGGGATCAGGTAGACGCCACTCGGTCTCGGGGCAATAGACACGCGAAGTAGTCAATCTTGGCCCAGGTAGTCGCGCGCGACAGACGCGCGGGTTCGTGTGATGGGCGTAACTACTGCACATGTCTTGAATTGCACGACGCCGTTTCGTAGTCGTCCGGTCTTGCACTGAACTCTGGCCAGCCGCGTTCCGTCATCGATGACGAAGTCGGCGCGCGTGTTTTCACCGAACGGAAGATAGACCGCAAGTCCAACCTCCTGCAGGGCGATCGCGATGGCGAGTGCAGAACGATCGCCGATGTCCTTCGGATGCTCCATGCGATCAGCTTGCCGAGGCAATCGGCTGGGCCGTGTCCAAAACAGACAACACGGTCTTCGCCTAACATTAGGGCCGCGCCGGAGTAGCTCAGTTGGTAGAGCAATGGTTTTGTAAACCATAGGCCGTGGGTTCGAGTCCCTCCTCCGGCTTCCGGGCCGAGACAACACAGGAACAAAAAAGCGCCCCGCCGAAGCGGGGCGCTTTTCTAGCGAAGGAGCGGGGAGGAGCTAGGCGCCGAGTGCAGCCGCCGGGGCGGAATCGGGTGCCCGCTCCGCCGGCGGAGACGCTTCGTGCTCCAACCTCGGCAGCCACTCGAGCCACCGCGGCAGGTACCAGTTCGCATCGCCCAGCAGCTTCATGGTTGCCGGGAGCAGGACTGCCCGGACGATCGTCGCGTCGATCAGGACTGCCGCGGCGAGGCCGATGCCCATCTCCTTCATGTCCAGGATCGGCATCAACGCGAACACTGCGAACACGCCGACCATTACCAGCGCGGCGCTGGAAACGACGCCTGCCGTGGTCGTGATGCCGTGTGCCACTGCATCCTCGGTCTTCATCCCGCGGTCGTACGCCTCGCGCACCCGGCTCAGGATGAACACGTGATAGTCCATCGAGAGGCCGAACAGGATCACGAACATGAAGATCGGCAGCCACGACGCGATGCCGCCGTTCGACTGGAAGCCGAGGAAGCTCTCGCCCCAGCCCCACTGGAACAGGACGACGAGCACGCCATACGCCGCTCCGACGGAGAGCACGTTGAGCACGATGGCCTTCACTGCGATCACGATCGACCTGAACGAGACCAGCAGCAGGATGAACGCGAAGACCAGGACGAAACCGAAGACGATCGGTGCCTTCTGCTTCAGCAGTGCGTTCTCGTCCGCCGACTGCGCCGTCGGGCCGGTGACCGCGTAGGTCGCGCCGGAGACCTTGCCAACCGTGGCGGGGAGGACGTTGTTCCGCAGCGTGTCGAGCGCTGCGTTCGACACGGCGTCGGTGCCCTTGCCCTCGAGCGGGATCGTCACCCGCGCGACGGAGTGGGACGGATTGATCTCGACGTCGATCGGGCCGTGCATCTGCCCGGTCGCGATTGCCTGCGACTTCAGTTCCGAGATCGCCTGCCGCGTTGCCGGTGAGTCCGTGTTCGCCGCGACCGCGACGATCGCGGGGGAGAGGTCGCCGTTCGAGAATGCCTTCTCGATCTTCTTCATCGTGCCTACGGTCGGTGCGCTGTTCGGCATAGCGTCCAACCCGCTCTGCGCGGTGTGGAGCTGCAGAACCGGCGCCGCCAGCACGAGCAGGACGCCACCGGAGATCGCTGCTGCGAGGGCGGGGCGCCGCAGGACCGGCGTCAGGATCGCCTTCCAGAACCGGTTCTCGCCGTTGCCGCTGCGGAGCCGGTGCAGGTACGGGATCTTGCCCTTCTCGATCTTGTCGCCGAGACGGGACAGCAGGGCCGGCAACACCGTGAGCGAGCCGAGCATCGCGATGCCGACGACCATCATCGTGGCAACGCCGAAGCCCAGATACGACTTGTCGCCGGAGAACATCATGCCGGCCATCGCGACCATCACCGTGATGCCCGAGATCAGCACCGAGCGGCCTGAGGTTGCAGCGGCGGCTTCGAGCGCGGCGCGCGGGCTTCTACCTGCGGCCCGCTCTTCACGCTCACGCTTGAGATAGAAGAGGGAGTAGTCGACGCCGACCGCGAGCCCGACGAGCAGGATCACTGCCGACACGTTCTGATCCATCGGGACGATGTGACTCGGCAGTGCGACGAGCCCGATCGTTGCCATCACGCCCGAGAGGGCGAGCAGCAGCGGCACGCCGACGGCGACGAGTGCGCCGAAGACGAGCAGCAGGACGACGATCGTGATCGGGATCGAGCGCTCGCCGGCCAGCTTGAGCTGGTCGGAGAACATCTTGTCGAGTGCCTTGCCTGAACTGACCGAGCCGGCTTCCTCGACGTAGAACTCAGGGTGCCGGTCGGCGGCCTTGCCGACCGCGGACACGATGCCGTCGATCTTCGGCTTGGCGTGCTCGTACGTGCCTTTCATGTCCCACAGGACCATGGCCGAGCGGCCGTCCTTGGAGACCTGGTCGGCATTCGCGGGATCGAGCGGTGAGCGCACGTTCTTGATCGCGGGATTGCCGGCGATCGTGCTCTCCACGTCCTTGATCGTCGCGCGGAAGCTGGAGTCGCGCACCGTCTTGCTCGAGCTCTGAACCAGCACGAGCTCGGTCTGCGGATCCACTTGCGGGAATGCCTTCTTGAGGATCTGGTCGGCCTTGTGAGCCTGGCCGACATTCGCATCTGCAGTTTCGATGTTCTTCGTACCGACGAAGTTGCCGATGAAGAGTGCGGCAACGACGAACACGAGCCAGCCAAAGACTGCGGTCTTCCAGTGGCTCGCGCTCCAGCGGCCCATCCGGGCCGCGATGTTGTTCGAGCGCTTCAAGGGTGACATCTGGACTTAGCTCCTTCGCTTGGGGTAAGCCCACAATCGCAGCGGCGCGTCGCAGCAGGAATGCGGCCCGCAGGCCTCTTCGCAGGCGGAAACCCGCACTACGAGAGGGGGGAAACGAGCTCTTAGCTCGAGGAATCGAGGTACGTCAGGACAGCGAGCACGCGGCGGTGATCCTCTGCTGTCGCCGGCAGGCGAAGCTTCGAAAAGATGCTCGTCACGTGCTTCTCGACGGCGCGGAGCGTGATCACGAGCTTCTCCGCGACTGCCTGGTTCGAGCGGCCCTCAGCCATCAGCCCGAGCACCTCGCGCTCGCGAGGCGTCAGCTCGTCGAGCGGATCGTCGCGGCGGCGCCGACCGACGAGCTGCGACACGACGGCCGGGTCGAGCGCGGAACCGCCCTCGGCGACCCGCCGAACAGCAGCTGCGAACTCATCCACGTCGGAGACGCGGTCCTTGAGCAGGTAGCCGACGCCCTCGGCGTTCTCGCCGAGCAGCTCCATCGCATACGCGGGCTCGACGTATTGCGAAAGGACGAGCACGCCGGTGTCCGGCCAGCGCTCGCGGATCTCCTTCGCCGCGCGCAAGCCCTCGTCGGTCTGCGTCGGCGGCATCCGGATGTCGATCAGGGCGACGTCGGGCTTGTGCATCCCGACGTGGCGGATGAGATCCTCGGCTGTCCCGCCCTGTGCTACGACCTCGAAGCCGGCGTCCTCGAGCAGGCGCGCGATCCCTTCGCGAAGCAGGACGGAGTCGTCGGCGAGAACTACGCGCAAGCCGCGAAAACCCTTCCGCGCGGTGCTGAGTGGTGGAAACCTCGAGGGGAGGCCGGGGATGTTGAGCTGGAAGAGCCTTTCGGGCTCGTCGAGCCCGGCCAGCTCGTGCTCGCCCAGGTCGGCGAGCTCGTGCGATGCGTCGAGGGCATTCTTCGTCCGCTCGGAGAGCAGGACCTGGCCGCCGCTGCCCGCCTGGGCGATGCGGGCCGCGCGGTGGACGTCCAGGCCGTAATAGTCGCCGTCGCGCATGGTCGGCTCCCCGGTGTGGAGGCCCATCCGGACACGCATCTCGACTCCCTCCGGCCAGGGATGGGCGGCGATTGCGCGCTGCGCCTCCGAGACTGCCTCGACTGCTCGGCCCGCGTCCTCGAAGACGACGAAGAACTCGTCGCCGCGATGGTCGATGACGAGCCCAGCGCAGCTCTCCACGGCCTCGCGGAAGAGGCGACGGTGATCCGAGAGCACCGCTGCGTACCCGTCGCCGAGCCGGCGCACGAGCTTGGTTGAGCCCTCGACATCCGTGAAGACGAGTGTGACCGTTCCATGGGGGAGATTTGAGGTCAGAGCCTACTCCAGTGGGATCTCGGCCCGAACGCGGGTTCCCGCGCCGGGAGGACTGTCGATCGCAAGCTTGCCGTTTAGAGACGCGACGCGGTCGGCCAACCCTCGCAGACCGGAGCCTCGCCCGGGATCGGCACCTCCGACACCGTCGTCGCTCACTTCGACGAGGGCGCACCCGTTTGCCTGTTCGACCGTCACTTTGACCGCAGACGCCTGAGCGTACTTCGTCACGTTCGCAAGCGCCTCGGAGACGACGTAGTAGGCGGCCGCCTCGACGGGAGCCGGCAGGCTCGCGTGCGGGCCCTCGATCTCCACGGGGAGGGGTGCTCGAGACGCAAGCGACTCGAGCGCGGCTTCGAGCCCTCGGTCAGTGAGCACGGCCGGGTGGATCCCGCGGGCGAGCTCACGCAGCTCCTCGAGTGCCCGCGCCAGCTCTTCTCGCGAGGCCTCGAGCACCTCGTGCGCCGCTGCCGGGTTCTTCTCGAGCTGGCCCTGCGCCAGTCGCAGTGACAGGGAGATCGAGACGAGTCGCTGCTGTGCGCCGTCGTGGAGGTTTCGTTCGAGCTTTCGGCGGGCGTCGTCCCCCGCGGCGACGATTCGCTGGCGCGAAGCCTCGAGCTCTTGCTGCTGTTGCTTTCGCTCCGTGATCTCACGGACGATCATCAGGAACTCGTCGTCGCCGCTGGCGGCGAACCGACCTTCGTAATGGCGCCTCCCATCCGCGAAGTCGAGGGAGTACTCGATCACGCCGGGATGTCCGGCGAGCGCCGCTCGTCCCGCCGTCAGCACGCGGTCGGCGAGCTCTTGCGGCAGACGGTCCCAGAGCGTCTTTCCCATGACCTCGTGCTCGACGAGATCGCGTGGATTGGGCGCGTTATAGGAGAGATACGAGCCGTCACTGGAGATGCGGAACATGAGATCGGGCATCGCCTGCAGGAGGGCGAAGTAACGCTGCGCGCGGGCGCGCACCTCCACCAGCAGCTTGTCCCGCTCGAGGGCGATCCGCGCTGCGTTCGCGATCCCGTCGAGCAGCTCCGGCTCCTCGCGCAGCGCCGCATCATGGACGATGGCGGCGACCGGCTCATCCGCGTACTCGAGCCGCGTGACGACGCGCTCGCGCGTGTCCGGTGGCAGTTCGAAGCGGTTGCCGTCGACGTCGACGTAATGGCGATCTTCCTCGTACCAGTACGCCAACTGCGCCGTCTCGTCGCGCAACGCCCGTCTCAGACCCTCCTGCACCTCGCCCGGGCTGGCCCGCTCGGGCACGCCGCTGAAGATCGTGCCCAGCCCCGCCCCCCGTGCCATCGTCGTGCCGAGGAGCCCGGCGAGAAAGAGGAACGGCACCGCCGTGAACGTGACGATCAGAGCGATGCTCACGACGTTGTCCGCGAGGCTCCAGAACGGAGTCACGACGAAGCCGATCGCGAGCAGCACGATGCTCAGTCCGCCGGCGAGGTAGACCGGACGCAGGATGCGACGCAGGGCCGGGGTAGCACGACGCCAGCGGCCGACGAGCAGCGCGAAGGTCGCCAGGAACAGAACCACCGAGGCCGTGGTCCAACACGCCGTCTGCACGACGTGTGCGGTGTGGTCGTGCGAGATGAAGACGAGGTTGTCGGGACAGGCATGCGGCTTGCACGTCTGGCGCGCCGGGAACATCGAATCGAGCAGCGGTGCCACGAAAGCGGTCACGTACCCTGCGATCACGAGCACGCGTGCCTTTCGGCTGATCAGCCGGCCGCTCGGATATGCGAGCAGCAGGTGGATGAAGGTGGCGATGAACAGGCTGCCGAAGAGCGCGCCGAGCGTATACGGCACCGGGTAGTTCGCCTCGCCGAGACTGCCGATGAAGACGCCGAAGCCGACGGCGACCATCAACATCCCGGTGCGGTTCGTCGGGCGCCGTGTCCAGCCGATCAGTCCGGCGAGAATGAACGACCAGCTGACGAACAGTCCGAGCGCAATCGCGATGGCAGGGTGCGCCTCGTGATCACTAGCGGCGATGATCGCGACGGCGATCCCACCCGCGACGAGCGCAGCCGGCCCGAAGTAGAGCCAGGGCCGCCGGGCGAGGGTCACGCGATAAGAAGAGCCGCGATCGCGGCTCCGGACAAATCAGCCTTCGGGACGAAGCCGCTGGCGCCGCAAACCTGGATGCAGCGGCCGTAGTCGGCACTGTCACGGCTCGACGTGAGGACGACCGCCGGCGGATCGGCCAGCCGGGAGAGCTGCTCGGCGACCTGAAAGCCGTCGATGTCCGGAAGCTGCACGTCGAGCAGAACGAGGTCGGGCTTGAGCTCTTTCACGGCTTCCAGAGCCGCGGCCCCGTTCTCGGCTTCGCCGACGACCTCGTACCCCTCGGCCTCGAGGAGGATCCGGGCGCTGGCCCGGAAGCTGGGGTGGTCGTCGACGATGAGAACTGTCATGCCCACAGTCTCGTCCCTGCGAGCCCTTTCCCGAATACGGTTAGCCACACTCTTTAGGCGCTCGCTCTAGCCCTTTTGCGTCGGTTTTGCCCCGTAGAGGGCTCGGGAGCCGCCGGAATCTCCACGTGGAAGTCCGAGCCGCGCGCGTCGTTGGCCTCGACCCAGATCCTCCCGTGAACACGCCGGACGAGCTCGCGGGAGATGTAGAGGCCCAAGCCGGTGCCCCCGATTCCGCCGGTCATGTCGGGATCCAGCCGGTAGAACTTCTCGAAGATGCGGCCCTGCTCGGCGGGCGGGATGCCGAGCCCCTCGTCGGCCACCGTGAAGCGCACGTACTTGCCCGCAGTCTGCAGCCGGACGCGCACGTCCCCGCCGTCGGGTGAGTACTTGACGGCGTTGTCGATGAGGTTGGTCAGGACCTGGCGGAGCTGGCCTTCGTCCGCGACGACATAGGGAACGTCGTCCTGGCCAGGATCGAGGCTGACCCGCGTTCCTGCCGGCAGGTGCGTACGCGCTGCGTCGAGCACGCTGGCGGCGAGCGCCTGCGCGTCGCACGGCTCGACATGGATCTCGAGCCGGTCCGCGTCCAGCTGGCTGGCGAGCAGCAGGTCGTTCACGATGTCGGCGAGGCGCGTGGACTCTTCGACGATGACCTCGAGGAGCTTCTCGTGCATCGCTTCCTCGAGCTCGAGGTCTTCGCGCGCGAGCGTCAGCGCCGAGCCGTAGATCGCAGCCAGCGGCGTGCGCAGCTCGTGCGACACGGTCGAGACGAGGTCCTGGCGAATCTGCTCGAGTGCGCGCTCCTCGGTCAGGTCGCGGAACGCGTACACCGTTCCTTCGTCGAAGCCGACCCCCGAGATCGAGAGCCAGCGCTCTTCCCCGTCGAGCTCCAGCGGGAACGTCGTCGCCGTTGCCGGTCCGGGTGTGCCGGCCACCGGGACGCTGACTGAAAGATCGCGCCAGCCGGGTAGGACCTCGTCGGTCAGACGGCGGCCGATGACGTCGGCGCGTGGGAGCTTGGTGATCGCCTCGGCCGCGCGGTTCCAGAGGCGAACGACTCCCTGGACGTCGACCAGGAACACGCCGTCGGCGACAGTCTCGAGCACGCGAGCAGCCTGTGCGCGCTCCTCGGCCTCGCGGTAGAGCTGTGCGTTTTCGATCGCTGTCGAGGCGCGCCGTGCGAGTTCTTCCGCCAGCGCAAGGTCGTTCGGCCCGTAGTGCCGGCCGGATTCAGCCGCGACGAACGAGATCACTCCCAGCGTGCGCTCGCGGGCGACGAGCGGCACGCCCATGTAGCTCTGGAAGCCAAGCTCGCGCACGAGCTCGAGATGAAGATCGTCCACGGCGAGCTGGGACAGCCGTTCCTCGGAGATCTCCGTCACGAGCTCGCTCTGACCGGTGCGCAGCACGACCGGGGGGCCCTGAGTTGCCTCGGGATCCTCCGGGTACCGGCGGCCGAGCTCGAGGGCGACCTCGATCTTGCGCTCGTCCACATGCTCGACGGCGAGCGTGCGCAGCTTCCCGTCCTCGACGATGTCCACGCGCACCCAGTCCGCGATCCGCGGCACGGCCATCTTCGCGAGTGCCGCCAAGGTCGTCCGGTAGTCGAGGGAGCTTCCGAGGGTTGCGCCCGCCTCGACGAGGAAACTCTGTGCTTCCTCGGCGCTCTTACGGTCGTCGATGTCCGTGTTCGAACCGAACCACTTCACGATTTCGCCGTCCCGGCCGCGCATCGCGATTGCCCGAGTCAGGTGCCAGCGGTACGAGTCGTCCGCTGCGCGGCGGAGCCGGAGCTCGTTCTCGTATGAGGCACCCGTCTCGAGCGCCTGCTGCCAGGCCTTCAGCGTGTGCGGAAGGTCGTCGGGATGGATGACGTCGAGCCAGCCCGCGGCGACGAGTTCCGAGAACGACGTGTCGAAGTAGTCGAGCACCCGCTGGTTCACGTAGTCGAGCTCACCGTTCGGCATCGCGGTCCAGATCTGATCGGGCTGGGCTTCGGCCAGGAACCGGTAGCGCTCCTCGCTCTCCCGGCGGAGGTCCGCCAACTCCTGCTCCTTCAGCAACTCAGCCTGCTCTCGGAGCTGCTCCGTCTTCGCGTACAGCTCGATGAACACCGCGACCTTGGAGCGGAGCACATCCGGGTTGAACGGCTTGAAGACGTAGTCGACCGCGCCCGCCGAGTAGCCGCGGAACACGTGCTCCTCTTCTTTGGAGATCGCGGTCACGAAGATGATCGGGATGTGCCTGGTGCGCTCACGTTGCTTGATCAGCTCCGCGGTCTCGAAGCCGTCGAGCAACGGCATCTGCACGTCGAGCAGGATCACCGCGACGTCGTGTCGCAGGAGCTGGCGGAGGGCCTCCTCGCCGGAGTGCGCGTAGAGGAGCTTCTGCTCGAGCGGCTCGAGGATGGCCTCCAGCGCGAGTAGGTTCTCGGGCCGGTCGTCGACGAGCAGGATGTTGGTCATCTATGTGTCGGCTCCGACGTCTCGGTGTGAGTCGGGGAAACCTCCCGGTTCCCCCGAACCCCCTCCACTGGTCCGCTTGCGCGGACAGGCCGCTGCGCGGCCGGGCGGACCCACAACCCGTAGATGAAGTTCCCGATCGCCTCCAGCGGCAAGATCGCGTCGGCGACGGTCGCGGCGATCGCGGCATCCGGCATCGTCCGGCGAGTTGCGCCGAGCGGATCCTGGATCACCGCGACGCCGCCGGCGTTCTTGATCCTGGCCAGGCCGTGAGCGCCGTCGGCGTTGGCCCCGGTGAGGATGATCCCGATCACGCCCGCTCCGTACGCGTCGGCGGCTGTTTCGAACAGCACGTCGATCGAGGGACGCGCGAACTGGATGTGCTCGTCGACGGAAAGCGCGAACGAGCCTCGTTCCACCAAGAGGTGGTAGTTCGGCGGCGCGATGTAGACGTGCCCAGCCTCGATCGGCATCTTGTCCTCGACGTCGAGCACGGGTCGCCTGGCCTTCGCGCCCAGGAGCTCTGCGAGCATCTCGGCAGGAGCGTCGCGGTGGCGATGCTGTGCGATCGCGATGGGAAGGTCGAGCTCCGGCGGGAGGTCGCTGAGCACGCGCCCGACCGCGTTCAATCCGCCCCACGACGCGCCGATGCACAGTAGGTCGTACATCAGTCGATCTTTCGGTAGAGCTTCTCGTTGGGATCGAGCTCTTCGTAGTCCTTTGCGTGCGGGCTGAAGCGGATCGACTCCTTGTGCCCGAGCCCGAGCATGCCGAACGTCCCGAGGCTTTCGAAGAAGAGCCGGTGGACGCGGTCCTGCAACGCGCGGTCGAAATAGATCATCACGTTCCGGCAGATGATCACGTTGAACTCGTTGAACGACCGGTCCGAGACGAGGTTGTGTTGGGCGAAGACGACGTTCTCGATCAGCGAGCGCTGGAACTGTGCGCCGTCGTACTTTGCAACGTAATACTCCGAGAAGGCCCGCGTTCCGCCCGCCTTGATGTAGTTCTGCGTGTACTCGCGCATCTTGTCGAGCGGGAACACGCCCGCTCGCGCCTGTTCGAGCACCGATTCGTTGATGTCCGTCGCGTAGATCCGCGTCCGGTCGTAGATTTGCTCCTCCTGGAGCAGGATCGCGAGCGAGTAGACCTCCTCGCCGGTCGAGCAGCCTGCCACCCAGATCCGCGTGAACGGATACGTGCGCAGGGCCGGAACGACCTTTTCCCGAAATGCGATGTAGAACGACGGGTCGCGAAACATCGCGGTCACATTGATGGAGAGGTCGAGCAAGAGCCGCTCCATGCAGGCAGGGTCGTGCAGGAGCTTGTCCTGGAGCGCGGAGATCGTCTGCAGCCCTTCCGCGAAGACGCGGCGCCAGACGCGGCGCCTCAACGAAGCCGGGGCGTACTCTCGGAAGTCGAAGCCGTATTGACGGAACACTCCTTCGAGCAGGAGTGAGAGCTCGATCTCTTCGAGGTCGTCGTGGGCCGGCGGGTGCTTGCCCGCACCCGCCGGTTCCCGGGAGGCGCCGACCGAAGAACTACTCATTGGTGCCCCTGCCGGCAATGCACGTCGGCTTCTGGCCCGCGATCACACGGCGCCAGAGCCCACCCTCGCCCTGCCAAGGCAACCAGCCTTGGCCGCGGTCGAGTGCGGCCTCTGGCTTGGTGCTCGCGACCCAGAAGCTCGACAGCATCACCGGCAGGGGCACCTTACTTGTACAGCCAGACTCGCATGAGCGAAAGAAGCTGATCGGTGTCGACCGGCTTCGTGATGTAGTCGGAGGCTCCCGAGGCGATCGACTTCTCGCGATCGCCCTTCATCGCCTTCGCTGTGAGGGAGATGATCGGCAGCTGGTTGAACGCCTCGTCGGAGCGGATGACCCGCATCGTCTCGTAGCCGTCCATCCCCGGCATCATGATGTCCATCAGGACGAGGTCGATCTCGGGATGGCTCCGCAGGAGCTCGATGCCGTCCTGCCCGTTCTCGGCGTACAGAACTTCCATGCCGTTGGACTCGAGCACGCTCGTCAGCGCGAAGACGTTCCGCACGTCGTCGTCGACGATGAGGATCTTCCTCTGCTTGAGCACCTCGTCGCCCGAATGCAGCTGCTCCAGCATCCGGCGCTTTTCCTTCGGGAGCTTGCGCTCGACGCGGTGGAGAAAGAGCGAGGTCTCGTCGAGGAGCCGCTCGGGCGAGCTGGCGTCCTTGACGACGATCGACTCCGCGAACTTCTTCAGCTTCGTCTCCTCCCGCGTGTGAGCTCCTTCCCGGTGTAGACGATCACGGGGATCGACGAGTGCTGCTCATCTTCCTTGAGCTTCTCGAGGAGCGCAAAGCCGCCCATGTCGGGCAGCTTGAGGTCGAGCACCATGCAGTCGAAGCGCTCGCGGCCGAGCACTTCGAGCGCAGCTTCGCCCGTGCCGACCGCGGTCACCTCGACGTCCTCGTCGCTGCCGATGAGCTCGACCACCGCCTGCCGCTGGCCCTCGTCGTCCTCGACCACGAGCAGCCGCTTCAGGCCGCGGTCGATGAAGTTGCGGATCTCGCCGAAGGTGTCTTCGAGGCCCTCCTTCGAGATCGGCTTCTCGAGGAAGGCGACCGCGCCGGCCTTGAGCGCGTTCTGGCGACCGTCGCCCGCAGAGACGATGTGCACCGGTATGTGCCGCGTCTCCGGATGGTGCTTCAGGCGGTCGAGAACGACCCAGCCGTCCATCACCGGCAGCTTCATGTCGAGAATGATCGCGTCGGGCTTGTACTCGTGCGCGAGCGCAAGGCCCGAGTCGCCCCTAATCGCAACGATGCCCTTGAAGCCGCGGTCGCGCGCGACCTCGAGCTCGGTCCGGGCGAGATCTGGATCGTCTTCGACGATCAGCACGACGCGGTCTCCGTCCTGGATGTCGTCGCGGTCGTCGCGGACTTCACTCGGCAGGAGGAGTGCCGGATCGAGCTCCTGCGGCTCGATGACGGGTCGGCGACCTCCATTCCCTTCGCTGTCACTCGCGAGCACGACCGCCCCGGTCAGGTCGTCGGCGTGCGGGTGCTCCACGGGCCGGTAACTGGCCGGCAGGAAGAGCGTGAAGCTGCTGCCCTTGCTCACCTCGCTCGCCACGTGGATCTCGCCGCCGAGCAGGCGTGCGATCTCGCGACTGATCGAGAGACCGAGACCGGTACCGCCGTAGCGTCGGCTCGTCGTCCCGTCCGCCTGCTGGAAGGCCTCGAAGATCAGGCGAAGCTTGTCGTGCGGGATGCCGACGCCGGTGTCCTCGACCGTGAACTCGAGCACGGCCTCGGCGCGTGACAGCGCTTCGCTGGCGAACTGGCGGCCTTCCGCCACGCCGATCCGCAGTTTGACGCCACCTGACTCGGTGAACTTGAACGCGTTCGAGAGCAGGTTCTTGATCACCTGCTGTAGCCGTTGCTCGTCGGTCTCGATCGCCGGCGGCACGTTCGCGCCGTGTATCTCGATCTCGAAGTCGAGCGTCTTGTCCTCCGCGACCGGCCTGAACGAGCGCTCGACGAAGTCGCGCAGGTCGGACAGCTTGACGTCGCCGACGTTGACGTCCATCCGCCCTGCCTCGACCTTCGAGAGGTCGAGGATGTCGTTGATCAGCTCGAGCAGGTCCGAGCCTGCACCGTAGATCGTGTTGGCGAATTCGATCTGCTTGTCGTTCAGGTTTGCTTCCGGGTTCTCTCCCAGCAGCTTCGCGAGGATCAGCAGCGAATTCAGCGGCGTCCGCAGCTCGTGCGACATGTTCGCCAGGAACTCGGACTTGTAGCGCGACGAGAGTGAGAGCTGCTCTGCCTTCTCCTCGAGCGCCGCGCGAGCGAGCTCGATCTCGCGGTTCTTGATCTCGATGCGGCGATTCTGCTCCTCGAGCAGCTGTGCCTTCTCTTCGAGCTCCTCGTTTGTCTGCTGCAGCTCCTCCTGCTGCGTCTGCAGCAGCTCCTCCGAGGCCTTCAGGGAGGCAGCCTGTTCCTCGAGCTCCTTGTTCGACTGCTGCAGCTCCTCCTGCTGCGCCTGCAGCTCTTCGGACTGGCTCTGCAGCTCCTGCGTCAGTCCCTGCGACTGCGACAGCAGCTCCTCGGTCCGCATGTTTGCGCCGATCGTGTTCATGACGACGCCGATCGACTCGGACAGCTGCTCGAGGAAGGCTTGCTGCACGTTCGCGAAGCGCTGGAACGAAGCAAGCTCGATGACCGCCAGCACCTGGTCCTCGAAGAGCACGGGGAGGACGATCAGATTGATCGGCAAGCCCTCGCCCAGGCCGGAGCTGATACGGACGTAGTCCTCCGGCGCCTGCGTGACCAGAATCGGCTTCTGCTCGAGCGCGGCCTGTCCGACCAGGGCCTCGCCGATCTTGAACTTGTTCGGAACGTTCTTGCGCTGCTTGTAGCCGTACGTCGAGAGCAGACGGAGCTGGAAGTCGTCGCCCTCTCCGTCTGGCGACTCCATCATGAAGAACGCGCCATGCTGCGCTCCGACGAGCGGCGTCAGCTCGGACATGATCAGACGCGACACCGTCTCGAGATCGCGCTCGCCTTGCAGCATGCCGGTGAAGCGCGCCATGTTCGAGTTCAGCCAGTCCTGCTCCGAGTTCTTGCGAGTGGTCTCTGCCAGGTTCTCGATCATCTGGTTGATCGTGTCCTTCAGCTCCGCGACCTCGCCTTGGGCTTCCACCGCGATCGAGCGCGTGAGGTCGCCCTGCGTCACCGCCTGAGAGACCTCGGAGATCGCGCGCAGTTGCGTCGTCAGCGTGCCGGCGAGCTGGTTCACGTTGTCGGTGAGGCCCTTCCACACACCGGAGACGCCTTCGACCTGCGCCTGGACGCCGAGCTTTCCCTCCGTGCCCACCTCTCTCGCGACGCGTGTCACCTCCGCGGCGAACGTGGAGAGCTGGTCGACCATCGTGTTGATCGTGTTTTTGAGCTCGAGGATCTCGCCGCGTGCGTCGACCGTGATCTTGCTGGAGACCTCGCCCTTCGCCACGGCGGTCGTCACGTCGGCGATGTTGCGCACCTGGTTGGTCAGGTTGTCGGCGAGGGTGTTGACGTTGTCGGTGAGGTCCTTCCACGTGCCGCTGACGCCCTTGACCTTGGCCTGGCCGCCGAGCTTGCCTTCCGTGCCCACCTCGCGGGCGACGCGCGTCACTTCGTCCGCAAGGGACGAGAGCTGGTCGACCATCGTGTTGATCGTGTTCTTGAGCTGAAGGATCTCGCCCTTGACGTTGACGGTGATCTTCTTCGAAAGATCGCCTGTCGCAACCGCGGTGGTCACCTCCGCGATGTTGCGCACCTGCGTGGTGAGGTTGTCGGCCAGAGTGTTCACGTTGTCGGTCAGGTCCTTCCACGTGCCGCTGACGCCCTCCACGTTGGCCTGGCCGCCTAGGCGGCCATCGGTGCCCACTTCCTTTGCGACCCGCGTCACCTCGGCGGCGAACGAGCGCAGCTGGTCGACCATGGTGTTGACCGTTTCCTTGAGCTCGAGCACCTCGCCGCGGGCGTCGACGGTGATCTTCTTGCTCAGGTCGCCGGTCGCGACCGCGGTCGTCACGTCGGCGATGTTCCGCACCTGGTCGGTGAGGTTCGACGCCATGCCGTTCACGCTCTGCGTCAACTGGCGCCACGTCCCGGACACGTCCTTCACCTCGGCCTGGCCGCCGAGTCGCCCCTCGGTGCCCACTTCGGTCGCGACGCGTGTGACCTCGTCCGCGAAGGACGAGAGCTGGTCGACCATCGTGTTGATCGTGTTCTTGAGCTCGAGTACCTCGCCCTTGACGTCGACCGTGATCTTTTTCGAGAGGTCGCCGAGCGCCACCGCTGTCGTGACCTCTGCGATGTTCCGCACCTGGCTCGTGAGGTTGCCGGCGAGGGTGTTGACGTTGTCGGTGAGGTCCTTCCACGTGCCGCTGACGCCCGTGACCTGAGCCTGGCCGCCGAGCATTCCCTCGTTGCCCACTTCTTTGGCGACGCGCGTCACTTCGTCCGCGAAAGAAGAGAGCTGGTCGACCATGGTGTTGATCGTGTTCTTGAGCTCGAGGATCTCGCCTCGGGCGTCGACTGTGATCTTCCTCGACAGGTCGCCCTTGGCGACCGCGGTCGTCACGTCCGCGATGTTGCGCACCTGGTTGGTGAGGTTGTCGGCGAGCTGGTTCACGTTGTTCGTCAACTCGCGCCAAGTGCCGCTGACGCCCTTCACCTCGGCCTGGCCGCCGAGCCGGCCTTCGGTGCCCACTTCCTTCGCGACTCGCGTGACTTCGTCCGCGAAGGACGAGAGCTGGTCGACCATCGTGTTGATCGTGTTCTTGAGGCGAAGGACTTCGCCCTTCACCTCCACGGTGATCTTGCGTGAGAGGTCGCCCTTGGCGACCGCCGTCGTGACGTCGGCGATGTTGCGAACCTGATCCGTGAGGTTCGCGGCCATACCGTTCACGCTGTCGGTCAGAGCCTTCCAGGTGCCGGCGACTCCCGGCACCTCCGCCTGCCCGCCGAGCTTGCCCTCGGTCCCGACCTGGCGCGCGACGGTCGTCACCTGCTCGGCGAAGACGCGCAGCGTGTCGATCATCGAGTTGATCGTGTCCGCGAGGGCAGCGACCTCGCCCTTCGCCTCGATCGTGAACTTCTGATTCAGATTGCCGTCCGCGACCGCCGTGACCACCTTCGCGATGCCGCGTACCTGGGTCGTCAGGTTCGTCGCCATGAAGTTGACGTTGTCAGTGAGGTCCTTCCAGGTGCCGCTGACGCCCTTGACGGTCGCCTGCCCGCCCAGCTTCCCTTCGGTGCCGACCTCGCGCGCAACGCGCGTCACTTCGTCTGCGAACGAGCGCAGCTGGTCGACCATTGTGTTGATCGTGTTCTTGAGCTCGAGAACTTCGCCCTTGACGTCGACGGTGATCTTCTTGCTCAGGTCGCCGTTCGCGACTGCGGTCGTCACCTCGGCGATGTTCCGCACCTGGGTGGTGAGGTTGTTCGCCATGAAGTTGACGTTGTCGGTGAGGTCGCGCCAGATTCCCGACACGTCCTTGACGCGGGCCTGCCCGCCGAGAATGCCCTCGGTGCCGACCTCGCGCGCGACGCGGGTGACCTCCGAGGCGAACGAGCTGAGCTGGTCGAGCATCGTGTTCACCGTCGTCCCGATGCGGAGGAACTCTCCGCGCACCGGCTGTCCTTCGATCTTCAAGGACATCTTCTGCGACAGGTCGCCTTCTGCAACCGCGTCGAGAACGCGGGAGACCTCGATGGTCGGACGCACCAGATCGTCGATCATCGAATTGACCGAGCTCACCGACTCGGCCCAGCTTCCCTTCGCGTTCTTCAGTTGCGCGCGCTCGTTCAGCCGGCCCTCGCGTCCGATGACCCTGCTCACGCGACCCAGCTCGTTGGTCAGGCCCTCGCGCCGTTCCGCCAAGCCGTTGAACGCCTTCGCCACGTCGCCCATGACACCCGTCTTCTGTGCAGACAGCCGCACGCCCGTCTCTCCGTCCCTCGCTGAGCGGAGAGCCTCGAGCAGCTCCTGCAGGTCCTTCTTCTTGATCTCGACCGTCGCGCCGTCTGCGGCGCGGCGGTTCGTTGCGGGCGCACGGCTCGGCGCCCTCCGTTTCTTGGTGTCTGGTGCAGCCACAGCGACTCCTTTGTGCGAGGGATGGGCCCGCCGGAGGACCGTTGGGCGACGCGTCAGCCGGCTATGTGCGGAGGGCATTCGCCCTCAGGGGCCGAAATCTTACTCGCGCGCGGGAAAAGTGCCTGGAATTTCCAGTGCCTGAGCCAGATCGGCCCAGAGATCGTCTACCGGTTCCAGGCCCACGCTGAGGCGGAGTAGGCCGGGTGGGACGCGGTCGCCTTCCCAGCGGGCCCTGGCCTCCAAGACGGAGTGGACGCCGCCCAGGCTGGTCGCATTCGTGATCACGCGGAGGGACGTCTCGACGTGGCGGGCCTCCTCGGCGCCGGCGACGTCGAAGGAGAGCAGCCCCCCGATGCCGGCGTAGCGCACGATCTGGACTGCGGGATGGCCCTTCGAGGCGCGTGCCAGCTCGGTTGCGGACTCCGTTTGCCGGTGGACGCGCAGCTCGAGCGTGTCGAGCCCGCGGAGGAGAAGCGCACACGGGTCGGGCGCAGCGACGATGCCCGAGCGGGTGCGGAACTCCTTCAGCCGCTCGGCATCGTTCTCGCGCTGGCAGACGACGGCGCCGAGCAGGACGTCGTCGTGGCCACCCAGGTACTTCGTGGCGCTGTGCAGGACGAAGTCGGCGCCGTGCTCGAGGGGTCGCAAATAGATCGGAGTTGCGGCGGTGGCATCGACGACGACTCGTGCCGGATGCGCCGCCGCGGACTTCGAGGTCGGGCATCGTCAGAAAGGGATTCGATGGCGCCTCGAGCCAGACGAGATCGACGCCGCCTGGCGGCGCGCCCGTCTGGTCGAACTCGACGACTCGGAGGCCCCAGCGCTCGAGCTCGTGGAACAGGACGCCGGTTCCGAAGTACGCGCCTTCGGCCAGGCCGATCGTGTCGCCGGAGGAGAGGAAGGTGAGCACGAGTGCGGTCGCGGCACCGGTGCCGGATGCGAAGAGCAACGCGTGACCACCGTCGAGCTCGCCGAGTCGCCGTTCCGCCTCGACGCCGATCGGGTGCCCGTAGCGCTGGTACAGGAACTCGCCAGGCTCGCCGTCCTTGTACGGCCAGATCGTGGAGCGGTCGACCACGAATCGAGCGTCGTCCACGGGATACGAGTCAGTGGCTCTGAGCTGCAAGCAGGCGGTACGCTCCGGCGATGGCGACAACCGACGACCCGCGCGCGGACTCCACCGAGTCGAAGCTCGATCAGCTTCAGCAGCTGCGCGATGAAGCCGAGCACGCCGGCACCGACAAGGCGATCGAGCGCCAGCGCCAGCAAGGCAAGCTGCTCGCACGCGAGCGGCTCGTCGAGCTCCTCGACCCGGGCTCCTTCGTCGAGCTCGACCGCTTCGTCCGGCATCGTGAGTCGAACTTCGGGATGCTCGAACGGAGGCCGTACGGCGACGCGGTCGTCACCGGCTACGGGACGATCTTCGGCCGGAAGGTCTTCGTCTTCTCGCAGGACTTCACCGTCTTCGGCGGGTCGCTGAGCGAGGTCTTCGCCGAGAAGATCTGCAAGGTGATGGACCTGGCGCTGAAGTTCGGCTGCCCGGTGATCGGCATCAACGACTCGGGCGGCGCGCGCATCCAGGAAGGCGTCGTTTCGCTCGCAGGCTACGCCGAGATCTTCTGGCGCAACGTCCAGTGCTCCGGAGTGATCCCTCAGATCTCGCTGGTGATGGGCCCATGTGCGGGTGGGGCGGTCTATTCGCCCGCGATCACCGATTTCGTATTCATGGTCGAGGGGACGTCGTACATGTTCATCACCGGCCCCGACGTCGTGAAGACGGTGACGGGCGAGGAGGTGAGCTTCGAGGAGCTCGGCGGCGCATCGACGCACGCCACGAAGTCAGGTGTCGCGCATTTCATCGCCCCCGACGAGAAGGCTTGTCTGGAGGACGCGCGCTACCTGCTGTCGTTCCTGCCGCAGAACAACATGGACCCGCCGCCGTTCGCGGAGCCCGCGGATCCGCGCGACCGGGAAGAGCCCGAGCTCGACACGCTGATCCCCGACAGCCCGAACAAGCCGTACGACATGCATGACGTCATCCGGCGCGTCGTCGACGACGGCGACTTCCTCGAGGTGCACGAGCACTGGGCAGAGAACGTGGTGTGCGGCCTCGCCCGCCTGGGCGGCCATCCGATCGGGCTGATCGGCAACCAGCCGCGTTCGCTTGCCGGCGTGCTCGACATCGATTCCTCCGTGAAGGCCGCGCGCTTCATCCGTTTCTGCGACGCGTTCAACATTCCGCTGGTCACGCTGGTGGACGTTCCCGGATTTCTGCCGGGGACGCAGCAGGAGTGGGGCGGGATCATCCGTCACGGCGCCAAGCTGCTCTACGCCTACGCGGAGGCGACGGTGCCGAAGCTGACCGTGATCACGCGGAAGGCCTACGGCGGGGCGTACGACGTCATGAGCTCGAAGCACATCCGCGCGGACTTCAACTTCGCCTGGCCGACCGCCGAGGTCGCGGTGATGGGACCCGACGGCGCGGTGAACATCATCTTCCGGAAGGAACTCGAGGAAGCCGACGACTCCGAGGCGCGTCGCGCGGAGCTGATCGAGGATTACCGCGAACGGTTCGCGAATCCGTATTCCGCCGCCGAGCGCGGCTATGTGGACGAGGTGATCGAGCCCCGCCGCACGCGCCCGTGCTGATCAATGCGCTAGAGACGGCATTGACGAAGCAAGAGCCGCGCCCTCGGCGTAAGCACGGCAACATTCCTTTGTAGTTCCGCGCGCGTGGCGGCTTTGCCGGCGCGCGCTGGTTCAGACCGTCGGACAGGCACCCCTTTGTGATCATCATGGCGCGCGAAGCGCGCCGGATCACAAAGGGTCTAAGAGGCGAGAGCCGGCGCGGCCTCCAAGGAAGGGCTCTGCTCGAGCTCCTCCGCGAAGGCCGCGACGATGCCAGGGTCGAACTGTGTGCCTGCGCAGCGCTCGAGCTCTGCGAGCGCGGCCGGCGGGGAAAGCTTGGGCTGGTAGACGCGGTCGGAGGTCATCGCGTCGTACGCGTCGCAGACGAAGATGATCCGGGAGCCGAGCGGGATCTGCTCGCCGTGCAGACCGTCGGGATAGCCGGCCCCGTCCCACCGCTCGTGATGGTGGAGGACGAGGGCGGCGACGGGATCGACGCCGAGACTGTCGAGCATGCGAAAGCCGATCTGCGGGTGGCGCTCGAGCACGAGCCGCTCCGAGTCGCTCAGCATGCCCGGCTTGCGGAGGATCTCCTCCGGAATGGCGAGCTTGCCCAGGTCGTGGAGTCGGCCTGCGAGGCGCGTGAGCTCGGTCTGCTCCGCGTCGAGCCCGAGCCGCTGGGCGACCTTCGCGGCGAGCTCGCTGACGCGGTCGGAGTGCCGCCCCGTGTAGGTGTCGCGCGCGTCGACTGCTTTCGCGAGCGAGGCGGCGGCGCGGTAACGGGCGGCCTTGTCAGGCCCTGCTGCGAGCCGCTTGAGCTCTGAGAGCTCGACCACCTCCGGCCGATAGAGCCGCACCCGGTTCTTCCCATGCTCCTTCGCCCAGTAGAGGGCGCTGTCGGCGAGCCGGACCAGCTCGTCCCGCCCGCTGCCTTGCATCGGGAACGTCGCTAGCCCCGCGCTGACCGTCACGGTGCCGATGTGGTCGAAGTCGACTGCCGCGATCCGTTCAACGATCGAGTTCGCAGCCGCGAGGGCCATACCCTCGTCGTGGTCGACTAACAGGAGCGCGAACTCGTCACCGCCGAGCCGGAAGGCTTCCCCGCCCTGACGCAGTCTCGAACCGACCTGTGAAAGCACGCGGTCACCCGAGGGATGTCCGTAGCGATCGTTGACCTGCTTGAAGTCGTCGACGTCGACGAAACAGAGCGTCAGCGGCCTCGCCTGCTCCTCGGCCCGCAGCAATTCACGCTGGAGTCGCTCGTGGAAGTGACGGTGATTGCCGAGCCCGGTCAGCGGATCGGTCAGCGCCAGCCGCATGGCGCGCAGTGCGCGATGCGTCGATCGCTGGTACAGGGCGATCGCGAGCAGTGGCCCAACAAGTGCGATCGAGAGGATCGGCGCGCGTTCCCAGAGCACGACGAGCATCAGCGCCGCGGACGCCATGAACGCAAACGGCACGATGGTCGCGCGGACGTGTGTGCGCATCAGCTGCAGATACGGCTGGCCGCTGCTGAGTGCGATCGCCGCGGAGATCAGGACGATGTTGACGACGTTGTCGGCAGTGGCTGCAAGCACGACCCGTGAGACCACGGCGCCGACGCTTTCGCCGTGGATGGGAGCGATCAGCGCACCTGCAGCAAAAGCGACGAGCGCGAGCACCGCGACGTTGAAGGCGATTCGCTGCAGCGGTCGATGCTGGGCGAGCTGGACGGCGGCCGTGGCCGTGAGCAGAAGGAGAGCGCCGGCCGCCCAACCGAACAGGACGATTGCGGCAACGGCGAAGACGAACGTCAGCGAGAGCACGCCCCCGCCGGTCTCCGCATTGATCGGCACAGGGAAGCGTTCCGCGAGGGTCGCGGCGGCGGTGAGCGCGGCGAGGCCGATCAACGTGCGCCCGCTGTGCGCCGTCGTCGCGAAGACGTACGTGGCCGCGACCAGGACACCGAGGCCAGCCAGACAGACTGGAAGGATGAGAGCGGTAAGCCGGCGGGGTGTGACCGCCTGAGAACTCACGTCAGGCTTAGAACCAGCTGAACAGATCGACCGAGTCCCAGGTGAACTGACCCGAGACTGCCGCGACGAGCACCAGGATGGCCATGAGCGCAATCAGCTTTGGCTTCCATTGCAACATCCGCAAGAACCTCCCCCATACAAAGACGCCAGACGGGCAGATTCTTTCGCCGTGGGCGGCTGAGCGTATCCCCCCTACGGGGGATTTAGGCCAAAAAACCGCGTTAAGCGCCGGAAACGAGGCCTGCTTCGGCGAGCGGCCGGCGGCCCCAGGCGAAGCGTTTCGCATACCAGCCGGTGAGCGTCGTGACGGCGACTCCGTAGCTCGACGAATGGATGAACCAGCCGTTGCCGAGGTAGACGCCTGCGTGGTCGATCTGGGCGGGCTTGGACTTGGATCCCTTCGCGCCGAAAAAGAGGACGTCGGCGGGCTGGAGGTTGGCGAGGGCGATTCTCTTCGCGGCCGGGACCTCGCCGCTCATCGCATACGTCGTGCGGCCCTTCAGCATGTCCGGGAGCGTGCCGCCACCGGAGTACTGCTCGACCTTGTAGACGCGCCAGACAAACCCTGAGCAGTCGAATCCTCCGTGCACCTGTGGGCCGAAGGGCGATTCCGGGAACTCGCTCTCTCCGCCCCAGACGTACGGGTAGCCGATGAAGCGCACCGCCGTCGTCAGCACCTTCTTCTGCCATGGCGTCAGTACGGGCAGAACAAAGGAGCCTGCGAGCTCGGGCACGGCTTGCGTGTCCCGTTCGCTGAGCTTCAGGACCCGCGCGGCGGAATAGGCGGCCTCCGCGTGGTTGGCCGGCTGGCCCGGCGAGAGCTCGAGTGCATCGAGTGCCGCCGGGTGGTTGATGCGGAGGCCGAGCAAACGGGCAACGGCCTCGGTCCCAAAGCGGGAAGGAGGCTTGAGGCCGGCCGTCTTGACCGCCTGTGTGAAGAGCTTGGCGCTGTCGTCGAGCCCGACGCTGGCGACGAGCCTGGCATCCAGTGCGGCCATCGTGACCTTGGCAGTGGGTGAGGCGGGTGCAGCGGCCTCGGTGTGCGAGAGGCCGGCGACGATCGACTCGAGCTCCCCACGGGTGAGGGGCCTTTCAGGTTGCGCCGCCGCCGCCTTGGCCATGATTCCTGCGGCCACTACGGTCTCGAGCTCGGCCTGTGCCCACGAAGTCCCCGGCTTGGCGGCGGCGTTGGCCGGCGACAGTGTGAGGAGCATTACGAGCGCCCAGACATACGCAAAGCGGCGGCAGCGCATATCTGTCCTATCGGCGGTCAGCCTTATCTCTTTAATGTGAGAAACCGTGGACCTGGAGATCACGCCGCAGCCCACCGAGGACGAGCGTCGAGCCATCGCCGAGGCGCTTGAGGAAGAGGATCAGGTGGACCTGGCGCCCACTCCCTGGCGCCGTGCCGGGCTAGGGCCCGGTCCGGAGGACGAGGCTGATCAGGCCGTCGCGCCGCCGCGCCAGAGCCGCGGCGCGACGCGGGCATAGTCCAGCCCGGAGATCCAGGTCAGCACCACCGCGACGAGCAGCGCCCACCACGCGATGTCAGTCCCCCAGGCGCCTGCGGCAGCAAAGCCGCCGACCGCCGCAGCAACTGCCTGCGACCAGGTCTTCAGCTTGCCGAGGTCTCGAGCCTCGAGGACGACGCCTCGCTCGAGTGCAGCGAGACGCAGCGCCGTGACCAGGAACTCCCTGACGACGATCGCCGCCACCATCCAGCCGGGCGCGACCCGCTGGTCGACGAGCATGACCAGTACCGCGAGCACGAGGATCTTGTCCGCCGCCGGATCGAGCAACGTGCCGAGCGGTGAGGAGTGGCCGCGGCTGCGGGCGATGCGGCCGTCGAACCAGTCGGTGGCCATCGCGGCGGCGAAGAGCGCCGTCGCCCAGTAGTCGTGACCGTCGAAGTTCCACGAGTAGAGCAAGATGACGAAGGGGACGGAGGCTGCGCGCGCGACCGTCAGGCCGTCAGGGAGGCTCACGATCGCAAGAATAGAGGGGCAGTGGCTGTTTTCAGCAAGGTGCTCGTTGCAAACCGAGGCGAGATCGCGATTCGCGTCTGCCGGACGCTGCGCGAGCTCGGCATCGGGACGGTCGCCGTCTATTCGGAGGTCGACCGCAATTCCGCGCACGTGAGCTATGCGGACGAGGCGTACCTGATCGGCGGTGGGCCTCCCGCCGAGAGCTACCTGAACCAGAACCGGATCCTCGACGCTGCCCAGCGAGCCGGCGCGGAGGCGATCCATCCCGGCTACGGCTTCCTCGCCGAGAACGCGGCGTTCGCGCGCGCCTGCGGGGAGCACGGCCTGGTGTGGATCGGCCCGCCGCCCGAGGCGATCGAGGCGATGGGATCGAAGATCGAAGCGCGTGAGCGGATGCGCGCGGCCGGGGTCCCGATCATCCCGGGCGTCACCTCGCCCGTCGAATCCGCGGAGGAGGTCCGCCGGCTGGGCGACGAGCTCGGGTGGCCGATCGCGATCAAGGCTTCCGCGGGGGGCGGCGGCAAAGGACTGAAGGTCGTTCGAGAACCGGCCGAGGCCGAGCGGGCGTTCGAGTCGGCGCGACGGGAGGGCGAGGCCTACTTCTCGGATCCGGCCGTGTACGTCGAGCGGTATCTCGAGGACCCGCGCCATGTCGAGGTGCAGGTGCTTGCGGATGCGCACGGGAACGTCATCCACCTCGGCGAGCGCGACTGCACGATTCAGCGCCGGCATCAGAAGCTCGTCGAAGAGACGCCCTCGCCCGCCGTCGACCACGAGCTGCGCGAGCGGATCGGCGCGATCGCCGTCGACGCGGCGCGCGCGGTCGGCTACCAGAGTGCAGGCACGATCGAAGGCCTGCTCTCGCGCGAAGGCGAGTACTTCTTCCTGGAGATGAACACACGCATCCAGGTCGAGCACACGGTGACGGAAATGGTGACCGGTCTCGATCTCGTGCGCGAGCAGGTGTTGATCGCGGCCGGCGAACCGCTCTCGGTGCGACAGGAGGACGTGCGCCTGCACGGCCATGCACTCGAGTGCCGGATCAATGCGGAAGACGTCTCGAGCGGGTTCCTTCCCGCGCCCGGGACGATCACGCGGTACCACGAGCCGAGCGGGCCCGGCGTGCGGGTGGACTCCGGTGTCGTCGCCGGCAGTGAGATCTCTCCGCTCTACGACCCGATGATCGCGAAGCTGGTCGTCCACGACGTCGACCGCGAACATGCACGGCGGCGGATGCTGCGTGCACTCGACGAGTTCGTCGTCGAGGGAGTCAGGACGTTGATCGGCTTCCACAAAGCACTGCTCACGCATCCATGCTTCATCGAAGGTGAGACGTGCCACGGTCTCGTCGAGTCAGAGCTGCTCGCCGCGCGCGCGAGCGAGTTCGAGAACGGACGTCCCGCGGGAGCTGCGGAGCTGGGGAGCGGCGCTGCCGTGCGGGAAGCCGTCCGGTCGGTCGAGGTGGATGGACGCCGCTTCGAGGTGCGCGTTCTTCGCCCCGAACCTGCCTACGCCGGGCTGGGAAGGCGACGTCGCGAACGAGCGCGCGGCGGCGGAGCAGGAGGCGCAGGGCTCGACGCGGTCGTGAGCCCGATGCAGGGCACTGTGCTCGCGGTCGAAGTAGCGGACGGCGACGAGGTTGAGGCCGGCCAGGTTCTCTGCGTCGTCGAGGCGATGAAGATGGAGAACGAGGTGCACGCGCATCGCGCCGGCCGCGTCACCGACCTGTCGGTCGCCCCTGGCCAGCAGGTCACGACCGGCCAGGTGATCTGCCTCGTGAAGGCCGAGTAGATCTAGGCGCAGAATCGGCGCAGACGTGTAGTCGTTTCGCCGATACCGTCGCTCGCAGAGGGTGGTGGGTGATCACCCCCACCCGGGTGGGGCCGCGCGCGTGTGCCTAGAGGTGGTGGCGGGGCGACGCGCGCTGGGGCACGGGTAGAGTGCCGCGCCGGTGGATCTCTACGAATATCAGGGCAAGCAGCTCTTCGCGCGCTTCGGCATCCCGGTCTCCGACGGACGGCTCGTGACGACTCCGGAGGAAGCGCTGGCTGCTGCCGAGGAGATCGGCGGGCCGGTCGTCGTCAAGGCTCAGGTTCTGACAGGTGGGCGCGGCAAGGCGGGCGGCGTCAAGCTGGCCCAGGATCCGGCCGACGCGGAAGCGAAGGCGCGCGACATCCTCGGTCTCGACATCAACGGCCACATCGTTCGCAAGATCTGGATCGAGCAGGCCTCCGACATCGCGAAGGAGTACTACCTCTCGATCACCTTCGATCGCGGCACGAAGCAGGCGCTCTTCATGCTCACGACCGAAGGCGGAGTCGAGATCGAGCAGGTCGCCGAGGAGAACCCGGATGCCCTCGCACGCCTCCACGTCGATCCGCTCGAGGGCTTCCAGCCCTACCAGGCACGCCGCCTGATCTACGCCGCCGCCATCGCTGACCCGGGCGAGCAGAAGCAGATCCTCGCCATCATCGAGAAGCTCTACAAGTGCTTCGTCGAGTCCGACGCGATGCTCACGGAGATCAACCCGCTGATCGTCACACCGGACGGGGAGGTGCGCGCGCTCGACTCCAAGTTCACGGTCGACGACAGCGCGCTCTTCCGCCACCCCGACATCGCCGAGATGCGCGACGTCGAGGCGGCCGACCCGCATGAGCGGCTTGCGCGAGAGAAGGGCGTGACCTACGTCAAGCTCGACGGTGACGTCGGGATCCTCGGGAACGGGGCCGGGCTCTCGATGTCGACCGTGGACGTGGTCGTCGTCGCCGGCGGCCGGCCCGCGAACTTCTGTGACCTCGGCGGCGGTGGCGACGCGCAGGGCGTGATCGACGCCCTCGAGGTGATCACGAGCGACGACCAGGTGCGCTCGATCCTCTTCAACATCTTCGGTGGGATCACCCGCGGCGACGAAGTTGCGCGCGGAATACTCGCCGCGCTCGACCAGATGAAGATCGACCTCCCGATCGTCGTCAGGCTCGACGGAACGAATGCCGAGGAAGGACGGAGGCTGCTTGCCGAGGCGGCACCCCCGAACCTCTACGTCGAGCCCACGATGCTGGAGGCGGCTCAGCGCGCCGTCGAGCTGGCGACATGACGGACGTCTGGTCGCAACGGGCAGAGGCCTTCCGTGAGAGCCCGACGCATCGGGAAGGACCCGACCTGGATCTGCTCGTCGAGTGGTGCGATCCCGGCCACGACGTGAAGGTGCTCGACGTCGCGACCGGCGGCGGCCACGTCGCCAGGCGACTCCGTGAGGAGGGCTGCACGGTCGTCACCGTCGACCCGGCTCCCGGCATGGAGCCGGACGTCGTTGCGCCCGCGGAGGAGCTGCCGTTCGAGGACGGGAGCTTCGATGTCGTCACGTGCAGGATCGCGGCCCACCACTTCGAGGACATTCGCAAGGCGATCGCCGAGATGGCCCGTGTCACGCAGCGGCTCGTCGTGATCGAGGACAACGTGTTCGTCGACGAGCGAGTCGAGGAAGCCGAGCGAATCCGTGATCAGACGCACGTGCGTTGCTACTCGGAAGACGAGTGGAAGGAGATGCTCACCGAGGCCGGGCTCGAGGTCGAGCAGCTCGAGCACTTCGAGCGACATCCGGTAGTCGAGGACTGGCTCGCCCGCGTCGAGACACCGCCTGCCGAGGCAGCTCGCGTTCGCGAGTTGCTTGCCGACCATGTCGTCGACGGCGTCTTGACCTTGAAGTCGATCGTCGTCAAGGCGCGGAGGTCGCAGAAGTAATGGCAATCATCATCGACAACGACACGCGTCTCGTCGTGCAGGGCCTCACGGGCAGCGAGGGCCGCTTCCACGGGCTGCGGAACCGCAACTACGGCACCAAGGTCGTGGCCGGAGTCACGCCCGGCAAAGCCGGCCAGGATGTCGAGGGGATTCCCGTCTTCAACACCGTCGCTGACGCCGTGCAGGAGACTGATGCGAACACGACCTTGACCTTCGTGCCGGCCCGCTTCGCGACCGACGCGATCTACGAGGCGGTCGACGCCGGCATCGGCACCGTGATCTGCATCACGGAGCACATCCCCGCGCACGACATGCTGCGCGTCTACACCTACATCCGCGGCAAGGGTGTGACGATGATCGGGCCGAACTGCCCGGGTGTCCTTTCGCCGGGCAAGGCGAACGTCGGGATCATCCCTGCAGAGATCTTCTCCGAGGGCTCGATCGGCCTCGTTTCGCGCTCCGGGACGCTCACGTACCAGATCGGCCACGAGCTCACGCGGTTGGGACTCGGGAACTCGACCATCGTCGGCATCGGCGGCGACCCAGTCGTCGGCTCGTCCTTCATCGACATCCTCCAGCGGTTCGAAGCGGATCGGGAGACGGAGCTGATCGTCCTCGTCGGGGAGATCGGCGGCGACGAGGAGGAGAAGGCGGCTCGCTACGTCCAGGATCACGTGACGAAGCCCGTGCTCGCCTACATCGCGGGCTTCTCGGCTCCGCCCGGAAAGACCATGGGTCACGCGGGCGCGATCATCTCCGGCTCGTCCGGCACGGCACAGGCCAAGAAGGAAGCGCTGGAGGCGGTGGGCATCCAGGTCGGAACGACTCCGACCGAGGTCGCGCAGATCGTGGCCGAGCGCTTCGGCGCGCGGGCTTAAGTAAATTTCACATTCATCACGTAGGTTGGGCCGCGCCTTGCGCCGCCGAGCTCCCGTGCTGTGCATTCTCTTGTTCGTGCTGTTCCCGGTGATCCGTCTCTGGCGCGGCGGGTCCGACTCGAGCTACGGCACAAGCGCCGCCCGCGGAGCCCGTCGCGTGGACGAGCTACGCGAATGACAATCAGCTCCGTAACTCGGTCTCTTCCAAGTCACTGACTCGCGAGAGCGTGCGTCGACTCTCGCCGCGCTGGACGGCGAAGCTCGACGGGGCGATCTATGCCTCGCCGCTGGCGCTCAAGGTGGGCGGGCGTCAGCTCTTGTACGTGGCTACCGAAGCGGGATCGGTCTACGCGCTCGATGCGGCTACCGGCGAGACCGTCTGGCAGCGCGACCTCGGGACCGTTGCCACCGAGGAGTGCGGCACCTGGGGAATCACGTCCACGGGTGCAATCGACGAAACGCGTGGGCTTCTCTTCGTCATCGGCGCAACGGGCAGCTTGCACGCGCTCGATGTTGCGACCGGCGCGGAGTCCGAGAGCTATCCACGTCAGATCGTCTCAGACACGAACTACGAGTACGTCTGGGGCGGACTCAGGGTCGCGGCCGGGCGGCTGTACATCCCGATTGCGTCTTACTGCGACGTCGGCCCGCCTGACGGAGGTTTCCCGGAGGGGAGCCTCGTGTCGATTCCCCTCGATCGTCCCGATGCCGTGGAAGTGTGGGACCCGGTACCCGGGCCGGAGAATCTCGGCGGGGTCTGGGGCTGGGGCGGGGTCTCCGTCGATCCGGCCGACGGCTCGATCTACACGGCAGTCGGGAACTCCCATACCTGGTCGGAGGAGTGCGGGTGCTACGTCGACGACGCCGGTTACGGCGACCACATCGTCCACCTGACGGCCGACCTGACCTCGACCCTCGACTTCCAGTCGCCATCCATTCCTGCGACCGGGGACTACGACTTCGGTGCCGCGCCGCTGCTCTTTCAACCGAAGGGCTGTCCTCCCCTCGCCGCTGCCAACAACAAGATCGGGTCGCTCTTCATCTGGAACAGGAGAGACCTGGCCGCGGGGCCGATCGCCTCGATCCCGCTCGGCGATGGGCTGTCGGCGTTCATCGGGACGCCTGCCTGGTCGGCGGCGCGGCAAACGATCTATGCCGCACAGGCGGTGCTCTTCGGCAGCGGAGGGCGGCTCGGGAACGGCGTTCGCGCTTTCCAGGTGGTAGCGGGTTGCCGCTTCGAATCGACGTGGGCGCAGCCGGTAGGTGACGGCAACCAGGCGCAGCCGCTGGTCGTCGGGGACGTCGTCTTCGCGACCGGGGGCCGGCCGGGCGGGTTCTACGCGCTCGACGCGCGAAACGGCGCCAGGCTGTGGTCGGCTTCGACGGCGGGCCGTACCGTCGCCGCCACGATCACGGTCGGCGGTTCGGTCGTCGGCGCCGACGCGTCGGGCACCGTCTACACGTTCCGCCCAGCGCCGACGTTGCCTCGCGGGAAACGGCCGCAATGAGCTCTAAACTCGGTGCGATGGAGACCATCTCCTTCGCCCGTGGCAACCCCGCGCACGAGTGCATCCCGGTCGAAGAGCTCGCCGACTGCGCCCGGGCCGCGGTCGAGCGTGACGGCGCGACCGTGCTCTCGTATGGCCCGGTCGGCGGCTACCAGCCGCTGCGCGAGTGGATCGCGGAACGTCATGGGGTCGATCCTGCTCGTGTCCTCGTCACGAACGGCTCGCTGCAGGGGATGGTGTTTCTGGCCGAGCGGTTTCGAGGTGGCCGAGTGCTCGTCGAAGCGCCGACGTACGACCGGCCGCTGAAGATCCTCGCCGCACACGGTGTCGAGGCGACACCAGTCGCGATGGACGACGAGGGTCTCGATCCCGCCGCGCTGGAGCAGGCGCTCGGCGGAGGTGCGAGACCCGACTTCCTCTACACGATTCCTACCTTCCAGAATCCGAGCGGGCGCACGCTCAGCAGCGAGCGTCGCGGTCGACTCGTCGAGCTTTCGCGTGAGCACGACTTGCTCGTGCTGGAGGACGATCCGTACGGGCTCGTCCGTTACGAGGGCGCGGCGCCCCCGACGTTGTTCGAGCTCGAAGGGGGCGAGCGGGTCGCATACTCCTCGTCGTTTTCGAAGACCATCGCGCCGGGATTGCGAGTCGGCTACTTCGTGCTGCCGTCACAGCTCGAGCTCGAGCTCGAAGCGCTCGCGGTGTCGACGTACATCACACCCGTGCTGCTGGGACAGGCCACGGTGTTCGAGTTCTTGCGGCGCGGAAACTTCGAGCCGAACCTCGAGCGTGTGCGCTCACTGCTCGGCGCCAGGCGCGACGCGATGCTGGAAGCCCTCGAGCGAGAGCTCCCGGAGGCACGCTGGAGCCATCCGGAGGGTGGGTACTTCATCTGGCTCGATTTGCCCGAAGGAACGGACGCGACTGCGTTGCTCGGCCCCGCCGGCAAAGCGGGCGTGACCTATGTGCCGGGCACGGACTTCGGCGGTGCGCCGAACACGGCGCGGCTTGCGTTCAGCTTCGTGTCCACGGACGAGATCAGCGAAGGCGTGCGCAGGCTCGCGACTCTCGTCCGAGAGCCGCTGCCCGTCTAGGGACTAGCCGGCCGCCACCTGGGCGAAGTCGCCGAGCGGCCTCGGGACGAGGCGGGGCTGGCGAGGCGGAACTAGGGACCCCCGGCTGTGAAGCCGGAAGGTCGGGCAGGGTGCATCGGTGGGAAGGGCACAAAGCCCGGCGCGACGGAAGTAGCAGTCGTCGCAGGTCAGTTGGTTCCGCTTGCTCAATTTACTCCCCTGCCTAGAGTTAGGGCCGCAGCAACAAGGGGGGATACTACGAAGGCGGGTCACCCAGGCAAGGGGTCCCGCAGACAAAAACTCACCACTTTCCGGCAGATTCGATCTTGCCGAAAACTGGTCGGGTTTAGGGTTTGGGCGGTAGCGTTGCCAGCGCCTGCAACGCCTGTTGAAAACTCTTCACAGGGATGATCCGGAGGCCATGCGCGTAGCGCTTCGCCTCCTTTGCGTTGTCCCCATCGACCGGCACCAGGAACACGTCGACGTGGGACTTTCGCGCGCCGATCGTCTTTTGCTTGATGCCGCCGATTCTCGTCACCGATCCGTCGAGCTGGATCTCACCGGTGGCGGCGACCTTGTAGCCGTGATCGACGTCGCGTCCGCTCTTCTCCAGCAGCTCGAGGGCGAAGGCGAGCCCGGCGGACGGGCCGCCAACCTTGCGGAGATTGAACTTGATCGGGAACGGCAGGCGAACGTTCAGGGCCTGGATCGGCAGGACGCCGATGATCGCCCGCTTGGGCTCCTGGCTGTCGGCGATCGTCTTGATGGAGAAAGGCAATCTCTTGCCGCCGCGGCGGACAACGATCTTCACCGGGTCCCCGGGCTTGAGCTTGGTGGACACGGCAGCCAGATCGGCGCGCGTGTGCACCGGTTTTCCGTTCGCCGACACGATGACGTCGCCGGGCCGCACCAGGCCCTCAGCGTGTGAGCCCGCTGTCACGGCGACGACCCGGACGCCGCCGGGACCGATCTGCGGGTGATAACCAAGCTGACGAAGGGCGACGACCGACGCGACCTCCTGCGAGACCTTCATGCGTCGCGAGGTCGAGCTGGGTGCGTTCCTGATCGGAGATTCCCGGTTGCGTGATCACGTTGCGAGGGATCAGGTCGGAGCCTTCGGGCCGAACGACCGAGACGTATGACTCGAGCAGCGACGCCGGTCTGAGCAGAACGTCGACGTAGTAGATTCCCCCGCCGTCGTTCTGTGGCTTCGCGCCCGGGACTTGCACGAGGTCGGCGAGCGGGTGGGCGTTGTCCGGGATCTCGAGGTACTGGTCCGTTCCGCGCGTGACCAGGATGACGAGCGCGACGACCAGCACGATCAGCCCAGCCGAGGCAAGCCGGAACGGCGACAGCGCTTTGCCGAGCATGAACTAGAACAGGCCCCGCGAAAGACCGCCGTCGACGACCACCGTTGTCCCGGTCACATAGCGGGCGCGGTCGGACGCGAGGAAGCACGCCACGTCGCCGAACTCCTGCGGCGTGCCCCAGCGTCCCACCGGAATGGCTTGCAGGTCGGCTTCGGTCGGTCCTTCCGGGTACAGCTGCGCGAGTCGCGCGGTCTCGATCCGTCCCGGCGCGACGCAATTCACCGTGACGCCGCGAGGGCCGAGCTCACGGGAGAGAGTCTTCGCCCAGCCGTGGATGCCCGGCCGCACGGCGTTACTCAGCGCGAGATGGTCGGTCGGCTCTTTGGCGGCGACCGAGGTGAAGACGAGGATGCGGCCGGCCGGGCTCTGGACGAGGTAGGGCAGGCAGAAGTCGACGAGCCGGAGCGCCGGGAAGAAGAGCAGCTCGACCGCCTCCTCGAGCGACTCGGCGGTGATCCCGATTGCCGGCCCCGGCGGCGGGCCGCCACCGTTCCAGACGAGGATGTCGATGCCTCCGAATGCCGCCACCGTTTGCCGCACGACGGCCTCGAGGTCGCGCGGGTTCGTGACGTCACCGCGTACGGCGAGCGCGCCGATGCGGTCGGCCTCACGCTGGAGGACGTCGCGACGCCTCGCGAACATGGTCACGTTTGCGCCCTCGGCCGCGAGCGCCTCCGCCGTCGCCAGCCCAAGGCCGGCGGATGCCCCGCTGACGATCGCGGTCCGGCCTTTGAGACCGAGATCCATGGCTACGAGGTGAGCAGGTCGACGACTTCGCGCACGGCACCGGCCGATTTGTCCAGCATTGCCTGCTCGTCCTTGCTCAGATCGAGCTCGTAGATCGCCTCGATGCCGCCGGAGCCGAGCCTGACCGGCACGCCCATGTAGAGGCCCTCGATGCCGTACTCGCCTTCGAGATATGCGGTGCAGGGAAGCACGCGCTTCTCATCGAGCATGATCGAATCGACCATCTGGGCTGCTGCTGCGCCCGGCGCATACCAGGCAGACGTTCCGAGCAGCTCGACGAGCTCGCCGCCGCCCTTCGCGGTGCGTTGCACCATTGCGTCGATGTCGGCTGCGCCGACCAACTTTGCCAGTGGGACACCGCCAACCGTGGTCGCGCTGACCACAGGAACCATCTGATCCCCGTGACCGCCTAGCACCATTGCGGTGACATCCTTGACGGAGGTGCCGGTCGCCCAGGCGATGAAGGTCGAGAAGCGTGCGGTGTCGAGGATCCCGGCCATGCCGAACACCCGCTCCTTCGGCAGGCCGGACACGTTCTTCGCGACGTGACACATTGCGTCGAGCGGATTGGAGACGACGACGAGAATTGCATTGGGGCTCTGCGCGATCGCCTTCTCGGTCACGTCCTTGACGATCTTCTCGTTCGTGGCGACAAGGTCGTCGCGGCTCATTCCCGGCGAGCGGGGCAGACCTGCCGTAATGACGACCACATCGGACCCCGCGGATTCGTCATAGCTGTTCGAGCCGGTCACTCGGGGTTCGTATCCGAGAACCGCACCCATCTGGTTCACGTCGAGAGCCTTGCCCTGCGGCAGGCCTTCCTTGATGTCGACGAGAACGACGTCCGCGTAGTCGCGCGCCGCCAGGACCTGCGCACAGGTGGCGCCGACGTTGCCGGCGCCGACGACGGTCACCTTGCGCCTCATACGCGGACTCCCAGCTTCTCGATGATCGCGTCGGCGACCTGGCTCGTGCCGACCGCGCTCGGATCGGACCGCGTCGGCTTCATGTCGTAGGTGACGCTCTTGCCCTCGCGGATGACGTCGGCGATCGCGCGCTCGAGGTTGTCCGCTGCCTCCCGCTCGTCGAGGTGACGGAGCATCAGCATTCCGGAGAGCATCTGCGCCATCGGATTGACCTTGTTCTGGCCGGCGTACTTCGGCGCCGAGCCGTGCGTCGGCTCGAAGATCGCGATGCTCTCGCCGAAGTTGCCGCCGGGAGCGAGGCCGAGCCCGCCGATCATCCCGGCGCAGAGATCGGAGAGGACGTCGCCGTACAGGTTCGGCAGCACGAGGACGTCGTACTCCTCGGGGCGCTGAACGAGCTGCATGCACATGTTGTCCACGATGCGGTCGTTGAACTCGATGTCGTCGTTCTCGGCGGCAACCTCCTGCGCGACGCGGAGAAACAAGCCGTCGGAGAACTTCATGATGTTCGCCTTGTGCACTGCCGTGACTTTGCTGCGCCCGTTGCGGCGCGCATAGTCGAAGGCGAACTGGACGATCCGGCGTGTTCCCGTGATGGAGATCGGCTTGATCGAAATGCCGGCGTCGTCGTGCGCGAGGGCACTGCCGTGAGCCTTGATCCACTCGATCAGCTCGCGCGCCTCTTCGGAGCCTTCCTCATACTCGATGCCCGCGTATAGATCTTCGGTGTTCTCGCGCACGATGATCAGGTCGACGTCGTCGAAGCGGGTGCGCACGCCGGGATAGGTCTTGCAGGGCCGCACCTGGCCGTAGAGGTCGAGGCTCTTGCGCAGCGCCACGTTCACGGAGCGGAACCCGCCGCCGACCGGAGTCGTGATCGGGCCCTTGAGAGCCACGCCAGTCTCGCGGATCGCGTCGAGGACTTCGTCCGGCAGCGGATTGCCGCCGTACTTGTCCATCACGTCGGCGCCGGCTTCCCGGACGTCCCAGTCGAACTCGACTCCCGTCGCCTCGAGGACCCGGCGCGTCGCCTCGGTCAACTCGGGCCCGGTGCCGTCCCCCGGAATGAGCGTAACTCTGTGGGCCACGGCGGCGGACTCTATCCGCGGGCGCTAGAGTGCCGCGCCGCATGTCCCTCGTCGAGGCAGCCGCCAGGGCCGACGAGCTCGCGCAGTCGGGTTCAGAGCGCGAGCTGGCCACGCTGCGCAAAGAGTGGGAGGACGAGCTCGAATCTGCGGCCCGAAGCAGCGACTACCGGGAGCGTGCCGTTGCGTATCGGGCGATCGGCCAGTTTCGTTTCCGCCAGAAGCTCGAGCTCCTTCGGCGTGGCCTCGACGATGAGAGCCCGGCGGCACGCGGCTCCGCGCTCCTGTCCGCGCAGCTCCTGTCGAAGGACAGCCCGGGCGTCGTGAACGCGATCCGGCCCGTTCTGCACACGATCGTGACGACGGACGCGAATCAAGCCGTGCGACGTCTCGCGGTCCTCTGCCTGCGGAATGGATCCGCCCAGCGCGAGACGATCGTCCTCCTGACGGGACTGGCCGAGGACGACGAGCAGGAAACAGAGCTACGCAATGCCGCCCGCACGGTCGCGGCCGATCTCAGGAAGCGGGCGGGACCGAAGGGCTAGATCGTGCAGGCAGCACCGTCGGTACTACTTCGTCTTGCGGCGCGCATGCGGATGCGCCTGGAAGTACAACTCGCGACGCCGTCGATCCGATACATGTGTGTACAGCTCGGTCGTCGCAAGATCCGCATGCCCGAGCATCTCCTGAACCGAACGTAGGTCGGCTCCGCCCTCGAGCAGGTGCGTCGCGAACGAGTGGCGCAGCAAGTGCGGATGAACGCGTCCAGGTTCGAGCCCGGCTGTGGCTGCGAGCTTGCGGAGGATCAGGAAGGCGCCGGCGCGCGTGAGCCCGCCGCCTTTCGCGTTGAGGAAGAGCTCTGGTCGGTGCCGCACGTCCAGGAATGGGCGCCCGCGTGACAGGTAACGCCGGAGTGCTTGCGCGGCCTCCCTCCCGATCGGCACGATCCGCTCCTTCGAGCCCTTGCCGATGCAGCGCACGATGCGTGCGTCGAGGTCGACACTCGACTTCTGCAGGCCAACCGCTTCGCTGACGCGCAAGCCTGCTCCGTAAAGGAGCTCGACGAGAGCACGGTCGCGTAGAGCGCGCGGGGTCGTCCCGTTTGCGGCCTCGACGAGGCGCTCGGCTTCAGCCGGTGACAGCGTGCGCGGCAGGGTGCGCCGTCGTCGCGGCAGGTCGAGCTCGGCCGCGGGATTGTCGGTGCGTGCACCGAGCAGCGCCTGGTGGCGGAAGAACGAGCGGATTGCGGCGACGCGCCGCGCGATCGTCGACGGCGACAGGCCGCGGGCGCGCAGCTCGGCGAGGTACTGCTCCAGTTGCTCCGTCGTGATGCGGCTTACGGGCCGGTCGAGCCAGGCTGCCAGCGCGGAGAGGTCGCGGCGATAAGCGTCGACGGTCTTCGGCGCGCGTCGAGTCGCCAGCAGCGCGAGAAAGCCTTCGACTTCCGGATCGGGCGGAGAAGGTTCCACCGCGCCGGTTTCGTGGCGAGCAGCGAATCGCCTGCCTTTGGAGGGTCCTGGCCCAGGGGCAGTCGAACGAGATTCGGGCCGTTCTTGCGCCGTCTTCCCGCCTTCGACGTCGAAACGATGCACGGAACTGTCGCCCCGCGCCAGGTCTGTGGAAGAAAGGTCACACTTCAGTCACGAGAGACACGTCCCCGAGCGCCTCAACGACATGGCGGAACTGACGATGTCCGGGACAGTCCCCAGACAGGCCACCGTGCGGCTTGGCGGAAAAGGTTAGGACCCGCGGCGGGTCAGGAGCGGGGATGCGCCTTGTCGTAGACGCGCCGCAGGCGGCGGCCGTCGACATGGCTGTAGAGCTGCGTGGTCGACAAGGAGCTGTGGCCGAGGAGGTCCTGGATCGTGCGCAGGTCGGCGCCGCCTTCGAGCAGATGGGTTGCGAACGCGTGCCGCAGGCGGTGGGGATGGGCAAAGACGCGGCGGAGGGTCGACGTGTCGAGCCGCTTGCCGCGTGTCGACAGGAACAGTGCGTTCTCGGCTCCGGCTACCAGCTGAGGACGTGCTTCGTGGAGGTACTTCGCCACCAGGTGGCCCGCCTCTTCTCCGAGCGGGACGATCCGCTCCTTGCCGCCCTTGCCGCGCACGTGCAGCTGTTCGCGGTCGAAGTCGACATCGGCGAGGTCGAGCCCGACCGCCTCCGCGCTTCGGAGTCCCGCCGAATAGACGAGCTCGACGAGCGCGCGATTGCGCAACGGCAGCGGCCCGTCGCCCACGAGCGCCTCGAGCGCCGCCTCGACCTCTGCCGTCTTGGGCGTGTCGGGAAGCAGCTTCGGCCGCCGCGGCGACAACGAGACGTCCGGCACCTGCTTCGGCCCGAGCGTGAAGCGGAGGAAGCTGCGGATCGCCGCGACCTTTCGCGCGATCGTCGCCGGGGCAAGCTTTCGCGGCCGCGCTCGGCCGAGCTCGGCCGCATAGTCGGTGAGCACCCTCACGTCCACCTGAGCAACGCCCAGGTTCCGTCGTTCGAGCCAGCGCGCGAACTCCTCGACGTCGTGGCGATAGGAACGCCGCGTCCCTTCGCCGAGCGCGGGTGAGTTGAGGAAGCGCTCGATCGCCTGGGCAGTCTTCATGCAGCGCCATTCGCTACCCAGCTAGCATCGCCTCCCCATGGCCTCCCGCCTCGAACGCCTCGCCGACCTGCTCGTCAACTTCGGCGCCAACGTCCAGAAGAACCAGATCCTCGACATCGGCTCCGGGCTCGGGAAGGAAGAGCTCACTCGCGCCATCACCGCGAGCGCCTACAGGCGGGGCGCGAAGTTCGTCGACGTTCACTACTGGGATCCGCATCTCAAGCGCGAGCGTGTGCTCTACGCGCCTGACGATGTACTTGACTTCGTCCCGCCGTGGTACGGCGAGCGAACACTGCAGCTCGGCGAGGAGCGCGGCGCGACCATCTCTCTCAGCGGGCCGATCGAGCCGCACCTCTTCGACGATCTGGATCCGCAGCGACTCGGCCGCGACGTCTTTCCGCGCGTGAAGGAGTGGACGACGGTCATCAACCAGCGCACGGTCAACTGGTGTGTGGCGCCCGGGCCGTCCGAGAAATGGGCGCGGCTCGTCTATCCGGACCTCGAGCCGCAGGCTGCGCTCGACAAGCTCTGGGACCAGGTGGTGCACATCTGCCGTCTGGACGAGGACGATCCCGAGGCGGCCTGGCGGGAACGAAGCGCTGTCCTGAAAGGCGTGGCGGAACGTCTCACCGAACGGAATTTCGAGGCGATCCACCTCGAGGGCCCCGGGACGGACCTGACGGTCGGGCTGCTGCCGACGTCACGCTGGATCGGTGGAGGCGACACGACGGTCGACGGGATTTCGCACATGGCGAACCTCCCGACCGAGGAGGTCTTCACCTCGCCCGATCCCGAGCGCACCCAGGGAGTCGTCCGCGCGACCAAACCGCTCACCACGCAGGGCCGCATCATCGACGGACTGACCGTGCGCTTCGAAGCCGGCCGTGCCGTGCAGATCGAGGCAGACTCCGGTGCCGAGACGCTTCGGGCAATGGTGGAGCAGGACGAGGGTGGCGCGCGCCTGGGCGAGCTGGCGCTCGTCGACCGGGAGGGACGCATCGGTCCGCTCGACACCGTCTTCTACGACACGCTGCTCGATGAGAACGCCGCGAGTCACGTTGCGTTGGGCTCGGCCTACGACGCCGCCGTAGGCGACGGGGATCGCGGACGGCTGAACCGTTCCTCGATCCACATCGACTTCATGATCGGCTCGTCCGAAGTAGACGTGACCGGGATCACGCGCGAAGGCGCGCGCGTCCCTGTGCTGCGCGACTCAACCTGGCAGCTGTAGCGGCGCGGTCACCGGCGGCGCCAGAGGCGGCGCCTCGTTCGAGGGATCCACCTGCGCCTTTTCAGCGTAGGGGCGGATTTCGGGCAGGATGCAAACGTGGGCGCGACAAGCGACATGCCGAAGCACGGACACGCAGCATCGCTGCGGCTCCGCGGCGGGATCGCGCTCTGGCTCGCATCGTGGATTCCGCTGCCGCTCATCCTCGGAATCACCGGCCCGGCCCGCTACGTGATCTGGGGACTCCAGTTCGCGATCGGGGCAGCCGGCCTTGCCCTCGCCGGATCGGTTTTCGTCGCCACAGTCAAAACAGTTGGTTGGAAGCGCGCACCGGTAGTCGTGTGGCATGCGGTTCTTCGTGGCGAGGGCGCCACGACCAGCCCGGCTTAGCCGACGGCGGCGACGATCTCGGCGGAAAGACTGTTGAACTCTCCGAGGAACTCGGCGCGGTCAGCCTTCAGCCGTTCCACGTGTGCTCGGTACTCGTCCGCCCGTCCTGTTCGCTCGTAGAGCTTCCGCGGCTGCAGCACTTCCTCGTCGTCGATGCCTCGAACCGCCGTGGCCACCAGGTAGCCGAAGTCGGGGTCACGCTCCCACTCGATCGTGCCTTCCGCGATTCCCTTGACGATTGCCGACGAGTGCTTGATGCGCACCTTCTTGGAGCGCTCGTCCTCCTCGGGGCCGCCGACGCGCCCGGTGTTCATGAGATACACCTCGAGGGGGTGCTCCTCGAGCAGCTCGAGGAAGCGGTTTCCCTGCAGGTCGTGCAGCATCGGGAAGAACGGGTTCGTCCCCGGCACACGCAGCGACTTGCCGGCCTCGGCCGCGCCGCCCGCCGCGGTGCCCTTGGTCTCGCCGAGCATGAAGTACGCGGCTGCCTGCGGCCCTTCGAGCTTGGCCACTGCCGGGATGACGTTCTCGTTGCGGTTCAGGATCAGCAGGAAGTGGGCGTCCTCGATCTCGCGGTCGGCAGCTGACTCGATCACGTCGAACGGGAACGTCGCTCGCCCGTTCTGCGTGTAGCTCTCGTCGTAGAAGTCGACCTGGTCGCCTTTCTGCGAAACGTTCTCCAGGTACGAGTCCGGTTGTGTGACCGCTTCGTAGATCGTGGGCTCGTCCTCCGGGTTGATCCCGTACGTCTTCGCGAAGCAGCCGTTCTCGGTCACGTAGACGCGGCCGTCCGGCATCCATGCGACGAAGTCGTCCTGCACCGGGAGCGAGCCGTTCTGCCTCGTGAACGTCGTGGTCGTCTTACCGGTGCCCGAAAGCCCGACCGCGAGGCAGACTTTGTCGCCCTGGTCCGTCGGGATGACCTTGCAACCGGCGTGGAGAGGAAGACCCCCGCGGTCGTACACGAGCTTGTTCCACATCCGCAGGCCGCCCTTCTTCGACTCGCCGAAGTAGTCCGAGTTGAAGACGCGGGTCACGCCTTGCTCGAGGTCGACCATGATCAGCCGGTCGTCCGGGAAGCCTTCCGCTTTCAGATTCGGCGTGTAGATCACGGTGAGCTCCGGCTCGAAGTCGTCCTCGGGCGGTCCGAAGTAGAGCTGCTGCTGCATGCCGGCGATGTTCGCGTTCGCGGCTTCGACGTAGAGGCGCGTCGGTGTGCGGAACTCCGGATCGTTTCCGATGTAACCGTCGATCACGACCATCTCCTGACCGGCGATGTACTCGTCCTGCCGGTCCGCCCACTTGGCCGCGTCGTCGGTCGAGACCGCCTGGTTCTGGCCGTCCGGCTCGTCGGTGACGAGGAACGTCGAGCCCTTCGAGCGCGCGAGCACCTGCGTCTGCACGTTCAGGTTCCCGAACTTCGTCGGCCGCGCGGTCGGCATCTTCCCGGTGAGCTCCTTGACGGCCTCAGGGCTCGGGTTCTCGGTCACCCGCTTCGCCTGCGGCAGTCGGAACAGCATCTTCGCCAAGCTGGTCAGCTCCCTTTCGACGGCTAGGACTCGGGGAGTTTACCGGCGCCGCGAGGTTGGACCCAGGTTAGCGGGGCCTCCTAGCGTCGCCCTCGTGCCTGTTGCTGCACATCCGCGCCAACGACCCGAAAGGAGGGGCACTTTGCAAAGCCTTGGTCTCATAAGCGCTGACAGCGCCCTTCTCCCGTGGGTCGTCGCACGGGGTTTCTTCCAGTGCGCCGCGCGCACCGTGCGCTAGCACCGACCAACGCGTCGCCTCATTAGTCGCCCGTTGGCGCGGCGGTAGTTCGCCGTGAGTGCACCCCCAGACGCTCGAGCCGAATGCGCAACGGCTCAAGCGAAGGGAGGTGACTCAAATGTCGAAGACGAAGAAGCTGATCGCCGCAGCACTGGCGATCCTGGCGCTCGCGGCTGTCCCGTCGACGAGCATCGCCCTCAACGGCTCGGGCGCGGCAGTGCGGCTGGCCTGCGGAGGTAACAGCACGGGTTGCGTGTGATGGATCTGCACGGAGGAGGGAGAGCCCCGGTTGGGGCTCTTCCTCATTCTGGGACGGCTCCCTCGAGCAGCATCGCCTTGGCTCGGTCGACTGAGATGACGTTGCCCTTCTGCTCATACAGCCGAAGCGCCTCACGAATTTGCCCCTCCGCCTCGTCGTCCCGACCCTGCAGGCGGAGGATCTCTGCCAAGGCGAGAAGTGAGTCCCCATGGCGGTTGAGCGCATCTGTCCGGCTGGCAAGTTCCAGCGCGTCACGAACTGACCGTTCCGCTTCGGCAATCGCACCAAGACCCGTCAGCACCTTTGCATGCGCATACTTCGACAAGAACGCTGCGTCGAGATCGTCGCTACCTGCCGATTCGCGCGCGACGCCGATCCAGCTCGCCGCTTCTTCGTACCGCCCCTGCTTACAGATCGCGTCTGCCAGTTCTGCCGCTCGCGTTGCCAGGACAGCGGTTTGTTCCTGTCGTTGCAAGTGCAGTGCATGACTCCCTAAGCGCCGCTTCGGCTTGCGCAGGAGCTTCGGCGAACATTTCGACGGCGCCGCGGAGCCGGAAGTAGGTCTCGGTATCGAGCCCGATTTGTTCGTAGCGCTCCTTCGCCCGGTCGAGCGAATCGCGCGCGTCTGAAAAACGCCCGCGCATCGCCTCGAGACCGCCCAGCCAGACCAGGAGATTCGCTTCGCTGGCCCGGTCACCGTCTTGTTCGTGAAGGAGTGCTTCGCAGCGCGCAATCGCGCTGGTGACGTCGCGAGGACCGTAGTACAGAGCGCAGGCAAGCTCCCCGAGGCTGGTCGAGGGTGACCATCCTGCGCGCCGGTAGTACTCGGACGCGCGTTCAGCCGCCTCTTCCCAGGGGCCGAATTCGCAGTAGAAGCCACCCCTCACGTGGCCGACGGCGACCCACGCTCTGCCCAGTGCTCGATCGTCATTTACCGTTTCGAGCCTGGGAATCGCCCCAGATGCAACCTCGAGGAGCTCACCGGCGCGGTCGGGCTCGGAGAACGAGCGCAGAAACGCCAACTCGATCCGGGCACGTAGCCGGATGCGCTCCTCGCCTGACTCGGACGCACCGAGAAGGACCTCTTCGGCGCGAGCCAGGTCACCGCGTACGCGAAGCGCCGTACCCAGCTCACAGGCGAGCTCGGCGGCTTCGGGGACGAGGTCGACCGCGCGCGCGAGCAGATTTACGGCCGCAGGCGCGTCCGCCCGTTTCCACGCGCGGATGCCCGCGCGGCCGAGTCGCTCACTTCCAGCCGCCGCGAGATCGTGCGCGTGTTCGTCTTCGCGTTGAAGCTCCGTCAAGTACCTATACGCCTGCTCGAAGTGGTAGCCGACGAGCTCCTCCGCCCCGTCGCGGTGATCGAGTCCCTTGCCCGCAAGCTCGTGCAGCTCGGCGCGCTCCGCTTTCGGGATGCCGCGATACGCGACGTCCCGGACAAGCACGTGGTGGAAGCGGAAGAGGCCCTGCACGGGATGCACCAGGCCTCGTTCGGTGAGGCTTGCAAGGTGTCGATCGACGTTGTCGTCTGGGGAGAGGTCGTCTAGCTCAGCCCGCGTAAACCTTCGGCCGACCACCGCGGCGCGGCGCACTAATCGGAGCTCTCGGGGATCAAGGCGGTCGAGGCGGCTGGCGAGCAGCGCTTCCACGGTCGCGGGTGCCTGGTCGAGAGCAACCTCTGGGACTTCCTGCGCGAACGTAAGCAGTTGCTCGGCGAACAGGGGGTTGCCGCCCGATCGCTCGATGATCCGCTGCTGAACCTCCGGGTCGACTGTGTTGCCGGACAAGTGGTCCAGAAGAGCGCCCAGGGTCTGCTCCGGAAGCGGCTCGAGCTCAACGAGGAACCCCGTCGACGTCGGCCCGCCCCAGCCCGGGTGCGCGTCGAGAAGATCCCCGCGCGCGAGGCAGACGACGAGGATGGGTCCCTCCGCCCACTCGCCGAGGTACTCGATGAGGTCAAGTAGCGTGGGCTCCGCCCAGTGGATGTCGTCGAGCGCCGACAACCACAGGTCCCTGGCGCGTGATCGACTCGAGCAGCCGGCGTACCGCCCAGAACGCCTCGCCCGGGGCGGCCGGCGATTCGCCGACTCCGACGAGTTCCGCAACTCGTTGCGCGACTGAATCGGCAGCGTCCTCGTCCTCGAGAAGGTCGCGGATCCGTTCGAGTGACAGCTCGCCTGCCGCCTTCTGGACGACCTCTGCGATGGGCAGGTAGGTCGCGCCCTCGCCGTACGAGACGCAGCGCCCGACGAGCACCTGTGCTTCGTCACGTAGCGATGCGACGAGCTCGCGCGCGAGCCGCGTCTTGCCGATGCCCGCCTCGCCAACCACGGTTACGACCCGGCAATGGTGATCTTCGCGCGCGTTCGCGTACGCGTTCTGCAGTCGCTGCAACTCGTCCTCGCGGCCAACGAGGGGTGTGTCGAGCAGGCGTGCGTATGCCGGCTCGTCCACGAGAACCTCGCCGAGCTCCCAGGCGTCGTCAACCTTTTCCGCGCGCACGGCGTCGCGCACGAGCCGGTGGGTCTCTTCGCTGAGCAGGATCCCGCCGGTTGGTGCACGCCCTTCGAGCTGAGAGGCAACGCCCGCCGCTGCTCCCGACACGTGCAGGTTTTCACCCGGCGCTGAGAGCACGTGCACCTCGCCGGTACTGAGGCCGATGCGAGCTTCGATGCTCAGGTCGCGCAGCGCATCCTGGACCTCCTGTGCTGCACGAACTGCTCGCAGCGCGTCGTCTTCGTGGAGCTCCGGCACACCGAAGACCGCCATCACGGCATCGCCGATGAACTTCTCGACGGTCCCGCCGTGCCGTGCGATCGGCTGGCGGACAACGTCGAAGTAGCGCGAGATCAGTCCTCGGTAGACCTCCGGGTCCAGCTCAGTGGCGAGGCGCGTCGAATCGACGAGGTCGCAGAACAGGACGGTGACCGTGCGGCGGTCCGGGCCGCGCGCCGCGACATCCTCGCCACTTGCGCCGAGCGAGGCGTCCTGTTGAAGGATCGCCTGCTGCAGCGCTCGCAGTGCCGCGCTCGGCTCGAGCCCGAGCTCCTCCATCAGCACGTGGCGCGCGTCCTGGTATGCGTCGAGTGCCTCTGCCTGCCGGCCGGCGCGGTAGAGAGTCTGCATCAACTGAGCTCGAAAGCGCTCCCGCAGGGGGTGTTCCTCGACGAGCTGCTCCAGCTCACCGACAAGCTCGCCTGCGGAGCCAAGCTCGAGGTCGGCGTCGATGCGCTGTTCGAGGGCCGCGAGTCGCGCCTCCTCGAGCCGGCCGACCTCGTCGCGGGCAAACGACTCGAACGCGAGGTCTTCGAGCGCCGGCCCCCGCCAGAGCGCAAGCGCTGCGCGGAGCTTCTCGGCGCGCTCACGCGGCTGGGCGCCGCGAGCCTCGGCGGTAAGCCGCTCGAAGCGCGTCAGGTCGAATCGCTCCGGGTCGACGCGCAACATGTAGCCGGCCGGTTGGGAGACGAGCAGCTCTGCGCCGATCGCCTTTCTGAGCCGCGAGACGTAGTTCTGAAGCGATGCTCCGGCGGTCTTCGGCGGGGTCGGCCCCCAGACCTCGTCGATCAGGCGATCGGACGAAACGACCTCGTTCGCGTGTAACAGCAGGTAGGCGAGCAGGGCGCGCAGCCGCTGCCGGTCGAGCGGGATAGCGCGGCCGTCCTCGACGACCGCCAACGGGCCGAGAACGCGGAATTCGACGGGAATGTGGCTGTTGTAGCAAAGGCCGGGCCGGACGAACAGGGGGCCACGGTTAGAGGCCGGTTAGGGCCGGTGGCGAGCCTGGGTTTGTAATCGAAAGGAGGTAACAGGAATGTCCATACAGCTCCGCCTGCCGCGCCCCGCGGTCGCCTTGCGCCTCAAGTGCGCCGGTCCGATCACAGCGGCGCTGATGGTTGCCCTCGTGCTGGTGCCCAGTGCGTCGTCCGGGAACTACACCGACCCGGCCGGCGACAGCGGCGCCGCGGGCGACATCACCTCGGTCAACGTCGTCGGTGACAAGAACGGCGGCCAGCTCGTCTTCCGGATCAGTGGTTCGAATCTCGCCACCGGCCGCGACGAACCCGGTGTGGCTCTCGATCGACAGTGACTCGAACCCTCTGACCGGCGACCTGACGGATCAACGGAACCGACTACTGGTTCGGCGTCGACGACTCGCACGTATGGATTCGAGCACTGGAACGGGTCCGATTGGGTCGACAGCCCCGTACGCAACCGTGCAGGTGTACCGGCTGGCTCGAATCAGATCATGATCTCCGTCAACCGGAGCGAGCTCGGGAACACCTCGGCGCTGAACTTCGTCGCGTCGACATTCTCGCTCGCGACGGTCAGCGCGACCGGCATCATCCTCGGCGGGGGTTCGGACTCGGCGCCGAACGACGGTGCGTACAACTACTCGCTCGACGCCAACGGCCCGCAGATCGACTCGGTCGACGTCCAGACAACGCCGTCGGCGGGTCCTCGGGCGGGCAAGAAGTTCGTCGTCGTTCCGACCGGATTGAAGCTGCCGCCGGACGGCCGGACGACGACGACCCCTCTGGTGCCTGAGAGCTATTCCTGCACGGCAAAGCTCGGTGCCAAGAAGCTCGCCGGGACCGGTATCGGCGGCTGCACGGTTGCCGTCCCGAAGAAGAAGGCTCGCGGCAAGCAGCTGATCGTGCAGCTCACCGTGGTCTATCAGGGTGCGACGAAGGTCGTTCCGCTCAGGTTCAAGGTCAACTGATCTAGAGGTGGAGCGCGTCGCTTGTCGCGGCGCGCTCTGCCATCCGGGAGAGCGCAGATGAAGACGAAAGACGACATATCTGGGGTGCGTGGTAGCTCTGATGGCGAGCTCTAGCCGCTCCCGACGGCAAGCGCTGCACGGCCGCAACTCGAGAGCCCAGCGCGGAGTGCCGCACCCTTCGGCAGCCTCATCGGCCGAACGCCGCTCCTCGATTCGGCGCCGCGGCACCTGACGGCGGCGTCGTGGTGGGGCGGGACGTACCCGGCACCGGACGGCGAGCACGTGACGATCTACATCTCGACGAGTTACCCAGAGGCCGACACCGTTGCCCAGCATTGGGCCGACTTCTTCGCGGGTCTGCCTCATGGTCAGGAGCTCTCGGCCGTGAGGGTGTACATCGCACCGCTGTCGGAGGTGGCGGAAATGTGTTTCACGACCGAGGCGCTCGGTTGCTACGGCGGCCAGACCATCGTCGTCGTCGGCGAGGCGACGGACGGGATCGCGCCGAGCTCGATTGCGACACACGAGTACGGGCACCACGTCGCGGCGAATCGCAGCAATGCTCCCTGGCCCGCGATCGACTGGGGGACGAAGCGGTGGGCCAGCGTGGTCGGCGTGTGTTCCCGAGTGGCTCTGGGGATGGCGTTTCCGGGCAACGAGGGCGCGAACTACTCACTGAATCCCGGCGAGGCCTTCGCGGAGTCCTACCGCGTGCTCGTCGAGACGAACGGTACCGCCGTCGGTTACGACTGGCCGATCATCGACCCAAGCTTTCGTCCGACTCCAGATTCCCTCGCGGCGATTCGCGAGGACGTTCTCCATCCCTGGGTCGGGCCGACGATGAAGACGATTCGAGGCAAGTTCCTTCACCAGAGGCGCACCTGGTCCACGCAGGTTGCGACCTTCCTTGACGGGGATCTCCGACTCCGGGTGACGGTCCCGGGTGGCGGAGCGGATGACGTGACACTCCTTTCGAGCGACGGACGGACCGTGCTTGCGACCGGCTCCTGGGCGAGCTCCGGGGGAAAGTCGGTGGAGTACCAGGTCTGTGGGGCACGCTCGGTCCGGGTGCGCGTCACTCGAAGCGGCGCGGCTGCGCGGTTCACTCTCCAGGTGCAAGCGCCTAGGTGAAGGCGGGCGGCGGGTCTCGGCCAGGGATCCGCCGCTTTTACCACTCAGCCGCGAGGAATAAAGTGGATTGTGGCCAAAACGGTAGGGCCGGCCGGTCATCGAGAGGAGGCAACAGGAATGTTCACGCAGTCCCGCCTTCCGCGCCTCGCGGTCACGTCACGCCTGAAGCGCGCCGGTTCGGTCGCAGCGGCGCTGGCAGTCATCGCCCTCGTCCTCGTGCCGGCCGCGTCATCGGGCGAATACGCCGACGCCTCGGGCGACGGCACGACCGCCGGTGACATCGTGTCCGTGACCGTCGCGGGCGACAAGACGAGCGGGCAGCTGCTGTTCAGGATCACGGGAACGAATATCGCCTCGGCTCCGACGAAGCCCGCTCCTCCTCGACATCGACAGCGACGCCAACCCTCTGACCGGTGACCTGACCTTCAACGGGGCGGACTACGAGTTCGGTGTCGACGACAACAGCTACTACCTCGCTCATTGGGACGGCGCGCACTGGGTCGAGTCGCCGGATCTGAGCGTTCAGGTTTCCGGCAACACGAGCCAGATCTTGATCTCCGTCAACCGAAGCGAGGTCGGCAACACCGACCGTCTTCAACTTCTTCGCGCTCTCCGTCAATTCGACGACCCCCGGGTTCGACATTGCTCCGGACAAGGGGGCTTACAACTACTCGCTCGAGGCGAACGGCCCTCAGATCATCTCGGTGAGCGTCACGAAGACACCTGCGGTTCCGAAGGCCGGCAAGCGCTTCGTCATCACCCCGACCGGGCTGAAGCTGCCGCCCGACGGGCAGATACCGCCGCCCACGATCCTTCCGGAGAGCTACTCGTGTACTGCGAAGCTCGGTGCGAAGAAGCTCGCGGGCAGCGGCACGGGCCGCTGCTCATTCGCGATCCCGAAGAAGAACGCCAAAGGCAAGCGGCTGACCGTCCTGCTCACCGTGAACTACCAGGGGGCGAAGAAAGTCGTGCCGTTCACGTTCAAGATCAAGTGATCCGCCACTCTTGGAGGCAGTTTCCGCGATTAGTGCCAGATTAGGAGCCCGCAGGACACTCGAAGGTGTGCGCGACCGGCTGAGGGCCGCGCGACCCAACGCAAAGGAGTGACATGCGCAGGATTGCTCTCATGGCGACGGTTGTCTTCCTCACGGGGGCTCTCGTAGGGGGCGTCTCGGCAAGCGCGATGAAGACGATCAACGGTACGCCCAAGAACGACGTCCTCAGAGGGAGTCCGGGGACGGACACGATCAACGGTAAGGCCGGCAACGACAAGCTTTACGGAAATGCCGGCAACGACACGCTGGTCGGCGGAAGCGGCAACGACACGCTGGTCGGCGGTCCGGGAAGCGACAAGCTTCGCTGCGGTGCCGGAAGAGACACGGCGAGCGCGGACGCGAGGGATGCGGTCGGCAGCGACTGCGAGGTGGTGAAGGGCATTCCAGCTACAGCGCCACCTCCAACTCCAACTCCAACACCAACACCAACTCCATCGCCGCCCGCGCAGACAGCGAAGCCCGGGCACTACTGCGGATTCACGAATCAGGGCAAGAGCATCTGCTTCGACGTAACCGGAACCTCGGCGGCGAGCTTCGCCACGACATCTGACCTCGATTGCGGCATCGGCATCCTCCAGGACATCGGCCTCTCGTTCACAGGCTCGGCGCCGATCCAGTCGGATCTCACCTTCACGTTCTCGTACAGCGGGCCACTCGGCACCGACAGCGGCTCGCCGATCAGCAACGTCACGACGAGCTACAGCGTCACCGGGAAGCTCGACACGGCGGGCAATGCCACCGGAACGCTGAGCGTGGCCAGCTTCGCGTTCGACTACCAGGGCACCCGCTACAACTGCGCAGCTGCCGGATATGGGTGGCAGGCGAAGGCCGGGGCCTAGCAACGTCCGAAACTTGTCCCGAAGGGCTGCCTCGGGCAGCCCTTCGGCCTGCTGAAGCAGCGGCCCAGAGCGAAAGCATTGTGTAGCTTCCTCGGTGGTGGAGGCCAAGCACGATGTCCTCATCGTCGGCGCCGGCTGCGCGGGAATGCGCGCGGCCATCGAGGCGCACGATGCGGGCGCCGATGTCGCGCTGCTTTCGAAGATCCATCCGGTCCGCAGCCATTCAGGCGCGGCGGAGGGCGGCATCAATGCGGCCCTTGGCAACGCTTCGGAGGACAGTCCCGAGGAGCACGCCTACGACACCGTCAAGGGCTCCGACTATCTCGGCGACCAGGACGCGATCGAGATCCTCTGCAACGAAGCGCCCGCCGACGTCTACCAGCTCGAGCACTGGGGCGCCGTCTTCTCGCGCACCGAGGACGGTCGCATCGCGCAGCGGCCGTTCGGGGCAGCAGGCGCCCCACGGACGGCCTACGCGGCCGACATCACGGGGCACGTCCTCGTGCACGTCCTCTACGAGCAGGTGATGAAACGCGAGATCCCGACGTACGAGGAGTTCTTCGCCTGGAAGCTCGTCATGAACGACGACCGCTGCCAGGGCGTGATCGCGTGGGATCTCCTCAACGGTGGCCTGAAGTCGATCGGCGCGAAGACCGTCATCTTGACGACGGGCGGTGCAGGCCGTCTCTACGTCGGGACGACGAACGCGTATGCATGCACGGGCGACGGCATGGCCCTGGCACTCCGCGTCGGCGTCGCACTCAAGGACATGGAGATGATGCAGTTCCATCCGACGACGCTCTCGCCGACCGGCGTGCTCATCACCGAGGGCACTCGCGGCGAGGGCGCGTACCTGCTCAACTCAGAAGGCGAGCGGTTCCTCAAGCGCTACGCGCCGAACGCGATGGAGCTCGCCTCGCGCGACGTCATCTCGCGCGCCGAGCAGACGGAGATCGACGAGGGGCGAGGGATCAACGGCAACGTCATGCTCGACCTGCGCCACCTCGGCGCGGAGAAGATCCTCGAGCGCCTGCACGGCACGCGCGAGCTCGCGATGACCTTTGCCGGAGTCGACCCGATCTACGAGCCGATTCCCGTCCGGCCCGGCGCCCACTACCACATGGGTGGCGTCGACACGGACGTCTGGGGGCTAACAGGGGTCGAGGGCCTCTACGCCGCCGGCGAGTGCGCGTGCGTCTCCGTGCACGGCGCGAACCGTCTCGGTGGCAACGCGCTGATGGAAACGATCACCTTCGGCAAGCGCGTCGGTCGCCACGCTGCCGACTGGGCGCTCGCCAACACGACGGTCGAGGTGCCGCCGTCGGTCGAGGCTGACGCCGAACGTGAGCTGAAGGAGCTGCTCGACCGCCGCGAAGGAGAACGGCCCTGGTCGATCCGGGACGAGCTCGCCTCGACGATGCACGAGAACTTCGGCGTCTTCCGCCGCGAGGAGCAGATGCGCAAGCAGGGGGAGATCGTCGAGGGCCTGCGGGAGCGCTACGAGCGCGTGACCGTCGACGACAAAGGGAATGTCTTCAACAGCGATCTCACCCAGGCGTTGGAGCTCGGCTTCCTGCTCGAGCTGGCCGCGTGCATGGTTCCGTGCGGGATGGAGCGCAAGGAGAGCCGCGGTGCGCACGCGCGGCCGTACGACTATCCCGACCGCGACGACGAGCACTACATGCGGCATACGCTGGTCACGATGCAAGATGGGCGGCCGCAGGTGGACTGGAAACCCGTGACCGTCACCAAGTGGCAGCCCCAGGAAAGGACGTATTAGTGCACTCCGAGCTGGCCCCGGCACCAGGATCGACCACGATCGAGGTCGCGCTGAAGATCTGGCGCTACGACGCCGAGACCGGCGAGAAGGAGCTGAAGCGCTACGAGGTCGAGGCGCCCGACTGGGTGACGCTCCTCGACGTGCTCGACATCATCAAGGACAAGCAAGACGGGACGCTCGCGTATCGCAAGAGCTGCCGGATGATGATCTGCGGCTCGTGTGGGATGCGCATGGACGGTGCGGCGGTCCTCGCCTGCAAGACGCGCATGTACGACATTGCGAAGTCCGGTCACGTGCCGGTGATCTCCTCGATGGGGAACATGCCGGTGATCAAGGATCTCGTCGTCGACATGGATCCTTTCTGGGGGAAGGTCCGCCGGATGAAGCCCTGGCTCGACCCGGGCTACGAGGAGCCGCTCGAGCAGGAGCGCATCGTCTCGCAGCAGCAGATGAACGTCATCCACAAAGAGGCGCTCTGCATCATGTGCGGCTGTTGCGTGTCGGAGTGCAACTCGATGGAGTCCGATCCGGAGTTCTTCGGGCCGGCTGCTCTCGCGAAGGGGATGCGCTTCGTCGGCGACCCGCGCGACCAGGCCGACGTTGCGCGCCTGAACGACTACAACGACGAGCACGGCATCTGGGACTGCACTCGCTGCTACTTCTGCAACGAGCGCTGTCCGAAGGGAGTCGACCCGCGGGACGCGATCGCGAAGCTCGGCGCCGAGTCGATCAAGCAGGGGATCGATCACGACATGGGCGCGAAGCACGCGAACTGGTTCGTCACCTCGGCGAAGACGACGGGCTGGCTGCGCGAGACGGAGCTCGTTCCCAAGACGCAAGGCGTCGTCTCGGCGATCAAGCAGACGAAGTTCGCGCTCGGGCTCTTGAAACGTGGCAAGGTGCCGCCGCCGATTCCCCCGCACGTCGCCGCACGGGTCGAGGAGTCACGCCGGCTCTACCATCTCGTGAAGGAGCAAGGTCGTGACGGTGCTCTCGGCATCGTCCAGGGCGAGCACGCGCTCGGGCGGATCGAGTTCTCCGAGCAGGCGGGCGTGAACACCAGCGATCCCGAAGTGCAGCCGTGAGGAGAGTCGCGTACTACAAGGGTTGTCTGGCGTCGCTCTCGGCGAAAGAGCTCGACTCCTCAACGCAGGCCCTGGCCCCCAAAGTTGGTCTCGAGCTCGTAGAGCTCGAGACAGTGACCTGCTGCGGCGCGGGTGACATCCACGAGGCCGAGCCCGACTACTACCTGCACCTGAACGCGCGCATCCTCGCGTACGCCGAGGCGGCCGGTTGCGACACGCTGCTGACCGTGTGCAACGTCTGCACGCTCAATCTCAGGCAGGCGAACTGGCAGCTGAAGAACGACGAGGACCTCCGCGATCGCGTCAGCGCGAACCTGGAACGCGTCGGCGTGCCGCCGTACAGCGGCAACGTCGAGGTGCGGCACCTGTTGTGGGAGATCGCCGAGGGCGAAGGCTACGAGCTGCTCAAGCAGTCGGCGCACAAGGGCCTCAAGGGACTGAAGATCGCGCCGTTCTACGGCTGTCAGATCCTGCGGCCCTCGAAGATCCTCGGCTTCGAGGATCCGGACCGGCCCTGGTCGCTGGAGCGCATCATCGAGGCGTGCGGCGGCGAGGCGATCGACTATCCCGCGAAGATCAAGTGCTGCGGCTTCCCGATCATCCAGGCGCGCGAAGAGACGGCCCTCGGTGAGTTGATCCAGCCGATCGAGCAGGCGAAGGAAGCCGGCGCGGACGTGATCGTCACTCCGTGCCCGCTCTGCCATCTGTCGCTCGACGCGTGGCAGTCGAAGTTGAAGCAGACGACCGGCAAGGACTTCGCGATGCCGATCCTTCATCTCTCGCAGTTGGTGGGCGTCGCGGCCGGGCTGGAGGAGTCGGAGCTGAAGTTCAAGCGTCACGTCGTCCCGGTGACGCCGGTGCTCGAGAAGCTCGAAGTCTGATCTCGGCGCAAGGTCAAGCGGCAGGAATCCCGTTCGAACGGCCGGGACGATTCACCCTGAGGTGTCGCGATACTTCTGTGGGGATCCTGGTCGAACCATGCGCACTCAACTCGCAGTCATGCTTGCCGCGGCGATCTTCGCCGTCGGCCTTGCGGTGCGTCGCAGTCGGGGATCACAGACATACGCGCGGTCGGCTCGACCGGGCCGACGTTTTCCTTTGGTACTGCGAGCACAGAGAGCAGTTCTGTGACCGAGCGAAGCCGGACGCGATTCACGATGGTTGGGAGGCGCGGGAATACGCGTATGACGCAATCGAAGGCGTTTTGGCGGCCGCGTTCGTCGGCGCCGGAATCTGGATGCTTCGCTCACGCCGGGCACGCTGACTAGAGCGCCGTTCTCGTGAGACGCGGCTGGCTCGCAGGAGCCGCTGGGGTTGTAGCCCTACCGCTGAGCTGGGGCTGGTTCGAGGCCGGCTGGCTGCGCTTCCGGCGGCTCGAGCTCGCGGTTCCTGAGCTCGCCGCCGGCCTCGCGGGGCTTCGAATCCTGCACTTGTCCGACTGCCACCTGGGAATGCCTTCGCGCGGCGAACGAGCTGTTGAGCGGGCATTCGGCTGGGCCGCCTCGACCGATGCTGACCTCATCGTCATCACCGGTGATCTCGTGTCGCGTCCTCGCGGCGAGTCCGAGCTGAGGAGACTGCTGCAACCACTCAGCGTCCCCACGTACGCGGTCCTCGGTAACCACGATGTCGAGCACAGCCGTGATCCTTTCTCGCGCAGCGCGGGCTTGCTTGATCTCTCTCCCGCGCGCTTGCTCGTCGACGAGGCCGACACGATTGAGCTGCGCGGCCGGCGCGTGCAGATCGTCGGAGTGGACCCACGCTCGTTTCGCCAGGGTCATTCGCACCCTGATGGACTCCTGGATCCGGCTGCCGACCTTCGGATCCTGCTCTGTCACTTTCCGAAAGTCTTCGACAGCCTGGCCGCGGATGGGTTCCAGCTCGTGCTCGCGGGCCACATGCACGATGGTCAGATCACAGTGCCGTACGTGACAGGCAAACTGCGGCTCGCCCACCCGGTGCCCGGTACACGACCGGTGTCTACGACGCGGCAGAACGCGGTGATGCACGTGTCGCCGGGACTCGGGACGACGCTGGTGCCGTTCCGCTTTTTCGCGCGACCCGAGGCAACGGAGCTAGTGCTACAACCCGCGTGAGTGGCGACGATCTCCAGTGACATCATCGCGAGGTACTCCGCGGACGCCGCACGCGAAGTCGAAGGCGTCGAGGACCTCGTCGAGAGCTCGCTGCCCCGCCACAAAGGCGTGCGCGTGCTCGACGAAGACGGACGGATGCGTATCGAGCTGCACCTCGCCGTCGCGTGGGGGGCGTCGATCCCGACTCTCGGCGCGGCCGTGCAGAAGCGCGTGGCCGAGTACCTCGACCGAATGGCCCAGGTGAGCCCAGATGCAGTCGACGTCATCGTCGAGGTGATTGGACCTCCCTAGACGACTCGGGGGGGTTCCCGAAGTCACGTCTTTCGGGTAGTGACGATCGAGCCCGTGGAGTCGCACACTTCCTGCGGGAGGTGTCGACGATCGAGGACATGCATGGATCGGTGGAGGCCCTGGAAAGCGTTCTCTCCTATCTAGTCGGGCGAGCGCCAGCAGCTGCGCTTGCACGGCGCGCCGCCGGTGGAGCTCGAGGCGAACCGTCTCGCGATCGTCGCTATCCAGTGGCAACTCACCCGAGCTCTCGGCGAGCGGTACTCCCCAGGGCCACAGCTCCAGGCTGACATAGTCCCCTCCTAGAAGTCCATGGTGGGCACTATCACGATCATCTGCATCCTCGTGCTCCTGGCCGCTTTTGCCTGGGGCAGGCGTTACTTGTTCTGGCGGAATGGCAAGGCCGAGCGATCCTCCACTGCCTTCTGGAAGTGGAAATGAGCCGAGGCTGAGGGAAGCTTAGGTCCCTGACAAGAGGACCCCTGCTACAACGCAGGGCATGACGGGTGGCCCTCGGCTGTCAGGCCTCAACGGACTGACATTGGCGGACGTCCCGCCGGTGTGCCACGGCTGCGTCTGGTGGCAGTCTCCGAGCGGGCGGGCGACGGACAAGAGAAGATGGATCGAGAAGGCAGAGACGGAGTGGGGAGCCTGGGGGACGGTCTATTACGATGACGACGGCCGCGTCCTCGGGTCGATGCAGTACGGGCCGGCCGCGCTCTTCCCGCAGGGCTGCGGAGCTGCCCGCCGGGCCTCCGTCGGAGGATGCCGTCCTGGTTACCTGCGCGTATCTCGTCGAGACCTCGAGCCCGTGGGTTGTGCAGTCGCTCTTCCTCGCGGCGATCGGGGATGCACGAGACCGCGGGGCAAAGGCGCTCGAGACGTTCGCCTACCGCTACCGAGAGGGCGAGTCCCAATACGAGCGTTTCCTCGTCCACAAGACCATCTTCCCCTCCGATTTTCTCGCAGATTTCGGCTTCCAGACGCTCCGTCGTGCGGGGCACATCGAGCTGGCGAGGCTCGAATTCGGCGGGCTCTTGCCTGTCGCCGAGGGCAAGCGGGACGCGGTAATACGCCTTGTCAAAGAGGCCTTCGCGCCGGCACCAGTGCCTCAGGGGCCGTAGCCAAAAAAGGTTGACGCTTTACAGACGGCCCAAATCGAGGTACAACATTTAGTGGGAGAGGGCAGTCGAGCGGACACTGCGGTCGCTCGTCAGCTTTTAAGAAGAGTAACTGGGGAGGGTCTGCGGAATGAACCCGCTAGCGGGAAGAACGGCTGTACTTTTTGACCCGTGCCACTTTGGCTCGAGGCCGTCGAGAGCGCCATCACGCGTATCGGCATGACGGTCAGTGGCAAGGCCGGAGACAAGGACGCCGCGTTGCTCCTGGTCGAGGAGCAGAAGCCCGACGTGTTCGTCGCCGATCTGGCCGCCGGCCCAGACGGGTCGTTCGGAGTCGAGACGGTGTCGGAGGCGCTCGAGCGTAATTCAAACCTGCGGGTGATCGTTTTCACCGCAGTCGAAGATGCCACCCTCCGCGAGACGGCGTTCTCTCTTGGGGCCTTGGCGTATGTGTTGAAGACGGCGCATGTCGAAGATGTGGGGCTGGCTGTGCGCCAGGCGTTCGACCATTCGATCTACTTTGCCAGCGGGCCCGCTCCGGTGCAGGCGACGGCCCCGGCTCGATCTGCCGGAGAGCTTGGAGCTCACGTCGCGCGAGATCGAGATCTTGCGCCTCGTCTCCGAAGGGCACTCGAATCTGCAGCTTGCCCGAATGCTCTGGGTGACAGAGCAGACGATCAAGTTCCACCTCTCGAACGTCTATCGGAAGCTCGAGGTAGCGAACCGCACCGAGGCCAGTCGTTGGGCCCAGCTGCACGGTCTCTTGCCGGCGACGACAGCCATCCCGGTACAGGCGGCTTAACCGCCTGTCGCGCTAGGCCGAGTTCGACTCGGCCGGCGCGGCGGCGCGGCGGAAACGCAGCGCATACCAACCTTCGCCGTTGCGCGAAGGCTCGACTTCCCAGCCTGACTCGATCAGGTAGTTGACGAGCGCCTCGTGCGCTGCTGCCGCTTCACCAGTCCGTTCGGGAGTACCGTTTCCTCGGAGTCGGACGGGTAGGGACTCCGCGAGCGCGAACTCGATGCCCTCTCCTTCGCGGCCGATCAGGCCTGCGTAGAAGCGCGATTTGACGTATCCGCGCCAGATGCCGATCTCGCAGATTTCCTCTACAGGTCGTGTCACAGGGACTTCCTCGGCATCCGTCCCCGTGCTCTGTAGTGGGAGCGGGGTCTCCCCGACGCTCGCCGGTCGCTCTTCGACAAGCTGTTCCTGACGGGCGGCGCTCGGTTGTGCGAGGACGGCGGGTTCGTGGACAGGAGGCCAGGCCCGAGTCGTCTCCGGCTCCGCTCCGGGCTCCAAGGGCACGTCGGGGTCGGCCGAAGCTGGAGCCGGCGGTTCGGCGACAGTCGGGGCGATATCGGCGAGAAGCTGATGAGCGGGCAACTCCTCTGCCAGGCTCGGCGCGACCTCTTCCGCAGGCGGAGGTGCGGGCGGAAGGGGAATCGAGCCGCGTAGTTCCGTGGGCCGAATTACCTCCACGCCCACCTCGCGCGGGCGAGCGAGTCTGCGGCGCACTCCCGCGACAGCCAGTCGCTTGCGTCTCCGAACTGCAGTGGCGGTTCGCGGAGCGACTCAGACACGAAAAGGAAGGCGATGACCCCGAGGATCGACGCCACGGCGCACGAGTAGAGCGGTTCGCAGCATGTTGGTCTGGTGGGAACCCCCGCCGTGACTCAAAACGACTGCCGCGGCATCTGAGAGGGTCTTCTGCGCGCCCTTTACCCCGTGCCCTGGCGGCAGCTTCGTCGCCGCCGCGGGCTTCGGCTTTGCCTTCGCCTTGTGTTTCTTGACGGCCGCTTTCTTCTTGGTTGCCGGGCGGGAAGCTTGAGTGTGGGGCACGACGGTCGCCCGAGCAGGCCTGTAGGTGCGAGTGACCGGCCGGGACTGCGTAGCAGCAGGGCGGCTTGCCGCCGGGCGAGAGATCCCGTGGTTTCGGACGAGGCTTGGCGACAGGACCCGGGTCGGGCTGGGGCACGGGCACGGTCGGCGTCGGCACGGTGATCGGCGGCGGATCGTCCCCGAGAGCGAGCGGGGCGGCCACGCCCGACAGGCCGAGTGCAGCAATCGAGACCGCCATCCATGCTCTCATCGCTTCACCACAAAGGTACTTTGCCCGACCAGCGGACCGTACTTCTCGCTCGCGCGCGCACCGAAGCCGGGCAACACGAACCATCTGTACGTTCCGGGCGTCAGCCGATAGGTGTGGCGCAGGAACTTCCAGGATTTCTTGAGCTGGAGCCGATTGCGTTTCGGCCAGGCGCTGAGAATCTTTCGGCTGCTGCTGAGATAGGACGCGGACAGTGTCTTGGTGGTCTCCCTGAAGAGCTGCACGTTGTAGTAGTCAGCTCCGGTGACCGCGAGCCAGGTCAGCAGCGGTGCCTTCTTGATGACGGCGCCGTCGACGGGGCGCTTGAGCTTGAGGGGCTGGGGCATGGCGAGAATGGCCAGACCGACCGAGCGGTTGCCGGTCTTGTCGTAGCTGATGACCACGTACCTGTATTGCGTTCCGTTCGTCACGCCACGGTCGATGACCTTCGTCGCCGTCCCCGTATAGACGGCGTTGCCCAGGGTGGCAGAGCTCGGGTCACCGCGGTAGACGACGACGTGATCGAAGTCCGCGGCCTTGGGTCGAGCCCAGCTGAGCGTGACCGCGCCGTCGCCGAGCCGTGCGTTCAGGTTCGAGACGTTGTCGGGAGGCACGACGTCGGGGTTGGCCAGAGGTGGCACCGCTCCGCTCGTTGGCGGCGCAATCACGATGACGTCCATGTTGACGCCGGCACCATTTCCGTACTTGTCGCTTGCGAAGAAGTGGACGAGCGTATGACCGAGCGGCAGGAAGCTCGGCATGTCGCTCGTGATCACGGGATGGGGGTCGATCGAGTCCGACGCGGTGATGAAGCGTGAGGCGTTCGCGACGGACGGGTCGGTCGCCGGGACCCCCGTCGGCGTGGTCGCGTAGAGAGACAGCGAGGGCGGCGCGGAGATGACCGGAGGCGTGCGGTCGGCGACCGTGACAGGGAACGAGGCGACGCCGGGGTTGCCGGCCCCGTCTTGTGCGGAGCAGTTGACCACGGTGGTGCCAATCGGGAAGCCGCTGCCCGGAGGAGGCGAGCAGACGACGACGGGAATCGCGCCGCTGACGAGGTCGAAGGCGGTCGGAGGCGTGTAGCCGAGAGTCGTTCCAGCCGGCGGTGTTCGCCTCGAAGACGGGAAGCGCGGGAACGTTCGCGAACGCCGGCGGAGTCGTGTCGACCACGTTGACGGTGAAGCTGACGTCGCGGACGTGTTTCCGGACGAGTCCTGTCGCGCGTGCAGTTGACGGTGGTCGAGCCGAGCGCAAACGTGCTGCCGGAAGCTGGCGTGCAGTTCACGGTCAGGGCTCGGGTCGACATTGTCGACGGCCGTGACCGTGAAGGCGACCGCTGCGCCGCCAGGTCCGGTTGCCTCGACGGTCAGGTTGCCGGGACCGCTGAGAGTCGGCGGCCGCGTGTCGACGACGGTGACCGTGAAGTCCGCGCTCGCGTGGTTTCCGGAGGAGTCGGTGGCGGTGCAAGTGACGGTGGTCGTCCCGAGAGCGAAAGGTGCTGCCGGATGGGCTGGTGAGCAGATCAACGTCGCCGGACCGGGATCGAGCAACGATCGCTCCCGGCTGTCACCGTGACAGGTTGCGACGGCGCCGCCAGGTCGCGGTCGCCTCGAGTGCCCGTGATGTTCGACGGGACGCTCGTGAACGACGGGGGCCGTCGTGTCTTGCACGGTGACGTGCGAGCGTGCGTCGACGCCGGTGTTGACACCGTCCGTGGCGCTGCAGGTGACGAGCGTCGTGCCGACGGGATAGCGGATTCCCGGGTAGAGCACGACACCGGCGGCGACGCCGTGCGACGGCAGTCGGTGGCTGTCGGGGTTGCAGGTAACGTGACGTTTGCACCGGCTGAGCTCGTCGCTTCGTGCGGCCGGAGGATCGCTGACCGGGACTGACGACCGGGTGCCGTCGTGTCCTGAACCAGTGATCGTGAACAACGGCACGTGACGGTGACTGTCACCTCGTGTGCCGTGTCCGTCGCGGTGCAGTCGACCGTCGTCGCGCCGAGCGGGAACATGTCGCCGGAGTTGTGATCGCACGACGATCGATGTACGCGCCGTTGTCGTCGGTCGCCGTGACGGTGAAGGTCGCGACCGCGCCGGCGCCCGACGTGGCCTCCAGTGTCTGATCCCGATCGGATCGAAAACGGGTGGGTCCGCACTCGCACTCGGCGTAGCGAACGCGAGCAGGATTGCCAGTCCTGCCGCAACACTCAGGCAGGCTGCTCCTAGCCGGTCTCCCCTCCGACCCCGCATCCGGCTCAATCATGCGGGTTTTGGCCAAGATCCACTACTGGCCGACTGGCTAGGCGACGATGAGACTAGAGGCGTTCTGAAGCCGACCCGGGAGGCGTCAGCCGGTCAGGAAATGGTGGTCGGACTCCTTGTCGAGAAGGCCGGTGAGCTGCGCCCAGCGACCCGCTTCTGTGCGGTTCGCTACGCCGAGCTTTCGGTAGATGTTCGAGAGGTGGAATTTGACGGTCTGCTCGGTCACCCAGAGCTTGCGAGCAACCTCGCCATTGGAGCGACCGTCCGCGACGAGCCGGAGGATCTCCTGCTCCCGCTTGGTCAGGCCATAGCTCTCGATGCTTTGAGGAGCGGGCGGTCGTGAGCCGCTTGAAGATTGGCTGGAGCTCAGAAAAACGGACGTTTGGAACCCCTGCCGGATCGCGGCTCGGATGTCATCCGGGTGCGCGGTCTCGACGATGTAGGCGTAGGCGCCTGCCGCCAAGGATGCCTCCGCCTCGGCCTCGTCGTAGGAGTCCGTTAGGAGGGCGGCGCGCAGATTGGGCGCAGCGTTTCGAGCGCGCTTTACACACTCGATCCCATCACTCTCCTCTTGTGGCCGGGGCGGCGCCGTGCCAGCTATGAGGAGGTCAGGCTGGTCGCGCTCGACGAGCGCGACGGCCTCGTCTACAGAATCCGTTGCGGCAAGCACGACGAAGCCCAGCCCGAGGAGGACGTCCTTGAGCGCATCGCGCCAGAGCGGGTAGCGATGGACAACAACAGCTGTTTGCTTCGTGAGTCCTCGCACGAAAGGGCCGCCTTTCGAGTTGCCGAAGGGGAATCTGCCGCAGGTTCCCCCGCTAGCTTCCCCGTAACCTAGGTATAGGCCGGACGCTCGAAGGGCGTCTTCCCCCGTCCGAGGGATTAAGCCGACTCATCCTGTTCTCCCCCAATCCTTGGACTAGCCGTTCGGCGAGTATAGGAGAAGAGCGCCTGAAGTACCGTGTCTCAATGGCACGAAACCGAGGGCGAGGGCCCTTCAAGCCGGCGCTCTTCGGCCTCTGACGATGACTCAGGTGTCCATTGCAATCCTCACCGCACGCAGCGGCGTTCGACGCCGACTGCTCGGCGTCCTCGAGGCGGAGAGCACCGTGACCGTCGTCGCAACCGTTTCCAACCTCGAACACCTGGTCTGTGCCGAGGAAACCCCGGACGTCATCGTTGTCGACCCGGGGCCGGAAAATGGAAGCCTTCGGGCCGTTCGCATCTCCTCCCCCGAAGCAGTCTTGGTCGCTGTCGTTTCCGGCGTGAGCTCGCAGCGGATGCGTGTCGCACTTGCCGAGGGCGCCGATGGAGTAGTGATGCTCGAGCGACTCGAACAGAGCCTCGTCGCGACGATCGACGCAGCGTGCGCGGGTCAGGTGGCGGTCCCCCGGGAACTGCGCATGTCGATCATCCGGCCCATGCTCTCGACGCGCGAGAAGCAGGTTCTCGGGATGGTGGTCATGGGCTTCAGCAACGGCGAGATCGCCCGGCAGCTCCACCTCGCCGAGAGCACGATCAAGAGCCACCTGTCTTCTTCGTTCACAAAGCTCGGCGTGAGATCGCGCAACGAGGCCGCAGAGCTGATCCTCGATGCCGACGGTGGGCTGGGCACGGGCATCCTCGCCATCTCCGGGGCGGAGGGGCTGGGTTGACATGACAGCCGCACAGCTACAGCAGGCAGAGGCTTCGATCGAGCCGGTCAGGGAGGGTGGCGTCGAACCCACTCTGGTGGCGCGAGGGATTGCCAAACGCTGGGGCAAGAGGCCGCCGGTGCTCGACAGCGTCGATCTGGAATTGCACCCGGGCCTCGTCGTCGGACTGGTTGGGCAGAACGGGGCCGGCAAGACGACCCTGCTTCGCATCATCGCCGGTCTCATCGACGCCGACGGCGGAGACGTGCGGCTCGAGGGTCTCTCACCGAAAAAAGATCGGCGCGAGTACCAGAAGCGGATCGGTTTCGCTTCGGCCGGTCAGGGTGGCTTGTATGCCCGCCTGTCCGTGAGGAACCATCTCGACTACTGGGCAAGGCTTGCACTGCTGCGCGCGGCCGATCGGCCGATTGCGATCGGGAAGATGCTCGCGCGCTTCGACCTGATTCCGCTGGCAGGTAGCCGTGTCGACCGGTTGTCCATGGGCCAGCGGCAACGTGTGAGGCTGGCAATGGCTTTTCTGCACGAGCCGAAGGTCGTGTTGCTCGACGAACCGCGCAACAGCCTGGACGAAACCGGCCTCGCCTCGCTCACGCAGGCGCTGTCCGACTTCACGGCCGGCGGAGGCACAGCTGTCTGGTGCGCTCCGACAGCAGAAGGGGACCCGGCGCCCTCCCAGGTCACATACGAGCTCGAGGACGGAAAGCTGAGGCAGGGCGTGAACGTCATCCGCGAGAACGCGACGGGAGCGGCAGCCTTGCTGCGGAGGGATCTGTTGCTCTTCCTCAGCTATCGGGGGCGACTTGTAACGCAATTCTTCGCCGCCTTCTTCAGCGTCGCACTCTTCTATTACATCTCGCGTCTCGTCAGGGTCAGCATATTCACCTCTCCAGACGACTATTTCGCCTTCGCGGTCGTGGGCGTTGTGATCATGGAGATCGTCGGCCTGACGCTGTCGATGCTGCCGCTGAAGGTCCGTCAGGAGCTCGTGGCGGGCACATTCGAGCGGGTCGTGGTGTCGCCGTTTGGCCCCATTGCCTCCATCGTTGCCATGATGCTCTTCCCGCTGGCCGTGGCGCTGTTGATGGGAGCCGTTTCCCTGACCTTCGCGGCAATCGTCTTCGGGCTTCCGATCGAGTGGTCGACTGCCGCCTACGCGGTTCCAGCCGCAGTTCTGGCGGCAGCAGCATTTACACCCTTCGCCCTGATGGTGACCGCCGTCGTACTCGCGTTCAAGCAAGCGGGTGCGGCAACTGGATTCATCGTCACAGGCCTGTCGCTCGTGGGGGGATTCTTCTTTCCGGTGGCCCTGCTCCCCAGCTGGATTCAGTGGGCCTCGCGCGTACAGCCTTTTACCCCGGCCGTCGAGCTTCTTCGACATCTGCTCGTCGGTACGCCGATTGGGAGCTCCGTCGGGGTCTTGGTCTTGAAGCTCTTTCTGTTCGCCGCGGTGCTTGCCCCCGTAGGGCTCCTTGCAGTTAGGGCGGCAGTCCGCTTCAGTCAGCGACGTGGAACCATCATCGAGTATTAGGGGGCGTAGCAGAGTGGCAATGGCTTACGACGAGCTTTCAACCGACGACAAGATCCTGGCCGCCAAGGCGAGCCTTCCCAAGCATGTGGTGTACCGGCCCTTCGTCTACGAGACCGTCATCTTGAATCTCGAGACGGGTAAGTACCACGGGCTCAACCCCAGCGCGGGGCGAATGCTTGCAGTTCTGGAACGTGCGGATTCGGTAGAGCAGGCGGCCCAGCAACTTGCTACGGAGTTCGAGCAGCCTCTCGACTCGATTCGGGCCGACGTGGTCGAGTTGTGCTCCGGTCTGGTCGCCCGGGGACTGATCGTGCTTGCTGAGCCGAACGGCGACTGACCCTGCGGTGACCGGCGGCGCGGTCGCCGTCGATTCCGAGCAGGTCTGGCGAGGCAGGGCGTTTGGTCTCGACGTCGACACGTCCTTCGAGGTCTCCGGGCTCCCCGTCAGGGAGGGCGAGCCGATCGGTCGCCGAGTTTCGCTCGAGCTGATCGAGCCTCGCGAGCTCGACCGCCTCTGGCGCCCTACCCGAAAGACGTCTCTGCTCGATCGTCGAGATCCGGATGGGCGTCTGGTCATGAGCATCGAGAGCGACCCCGCCCTCGGCTTTCGGATCTACGCTCCGCGATACGGCCGGCACGTCATCTCGCCGGACGGTCGGAGAGTGCGTTCCGTGCTGCCGCGCGTCGCACCATGGCGCTGGCAGCGGCTCCTCTTCGCCCAGGTCCTTCCGCTTGCTACGTCGTTGCAAGGGCTTGGTGTCTTCCACGCCAGCGCTGTTGCGGTGGAGGGCACCGCACTTGCGTTCATCGCCGCGTCGGGGACCGGAAAGACATCGCTGGCAGTCCATCTCGTGGATCGAGGTGCGGCACTTCTGACGGATGACGTGCTCGCGCTCGAGGCTGGGGGCCGGACAGTCCTCGCTCACCACGGTGCCGCGTTCGCCAGCGTTGCCCAAGCAGAATTGGACGCCGTGTCGCCTGTAGCCCGAGGGCAGCTCGGTGCAGTGGCGGGGAAGACCGACAAGGTTCTCGTGACGCCGCGTGTCAGCCAGACATCTGTGTCCCTTCGCGCCGTGTACTTCCTGCGCCGCACGTCGAAGCCCGGCGAGATCGTCATCGAACGCTCGGATCCGCCCGACCCTCTCCTCCTTCTGTCGGCCAACTTCATCTCATACGTGCCTGACCCATCCCATCTCCGGAGCCACCTCGATCTTTGCGCGCAGATAGCGGAGACGGCCGGGATCTACCGCGTTGAGATTCCCGCGGGAACCTCAGCGGCCGCCGTTGCCGACGCGGTCCTGGCGCATTCGCACGGTGAGGGCCAATGACGACGGCGTACGACGAACTCATCCGACCGATGCCTCTTCAGGAGAAGCTGAAGCTTGGGTGGGAAATCGTCGGGACCTACGTGCTTGCGCGCTGGCGCCTACGTCGTCATGACCTGCCGACGGCATTGGCCGCGATGCGGGAGCGCTATGCCGGTTGTCCGTCGGCGTTCGACGACCCGCTCGCGGAGAAATACGCCGCGGTGCGTCTTGGGCGTGCAATTGGTCGAACTCTGAGCATCCTGCCCTTCGATTCGCGGTGTCTCGTGCGCTCGCTGGTACTGGCCGAGCTGCTCGCCCGTCGTGGCATCGACTCACGCGTCGTGATCGGCGTCAAGCCAGGGCCCAGCTTCGGCGCGCACGCCTGGGTGGAGTCGATCGACGGCCAGGCCCTACTCGAGCCGCTGGCTCACGAACATCACAGGCTTGTTGAGATCTGAGCTCGTAGCCGTTCGCACCGAAGACGGCTTCGCCGGGGCTTTCCACCCTGGGCGCCCGTTGGACGGAGACACGCTCGGCCGTCTTGATGCGATGGGAGCGCGCAGCGACGACAGGACCGTCCACCTCCTATCCGGCGAGTTGTTCAATCGCGAGGACGTCTGTCGCGAGCTCGAGCTCGAAGGCAACTGCTCCGACGAGGCGCTCGTCGCTGCCGCTTTCAACCGCTGGGGCCGAGAGTTCCCGCTGAAGTTGCGCGGCTCCTTCTGCGTCCTTGTCTGGAACGCCGCACAGGGCGAGGGCCTGATCGCTGCGGACCAGCTCGGTCTGCGAACGGCGTACGTCCACGAAGCGGGCGGCCAGGTTTCGCTTCGCCACGGAGATCCGCACGCTCTTGCGCATCTTGCGCCGCCGCCCTGCGCCGGACGCCGTCTGCCTGGCCCATTGGCTCGCAGCCACCGAGATGCCTGTCGAGCGAACGCTCTTCGAGGGAGTCTCCAAGCTTCCGGGAGGAGCGTCTCTCGACCTCGGCCCCGACGGCACCAGGGTTCGGCGTTACTGGGAGCCGCGCTTCCAGTGAGCCAACCGAGATGACGCGTGCCGAAGCCGTCGAGGGACTCTGGAGCCACCTTGTCAGATGCGGTCGGCAGACGGATGACGGATTCCGGCCCGACTGCGCTGATCATGAGCGGCGGTGTCGACTCATCGTCGGTCGCTGCGGCCGCGGTGGCGTCCCTGACCGGCGACGCTCAGGCTCGGGGGTACTCGGTCGTCTTCCCCGGCTATCCGCACAAGCGAGTGGACGAGTCGGCGCGGATCACCGCACTCGTCGCGGGCCTTCAGCTGCCGAGCACTCGCGTGAGGATCGAAGCGGGTGGCGCGTTTGCCCTTGGCCTGGATTTTCTCTCGGACTGGGACTTGCCCGCGACCGGCGCGGGGTATCTGATCGAGCGGCCTTTGCTCGAGCTCGCCGCGACCGACGGCGCGACGCGCGGTCCTCGACGGCCAGGGCGGAGACGAGCTGTACGCGCTCTCGCGGCTATCTCATCGCCGACAGGGTTCTGCACGGAAGGCTGCTCTCGAGCTGGCGGTTGACACAGCGATTGCCCGGGTGCGTCCGGGCGATCTCGCCGCCAGCTGTTCGACGCCTGGCGCTACTTCGCCGTCCCGGGGATCTTGCCGCCAGTCGCTGTACGGGTGGATTCACGAGCGGCGGCATCCCTCGGGGCCTGCAGTGGCTCGCGCCTGCCGCGACGACGCCTCCTCCGGGAGACGTCTGTCGACTGGGCGTGGCGTGATCGCCACGACGTGCCGAGATGGTGGGCCCACAAGGCGCACCTGCTGACTGCCACCCGCCAGATCGGTCGGGATGCCGGAATACCTTCGCCAGCGCGCCGCAAGCGCCGGTCTCGTCGCTCGGCCGCCGCTGTTCGACGTCGATCTCGTCGAGTTCGCGCTTCGGATCCCCCCCGAGCTCGAGTTCGCGGCAGAGCTCGACCGGCCGCTGATCCGCGAAGCGATGAGGGGACGTGTGCCGGATGTCGTCCGGCTCGACGTCCTCAAGAGCAATCTCGCGCCGTTCCACCACGCCTCGGTTGCAGGCCCGGATCTCGCACCGATCCGCGAGGTGCTGTCCTCGCCGGACCTCGAGATCGCGGCCTACGTCGATGTGGACGCGGTACGCCGGCTGGTCGAAGACGCCCCCGAGTTCGGGTCTGGGGATCCGACCGGTGGGCCACTGATGTCTGGCGGCTCATGGCCGCCGAGTGCTGGCTGCGCGCCCAGGTCGATAGCGATTACGTCGACGACGTTCCGGAATCGCGAGGATCTCCCGCGGCCCATCTGGAAGATCGATGCCCAGCCCGATCCGACGAAGCTACAGACGGCATGACGGCCGAGATCAGACTTTTTTCCACCTTGCCCGAGCAGCCGGACGCTCTAGATTTAGGCAACGCATCCACCGAGGAGGTTCGAGGTACAGATGGACATCAAGGAGACGCGCGATCCAGGCCTCGACTACGAGAAGCCGGAGATTCGCGACTACGGCGATCTGAAGGACCTGACCGAGCAGATGAGCAGCGGGACGCACACGGACGTTCCGCTCGGCACGCCGGTTCCGCCTTTCAGCATCTTCAGCTAGCGAGAACAGGCAAGTCGAATAGCTTTGGCGGATTCATCGGCGGCTGGTGCCGTCCGATGGGTCCGCCTTTCGACGTTCCTGGGCACGTTGCCGAGAGAGCTGGGAAGCTAGGCGGATGACTCCTGCAGAGGGCGCGGCGGAACCGCGGAACAGACCGCTCGATCTGCACGCCTACCCGACCACGAATCGGCTTCGCCCGCGGCTCGAGCCCGCGCCTCGCTGGCGAACGTGGATCAATGAGATGGACGAGCGGTGGGGCAATCGGTGCCTTCCTCTACTCGTGGCAAACGAAGCGGGCTGGGTCCTGTTGAATCCGTTGCGGTTCGAAGCAGTCTGGAACGGCGAGCCCGCAGCGGCCGGAATCACGATCGTGTTCGACGAGGAGGTCGCCGCACCCGCGCCCGTCGAGACTCATTTCGGCTACGGCATCTTGACGTGGAGCGTGCCGTTTCTGTTCAGGACTCCGAGCGGATACAACCTGCTCGCACGTGGCCCGGCGAACTGGCCAAAGGACGGAGTTGCAGCCCTGGAGGGGTTGGTGGAGACGGATTGGGCGGTCGCCACATTCACGATGAACTGGAAGATCACGCGGCCCGACCACCCGGTCGTCTTCGAGCAAGACGAGCCGTTTTGCATGGTCGTCCCGCAGAAGCGCGGCGAGCTGGAGTCATTCCTCCCCGCGGTGCGCGACATGAAGGAAGACCCCGAGCTCCACGACGCTGCCCATCAGTGGGCACGGGACCGCGATCAGATGCAGGTCCAGAAGTTCCTCGGCAAGTACTCCGGGGAGTTCGCTCAATACCGCTCCGCATGGGAGAAGAACTACTTCCGCGGGCTCAAGCCAGATGGAGAGCCCGCACCGGAGCATCAAACCAAGCTCGACCTCTCCGAGTTCGCCGGGCAGGACTAGCCCAGCCGTAGCCGGCTACTTTTTCCGATCGCCGAAGAGGCGCTTTCGCTCCTTGAAGTAGATGGCCGGGTCCTTGGTGGCGGGTGGATCGCTGAACGGGATCGGTTCTGTCCCTTCCCCAGCGAACTTCTTCCGGTTGTACTCGACGAAGAAACGGAACGCGCGGTCGGCCTCGTCGCTGTTTCGATTCATCGTCTCCTCGTCGAGCGACCAGCGGGCGTCGTAGCTCTCGCGCCGGACCGGGACGATCTGGGCAATCGGCGGCCAGCCCTCCCGGCGCAAGCGTGCAACTCTCACCGGGACGATCGAAGGCGAGGTTGAGCCAGATGTCGTACTGGAGCCAATCCGCCTCGATCACGGCTTCCATCACGTAGTACGGCTGGCGCGGCACATTGATCGGGCTCCGAAGGTGAAGGCCCCACTCGGAGGGAAGCGAGAAGATGCATCCGGTCCAGATCTGGACGACCCCGTCCTCGAGTAGCCCCCAGGTGAACTTCGTCCGTCCCTCCGGGCCGAGCCACCTGAACATGTGCTCCCGGTCCTCCTCGTCCGCGAGGAACTCGACCAGGTGGCGATCGGTGTCGTCGTAGGGCGTGTGCAGCGTGTATTCGAAGTCCTTGCCGCCGTTCCAGACGATGTCGACGTCGACAGGCGAGTACAACCACCAGCCGCTCTTGTTGGCGTTCGTGAATGGGCCGCACCAGCGGACCGCACCGCGGTTCGCCGTTCCCTGCAGCGTTCGCTCAGCCGGCACGACCGGGCATCCGTTTGGATGCAGTCGCCAGATCTTCAGATTGAAGTCGTCCATCTCACCTTCAGCGTACGCGGCATCTTCCCTCTGGGTCCGAGGGCTAAGGATGGAGGGGCCTGTCAAGCGCAAATCCCCGCTATCGTCGTGTCCGTGGCCCCGCGAGAAACTGACTTCGTAGCGCCGCCGCGCAAACCCGATTCGGTGCCGACTTGGCTACCGAGGTCGGGCTGACACCGAGGTGACGTTCGTCGAGATTAGTCGGCGCGTCCGGCACCACCGCCTACTTGGGCAGCAGGAATGGTTGTGGTCGACAGCCAGAATTCCCTATCGCAGTGTCCTCAAGGTGGTCTCGAGGTTCAACGGAGTCAGTCGAGACATTGGCGGCGAGAAGTTCCGATTGCGTTATCCGTTCAGCGAAATTGATCGTGATTTCGAGCAGCCGGTGCAAGAGGCCTTCTCGGGCCTGTTGCGACCCGGAATGACGGTCTTGGACATCGGCGCAAGCTTCGGTCTGTACAGCTTGGTGGCAGGCCGTCGCGTCGGCGAGCGAGGCCGAGTTTTCGCGTTCGAGCCGCTGCCAACCGCCCGGGCGGTACTTGTAGACCACGTCGCCTTGAACCGGTTGACCCAGCGAGTCGAAGTTGTCCCGATGGTTATGACCGACACCCCGGGCGAGGTCGAACTGTGGGAGCCTGCGCGGGACAGACAAGCATCGATCTCGAAGCAGGCGGCCCTCACTCGCGAAGGTGATGCCGGCCCACCTCCACGGCGTCACGTCGTTTCCGCAACGACGATCGACGAGTTTTCGGGCTCACGCGGCATCGAGCCCGATGTGATCAAGATCGACGTGGAGGGCGCAGAGGCGAACGTGTTGCGTGGCGCGAGACGCTTTCTCGAGCGCGGGAAGGGTCACATCATCTTCGAGGCTCATCCCTCGGCGCTTGCGCACTTTGGCGAAACGACCGACGGTCTCCTTGCCGATCTAACCGATTCTGGATGGACGGCGACCGAGGTATACGCGCGCGGTGATCCGAACGATCCAGCGGCGACGCTCCACTACGTCTGCGAGCCATCGCTTCCACCGTCAACGGAGCGGCGCTAAAGGGCCCTCGTTACGACCTAGTCCACCAGGGCGGTTTCGCTTGCCGGCACAAGAGGTCGCCGCGCCGACAGGACGCTGCGGATGATGCGGCGCACTTCTTCCCAGGCGGAGGTGAAGAGGAAGCGCAGCATTCCCAGGTAAACCGCAGTCCCGAGTAGACCCGCAAGAGCAAGAATCAAGAATGGGCTGACGCCCGCCGACTGCATCGCGCCTACCGTCGGCCACACCGCGGCGATGAGAGCGGCCGTACAGACGGTCCCGGGTAGCGCCTCCCATACGACACGCTTGACGGGCATGTCGATCACCCGATCCATGACGATGTAGATGGTGGCGAGCCACAAGAGTGAGTGGACGAGAACTGCAAGGCAGACCGTCGTTAGACCATACGGCGCAGCAAAGAAAACAATCACCGCGTAGGCCGCGAGGGTGACGAGGTTAAGTCTGAGTAGCACGCCGGGCTTTCCCGCGGCAATCATGAGTGGGCCTGTTCCGGCCGTGAGCGCAGTCGCCATCCCGACGACGGCGAGGATGCGTGTCGGAGTTACCGACGGCTCCCAAGCGGGGCCGAAGAGCCAGGGGATAAGCACGGGTGCAGTTGCGATCACTAACCCGAGCAGCGGAAAGATAAGGATTGCATGCATGCGTGCGATCCGCTGCCGAAGCTCCCGCATATCGGCAAGGTCGCTGGTCCGCGAGTAAGCCGAGAACGCCACCTGCATCATGATCCGCGTGATCTTGCCCTGGTAGTCGACGCCCACCTGGTACGCGCGCGAGTAGAAGCCGAGCTGCGCGGGGTTGAGCCGAGCGCCGATAATTACATAGTCGACATTTCGGAAGCCGGCGTAGGCAAGGGACGAGAGCATGGTCGGGATACCAAAATGGGCAATCTCGTGGGCGGTTTCCTTATGCCACCGCGGCCTCAGGCGCGGGCCCGCTGCGAAGTAGAGGAGGCTCGACACGCCCGCGCCCGCGATTCCTCCTGCGACGAGCGCGCCCGCATCCATGCCGGCAAGCGCGCAGGCAAGGGCGATCGCGCTCGCCGCGACGAGCGACGCAACATCGATCAAGCCGAGCCGGCGAAAGTCCATCTTCCTCTGCATGAGGGCGAGCGGAACTGTTCCAAAAGCCGCAAGGAGCCACACCGGTGCCGTCAGCTGGATCAGCTCGGCGGTCTGGTCGCCGAAAATAGGCGCTGCTGCGAGTGGGGCGAGAATGAGCGTCGCCACCGCGAACAGCACGCCCGCCACCAGGCTCAGTAGCACCGCGCTCTCCAGATGGGCACGTTGCACCGTCGTCATTCGAACGAGGGGGGCGCCGAATCCTTGTGGCGTCAGCACTGCCGCAAAGGCGACGACGATCAACGCGACGACTGCGTGGCCGAATGCAGCAGGGGGAATGAGCCTCGCAAGTATCACCGTCGATGCGAGCGCCAGTGCCTCTGCCGCCACGCGCGCCGCAGACATCCAACGCACGCCGTGCAGGGTCGCGTTGCGCAGGTCTGCGCGCGACACGGCCCCGTACTCCTGTCCCGGCTTATCGAACGGGCTAGGCCCCTCAGCCACTGGTCGCGCCGTTCGCCGCGAAATATTCTTTGAGCTCTCGCACGAGCCGCGGGTCAGGTTGCCCTAGCCGCTGGGCCGACCTCACGTTCCCGTGCAGCAGATCGGGCAGTTGCGCTGGGTCCTCGACGAGCGTCACGATTCCGTCACTGTCGAGACGGCGCGCGAAAGTGAGCTGGTGGTCGTCGACTGCTTCTCCGTACCGCGCAAGCCGGGGGACAACAAAGGGACGTTTCCCCTCCATTGCCGCGATGAGTACCGAGCCGACGCCGCCGTGGGTGACCACGGCCCGCGCAGACCGAACAGCGTCCACGAGCGCCTCGAACGAAAGGAATGGGACGCACGTTGCACCGCTCGGCCTGATCTGAGAAGGGCCATGCTGTACAAGCACGTCTTCCGCGGAATCGATGTACTCGATCTGCCGGAGAAGCCGGTCGAAAGCCGCCCCGTTGGTGCCTGTGGTAACCAGGATCATCCGGCGCCGGGGCCCAGGACGCTGCCGGAGTAGCGTGCGCCCCGCACGGCACCGACCAGCTCGGGCCATTGCACGTACACGATGTCCGTCACGGGTGCGACAAGCCGGCAGCTCAGCGATGGTTTCTCCGTTCGGGTGAGGCTTTCGATGTAGACGACCCGGATGTTCAGGACGCGGCCGAGCCAAGCGAACGGCACCGCGATCGCGGCCCCGGTCGTCACGATCACTTTCGGACGAAGCCGCCTCAGTGTCCGCCAGGCCAGCGCGAAGTTTCGGATCAGGTTCGGAAGGTTCCGAGTGGTCGGGCCATGCGCGAATATGACTCGCTGGTCGGCAAGGAGCGATCGCGAGTCCTCCTTCTCGAGCGTCACCCAGCTATGCGAGAGGCCATCCCAGGCATCCCGCAGCAGGTGCAGCTGGAAGAGATGTCCTCCGGCAGAGCACACCAGCAGGACGTCGGCCCGCGCGCCGTGCTCCGTTTGAGGCACGCTTCAGAACCTACGTGCGGGCCGGTTCGGCTCCAATGGCCGAACAGCCAGAGACGAGACTAGCCGAACGGCTAGCCGCTGCCGGCAACGCTGCTCCAACGTCGCGTAGTTCCTTGCCGGCGTCCGCATTACCATCCGGGCGGTGACGGAGTCCAATCAGGTGCCTGCTCGCAATGGGCACATCCTGCATGAGGTGCTCTCGTCACGGGAACTCGAAGTGCTTGCGATGACATCAGCCGGATGCACGAACAGCGAGACCGCCCAGCGCCTCGGCGTAACGGTCCACGCCGTGAAATTCCATCTGGCTTCTATCTATCGTAAGCTTGGCGTGGCGAATCGGACGGAGGCTGCGGTGGCCTACCTCCGAAGCGGCAGCGGTGCTGCCCGACTGGGAGAGGAGACCTAGGCTTGGACTTGCGACTGTACTTCCGCGTGCTCTGGCGCTTCAGGCTGATCGTCGCGGCCGGACTCGCGCTTGGTGTGCTCCTGGCTCTTCTCTCGTACACACGAGTGTCGTTCGCAGGAGGAAAGCCTTCGATCTCCTACCGCCAGGCTGAAACTTGGAAGTCGAACACTGAACTCTTCCTGACACAGGGAGGCTTCCCATGGGGGCGGACGGTCCTTCCGATCAAGACGCAGGAGACCCCGACGGGACCGCAGATTTTGCCTTCGAACTTCGCCGACCCAGCTCGGTTTAGAGAACTCGCCCAGTACTACGCCTTGTTCGCAAACAGTGACGAAGTGCAGCGGTTGATAGCGTCGCGGACGAAGAATTTCGTGGGGAAGGTGTTGGCGCAACCTGAATACGATCCGATCAGCCACTTTCCATTGTCGTTTGTCCAGATCCAAGGGGTCGGTCCCACGGCGAAGGATGCCAGCGCACTTGCTAACGAGGCTGCCCGGGCGTTCAAGGATTACTTGACAAGGAAGCAGACAGACGCGGGGATCCCGTCAGCCCAGCGAGTTCAGGTACAGATCAACAACAGTGCACGTAACGCGAGTCTCTTGGCGGGGCGGAAGAAGACGACGCCGGTTGTGATCTTCCTGACCATCATGCTGGCCGCAATCGGACTCGCGTTCATCCTCGAGAATCTACGACCACGCGTCCAGTTGGTCGGTCGAGATGCCGGCGAGCAGGCGGATAAGACCGACGAACGCCGAAGCGCGTAGTACTTCGAAGGCAGAACCATGAAGGTCGTCACTGGAGCGGATCAACCGAGCCCGTTCGTACCGATCGCCATTGTCGTCGCAGCGATCGCGCTGCTCGGTTTCTCGGTGCTGACGAACTCGCGGGTCACGACGACCGCGCCGGCCATCGCCGCGGTGGTGATCGTCGCGGTGGGATATCGCACACTCCTCTCGTGGCGATGGCTCTTGGGGGCGCTCTGCCTCGTGATTCTTTTTATCCCGATCCGGCGCTACACGCTTCCGGCAAGTCTTCCATTCAATCTCGAGCCGTATCGCTTGCTGGTCGCGTTCGTTGCCGTCGCCTGGTTCACCTCGCTGCTGATCGACCCTCGAGTTCGTTTCAGACGGACAGGTATCGATGTACCGCTGATGTGCTTCTTCTTCGTCGTCCTCATCGGACTGATCGTGAACCACCAGCGCGTCGGCACGGTGTCCGGCGAGGTCTACAAGAAGCTTGCCTTCTTCGCGAGCTTCTTCGTCCTGGTCTACCTCATCTCCAGCGTGCTTCGGCATGCACGCGAAATCGAGCTGATCGTCGGTCTTTTAACGGTGGGCGGCGCCGTCCTCGCGGTCTTCGCCGTGATCGAGCGTCGGTCGGGGTACAACGTCTTCAATCACCTTCAGAGCGTCTTGCCCTTCCTTCAGCTCAATGTGGCCAACATTCCACACGTTCCGATCAGTCAAACGGGACGACTTCGCGTCTTTGCATCGGCTCAGCATTCGATCGCTCTTGGAGCTGCATTCGCCATGCTCTTCCCGCTTGGGCTCTACCGTGCTCGTATGCGTGCGCGCGCGCGATGGCTCTGGTGGCCCATCGCTGCCCTCCTTGCCATGGGGGCGCTTTCGACTGGGTCGCGCACGGCCGTCATCATGCTCGTCGTCGAGGCTGCGGTCTTCATCTGGCTGCGGGCCAAGGAGATGCGCCGGCTGTGGCCGCTGCTGGTTCCGGCTATGCTCTTCGTCCACGTTGCCGCTCCGGGCGCACTTGGCACCGTGCGTGCATCGTTCTTTCCAAGAGGCGGCCTGATTAACGAGCAGACAGATGCGAGGGTCGGCAGCGGCCGCTTGGCGACTCTTGGGCCCGCGCTCGACACGGAGTTCAACAATCAGCTCGTCGGTGAAGGTTTCGGTACCCGCGTCATCGCGGACACCGAGATTGCCAAGCAGAACGGGCCTATTCTCGACGACCAGTGGCTCGGGGTACTGCTCGAGACCGGCATACTGGGTGCCTTGAGCCTCGCGTGGATGTTCCTTCGATTTATACGACGCTGCGGGCGGGAGGCCAAAGCGGATCATTCAGGGAGAGGGTGGCTGTTGACGAGCATCACTGCCTCCGTCGCCGGTTTTGCCGTCGGCATGTTCCTCTACGACGCGTTCTCTTTCATTCAGGTGACGTTCCTACTGTTTATTTTCCTCGGTCTGGGCCGCGCGACCTTGCTTGCTCCTGCAGGGGATCCGGCGTGGGAACGAGCTGCGAGCCTGAGCTCACGCAGCCATAGGAGGGTGTTCCCGTCACCGCGCGGAGAACCCGCCTTCCCTGATGGCACCCCGGTTTAGCTAAACGTCATGCGCGCTGCACACCTTCAAGTCCGCAGCGGATTGCCAGGTCGATGCGAATGTTCCTAGGCGTCACTGCAGTCGCCGCCGCCGTCGTCCTTTTAGGTGTAGGGAGCGAGCATCTGGCAACTCCGAATAGCCCTCAGGTAGACGGTCGGGAGGCTGTGGCGATGTGGCGGGAAACCTTTGGGTTTCGCCTCAGGGCCAGGCGAGCTGCAAGCGATCCGCGACCGCGATCGCCTATACACGCGCTCTTAAGAGCGGCAATGTTTGTGACACCTTCGATGGCGCTTACCATGCTGCTTCGTCGGCGGGCGGCGATACGGTCAGGGTCAAGAATGGGAGCTACGCCGGCCCGGTATACACCGCCGACTCATCGAAGAACGGCCGTCGTACCACCTTCATTCCGGAGAAGAGGTATGGGGTCACGCTGACGAGTCCGACGGTGTTTGGCCCGAATGTTGGTTTTATCACCATCAAAGATTTCGTCATTAACTCGCCAAAGGGCGGGTTCCTCAACAGCTCTTCTGGGCTTTCGACGAATATCACTATCGACGGCAACCGCATCAATGTTGGGCAGAAAGTCGACGGCACACCGGCGGGTATCTACTTCTACTCCAACATCGACGGCTTCAGACTCATCAACAACACCATTGGTCCGTCCTGTTGCGGGACGACCAAGGGTTCGAGTCCTCTGGGCATAAGAATTGGGAAGGCAAACCAGGGCGCTCCTAATGCGAACAATGTCCTGATCAACGGAAATACGATCCAGTATGTCCTCCGCAGCTGTTCCTACTGGCCCGCGACTGGATACGGCCCGTGTCCGGACACAACTTGTGTCGTAGCCGGCTGCCACAACGACGGCATCCAGATATGGGGAATCCAGAACTCAACCATCAGTAACAACAAGTTGTACAACGACGAGGTTCAGGGACTTTTTATCGAGGATGCAGCTGGGGCGGTCAATTCGAACCTGACGATCGTGAATAACACCGTTCAGGTTGTCGGCGGCGGTGTTGCTTTCAATTTCAAAGGGATGTCAGGCAGGTGGACGATCGCATTCAATTCGTCGCCGAATGTCATGGTGCTCGGTTACGGGTTTCGCGCGGCGGCCTCGGGGACGACCGTCGCGCTAATCGCCAATAAGGTGGTCCTGCTCATGGTTGACCCAAAAGGGCGCAACGCGGGTTGTCGGGACGGGGATTTAGGAAACGTCGAGCTCAGCTACTCCTACAATGTCTGGATCCCCGCAGGCGGAGCGACAAATGCTCTTTGTAGCCCGACCGATGTCCTTACTGCTACACCTCGGTACGGGGGCATTGGCGCCGCGGTCTCGGCTTTTCATGCGCGCAATCCGCACGGGACGACGCCACCCCCGGCCGGCGCGGCGTACTACAAGATCGATCGAACACAGAGACGACGTGTCGTGGAATTCCACATCGAGGTTGATCGCAGCGCGCCCTACACCGATAACGACCGACTGGCGCTATTAACGCGCAGTCAACTCCCAGCTGATGCCAAGGTCAAACGCGTCAAGGGAAACACGTGCATCGTGTGGCAGAGCCTCCAACTTAAGAAAATGATTGGCATGCGATATGCCGTTGCTACCACCAAGCCTGGGTCGGCGACCGCGAAACTGCGAGCGGCTCGACGACCCCAATGCTAACCGACTGATTAGCGGTGATGCCAGATTCTGGCCCATCGGAGGATCGCGGATGAATAGTGCGGCACCTAAGCTGCTCGCGTTGACTCCCAAAGATCAGATCGCGCTGACCAACTCACTCCCGTCGTACGGCATCGTGACGCCGGCGCGGGATGAGCAGGAGCACTTGAACCGCCTCGCCTCTTGCCTCGTGCGCCAAACGGTGCGCCCGGAAGCTTGGGTCGTGGTCGATGACGGGTCCGCCGATGGGACGCGCGAGATGGTGGGTCATCTTTCCCGCGAACACCCGTGGATAAAGCTCACATCCACCAACGGAACGCTTCTTGCCCGCGGCGCTCCCATCGTCCGTGCCTTCCATTCGGCTCTTAGCGAACTCGAGCCCCTTCCCGATGTTGTTGTCAAGCTCGATGCCGATATCTCCATGGACCCCGATCACTTCGAGCGGCTGCTGAAGGAGTTCGTGCACGATCAGCAGCTTGGAATCGCCGGTGGTGCCGGTTATGAGCGTGATTCCTCCGGGATTTGGCGCCAGCGGCATGGCACCGGCCCGGCCGTTTGGGGTGCTTGCCGTGCTTATCGCCGCGAGTGCTTACGCGAGATCCTTCCGCTTGAGGAGCACATGGGCTGGGACACCCTTGACCTGATGAAGGCGAACTTAAAGGGATGGAACACGAAGGTCATTTACGACCTCGGTTTCCGTCACCACCGTGTGGAGGGGGAACGTGACGGACATCGTCTGCGAACCTCGATGATCCAGGGTGAGGCTGCCCACTTCATGGGATACCGGCCCTCCTATCTTGCTGCTCGAACGCTGTACCGTCTCACCCGAAATCCGGCCGCTATTGGCCTTCTGATCGGGTACGCGCGTGCGCGTCTAGCCAGGAAACCCCGCTGCTCCGACCTCGAGCTCCGAGCATACGTTCGCAGTGAGCAGAGCTGGCGAAAGCTTCCGTTGCGAGCACGGGAGGCTCTCAGGCCGCGCGTCGCGCTAAGCGATGATGCACGCTAAGAAGTTTGGGATTGATTTTCCGGCGCCACGCCGCGTACGCCGACCTTAGGCTCTTCGATCGTCCCGATTCCGCGGAACCCGAGATGCTCGAACCAACCGATCACCTCGGCCTCCGTATGCCGTGAGTCGTACTCGGGAGAGAGCGCATCGAACCAGGTCAGGCTCAACTCGTGAACAGTTCGCGGGCGAAGCGTTCGTTGCGCCCAACGTGTGCGCGGACGCAACGGGGGAATCTTCCGGACGACTTTATATGCGCGATGGAGGCCTACCGAGGCGTAGGCGAACGTCTTTGCAACCTTTAGAAGGGCCGGCTCAGGCAAACGCGTTACACGCAAGAAATCGAGTACGTCCTTGGTGAAGCGGAACGGATTGAAACGCTTCGCGTAGACCCAGACGTAGAGAAGACCACCGGGTTTCACCATTTGAGAAAGCGCTGAGTGTGCTTCCTGAGCGTTGGGTGTGTGATGTATGACGCCGTTGGACCAAACGAGGTCGAACGCCTGGCGACGGAGAGGCAAGTCGAAAATGTTGCCCTGAACGATATGAACGTTCGGAAGGTCGCGAGTCGCGTCGAAAGCACCGTCGACAGCTTCGATGATGTCTACACCTATCACCGCCTTCGCGCCGTGTTCGCCGATCTGCCGAGTGAGGCGACCCGAGCCACATCCTGCGTCTAGGACAACGAGACCGTTTACCTGCTCGTCGCTGAGACCGGTTCCCTCGAGGAAGTAACTCCAGTCCTGCTCCGGTGTGAGGCCCCAGAGCGTCTGTTCCTTTTCGAGCTTGCCCTCGTGATGCGCCTGCCACTCGTATGAGAAGGTCTGGGCGACTCGCTCGAGGTCTTCCATGCCTACGTTCATGCGCGGGACGCCGCGTTCAATCGCATACGCGGCATGACAACCCGAACAGGAGAGCGTTCCGGTGATCACGTGTCCGTCGTCCTCCGTTTCGGGCTTGCTCTCGAGTCCCGATCCGCAGGAGGGACAGATTAGGTAGGCGAGGAGGTCGGGTCGCACGAGTAGTAGTGATACTGCCGTGTCCGGTGCGCGGCTACGCCCGAAACAGCCAGGGATTTCGTATGCGCCTAATCATACGGTTAGGCGCACCTTGCGCTAGTCCGCGCCCACACCTGCAGGGCTGACCGACGTCGCGATCCCACCGAATGCGCGAGGTAAATAGTTCGAGAGCCACACTTCGAGCATGAGCAGCGCGAGCAGAAGGTGGCCGAGATCGGTATCGCCTCGTTCGCGGTGTAGTGCGACGAGTCGCCTTACCTCTTTCGCGTCGAGGAATTCGCCATAACGAGCGTCCGGCGCGAGCAGGTACTCGTCGATTGCTCGTCCCGCCTGCGCTTCGAACCAGCTACTGACTGCTCCACGGAAGAAGCCGATTTTCGGCTTATCGATGACACGGTCCGGCAGAATCCCGCGCGCAGCCTGCTTGAGTATGTACTTCGTATTCAGCCGCTTAACCTTCAAACCGCTAGGGATAGTCGCGCAGAACTCGACGAGCTGGTGGTCGAGGAACGGAACTCGAACCTCGAGTGAGTGGGCCATCGAGGCGCGATCGAAGTAGTGAAGCATGTCGTCGACGAGTGCGAGTTGGGCATCGAGATACAGAGTCTCTGCAAGAGGGTCGCTGTCGAGTCCAGTCGCGAGGGCCTCGATCGCACGAAGCGGAGCGTCGCCGTCAAGTTGCGCGAGCCCGTCTCGGGCGAGCCTTCCGCGGAGTTCGCCGTCGACGCGACCGCTCATCGCGAGAAGTCGTTCGGCCGGCGTCCGAGCCGCGAGTGTTGCCATCGGACGCCCGAGCGTGGGCGCTAACCGTGCTGTGAGTCTTCCTGCGGCTGCGGCCGGCTCTCTCATGGGACCGAGCGCGCGTAGGATCGCAGCGGCGCGGTGCTTGCGGTAGCCGCCAAGGAGCTCGTCCGCGCCCTGGCCGGACAAAGCGACGGTTACATGCTGTGACGCGAGTTCCGAAAGTGCAAGGAAACCGAGCGCTGATAGGTCCGCTAGCGGCTCGTCCATATGCCACGACAGCGTCGCCAGATCGACGGTGTCGTCGACGAACGAAAGCTCTAGCTCGTGGTGTTGAGTGCCGAAGAGGTCGGCGACGTAACGGGCGTCCGCAAGTTCATTGCTGTTTCCGGACTCGCGGAAGCCGACCGAGAAGGTCTTCACGGGCTCGCTCATATGTCGCGCCATCAGGGCGACGACAAGACTCGAGTCGAGCCCACCACTTAGCATCGCCCCGAGCGGGACATCGCTCATGAGCCGCAACCGAACTGCCTCGTCGAGCTGCTCGAGCAGGGCGGACGACCACTCATCGACGGACTTTCCCGGGTCAGCAGTCGTCGGATGCGGATACTCCCAATAGCGCTCAACACGAGTGCCTTCGGCGTCTCCAATCAGAAGCTGACCAGGCATCAGTTTCGAGACTTGTGCAAGCGGTGTCTTGGGACCGGGAACGAACCCGAAAGTAAGGTAGGAGTCGATCGCGTCGAAGTCGAGCTCGGTTCCGACGAGGCCGCTCGCAAGCACGCTCTTGAGCTCAGACCCGAAAATGAGGAGGTCCTCGGACCGTGCGTAGTAAAGCGGCTTGACCCCCAGGCGGTCTCGAGCGACGACAGCTCGGCGCTTCTTTGCGTCCCAGACTGCCAGACCGAACTTTCCTCGTAGTTCTCTAGGAAAGAACGGACCGTGCCGTCTATACAGATGCGGGATCACTTCCGTGTCACACCGGGTCCGGAACGTGTGCCCGGCCGATATGAGCGCCTTTCGCACCTCGACATGGTTGTACAGCTCGCCGTTTTGGACCGCCCACACATCGCCAGACTCGTCGCTGATCGGTTGGTGTCCCCCTTCGACGTCGATGATGCTGAGGCGGCGAACGCCCAATGCAACACCCGGTTCGCTATACGTACCGCGATCGTTCGGGCCGCGATGAGTCATCGCATCCGTCATTCGATCGAGGACATCCGGAGGCACGACCTCGCGAGGCGCGCCGCCACCAATCTGAACGACTCCGCAAATTCCGCACATGCGAAGCGAGCCTAGCTGTGGCACTCGGGGAGGGCGACCATCGAGCGCTCAGGGCGCTCCTGACCAGATGGTTAGGGCGCTCTGAGTGCGGCAACGAAAGCCCGGACATGGCCGCGCCTCGTTCCCGCGTCGCCTCGCCCGATCGCGGCATGCGTCAAGCTCCCGAGTGCGACGCCGAGCCTCTCTCCCCGTGCCTCAATGCTCCGGTGGTGTTTACCCGCGTAGCGGACGCGACTGGACGCCAGCACGGGCAGAAGCTCGCCTCGCGGCGCCGACTGCCCGCCGCCACCGATGTGGACGGCAACTGCGTCCGGTTCGTAACGCACAGCGAATCCTTGGCCCCAAGCCCGTCGACAGAGATCCTTGTCCTCGCAGTACATAAAGAAGCCCTCGTCGAACCCATCGAGTTTTTCCAGAAGCGGTCGGCGGATGACGAGGCACGCCCCCGACAGCCACTCCGCAGCGTGAGCCGAGCCATACGGCTCTGGCTCTCGCACCACTTCGTCCGCCCAGAGGGCCGTGCGCCAGATTCGGTGTAGGAAAAGTGCCTGCGCATATGTCGACGCAAGGCGCGGAAATCGGCGGATCGAAAACTCGAGCTCGCCGCGATCGTCGACGATCCGCGGGCCGGCGATCCCGATACCCGGCTCTTCGTCGAGCACTTGCGTGAGGCGACGAAGCGAGGCGGCGTCAATCCGGGCGTCGGGGTTGAGGAACAAAACATACGGTGCGACACCTCGGCGCCAGCCGGCGTTGCAACCACGGGCGAACCCCACGTTGACATCGAGCTGGATCCGAGTCACGGGCAGATCCTCGACTGCGGCGAGGCTATCGTCGGGCGACGCGTTATCGACGACGATCACGTTGACCCAATCCTCGCGACAGATCGAGGCAACACAGCCGCGGAGCTCGTTGCGGCTGTTGTAGGACACCACTACGACGTCGAGCAAGGCCACTCGAAGAACGTAGCAGGGTGCTACTCGCAGGCTCGCGCTTCTACATCCTGCCGCCCCGAAAGGGGTAACGGTCGACTTCCCCCAGTATGGGGGAGTGAGGCTCGAAGCCTCATTCTGGGGATACAGCATGGAGATCTGCCGCCGATCCAAGCGGCATGCGCAGTGCCGCCCACGGACGCAGACCTTCCCCTGCCGTGCCCCGATACGCACGTCTTATCGTGCTCGGCCTCTTGGCCTTGCTCTTCCCGGCCGCCGCGGTGGGGGCAGCCCACGGGAAGTCTGGCAGCCCAGCCAAGCCTGTCGTAAGGGTCGCGGCTGCTGATCAAACCTCCATCACCGTCACGTGGCGAGCCTCAGCGTCGAGGCGTCGGGTGGTCGCGTACATCGTGTCGTTCGACGGCCAGCGCTACGGCTGGTATGCCAAACGGCAAGTCACGATCGGGAACCTTCCGTGCGGGACACGGCATCGCGTCGCCGTAAAGGCCTATGACCAAAGTGGAAAAATCTCCAAGGACGCCAGGTCGCCCGCGAACGCAGCCGTGTGGGTCATCTGGTGAGTCCTGCTCCTGCTCCTGCTCCTGCTCCTGCTCCTGCTCCTGCTCCTGCTCCTGCTCCTGCTCCTGCTCCTGCTCCGGCTCCTGCTCCTGCTCCTGCTCCTGCTCCTGCTCCTGCTCCTGCTCCTGCTCCTGCTCCTGCTCCTGCTCCTGCTCCTGCTCCTGCTCCTGCTCCTGCTCCTGCTCCTGCTCCTGCTCCTGCTCCTGCTCCTGCTCCTGCTCCTGCTCCTGCTCCTGCTCCTGCTCCTGCTCCTGCTCCTGCTCCTGCTCCTGCTCCTGCTCCTGCTCCTGCTCCTGCTCCTGCTCCCGCTCCTGCTCCTGCTCCCGCTCCCGCTCCCGCTCCCTGTTCCTGTTCCCGGTTCCCGTCCCAGGTCCGGCGCCTTCGGGGACGGCGAGTTTGTGGGTGGATGGTGGTACGGGTAGTTGTGTGCGGTCTGCGACGCCGGTTGCTTACCAGAGCGGCACGGCGTGTGGCACGTTCGACCGGGCGTATCATGCGGCCGCGAACGGTGGCGACACGGTGTTGGTGAAGTGCGGTAGCTATGGGAGCCAGGCGTTCACGCTCGATGGTTCGAAGACGTCGGGCACAACCGTTTTTCAGGCTGCGACGCCTCATTGCGTCACGATCAACGGTTCGAACGCGGCGGCGGTGACGGTCGGTTCCGCGAGTTATCTGACCTTGAGAAATTTCGTGATCAACTCTGCAAGCGCGCCGTCCTCGAGTTATTGCGGGATCGTTGATACGCCGAACACGGGCTCGACGGTCTCGAGGAACGTGACGATCGACGGGAATAGGATCAATGTCGGCCACGCGCTCGGGGGCTGCTCCTCGATCTTTTTGCATGCGGCGCAGAACTGGCAGATCGTGAACAACACGATCGGCCCGTCTTGCTGTGGCTCGGCTGCGCCGGGAAGCCCGGTCGGGATCACGATCGGGAAGCCGAACTCGCTTGCGCCCGATTGCACGACCGAGGCTTGCAACATCACGATCAGCAACAACCTGTTCCAGTACATCGTCAAGAATGCTTCTTATTGGCCGTCGAGCGGCTGGGGATCAGCGCCGGAGGCTAGCTGCACGAGTCCGCTCTGCCATCTCGAGGCGGTCCACATCTGGGGTGCGCAGAACGTGAAGATCACGTACAACCGCTTCTACGGCAATGAGTGCATGGACGTGTTCGTCGAGAGCCAGAACAACGCGCTCAATGCGAACTTCGACATCATCGGCAACGCTGCCACGAGCCTGGCGGGCCAGTGCAACGGGTCGATCGCCATGAACGTCGTCGGCTCTGGCTGGGCAGGCACGTTCAACATCAAGTTCAACTCGCTTGCCGCCCAGGCCGACCTCCTCTTCAACACGACAGCCACTCCGACTTTCAACATCATCGGGAACTACGGTCGGCTTATGGTTTCCGACGCGAGCGGCAACTCGGCGGGCTGCAATGGTGCCAACACGAGCGTGAGGTTCGTCTATCGCTACAACGCCTGGACGAACAACATCAAGTGTGATCCGACGGATCTGGCGGCGGCGCTTCCGGCGTGGGTCAACCCGGCTGCCGCACCCGCCGTTGGGCTCGATATGCAGCTGAACGGAGCGGGCGGCATGTTCAAGACCTTCGTCCCGACGAACGTGAGCGGCGGCTGTCCGCCGGTCGACCTTGCCGGGGTGTCGCGGCCGCAAAGCGGATACTGCGCCGCCGGAGCCTTCCAATAAACACCTAGCTCGCCGGGCGAAGCTGTCTGGAGTGTTCAGCTACTCCCTCGCGGCGGGACTGTCAGCACTCCTCGCGCGATGAGCTTTCCGTAGATGGTGGACCCGGAGACCCGTGGGCGCCGCCGTCCGAAGCCGGGATAGACAAACCAGTGATACTGGCCTGCGCGGAGATCGGCTGCCACCGCGACGCCTGAGCGTCGACAGCGTGAGCTCGGCTTTGCGCGGCCAAAAGTCGAGAAGGCGCGAGCTGCCTCGCATGACAACAACGTCGTAAAAAGTGGCGTACCGCACGGGAGTCCATCTCAACGGCCTGTTGGCGCTGATCTTCAGATTGACGTGGCGGATCGCCTGCGTCAGTTCGCGCTGCGGAAGGACCGCGCGGGCGGGACGCTCCGCACTCCCGTCAGTTCCCGCCTGCGTCTCTCGAGACGGCACACGCTCCTGCCCGAGCCGGGGCGTGAGCAGCGAGGTCGCCGCGAACCCTGCAACAACTGCCAGGGCACCGGCTGCCAGCAGCATTGACTTCGAGGGACGTCGCCATCTTCGCGTCGCCGCAGCCGGCGGTACCGCGCCGGATATCGCGGGCGGCACGTCGACAGCAACAGCAAACGTGCGCTCTCGTTGGGCATGGGCGATTGAACGCACGTGCTGCCGAAGCGCGGGGTCGACGAGTGCAAGCTCGGGGCTGATCGGTTCCACGCTGAGATGGTGCTGCTTGGCAGGAACGGGCACACGCCCTCCGAAATCGTCATCGAGGATGGAAACGAGCGGGAGTCTAACGGGGGCACTGGAGGGCAACGGCCGCTCAGCGCGATGCGGACACCGGCCTTCATCGCGGTTCGGCTCTAATTTAGCGATCCCGTCGAAATACCTGTGTCTGAGCGGAAACGTCGTCGAAACGAGGATGTCATCCGACGGGTGTCCTAGGGTTCTCACCCTGCCGTGAGGGTCGCCCACTCTCTCCGTGCGGGATCACGCGTCGCTGCATGTGCTGGCGTTGTCGTGATCTCCCTTTTAGGCCCGGCGTCGACAACGCTGGCCTCAGCATCGGGTGACAATGCGGCCCGGGACGCCGTCAATCCGACTGCTCCTTCCGGCCTGAACGTCAGAGCGAGCAATTCGAATGCGTTCGTGCTCGAGTGGCAACGGTCGACAGAATCTGTAAAGGGCTATCTCGTTTACATCGAGCGAGTCGTCGTCGGCACGACGCCGCTGACGAAATTCGCGGTAACGAACTTGAACTGCAACCAGACTTACAAGGTCGCGGTAGTCGCAGTTGGACACGGCCGGAAACCTTTCGCCCCCAGCATTCGCCTCCGCGCGTACGTCGCCGTGCGCTGCTGCGCCACCGCCCCCACCACCAAAGCCGCCGCCCCCTCGAACGGAGCCGCCGCCGCCTTCACCGAAGCCGCCACCGCCTCGACCGGAGCGGCCGTCGCCAGCACCGAAGCCGCCGAAGCCGCGTGAATTCAGCTCAGTTCCTCCTCCGGTTACAACGACGACGACAACGACAACAACAACGACAGCGACAACGACAACGACAGCGACAACGACAGACGACAACGACAGCGACAACGACAACGACAGCGACAACGACAACGACTCCGGTTCCGGGTCCGGCTCCTTCGGGGACGGCGAGTTTGTGGGTGGATGGTGGTACGGGTAGTTGTGTGCGGTCTGCGACGCCGGTTGCTTACCAGAGCGGCACGGCGTGTGGCACGTTCGACCGGGCGTATCATGCGGCCGCGAACGGTGGCGACACGGTGTTGGTGAAGTGCGGTAGCTATGGGAGCCAGGCGTTCACGCTCGATGGTTCGAAGACGTCGGGCACAACCGTTTTTCAGGCTGCGACGCCTCATTGCGTCACGATCAACGGTTCGAACGCGGCGGCGGTGACGGTCGGTTCCGCGAGTTATCTGACCTTGAGGAATTTCGTGATCAACTCCACCGCTCCACCTTCGTCGAGTTATTGCGGGATCGTTGATACGCCGAGCACGGGCTCGACGGTCTCGAGGAACGTGACGATCGACGGGAATAGGATCAATGTCGGCCACGCGCTCGGGGGCTGCTCCTCGATCTTTTTGCATGCGGCGCAGAACTGGCAGATCGTGAACAACACGATCGGCCCGTCTTGCTGTGGCTCGGCTGGCGCCGGGAAGCCCGGTCGGGATCACGATCGGGAAGCCGAACTCGCTTGCGCCCGATTGCACGACCGAGGCTTGCAACATCACGATCAGCAACAACCTGTTCCAGTACATCGTCAAGAATGCTTCTTATTGGCCGTCGAGCGGCTGGGGATCAGCGCCGGAGGCTAGCTGCACGAGTCCGCTCTGCCATCTCGAGGCGGTCCACATCTGGGGTGCGCAGAACGTGAAGATCACGTACAACCGCTTCTACGGCAATGAGTGCATGGACGTGTTCGTCGAGAGCCAGAACAACGCGCTCAATGCGAACTTCGACATCATCGGCAACGCTGCCACGAGCCTGGCGGGCCAGTGCAACGGGTCGATCGCCATGAACGTCGTCGGCTCTGGTTGGGCAGGCACGTTCAACATCAAGTTCAACTCGCTTGCCGCCCAGGCCGATCTCCTCTTCAACACGACAGCCACCGCGACTTTCAACATCATCGGCAACTACGGTCGGCTGGTTTGCCGGACGCGAGCGGCAACTCGGCCGGCTGCACGGGCGGAAACCCGCCAAACATCACCTTCGTCTATCGCTACAACGCCTGGACGAACAACATCAAGTGCGATCCGACGGACGGCGGCAGCGAGCGCAGCGTGGGTCAACCCGGCTGCCGCACCCGCTGTTGGGCTCGACATGCACCTCACCACAGTCGGCGGCGTGCTCAACGAACTTCGTCCCAACCAGCGTCAGCGGCGGCTGCCCCCTGATCGACCTCACCGGCGTGCTACGGCCCCAAAGCGGAAACTGCGCCGCCGGCGCCTTCGAATAAGCACCTAGTCCGCTAGCTCGCCCCGGCTTGCAGGACTCAGTGCGGTCTGTTACTCGTGAAGTGTGCGCTCCTATAGCTCAGTAGGTCTTAACCCCGTGCGCCTGCTTCGGCAGGGACTCGAGCTTCGGCGCTTGCACAGCGATCCAGTTACCGCATTAACAGCGAGCCTCGATCGACTCCGCGAGGTGGAGGCATTGATGGCCGAGGCCTACGGACGCGAGATTGCCGGTCTCGACGTGCTCGACGTCGGCACCGGCCAACTCTTGACGCAGCTCGTCTACTTTTCCCGCCGAAACCGAGTTGTGGGCGTGGACAGAGACGTCATAGTCCATGGCTTCTCGCCACTCGGGTATCTGGAGATGCTGCGGGTCAACGGTCCGCAGCGCACGGTGAAGACCGTTGGCCGCAAGCTCCTTCGTGTCGATGCAGCCTATAAGACCGAGCTCGTCCGCCAGCTCGAGCTAGATCGGTTCCCTCGCGTGGATGTACGTGCAATGCCGGCCGAGGACATGACGTTCACCGATGCCTCCTTCGACGCCGTCTACGCGCTCGCTGTTTTCCAGCATCTCGCACGTCCGAGCGATGTGCTCCGCCAGATGGTGCGCGTGCTGCGTCCGGGGGGAGTGCTCTACACCGACTTCATCCTCTACACGAGTCCGACGGGAGCCCACGACCTTCGGCTTGCAGACGGCGGCGATTCGCAATTGCCACAATGGGCTCATCTGCGGCCGCAGTATCGGCACCTCGTGAATGAAAGCGCCTACCTGAATCGTCTGAGACTGCAAGAGTGGCGCGCGCTGTTCGACGAGATGATCCCCGGTGCCCAGATTCGTCGCAAGCAGTCGAACGCCGATCTGGTGCGCACCCAGGCAGAGAATCTACGTCGCGAAGGCGAGCTGCTCGACTACGAGCTCGAGGAGCTCTGCACGACGAAGGTGATCGTACTCTGGCGCAAGCCAGACGGATCAACGCCCGCCCGGTAGCCCAAGGACGTCGCTAACGGTCGTGAGCTCGAAGCCGAACGCGCGAAGTCGCGGAAGGAATGAGGCGAGTGCTGTCAGCGTGGTCTCCCGGTGCGAACCACCGTCATGCATCAACACGATCGCCCCGCCTGTCGCGCGCCCGACCACTGCCTCGATGACTTCTGACGTGGTAAATCCTCGTGCGTCGCCAGAATCGATCGACCAGAGGACCGTGAGCAGTCCCAGCTCGCCCGCCAGCGCTGTGATCCGCCGACGATCCTTGCCAAACGGGGGACGGACGAACCGAACGGGAGCCGCTACACCGTTGAGGAGCTCCGCGATTACGAGGTTTGCCTGAACGATTTCTCGGCGGAGCTCGTCGCGTGAGAGATGAACCGTGTGTAGATGAGAATACGTGTGGTTCGCGATTTCATGACCGCTCTGTGCCGCGCGTAGCAAGACCTCCTCCTGGCCCTGGATGCGTGAGCCGACCACAAAGAACGTTCCGCGAGCCCCGTGCTCGTCGAGCAGGTCCAAGACCCGAGCCGTGTTGGCCGCCGAGGGGCCGTCGTCGAAGGACAGCGCGAGCTTCGTCCCCTCCGCGGTGCCGCATGAGACGAGTTTCTCGGGCCGGACGAGCGCAGCCCACAATCGATCAAGCGCCTGAACGGCGACCTCTCGGGAGTCGGGCAATGCAGCGCTGAGGGGCCTTCGGACGTTCATCGGCGGTCGAGCGTAGCTTGGTCGAGCCCAGGCCGAAGGAGCGCTCCCGGGCCTCCGTGACCGCCATAACCGGGCCCGAAATGCCTTGCCCGCCCCCCCGAAGGAATAGTGTCCCTCGCCCACGGAACGGTCTTTTGGCTCTGGCCTTCAAAGGACGCCCATTCCCGCCTAGGCTCGTCTCTGAGCACGTTTATCGGCCTGGGGAAGCCATCGGTTCGGCGGTAGGAGGGAGTGGGGTGGGGGACAACAAACTCGAGCTAGAAACGGCCGGCGCACGGCAGGCTCCGGGGGCCTCGACCACTACCTTCGAACGGTCGACGCAGCAGCGCCTGACGCTCGTCTCGGAGAGTGCCCGAGAGGCGTACGACACCCGCTCCTTGCAGTTCCCCGGCCGGACCAGTGTCAAGCCGTGGCGCCGCCGCGGCTGGCTGGTTCGACGGACGCTGCTCGGTGCCGACCTTGCCGGCCTGACGGCCGCATTCTTCCTGTCGGAGCGACTCGTGAGCCACACGCCCGGGATCGATCGCGTCGATCCCACCTCCGAGCGGGTCTTCTTCCTCCTGTCACTTCCCATCTGGGTGATCGTTGCGAATCTCGCCGGGCTGTACGACCGCGACGGCGAACGGACTGACCACTCGACAGCCGACGACATCGTCGGTGTCTTCGTCGTCATCACGGTTGCCACCTGGGTGCTGTTTGCCACTGCCTGGATGACGCATCTGGTCTTGCCCGATCCGGCCAAGCTCGTCACGTTCTGGAGTCTCGCCATCGCATTTGTCGTCGCGTTCAGGATAGTGGCGCGCTCGCTGAGCAAGCGGAGCTCGTTGTACCTGCAGAACACGATCATCGTCGGCGCCGGCGACGTGGGTCAGTTGATCGCCCGGAAATTCCTCAATCACCCTGAGTACGGGATCAACCTCGTCGGTTTCGTCGATGCGCTACCGAAGGAGCGGCGCGACGACCTCGGCCACCTTACGCTTCTAGGCCCGCCGGAGGAACTGCCGCGGCTGGTCGAGCTTTTCGACGTCGAGCGAGTACTGCTCGCTTTCTCGAACGAGTCGGACCGCGAGAAGCTTGCGATGGTCCGTGATCTCGAGATGCTCAACGTCCAGATCGACGTCGTACCGCGGCTCTTCGAGATCGTCGGCCCGAAGGTTGGAATTCACACCGTTGAGGGTCTCCCGCTCGTCGGCATTTCGCCGCCCCGGCTCTCACGAGCATCGCGCGCAGTCAAGCGGGCATTCGACATCGCGCTGAGCGGTATCGCACTCCTACTCACGCTCCCGTTGTTTGCATACATCGCCTGGCGTGTCAGGCATGACTCACCGGGCCCAATTTTCTACCGGCAAACTCGCCTCGGGATAAACATGCGTCCGTTCACGATGCTCAAGTTCCGGACGATGTACGTCGACACGGACGACAGCCTGCATCGTGAGTACATCCGTTCCACGATGTCCTCGCAGGCACTGCCGACAGGGAACGGGCTCTACAAGCTGGAGCGCCCGGATGCCATCACCCCGTTCGGACGATGGCTGCGTAAGACAAGTCTCGACGAACTACCTCAGCTCTTGAACGTGCTGGGCGGCACCATGTCCTTGGTCGGGCCCCGCCCGTGCATCCCGTACGAGACGGACAATTTTGCACCGCATCAGTTCGACCGCTTCCTCGTTCCGGCGGGGGTGACCGGGCTCTGGCAGGCCACGGCCCGGGCGCATGCCACTTTCGGCGAAGCGCTGGACATGGATGTTGCCTACGCACGTGGGTGGTCGCTCGGGCTCGACCTGCGCTTGCTCTGCAGGACACCGCTTGCTGTTCTGCGGCAGCGAGGTGTCGTCTAGATGAGCGACCAGGTTCGCATTGCCGTCGTCGGCCTCGGCTACTGGGGGCCGAATCTCGTCCGAAATCTCTACGAGCTACCCGGAGCGGAGATCGCCTGCGTGTGCGACACGCGTCCGGAGGCGCTCGAGAAGATTGCTGCGCGTTATCCGGCGGTCCAGCAAACGACGAGCTTCGAGCGCGTGCTCGAGGATTCGACGATCGATGCTGTGCTCATCTCGACGCCTGTGTCGACGCATTACGAGCTCGCGGAGCGAGTGCTCCGCTCCGGCAAGCACGCCTTTGTCGAGAAGCCGCTCGCAACGTCCACGGTCGAGGCAGTCGCGTTGACCGAGCTTGCTGAAAGCCTGGGCCTCGTCCTGATGCCCGGGCACACCTTCCTGTACAGCCCAGCTGTCAACGTCATTCGCGAACTGATCTGCTCAGGCGATCTCGGCGAGATCTTCACGATCTCGACGAGCCGCGTGAACCTGGGTCTGCATCAATCAGACGTGAGCGTCACCTGGGACCTTGCGCCTCACGATTTCTCGATCCTGCGCTACTGGCTCGACGAGACGCCGACGCACGTCACGGCACTAAGCCGGGGTTGCATCATGCCCTCGACGCCAGACGTGGCATTCATCCATCTGGAGTTCCAGTCGCGAACGATCGCCCACGTCGAGCTCTCGTGGCTCGCACCGAGCAAGCTTCGGCGCACGACGATCATCGGTTCGCGCAAGATGGTGGTCTACGACGACGGGAGCATCGAGCCGGTGCGGATCTTCGATTCCGGCGTGATGGTGCCTGATCCCGAGACCTTCGGCGAGTACCAGCTCACCTACCGCACGGGCGACATCTTGTCACCGCGCGTCGAGGTGTCGGAGCCGCTCTTCCTCGAGTTGGAGGACTTTTGCACCGCCATTCGCGACCGAGGTACGCCTAGATCGTCGGCCGAGCTCGGGGTCGAAGTCGTACGCATGGTGGAGGCCGTCGACGCGTCGCTCGAACAGGGAGGCGTTCGCGTCGAGGTCGGTCAACCGCAAGTAAGCGTCGGCTAGTTCGGCGATCGAGGGATCCGGGGCATGCGGTGAGCGTCGGTACGATTTCGCGCTCCGGCTCGTCAGTCGACAACATGGCACGAACACGGATCATCAGCGCGTATGGGGGTAGAGGCTCTCTGGGGCTGTATCGCCGCGCAGTCCTCTGCCGCGACAAGGTGTTCTCGCTCCTGGTCAGTGGTTCGTTCGCGAGCTTCGGGCGGCGGTCTGTGCTGCAGCTCCCGATTCGGTTGTCGGGCGAGGCGCGCATCGCGATCGGCAGCGACGTCTTCATCGGTTCCGGATCCTGGCTCCAGGTCCTCGGCGACGAAGGGCAGGTTGCCCTGGCGATCGGCGATGGAACGAGTGTCTCGGGCAATTGCGTCCTCTCCGCGGCCCAGTCGGTCCGTCTCGGAAAGAAGGTTCTCCTCGCACGAAACGTCTACATCGCCGATCACATGCATGCCTTCGACGACCGAACCCGAGCGATTCTCGACCAGGGCATCACTCGAGTCGGTCGTGTCGAGATCGGCGACGGTGCCTGGTTGGGGCAAAACGTCGTCATCGGCCCAGGAGTGCGTGTAGGCCGAGGTTCGGTAGTCGGGGCGAATTCCGTCGTGCTCGAAGACGTCCCTGATTTCGAGGTTGCCGTGGGAGCCCCCGCGCGCGTCGTCGCGCGTTCGCGTGAGGCAGTCGGAACAGGGTCATGAAACGGGTCCTTCTTCTTGCTTACTACTTCCCGCCGATCGGCGGAGCCGGTGCTCAACGCCCGGTCAAGTTCGTGCGCCATCTACCGAGCCTCGGCTACGAGCCCATCGTCGTCACCGGCCCGGGTGACTCGATCGGACGCTGGACCCCGGCGGACGCGACTTTGAGCGCGGACATTCCCTCGGGGACACGGGTCGTCCGCGTGCCCGGCCCGGAGCCTCAGGGCGCCGGCACGTGGAGTGCCCGCTGGGGTAACCGGGCAGAGCGCTGGCTTGGTTTGCCGTCAGCGTGGTCCCGTTGGTGGATAAGCGGTGCAGTCGAGGCCGGCGCGCAATTCGACGACGTCGACGTCGTTTACTCGTGGATGTCGCCGTACGACTCTGCGGAGGCGGCGCTGCGTCTCTCTCAGGCGATCGGAAAGCCTTGGGTGGCGGATCTTGGCGATCCCTGGGCCCTCGACGAGATGATGGTCTTTCCGAGTGGTCTCCATCGCCAGCAGGAGTTGAGGCGGATGCGGAGGTTGCTGGCCTCGGCGGCGGCGATCGTCATGAGCACGCCCGAGGCGGTGCTTCGAGTACGGGCAGCTTTTCCGGAGTTGGCGTCGAAGCAGATCCTGGCGATTCCGAATGGTTTCGATGCGAACGATTTCGAGGAGCCTGTGCCGGTGCGTAGCGACGGGAAGTTCCGGATCGTGCATACCGGCTACCTGCACACCGAACTGGGGCGGCAGCAGCGGCGGACGGCGGCGCTGCATCGGTTGCTGGGTGGTGAGACGCGCGGTGTGGACATCATGACCCGCTCGCACGTGTATCTGTTGCAGGCGATCGATCGGCTGATCGCAGAGGATGCCAGCCTGGCAGACCGCGTCGAGGTGCACCTCGCGGGTGTGCTTTCGGACAGCGACCGCGAGATTGCCGGCCTGTCATCGGTGGTGCGCCTGGCGCGGGTATCTCTCGCATGCGGAGTCGATCTCCTTGATGCGTTCGGCCGACTTGCTCTTTTTGCCGATGCAGAATCTGCCGCCGGGCCGCCGTTCGGCGACGGTGCCGGGGAAGACGTACGAGTACCTGGCCTCGGGTCGTCCGATCCTGGCCGCGATCCCCGACGGGGATGCGCGCGAGATCCTCAGCGCGGCAGGCAACGCAGTCATCTGTGCGCCCAACGACGTGGCTGGGATGGCCGAGTTGATTCGCAAGCAGCTCGACGCCGAACGTGTGCCGGCGCTACAAGCGACGGATCCGCGAGCGGACCTGTTCGAGTACCGACGGAGCTCGACCCGCCTCGCCCGACGTGTTCGATCGCGCAATCGACGAAGAGCTGCGTCCTGCCGTTCCGGCGCAACCTCGCCCTGCGGAACGCGTCGCTCGGCGAGAAAGGTCATGCACCTGGCCTATTACTTCCCGCCGATTGGCGGAGCGGGGGCGCAGCGCAGCTTGAAGTTCGTTCGCTATCTCCCCGACTTCGGGTTCGACGCGGAAGTCGTCACGGGCCCCGGCGAGCTCGAGGGTCGTTGGACACCGTCCGACGCCACGCTAAGCGAGGAGTTACCTCGCGGAACGCGTGTGAGACGGATACCCGGCCCGGAGCCGGCCGCTTCAACGGGCTGGAGCAGCCGTGCGGAGCGGTGGCTCGGCGTTCGGTCGGCCTGGTCGCGCTGGTGGGTGCGTGGAGCCGATTCGGACCGCGCGCGAAAGTTCGGATTTCGAGGTGATCATGGCGTCAATGTCTCCGTATGACTCTGGGGAGGCGGCGGCTCGCGTGGCAAAGTCGCTGGGCAAGCCGTGGGTGGCGGGACTCAGAGACCCGTGGGCTCTCGACGAGATGATGGTGTTTCCCGAGTGGTCTCCACCGCCGCCGCGAGTTGCGGCGGATGCGAAAGGTGTTGGCGTCGGCTGCAGCGATCGTGACGACGACCGCGGAGGCGGCCAGTGCCGTCAAGCAAGCCTTCCCGGAGTTGGCGTCAAAGCCGATCTTGTCGATTCCGAATGGTTTCGATGCGAACGATTTCGAGGAGCCGGCACCGGTGCGTCACGACGGGAAGTTCCGGATCGTGCATACGGGTTATCTGCATACCGAGCTGGCGCGGCAGCAGCGGCGGACGGCGGCGCTGCATCGCTTGCTGGGTGGTGAGACGCGCGGTGTGGACATCATGACCCGCTCGCACGTGTATCTGTTGCAGGCGATCAGCCGGCTGATCGCGGAGGATCCGAGCCTGGCAGACCACGTTGAGTTGCACCTCGCGGGTGTGCTTTCGGAGAGCGACCGCGAGGTAGCTGCGCTGTCGCCGGCAGTGCGCCTGGCGGGGTATCTCACGCATGCGGAGTCGATCTCCCTGATGCGTTCGGCCGACTTGCTCTTTTTGCCGATGCAGAATCTGCCGCCGGGCCGCCGTTCGGCGACGGTGCCGGGGAAGACGTATGAGTACCTGGCTGCGGGCCGTCCGATTCTGGCCGCGATACCCGATGGGGATGCGCGCGAGATCCTGAGCGCGGCAGGCAACGCAGTCGATCTGTGCCCCCGACGATGTCGAAGGCATGGTCGACGGGCTTGCGGGCACAGGTGCAGCGATGGTCCGAAGGGCAGCCGACGGCGGCGCCCAAAGCCGAAGTGCTGGCCCGCTTCGAGCGTCGCAAGCTGACGGAGGACCTCGCGCGAGCGCTCGACGACATTCTCGGCTCCACGGTTCCTCTGCCGCGACCCCGGCGCGGTGCGCTGATCCGGAAGGTCAGTAGTTACGCGACGACAGCGCGCTGAGCCTGGCCCGGAAGCAGTCCGTGCAACTGAGCCCAACGGCTTGCCTCGGTTCGGTTCGAGACGTTGAGCTTGCGATAGATGTTCGAGAGGTGGAACTTCACCGTCTGCTCCGTGACCCAGAGCATCCTCGCCAACTCTGAGTTCGAGTGCCCTTCGGCGACGAGGCGAAGGATCTCCATCTCGCGTTGGGTCAGTTCCTCAGCTTCACCGATCATCGCCACCGAAGGTCGCTTGCCGGTCTCGTGGCGAGTTCCCGACAAATAGATCGAGTGCTCCACAACCTGACGTACTACAGCCGCCAGGTCGTCCGGGTGCGCGGTCTTCAAAACATATGCGAGAGCGCCGGCTGACAGGGCCGCGTTGATCTCCGCTCGCGTCGTCGTCCAGGGAGAGAACGATCACCTGGAGATTCGGAGAGCGTTCTCGCAGCTCTGAGATTCGGGTTGCCGACGACTCGCCGCCGCTCTCGGCGACCTCACCGATCACGAGCGCGGGCTTGAACTCTGCGACCAGGCCCAGGGCCTCATCGAAAGACGTTGCCTTGCCGACCGCTTCGAATTGGACTCTATTGACCACCTCCTCGACGGCATCCAGCCACAAAGGATGAGGATCGATGAGGACTGCCGTTCGAGCCCTGGTGTTGGTACCTGACACGATTCTCCTAATTTAAGGACACTTGGGTCTGTGTTTCAAGAGTCCAAATGGGGTGGAGACGCCGGCGTCGCGGCGTGCCCAAGCTCGGTCAGCGACGCCGGCGCCAACGGTGGGCTCCGGGCCCAAGCTCTCGATCATGCTCGGACCGGGCTACGAATGCGTTGCGAAGTGCCCGCCACACTCGGGCATTTTTCTCGCGCCACCCCTCGTCTTGGCCCGGAGTGAATTCGTCTGCTACTGCGGCGGCCAAGGTGGGGAGCGCTTCATACGAAGGTAGGGCCCAAAATGCTGCAACCCATCTCTGGACGTGAGATTCGAAGACCGTCCGCTCGCGAGCCTCGAGCAGATGTTGCGCCCAGATCCGCTGTGCCCATGTCTTCGGCCCACCGTAAAAGAGCGAGTCGATGCAGCCACTTGTTGTCTGCCAGACCCGCTCCAGCTCCCAACGTGCCGCTAGGGCATCGAGTTCTGCGCGACTCGTTGGTTCCGTGAGCAGCGCAATGTCCACGAGCTCTTGTATTCGCCGGAGTGGTAGATGCGCCCACGAGTGCGCGGCCAGAATGAGTGCATGTTGGACAGGTGGAAGCGTCGAGATGCCGTCGACCTGAGTCGAGCTCGGGACAGCTGCCGCGAGAAGCTCCTCGGTAGTGGGAGGGACCATGAGGTCCGGCCATTTGGGTACGTGGTGTATCTCGACCGTCATCGGGAGCGGTAGCTCTGGCAGTCGGACCGGGCGCAGGTGGTGGATGTCGGTGAAGAGCTCGGGCTTGCCGACCTCTACGAACCCGGCGTTGAGTAGTGCCTTCTGAGCCCCGCGCGAGTCTTCTACCAGCAGGTCGATGTCGACAAATGGGCGGAGAGCCGGGTCTCCATAGAGAAGGGCAACCTCATAACCCTTGATCAGGACGAGCGGCCCCTCACACGCTGCTCGCACGCGCTCGAGCACGATCGGCGCGCCGAGGACGCGGAGAGCTGCTGTGCGCTCCTTCTCGACCAGCCTGGCGTCGGGCTGCTCGCCTCGCTCGCGCAGGCGTCTTCCGGCGAGGGGACCGAGGCCATGCCAGAGGAGGTCGTCTACCCCGGGCGCGCGGTCGATGAGTGCGTCGACTGATGCCCAGAGCGGCGTCTCGGGGTCTCTGCCCCAGTTCGTGTGTCGCCGCCGCCCTCACGAGTCTCCCATCGTCTCAAGCATTGTCACCTAGTCCGTCACCTTTTTGGCCAATCCGAGGCTGGTCTGATCCGGCCTAGGTAAAGCGCGAGCCGAAGCCTCTCCTGCCCAAAGAGTTAGGTGGCCTCGCCGAGGGGGGAGTCTTTCCGATCCTCGCCTTATTTCGGCGATCCAAGGTCACTACGCTGTCGGTAAGGGTGGAAACTCTGCGTAATCATGTGTCGGCGAACGGCTCTGCCGAGCCGACGGGAATCGTTGTGATGAAGTTCGGCGGCACATCGATTGCCGACCCGGCCAAGCTCCGCGGGGCCGCGGAGCGGCTCGTTGCGCAGCAGGCGAAGGGGGATCGTGTTGTCGGCGTCCTGTCCGCCATGGGGGCAACGACGGACGAGCTCCTCGATCTGGCGAGGAGCGTTTGCCTGAGGCCAGATCCGCGCGAGCTGGACATGCTCATCTCGGTCGGCGAACGCATCTCGTGTGCGCTCTGCGCCATGGCGATCCACGACCTCGGCGGCGAAGCGATCTCGCTCACAGGTGCGCAGGCCGGGATCGTCACGGACGGTGTGCATGGGAAGGCGAAGATCGTCGACATCCACGGCGGCCGGATCCATGAGTCGCTCGACGAGGGGCGAATCGTGCTCGTAGCCGGCTTTCAGGGCATGTCTCCAGCGCGCGAGCTCACGACATTGGGTCGAGGCGGTTCAGACCTGACCGCGGTTGCGCTTGCGGCCGCGCTAGGCGCGCGGGCCTGCGAGATCTATACCGACGTCCCTGGAGTCTTCACGGGTGATCCGCAAAACGTGCCGGGTGCCCGGAAGCTGCACGCCGTCAGCTATGACGAGATGCTCGAGATGGCGTCGTCGGGAGCGAATGTCCTCCAGCTTCGCTCCGTGGAGTTCGCACGCAACCACAACGTGAAGGTCCATGTGCGGTCAGCATTCGCCGACTCCAACGGAACCTGGGTCGTCGATGAAGACGACCGGATGCTCGAGCGGGCGATTATCGCCGGGGTCACGCACACGCTCGACGAAACGGTGTATCGCGTAGACGGCGCGCGACCAACGGACCTCTTTGCGGCGCTCGCCCGCGCGAACGTCAACGTCGACACGATTCTCCAGAGTGGCGACGAGGTCTTCTTCTCTGCACCTCCCGAAGATGGCGTCGAGGCGAGTGAGGCGCTCGATCGCCTCGGTGCCCGCTGGTCGGCTCGGAACGATCTCGGCAAGGTGAGCCTGATCGGGGCCGGAATGAAGAGTCATCCCGGGATCGCGGCCAAGACCTTCGCCGTGCTGGCGGAGGCCGAGATCGAACCGGTCGTCGTGTCGAGCAGTCCGATCAAGATCTCGCTGCACCTTCTGCGCGGGGACGTGCTGCCGGCAGCGAGGGCTCTCCACCGCGCGTTCGGGCTCGAGGCACCTGACGCAATCCGCGCCCACGAGTAGCGCCGGGCCGAAGCACCCTAGCCGAACGGCTAGCGCCGCAGGAACAACTGTGCCAACGGGCCGTAGGCCGATGTCTTGGTCGCTTCTACCATCCGTTTGTGGCCACGTCCGCACCAGTTGAACCTGCCTCCTTTCCTCTTGCGAAGCCGGCCTCCCGCTAGGGACATGAGCAGCGAACTGGTTACCGAGCGGCCGCCGGGCGATGCCGTGACGGCGTCACGACGCGACGTCGGCCACGGCCTCGGACGCGCCGGCGGAACCGCGTCGCGAGATCTGGTTCCGTCGTCGTTTCAATTTGTGGGCACACCTGCGCGAGGTTTGGGAGTTTCGCGAGTTCGCAGTGACGCTCGCCGAGCGCGATCTGCGTGCGCGATACAAGCAGGCCTTCCTCGGTTTTCTGTGGGCGATCTTGACGCCGCTCATGCTGATGATTGCCTTCACCTTCCTCTTCACGCGTTTTGCCAAGGTTGACTCCCACGGGGTGCCGTATGCGCTCTTTTCGTACGTCGCACTGGTCCCGTGGACGTTCTTCAGCTCTTCAGTGTCGGGCGGCGGCACCAGCATCATCAGCAACATGCCTGTGCTCAACAAGGTCTATTCGCCGCGCGAGCTTTTTCCGATCGCCGCAATGGCGGTCGCCGCGGTGGACGCTCTCCTCTCGGGCTTGGTGCTAGGGGTGATCTTCCTCGTGACCCGCACAATGCCCCACGTCGAGGGCCTCTACATGGTGGTGCTCATTCCGGTGTTGATTACTTTCACGCTTGCGGTCACGCTGGCGACTTCGGCGCTGCTGGTCTTCCTTCGCGACCTGCGCCATGCCTTGCCTCTCCTGCTGCAGTTCGCGCTCTTCGCGACGCCGGTTGCCTACGGGCTCGACGCGATCGCCCATTCGCAGACGGCCCTCATGGCGTACTCGGCACTGAACCCACTCGCGCCGACGATCGACGGTTTCCGGCGCACACTCCTGTACGGCCAGCCGCCAGACTGGGGTCCTTTCGGGGTCGCGGCGGCAGCCTCGTTCGTCTACCTCGCAGTCGCGTACAAGCTCTTCAAACGCCTCGAGACCGGGTTCGCCGACATTGCTTGACGGGACGATCGAAGCAACGGAGGTCTGGAAGCGGTTCCGAGCAGACCGGCGGAGTATTTACTTCCAGGACGAGATCGTTCGACTCATGGACCGCCTGAAGGGCCGAACAGGGTCCGGTTGGCGGTGGGCTCTCAAAGACCTCAACCTGCAGGTCAGTCCCGGCGAGTCGATTGGGTTGATCGGAGCGAACGGATCCGGAAAGACGACGCTCCTGAAGATTCTGACTCAAGTCATGTACCCAACGGCCGGCCGTGTCGGCGTCGGCGGCCGGATCGGAGCGCTGATCGCGATCAGCGCCGGTATTCATCCCAATCTCACCGGACGGGAGAACATCATCTTGACGGGCTCGGTCATGGGGCTTCGCCGGAAAGAGGTCGCGAACAAGTTCGACGAGATCGTCGCCTTCGCGGAACTCGAGCAGGCGATCGACCGCCAGGCGAAGTACTACTCCGCCGGGATGCTTACCCGTCTCGGCTTCGGAGTGGCCGCCTTCATGGAGCCGGACGTCCTGCTCGTCGACGAGGTCCTGGCCGTCGGCGATGCCTCCTTTCAGCAGCGCTGCCTCGACCGAATGCGCTACATCCTCAATCAGGGCGCGACGCTCGTGCTCGTCTCTCACGACCTCGCCGCCGTCGAGGCAGCGTGTACCCGCGGCGTCTGGTTGCACAACGGTGAGATCGTCAACGACGGGCCGATCCGTTCGGTGCTGTCGGACTACCGCCGAGCCGTCGAGCAACACGCCGGCGCAGATCACCGGATCGCGGGTCGAGTGGCGCTCACGAAGGCTGAGATCTCGTCGCCCGGCGGCGACATGTTGCAGACGAACGCACCCGCCGCAATCGACATCGAGATCGAGAGCGAGGCCGAGTACCGCAGCTGGGTGTACCTAGGAGTAAGCGAGGGAACTGCGAGCCCCATCTTCGTGGTGAATCCGGGTCGCGAGATCATCATCCCGCCCGGCACGACGAGTATCAGTTGCGCCGTTGAACGGTTGCCGGTGCCGCGAGGCCGGTACTCGCTCTGGGTGGGAATCTGGGAGAAGTGGGAGGATGGCAACGAGCTGCTCGGATGGCAGCCCGCTGCGAACTTCGAGGTGTATGGGCCGCGTCTGGACCGCGCTCCACGCGCTGTGGTACGGTTGGCTCCGGTCTATGTCGAAACAGACTGGTTGGTCAATCAGACATAGGCGGGCGGGGTCTCTGGGGGTCTTCGTCATCGCCGTTGCTCTCCTTTTCGCGGTCCCTCACCTGGCGTCGCCGTCGAACAACGCCTTCGGCACCTACTCCGTCCACCGCCCGTCGAACCTGAGCCAGAGCCAGCGCGTGCCGCTCGTGCTCGCGTGTTGCAGCAGCCTGATGCAACGGAACTCGACGCTCGACCAGGAAGCGGATCGCAACGGGTTTGTCGTCGTGTACCTGACCCCCTCGAAGACGTACAACGACATCGCGCGCGCACGCGGACCAGGCCCGCCGTATCCGGATACCGAGTGGATCAGCTCGGTGATCGACGAAGTTCGTACCGCACAGAACATCGCTCCAGCACGGATCTTCATGACCGGCACGTCCGGCGGCGGGACGCTGTCGTACCGCGTCGCGTGCGACCTCTCGAACAAGGTCGCGGCCATCGCGTCCATCTCGGGCGACGATGTCGTGCCGGGGTGCAGGCCGGCGGCCCCGATCTCCGTTATGGAGGTGCATGGGACTGCGGACACCGCGATCCCCTACAACGGCTCTCCGGGACGTCTGTCGACACCGCAGGTGATCGCGAAATGGCGTGGGATCGACGGCTGCACGCAGCAGTCACAGGTCGCCAACGTCCAAAAAGCAAAGGACGAGATCTGGCAGACATGCAAAGCGAAGACGGCGGTCGAGCTCGTGACGGTGAACGGAGGGGGTCACGGCTGGCAAAAAAGCCCCACGTTCGACACCGGCGGTGCTGTCTGGCGGTTCTTTGCGGCACATCCCCAGGCATCGCCGACGCCGGCAGCACCTCTTAGCGGCAAGCTGCTGGGAGCCCGGATTGCCTACAAGCCGACACGCCGCGTGCTGCTGCGCGTCAATATCGGGCAGGCGTCCTCAGTCCAGGCGACGCTTCTGCGCAGCAAGCGTGCGATCGCGACGCGCACGATCCGCAGCACCAAGGTCGGCGTCTCGAATGTGATCCTGAACATTCCGCGCTCCGCGAAGGCGGGGACGTACACACTCAGGGTCATCGTTCGAGCTGACGGTGCGCAGCTCGTGCTCACGCACAAGCTGCAGCTGCACCGCTAGGCGGCGGCCTGCGCGAGCGTTTCGCGGAGGATGCCGAGAGCCTGGTCGAGTGTGGCCCGCGACACGTTGAGCGGCGGAAGCATCCGGACGACAGCGTCGTAGCGTCCGCCGAGCTCGAGGATCAGCCCGCGTTCCAGGGCCAAGCGCTGGATTCGCGAGGCGAGATCGGGCGCTGCCGCACCGGTCTCAGGGTCGATCATCTCCATTCCGACCATCAGGCCAAGACCGCGAACGTCGCCGATGGCGCGATGGTTGGCCTGAAGTGACCTGAGCTCGTCGAGGACGTACTCGCTCTCCCTCTGGACCTGCCCCAGGATGCCGTCCCGCTGGATGATCTCAGCCGAGGCGATGCCCGCGGCGAACGCAAGTTGATTTCCGCGGAAGGTGGCGGTGTGAGCGCCAGGCGCCCACGTATCGAGCTCGCGGTCGTAGAAAATGACGGCGATCGGCATGCCGATCCCGCCGAGCCCCTTCGAGGCGATGATGACGTCCGGCTCGATTCCGTACTGCTCGAACGCATACCACGTACCCGTCCGGCCGCAGCCGGTCTGGATCTCGTCGACGATCAGCGGAATGCCCAACTCCCGCGTTAGCTCCCGCACGCCTCGGATGAAGTCGACGGGGCCGACGATGACGCCGCCCTCCGCCTGGACGATCTCGATGATCACCGCCGCGGGCTTTGCGATACCGCCGAGCGGATCCTTGAGCGCGCTCTCGAGGGTATGTAGGCATTGTGCGCCGCAGGTCTCCGGATCGAGCGTCACCGGCCAGCGGTAGGCGTACGGATACGGGAAGAAGTGCACGCCGGGCATGCCGTTGGCGATCGGCTCCTTCTGCGAGACCGATCCGGTGACGGCCATCGCGCTGTGCGAGCTCCCGTGAAACGCCCCCTGGAAGGAGATGACGTCTCCACGACCTGTCGCCGTTTTGCAGAGCTTCAGCGCGGCGTCGACCGCATTCGCGCCGGCAGGCCCGCAAAACTGAATCTTCATCCGGTCACGCATCGACTCCGGGAGAAGTGACAGCTGCGTTGACACGAACTCGTCCTTCACCTCGGTCGGGAAGTCGAGGCCGTGGCAGAACACGTCGAGCTGGCGATGCACCGCAGCGACGACCTCCGGATGGTTGTGCCCGAGCGCCAGGACGCCGGCCCCCGTCAGGAAGTCGATGAAGATGTTCCCGTCGAGATCCTCGATGTAGGAGCCCGAAGCACGCTTGATCGCGATCGGAAGCCGCCGCGGATACGTTCGTGCGTTCGACTCTCGCTGCTCCTGGCGGTCGAGCAGCGGCTTCGAAGCGGGCCCGGGGAGGGGCGTTCGCACCGAAGGCTGCATCGTCTGTGGCGCGACCACCGTCATGCAGTGACTCCGGCATCCTCCAGGTCGGAGGCGCGAATCATCTGGCCCATCGCAACAAGGATCTTCCGCTCGCCGGTGAACGGTCGCCGCGCGTGCTGGACGAACATGTTGTCGAGGGCGATCAGATCGGACTTCTGCCATGGGAGCTCGACGCACAGTTGCTCGAACACCTCGCTGATGCGGTCGACCGTCGCGTCGGGAATCACGCTGCCGTCGCCGTAGTAGACGTTGCGCGGCATGTCCTCCTCGGCAAACAGCTGCCGAAGCGAGTCCCTCGTGCCCGGGTCGAGGCAGGAAACGTGATGAAGCTGAACCTGGTTGAACCAGATCTTCTCGCCCGTTCGCGGATGATGCGTGACCCCCGGCCCGCGCTGCGAGATGCGGAGCGAATCGCCGTCCTTCCACTCGCAGGCCATTCCCTCGGCCCCGCACGTCCGCTCGACCTCTGCTCGGTCCTCGGTCTTGAAGAAGTCCTGCCACGACACGTCGATGCCCGGCGAAAAGTTTCGGACGTACAGCAGACCCTTCTCCTCGAATTCGCGAACGATGTCGGCGTCGAGTTCCTCGACGACCCGCCGGTTGTCGACCAGTGGAGTCTCACCCTGCGTCTCCGCGGGCTGGATACAGAAGAAGAACTGTCGCAGTGGCCACGTCGGCAGATGCGAGCTCTCGCTGTGGAACAGGATCGTCTTGTCCGCGGGATAAGGCGTCGAGTGGTAGATGCGCTCGTTTGTCCCCTCCGGCGGCAGGTCGCCGTATTCGGCGAAGAGATCGGGAACGATGCCCGAGGCAACTCCTTCGAAGTCCTCTGCAGAGTTGAGCGCAAACCCACGGAACAGGATTGCGCCGTGGCGGTCGAAGTAGCCATCGAGCTCGACGCGGTTGTTGGCGGCCCAGTCGGCGAGGTCGACGCCGTCGATCGCCGGAGTGACGATGAGCGGCATTTCGTTTCCGCCGATCGTGCTCGTTTCGATCAGCTTTCCGACATCGACGGCTTTCCGCTTGATTTTCCCGAGACTTGGCGTCTGTCGCTCACTGTTTCCGGTGCTCACGCTGCTCCTTTCAACAAGGATCGGACTCGAATTCGAAATGCCCGCGAGTCGAGTCGCACGGACACATACATGATGCTAGTTCGGTGCCCGGCGCCGGCCTACGCGACGTTGGGGCAGCCTGGGTGATGGATAGCTAGCCAATCGGTTAGGCCCCTTTTCCGTCGTTCGTCCACCGCCGCAGCGGTCCGAGCAACTACCTAGCTCGGCGCGCAGAGCACAGGCGAGCGCGGTTCGGATCCAGCGGCCCAGGAGCCGTGCCTTCGAACCGAGACGACCGCATGCGCGGCGCGTACGGCGACAGCGGCCACGCACCCGGTGCAGTCCTCGGAGATGTCGAAGAGGAGCCAGTCGGCGGGCTCGGTTGCCGACCAGGCTGTTCGCACGAGGGCCGGCGATACGCCGGGAGCCAGCGTAACGTCGAAATCCTGCAACGGGAGGCTGAGACCTTCTCCGCGGGCCTTGATGAATGCCTCTTTGCGCGTCCAGCAGGTGAGAAACGACTTTGACCACTCGCTTGGTGGCAGCGACCGGAGGTCCTGTACTTCTCGCGCCGAGAAAAATCGTTCGGCGACGAGCTCGTCCGCATGTTTGGAGTTCAGTACTTCTACGTCGACTCCGACGGCAATGTCCGCACTGACTGCCACGAGCATCCGGTCCTCCGAGTGCGAGACATTGAACTGGATTCCCTGGCGGTCGGCCAGCCGCGGCTTTCCGTAGGGGCTGTAAGAGAAACGCAGGGCCTCGGCTCGGTCGCCTGTGTAGTCGGCGAGGATTCTGCGCAGGAAACCGCGGCCAGCAACGAAGCGGTCTCGATCGCGTGCGAAGCGGAACCGGGTCGCACGCTCGATCTCGTCGGTCGACAAGGACGAGCGCAGCGTGCCAAGCCGAACATCATCGACATCGAGGGATGCCGCCCAGACGACGACCTCGCCGTCCGCCAGACGGCGCGTCGTCATGACGGAAGAGCGCTCATCAGGCGACTTTCTCTTCGACGGGGTCTGCGTCCGCGATTGCGTTCTCGATCGATGCGTTGAACTCGGCTGCGAGAAGGCGAACATGGGGTTCGTCGAGAATGTTGTCGTGCTGGACTTCTGCGCCGCCGATCTGCCGAACGTCGACGCCACCTTGGGCGAGCCGCCGCCAGAGCGCGATGCGGTCGAAGGACTCGTGCATCTGACTCCCCGCCCGGAAGAGCGTCACGCGGCATGGTGACGCCGGAGTCACGTAGTTGCTCCTGGCCTGCATGATCGCTGCGTGAACGTTTAGGACGCGGTTCGCGAGGGGTCTTCGGAACGAGATCAGCGAATCGTGCAGGAACCAGTACGACTTTCCTCTGATCTTCGCCCCGAGCCCTTTCGACCGACGGACTATCCAGGCCGATTTGCCTCTCAGATCCGAGTCGAAGAACGCGCGGAACTTCTGTCGTTCCAACTGGATCCGCGTCACCTGCTCCTTGTGGCCGACGGGAGCAGCATCGATCACGGCTAGCAGTGCCGTGCGCTCTCCGACCTCGTGAAGCTGGCGTGCGACCTCGTAGGCGACGACGCCCGAGAAGCAGTGGCCGCCGAGGAGATACGGCCCTTCGGGCTGGAACTCCTGGATGGCGGCCACGTACTCGGACGCCATGTCCTCGAGACGCAGGTGCGGTCGCTTTTTGCCCTCGAGACCGGCCGGCTGAAGCGCATACACGGGCTGATCCGGGTCGAGGTGCTTGACAAGCTCCCGATAGAAGAGCACCTCGCCGTCGATTCCATGCATCAGGAACAGCGGCCTGCGAGTTCCCTCTGCATGCAGAGGAACGATCGTCGACCATGTACTGTCCTGCTCCTCCTGCTCCGCTTTGATGGAGGCTGCGAGACGCTCGATCGTCGCGCCCTGGAAGAGCAGCGCGAGCGGTAGTTTCACGCCGAACGCCTTCTCGATCTCCGTGAACACGCGAACGGCGAGAAGCGAGTGGCCGCCGAGTGCGAAAAAGTCGTCGGTGACGCCGATCTGGTCGTCGATGCCGAGGACCGCCGCCCAGATCTCTACGAGCTTGCGTTCGACCTCGTCGCGAGGCGCCACCGTTTCGGCCTGCACGGTTGTACGTTCGGCGGTCGGGAGGGCGTCGCGATCGACCTTGCCGTTCGGGCTCAGCGGGAGCGAGTCGAGCACTGTGAACGACGAGGGCACCATGAAGGCCGGAAGCTCCTGCATCAGGTACTCGCGGAGCAGGGTGGAGGTGGGCGGCGTGGCCGGGTCGGCCGCTTCCACGTATGCCGCCAGCCACGTGTCCCCGGGTTGGTCCTCGACCGGAATCACAGCAGCGCCCTTAACGTCCGGATACCGCTCGAGGACCGCCTCGATCTCACCCGGCTCGATACGGAACCCGCGAATCTTGACCTGGCGGTCCGTGCGGCCGAGAAACTCGATGTTCCCGTCCGAGAGCCAGCGAGCCAGGTCGCCCGTGCGGTAAAGCATCGCTCCGGGAGCAGCCGCAAATGGATCAGGGACAAACTTTTCCCGCGTGAGGTCCGGACGGTTGAGATAGCCGAGCGCCACGCCCGTGCCCCCGACGCAGAGCTCGCCCGGAAGTCCGGCCGGGACCAGCTGCAGATGCTCGTCGAGGACGTAGACGTGCGTGTTCGCCAGCGGTCGCCCGATCGAGACGAATCGATCCGGCGCGCCGGCGTCATCGCCGCCGACCTCGCCGTAGGTACTGTCGATCGTCGCCTCGGTGAGACCGTAGGAGTTGATCAGTCGTGTTTGCGGCCCACAGAGACTCTTGAAGAACGTCGCCTTCTCGTTTCTCCAGGGCTCGGAGCTCACGATCACGGCACGCATGAAGTCGAGAGATTCCCCAAGGCTGGCGACGTGGTCGAAGAGCAGCGTCGCCACTGCCGGGACGAACTCTGCACAGTCGACCTTCTCGCGACGCATGAGGTCGTACAGGCGGGGCGGATCCATGACGACGGTGAGCGGGCACAGCACGAGCCTCCGGCCGGCCAGGAGCGTCCGGACGTAGTCACCCGTGAAGACGTCGAAGGAGAAGCTCGCCATCTGGAGATGGCAGGTGGTGTCCGCGAGGCCGTAGGCTTCCTCGTAGGCGTGGTGCACGCTCGCGAGGCTGCGATTGGTGATCATCGCCCCTTTCGGCTTGCCTGTGGAACCGCTCGTGTAGATCACGTACGCCAGGTCGTCGTTCGTCGCGGACGTCGCAGGATTTGTCTCCCGTTCGTCAGCCAGCGCCTCCCAATCGAGTGCGAGCACCTCGCCTGCGCCCGGTACGTCCGGTCGGAGGTGGTCTTCCACGAGTACCACGGCGGGTGCCGCGTCCTCGAGCATGAACTCGACACGATCGGAGGGATACAGGGGATCGATGGGGACGTACGCGCCGCCGGACTTGATGACGCCGAGCACGGCCGCCACCAGATCGAGCGATTTCTCCATGAAGATCGCCACGAGGGATCCGGGGCCGACGCCCTGCGCTTGCAAGCGGTGCGCGAGCCGATTCGCGCGCCGGTTCAGATCCTCGTACGAGATGCTCTGATCTTCGAAGACGACGGCTACCGCCTCGGGCGTCCTCTCTACCTGCGCTTCGAACAGATCTTTCACCAACTGGTCGTCGATCTTTGGCGCCGCTTCTTGCGACCAGTCGACGAGGATCCTCGACCGCTCTTCCTGGGTCAGGAGGGAAAGGCGTGACAGGGGGCGATCTGGATCGGCGACCGCGCTGGCGATCAACTCTCGGAAGTGGTGCGTCATCCGCTCGATCGTTGCGTGCTCGAACAGATCGGTGCTGTACTCCCACGTCGTGTTGAGGCCTGTTTGCCGCTCGCTCATGCCGAGCAGGACGTCGAACTTCGACCACTCCTTCTGGTGCACGACCTCTGTCGCCGTCGTCCCCTGCGGCTGGAACTTCGGGCGCTCGGTCTGCCAGGCCGGATTGTGGAGGACCATCATCGCCTGGAAGACGGGCGTCTGGCTCATGTCGCGTTCCGGCCTCGTCGCGTTCACGACCATCTCGTAGGGAACATCCGCGTACTGGAACGCTTCGATCGTCGTCTCGCGAGCACGCTTCAGCAGCGTCCGGAAGGACGGGTTGCCGGAGAGGTCGACGCGTAGAGCGAGCGGATTGATGAAGTAGCCGACCATGCTCTCGAATTCCGTTCGGTTACGCCCTGCGAACGGCGTTCCCACGACGATGTCGTCCTGACCCGAATACCGGTGCAAGAGCGTCGCGAAGGCTGCGAGCAGCGCGATGAACAACGTCGCTCCCTCTTCCCGTCCGGCCGCGCGCAGACCTTCGCGGAGCGCCGCATCCAACATCAGGCTTCGATGGTCACCCTGAGCCGAGCGCACCGGGGGGCGAGCGAAATCCGTCGGGAGCTCGAGCCGCGTGGGCGATCCGGCGAGCCGCGCCTTCCAATAGTCGAGCTGCTGCTCGAGCACGCCGCCGTCGAGCCAGTGCCGATGCCAGACGGCGTAGTCGCCGTACTGAATCTCCAGCTCAGGCAGTGGCGAGGGTAGCCCGGCGGCGATGCTGTCGTACAGCGATGTCAGGTCGCGAAAGATGATCGCGCGCGAGTAGCCATCCGTCGCGACGTGATGCAACACCTGCACGAAGACGTAGTCGTCGTCGGCGAGCTTCATCGAGCGTCGAGCGCATCACCGGGTCCGTACGGAGGTCGAACGGATGCTCGGACTCCGCCTGCAGGATCCGATGCAGCTCGTGCTCGCGCTCCTGCGGCTCCGTGTGCTGAGGTCGATCACCGTCAGCCCGGCGTCCGCCTCGGCCTCGATGAGTCTGCATCGGCCTGTCACCGACGAGGTCGTACCTCGTGCGCAGGATCTCGTGACGCTCCGCGAGTGCCGTCAGTGCGCGCTCGAGGACTGATGCGTCGATCGCCCCGCGCAGCCGAAACGCCGCCGGTGCGTTGTACGCGACGCCGCGGTCCTCGAACTGGCTCAGCAACCACAGGAGCTCTTGCGAGTAGGACAACTCGATCGGGCTGAAGATCTCGCGGCGAGGCACTGCGTTTCGTCGTGCGCCTTCGACGCGGCGCTCGAGAAGCCGCTGTTCGAGCACGGCGCGCTGCTCCGGAGTGAGCCTTTCGAGTCGCTCGTTGAGACCTCCGCTCACTGGCGCATC
>CAWFLF010000003.1:0-304375 GCA_963816605.1 uncultured Actinomycetes bacterium
GACCTCCCCCCGCTTCCTCCGCCTCGTCCTGAAGCCGCCGACCCGCCCCGGCTCTAACCGGAGTTGACAGTCGCATCCAGCTCGACCTCGACGAGGGCGCCTTCAGGGATGAGCGCTCCCACGTAGTAGGTCGTGTTCGCCGGATCCACGCCGGCAAACGCTTCGGCGTGCGCGCGCGCCGCCTCCCTCCAATCGCAGTCGGAGGCGCGAGGAGGAGCCGTGTCCTAACGACGTCTGCGCGGTTGGCGCGGGGAGTTCGGCTGCAGCAGCGAGGGCAAGCCCGATCGCCGCCTGCGTCTGCAGAAAGGAATCGCCCAGGTGCAGAACACGACCCTCGATGAGCGCCGCAGTACCGCTGACTGCGACGTGCTCTCCGTAGCGGATCGCCCGCGAGTAGGCAGCCGTTTCTCCGAAGCCCCCGCTGTCACCGACCTTTCGCCGCACGACAGCTTTATATCCTGGTGTCGACCGTCACCGAGATGCGTCTGTATGACCTGCGCGTGACCGTCGAGCGGATCGAGGGCCGCTCTGTTTGCGGGCTCGAGGTTGGCGGCTACTTGGAGCTGACCGAGTCGAGCCGGATCCGTATCCCGAGGGCCGGCATTTCTGCATGTATGCGCTCCGGGTCCGTACTCCGCCTGCTACCGGGCAAAGCAACGCCGACTTCCGGAGTCGGACTGGCTCGAACAGGACTCGCTCGTCTGCCGCCCCGACCCCGACGAACGAGTTGTGATGAGGATCGACGAATCGGCGAGCGGACATTCGCACGGAAGATCTCGACATGAGCGACGATCGGCGCGAGCTCGGGCTCGGGCTGCAGACGGACAAGAAACCGGGTGAGTACGTACCGCTGGCACGCTCAGCGGAGGAGGCAGGCTTCGCGGTTGTCACGACCTTCAACGACCTCTGGTTCCAGCCGGCGCTTCCGGCACTCCTCGAGGAATCGCGAGCTGACGAAGCGCGTCCGCGTCGGCCCATTGCGTCAATCCGTTTCAGGGCCATCCCGTCGAGATCGCGGGTCAGATCGCGGCGCTCGATGCGGCCTCGACCGGACGCGCTTTCCTCGGATTGGCTCGAGGTGCCTGGCTCGAAGAGGCTCGGAGTCGATCAATCCGATCCGGTCACGGCAATTCGCGAGGCCTGGGAGGTCGTTCGCCGTCTGCTCGACGGTAACGACTCCGGATTCGAGGGCAAGAGGTTCTCGCTCTCCCAGGGCGACCGCCTCAGGTACGCCGTCTCACGACGGGTCGTGCCCCTCCTGCTCGGGACGTGGTCGCCACACCTTGCAGCGTTCCCGGCCGGTTAGCCGCGCCAGGAGCTCAAGGTGGCGGCATCGCAAATCCAGACGTCGTGCCCGTGATCCGCGAACGGATCGGGAACCCGGATGTCAAGATCGTGCTCGGGGCGGTTACGGTCGTCGACGAGGACGGCGATCGAGCCCGCAGCCTTGCGCGACGCGAGGTCGCGATGTATCTCGCCGTGGTTGCAGAGCTCGACCCGACCGTCTCGCTGGAACCGGAGCTCGTCGCGCGCATTCGCGCGCTTGTCGCCGCGGGCGACGACGAGGGTGCGGGCACGCTGATCTCCGACGACGTTCTCGACCGCTTTGCTTTTGCCGGGAGCCCTGAACAGATCGCGGCGCACGTTGAAGCTGTCTTCGACGCGGGCGCGGGACGCGTCGACTTCGGCACGCCGCACGGGGTTCCAGAGCGTCGGGGAGTCGAGCTGCTGTGCGCCGAGGTGCTGCCCGAGGCTTCGTTCGGCGGTTGCCGCCGACTAGACGATCTGCGGCTCCGGCACGACCGTCCTTCGCGAAGCGCGCCGGATCGAGCACGACCAACGCGGGGTCTTCGCGTCCGTCGATAACGGCCTCCGCGATGATCCGCCCCACTGCCGGCGCGAGCATGAAGCCGTGGCCGCTGAAGCCTGCCGCGACCCAGACGCAATCACGCACACGCCCGAGGATCGCCTGATGGTTCCGGCGTGACGTGGTACGTCCCCTACCAGTGCCGGGAGCGGCACGAAGACGAGTTGCGGGCAGCAAGTCCTCGAACGCCGTCGCACATTCGCACGCCACTGATCGAGATCGACGGCGGGGTCACGCCGACCGCGCCGAGGTCACTGGCGAGCAGACGGCCGTCGCCGAGCTGCTTCGCAGCGAAGCGATGTTCTGGCGATACGACCAGCGGTTCGAGCAGCCGCTTGGCGCATCGGGTCGCTGAAGAAGAGATAGCGCCCCTCCGGCCGAATCGGCAAGTCGGGCAGGAGCCGCGGCGTGTCGACACCTGCCGCGATGACAACGGCATCGGCATGCAGTTCGCCACCTGTGGCGAGGCGAACGACGCCCTAGTCTTCGACGCCGAGCACGTCGGCGATCTGCACGTCGGCGTGCGCCGCCGAAAGGCCTCGACCAGCGACTGCGGCCGGTCGAAGTAGCCGTCCTCTGCACACCACGCGCCGCCGACCACGCTCGGCCGCGTCGAGGCCCGGCACCAGTTCGACCGCCTCTGCCGGGGCAACGATCCGCGACGGGATGTCGAGCTCGTTCTGCAGCGCGACGTTTTCTCGGCATGCGTGCAAGCGCATTGTCGGAGTGCGCGAGGAAGAGATAACCGCAGGCCCGGAAGCCGGGGTCGACCCGCATGTGCAGCTGGACTTGTGCGTCGGCGTAGAAGCGCATCGACTCGTGTACGAGCAGGCAGTTGACCCGGGTGCCCCACTGCTGCCGGATGCCACCCGGCTGGACGCCCGATGCGCCGGCGCCGATCCCGGCGCGGTCCAGCACCGTGACCGACGCGCCGCGGAGCGCTAGCTGGAATGCGATCGAGAGGCCGACGACACCGGCGCCGACGACCACGACGTCAGGCCCCTTACGCATCCTACGAGCTTAAACTCGCTCGACATGTTCGGGACTATGCAAGAACGGCAGCCGGCTGTTGGCCGAACGCATGGAGGCGGAGGGAGTCGATGTCCTTCTCCTCGCCCCTTCGGCGGACCTCGAGTATCTGACGGGCGTCGAGCGGCAGATCCCGAGCTTCGGCGAAGCCGCCTATGCGAGCGGCTGGGTGACGGGGGCGTTTTTCAGCCGGGCCAAGACGCCGGTGTTCGTCTTCCCGCGCATGTTCGCGGCTTTCGACCTCCAGGAAGAGCCGGAGGGCGAGCTGGTGATCGTACCGAGACCGACGACGGCTTTGCAACGTTGAGCGAGTGGCGGGCAGCCTCGGCTCGACCGGCGCAGTCGCCGTCGGCGACCGGGTTTGGGGTGAGACGGTCTTAATCTCGGCCGGACCTCGGGTTCGAACGATTCGCCCAACGGCTCCGCGCTCGTGAACGGCCTGCGCCGCGTGAAGAGCTCCGGAGGAGCTGGAGGCAATGGGACGCGCGATTCGAACCGTGGAGCAGGCGATGGCGGCCGTCGCGCCGCTCGTGCGCCCTTCCCGGCGCGACGATGGCCGAGCTGGCCGAAGCAGTCGAGCACGAGTTGCTCGCGGCCGGCTCTCGGACGACCTCCTTCACGACACACATCTTCACCCGGGCTCGGCGAGGGCGAGCTCGACTCGCACACCGAGACGGCGCACGAGCCAATGCCTGAAAGCACCTCGGTGATGTTCGACTTCGGCGGCGTCGTCGACGGCTACTGCTCGGACTTCGGGCGCACGATCTACTGCGGCGATCCTCGGACGACTACCGGGAGGTCTACGAGATCATGCTGGCCGCGCAGGAAGCGGGCCGCGTCGCAGCCGCCGCCGGCACCGTGGCGGCCGAATGCCCACGCTGCGTGCCGCCGGCCGATCGAGGCGGCCGGCCTCGGGAGCACTTCGCCACCGCATGGGCCATGGGATCGGCATGGACGTCCACGAGCGGCCGTTCATCTCCGAGGAAGACCAGACGCCGCTCGAGCCCGGGATGACCTTCACCGACGAGCCGTCGAATCATCATCCCCGGCCGCTTCATCGTCAGGATCGAGGACATCCTCGTGTGCGAGGAGGGCGGCGGGCGCAAGCTCAACAGCTATCCCACCGCCCTCGTCGCGAACGCTGGCATCGCTTGCGATGCCGCTTCGGCCGTGCCGGCTGGCCGGCACGGCCGTTCATCTACCTCGGCGACACCTGCGTGACGTCGACCTGGTACTGCGCGTTGAAGAACGCGTTCTTGAGGTCCTTCGTCGACACGAAGACCTGCGTTGGCTGGAGCAGCGGGAAGAACGGTCCCGCAGCGTTCAGCCCTCCGCTGGATCTGCCGGTAGAGCGTCTGGCGTGCCTTCGTCGCTGTCGTGATACGAGCCTTGGCGACGAGGCGCTCGACCGTAGGATCGGAGCCTTTCGGCCAGCCTGCGCGCACCCCGACGAGCTCGCCGGGTGTGAACGCCAGGTAGTCCGACGGATCCGGGTAGTCGGGACCCCAGAGCGAGAGTCCGAACGCCATCTTTCCGTCGCGGTACTTCTGCAGCCACGTCCCGACCGTGGCGCCCGCGAGTTCGATGTGGAAGCCGGCCGACTGCAGGTTCGCCTGAACCCGCTGCGCGAGCGACCCGAATGGGACGCCGTTGATCGTCAGATCGCTCGGGTATTCGAGCGTGATCGTCTTGTCGCCTGCACCAGACGCCGCAAGCTCGGTCCTCGCCCGCGTGAGGTTTTGCTTGATCGCTTCCTTTCGAGGCAGGGAGCCGAGGAACATCGACGGGATGATTCCCGGCGCCTGGATTGCACCCGGTCCGGCCACGTTGACGATCGAGCGGTAGTCGAGGGCATAGCGGACGGCCTGCTGGAAGTGCTTGTTCGAGGTGGTCGAGGAGACCTGGGGGTCGTTGTTGGCCAGCAGCCAGAAGACCCAAGTCGACGGCATCAGCCGGACGTTCAGGCGCTTGTTGCCCTTGATCGTCTGCGCCTGGTCGGCGGAGAGGTCGATCGCCACCTCATGTGACCCTCGCTGGATGTTGATCAGCTGGGTAGGCGCGATCATGTTGCGGACCACGACCGTCTTGAACGCCGCCTTTCGCGAACCCCAGTAGCGTGGGTTCGGCACGAGCGTGATCTGAGACGTGGTGCTGTAGCGCTGCAGAAGATACGGACCGCTACCCGCACCACGCGAGGCCGCAGAGTTGAACCACTTCTCAGCCTTGTCGGACTTGTCGGCGCCGACCGCTGAGGTCCCGCCGTGCTTGCGCACGAGCTTGGAGTTGACGATCCCGAGCGACGTGTTCGTCAGGATCGACGGCAACGCCGTAGCCGGCGTGGTCGACCGGAGGACGACGGTGTACCTGCCGCGCGCCGAGGCCGTGACGCCGTCGAGCAAAAACGACGGATTCCCTTTCAGGTTGATCAGACGCCGGAACGAGAAGACGGCATCAGCGGAGGTGAGCGGCGTCCCATCCGCGAAGTGGACGTTCCTGCGCAGATTGAAGACAAAGGTCTTCGCGTCCTTCGACGCCTTCCACGACTGCACGAGCATGGGCACGGGGTGTGCGAGGTCGCCGCCCTTGTACGTGAAGAACGTGTCGTACATGCCGCGATCGACGATCGAGGCGGTCGGCTCGAAGGCGCGCTGGGGATCCGCGGTCTTGATCTCGAACGACCGGTCGACGACGAGCGTCCCGCTGGCCGCTGAGGACGCCGACTTGCTTTGAACGGCCGACACTCCCCACGCGCCGGCAACGGCCGCGAAGATCGAGCCGACGACCACCGCTCTGCCAACCGAACGGGTACGAAAACGGGTCATTGCTTCCTCCGACGGAAGGGGGTAAGAGGCTTTCGAGCTTACTTCGCGCCGTGGGAAAGTTCTAGGCGCCGCGCTTGCTCCGCCGGTGCCGCCTCCGGACCGTTTTCTTTTTGCAGCCAGCAAGCGGCCGTACGTCCAGGTGTGACTCTCAACAACGTCGGCTCTTCGGTCGGACAAGGATCGAATGCGTACGGGCAGCGCGGGTGGAAGCGGCAGCCGGACGGCGGGTGCGCCGGATCCGGTACCTCTCCCGGCAACGCCTCAGGGAGGAAACCGCTCCCGTCGGGGTGCGGCACGGCGGCGATCAGCGCCTCCGTGTATGGATGCAGCGGAAGCGACCAGAGCTGTTGCGTCGGCCCCGTCTCGACCATGACGCCGAGGTACATCACGCAGACGACATCGGCGACGTGCCTGACAATGGCGAGATCGTGTGAGATCAGCAGCAAGCTGAGCGAAAGACGACGCGAGAGGTCGACGAGCAAGTTCGCGACCTGTGCCTGCGCGGATGCATCGAGGGAGGCCAGCGGCTCGTCGAGCACGAGCACGGACGGATCGGCTGCGAGCGCTCGTGCGACCGCGATCCGCTGCCGCTGGCCGCCGCTGAACTGATGCGGGTAGCGAGCGGCGGCTGCAGACGGCAGGCCCACGAGCTCGAGCAGCTCCGCGACGCGAGCACGCCGGCCCCTCTGCGGAACGACGTCCAGAACATCGAGTGCGTCGGCAAGCTGCGAGCCGATCTTGCGGCGCGGGTTCAACGACGAGTACGGGTTCTGGAAGACCATCTGCAGACCGACGAGGTCGCGCGGCCGGGCGCGCCTGGTAAGCGGCGACACCTCGCGGCCGTCGAACACGACAGTTCCGGCAGTCGGTTGCACCAGGCCGACCGCTGCGCGGGCCAGGCTCGACTTGCCGCATCCGGACTCGCCCACCAGCCCGACGATCTGTCCTCGCTCGACGGTGAGACTCGCCCCTGCCACGGCGCGAACGCGCTCACGTCCGCGACGCTCGTAGACGACCTCGACGTCGCGCACCTCGAGCGCCGATCCGTCCGATCTCGACATGCCCCTACTATTCGCCATCGGAGAAGGGGTCGACGTGACAGGCAAGTCTGCGCCTGTCTACCAGGACGAGCGGCGGGTCGACCGTGGTGCAAACATCGATCGCGTAAGGACAACGTGGGTGATACGGGCACCCTTCCGGAATCTGCTGTGGGCTTGGCGGCGTGCCCTTGATCGCGATGAGCGGAACGTCTCGTGCGGACTCCGGGTGCGGCAGCGCATCGAGCAGTGCGCGCGTGTACGGGTGACGCGGCTGTCGCAGCAGCTCCACGCGCGATCCTGACTCGACGACACGCCCGGCGTAGAAGATCGAGACCCGATCGGCGATCGACGACATCACAGCCAGGTCGTGTGTGATCAGGACGACCGACAGGTCACGCTCGCGACGCAAGTTGTCGAGCAGCCGCAGGATCCCTGCCTGGACCGTCACATCCAGGGCGGTCGTAGGCTCGTCGGCGATCAGCAGCCTGGGATCGCAGGCAAGCGCGATCGCAATCGCGACGCGCTGTCGCATTCCACCCGAGAACTGATGCGGGTAGGCATGCAGCGCGCTGTTCGGGTCGGGGATGCGGACCTGTTCCAAGAGATCGACGGCGCGCTTCGTCGCTGCGGTTCGTCCCAGACCGAGGTGCCGGTGCATGTGTTCGGTGAGCTGGCGTCCGACCGAAAGCATCGGGTGGAGCGAGGTCATCGGGTCCTGAAAGACCATCCCGATGTCGCGACCCGAGACCGCACGGAGAGCGCGGCCGTCCAGCCGCAGCAAATCCTTGCCACCGAACTCCGCCCGGCCCTCGACGACGGCACCGGCAGGCAGCAGACCGAGCAGCGCCAACATCGACATTGTCTTGCCGCTGCCGCTCTCGCCGGCGACGCCGAAGACCTGGGCCGGCTCGACGTGGTAATCGACGCCGTCCACGACGGTGGCGAAACCGGCGGGTGTAGGTAAGCGCACGCGCAGTCCTTCGACTTCGAGCAGAGCACTCACCGCCGTTCGTCGCCTCCAGGATGTCTGTGGGTCGAAGAAGTCGCGCAGGCTGTCGCCGAGAAAGTTGAATGCGAGGACCGCCGTGAAGATCGCAAGCCCAGGAAAGGTTCCGATCCACCACCACTGGAAGTACTGCGCGCCGTCGGCGACCATCGAACCCCACTCGGGCTGCGGCGGCTGCGCACCGAGGCCGAGGAACGAAAGGCCGGCGAGAAGGAGGATCGCGTTCGCAAGGTCGAGCGTCGCGAGTACGAGCACCGGCCCGGCGATATTCGGCACCACGTCACGAAACAACGTCCGGCGCGCAGAGGAGCCGAGCAGCCGAGAGGATTGGACGTACTCGCTCTCTCCGACGGAAAGCACGAGGCCGCGAACGACACGTGCGTAGGAGGGCCACGCGACGACGACGATTGCGAGCGCGGCATTCTGCAGACCACGGCCGAGCACGGCCGCGACGACCATCGCGAGGATGATCGGGGGAAACGCGAAGAACAGGTCGACCACGCGCATGGAGACCCCGTCCACAATCCCGCGGAAGTAACCCGCAAGGCTCCCGACGAGCCCGCCGATCGCGGCGGCGGCGGTGACGAGAAGCAACGCGATCGGCACGGACACCCGCGAGCCGTAGATGACGCGGCTGAGAATGTCACGTCCCAACTCATCAGTTCCGAAGAGGTGGGCGTTGGAAGGCGGATGCGAGATCGGGAAGCTCTGTGCGAGGGGATCGTACGGTGCGATCAACGGCGCGAAGATCGCGATCACGATCCAGGCGATCGCGATCGCGCTGCCCGCAAGAGCGAGTGGCTGCCGCCACGCCGGGCGGACTCTGCCGCTGCTCCGTCGCGCACGCCCCCGGAAGGCGATCGTGCTCATCTGACCCGGATCCTCGGATCGATCACGCCGTAGAGAACGTCGACGATGAAGTTCACGGTGATGTAGACGATTGCGACGAACAAGCTGACGCCGGCAATCGCCGGCACATCGAGATTGACCGCCGCCTGATACGCGTACTGGCCGATGCCCGGCCACGAGAAGATCTTCTCCACGAGAACCGCGCCGGTGAGGACGTTCGCGAAGACGAGGCCCAGCACCGTGATCACAGTCGGAAGAGCCGCCCGCAGGATGTAGCGCGTGACCACGACGCGCTCCGGCAGCCCTTTCGCGCGCCCCGCGCGGACGTAGTCGTTGCCGATGACCTCGAGGACGGCCGAGCGCGTGTAACGAGTCAGGAGGCTGACGTTGAACGCGGCGAGCACGAGCGCCGGCAGGACGAGATGGTGGAGAGCCTGGCCGAAGAGCCCCCAATCCCCCGCTAGCAGCGCATCGATCGTGTACAGCCCGGTCTTGTGCGGCGGAGGCAGCACTCCGGGGTCGAGTCTGTCCGCACCGGGGAACCATCCGAGCTTGAAGAAGCCGACGTAGAGCGCGACGAGGGCGATCCAGAACGTCGGCATCGAGATGCCGCCCAGCGAGACCACGCGCAGGGCGTGATCGACAGGCCGGTTGCGGCGCATGGCGGCGATCACCCCGAAGGTGACCCCGAAAACTGCCGCGATGACGACGGCGTACAACGCAAGCTCGGCGGTCGCCGGGATGAACGTGGCAAGGTCGTGCCTCACCGCGTCGTGCGTCAGCGAGGACTGCCCGAGGTCGCCGTGAGCGAGGTGCTGTAGGTAAAGCGCGTAGCGGAGGGGCAGCGGCTTGTCGAGACCGTAGTGAGCCTTGAACGCCGCGACAGCGGCAGGATCCCCGGCCGCCTGCTCGCCGAGGTTGGTCGCCACGGCGTTGGTCGGCACCAGTTGGGTGAGCACGAAGACGACCAGCGTGATTCCCACCGCGAGTAGGACGAGTGCCACTGCACGGCCCAGCACGAAGCGCAGGAAGCTTGCGGAGGGACGCGGCCTACGCCGCGCCCTCGGCGAGTCGGCCATGGCGGTGGGCGCCGTGGTCAAGGGTTGACGATTCTAGGTCTCGATGCCTTTCGCGCGCACGATGCACCGGAAGCCGATGTGCCCCGTCGACGTGTCGACCGTTTCGCCTTGCCTGGCAGCCGGTCGGTAGCGGAGGCAGTAGTTGGGTGCGCATAGATGCGAACCGCCCTTGATGACTCGCCGCGGAAACCGCTCAGTCTCCTCGTTCGTCGTTTCCGAGCGCGGGTTTCTCGGAGCGCAGCAGGCGGGCGTGCTCGAAGGCAGCGAGAAAATGTCGGTCGTCCACTCCCAGACATTCCCTGTCATGTCATGAAGGCCGTAGCCGTTCGGCGGAAAGCTGCCGACAGGCGACGTCCCTTCGTAGCCGTCTTGCCGGAGGTTCTGCCAGGGGAAGTGCCCCTGCCACGTGTTCGCCATCGGTCGTCCAGCAGGGAAGTGCTCGTCTCCCCACGCAAAGACGGCTCCGTCGAGGCCGCCACGCGAGGCGCGTTCCCACTCGGCTTCCGTAGGCAACTCCTTCCCTGCCCAGGCCGCATACGCCTCTGCATCCTCGAACGCAACCTGGACGACGGGATGGCGGTCACGCCCGTTCGTCGTCGTGCCCGGGCCACCAGGCTTCTTCCAGTACGCACCCGGGACGTACTCCCACCAGTTCCGCACGTCGTCGAGCGCAACCGGCCCGCTCGTCTTGCGGAAGACGAGGGATCCTGGGACGAGGAGCTCGGGATCTGCCTCCGGATAGTCGTTCGGGTCGAGCGCACGCTCTGCGAGCGTGGTGTAACCACTCTCTCGCACGAAACGACGGAACTCCGCCGCAGTGACCGGATGCGTATCCATCCAGAAGCCGTCGACGGACACCTCTCGGATCGGCGCTTCCTCGGGGTAGAAGTCCTCGGAACCCATCCGGAACGTCCCGCCGGGAATCCACGCCATCTTGTCTACAGCGCCGGCCTTCCGCTGAGCCGGCTCGGCGCTTGGCTGCTTGTCGTCTCCGACTCTCGTCACCTGTGCTCTGGACCGTACAGCCAGCACGGAGTACTGGGTCCCGCATCCGCATCAGTGCGGCTTCGCGCTCGAGGTCGACGTAGGCCTCGCCGCTGACGTCGATGGCGGGGTGGTCCATCGAAGCACCGAGGGGGGCGTCTTCGTCTGTTGGGAGAACAGTGACTGGCCGCTTTTCGCTCTACTATGGCGGCACGGGGCGTTAGCTCAGCTGGGAGAGCGCCGGCTTTGCAAGCCGGAGGTCACCGGTTCGATCCCGGTACGCTCCACTTGGCAGTGCGGCGGATGCGCGTCCGTGGCGCGCAAGACTAGGGTGACGTCCTCAACAAGGCCAGAGCTCGTTGGACACACGTGCCGTACCAGCCGGGGGCAGCTTTCGGCACGGGCCGATCAGCACTGAGCAACTGATCCCCGGGCAGCGATTCGAGTGAGGCACCGACCCGAGGCCTCCAGCCGAAGGTCGGCCCTCCTTTGATTTGCGGGATTCTTGGGGAGCTAACGCGGGTGACGCTTGACAGCCCACACCCGATCCTGTTCTCTACCGAGGTTCTCGGCGGCGGTGACGCTGCCGCCGACTCAATGAGAGGGGGAGAAACATGCGTCGAGCACTGTTGCTCACGGTGCCCTTGGCAGCCCTGCTCGTTCTCGCAGCTGTGTCCGCGAGCGCGACAGGGGCGGCATCGACGATGACGCCGACGGTCGTGCCGCTCACGATGGTCGGATCCACATCCTTTACGCCATCCGGTGGCGGACCGGGCGGGCCTGTGGTGGACACAGCTGAGATCGACCAGGCAACGAACGGCGACACCGATTCGGGTGACGGCGAGGACTTCGGCGAGGGCGTGAATCGCACGCTGCCCGGCGCCGTGACGGGCAAGGGCAAGCCCGTCAGCTCGAGCAAGAAGGCGAAGTCGAATCCCGAATTGGGAACGCACTTCCAGGGTCTGAACCTCTTCAACCAACGCTTCGCAAACGGCGGGAACCAGTTCTCCGTCGAGCCGCCCGACCAGGCGCTTTGCGCAGGCAACGGCTTCATCTTCGAGGCGGTCAACGACGTCGCCCGGGTCTACACGACCTCCGGCGCGGCGGCGACCGGCGTCATAGACCTGAACACGTTCTACGGGTATCCGCCGGCAATCGTCCGCTCCGGCCCACATGCCGGTGAGCGCGGGCCCTCGATCACGGACCCCGTCTGCATGTTCGATCAGAGCACGCAGCGCTTCTACGTCGTCGTGCTGACGCTCGACCACGTCGGGCTGACGGCCGCGACGAACGGCAACAACCACCTCGACATCGCAGTCAGCAACACGTCGAATCCGACGGGAAGCTGGACGATCTTCTCGCTGCCGGTGCAGAACAACGGCACGCAGGGGACACCCGACCATCACTGCAACAGCGGCCACTGCCTCGGCGACTATCCGCATATCGGGGCAGACGCGAACGCGATCTACCTGACGACGAACGAGTTCGCATTCTCGGGACCCGGCTTCTACGGAGCGCAGATCTACGCCATCGGGAAGAACCTGCTCACCCAGAGCGGGCCCGGCGCCGTTGTGCTCTTCAACACGCTTGGTACAGGACCTGACGGTGCAGGTTTCACCGTCTGGCCGGCAACCGTGCCCGGCACGACGTACGCAACCGCCAACGGGGGCAGCGAGTACTTCCTGAGCTCGAGGGCGGTCTTCAGCAACGACGGCACGAGCACCAGCATCCTGCAGTGGACGGTGGCAAACAGCTCGTCGCTGAACACGTCCAGTCCCGCACCGACGGCGAGTCTGGCGACGATTCCTGTCAATCAGTACGCCGTCCCGCCACGGGCAACACAAAAGCTGGGCAACTTCCCGCTCTCCGACTGCATCGCCGACACGACGATCATGCCGAACTGCAACACGGCGATCGCGGGAGTGGCATCACACAACAATGCGAGCTTCGGCCCGCACCAGCTCAACTCGAACGACTCACGCTTCGGGCAGGTCGTGTATGCGAACGGCAAGCTCTGGGGCGCGCTCGGGACCGCGATCACGGTCGGCAGCGAGGAACGAGCCGGCATCGGGTACTACGTCGTGAATCCGGCGGCCGCCAAGCTCGTCCTGCAGGGGCAGGCCGGCGAGGGCAGCACCGACATGACCTATCCGACGGTCGGTGTCACGGACAGTGGCCGCGGTGTGATGTCGTTCACGCTCACCGGCGACAACGACTTTCCGAGCGCCGGTTACGCACCGCTCGACGCAATGGTCGGACTGGGCGATGTGCATGTCGCGCAAACGGGTGCTGGTTCGTGGGACGGCTTCACGTCCTACGTCGTCTTCGGAGCCGGCCGTCCGCGCTGGGGCGATTACGGCGCGACGGCGGTCATGAACGGGAGCATCTGGGTGGCCTCGGAATACGTCGCCCAGACGTGCGACTACACGGCCTACCTCACCGATCCCACGTGCGGCGGAACCCGAGCCCCGCTCGGGAACTGGTCGACGCACATCAGCAAGCTGACGCCGTAGGTCCCGCGTCGACTCACGTCTGACAAGAGGCCCCGCGAGAGCGGGGCCTCTTGTTTTCGCAGCTTGTCTGCGGCTAGCCGAGCGCGTACCCCCGTGAAGCATTAAGCCGATCGGGACCCGCATCGGGCTCCGCCGAGCGAAGGCGGAGGCTCGTCGCGAGACGCTTCGCGACAAGCTGGCTCGCAAGCTCGAGGAACATGCCGACGAGGTCGTGGCCGCCTACTTGGCCGGAATCAGGTCGGATGATCCGATGAGCCGCGAGCAGCGTGACGCCCTCAAACGCGAACTGTTGCGGCGGCTAGTCGACTGAACGAACCGCGTCTGTCAGCTTCTGGGCGAGATGTGGGTGCTGTCTCGTCTCTTTGGGCCGGCCGTGCACCCTTGAGATCCAAGCGTCAGCGGCGCGGTTCGGCGTTGGATACGAGCAACCGCAGTCCCGCGTCGTACTCGTCGAGCTTGCGTAGGTGCCCGTGACGCGCATCCCAGGTGCCCTCTTGGAGGTCGCGCCCAACCGCCTCTACGACACGGGTGACGACCTCCGGGGCCATCCGCGCAAAGCCGGACGTCGAGTTGCGTGCCTGCGCGTCGAGTACCCGCTCGGGGTGAGCCCAAAAGGAACCGAGCATCCAGTCAGGTGTGTCGCGGGAAATCGGCACCTCCCGCACGTCGACCTTAGTGTTGAGCCACTGCGCAAGCGTTTCGAGTGCAGGAAAGGTATGCCGGTCGAGCTCGGCGACCTCGGGGAGATAGTCCGCCATCAACCACATGCGAGCGCTTACCTCCGGGTCGAGGGTGAGGATCACGACCGGGCCTCGTGCGACCCGTCGCATCTCTCTGACTCCTTGCTCCTGGTCATCGTCCCAATGATGGATCGTCAGGATCGCCATCGCCGCATCCACGCTTTGATCTGCGAGCGGCAGCGGGGAGGCGCCGCCGCGGATTGCCGGCGGCAGACTCGGGTCGCGCTGGGCGATCATCACTTCGCTTGGCTCGACCGGGATGACGTGTCGGTCACGCGGCTCATACGAACCGGCCCCGGCGCCGACGTTGACGATCGTGCGCGTCCCGGCCAGCGCCGCGTGTATCCGCGCGGCAATCCGCGTGTCCTCCCGACGGGTAGCGCCATACTGTGTGCCGATCTCGTCGTAGCGGACGTCACGCATCGCTCCTCATTCGCAGTCGGGCACCCGCCGCTCACGTGCGTCTCATCAGACGCTTCGAGCGGGAGGCTGATTGCGGCCTTTCACACCACTGGTTGTGAGTTCCTAATAGGAACTTACTATACTCGCAGCAGGATGCGCAAACACGAGCTCGCGGATACTGAGTGCGCGATCGCACAGGCGGCAGCGCAGGTCGGAGACTGGTGGACGCTCCTGATCATTCGTGACGTTGTTCTGGGACAGCATCGCTTCGACGAGCTGCAGGCGGAACTCGGGCTGAGTCGCAAGATCCTCGCCGAGCGCCTCAGCTCGCTCGTCTCCAACGGCGTGCTCGAGAAGCGGCTCTACCAGGCCCACCCGCCACGGTACGAGTACCACCTGACGCAAGTCGGACGCGGGCTCGTGCCGATCCTCGTTGCTCTCCAAGATTGGGGGTCCCGCTATCTGATGGGAGATGGAAGCTTGACGGCCACGACCGGCCAGCGCTCGCTCGAGGCAAGGCGAGTGCGTCGCCTCGTCGGCAGCCGACTGCCGCAGCTCACGCTCAGCGACACAACCTGTACGCGACATGACGTGGTGGGCGATGCGGCCTGGACAGTCATCTATTGCTACCCAGGTGCGTACGCGAACAGCGATGCGTATCCCGGAGGCTGGGGGGAGATTCCTGGAGCGACGGGCTGCACGCTTGAATCGACGACCTTTCGCGACCGGTTCGACGAGTTCGTTGCCCTCGGCGTACAGGTTTTCGGCGTGAGCACACAACGCCCGGAGGAACTGGCAGCGTTCGCCGCGAAGGCGCGGCTTCCGTTCTCGCTCCTCTCCGACCAGGAACTCCAGCTCGCCGCGGCGCTCCGGTTGCCCACGTTCCGGGCCGGTGGCAGCGACCGCCTGAAGCGGCTCACGCTGATCGTCGCAGCAGACAGAGAGATCCGGCATGTCCTCTATCCGGTGGCGGACCCCGCGGGCTCGATCGACGATACCCTCCGCGTGCTTGCGCGGTTACATGGGCGCCGACCCCACGGCCGCAAGACGGCCGGGCGGACGAAGTCGGCGTAGAATGGCTGTCGTCGCCGTGATCGGAATCGGCGCGATGGGAAGCCGGATCGCGCGACGACTGCTCGCCGGCGGCCACGAGCTGCTGGTATGGAACCGCTCACCCGAGCGCATGGGGCCACTCCTGAAAGCCGGCGCCACGGCTGCCGTAACGCCCCGTGACGCCGCCCGGCAAAGTGACGCGCTGATCACGATGGTCGCCGATCCAACGGCCCTCGAGGCCGTGAGCGAGGGGCCCGACGGACTCGCCGCCGGCGCGCATACGGGGCTGACGGTGATCGAGATGTCCACGGTTGGCCCGGCCGCCGTTCAACGGCTTGCATCGACCCTGCCAGCCCAGATCGCGGTAGTCGACGCTCCTGTAATCGGCAGCATCGCCGAGGCAGAGGCTGGCACCCTAACGATCCTCGCCGGGGGCGCAGCCGCCGCCGTCGACACCGCTCTGCCGGTGCTCAGCGAGCTGGGGACTGTCATCCGAGCCGGGAAGCTCGGTGCCGGCGCTGCAGCCAAGCTCGTCGCGAACGCAAGCTTCTTCGCCTCGCTCGCGGTACTCGGCGAAGTGCTTGCCCTTGCCGATGCCTTCGGAGTCGAACGGCAGGTCGCCGCAGCCGTGCTCGCGTCGACACCACTCGCCGCGCAAGCGGAACGACGAATGCCGGCGATCGAAAACGGGGTCTATCCGCGCCGATTCGCGCTCTCACTAGCACGCAAGGACGCGGATCTCATTCGAGGCGCAGGCCGGGCAGCAGGGGTGGCGACACCCTCCCTCGACGCGGCGCACGACTGGCTTTCTGCCGCTGAGCAAGCAGGCCGCGGCAACGATGACTACACCGCGATCCTCGCGACCATCATCGATCGAGCCGATGCGGCTCGGGGCCGGGCGCAGCTCACAGTTGACGAAGGCCGCGCCGGCCCTTCGCCCGCGGAAACCGAGGCGGCCTCTGTGCAGGGCCTGAGTAAGCGCCGGCAACGCTCGTGAGCTTGAATTCGTTCACGCACCTGGCTCTCCGAGTGGAGAAATTGCGCGAGGCGGAGGCTTTCTACTGTCGCCTGTTCGGGTTGAGCGTGGCATGGCGGGAGGCAGAAACGCCACACGGCTGGTACACGCTGCCCGCCGGCCGGCTGGGACGATGCCGTGACCGAGGCACGCCCGCACGTTCAGTCCGAGGGTCGATGAGCGCGGCGCGGCGACGGCTGAATCGGCTCGACGGGCAGACCGCGGTGTTCACCCTCACGCACGTGGACTCGGGTAACCCGTACGCGGAGGACGGCACCTTCCTCTCCAGGTTGACGTTCCGGTTTGAGTCGAGCGAAAGTCGCTCGGCTCGACGCTGTTCGGCTCTGTTCCGACCTCGCTGGCTAGTGTTGAGGGATGGCCCGCTGGACTCGCGTCGTCCTGCGCTTTCGCTGGCCGATTCTCGGTTTTTGGCTCGTTGTCCTGCTTGCGGGCGGATATGCGAACGCGAAGCTGTCGCCGCTCCTGTCGAACACGTTCACGGTTCCGGGAACCGACTCGGAGCGTGCACGCTCGATCCTGCAGGAGCACTTCGGCGACCGGAGCGACGGCGAGTTCCTGATCGTCTTCAAGATTCGCGAGGGAACGGCAGGTGTGAGCCTCGAGCTCGAACGAAGCATTCGCGAGGCGGCGAAGGCGGTTCCCGGCGGGATGGCAACGGACCTCCGCAATGCGCCGGACGGGGTTGTCTACGGGAGCGTGCTGACCCGCCTGAACCTCGCGGACGCCAAGGGCTACACGAACGACATCCTGCGCAGCCTGCGCGCTCCGCCAGGGGTCGACGCTTACGTCAGCGGGCAGCCTGCGATCGAGCACGACCTTGACCCGATTCTCTCGAACGACCTGAAGAAAGGTGAAGGGATCGCAATTCCCATCGCGGTGCTGGTCCTGCTCGCCGTGTTCGGGCTCTCGCTCGCGGCTACGATCCCGTTCCTCTTCGCGGCTGCGTCGATCCTCGGGACGCTCGGGATCGTTTACATCGTCGCTCACTACCTGACCATGGCGACCTACGTCACGAACCTCGTCTACCTGATCGGGTTCGGGATCGCGGTCGACTATTCGCTGCTGATCGTCTACCGCTTTCGCGAGGAGCTCGGCAAAGGCGGGTCGAAGAACGAGGTGATCGTGCGGACGATGGCGACGGCTGGCCGCGCCGTGGTCTTCTCGGGTGCGACCGTCGCGATCGGGCTCGCACTTCTCCTGTTCATTCCGGTCCCATTCATGCGCTCGATGGGCGTCGGCGGCTTTCTGATCCCGCTTGTGTCGCTGGCTGCGGCGGTCACACTCCAGCCTGCGTTGCTCTCCGTCTATGGACGGCGTGGCACCGCGCGCGTGCATCTTGCCGAGTGGTTGCGGAGCAAGAAGCTGCCCGTACCGCACTTCGCCGGGCCTGACGTCGAGCACGGTCTCTGGGCGCGAGTCGCGCGCGCGATCATGCGCCGGCCTGCAGTCTTTCTCGCGGGCGGGGCCGCGGTCCTCGTCGCCGCGGCGATTCCCGTGTACGCGCTGCAGTTGACGCCCGGCTCAGCACAAGGGATCCCACAGACCCCGCAGGCGGTGCGCGGCCTGAACGTGCTGCGGGCTGCAGTCGGGCCGGGGGCGCTGTCGCCGACGCAGATTGTCGTCGATGCGGGCGCGGCCGGATCGGTGCGGAAGCCGCAGGTTCAGAATGCGGTCTCTCATTTGAAGAGCCGTCTGGCGGCTGATCCGGAAGTCGCGTTCGTGCAGACGGGGACTGGGGGTCGCTTCGTCGATCCAAGCGGCCGATATGAGCAGCTGATCGTCGCCGGCCACCACGAGTACGGCGACGAGCCCTCGCAGGAGTTCGTCTCGCGGCTGCGCCACTCGATCATTCCATCCGCCGGCTTCCCCGAGACGGCGCGGGTCCTCGCTGGAGGAGGCCCTGCTCAGGGTGTCGACTTTCTCAAGCGGTCGTACGGCGCGTTCCCCTGGCTCGTATTCGCGGTGCTCGTCCTGACCTACTTCCTGTTGATGCGCGCCTTCCGTTCGGTCGTGCTGCCACTGAAGGCGGTCTTGCTGAACCTGCTCTCGGTAGGTGCTGCCTACGGGATGCTCGTGCTCGTCTTCAGGTGGGGTGTCGGCGACACGCTCGCTGGGCTGTACTCCTTCCCTCAGATCGAGGGCTGGATCCCGATCTTTCTCTTCGCGATGCTCTTCGGCCTGTCGATGGACTACGAGGTCTTTATCGTCTCGCGCATGCGCGAGACCTGGGACGAGGAGCACGACAACGTTCGTGCCGTCTCTTACGGGCTCGAGCGCACCGGGACAATCGTCACCGCCGCGGCACTGATCATGGTCGCTGCGTTCTCCGGCTTCGTCGCAGGATCGCTCGTCGGGCTGCAGCAGTTCGGGTTCGGGCTCGCGGTCGCCATTTTCGTGGACGCGACGATCGTGCGAGCACTGCTCGTTCCGTCCTTGATGGCTCTCTTCGGCCGCTGGAACTGGTGGCTACCGGCCCCACTCGCGCGCGTCGTGCGTGTGGCGCCCTCGCCGCTGACAGACTCGGCCTAGCGCACAGCACCCCGCATAGCTCGCGAATCTGGTGCCAAGGTCGCGAAGAGGAAGGGGGCCTCCTCTTGTTTCACCATCTTGGCTAAGGGTCGGGCGGCTGGCGAATCAATGAGTGGAAGAGCGGCGCACGAGCCCACAAACAGTTAGGGCTCTCCACAAGGCGGCCGCTTGCCCTCAGTGAAAGGGAGGCGGGTACGCGATTCGTGAGCTTTACTGAGCGGGCGCAGCTAGCCCTTGGCGTACTCCTCGGCAGTCTGAGACTGGAACTCGAACCCCACGATGGGCTCGTCGCCGACGACCCACGCATCGTGACGAGGCTCGATGACGTAGGCCTGGCCTGGAACGATCTCCTGCTCGCTGCCGTCGTCGTGGACGACGTGCATCGTGCCCGACTGCAACAGGCCGAGATGGCGTGCCTGACAGCTCTCGCCCCCGACGATCGGCTTGATGCACTCCGACCATCTCCATCCGGGCTCCAGCCGCATACGAGACGCAGTCGATCCACCCATCCGAACGATCTCGATCGTCGTCTTATCGGGCGTCCGGGTCTCGTCGGGCGCGTTGAAGTCGCCGACCTCCACTCCAGCCATGCCAACTCCTTTCCTCTTAGGTCATGGGCGCGTCGATGTTAACGCGGATTGGGTCGACTCAAACATCGTCGTCCGTATCGCCGTTTTGCAGATCGGTCAGCCAGGCGTGACGTGCTTGTGCCGGAGCCGCCGCGAGTTGACCTCCTCGCATTGCTCGAGACACAGGACATCTCTTCAGAGGGTCCCGCTGGACTCGCTTGCCTTGAGGGGGTACGGGTGATGGGTGGCGTCTGGGCCGGCGGCCCCCAACGCCGGCGTTGTTGCGTATTCGCCTCTTTACGCAACAGGCGTGCTACCTGACTGCGTGGGAACCGACATCACGACGCCCGTTCCCTCTCCTGGGGCCATCGCCTCGATGCCCGCCCCGAGCGTCTACATCACGACCTATGCTCCGCCCGCTGTTGCCGTCAATGCTCAGTCAACAAATGAATGGCGTCTGGCGACAGCACGCTCGCCCAGGCGACGTTGACTGCCTCGTCAGAGGCGATCATGGAACAAGTTGTGTCTCATGCACTAGACGGTGAGAGAGCACTGCTGCTCGCGCGGGCTGCGCTTGCGGCCTACGACCTTCCCAGTCGGATACAGATCCGGCCAATTCGCCTTCTCAACAATGCGGTGTTCGAGGTGAGTGGCGACGGGGTGCGTCTCGCGCTCCGCATCCACCGGGTCGGCTATCGGTCGGTTGACCATGTGCGATCGGAACTGCGTGTCCTTGAGGTCGTGGCCGATGCGCTGGATGGTTCGTCTGTCGCGGTTCCGCGTGCGATGCCCACCGTGAACGGCGATCTCATTGCCCGCGTGGGTGAGGGTACCGAAGCGCTCGACTGCGATCTGCTGACGTGGATCAACGGTCGTGTTCTCAGGCACAGGTGCGGTCTCGGAGTGCGTTCGGCGTTCCTGCTGGGTGAGGGTCTCGGTCGTGTGCACGAGGCAACGCAACACCTCGTCGAATCCGACTACCTCGATCTGCCGCGATGGGACGCCGACACGATGTTCTCGGAAGCATCGCCCTTCCAACCGGGATCGATGGAAGCCTTTCTCGCTCCTCCAGCCTGGGATCTCTTCCAGGAAGTCACTCAGAGAACACGCGCCGTGTTTGATCAGCTCGGCCGGGAGCAGTGGGGGATCATCCACAACGACTTCATCCTGGGCAATTGCCACTTCGAGCGGGATCGCGCGGGGTGGAAGCTCGGCATCTTCGACTTCGACGACCTCGGCTGGGGCTACCTGCTCTACGACCTTGCTCCGCTCCTGGGCAACCTCTTCGACTGGCCAGATGCCTACATCCGGCTTCGACGGGCGTTTCTCGACGGGTACAGGAGCAGGCGACCACTCTCGGACGAGCTCGAACAGCATCTTGCCGTGCTGATGGCCGCACGGCATGCCGCCACACTCACCTGGCTCGCAGGAAAGCAGCGACGCGGCGAAACAGACGTGCCGATCCCGCAACAGGTCGAGATCCGAGTCGCACAGATGCGACGTTGCCTCTCGGTCGGGTGACATTCGCGAACACTGGCGCAGTCGAGGGACTTGTCTCGTGAGGTAGCGCCTACCAGTGCACGTGAATCACCGGGGCGTGCCTGGTTGTTGGAGGCTGGTCAGTCGGCCGCCCGTGGGTGGCGCTCAGGCTTCGCCATCCTTGCGGAGGGCACACAGGCGGTATTGAGTGTGCCGCGCAATTCGCGATTGAATCCGACGGCGTCACCCGGCGCGCGTCGATCTCGGCCGATTAGACACAAAGGGGGCGTGCGATGAAAACACGCAAGCCATATTCGACCCGACAGCCGCCCGTGCCATCGGATAGCCACGCCGACATCGAGGATTGGGTCCGGCGCGTGATGCCGGATATGCATCCCATCGTCAAGCGGCTGGACGAATCGATCTGCGAGACGATCCCGGGGCTTCAATACGCCGTCAAGTGGAGGCAGGCGTACTACGGGTTGCCAGAGCTCGGGTGGATCATCGAGATGGTGGCCTACGCCGTCTCCGTGAATGTCGTCTTCTTGGGCGGCGCGGAGTTCGACCCTCCGCCGCCGCTTGGAACCACCGACCGGAGCCGCTACGTCAAGCTAACGACGCTGGACGAGGTGCAGGGACCGGAGATACACGAGTGGATCGAGCAAGCGGAGCGCGTGCCGGGTTGGAAATGAGGTTTCGGGCTGCGTCGACCGGTGGAGGACGCTCTCCGGCTGCGTATTGACCTGAGCGACGGAACGTGTCTTCGGGTGACATTCCGGAACACTGGCGCATGCGAAAGTGCTGCATCAGGGCTCGCGTCTGCGTGATCCGGTAAGGAAGCTCAGAAGGCCCTCGTTGAACTCTGGGGCCCTCTGGACGTTATGGCCAGCCCCTGGGTAGACCCTCCGTTCGGCGCCGAGTAGTTCCGTGACGACGTCGCAGATCGTCTCAAAGATTGGGCTCCATCCTCCCGAGACGACGAGCTTGGGGTAAGGGCTGGCGGCGAGCTTTGAGAGAGGTGGCCGCGCTTCCCATGGCCCGCGTTGAACGATTAGTGCCTGAGCGCCTTGTTCCAACTCGGGCGGCAGCGGGTCAGGCAGGTCGACCTGCCGTTCCGCAAGTGCGTAGAAGCCACTGAGGAATGCGCGCGGATCTGACGGGCCGTCAGACCAGTACGTCTTCTGACGGTCCGTGAACGCGGCTACCCGGGGATCGTCCCTTGCGAGACCGAAAGCGGGGGGCTCGATGACGGTTAGCGATCGGAGTTCGACAGCGAGAGCCGCCGCGAAGAACGATACGACTCCCCCGTAGGAGTGCCCACAGAGGTGGTCACCCGGCCGGAGCCGCTCGGCGACCCAGTGGCCATGTTCCTCGAAGTCGATGTGTTCTTCGATCGGATTCGGGGGGAAGCCCGGTCGGTTCAGCACGACGAGTTCGAAGTCGGCGGCAAGTTCGTCCTGGGCCGCCCACGCAAAGTCACCGTTGCGGACGCTCCCGTGAACGAGAACCAGACGCTCCACTCGCCCAACGTAACGCGCGACGGTTAGCCCCGCCAGTTGCCGAGAGTTTCGGCCGAGCTTCCTAAACGGTCGCGTGGGCAGTGCGAGAGAGGTAGCTCAAGGGACATTCCTGAACCCTCGCCCAGCCGACGATCGCGAACGGTCACCGCGCTAACTCACCCACCCGCTCGGGGGACATTCCCGAACACTGGCGCAGGTGAGCGTCAGGTGGCTGGTAGCTGGTGGTCCCCGTGGAAGACCGCTTCGACGTTGTTGCCGTCCCGGGTCAATGACGAACGCTGCGTAATACCCGGTGTGGTAATGCGGGCGAAGACCCGGCGCGCCGTTGTCGCGGCCGCCGGCTTCGACAGCGGCACGGTGGAACTTATCGACGGTGGCTCGGTCGGCTGCGGCGAAGGCCACATGAACGGGAGCGGCCAGGGGTTCCCCTTCCCCGATCCAGAAATCTCCACCGCCGTCGATGGCGAACCCAGGCCCCCGCGAGCTCTCCACCACCTTCACTCCGAAGGCTCGATTCCGTAGTCCGCGATGCGCTTGCGGGTGTAGGACCACGAGCCCAATAGGTTTGGCATGACGCCTGAGAGAAGCCTCACAGGCACGCCCGTACCCCTGCGTGCCATCGGACACAACGGCGTTTAGGGACAGCCCGAGGGGCAAGATCGTACGGAATCCGCTCATGCCGCTACTCGCCCACCTATCCGAGGCGGACATCGGGCGGTATGTCGCCGGAACTGCGAGTACCGAGACGCAGCGGCATGTGAGGATCTGCCTCTCCTGCATGCTCCGGCTCGGGGATGCGGCGCAGCGTACTGTTCTGTGGGAGCGCCGAGGCCTCCTTGGCCGGCTAGTACGGATCGAGCCGTCGCAAGCGATAGACGAGCTGCTGGCCGAAATTTACGAACAGCAGCGACGCCACGCAGTCTGAGACCCGCCCGGAAACACCGCCGAACCCGCGTCAAGCCTGACTTGACATCTCACGGCGTGCTCGCGAGCGCATCCGGAAGGCCGCTCGAAGGTGGTCGGCTCCGGCACACGACGAGTACTGACGTCTGCCCAAACTTGCACCCCGTTCCATTGACAATCATCACGTGCTGCACCTTCGGCGGCGCCACCGTTCTACCTGTCAAATTCGCGCTCAACGCACTCAGGGCAGCAGAAGGCGAACTCCTCATCGATGCGGTGGCGCGCGCCAACGGTCATCGTCTGCCAGGCGTCTATTCCTCGCGGCACCCGGCGCATCGTGTGCTCTTCGGGGAGCGCTTCGCAGGACTCACCGCGGTCCCCTACCCTGAAGATGGGGTCGGCCCTCGTCTCTCCGCGTCGGCGTCGCCGCAGTCGCCTGGCGCGGTCCTCCTCGCGAGGGCCTTCCCCCTACTAGAAGACGCCCGCAAGAAGCAAAACCCACGCACGTTCACGAACCTTTTACAACACGCAGGGCAGCTTGCAATCGCGCCGCGTCTGCATAAGAGAAGGAGGGGGCGGCTGCGGCTCCGCCCCCTCCTTGAAAGAACTCTGTGCCGGCGGCTAGCACAGAGATTGCTGTCTCGAAGTCGCAGAGTGTCTTCGCGAGAGGCCTGGCGCCTGCCCCTTTGGGGGTAAGTGAAGTGCGCGAATCAACCCGCGATGGGGGAGTGATCAACCAACGGCCCTCGACGATGCTTCGAACACAGGCGTGACGGGGCTCGATGCGGCGGAGCCCTCACCGCCAGGGTGGAGCAGGACGTCGTGGGCAGGGTCCGGGCGGCGGACTCTGCTCACGAGAACGAGGTTTGGAAAGGAATTACTGCGGCGGCATGAGACTACGAACTGACACAGCGGCTTCAGCCGCTTCCCTTGCTAATTATCTGCGGGGCTGCGAGTGCATAGTTGAGGTGATCGCCTCACGAATCATCGATGCAACCGCAAGACCGCAATCCTTCGCGGCCCCTTACGCCGACACTGAGCTCGAGGGTTACCTCAACGTCTGGGAAGCAATGCACCCCGAATCTTCGATCGAGCGCCTAACCTCCATGGCGCGCGCTAAGTGCATGCATAGCCGGCCGTAACCGGGTGGCTTTAATCGCCGAACCCAAGTTCAGCGCACTCAGGGCAATAGAAGACGAGTTCGTCCTCTGTGTCGAGATGTTCGCTTCTTGCGTTGTTGGAAGGCGAGGATGGGCAGGACTGGGTACGGCTTAGGCGAACTTCGACGGCGGGGGTCGGCCCTCGTATTTGCAGGTCGGTGTCGCCGCAGTCGCCGGCCGTGCATCCGCGCGGGGGCCAATCCCTCTTCAGGTAATGGGGCGGTTCTGCTCTCCCAGCCCGCGCGTAGATCGAGCCGCCGTCGCGCGGCGCGGTATCCCCATAAGAAGCGCCCTCTACAAGTGACTCTGCCTGCCCTCTGAAGTTGCCGTCACTACGGTGGCCTTTGTCGCGTTAGGAAGACAAGGAGGGGGCGGCTGCGGCTCCGCCCTCTCCTTGTCGAGGACGAGCCCGAATAGGTGAACGCTGCGCGGGAGCGGGAGCCCGAGCGGACGCGCAGCGCGATCAGCGTTTTCGCGCCCAGGTCTTTCCGAGGATCTCGCCGCGTTGCTTGCAGGGATCCTTGCGGAGGACGAATGTGATGGTCTTCCCTCTGACCACATAGCGGTAGCTTCCCCAAGCGTTCTGGGCGCAGAGCCGCCCAACTGATCCGGGCTTGTCGCGGACGAGTAATAGCGTTCCGTTCGTCTTGGCCTGCTCGGTTGAAACGCCAAGCCCTCTTGCGGTCCAGATCACCGCGGATGGGCCGATCTTCATCGTGTACTTGCCGGTGGGTTCAGGATCCGAGTTAACGAAGTCCTGTGTGTGAAAGGTATGGGTGAAAGTGCCCTGAATCGACCTCGGGACGCTGGCCAGCGCGGATCCTCCGATCAGCACGCTGACAGCCGCGATGAGCGGCACGGCGATCCTCCACCGCGGCGAGACGCGGACCATTCGATCGCCAGTCTAAGGCTCGCCAACCCGTCTTTCAACGGTGCGGCTTGCAGCAATGGCCGCCGCACTCGTCGCACTGCGGGATGAGGCAGGCCTGCTCGGCGCTCACCGGTACGTGAGTCTAGAACGTGTTTTCGGGCACAGACAGATGGCCTTTGGCCCATTTAGCCGCTGCGGACCAAACGCTTGAGCGCCTCAACGCCGACGTTACGTCTACCGTGCCGCAACTCGGCAAGCGCCGTGGCAGCAAGCGCGACCTCGGTGAGTGGCGGCACGCGCTCGTCAAAAAACCGCTGAAGCCAACGCAAAGCTGCGCGCTCGTAGCGTGCCGGGTCGACTTTGGCCAGGAGTTCGCAGAGCAGGAGCGCATCAGCGAGTGATAGCCCGCCCATCTCCCGCGCGGCCATCTCTGCCGCCTCGACGTGACGGCGATGGATCGCGCGTTGAAAGCGGCCGTGTGCTGTGCCCTGGCTGGTCATCTGTGACGATGCCGCTGGGGCGACGGCCCAAGGAGCCTAACCTGATCGGGCGGTGGTCATAAGTCGCGAACTGGGCAACGCTCTAGGTGAGGGCGGATGCGGGTCAAGCTGGGACTGATAGGGGTAGGCGTCGTGCCGGCGGTCGCTGGTTTTGCCGCCGCGGCGCTCGTCAACGGCGCTGCGGCTCACTCCAATCCCTGCCATTCGCAGCACACTTGTCCCTCGGATCACCACACCTACGTGTGGACGGACCTGACGACCGGTCTGCAGTGGGACTGTGCCGAACCGGGCGCTTCGGAGTACGACCCGTCACGGGACACGACGACAATCGTCTACGCCGGCCTGACCTACTACTGCCGGCCAGCCGGGTCGACCACCACCACCACCACGACCACGCACCACGACCACGACCACCACGACCACGGTGTCGACGACGACGTTGCCAATGACCGCAACCGAGCCGACGAGCACTCAAACAACGACAACGACCACCACGACAACGATCACCACGACTCCGATCCCGACGCTCGTCCTCCCGATCAAGAGCCTCACGCCGGGTGCGCTGAATCGATCGGTTCGGCAAGGCACGATTGGAAAGACGATCTGCAAGGTGGGCTGGACGAGGACGGTCCGACCGCCGGTGCGCTACACGAACACGCTCAAGCTCAAACAGATGCCGCTATACGAGGAAACCGGGCCACCGTCCGCGTACGAGGAGGATCACCTGATCCCGCTCGAGCTCGGTGGCGCGCCGAGGAACCCAAAGAACCTCTGGCCGGAACCACGAGCACAAGCGAAGCGGTCTGATCCGCTCGAAACCCGACTCAAGCGGCAGGTCTGCAAACGACTCATCACCCTGGCGAGAGCCCGTGTAATGATCCGCAACTTCAAGAACACCAACGGCTGATGCGCGCCTACGCACTAGTCGAGGTCGGAGACTCGGGGCGATCGACCTGTTTCTCCGCGAGGAGGATGCGTACCAAGCGCTCGAGGAATGTCTCCGCGATGAGCCTCAATGGACTGGCCTGCTCACCGTCGAGGCGATCGAGCTCGAAGAGCGACGTGTGTCGGCGAACTAGGACGCGCGTGCCGCCAACGTGGACAGACGAAGCTGAGTGCGATCCCGGCGTAGCCCTAGTCGAGCTGCTCGCCTACGCCGGTGACCTACTCTCGTATTACCAAGATCAGGTCGCCAATGAAAGCCGGCTCAGAGCGCGCAGATTTGCAATCTCGACGCTCGCCGTGGTCGCGATCCTCTGCTGTTGGCGGCGCCACAGGCCGAAACAGCCGTGAGATTGGAAACGCTCAAGCGTGGCAGGCCTCGCGTGACCTCCGCCCAGCAAGGCTGTAGCGGTGCCGACGAGGCCGTACGCCACGTGCGTTCGCAGGGGAAGTGCCTGCGTCCGGCAAGCACGCTGGAGGCGTGGTCGAACCCGATTCGGCAAAGACAGCTGATCGCCACTATGAACTTCTGGCGATGCAAGCTCGAAGCAGCCGGGCATGGGCCCCACCCCGCGAAGAGCTCGCGCCGCGTGGGACCCAGATGCGGCCCACAGCTGTTAGCGAATGCTGATCCGGCGCGTGATGAGCGGGCGGGCGGCGCTGCGTAACGAGGGGGCGACCAGCCGACATACTGATGGCGCTGTGACACAGTGGCACTGGGATCCGGAGACGTATCTCGCCAACATGCTCGCCGAGGTCCCCGCCTATGAACAGCTGCAGGACCAGACCGCGGCAGCGACCGAGGGCGTCGCGACCGGCACCATCCTCGAACTCGGCATTGGCACTGGCGAAACCGCCCGGCGCGTCGGCGCCCGCCACCCCGGTGCGACGCTCGTCGCGGTCGACTCCAGCGCGGAGATGCTCGAGCGGGCGCGCGCTGCGTTCCCAGGCGCCGACCTGCGCCTGGCGCGGCTCGAAGATCCGCTGCCTGATGGGCCGTTCGACTTGGTTGTCTCGGCACTAGCTGTCCACCACCTCGACGCCGACGGCAAGCGAGATCTGTTCCGGCGTGTCGCCGCTGCCTTACATCCGGGCGGCCGATTCGTGCTCGCCGACGTTGTCGTACCCGAGGTCGAGGAGGACGCGATCACGCCGATCGACAGGGTGATGGATCTCCCCGACCGCGCCGACGATCAACTTGAGTGGCTGCGCGAAGCCGGCCTCGACGCGGAGCTGCTGTGGAGCGACAAAGACCTGGCAGTAATGCGCGCTACGCGCCCGACGCGACCGGCCCCGTACCCCTCAAAGAGCTCGCGCCGCGCGGGACCCAAAATCCGGTCCAACAACGTCGAAGCGGTCTTCCACGGGGACCACCAGTTGCCAGCCACGTGACCCTCGCTTGCGCCAGTGTTCGCGAATGTCCCCCGAGCCGAGCGATCACTCGCCGGGGCGCCGCCGCCCACTTCGGTAACAAGGCGCGGCAAGCCGCGAACTCGATCGGGAGTGTTGGCGTCCGAGGGCACCTTGTTAGCATCGTCGCCGTGGCGAAGGAGATCATCAGCACCTCGGATGCACCGGGAGGGCTCGCCGGCTACAGCCAGGCGATCCGAGCGAATGGCCTGGTGTTTGTGTCGGGTCAAGGCCCGTTCGATCCGGCGACCGGAGACGTTGTCGGCGAGACGATTGAGGAACAGACGCGGCAGTGCCTGCGGAACGTGGAAGCGATCCTCAGGACCGCAGGATCCACGATCGACGACGTTGTCCAAGCGACCTTCATTCTCCTCGACGAGTCCGACTTCGCCGGGATGAACGAGGAATGGAACCGCTGGTTTCCGACCAATCCGCCCGCAAGACAAGGTGCAAAGCTTCCGATCAGCCCAAAGGGCATGCGCATCTCCGTCGCAGCTATTGCCGTCGCGTAGCGCGCCGTAGTCGTCCGCGCAGTCTTGTGCGCCAGTGTTCGCGAATGTCTCCCGACAGCATGCGTCAGGCTGTCAGCGGTCCGGGCTTTGCGGCTCCGCGACGGCGATCAAGCCGCGACAGCGGCGCGCGCGCGGGCGGTTTGCACAGCCTTCGTGAGTGTGTCGATGTCGTAGGCGCCGTAGTGGCGGCGACCGTTGATGAAGAACGTCGGCGTGCCGGAGACGCCGCTCAGGTCGGCGCTGTCGACGTCTTCCGCCACGCGAGCAGCCCCGGCGTGCTCTTGCAGGCGGTTGGTGAACCGTTCGACGTCGAGGCCAAGCTCGTCGGCGTAGCGGACGAGATCGTCGGGGGTAAGACGATCCTGATGGTCGAGCAACAGGTCGTGCATCTGCCAGAAGGCTCCTTGCTCGTCGGCGACCTCGGTTGCTTCCGCGGCAACCTGGGCGCGCGGGTGAACGTCGCTGAGCGGCAGGTGCCGCCAGACGTAGCGGATGTCACCGAAGTCACGGAGGAGCTCCCGGACGACCGGTTCCGCCTGACCGCAATAGGGACACTCGAAGTCGCCGTACTCGACAAGCGTGATCGGCGCCTCGAGAGGCCCGCGAAAGTGGTCCCGTTCCGGATCGACCTCGTTGTAGAGGTCGACGAGCGGCGTTGCGGTGCCGAGCAAGGCCCGGATCCGCAGCCGGCGAGGCAGGAGCGCCGTGGCGCGGAACAGCAACCACGTGATGAGCGCTGCGCCGACGGCGGCGCTGAGGATGCCGACCTTCGCCTCCTCGAGTTGCCGCCCGTCGAAGGCGAGGGTTGCCACCAGCAGCGAGACGGTGAAGCCGATCCCGGCGATTGTGCCTCCGCCGGCAACCGCCACCCAACCCACCGGCGGCCGCATTCTCCCGCGGCTCAAGTGCGTCGCAAGCGATGAGCTCCCGAGAATGCCGAGCGGCTTGCCGATGAGGTATCCGACAAGGACCCCGAGCGTGATCGGCGAGCTGAAGGCTTGGGCCAGGAAGGCACTGTCGACGGCAACGCCCGCGTTCGCGAGTGCGAACAGCGGCACGATGACGTAGCTCGTCCAGGGATGAAAGAGCTGCTGCAACCGTTCGTTGGGGGACGTCGCAGACCTGAGCTCGACTCCGGCGGCGCGGGCCAAGCCGGCGGTCGGTTGCTCGCGGAACTCGCGGAACCGTCTCGTCGCACTTTCGAGACTCGATCGCGGCGCCGGGTAGGCGTAGACGAGGAGCCCCATCACCAGACCGACGACGATCGGCTCCACACCCGACTTGAGCAGGCCCACCCAGGCGCCGGCCCCGAGGACGAGGTACACGAGCCCGCCACGTACGGGAACGCTGCGTAGGACCAGGACGGCAGCGAAGAAGCCCACGGCAACAAGGAGTGGCCCCACCCGAAGCGTGTCGGTGTAGACGGTTGCGATCACAACGAGCGCGACGATGTCGTCCACGACGGCGACCGTCAGCAGGAACGCTCGCAAGCGGTCGGGAAAGCGCGGCCCGACAAGCGCGAGGAGTCCGAGCACGAAGGCGGTGTCGGTCGACATCGCTATCCCCCAACCGTGTGCGGAGGGACGGCCGGCATTGAAGGCGAGGTAGATCGCGACAGCCGCCGCCATGCCGCCGAGGGCTGCGAGCAAAGGCAGGGCAAACCGCCGCCGATCACGCAGCTCGCCGAGGTCGAACTCGCGGCGTGCCTCGAGGCCGACGACGAAGAAGAAGAACGTCATCAACCCGCTGTTCACCCACTGGCGAAGGTCCAGCGTGATCCCTGCGCCCCCGAGTTCGATCGACAGCTTCGTCTCCCAGAGCGAATGGTACGACGAGGCGTCGACGTTCACCCAAACGAGCGCAGCGATTGCCGCCGCCAGCAAGACCGCCGCGCCGCCGGTCTCGGTGCGCAGGAACTCGCGCAGCGGCGTCTGCAGGCTGCGCGCCCACGCCGTCGTCCCGGAGAACGCCGGTCGGCCATCTCGATCGCCGCTACTGCTCATGGCGCTCCACAGCTCGGCGGACGAGTTTAGGCCGCACCGGGTGCACAGCGCGTCGCCCTCTGGGCATGATCAGCGGGTGCTGCGCGACGAATTCCGCAGATCGGTTCTGAGCCTGCTTGCGCTCGCCGTCGCGCTCATCGCGGTCGCGACGGCCGCTGGAGCACCTAGCAAGAGCCGGGTGCCAGTGTTCTTCCTGCGCGGTGAGCAGCTCTCCGGCGTGACACGTCCCGGCGCGACGCCGGCGGCTGCGCTCCACCAGTTGCTGGCCGGACCGACGCCTGCAGAGATCCGACGAGGACTGCGAACGTACGTGCCCGCCGGCACCCGGGTGCGAAGCGTAAAGGTCGCGAATGGTCTCGCGACCGTCGATCTCGGCGCGCGCTTCGTTTCGGGAAGCGACGTCAACAGCCGCCTGGCGCGGCTCTCGCAGCTCGTGCGCACCCTGACGGCGTTTCGAAGCACCGTCGCGGTCAAGCTCCTGATCGACGGCAGAACCGTGCGCGGCGTCTTCCCCGGTATCGCCACTCAGTCGCCGATCACGTTCCGGTACCTGCAGACACCCAATAAGCCGGTCCCGCACCCGCCGAGGATCGAGCTCCTGCCGCCTGACGATCACGTCAAGGCTGTTCAGCAACGGTTGGGCGAGCTCGGCTTCTTCGGGGACAAGGCGGACGGACGTCTCGGGCCGGTTACGCGTAACGGCATCCTTGCGTTCCAGAAGTGGGAGCGTCTCCAGCGAACCGGTTCGCTCGACGCGCGAACCGAGACCCGGCTGGTGACCGCAGCCAGACCGGCCCCGGTGACCCGCGGCCCGAGCGGGAAGCGAGCCGAGATCCTCCTCGACCGCCAGGTCGCGCTGTTGATCGAGGACGGTCGAGTGCTCCGGACGATCGCGGTGTCGACCGGCAAGCCTTCGACTCCAACGCCACCGGGAAGCTACCGCGTCTACGCGAAGATCCGCCGCTGGTGGTCGACGCCGTTCCGCGAGTGGCTTCCCTATGCGCTGCCGTTCGTGGGCGGGATAGCGTTCCACGAGTTTCTCGACGTGCCCGCCTACCCGGCATCCCACGGCTGCGTCCGTCAGGCCGTAGCTGTGGCTCGCTGGACGTATGACTTCGCGGACGTCGGCATGCCGGTCAAGGTGATCGCGAAGTCCTGACGCGGCCACGCCGCGCTCCAGCCTAGACGGCCAGAGCCCGGCGCTGGTTGAAGCGGTCGATCCGGTCGCTTCTGACCGCGACCTGCTCGCCGCCGGTATAGGCCGGATGGCAGGCCGAGCAGACGTCGATCGAGAGTCTCGTCGCGGTCGAACGGGTCGTGAATGACGTGCCGCACGTGGAGCAGCGGACGTCGATGAGATGCAGGTCTGGATGATGAGTCATGAGGTCTCCTTGGTTACTGCGGAGCGGCACGTCTATGCCGGCATTCCGTCATACATGTAAACGCTCGCACGGCCTGCGTTGTTCCCGCACCCGTGCGGCGTATCCTGGAAGCATGAGAGTGGCGGCGCCAACCTTGGAACTCCTGGAGTGGGCAACAGCCCGCAGCCGGACGTACGACGACGTGCGCGAGGCGTGGCGCAGCAACTGCCCGCGCACCGCCGTCTGGGACGACGCGGTCACGGACGGGCTGGTTCGCATCGATCGGCGCACGGACGCAGGCAGTGGTGCGGTCATTCTGACGGCGCGTGGCCTCGAAGCCCTCAATGCCTCGCGGTCGGGAACTCGATAAAGGAGCCGGAATCCGGACATCGACTCTTCGGAGGGAGCGCCGGCGGGACTTCAATCCGCCGGCGCCACTCCGTTTGCCTTAGGCGCTACGAGATGGTCAGCGCCGCGACTCCCAACTGGCCGCGAATCTCACCTGCCGGATTCTTCCTCGTATGGACGTTGACGTAGCCACGCCCCGCCTCGAGGACACTCACGACCGATGCGTCGACCGTCGCAGTGCCGCGTGCGCCGCTCTTACACGGCGCGCAGAGCGCCACGATGACCGGGCCTGCCTTGCCGCGTGCACCGCTGTGAATGTGCGCCGCTACCGCCTTGCCTGTGAGCCTGCTGAACGTCAGTCGCCAGGCAAGCACCGCTGACGATCCCTTCTTTGTGATCGTCATCGTGAACGCACCGCGCGCACGGCCAACCTTGCCTTTCGGCTTCGGCCGCTCCTGCGCGGCGCGCAACGACGTCTTCAGGGTGTCGGCCGGTGACACTTGATCCCGGATCTCACCCGCGGGATTCGTCTTCGTATGCACGTTGACGTACGCGCGATCGTTCTGAATCGCCTCGAGCACGGTCGCATTGATGTTCGCCGTGCCGGTTGCGCCACTCGAACAGGGAGAACAGAGCGGCACCACGACCGGCCCCGAAACACCGCGGGCGGCAATGTGGATGTGTGCAGCGGTCCCATCCCCTGTGAGGCCGCTGAACGACAGTTGCCAGTTGAGAACCGCGCCGTTGTCCGATTTGGTCAGCGTCGCGGTGAACAATCCGCGAGCAGAGCCGACATCCCCCTTCGGGGCCGGCACTTCGTCTCCCGCGGTCATCGCGGCCACAATCTGGATCCGCGTTGCCTCACTCCGCGCGCCTGCTGCCCCGGTGACGGCCAAAATCACGAGCCCGGCCGCGCCGATCACTCCGAGAAGCTTCTTCACTAGTCCCCCTCCTTGCGATTCGGGATCGCAGGTCGACCCCTTCATCCGGGCCTACGCAGGCCTCGCGGAAGCGGATTGTGGCGTCGGGCCCTTACCGGTCGTGAGTGGCCCTACTCCCTCGGACGGGGGAGGCCATCCAAGCCGCGCACGGCCGATGTTTGGAAAGCAAGTACTGCGGTTGGCGGACATGGAGAATAGGCGGCAAACACCTACACGGCCCTCGATGGCTTCGAGGCTTCTGTCGACACTCGAGTCGGCGGGGCTCGCCGCGACGGCGACCTTTGCGACCGCGTTGTGGATCGGCCTGGCCCTGCCCGGCCTCCCCCTCCTTCCGGGCGTGGGCGGCGGCACGACCAGCAACGTCTCGATCTCGCTCAGCAGCGCCGTTCTCGGCGTTCAGGACAGCCGCACCTTCGCGCAATCGAATGGGGTCGCCGGCCGGCAGGCTCGACTGCTCTCGCTGTTGCTTCCGGCGCCCGACCCGCTCGGCACGAAACTCGCCACCAAGCTGGTGGATACGGACGCCCGTTCGGCGGCGTCGATGGCCGTGGCGCTCCCGACGGGGCTACCGGCACCGACTGCGACGAACAACGGGCCTCGCGTCATCGAGAGCACTCAACTCGCCTCTGCTTCACGTCCGGCTCCTGCCCCGCCCGCGCCGCCGGCCCCCCAGCCTCCTGTTTCCTCCCCGCCGCCTCCGCGGAAGCCGGATCCGGAGCCCCAGACCCCTGCGCCGCCCACGCTTCCGATCGATCCGCCTCCGCCGGCCGACACCGACGTCCCGTCCGGACTGCCGCAGGAGCCGGCCCTCACCGAGGACACCCCGTCGAGCGACGGAAGCTCTGCCGGGCCAACGCCCACGCCTGGCGCAGGCACCGTGCCGGCCGGCGGCAATGACGGCAACGGCAACGCAGGCGGCAACGGAAACGGCAACGCTGGCGGCAACAACCCGAACGCCGGCGGCAACAACGCAGGCGGCAACAGGCGGAAACGCTGGCGGCAACAACCCGAACGCCGGCGGCAACAACGCCGGTGGCAACGGAAACGGCAACGCTGGCGGCAACAACCCGAACGCCGGCGGCAACAACGCAGGCGGCAACGGCAACGGCAACGGCAACGGCAACGCTGGCGGCAACAACCCGAACGCCGGCGGCGCCAACGCAGGCGGCAACGGAAACGGCAACGGCGCCGGAAGCGGAGCCCCGAAAGGGAATCCGAAGAAGGGACAGTAGATGGAAGGCCGCTTTCGCTCTCGCTACGGCCGGCTGGCCGTCACCCGGGCCGCGCTCGTCGTGTTCCTGCTCTTCGCGGCAGCAATTGCCGCAGTCGTCTTCACGCTGGATCTGAGCGCCAGGCACTCGAACCGGCAAGAGGCAGCGACCGAGCTGGCGAGCACCGCGCGTGTCGCGGCCTCGACGTTCTCGACCATGCGAGCCAACCTCAGGACACGCGTCAGCGAGCTCGCCGCGTCCACATCACTCCAGCAGGCCGTGCTCGCAGGCAACGATGCACAGCTCCGCTCGATCGCCCTTTCGCATGACGCGCGCATCGTCCTGCGCGGTCGCACGTTCGGAAACCTTCCGCAGGAACCGCGACTCGCGGCGACCGCAACTCTGGCGAGCAAGAATCGCCTGGTCGCGCGGGTGACCATGGCCGTTCCGATGGATCGGTCGCTGCTCGCCGTGTTGCAGAACGCCACGCCGATGCCGAAGCACGCCGCGCTCCTACTGGTCAAGCACGGTCGCGTGATCGCAGGAGGCCCCGCAGGAACGCCCGTCGACGTACGCAATCACCGGCTCGAGCTCGCAACGGTGCCGTTCTACTCGACGTCCGCGAAGCTCGCCGCGGGGAATGCATCGCTCGTCGCGGTTGAGCCGGTCTCCGCCGTCGACGCTCGGATCAATGCGTATCGAAGGCGCCTCCTGTTCGTCGCAGCGATCACGCTCGCGTTTGCGGCCGGATTGGCGACGCGTCTGGCACGCCCCGTTGCCCGCGTCCTGGCCGATCTCGCACGCCTCACGCGGCAAGCGCAGACCGACGGCCTGACGAATCTGGCCAACAGGCGCGCGTTCGACGAGCGCCTCGACGACGAAGTCGACCACGCCCGGCGGCTCGGCACGAACATCGCCTTCGTGCTCGCTGACATCGACAACTTCAAATCGATCAACGACACCTACGGCCACCAGACTGGCGACGAGGTTCTCCGGCGTGTCGGACAATCCTTGGCCGAGGCCGTTCGCGAGCTGGACCTCCCGGGCCGCTACGGAGGCGAGGAGTTCGCTCTCGTGCTGCCCGGAACGAATCTGAGCGGTGCACGCGCATTGGCAGAGAAGATCCGCAAGAACCTCGAGCAACTGGTCGTCAAGGCGCCGGACGGAACTCCGTTCCAGATAACGGCCAGCTTCGGGGCTGCGTGTTACCCCGCGCAGTCCAGCGTCGAGGAGCTCGTCTCGGCTGCCGACGCCGCACTGTACGAGGCAAAGAGATCGGGCAAGAACCGCGTCGTCACTGCGACGGCGAAGCGGAAGTCGCGCGGCAAGACGGCTGCCGCCGACGCTCCGGCCCCAGCCTAGGGTCGAGCCACGCCGTCACGAAACCGGCCGTCCCGGGGGCGCTGTGGGATCATTCCCCGGATGGGTCGAAGGGGTCTGCCTGTCTCTCTCGCCTTGCTCGCCGTCTGCGCCGGGCTCGTCTTGCTGGGACCGACCGGGGGACGCGCCTCCTGGAGTCAGGTCGAGGTGAAGGTGGTGACCATCCACTACAAGACCCACGACGGCTACCGCCGCGCAGCGTACGTCGTGGTGCCTGACTGGTACGGCCCCGGAAACAATCCGCCGCTGCCGCTCATCATCTCGCCGCACGGGCGCGGTGTCTCGGCAGAGGAGAACGTCGATCGCTGGGGCAACCTGCCTAAGCTCGGGCCGTTCGCGGTCGTCAATCCCGAGGGACAAGGCCGCAGGTTCAGACGCCTCTCCTGGGGCTACCCCGGACAGATCGAGGACCTCGCCCGGATGCCCGAGATCGTTCGACGAGCGATTCCATGGCTGCGGCTCGCACCGAAGAGGATCTATGCGTTCGGCACGAGCATGGGGGGACAGGAGACCTTGCTGCTCGCCGCGCGCCATCCGGGACTACTCGCCGGCGCCGCCGCATTCGACCCCGTGACAGACATGGCCGGGCGCTACCGCGATTTCGCCCGCCTTCCCTGCAATCGCGGCTGCGTCAGGAAATGGGGAGACCCGCTCGGCTTCGGTCTGCGCAACCTCGCGCGAACCGAGATCGGCGGCACTCCGCGCAGCGCGCCGCGCGCATATGCACGTCGCAGCCCGATTACCTACGCGCGAGCGCTGGCGCGCTCAGGAGTCCCCCTTCAGCTCTGGTGGAGTAGAACCGACCGGGTCGTCCGGTCGGCCGACCAGGCCGCCTCGCTCGCTCGCAAGCTGCGCCGGCTGAGTCCCGCCGGCCCGCTGCAGACGGTCGTCGGCACGTGGCCTCATTCCGCGGACATGCGCCCGTACTTCATGCTCATTCCGTCGTTGAAGAAGTTCGACCTGGTCCCCACTCGCGAGCCTGCCTCGTTACGGGCCGCGCGATCGGGTCCGCTCCACAAGCTGCTGCCGTGGCACCACGCCGTGCGGGACGCACAGGGAAGGCTGCTGCCCTGGTATCGACCGCAGGCAGGGCTTGGTTACGACCGCGTGCTGCGCCTCGGCTGGAGGTTCATCGAACAGCACGTTCCACGCGATCCACGCACCGGCGCGAAGGTCTATCTCAACTACGCGGTCTTCGATGGCCAGACCCTTCGCGGCGCGTACTGGCAACACAACCCCGCATTCCTCAATGCGACGTTCGTCGACTCGCTCGTGTCGTGGTACCCCTACTCGGGTGACCGCCGTGCGGTGCGGGTGGTGCGGGAGATGCTGGACTATCAGCTGACGCACGGAACGTCGCCGGCCGGTTGGTCCTGGTCACGGGTTCCGTTCCCGACCGCCTGCGCGGGCGAGCGCAATTACGGCCGCTGTCTGGCCGGTCTGCCGCGGCGTTTCTACGGCGGCATCGAGACGGACAAGGTCGGGATGCTCGGCCTCGGTTACCTCCTCTTCTACGAGTTGACCGGCGATCGTCGCTATCTGCGTGCAGCGGTCGCGACCGGCGATGCGCTCGCCCGTCATGTACGCGCCGGAGACGCGACACACACGCCCTGGCCTTTCCGGGTCAACGCGCGCACGGGTGCCGTGCTCGACGGCGCACAGTTCGGCGGGCTCGTCGTCGGGCCGGTCGGACTGCTCGACGAGTTGATCGAGATCCGCGCCGGGAACACGGCTGCGTACACCCGCGCACGCGACCTCGCATGGTCCTGGCTGCTGAAGCATCAGCTCAATCGCGATAGTCCCGCGTGGAACCGCTGGAGCGGCTTCTACGAAGACGTTCCCTACAACCCCCGCTCCATCAACCAGGCGTCTCCCACTCTGACGGCGCAGTACCTCCTGAGCCACGCGTCACCCGAGACCCTCGACTCGGAATGGGAAGAGCACGCCACGAGCCTCCTACGCTGGGTGCGCACGTCCTTCGGACGTGGCCCCTTCGCAGGAGCGTGGGGGATCGACGAACAGCGCGCACCGGGAAGGCCTGGCTGCTGCTCGCGCGTCGGCCTCGGCAGCACGACGTCCCGCTGGGCAGCGGCGAACGCACTCCTTTACGCGCGCACAGGCGACGAGCGCGCACGCGAACAAGCCGTACGCTCGCTGAGCTACTCGACATATTTCGCCGCCCCTGACGGACGCATCTCCTGCTGCGGCCAGCGGCCCGGGAATACCTTCTGGTTCAGCGACGGGTACGGCGATTATCTGCGCAGCTTCAACTGGGCGATGGCCGCGATGCCGGAGCTCGCACCCAGGCGGCAGAACCATCTCCTCGGCTCGACCTCGGTGGTCCAATCGGTCGAGTACTCGCATGGGACCGTCGCTTACCGGACGTTCGACGCGGACAGCACGGAGGTGCTGCGCCTGCGGTTCCGTCCTCGCCGCGTGACGGCCGGCGTAGCCCTGTCGCAGCGCGACGATCTGACCGCCGAGGGCTACGTGATCCAGCCGCTCGGCGGGGGCGACTTCGCGGTCCGGATCCGCCACGACCACTCGCGTCTCACCCGCATCAGCGGCTAGTCCGGAACTCCCCTGCTGGGAGGGGACAAGAGCCTCGACGCGCGCTACGCTCTGAACCATGGAGAGTCGGGGGGACTCGTGGGAATCTGTTGGGTGGGAGGCAGCCTGGCAGCAGCCTGAGGACGATGCTGACCGCGACGAAGTGCGGCGCCTTGCGCGGAACCTCGCGGAGGCACGGCAGCGCCAGACCGTCGAGGCCCTGGTCCAGGTCGAGGACCTGAAACGCGCGCTCCGCGAACGGGCAGCCGACGTCGCGCGCCGAGAGCTCGAGGTCGAGCGGCGTACTCGGGAGCTGGACGCGATCGACGCGCGCAGTCAGGACGGACGCCGCCTGCGCCTACGACGGCCCGAGCGCCCACAGGAAACGGATCGCGCTTATGCCGAAGAGTTGCTCGCGCGCCGCGAGACGGACACGCAGCAGCGGCTCGACGGGCTCGTCCCGCGGGAGCGTCAGGTTGCGGAGCGCGAGACCGCACTGCGCGCGCGTGAGCTCGAGGTCGAGGAGGCCGAGACGGCACTGACGAGTCTTGAACATGAGATTGCGGAGTCGAGGTCTTCGGTCGAGCGGCGCAGCACAGAGCTCGAGAGCTCGTACGCGCGGTTGCGCGAGAGCGAAGCCGCCTTCGCGGCGCGGCAGGCGGCGCTCGAGGAGCAGGAACGCCTGCTGGAAGCGTCGCGCACCGAGGTCTCCCGGACGACCGACGAGCTCGTCGCACGGGCTGCCGCCCTCGAGGCCACGGAGCAGGAGCTGGAGACAGAGCGGAACCGTCTTTCCGATGTGGCGCGAGGAATGGAAGCACGCAACCTCGCCATGCGCACCGAGCAGGAGCAGAGCGATGACGAGCGCGAGCGAGCGTCAGCCCAGCGAGCGAAGGAGCTCGATGAGCGAGCTCGGCATCTTGCCACTCGAGAGCAAGAGGCGGTAGCGGCCGAGCAGCGATCGGCGAAGGAGAGCGAGCGCAAGGTTACGGAGCTCCTAGCGCAGCTCGAGGAACGCGCGAAGGCGGTCGACGACCTCGAGCAGCAGCTCGCCGCTCGCGAGCGAGCCGCAGGGGCTGTCGAGCAGCAAGCATCAGTGGAGAGCGAGCGCAAGCTCGCACTGCTCGAATCGCAGCTCGCAGCGCGTGAGGCAACAGTCCTCGCGAGTGAGGCAGAGCTTCTACGCGTACAGGCCGGTCTCGCGAACCAGCAGGAGAGCATTCGAAGACGCGAACGTGCGCTCGAGGATGCAGAACGTCTGCGTGAGCGAGAGGCCGCGCTGCCCGCGGTCCCGTACGTCAGCTTCACCGAAGGACTGGACGCCTTCAGCGGCGGCCGCACCAGGTCGGGCTAGAAGTACTCGGCCAAGACGCGCTTGCAGACCTCGACGGCCGCCGGGTCGAACTGGGTCCCGGAACCCTCGTCGAGCCGCCGCAGCGCCTCTTCCTTCGGAAGCCGCTTGCGGTAGGGGCGGTCGGTCGTCATCGCGTGGTACGCGTCGCAGACAAGGATGATGCGCGACTCGATCGGAATGTCTTCGCCTGCCTTGCGGTCGGGATAGCCGGTGCCGTCGTAGCGCTCGTGACAGTGACGCACGATCGGCTTGACTTCTTCCAGCCGGTCGATCGGCGCGATGATCCGCTCGCCGAGCTCGGGATGCTTCTCGACGAGCTTCCGCTCGTCCGCCGTCAACGGGCCCGGCTTGGAGAGGATCGCCTCGGGAATGCCGATCTTCCCGATGTCGTGGAAGAGCGCACCGAGCTCCAGCCGCTTCAGCGAGCGGGTGTCGAGGCCGAGACCTTCCCCGACCTTCAGGGACAGGTCGGTGATCCAGCGGGCGTGTGAGGATGTGTATTCGTCGTTCGCCTCGAGCGCGTTGGCGAGCGCCTCGACCGTCGACAGGAATGTCTTCTCGAGGCTCTGGAAGTTCCCCGCGTTCGTGAGCGCGAGCTTGGCCTGATGCGCCACGCCTGCGAGCAGGCGCAGTTGCCGCTCGGTGAACTCGCCGTCCTCGGGCGCGGCGACCGCGATGCAGCCGAGCCGCCCACCGTCGAGCGTGAGCGGGGCAATCGCGAAGGGTCTCCCCACACCGACGTCGGTGGCGCCCTTGATCGCAGCGCGCTGCTCCTCGGTGACGACGAACGGCTCCTTCGCGGAGAAGAAGCCCTCCGCGGTCTCGTGGTCGATATGCATTCGGGAGAGACGCTCGCTGTCGAGCTCCGGATATCCGTGGGTCGCTCGGACCCTGACGTCTTCGCCGGCCGTTTCCTGGAACCACACCGATGCGCGCGGTGAGCCGACCGTTCGCGCAGACCGCTCGACGATGCGCTCGACGACTTCGTCCATGCCCTCGGCAGTCGAGAGCTGGCGGCTGAACTCGAGCAATGCGGTCGCGCGCTCGGCCTCACGCCGGGCGGCCTCGTAGAGGCTGGCGTTCTCGAGCGCCACGGCGGCGTGGCCCGCGAGCACTTCCAGCAAGCGGACATCGTCTTCGTCGAACTGGTTCAGGCCGAGCTTCGAGATCACGATGATCCCGACGACGCGTGTTCCGTAGGTCAGCGGCACGACCACCTGCGATTCGTCGATGGCATCCGTTCCGGGAAGCACGCGCGCGAACTCGCAATTGGCGGCGTCGCCGATCAGCAACGACTCGCCGGTCTCGGCGACGCGGCCCGTAATTCCCTGGCCGACCTTGCACGCGAGGATCTCGAGCGGCTCCTGAGTCTCGGAGGTGAACTGACCGACGAACGCGATCGGAATCACGTCCTCGCCCTCGACCACCGAAACGCGACAATTGTGGTAATCGATCAGAGAACGCAGCTCGGTCGCGATCACGTTGCCGATCTGCCGCACGTCGTTGAGTCGACTGAGCTTGCTGCCGAGGCTCTGCAGCATCTTCATGTGCGCGACAGAGCGAACGTCACGCGTGGATGGAACCTCTTCGCCTTCAGGGCGTTCGAGCTCCGCGTCGTCATAGACGATGATCTGGTTCTTCCCCCGGGCTTTTGCGGTCATCATCGCCGCCTCCGCGCAGGCGATCAGCTCGCGCGGGTTCATGGCGTGCTCGGGACCGCGAGCGAGCCCGACCGAGATCGTGATGCGGCCGGCCGGATCGAACTCGGTGGCCTCGACGCGTTCAACGAGCCGGTGCGCAAGACGTTCTGCGTTCTGCGCCGAGCGCGACGCGATCACGATCGCGAACTCCTCGCCGCCGAGGCGGTAGACAACGTCCGACGTGCGCACGGCATCCTTGAGGGTGTCGGCGAGGCTGCGAAGGATCTCGTCGCCGGCACCGTGCCCGTACACGTCGTTGACGCGCTTGAAGTCGTCGATGTCGAGCATGAGAAGTGAGACGGCATCGTGCGACCGGCTGGCATTCGCGAGTGCCTGACGCAGGCGCTCGTGGAAGGCTCGGTGGTTGAAGAGGCCGGTGAGCGGATCCGTCTGCGCCTGGTGCTCGAGGCGCGCACGGATCTGAGCGTTGTCGAGCGCGAGCGCCGCAGCGTCGCCGAATCGTTTCGCCAGCTCGAACTCGTCCTCGTCGAAAGCCGCGTCATCGCCGAGGCGGTAGATGTTGAGTGCGCCCTTGATCGAATCGCGTGCGATCAGCGGGATCGTGATCAAAGCTTCGGGCTCGTCCTCCGGCGTCCCTGCAACCGTCGCAGTGCGGGGATCCAGGTGAGCCTTGTTCACGAGCACAGACTCACGATGCTCGACACCCCAGCCCGTCAGGCCGACGCCGAACGGACAGCTGTCGGCAAGGATCTTGTCCGCCCACTTGTCGCGCGCCCAGACGGGGATCAACAGGCGCCGCGGCTCGTCGGCCTCGTAGATGGTCAGCGAATCGTGCGGCACGAGCTCGGCAAGCGCGTCCGCGATCCGGTCCAACAGAGCGTCGAGGCTCTGCTCGGCGAGCACGTCGTGAAAGACGTCCGCGAGGCGGCGATAGGACTCGACACGAGCGGTCCCTTGGGACGCGTCGGAGTGTCCGTCCTCCTCGACGAGGCGCAGCGGAAGAGCGTGATCACTCACAGGCTGAATTCGATTTGGTTGTACGACCGCAGTGGAGCCCCCTTTTTCAGAAGCGAACACAAAGTCAAGCGAGGCTGAATCCCGCTCGTATCCCCCTGTTGAGGGGTTCCTCTCGCCGACGAGCGGTCATACCGAGGGCATGGCCAAGGCTGAGGCGACCGGTTCGGCCGCAGACTTTCTCCCGAAGGAGCGGTCACTCGTGGCACTCCGCGAGGCGGCGGCCGCCTGTGAGGGATGTCACCTGTGGGAGATCGGCACCCAGACCGAACATCAGCCGGGCTGACTCGGGGCCTTCTCCGATGGTCTAGATGCTCGGAGCTTCTTCCTCCGCCTGCGCGCCTTCCGCGGCGCGGGCGCGCTGCGCGAGGTCCTGGCTCAGATCCTCCGGGTCGTTGTCGGTCTCGTCCCAGCTCGGGTTCGGCTGAGGCGCGCCGAGCCATTGGCGCACCGCATAGGCAAGACCCGCTGCAAGCCCGAATCCCAGCAGAAGCCGCTTCATGTTCAGCCTCCCGTCGTCGTGGTCAGAAGGGACCTACCCTACGACGCCGGGACCGAAAGGCGAACGGTTAGTCGCCCCAGTCGAAGTCGCGGCTGCGGCCCCAAAGGCCTTCTTCGGGTTCCGGGCCGGCGGCGTTCTCCGCAGTCTCCTCGCCGGGCCAGGCGAGCACAGGGGACTCGGGGCTGACAGCGACCTCGTCGCCGTCCATGGTTTCTTCGAGGCGTGCCTGCTCCTCGGTCTTGAACAGTGGATGGTTGTCGAACGGATCGGCGGCTTTGTAATGACCGATCGGCATCGACTCCTCGAGCCTCGCGTTCCGCTCCTTCAGCTCGAGGTGGTCTTGAATGACCTTTGCGAAAATCGACGGCGTCTCAACTTGCATAGAGGGCTCCTGGGTAGGGGGCTGGGCAGTCCCTGCAAGAGAAGATTGTAGCCCTTCATTGGGACTTTCCCCCTAGAAACCTGCCGGAAACCCCGAGGGGCGTTCAGGAGTGTGAGACCCGCTCGGGGGCCGTCGCCACCCGATTCTTCCCTGCCCGCTTGGCGTCATACATGGCCGCATCAGCCGCCGCGAAGAGCTCCGAGGCCGTCTTGGCCGGGGGGATCGCGGCAACCCCGAAGCTGGCTGTCACCGTGATCGGAGCCCGGTCCAGGGCCAGCACGATTCGGCCGGCGAGAGCAACCCGGATTCGCTCTGCCAGCTGGGCTCCACCCTCCAGGTCGGTCCCGGGCAGGATCAGAACGAACTCCTCCCCGCCCCAGCGTCCGGCGAGGTCGACGTCCCGGACGGTCTCCTGCAGAAGCGCGGCGAACTCACCCAGGACGAGGTCGCCGGCTGGATGCCCGTGGCGGTCGTTCACGTCCTTGAACCAGTCGATGTCCGCGACGACGACCGACAACGCCCCGCCGAAGCGCTCGACGCGAGAGAGCTCGTCGGCCAGGGTCTCTTCGCACTGCCGCCGGTTCGCCAGACCGGTGAGCCCGTCGACCAGCGCCTGCCGTTCGACGATCCGGTGCAGGCGCGCATTGTCGAGCGCGACGACTGCATGGGACGCGAGCGAGATCGCAGTCATGCGGTCCTCGTCGCTGAACTCGTCGCCGAACAGGATCAGCGAACCGAAGCTGATCGACCCGGCCTGCAGCGGCACCTCGAGCCGCTCCGAGCCTCTGTCCGGGTAGCCGGCCGTGACGAGCGAGCCGCTCGTCCCGACGAGGACTCCCCCGGCCGCACTGGTGGCCTCGATCGCACCCTCGACGATCAGGCGCATCAGCTGCTCGGTGTCGTGGGTGGCGCCGAGGGCCTCGCCGAAACGCGAGGTGACGTCGCGTAGGCGCCCGCGCTCTGCCTCGAGCTCGTCGAGACGCATCTGGAGCTGGAAGGCCATCTGGTTGAACGTGCGACCGAGCAGCGCGAATTCGTCCCGACCCTGAACGGGCACGCGCTGTTTCAGATCCCCGCGTGCGATTGCGGCAGCAGCGTCGACCAGGCGTCGGATCGTGCGCACGATCGCTCGACCTTCGACGTAGGCCACGCAAGCGACGAAGACGAGAGCGGCGATGAGACCGATGAGGAGTTGCTGCGTCGCCTTTCGATTGGCGGCGTCGATGAGCGCCTGGGGACTGATCACGCCGAGCGTCGCGTTCGGGCGTTCGTCGAGGGTGCCCGCGACCAGTGCGCGGTACTTCGTTCCGCCCAGCGAGATGGTTCGGGTTCTGCCGGAAGTGAGATCGACGCGGTCGCCCACGCCCGGTGGCCCTGCCACGATCCGACCGTTTTCGACCACGAGGACGTGGTCCTCTTGCTCGAGACCGGAACGAGCCTCCAGACGCTTGACCAGGGCACGGTCGAGCGGAACCGAGGCGATCACTGCTCCGCGTGCGCCTCCGGGCCCGACAACGGCAACTTGCCGAGTGGCAGCCGCCTGATCGGCCACACCGACGTGAAAGCCCCCAGGCGCCTCGACGGCCAGGTTGGGCTTTCCCTTGAGCATGCGCTCGAGTGCGGCGCGGTCGCGAGCCGCGAGCGCCCGCTGGAAGGCGGGCTGACGGGCAAGCCTCCCGGCAGACTCGTCGGCCGAGTGAAGCGCCTCCTGATAGGCGGCCAGCGTTGCCCGCAGCCCGGCCTGGAGACGGGCGTCGACCCGCCGAGCCTCACTCTGCGCCGCTACGGTCGAGAAGCCCCAGAAAGCCGCTGCCAAGGGAAGTAGGGACAGCAGCAGGAAATAAGCGACGAGCTTGACCTTGAAACTACCCAAGACCTTCCTTCAAGCCATTCCCCCCAAGTGCCGATACCCTGGTACGAGATATCGACAAGGTAGGGGAGAAACATGAGGGAAAAGTGCGCGCGCGTCCTAGCCGCCGCGCTGATGACGGGAGCCATAGGTTTCGCGCTCGCGATGCCCGCGTTTGTGGGCACGGCGCACGACGCCGGCGGATCGTTGACGGCCCCGCCATCATTCCTTCAGCGCTCCGTACAGGTGGTCGCCTCCGGGCCACCGCTTTCGGCCAGCACTGGACGGCTGGGCAGCTCGAATCCGCTCTTCCCCGCGGCCTTCGGGTCGGTCGGTCGATCGGGTTCTGCCGCCGACCGCGGTTTCCTGGCATCGAGCCGCCGTTCCGACAGGGCCGACGGGTTGAAAAGCCCAAGGCCGGCACCGAAACCCGCGGCCCCGAAACCGGCTACCCCGACTCCTACTCCTACTCCCACTCCCACACCCACACCCGCGCCCGCTCCAGCCCCGGCGGTCGACACGCGGGGGCTAGCCACAGCCGCGACTCCGCCGACGCCGGTCGCGCCCGCTCCCAGCCAGCCGACCGACAGCGGTAAGGGCAAGGGAAAAGGCAAGGGACACGACAAGAACAAGGACAAGGGAAAGGGCAACGGCAATGGCCCAGAGCCCACAGAGACGACGGCTCCGCCTCCCGCTGCGACACCGCCGCCTGCGAGCGAATCGCCGCCGACCGAAGGTGAAAACGACCACGGCAGTAACAAGGAAAAAGGCAAGGACAAAGGCAAGGGCAACGACAAGGGCAACGACTAGACCCTGTGCGAGGATAGCGTCATGCGACCACGATTCGGCCCCGTCGCTATCGCGCTCACAGCGTGGGACATCTGGCGGCGTTTGCCGCCCCAGCAGCGCAGGCAGGTAATGAACATGGCTCGACGACACGGGCCGAGGGTCGCCTCAAAGGTCTTGCAGGCAAGTGCGCGGGCAAAGACGCGTCGCACTGCGAAGAAGCCCTAGCTCGTTCCGAAAGCGGCGCGGACGATGCGGTCCTGCTCGCGCAGATGCGCAGTGGGGTACCCCTCGCTCGGGCTCGCACGCCACGGTCTGCCGACGTAGCTGAGCGGGATTCCGGCTTCTTTCAGCGGCGCCTCGAGCCGATGCCGGATCGTTCGCCACGCACCCATGTTCTGCGGCTCCTCCTGCGCCCAAACGACTTCGCGCAGATTCGGATAACGGCCGATGAGCTCCGCATAGGCATCGACAGGGAACGGATAGAGCTGTTCGAGCCTCGCGACCGCGACCTGCACTGCTTTTGCGCGCGCCTCGTGGCCGGCGATGTCGTAGTAGACCTTTCCGGAGCAGAACACGAGACGCGTCACGTCCTCGTGCGCTGCATCCGAATCGTCGATCACCTGCTGGAACGAGCCTTCTGCGAGATCGGCGAGCGTCGAGGAAGCCTGCTTCAGCCGCAAGAGCCCCTTCGGCGTCATCACGACCAGCGGCCGGCCCGCGGCGTCCAGAGCCTGACGCCTGACCAGATGAAAGTGCTGTCCCGAGGTCGAGGGATTGGCGACGCGGATGTTCTCCTGCGCGGCGAGCTGGAGGAACCGCTCCAGCCGAGCGCTCGAGTGCTCCGGGCCGTTCCCTTCGTAGCCGTGCGGTAGGAGCAGCGTCAGCCGGGTCGTCTCGCGCCACTTCGCAAGTCCCGCGACGATGAACTGGTCGATCACGATCTGCGCGCCGTTGATGAAGTCGCCGAACTGCGCCTCCCAGAGCACGAGCGCCTCCGGCGCCGCGATCGAGTAGCCGTATTCGAAACCGAGACACGCGTACTCCGAGAGCGGCGAGTTGTAGATCTCGAACGACGCGGTCGCATCGTCGAGGTTCTGCAGGGGCGTATACCTCTCGCCGGTGTTGACATCGTGGAGCACGGCGTGCCGGTGCGAGAACGTGCCGCGCTCGGTGTCCTGTCCGGTGAGCCTGATTGGAATTCCTTCGACGAGCAGGGAGCCGAAGGCGAGAGCCTCCGCCTGGCCCCAGTCGATGCCGCCTTCGTCGATCGCCTTGAGCCGGCGCTGGAGCTGGCTCATCAGCTTCGGGTGGCCCGTGAAGTGCTCCGGTACGCGCAACAGCTCGTCGTTGAGCTCACGCAACCGGTCGGCCGCGACGGCCGTGACGACGCCGTCGCCGCTGGAGAACGGGATCTTGCCTTCGGCAGGATGCGGTACGCCGAACGTCGCTTTCAGCGCTTCGTGGGCCTGCTTCAACTCGGTCGTGACCTGCGCGAGCAACTGGTCGGCCTCTTCCTGCGTGACGACTTGCTCTTCGATGAGACGCTGCGCGAACTGCTCGCGAACGGTCGGGTGCTCCGCGATCTGCGCAGTCATCAACGGTTGCGTGTATGCCGCTTCGTCCTGCTCGTTGTGACCGTGGCGTCGATAACCGACGAGGTCGACGACAACGTCGCTTTCGAACCGGCGTCGGAAAGCCAGCGCGAGGCGGACCACTGACATCGCCGCTTCCGGGTCGTCAGCGTTGACATGGATGATCGGGACGTCGAAGCCTTTGGCGAGGTCGCTCGAGTAGCGCGTGGAGCGCCCTTCGCTTGGATCGGTCGTGAACCCGACCTGGTTGTTCGCGATCAGGTGGAGCGTTCCACCCGTCGAGTAGCCCTCGAGCGCAGCGAGGTTCAACGTCTCGGCGACGCCCCCTTGCCCGGGGAAAGATGCATCTCCGTGGATCAGCACCGGCATGGCGACGCTCGGGTCGTGCATCCCGTGGCGAGTGGAGCGGTCGGTCTGCTCCGCCCGCGCGCGTCCCTCGACGACGGGGTCGACCGCCTCGAGATGGCTCGGGTTCGCTGCGAGCGTGACCGTGATCTCGCCGGCAGGAGTCGAACGCGTCCCCTCCGCGCCCAGGTGGTACTTCACGTCGCCGGTCCCGCCCTCGTCGGTGGAGACGACCGCCTCGATCGTGCGCTCGCCTTCGAACTCGCGGAGGATCGCGTCGTAGCCGAGCCCAAGCGTGTGCGCAAGAACGTTGAGCCGGCCGCGGTGAGCCATGCCGATCACGACCTCGTGCGCGCCGTTCTCCGCCGCCAGCTCGATCGCCTCGTCGAGCATCGGCACCATCACGTCGAGACCTTCGATCGAGAACTGCTTCTGACCGAGGAACGCGCGACGGAGGTACTGCTCGAACCCTTCCACACGAGAAAGACTCGCGAGCAGTTCCTTCCTCTCCTCGACGGCCAGTTGCGTGCGGTACTTGCCGGACTCGATTGCCTGCCGCAGCCAGACGCGCTTCTCGTGATCGGCGATGTGTTCGATCTCGTACGCGATCGTTCCCGTGTACGTGGCGCTCAGACGCGGCAGGGCGTCGGCGAGCGTGTCGCCCGTGACGTACATGCGCAGGACTGCGGCGGGTACGCGTGCCTGGAGCTCGGGGGTCAGCTTGGGAATCAGCCGCTCGGGCTCGAGCGCGGGATCTCCGGGTGGCTCCGATCCGAGGGGGTCGAGATGGGCCGCGAGATGGCCGTGCATGCGGTGCGCCTTGACGAGGGCCATCGCCGCTGCGACCGCGCCGAGCACCTCGTCGGAGGCGGGCTCGGCCTGCGCCGTCGTCTCTGAAGGTGCCGCAGCGGGCGCCGGAGCGGGAGTCGGAGCCGGATGGCCATTTCCAGCAGCCTCCAGCAGACGAGCGAGACCGGGATGGGTCGCGACGATGTCGCTGTCGCCGCTCTCGAAGAGTTGGCGCCACTCGCTCGGGACCGCGTCGGGGTTCTCGAGGTACTCCTCGAGCAGGTCGCGTGCGAAGCCCGCGTTCAGGCCGTCGACGTCAGTCATTACGTCCTTTGTAGCAACGGCACGCGCTACCAGAGGGGATGGCTGGTGATCACAGCCACCGCCATCCCGACCGCGAAGCAAGCAGCTCCAATCGAGACGGCATACGTCGCGAGGCGTTCGTTCCGCCCGCCGATACCGACGGCGATCAGCGCGATCAAGATCGCAAACGGCACCAGCCGCAGCGGCCGGTAGGCGACCCCGGCCAGACTGAGGAAAATCGAGGCCGCTGCCAGGAACCCGCCGACCGTCTCAGCAGGGCGGCTGCGCCGGTAGGGCGTCGAGCTCACGGCTGCACCGTAGCGCGACGCGTTCGCGCGTACCCGCGTGAAGGACGGCCGTGCGGACCTGACGCGCGCGGACGGACGCGTCTGGGCCGCCAGGGCGGCGGGTCCGACTCGTCGACAGCCGGCACGAGCGCGGCCGGCTGCTCGGGTGCAGGCTCGGACTTGATCGCCCAGTAGACGACCCAGCAGAGGTAAAGGATGGGGATCTTCATGATCACCATCAGCCAGATCAACTCCCACACTATGGACCGAGTCTACCCCTCGAATCAGCCCGCAACCCCGGCCTCGAGTCTTCCCTTGACCAGCTCCTTTCCGTGGCTGTCGTACTGCGTGACGTCGAAGCTGGCGCGCGCCCGACCGGGCTGGATGCCGCGAGCGGAGGCAATCCGCACGGGTAAGCCCGCCAGCACCTCATAGATCTCGGTGTAGCCGCCCTGGTCGACACCGATCCACCGCACACCCGCGGCCGGCTCGACCCACGCGTATGCAAGCGGCCGGCTCTGGCGATCACGACAGAGGACGTCGAGCCGCGGGTCGAGCAGCTTGCCGTGGAATAGGAGCCCTGCTGGATTGCCACACCACGGCGGCTTGCGCTCGCCCGCCGCGTCGACGCCGCCGTCGCACCCGTACAGCGTCTTGTGAGCGGCGTCGGCGAAGGTCAGGCTTTCGCCGAAGACGCCGATCCGCTCGACGACCATCGAGTCGTTTCCGATCTCCGCGCGTGCGGGCCGGCAGCTCGTGAAGCGGCTTCCGAGTGTCGTGCCGTCAAGGACCCGGCCGAGCGCAATCACGCTGCCCGCGACGGGCCTGAACTCCTGGGCGCGTTCGCCGTACAGCAACCGTTGCGGCCGGTCGCCACCACCGTCGCACCCGACCAGGAGCACGACCGCTAGCAGAAGAGCGCCGAGGCTTAGCCGGTCCAGCCCCACCTGGCCACTCCGCCGTAGCTCGGATCACTGCGATAGGTGCGGTAGAAGATGTTCGTTCCGCAGGCCTCGCACTTTGCCTCGACGATCTGGTCGCCGCCGTAGAGCGAGCGGGTAAAGATCATGCCGATGTGCGTCGCACTCGCGAATGCATCCATGACACCCGCGGTCGACTTGGCCACGACGTGGTTCGGCGCCCCGAGACCGTTCTTGAAGTCTCCGGCGGTGTACGGGCCGTGGACGTTGCGAAGAGCACGCCAGTAGTACCGGCCGTCACGCCAGTCGTCGGTCGATTCACGCCACGTCTTGAACGTCAGCCCCGAGCAGTCACCGCCCTCGCCGTGCGCCGAGGGATCGCCCGGCGCGTCGTTAGGGTACGAGTCCGAGTCGTCGTAGTTCCAGCAGCCGCCGCCCCACTGGTAGCCCTCGTACCGCGCGGCATTCGCGTAGCTCTGCGCGGCATCGCGAGTCATCGTGGTCATGAACGTCGGCGCGCCGTAGTCGCAGTTGGCCCAGAAACGATGGTAGGCCTTAGCGCTCGTCGCGCCCGCGAGTACGACGGCCACACCGAAAGCGACGAGAAACGCTTTCATCGGGGTACCTCCAGGTCGAAGCGGTCGACGGACAGACCCGTGCGGGTCGAGCCGAGTCGGTACAACGACGAACCGGCGAGCCGAAAACGCGCCAGCGGCGCAGACTCGGCCCATTCGAGCGACTCGACGGCGAAGCTGTTCACGAGCCCGGAGCGATCCAGGACGAACACCCGGTACTCACTGCGATCCTCCGTGTATGTCTTCATGACGACGACGAGCTGATTTCCATGCGGCTCGGCGAGCTGCACTTCGCCAAGCGGCGTCGTGCTCGTGATCCGCCAGCTCCGCACCGCTACATCGCCCGTGAGCTCCGCCAGCCGGAGCTCACCGACACCGACCCGTTCGACTACCACCTCACGACCGCCGCCGAACGGTCGGCCGGGGCGGCCGTCTCCAGCTTGCTCTGCTCTGGCAAGGGCGGCGCCGTGCTCGGCGACGGGCAACCATTGCTCCGACGGCTGCTGCTGCACGACCGGCCCCGTCGGTCCAGCCACGAGCTTCGCCCACGTCCGGTCGGAAAGACGCTGCGTCCACCGCGGCGTTCCGTCACCGCGGAAGCTCCGCAAGACGGGAGCGGGAGTGGCGCGGTTCGGCGGCTCGAGAACATCCAGCACACCCCCGGGCTCGAGCGCGAAGTCCGCCAGCCCACCGCTGACTTCGACGTTCGTCGCCTTGACGCCGGCGCGCGTCCAGCGCTCGACCCGGCCGTTCACCTGATCGAGCACCGCGACCGTCCCGTCGGCTGCGACGTCGAACGAGGAAGGGCCGACGAAGCCGAGCTCGCGGGATCCGGCGAGGCCCGCCTCGCCGACGGCGCTTCCCCAGGCCGCCGCAACAACTTGCGTATCCGGCGCCCGGTCCTGGCCGAAGACATGCGCGCCGAGTGCGATCTCCGTCACGTTGCGCAGCGGGACACTGCGTTGCGGTGCGTCGGCGCCACCCGCGGGAACGGTGATCGTCGCCCCACTGGAGCGGTCGCGGAGAATGGCGTAGTACGAGAAGCCCGCCCGCGACGAGGCGATCTCGGGCGGCAGGTCGACGAAGTAACGGCCCTCGCTGGAGTCTTCGCCGCGGTTCAGCGTCAACTCCTGGAACGCCCCGCTCTGGCCCGCGCGGACATGGACGGAGCCCGCGCCGTCGCAGGGCTCGCCGTCGTCACTCGGGGCGCAGACGATCGCGTACCGGAGCGTGACCGGCTCGCCCGGCCTGGTGAGCACGGGTGGAACGTGGACGGCGTCGAGCCCCGTTGCAGCGGGCGCGGGCCCGCTGGCTGCCGAGACCGAGCTCAGCGCGATTCCCCCGATGACACCTGCGATGATCCCGGCCGCTCCCCCCGCGAGCGACCGGGTGCCTGGTCGGCGCATGGGATTCCTCCTGGTCGGGATCGGTCAAGACGGTACGCCGCTAACTCCGACGTGTGGGTAACGTCTCTGCAACAGAAGTGACAAGTTCGAGTTAGACCGGTAACCAAAAAGGGGAAGAACGCCGCGAAATGGTCGTGGACGAACGCCTACAAGCAATGCTGGAACAGGGAGAGGAGCTCGGCTGCCTCAACCTCTCCGCGGTGAGCGAGTTCCTCCAGGAAGCCGACCTCGACGAGGACCAGACCACCGGCTTCTTCGAACAGCTCGAGGAACGGCACATCGCGCTCACCGATGACTGCGCGCGGCCGGACGCCGTCGGAAGCACGTACGTGAACGGCGACCTTGCCACCGCCACCACGGACGCCCTTCAGCTCTTCCTCAACGAAGCGGGGCGCTACAAGCTGTTGACGGCCGCCGAGGAGGTGGAGCTCGCCAAGCTCATCGAGCGCGGCGACAAGGAGGCTAAGGATCTGATGATCAACTCCAACCTCCGCCTCGTCGTGTCGATCGCGAAGAAGTACCAGGGCCACGGCATCTCGCTGCTCGACCTGATCCAGGAGGGGATCATCGGTCTCATCCGCGCGGTCGAGAAGTTCGACTGGCGACGCGGCTTCAAGTTCTCCACGTACGCGACCTGGTGGATCCGGCAGGCCGTTCAGCGCGGCGTGGCGAACAAGTCGCGCACGATTCGCATCCCCGTCCACATCGTCGAGCGCGAGCAGAAGATGTCGCGCGCCGAGCGGGCACTGACGGCGCAGCTCGAACGGGACCCGACGGACGAGGAGGTCGCGGAGAAGGCGAAGCTCTCGCTCAAGCACGTGAAGGAAGTCCGTGCAGCCGCACGGGCGGTCACGAGCCTCGACAAGCCGGTCGGCGCCATGGGCGATGCGAGCTTCGGCGACCTCATCGCCGGCGAGGACGTCGAACCGTCCGAAGAGGTCCAGGTGAGCCTCGCCTTGGACGCCGTTCGCAGCGCGGTCGAGACGTTGCCCGAACGCGAGCGCGAGATCGTCAAGCTGCGCTACGGGATGAACGGCGATCCCGATCCGAAGTCACTCGAGGAGATCGGCCGTACGCTCGGTCTGACGCGCGAGCGTGTTCGGCAGATCGAGGCTCGGGCGTTGCAGAGGCTGGCCGAGCGGCGCGAGGTCGCCGCCCTCGGCGAACTCGCCTAATCAGTGGAGCCAGCCGGGCTCGAACCGGCGACCTTCGCGCTGCCAGCGCGACGCTCTCCCAGCTGAGCTATGGCCCCGCGAGGGCCAAGTGTAGCGGCGAATTCGAAGTCTTTCGCCCAGTTCACACCCACCTGCTGATTGTTCCTGGCGGCGCCAGTCGAAGCTGGATCGAGCTTCGTCTGGCGAACCTCTCGAGTGTGAGGAAGTAGCAGCGATCGAGATCCGCGCAGTATCCGGCGAACGCATCGATTTCCTCAGGCGAGTAGAAAGTTCTAAGCAGTCCATCGCGATTTCTCCGATTCGCGTAGCAGGGGACGGAGATGATGTCGCCGCGTCTCGTCGCCCACTTGCACTGCACGCGAACCAGCCTCGGCCCCAGGTCGAAGATCAAGTCGTAGCGTTCTACCGTGTACGAACCCCAGACGCCAATCCCAAGCTCAGCGGCAGCTCGTGCGATCGCAAGCTCGGCGACAGCGCCCTTCTGATCTGTTGTAAGCATGTTGTCCAAGCTAGCAACGACATCGGCTGGGCCATGTCCCGTTTGGACAACTTGCGACGCAACAGCATGGTCCGCACCCTCGAACGATGTCCACGCGCACTGCACTCGTTGCGATCGCACTGCTACTCATCGGCCTCGCGATCGTCTCGCCGCACGGTTCCTCGTCGAAGGGCCCGTACCACGCGGATCTCGCGCGTTCGCCCGGCGTGTTGAACCCCGACGTCACGCAGGCGAACATCGACTCCACCATCTGCATGCACGGGTGGACGCGGACGATCCGGCCGCCGACCTCGTACACGAACGATCTGAAACGGAAACAAATGCGTGAATACGGCGTCGGGGGCTCGCTGTCCGACTACCAGGAGGACCACCTCATCAGCCTCGAGCTCGGCGGGCATCCCACCGACCCGCGAAATCTCTGGCCCGAGCCGTACCCACGCGCCTCCGAGGTCGACTCGATCGAGAACGAACTCAACGCCAAGGTTTGCGCAGGGGAACTGTCGCTCGAGGAGGCACAGCGAAAGGAGTCCAACCTCAAGCACACCGACGGATAGGCGCCGCTAGGGTTCGCGGCCTTGAGCGCCGCCGCCAGCGAACGCCGCCAGGACTGGGCACGCAGCGCCACGGCCTCCGGGCCGGCGCTTGCACTCGTCGGGCTCACTGGTCTCCTCTGCGCGCGCCTCCTGCCCGACATCGCGGGGAAGCCCTTCCACGAAGACGAGGCTGTCGCCGGGTTGATCTCCGCGCGACCGCTCGGCGACCTGCTGCACACCGTCGTGCTCGATCGCGGCGGAGCGCCGCTCCACTTCCTCCTGGCTCACGTGGCTCTGGCGGTCGACACGACACCGGAATCCGTGCGCTGGCTCTCGCTCGTCTTCGCCCTGGCCACGGTCCCGCTGTGTTACGACCTCACCCGCCGGATCGCGGGGCCTCTTGCGGGTCTGACGGCCGCAGCGCTCGCGGCAACGTCGCAGCTGCTGTTGATCTACGGAACTTTCGGCCGGATGTACTCGCTCTTTGCCTTCGCAAGTGCGCTTGCGGCCGACCTGTTCGTGCGCGCACTCGAGCGCCCGCACCGCCGCGAGGTGCTCACCGCAGCGGCAGCCGCACTGTTGCCGCTCGCCGTGCATCCCTTCGGCGCGTTCCTGTTCGGCGCGGAAGCAGCGGTAGCGCTCTGGCTCTGGCGCGGCCGACCGCTGCGAGCAGCGCTGCCTGTGCTTGCTCTCGCGCTGCTCGCGTTGCCGCTGCTGCTCGCCGATCTTCGGCTCTCGGACCGATACGCACCGGAGGCGGGTCAGAACCTCGAGAGCGGCACGTCAGCTGGTTCGGCCACGCTGCATGCGCTCGGCGGCGCCGCGGGCGGGAATGGCGTCATCCTCGGCGCGTTCGTCGCACTCGCAGCGCTCGGGACGTTCGCGCTCGCACGCAGTCGGCCGGCAGTCGCTGCGTTTGCGCTTCTCACCGTCGCAGTTCCGCCCGCCGTCCTCGCGGCCGCGAACGCGGCGGGGATAGCGAGCGACCGGCTCGGCCCTCGCCACCTCATCTTCATGCTCCCGCTCTGGATCATGCTCGTCGCGGCGGGAGCGAACCAGCTCGTAGCAGTTCTTCCAGAGAAGGCGCACGTTGCCGGCTTCGCTGCGATCGTGGTCGCCGCGGCATTTGCGCCAAGTGCCGTTTCCGAGCCGCGCACAATTCCTACGGGAGCCGAGCGAGCCGTCGCCGCGCCGGCGGCGTGGCTCACCGAACAACTCGGGCCGGGCGACGTGATGTACCCCTACTCGCCCGTCTTCCTCGCGGCGCTTCCGGCGGCGAAGCAAGCGCGAGCGTACTCGCGCGAGCCGGTGGCGCTCGCCCGAGCTGTGAAACGCACGGGTGCGACCAACACGGTCTTCATGTCGATCCCGCTGCACCAGTCGGTCGACGGTCGCGCCCTGCGACGCGCAGGAATCCGCTTCCGCGCGTTTCCGTCGTGGCTCATTCTCGTGTCACGAGGGCGGTTCTCGAACGGAACCGCGGCCCTGGAATCGGCGGCGGCAGTTCTGCAGAAGGCGGCTCCCGCCGTGACGGAGCCCGACGCGCACGCCTACCTGGAGCAGATTCACGGCACCGCCTGCGCCGCGCTGCTCCGGGTCGGCTCTGCGTGTTAGCCGGCCGCGACTTCGACGGGTGGGGCGTCGCCCCAAAGGTCTTCGAGCCGGTAGTACGCACGTGACTCCGGCGTGAAGATGTGAAGCACCACATCGAGATAGTCCGCGACGATCCACGACGCTTCGGTCTGACCATCGACCGAGCTGGGCAGGAGTCGCACGTCGTGCTTCATTCCGCTGTGCACCTCGTTGTAGATGGCAGCGGTCTGCCGGGTGTTCTGTCCGGTGCAGACGACGAAGTAGTCCGTGTAGGAGCAGGCGGGCCGCATGTCGAGGATGACCACGTCCTGTGCCAACTTCTCCTGGGCCAGGCTGGCGATGCGGCGGGCTTGTTCGAGAGACGTCAGTGTGGCTTCAGCTCCGTTCGGATTACGGCCAAAGTGTAGCCGCGGTCCTAGGCGCCTCGATAGAGCCCGAGAGACGTGATCAACTCGGCCACGGCTGGTGGCACCAGGCCGGCGACCGACTGGCCGCGGCTGACGCGGTCACGGATCTCCCGCGACGAGATCTCGACCGGCTCGATCTCGAACAGCTCGACCCGATCCGGCTGCGAGAGCTGCCGCAGCACGGTATCCAGCCGCTCTCGCGGATAGCCCGGTCTCGTCGCCACGCCGATCCGCGAGAGGGCGAGCACTCCTTCCGGATCCTTCCAGGTGAGGAAGTCCGCGAACTGGTCGGCGCCGATGAGGAACAACGGTTCACGCCAACGGCCGGCACGGAGCATGTCGACCGTGCGCTCGTGCGGATCGGGCTCGACCTCGTCGTGAGGGAAGGCAGCCTTCGCGAGCTCGAGCCGCGTTCCGGCGTCGAGCTGGACCTCCTTGTGGCCCGGCCGCTCGGCCACGAGCACGACCAGGCCGTCGAGGTCGAAATGCTCGCGAGCTGCTCGCGCCAGCGCAAGGTGGCCGTTGTGCGGCGGATTGAAGGTGCCGCCGAGCAGGCCGGTCACTGGACTTCGAGGACCTCGCCGTCCACTTCGACTTCGTCTCCTCTGCGCGCACCGGCGGCCTCCAGCGCAGCCGCAAGCTCGTCCTGATCCGTGGGAACTTCGCCGGAGATGCGGAAGCCGCGATCCGTGCGGAGAACCCTGAAGCGACGCCCGCCTGGCCGCGGCCGGTAGACGAGGAAGTCGACGAGCCCGTCGTCGGAAGGAGCAACGAGCGCCTGCGGTGGGCAGAGCTCGAACAGCGCACGCCGGAGCTCGTCGATACCAGCCCCGGTCGCGCACGAGACCCGGAACACCCGCGCGATGCGTTCGTCCTTGACGTCGAAGGTCGGCGGATCCGCTCGCAGGTCGATCTTGTTGAGGACGATCGCCTGCGGCCGGGTCTCGAGCCCCGCACCGTACGCAGCGAGCTCGCGGTCGATCGTGGCGAAGCGTTCGGCGGCGTCGTCCTCTGAGGAGTCGATCACATGCAACAGCAGATTCGCGCGCTCGAGGTGTGCGAGGAACTCGTGTCCGAGGCCGACGCCTTCGCTTGCGCCTTCGATCAGCCCGGGCACGTCGGCCACCGTGAGCTGCCGCGAAGCGTCGGGTGCGTCGACCGTTCCGAGGATCGGCGCGAGTGTGGTGAACGGATACTCCGCGACCTTCGGCTTCGCATTCGAGATCCTCGTGAGCAGTGACGACTTGCCCGCGTTCGGGAGCCCGACGAGCGCCGCATCCGCGAGAAGCTTGAGATGGAGGTCGAACGTCGCTTCCTCTCCGGGAAGTCCGGTCTCCGCGAAGCGCGGTGCGCGGCGGGTCGGTGACGCAAAACGCTTGTTGCCGCGGCCGGCCGTGCCGCCGCGTGCCGCGATCATGCGCGCTCCGGGCGCAGCGAGATCCGCGATCAACTGCTCGTCCCCGTCGAGCACCTGCGTCCCGACGGGGACACGAAGCTCGATCGACTCGCCCGTCGCCCCGTGCTTCAGCGCGCCGCGGCCTGGCTCGCCGTTACCTGCCTTGTAGCGCCGCTTGACACGAAACGCCGACAGATCGCGCAGATCGGGGTCCGCGACCAGGATGACGTCGCCTCCCGGTCCGCCGTCGCCACCGTCGGGCCCACCCTTCGGGACGTGCTTCTCACGGCGGAAGTGCAGACTCCCGTCGCCGCCGCGGCCCGCTTGGACAGTGATCCCAGCTCGATCGTGAAACACGACCGAACGCTAGCGCCCCGCCGGGTGCGCTAGTCGCCGACTTCGATGAAGCGGCGCTCGCCGCTCTGGCGAAACGCGACCGTGCCGGGACGGGTGGCGAAGATCGTGTCATCGCGCCCGATGCCCGTGCCGCTACCAGGTCGGAACTTCGTCCCGCGCTGCCGAACGAGAATCATCCCGGCCTTGACTTCCTGGCCGGAGAAGATCTTCACGCCGAGCATCTTCGGGTTCGAGTCGCGCCCGTTGCGCGACGAGCCGAGTCCTTTTTTGTGAGCCATCTAGTTCTTCTCCTGCTTCGCGGCGAGAGCGGACTCCATTGCCGCGATCGCGCCTTTTCGATTTGCGTTCTTCTTTTCGAACTCCAACGTCGCTTCGAGCTGCTCGATCCTCCAGCGCTTGGACTTCTCGGCGATGTCCGCAACCGTGTAGTCCTCGTAGCCGCGCGGCGGGTGAGCCGGAGCGGGTGAGGCAGCCGGGGCCGGTGCGGTCGCAGCTGCCTTCGGCTCTGGTTTCGCCTGCGGTGCCGGCGCTTCCTGCTCGGGTGCCGCGGGAGTTGCGGCCGTAGTCCGCTTCGCGGTGCCTCCGATCGACTGGATCTCGATCTGCGAAAGGTGCGCCCGGAAGCCGGTCTGCTTCCTGTAGCCGGACTTCGGACGCCGCTTGCCGATGCGGATCTTGTCGCCGAGAACGTGGCCGACGACCTTCGCCGTCACCTGCGTCCGAGGCGAAAGCGTCCCGTCGCCGTCACCGCCGAGGAAGAGGACGTCAGGGTTGAACGTCTTCCCCTCGTCCGTCTTCAGCCGATCGACAAGCAGGCGCTCACCCTCGCGGACGCGGTATTGCTTCCCGCCGACCGAGATGATCGCGTATGAGGTCTTGGTGGCTGCCATGGCGTGAAAATGCGGGCTTTCGAGCCCGCGAGAGCGGGAAAGTGTAGCGGAGGCTAGACGTCGTCCCACTGGGACATGGGCACGTATTCCCAGTCGGAAGCTTTCTCTTGCCCGGAGCTCGAGGTCTTCTCCGCCTCGGCGGCGGGGGTCTCCTCCTCAGCGACAACCGAGGTCTCGTGCTCGGCTGCCGCAGGCTCCTCCCCGGAGGCGACTTTCGGCGGGCTCGCTCCGCCACCGACGACCGCAGCTGCCGTCTTCTTCTTCCGGCCCCGCCCACCCCTTGTCCCCCTGCGTGTCTTCTTCTTCGGCCTGGGAGGCTCCGTGCCGTCCCCGGCGGGCTCGTCAGAGGACTCTTCGGGCTCGCCCAGGTCCGGGGCGGGAACATGGATCCGGGCTGCGGCAGGAGGCGCCACGTCGTCCGGTTCGCCGGTGCCGTTTCCGACCGCAGCAGGTGCCGCTGCGGTCTTCTTCTTCCGGCCGCGGCCACCGCGTGAGCCTCGGCGCGTCTTCTTCTTCGGGGCGACCGCAGGCTGACCGTCCGTCGAGGCCTCGCCTTCGACCTCGGGCTCTTCGGCGTCGAGCTCCTCAGGCTCGTCGGCCTCCTCGGTCTCCTCGTCGTCTTCCTCGAGCTCGGGATCGTCGAGCTCGGCGGTCTTGGCGGTGGTCGCCGACGTCGCGGCACGCCGCGTCGGCTTCTCCGCCTCGCTCTCGGCGGTGATCGGCTCGTCGGGCGTCACCGTCTGGCTGATCAGCGTCGCGTACACGGCGTCGTCGAGCACACGCTCGATCTGCACGTCGACCTTCTTGCCGACCAGCTTCGCAGCATTCGCGACGGTGACATCCGCTCCGTCCAGCTTCCCGACACCCGCGTCGGCGTCGTGCAGCCCGACCTCGACGAGCTTCAGCTCGATCTTGGCGCCTTCTGCAACTGGAGCGGCCGGCGCAAGCTCCTCGCGTTTCCCTTCCGCGAGCACGAGGAGGTGATCGAGATGCGTATCCGCCTTCGCCTGCAGGTAGAAGCGGCGCCGCGTCTGCTTCTCCAGCTCCTGCAGGCGTGCAGCGCCCGGCCCGATCAGGATGGATGCGACCTTCGCGGCGACCTCCACGCGGTAGGCCTGGTGCCGTGACGCGCCGGCAAGCGCTCGCAGACGGCGTTCGATCTCGACCGCGGCGGAAGTCTCCGACAGCACGATGCCGTCGCCGCCGCAGGTCGGGCACTTCTTGGTCATGATCTCGCGCGGTCCGTCGGTGACGTTCTGGCGCGTCATCTCGACGAGGCCGAGCGGCGAGATCTCCACCACGTAGGTCTTCGTGCGGTCGCGCTCGAGCTCGGTGCGCAGAGCCCCTTCGACGGTGGCGCGATTCTTGGGGTTCGCCATGTCGATGAAGTCGATGACGATGATGCCGCCGATGTCGCGCAGCCGCAGCTGGCGGACGACTTCTTTCACCGCTTCGAGATTGTTCTTCGTGATCGTGTCCTCGAGGCGCGCGCCCGACGACTTCGAGCGGGAGCCGACGAAGCGGCCCGTGTTGACGTCGATGACGGTGAACGCCTCGGCGTAGTCGAAGATGAGATAGCCGCCCGACGGCAGATCCACGCGCCGGCTCAGGGTTGACTTGATCTCCGCGTCGACCCCATAGGCTTCCATCAGCGGCGGCTTGTCCTTGTAGCGGACGACGCGCTCGACCATGTGCGGCGACGTCTTCTTGAGGTAGCCGACGATGCGCTTGTACGCGCGGTCCTCGTCCACCAGCGCACGTTCGAAGTTCTCGGTGAAGAGGTCCCGCGTCACGCGAAGCGGCAACTCGGCCTCCTGGTAGAGAAGAGTCGGCGCCTTCGATTTCTTGGCGCGCGCGTCGATCGACTTCCATAGCTTCTGCAGGAAGAGCAGGTCGCGCTCGATGTCTTCGGCGGACGCGCCCTCTGCAGCAGTGCGAACGATCACGCCGCCGCCCTTGAGGTCGAGAGCCTTGAGCACGTCTTTGAGGCGAGAGCGTTCCTCGTCATCGAGACGGCGCGAGACGCCGAAGCCGTCGCCGTTCGGCTGGTAGACGACGAACCGCCCAGGGAGTGAGATCTCGGTCGTGAGCCGTGCGCCCTTCGTCTTCATCGGGTCCTTCACGGCCTGCACCATGATCGTCTGGCCGCGGCTGATCAGGTCCTGGATCTTCTTGCCATGCCGGGCCTTGCCTTCGAGCTCGGGCGTGACGATCTCGTCCACGTAGAGGAAGCCATTCTTCTCGAGGCCGATCTCGATGAAGGCGGCTTCCATCCCCGGGAGGACGTTGTCGACCGTGCCCAGGTAGATGTCGCCGGCGATCGAACGGCGCTCGGGCCGCTCGAGGTAGACCTCTGCGACCCGGTCGTCCTCCAGGACGGCGACTCGCTGTTCGCCGACGTCGACGGACACGAGCAGCTCGCGCTTCGCCTGCGGCAGAGGTGCCCGGCGCGGGGGCTCGCGGCGGCGGCGCTGTTGCGGACGCTCGCGTCGCGCCGCGGCGCGGGTGGCTTTCGCTCCCTCGTCGCGGTCTTCGTCTTGGGCGGTGAGGCCTCTGTCTTGGCCGTGGTTGTTGCCGCGGCCGTTGTCGTCTTCTTCGAGCGGCCGCGGCCGCCGCGGCTACCGCGACGTCGTCTCGGCCTGGTGCTGCTCGATTGTCCCGCTTCGTCGGCGGGCTCGGTGCTTACAGGTTCAGGTGCTTTTGCTGGAGCGGCAGCCTCGCTGGGCGCCATCTCCTCGGACTTTCTGGATCGAAACCAGCGCAAGAAAAATCTCCTTCGTGCGCGCGCGCTGCGGCAACGCCGGCTAGAACGGCGGCGCGGAGCGTGCGCGGCAGGTTGTGGGCGATGGAAAACATCTGCTCACAGGGTACCAACCGGCCCTGCCGGGCCTGCCGTCCGGTCCAGGACCTAGGGTTTGCGGCTATGAGCGCCAAAAACGTGGACCTCGGGTGACAGGACAACGCGAAGCGCAGGAGCTGCTGTTGATCGAGGAAGCGGATGCCTGGTTCGAGTACCTCGAAGCGACTCGGGGCCAGTCCGCGATCCGCTACAGGGAGGTCGAGCCCTGGGCCTGGGCCCGGCTCTCCCAGCGACTCCGCGCGATCAAGACACGCCGGGGCAAGCTACGGCCCGCGCAGCCGAGAGCTCGCCTTAGCCAGGCAGACCAGCCTGGCTGCGGTCGAGTCGGCCCTGGCTTGGTGCTCGCGACCCAGAAGCTCGACGGCATACGGAGCGGGTCTAGCTCCGCGGGACCGAACCGAGATCGACAGCAGGATCCCGACCGCGATCAGGTTCGCGATCATCGACGAGCCGCCGACGCTCACGAACGGGAGCGGGATCCCGGTGATGGGAGCGATGCCCATCGTCATGCCGACGTTCACGAAGATCTGAAAGAGCAGCGAGAACACGAGGCCGCCGGCGACGATCGCCGAGAACGGCTCGTGCGCAAGCGTCACGATGCGTAAGCCGCGCCAGACCACGAGCAGGTAGAGCATCAGCAGTAAGGAGGCGCCGAGGAAGCCTCGCTCTTCCGCGAGCGAGGCGAAGACGAAGTCGGTGTGGTGCTCGGGCAGGAAGTTCAGCGTGGTCTGCGTCGCGTTGTCGACGCCGCGGCCGCGCAGCTGTCCCGCACCGATGGCGTTCTTCGACTGCGTGATGTTGTACGTCGTCCCACCCGGATCCTGATCGGGATTGAGGAAACTCGTGAGTCGCTTCTGCTGGTAGTTCTTCAGGACCGGCAGGCCCGCGGCGGGGAGAGCGGCGAGGACGAGCACAGCGAGCGCGACCGCTCCCGCCGAGAGCGCGGCAACGTGTGTCCAGGGAGTGCCGGCGACGAAGAGCACTGCGCCGACAGCCGCGCAGTAGACGAGCGCCGTGCCGAAGTCGGGCTGGAGGAAGACGAGGAAGATCGGGATCGACGCCAGCCCCAGCGCGGTCAGCGTCGTGCGAACCTCGTTGAGGTGCCTCGACCGCTCGGCGAGAAAGCCGGCGAGCGCAAGGACGAACAGGACCTTGCCGAACTCGGAAGGCTGAAATCGGAAGAACCCGAGGTCGAGCCAGCGCTTGGAGCCTCGGATCGCCGCGCCCTGGAAGTAGACGATCGCGATCACGGCCGTAGTGCCGCCGAAGATCACCCGCCACCGCGTTCGGTAGTGATCGACGTCGATGAGCGTCGCGAGAAGCAGTCCAACAGTCCCGACGACGGCGAAGGCCACCTGCCGTGCGAGGTAGTAGCCCTGGTTGCCGGCGACGTCGTGATGCGTTATGCCGGCGATCGCCCACAGCCCGTACCCGACGAGCGCCGCCACGGTGGCGACCAGGATCCAGTCGAGGCGCCTGACGAAGGAGGCGACCTCGGCCTTCTCCCGCCGGCGGGCGCGGGCTGCTGCACGGGAATTGGAGACGTAGTCGACCATTAGTCGCTGTGGATCAGGCCCGTCTGGGTTGCCTGCTTGCCGAAGAACGATTCGAAGACCTTGAGCGCGGCCGGCGCGGCAGCGTCGCCGCCGTGACCACCGTTCTCGATCAGCGCGCAGACGACGAGATCGGGCGAGTCGGACGGCCCGTAACCACACCACCAGGACTGGTTGAAGATCCGTGAGATGCCGTCACCGGGATCGATCCCTTTCTCCGCCGTGCCGGTCTTGCCGGAGATCGAGATCGGAAAGCCTCCGAAGATGGAGGTCGACGTGCCGAGCGTGGCGTGTGTCGCCTGATAGAGGCCGTCGCGGACGACCGCAAGCGCCTGCGCATCGACGTTCGTCGGCTCGGGCGCCGGGGCCGGCGGCGTCGGCACGGCGCGACCTGGGCTCCCGTTCGACGAGGGCTGTTCGACGTCGAGCAGCAGATGCGGGGTGACGAGCTTGCCGCCGTTCGCGATCATCGCGTAGAAGCGCGCCATCTGCATCGGCGTCACGAGCAGGTCCTTCTGCCCGATCGCGAGCTGGATGGAGTCGCCGGGCTTCCAGAGGCTGTCGATCTGCCAATGACCCGGGTCGGTCTTCTTCGTGTAGGTCTTGAGCCGCCAATCGGGCGTCGGCAGCAGGCCGCTGCGCTCGGCACCCAGGTCGATTCCGGTCTTCTGGCCGAAACCGAACCGACTCGCCCACGCCTGCAGACGCGGCCCTCGATCGGACGGCATCCCGTAGAAGCGATAGCCGACTTGGTAGAAGTAGGTGTCGCACGATCTGGCGAGCGCCGTCGGCAGAGTCATTGCCTCGTTGACGAACGGATCCCAGTTCTTGAAGGTGGTTCCGTTCTTCTCGTAGGAGCCGGTGCACGCGAGCGGCTCGAAGGGTTGGAGGATGTGCTCCTGCATCGCCGCGAGTGCTGTGACGGGCTTGAACGTGGAGCCCGGGGGATACGCGGCGTTGATGGCGCGGTCGAGCGCCGGGAAGTTCATTCCCTCTGCCGTTCGCGCTGTGAGACCGGCGGTATCGAGCGCCCGTTGGCGCACGCGACCCACATAAAGCGAGGGTGGATACGTCGGAGAAGACGCGAGTGCACGGATCGAGCCGTCCCGCGGATCGAGCGCGACGATTGCACCGCCCCTCGAGAACCAGCAGCCGTAGCACTCGGAGTTGTGCGCGCGCTCGATGCCGTACTGCAGCGCGGCCTCAGCGGCCTTCTGGAGCTTCACGTCGAGCGTCAGGCGGACGGCGTTGCCCGGATGCGACGGGACCTTCGGCACGACGAGGCTGACCGGCCTGCCGAGCGAATCGACGCGCAACTGGGAGACGCCGGCGATCCCACGCAGGTACCTGTCGTAGTACGACTCGATTCCCGTCTGGCCGATCGTGTCGCCGCCTCTGTATCCCTGGCCGCGCAGCGCCTTCAGCTGTTGCGGCGAGATCTCGCTGACATAGCCGAGCACGTGCGCGGCCAGCTCCCGATTTGGGTAGTAGCGCAGGTAAGCCGGGACGATCTGGACGCCCGGGAAGTCCTCGGCTCTCTCCTCCAGGTAGAAGACCTGGTCCCGGGTCGCACTGTCCTTGATCCTGATCGGCGTCAGCGGGTCGTGGCGATGACGTCTGATCGCGGCGCCGATCTGGTTGGGCGGAAGACCGAGGACCCGCGCGACCGCGCGGATCTCGCGCAGGCGCACTCCGCGCCGCTTCGGCAGGTCGGACGACCAGATCTGAACCGCACGGCCGGGGACATTCGTCACGAGCACTTTTCCGTTGCGATCGAGGATCGGGCCGCGCGGAGCCTGGACCCGAATGTCCCGGCGCTGGTTGTTCTGCGCCGCGCGCAGGAGCTGCTCGCCGTTCAGGACCTGCAGCGACCACAACCGTAGAAAGAGCGTCGCGAAGACCGCAAGCGCGAGCATGCCGAGGATCCCCACGCGCAATGCGAGCCTCGGCGTGAGCCGGTACGGCTCCACTGCGTTGGGGTCGGGCGGCAGAAAGCGCCGCGAGAGGCTCCGCTTGTTGTCAGCCAAGGAGCCGCACCTCTCGTGTCACCCATTCCTGTGGTCGCAGCAGCCGGCGCGTCAGCGCGTAGACGGGAACGGTGAGGATCAGATTGAGGAGGACGGTCGGGCCGAGCGCGGCGAAGATGTGGTGCGCAGGCGCCGGCTCGCCGAGCATGTAGCGCAGCACGAGAGCGGACAGCTGGTAGAGCACGGTGATGACCGCGATCGACAACACCGGCGCGTGTGCGCGGTCACGTCCCGTCGTCTCGCCGTAGCGGCCCGTCCAGTAGCCGGCGACGGTCAGGAGCAAGGCGGTGAAGCCGAGCGTGCCGAACACGCCGGTATCCGCGAGCAGGCCGACACAGAACCCGGCGACGGCGCCGAAGATTGCGCCGCGCAACAGGGAGACGCAGACGAGGGTGACGAGGATGAGGTTCGGATGGCCGCCGAGGATGTCGACGTTCGCCATCACCGACAGCTGAATCACGACGACGAGAAACAACAGCCCTGCGGCCTTCGCTACGTCGGCCGGCATCAGGGCGCCTTCGGCGTTCGCTTGTGGGTGATCAGCGCTGTCACGGCATCGAGTGCGGAGAAGTCGACGTAGGGGTCGATCTGGATCTGCTTGTAGAGCGCTGTGTCACTCTGCCCGACGTGCGTGACAACGCCGATCTGAATCCCGGCCGGGAAGAGCGACGGGTATTGCTTCGACTGCGTGCCCGAGGTGACGATCACGTCGCCTACACGTACGTTCGCCGTCTTGAGCACGAAGTCGAGCAAAAGGGAGTCCTCGGCTTGACCGTGGCGTAGGAGCCCCTTTGCACCGGTCTTCTGGTCGCGCACGGGAACGGCGCTGTTCTCGTCCGTCAGCAGCGTGACCTGGGCCGCGTTACCCGTGACATCCGTCACCCGGCCCACCAACCCGTCGCGCGTCACGATCGGCGTGTCCTGCTTGATGCCCTGCCCGGAGCCGGCAGCGATCACGACTTGCTGCTCGAACTCGCTCGACCACGAGAGGATCCTTGTGTTCACGGGTGTGTAGTCGGCCGGGAAGAGCGGGCCATCGACGAATTTCAGCTGGTCGCGGAATTGACGGTTCTGCTCCAGCGCCGATTGACCCTGCAGCGCCGACTGACGCAGCTCGTTCACCTGCTGCTTCAGGCGGGAGTTCTCCTGTTTCACGTGCACGAGCCCGGCGAAGTACCCGTAGGTGTCCCGGAACGGTCGCGCCACCCGCTCGGCCGCCACCTCGAATGGACGCAGCACCGTCGCCCCGGCGCCCTCGACCCCGTGGAGCGCCCCTCCCGACCCGGAACGGAAGGAAATCGTGATCAGCACGAGCGACAGCAGCACGAGCAGTCCCAACACCACTCGTCGCTTGAGCGTCGAGCGACTGCGGGAGGGGAACGGCTGGGGTCTCGGTCTCGGTACGGACGAGCCCAGGACCGCGCTGACGCGGTTGCGAGGCACGAGAGTGGTCTAGGTTAGCTGGAGTAGCGCCGGTGGTTGTTGCGACGCGCCTTCGAGCTCCGGTGGATCGCCTCGAACTCCTCGAGGCTGCGCCCGGAGCCCACAGCCACACAGGTCAGGGGGCTTTCGGCCAGGTGGACCGGCATCTGGGTCTCGTGGCGGAGCCGCTCGTCGAAATTGGAGAGCAATGCCCCACCTCCGGCCATGACGATCCCCCGGTCCATGATGTCCGCGGCCAGCTCGGGAGGGGTCTTGTCCAGGGTGGACTTGATCGCCTCGATGATCTGCTGCACCGGCTCGTCGAGAGCCCGCCGGACCTCTTCCGAGCTCAGGACGACGGTCTTCGGCAGGCCGGTGAGCATGTCGCGCCCACGGACCTCCGCCTGCAGCTCTTCACGCATGTCGTAGGCGGAGCCGATCTCGAGCTTGATCTCCTCGGCTGTTTGCTGGCCGATCAGCAGCTTGTACTCGCGCTTGATGTGATTGATGATCGCCTCGTCCATCTCGTCGCCGCCGACGCGAAGCGATTGCGAGACGACGATCCCGCCGAGCGAGATCACCGCGACCTCGGTTGTGCCGCCGCCGATGTCGACGATCATGTTCCCCGTCGGTTCCGCAACAGGAAGGCCGGCGCCGATCGCTGCGGCCATCGGTTCCTCGATCAGATATGCCTGACGCGCGCCTGCGCTGAGCGTTGCTTCCTCGACGGCTCGTTTCTCGACGCCGGTGACGCCCGACGGAACGCACACGACGACACGCGGATGCGCGAAGCGATTCTGGTGCACCTTCTGAATGAAGTGCCGCAGCATCTGTTCGGTGACGTCGAAGTCGGCGATCACGCCGTCTTTCAGCGGGCGAATCGCGGAGATCGTGCCGGGCGTGCGCCCGAGCATCCGCTTCGCCTCGACACCGACGGCGTGCACTTCCCCGGTTCGCTGGTCGATGGCGACGACCGAGGGCTCGGAGAGCACGATCCCGCGGCCGCGGACGTACACGAGCGTGTTGGCCGTGCCAAGGTCCACGGCCATGTCGCGGCCGCCGAAGCCGCCCAGTCTGTCGAAGAGCCCCATAGAGGCTCTCGAGTCTAGTGCCCCTACCAGCAATGCCGCCGAGTTTCTGGGTCGCGAGCACCAAGCCAGAGGCCGCACTCGACCGCAGCAAGGCTGGTTAGCCTTGCTAAGGGCGAGGGTGGACTCTGGCGCCGCGTGATCGCGGGCCAGAAGCCGGCATGTATTGCTGGTAGGGGCACGGGTTCAACCGAAGCCGTATACCCCGGAAAAGCGCTCGGCGAGGAGGCGAACGAGTAGCGCGGCGGGAAGTCCGACCACATTGAGGTAGTCGCCTTCGACGAAACGGACGAGCGCCGCGCCACGAGCCTGGATCGCATAGGCGCCCGCCCGACCCTCCCATTCGCCGGTTGCAACGTAGGTGCCGAGCTCGCGGGGTGCTAGCTCCCGGAAGGCAACCTGAGTCGCTTCGTGCTCGACGTCCTCCCAGCCCGGCGTGAGCAGACAGAGCCCGGAGACCACGACATGCGTCTTGCCGCTCAGCTCCTCGAGCATCTGCTCGGCGTCTGACGCGTTCGTGGGCTTGCCGAAGATCCGGCCGTCGAGCACGACGGCGGTGTCGATGCCGAGCACCGGACGGTCCTCGGCGACATCTGCAACGGACCGTGCTTTCCCGCGCGCATGTTCGCGCACGACCTGCACAGGATCCCCGTGAGGCGATGTCTGTTCTTCGTACGTTGGTGCGATCACATCGAACGGGATGTGCAGTTGCTGAAGGATCGCCTTGCGCTGCGGCGACGTCGACGCAAGCAAGAGCGGTGGCGAAGGCGGCGCGTCAGCCACGTTTACGCGCGGCCCACGCTTCTTCGTGAGGCCACTGTCGGGCCCACTCGGCCGTGACGTACTTGTAGTACGCGTGTGTTTCCGACTCGGAGTTCGCGTACAGCTCGACGAGGCGCTCGATCTCGAACCCGTTCTCGTGCAGGAGGGCAATCCAGTCGGGGTGAGCGAGGTGGAATTCGACCTCGTGTGTATCCGGCCACTCGAACCGGCCCAACTCGAACTGCGGCCGTACGAGCTGCTCGCCGACACCGTCCATGGTCATGCAGAGCACGGAGACGGTCGAGTTGGTCAAAAAGACAAGCCGACCGCCGGGTCGAAGCAAGCGCGCCGCCTCCGGAACCCAAAGGTAGGGGTCGGCCCAGAGCGATGCTCCGTACTCGGAGAGAACGAGGTCGAACGACGAATCCGGCAGCGGGACGTCCTCGCCGATCGCCTCGATCAACGGAAACTCGATCCCGGTCTCGCGCTGGAGCCTCCGCGCGGTTTCGAGCTGCGCCGGGGTGGGGTCGACGCCGACGACCGTGGCGCCGCGGCGCGCCAGCCAGGAGGAGAAGTACGCGGTGCCGCAACCGAGGTCCACGACGTCGAGGCCGTTGACGTCCCCGAGCAGGTTCAGCTCCGACTCGGGCGTTTCGAACACGCCCCACGTGATCTCCTCCTGCGCCCAGGCGCGAGCCCCCGAGTCGTCGGTGTACTCCGTGTTCGCGCGAGTCCAGTTCGCGACGTTCTGCTGAACGTAGTCGGGTCGGTCAGACGAGCTCATCGTCCGAGAACCAGAGCGCGACCTCGCGCTGCGCCGATTCGGGCGAATCGGAACCGTGGATGAGGTTGTTCGGCATCGAGCTCGCCAGGTCACCGCGGATCGAGCCCGGGTCCGCGTCGGCGGGGTTCGTGGCGCCGATCGTCCTGCGCATCGTCGCGATCGCGCCTTCGCCCTCGACGACGAGCGCGAGCGTCGGGCCGGAGGTGATGAACTCGACGAGCTCGCCGAAGAACGGCTTCTCGCTGTGTTCCGCGTAATGGGTCTCGCCGAGCTTGCGATCGACCTGGATGAGCTTGCCGGCGCGCAGCGTGAAGCCCCGGCGCTCGATCCGCGCCAGGATCTCGCCGGCGAGCTTTCGCTCTACGGCGTCCGGCTTGATCAAGATGAGCGAACGTTCGACGGCCATCGGCCGACGAGTCTACTCGGCGCGTCGCTTACGTCTCGGCGGTCGTACCTCGAAAGTCGGGAAGTCGACTGCGGTCGGCTCGACCGCGGTCTCGCAGTACGGGCACACCTGCCAGAGCGCTTCGAGCGGCGACTTGCAGTTCACGCACGCCTGCTTGAGCTTCGTCGTGCAGACCGGACACACGAGAAACTCGTTCGAGACCTCCGCCCGACAGACCGGGCAATAGAGATCGCGGCGCGCCAACCGTTCCTCCATCGCCTTGATCTCGAGCTCTCGTTCCCGCACGTCCTCGAGGTATTCCGGCGGACGGAAGAGCATGTACACGAGCGCGCCGATGTAGGGAATGATCAGTCCGATCGCGACCGCGGTCGCGATCAGCACCGGGTCCTCGATTCGGCGCTTGGCGTCTTTGTAGACCCAGTAGCCCACGGCAAGCCAGAACGCGATCAGGAAGAAGAAGAGCAGATTCCGGATCACCTGCCAGGTGCCGGAGGCGAAAAAGTCGTGGATGCTGGTGAAGGCGCTGGCGGTCACAGAAGGATTCTTCCTAGAACGTACCCGGCAAGAAACGCGAGCCCGACGATCGCCGCCAGGACGAAGGCGGCGAAGGCAAAGACGATCAGCCTGTCGCCAACGTTCGCCATCGCGCGCTCTCATCCTTGGCTAGATCGGCCAGGAGGTAAAGGGACCCGGTGACGAGGACCGGCTCGCCAAGGGCGCGAGCATGGGCCAGCGCCTCGGCCGGTTCCTCGATCTGCTCGACCTGGGCGAAGAACGGAAAGGCTCGCTGGGCCAGATCTGCGGCCGACAGGGCCCGATCGTTGCTCGACGAGGTGGCCACCAGCCGCTCCCCGAGCACCGAGAGAGCCGCGAGCATCCCGTCGACGTCCTTGTCGGCGAGGATCGAGGCGACGACCACGTAGCGCGCGCTCGGCAGCCGCGGCAACACATAGCCCAGGCCGGCGAGATTGTGCGCGCCGTCCCAGATCTCGAGTGGATCGTCGCTGAGGCGCTCGAGGCGACCCGGGAGCCGGACGTCGACATGGCCGTCCACCGGCCGGCCGAGGAAGGCCTCCGCGGCTGCGATCGCCAGGGCCAGGTTGCTGTGGCCGGCGACGACGACCTGAGCGGCGCCGTTTTCGCGCGCGAGCGCTTCCCACTCCGGTTCGCTCAGCACGACGACGGCACCCGGCTGGACGACGGCGAGCTTCTCAGCCGCGATCATCTCGCGCGTCGTCCCGAGTACTTCCGTGTGCTCCAGTCCAACGTTCGTCAACACCTGAACCGGCGAACGAAGGACGTTGGTCGCATCGTGACGTCCGCCTAGCCCGGCCTCGACGACAGCGACGTCGACGCCGGCCGCCGCAAACTCGGCGAGGGCTCCGGCGGTAAGCACCTCGAACTGTGTCGCCTCGAGCGCCACGGCCTCGGCACGCACGCGCTCGATTGCCGCCTCGAAGTCCGCTTCTTCCCCACGCACGCGGATCCGTTCGCTCCAGCCGCGCACGTGCGGCGAGAGATACGCACCGACGGACAGCCCGGCGCCGGCGAGCAGCGCTTCGGTCGTGCGCGTCACCGTCGACTTCCCGTTCGTCCCGACGACGTGGATCGAGGGATAGCGAAGCTGGGGGTCCCCGACCCGGGCGAGCAGCGCCTTGATGCGGTCGAGCCCGAAGCCGTCCTTCGGCCAGGGGCTCAGCGACTCGATGTACTCAACTGCTGACGGCATCGAGCTCCCGCCGATAGCGCGCGAGCTTTTCGCGCTCTGCTTCGACCACGTCTGCGGGCGCGTTCCTCACAAAGTGGTCGTTCGCCAGCATTCCCTCGGCGCGGGCGATCTCTTTCTGCAGACGCGCGATCTCGGCGGACGCGTTCCCGTCGCCCGATCCCTCCCCGGGCTTGACGACCGCGTCGAAGATCCGCCGCTCCTCGCCCTCGAGCTTCGGCAGGACGCCGCTGCGGCGAAAGATCACAGCGGCTTCCTGCACGGCCCTGAGCGCACCGGCGTCGGCATCGTCGCCCGCAACAGGCCACGGCGCGACGATCAGACGAGTCTCACGCGCGGGCAGGTTCGACCAGATCTCCTCGGTGACGTGCGGCATCGCAGGATGCAGGAGCTTGAGCAGACGCTCGAGAGCAGAGACAGCCGTGGCTCGCGCGTCTGCGTCTCCGTCGTAGAGGCGGCCCTTCACAGCCTCCGCGTACCAGTCGCAGAAGTCGTCGAAGGTGATGTGATAGAGCTCGCCGACCAGGTGGGAGAAGTCGAACTCGCCGAGAAACCGCTCCACCTCGCGCTGGGTCTGCGACAGGCGGGCGAGGATCCAGCGCTCCTCCAGCGTGCGCGGACGTTCGTCCGGCGCGGCGTTCTCTGAAGCCTGCAGAATCAGCCGCGCGACGTTCCAGAGCTTGTTCGCAAGCTTGCGGCCTTCCTCGATCGCGCCTTCCGAGAAGCGGACGTCCTGCGACGACGCCATCTTCATCAGCCCGTAGCGCGTCGCGTCCGCGCCGTAGGTTTCGATCGCCGCGAGCGGATTCATTCCGGTGCCGAGGCTCTTGGACATCCGGCCACCTGTGGGTGCGTGCACGGTCGAGTGGATGACGACGTCGTGGAACGGAACATCGCCCATCAGTTCGAGCCCGCTGAAGATCATCCGGTTCTCCCAGAGCCGGATGATGTCGCGCGCAGTCGTATTCACGTCGCCGGGATAGAACGTCCGCAGGTCCTCGGTGTCCTCGGGCCAGCCGAGAGTTGCAAACGGCCAGAGTGCGGATGAGAACCACGTGTCGAGGACGTCGGTCGAGCGTGTCAGCTCGTGCGACCCGCAGTCGACGCACGCTGCGGGCTCGGTCTCCGCGACGGTGATGTGACCGTCCGGGCACTCCCACACCGGCAGTTGATGGCCCCACCAGATCTGGCGGGAGATGTTCCAGTCCGGCGCATCTTCGAGGGAGTGAATGGCGAAACGATGTTGCGACTCCGGGTGATAGCGGACACGGCCCGCGCGAAGCGCCTCCAGTGCAGGCTCTCGCAGTTCGTCCATCGAGCACCACCACTGCAACGAGATGCGCGGTTCGATGCGGGTGTGGCAGCGATCGCAGATCGCAACGGTGTGCCGATGCGACTCGCGCTTCTCGAGTAGACCGTGCTCCTTGAGCCACTCGAGGACCCGCTGGTCGGCTTCCTCCTGCGTCAAGCCCGCCAGGTCGCCGGCCTGTTCGTTCATCCGCCCGTCGGGACCGATCACCGTGAGCTCGGGCAAGCCGTGGTCACGACCGATCTCGTAGTCCAACGGGTCGTGGCCCGGCGTGACCTTCAGCGCGCCGGTGGCGAAGTCGCGCTCGACACGCTCGTCGGCAATCACGGGTACGCGGCGCTCGACGACCGGAACGATCACCTCGCGACCGATCATCTCCCGGTAACGATCGTCGTCGGGATGCACCGCGACCGCGACGTCGGCCAGGATCGTCGCCGGTCTCACCGTGGCGATCGTGATGTGGCCGTCGCCATCGGCGAGCGGGTACCGCACGTAGGTCAGCGCGTCGTCGACCTCCACATGTGCGACCTCGAGATCGGAGAGGGACGTCTGATGGAACGGGCACCAGTTGATGATTCGGTTCGCACGGTAGATCCAGCCTTTGCCGTACAGGTGCACGAAGAAGTGCATCACGGCGCGCACGTAGGCCTCGTCCATGGTGAAGCGCTCGCGGCGGTAGTCCATCGACGCACCGATCCGTCGGAACTGAAGCATGATCTTGCCGCCGTACTCGCGTAGCCATTCCCAGACCCGCGCCTCGAAGGCCTCGCGGCCGAGGTCCTGGCGAGTCGTGCCCTCCAGCGCGAGGTGCTTCTCGACCGCGTTCTGGGTCGAGATCCCGGCGTGGTCGAAACCGGGCTGGAAGAGCGTGTTGTAGCCCTGCATGCGACGCATCCGGACCATCGTGTCGGCGAGGGACAGCTGCATCGCGTGACCCATATGGAGATCGCCCGTCACGTTCGGCGGCGGATGAGCGATGACGAAGCTCTCACGCGCCGGGTCCGGGTCGGCGTTGTACAGACCCTCCTCTTCCCAGGTCTGCTCCCAACGTTCCTCGACGCCATCCGGCTTGTAGAGAGTTTCCATCCCGCGCGCGATCCTAGCCTCGCGTCCGAGACAATTCAGTCCGCCTGCCGTCTAGCGGCCGGCAGCGTAGCCCTGCATGCCGCGCGGATTCGCGGCAGCGCGCAGCTGGCCGTCCGCCTTCTGGACGGCAGTGACTCGGCCGAGCGACCAGTCGGGCTCGACCGTGACCTCGTGGCCGCGAGCGCGAAGCTCGTCGATCACCGCCGGCCCGAACCTGCCTTCGAGATCCAGCGAACGCGGCGCCAAACCGCGTGGGTAGAACGATGAGATCAGGTGGTCGGTGTGGAACTCGGGCGCGTCGATCGACTCCTGCAGATTCAATCCTCGATCGACGTGCCGTAGGAAGACGTGGAACGCCCATTGCTCCTGTTGGTCGCCGCCCGGCGTGCCCCAGGCGAGCCACGGCTCGCCGTCGCGCAGAGCCAGTCCGGGCGAAAGAGTCGTGCGCGGACGTGCGCCGGGACGCAGAGACGACGGCAGTCCTTCCTCGAGCCAGAACATCTGCGCACGCGTTCCGAGCGGCCAGCCGAGTGCGGGAATGACCGGCGAGCCGTACAGCCAGCCTCCGCTCGGTGTCGCGGAGATCATGTTCCCCCAGCGATCGACGACGTCGACGTGCACGGTGTCGCCGCGCGTGGGCTCCCCGGCACCCGCCATCCGCTCCACCTGCACCAGCTTGGGCAGGCGTCCCAGACCGGGCTCGTAAACGGACGACGCGTCGTCGCCGACCAGCGCGCGGCGTGTGTCGTTGTACTCGCGGGACAGCAGTGTCTCGAGCGGAACGTCCACGTCGCCGTAGAGCGCATCGCGGTCAGCGAATGCGAGCTTCGCGCACTCGGTCACGACGTGGACGAGCTCCGCCTCGGAGAGCCCGGCGACGTCGAAGCCCTCGAGCAATGCGAGCTGTTGCAACGCGACCGGACCTGAGCCCCACGGACCGGTCTTGCAGACGGTCGTCTCGCCGTAGTCGAACGAGACGACGGGCTCGAAAGTCGCACGCCACGCGGCCAGGTCGTCGCGCGTCAGCAACCCGTCCTCCTCTGCGCAGAAGCGATGAATCTCGTCGGCGACGAAGCCCTCGTAGAAGAGCTCGCGCGCGCGGTCGATCTGCTCGTCGCGGGAACCCCCGCCCGACTCCTCGACGATCCGCCGATAGGTCGAGGCAAGCACGGGGTTGCGGAACTGCGTGCCGATCTCCGGGATCGGCAGGTACAGATCTCTAGAGGCAGACCAGCTTGCGATCAGGTCTGTCTGTCGTGCGATCGACAGATGCATGCCGCCCACCACCGGGAAGCCGTTGTCCGCGTAGTCGATCGCGAACGCAAGCACGTCGTCCAATGACCAGGTGCCGAATTCCTGGAGCAACAGCAGCCAGCCTCCGAAGGCGCCGGGAACGCAGGCGGCGAGCACGCCCGTGCCGGGAATCAAGTCGTGGCCTAGCTCGCGAAAGCGTTCGATCGTCGCCGCTGCGGGTGCGACGCCCTGACCGCAGAGAGTCAGCGGCTCGCCGCGCTCGACCGAGTAGAAGAGCGCGGGAACTTCACCTCCCGGTCCGTTCAAATGCGGTTCGACGACCTGCAACGTGAAGCCGGCCGCCACTGCGGCGTCGAAAGCGTTGCCACCGCGCTCGAGGACGGCCATGCCGGCGGCCGAGGCGAGCCAGTGCGTCGACGCGACCATGCCGAACGTCCCGCGCAGCTCGGGTCGCGTCGTGAACGCCTCCACGCGCGACATCCTAGGGGCGCCGCGAACGGCGCCCCGGACTAGGGTCCTCGTATGCGTTACGCGATCTGCCTGTCGAACTTCGGCACCTACGCGGATCCGAACGTCCCGGTGCGGTTCGCCCAGGCCGCCGAAGCGAGCGGCTGGGACGGCGTCTTCATCTGGGATCACCTCTCGTTCACCTGGGGACCACCCGCGGCAGATCCCTGGACCGTGCTGGCGGCGATCGCGGCGTCGACCGACCGAGTCCGGTTGGGCACCGGCGTCACGCCCGTGGCGCGGCGGCGCCCCCACGTCCTGGCGCATCAGGTCGCGACGCTGGACAACCTGAGCGGCGGGCGCGTCATCTTCGGTGCGGGCCTCGGGGGCGTCGTGACGGAGTTCGGCAAGTTCGGCGAGCCGACCGACGCAAAGGTACGTGCGGCGATGCTCGACGAAGGGCTGGAGCTGCTACGAGGGTTCTGGTCGGGGGAAGAGGTCACGCATCACGGCGAGCACTACACCGTCGAAGCCGTGACGCTCGCGCCCAAACCGGTGCAGCAGCGGCTGCCGATCTGGATCGGTGGCAATCGGCCGGCATCGCTGCGGCGTGCGGCTCGCTGGGACGGTTGGCTCGCGGACGGCGCCGACCCGACCGGTGTGACGCTCTCCCCCGAGGACATCACGCGCAGCATCGCGACCATCGGCCGGTCGGACGAATACGACGTCGCAGTCCTGGCCGAAAGCGACCGTATGGATCCGAGCGCCTATGCCCAGGCCGGCGCGACGTGGTGGCTCGAGAACCTGCACGACAAGCGGGGCTCAGCCGACGAGATGCTGGCTCTCGTGCAGCAGGGCCCGCGCGGCTAGCGCCTAGGCGGACTCTTCGATCGGGTCGGCGTCGTCGTCGTCCACGACGCCTTCCGCGCTCGTGACGAGCGTCGGCTTCAGGTGCTTCTCGATCGTCTCCTTCGTGATCACGCACTTGGAGACGTCGCGGCGCGACGGCAGCTCGAACATCACGTCGAGCAGCGCGGTCTCGATGATCGAGCGTAGGCCGCGTGCGCCGGTCTCCCGCTCGAGCGCCTTGTCGGCGATCTCCCACAAGGCGTCATCGGTGAAGACCAGCTCGATGTTGTCGTAACCGAAGAAGCGCTGGTACTGCTTCACGAGCGCGTTCTTCGGCTCCATCAGGATCTGCACGAGGTCCTCGCGCTTCAGCTGGTGCACGGCGGAGATCACGGGTAGCCGGCCGATGAACTCCGGGATCAGCCCGAAGTTGAGGAGGTCCTCCGGCATCACCTTGGTGAGCAGCTCCGAAGAATCGATCGAGCTCTTGGAGCGCACCTGGGCGCCGAAGCCGACAGCGCTCTTGCCGATGCGCTTCCCGATGATCTTGTCGAGTCCCGCGAACGCGCCGCCGCAGATGAACAAGATGTTCGTCGTATCGATCGAGAGGAACTCCTGATGCGGGTGCTTCCGTCCGCCCTGGGGAGGCACGGAGGCGACCGTCCCCTCGAGGATCTTCAGCAGCGCCTGCTGCACGCCCTCACCCGACACGTCGCGCGTGATCGACGGGTTGTCGGCCTTCCGCGCGATCTTGTCGACCTCGTCGATGTAGATGATCCCGGTCTCCGCCTTCTTGATGTCGAAGTCGGCGGCCTGGATCAGCTTGAGGAGGATGTTCTCGACGTCCTCGCCGACGTAGCCGGCCTCGGTGAGCGCGGTCGCATCGGCGATCGCGAAGGGGACGTTGAGGATCCGCGCGAGCGTCTGGGCGAGCAGCGTCTTGCCACAGCCGGTCGGGCCGAGCAAGAGGATGTTCGACTTCTGCAGCTCGACGTCGCCTTCCTCGGTTCCCATCTGCACGCGCTTGTAGTGGTTGTAGACGGCGACCGCGAGCGTGCGCTTCGCTTCTTCCTGAGAGACGACGTAGTCGTTCAGGACGACGTAGATGTCCTTCGGCCGTGGGAGGTTGTCGAGGTCGAGCGCCGCGGGAGCGGTGAGCTCCTCGTCGATGATCTCGTTACAGAGATCGATGCATTCGTCGCAGATATAGACGCCGGGCCCAGCGATCAGCTTTTTGACCTGCCGCTGGCTCTTTCCGCAGAAGCTGCAGAGGAGCTGCTCGTTTCCGTCTGATGCTCGGGCCACGTCTCTCCTTTTAGACGGTCAAAGCCCCGTCGTCTAGCGATGGGCGATGACGTTATCGATGATGCCGTAGTCCTGGGCTTCTTGCGAGGTTAGGAAATAGTCCCTTTCCATGTCCTTTGCTACCTGTTCGGTGGGTTTCCCCGTGTGCTCGGCCAAAATCTCCTCCAGGCGCCGCTTGAGGTTGATCGTCTCACGGGCCTGGATCTCGATGTCGGTCGCCTGCCCCTGGAAGCCACCCGAGACCTGATGGATCAGGATCTTGGCGTTCGGCAGCGCCACGCGCTTTCCTTTCGCGCCGCCGGCCAGGATGACCGCCCCCATCGACATCGCGATCCCGATGCAGGTGGTCTGGATGTCCGGTTTCACGTACTGCATCGTGTCGTAGATGGCGAGCCCTGAGTACACCTGGCCGCCCGGAGAGTTGATGTAGATCTGGATGTCCTTCTCGGGATCTTCGGACTCGAGATGGATCAGCTGGGCGATGATCAGATTCGCGATCTGGTCGTCGATCGGCGTGCCGAGGAAGATGATCCGCTCGTTGAGCAGACGCGAGTAGATGTCGAATGAACGCTCGCCGCGCGAGGTCTGCTCGATCACCATGGGAATCAACGGGCTCATGTCAGGCTGGCTCCTTGCTACCGGGGGTCCACAGTTTCGTGTCGGTGGTTGGCTTTTCCTTGTCGGGCGTCCAGATAGCTTCGCGGGCAGCGGCCTGCTCGGGCGGGACCCGCTCGACCTCGTCGGCGATCCGGTCGAGTGCGCGGGCGAGGCGCATGCTCTCACGCTCCGTGTCGTACGCGCCTGCCTCGCGCGCCTGCTCGATGATCTTTTCCGGCTCCTCGAAGCGGTCGCGGAAGGCCTGGTCGACCTCTTCGTCGGAGACCTGGATGCCTAGCTGGTCGGCGGCGGCCTCGAGCACGAGCTCGCCGGCAACCGATGCGGCCGCCTGGTCGCGCAAGCGCTGGATCAGTTCCTCGGGGGAATCGCCGGACATCTGGATGTAGGCGTCGAGCGAGCCGCCGCTGCGCTGCAGGACGGCATCGAGCTCACGGAGCAGGGTCCTCGTGCGGGCGTCGACCAGCGGCCCGGAGACCTGAACCTTGGAGGCTTCGATGACCCTGTCGAGCGCGGCCCGCCTGAAGACCTCGTTGGCCTCGGCTTGGATCTGCTCGCGGATGCGCTGCTCGATGTCGGTGCGGAGCTCGTCGAGGGTGTCGAACTCGGAGGCGGAGCGTGCGAGCTCGTCGTCGAGCTCCGGCAGCACCTTCTCCTTGATCTCCTTGACGACCGCCTCGACCTTGATCGGCTCGCCTTCGCCCGTCCGCTCGAGCGCGATCTCCTTCGTCTCGCCGGCGCTCATCCCGACGAGCTGTTCCTCCAGCTCCGGAAGCAGTCGGCCAGATCCGAGCTCCACGACGTAGTCGCGTTGGCCGCCCTCGTCGGCGATGAGATCGAGGACGATCGTGTCGCCGGCCTCTGCCGCCCGCCCCTCGGCGGGCTTCAGCTCCGCCACCGTCGAGCGCAGGACATTCAGCTCGTGGTCGACGAAGTCCTCGGGCACCTCCGGCTCGGCATACGGCACCTGCACCTTCGTCCAGTCGGCGACCTCAGGCTTCGGGAGCACGGACACGGTCGCAGTGAAGTGCCAGTCGGAGTCCTCGGAGTCGGGGAGCTCGTAATCCAGCTCGGGCTGCTCGACAGGGCGGATGCGCTCTCTGGCCGCAGCGTTCCAGAACCAGCCTGAGATATGGCTCTCGATCGCCTCGCTGAAGAGACGCTCCTTGCCGATGTGCGACCGAAGCACGGGCATCGGAACCTTGCCCTGGCGGAAGCCGGGAACCTTGACGCTGGACGCCAGGTCCGAGGCCGCGTGCTCGACAGCGTGATGGACGTCCTCACTTGGAACATCCACCGTGAGCCGGACTTTGTTGTCCGGGAGCTCTTCGACCTGCGTCGCCATCGACCCATTAGAACAAACGGTCCCAGGGCTGCGGCTGGGGTCGGCGCCTGAGGGCGACCTAATGCCGGAAGCAAAGCCGGAGCCGCGTCTCCTTTTCTGCGGCATCCGCAAGCGGAAGTAAAGCCGGAGCCGCGGCGAAGGCCGCGTCTCCTTTTCTGCGGCATCCGCAAGCGGATGCCTGGATAGCCTGCGGCCCGTGGAGCTCTATGTGCTCACCAGGCATGGCGAATCGACCCTGAATTTCGAGAACCGGATCAACGGTGACCCGGCCGTTCCCGTGGCTCTCACGGCGAAGGGGCGCGAGGAGGCCTTGCTGCTGGGCCAGCAGGTCGCACACATTCGACTCGACGTCTGTATCTGCACGCGTTTCTCGCGCACGCGGGAGACCGCGGAGATCGCGCTCGCGGGGCGCGACGTGCCGATCGAGGTGGAGCCGCTGCTCGACGACATCGACGTAGGAAGTCTCGAGGGAGTCGCGCTCGAGGACTACCGCGCCTGGAAGCGGGAGCACACGCGCAGGGATCCGTTCCCCGACGGCGAGTCCCTCGACGGAGCGGCCCGGCGCTACGCGCAGGCTTTCCGAAAGCTGCTCGCACGATCCGAGACGTCGGTGCTCGTGGTGACGCACGAGATCCCGCTGCGTTACGCGATCAACGCCGCCGACGGCTCAGACGACCTCGACGGCCCGGCCCACCAGTTGCCGAACGCGACGCCCTACGTCTTCGACGAGGAGGCCCTGACCCGTGCGATCGATGGCATCGAGCGGGTCGCGTAGGATCGTTTTAAGGATCCGACGGCGAAGGGAGCGAGATGAATCTGATCGAGCGAATCGACGAAGCGCGGGCACGCTGGAACGTGCTCGACCACCCCTTCTATCTCCGCTGGGAGCGCGGCGACCTGACCCGAGAGGACCTCGCCTTCTACGCCGGCGAGTACCGCCACGCGGTCGTGGCGCTCGCCGACGCGGCAGCCGTCGCCGGCGACCCCGAGCATGCAGCCGAAGAGACAGCCCACATCGAGCTCTGGGACGACTTCGCCGCAGCGCTCGACGCGCCGCTCGATCGCGAGCCGAACAACGAGACCCGTGAGTGCGCGGGCGCCTGGCGAGTTGAAGATTCCCTGGCTGCGCGAGCCGTGCTCTACGCAGTCGAGTCCGGCCAGCCGGACATCTCCCGCACGAAGCTCACGGGACTCATCGACCACTACGGATTCACCGCCGGCTCGAAGAGCACCGGCTACTTCGAACTGCACTCAGACCGAGACCACGAGCACGCGGCAGCATCTGCCGAGGTACTACGCACGGCGCCTCCAGAAGACGCGGACCGACTTGTGGCCGCCGCCGAAGCAGCACTCGAAGGCAACTGGCGTCTTTTGGACGGCGTCGAATCCAGAGTTTGATCGCGCGAATGCCGGCTCTGCCGGCGTTCGCTGATGCTCGCAGCTCGGATGAGTCGAACCGATCGAAGTCATCATGGCTCCGCGAAAGCGAGCCGGACTTCGATCGGGTAGTGCGGGCGAGAGGACTTGAACCTCTAAGGAGCGTCAGCCCCACCGGGACCTAAACCCGGCGCGTCTACCAATTCCGCCACGCCCGCCGACAGCTCAAGGGTAGACCTTTCCTGTCCGAAGAGCGTACGATCCCGGGCGGCCGGAATGTCGTGAAGCTCGTGGTACCAATCGCCCTGGTGCTGCTTGCCGCTACCGCCTTCGCGGCGGCTGCGACAGGCCGGAACGCGGCTGGTCCGACACCGATCCGATGCGGCGGCGAGTTGTGGCGCCTGAAGACGTTGAGCGATCCCGGGAGCAAGAGGGTCCAGCTCGAGTCCACGAGCACAACGATCGGCGCGATCGTCAAGCGTCCCTTCCCGCGTCCGGTGCCGAAGGTACGGCGAACGATCTTCCAGCGCCATACCTGGGAAGTAGTGGCACAGATCACCAAATACCGAGTCGCTACCGACGGGATCAGATTGGAGTTGTACGACCACGAGTCGTATCTCAACGCCGTCATTCCCACGCCCGAGTGTCTTTCGAAGTCGACGCGCGCACGCCTCAGCATCGCCTCCACGTTCAAGCAGTTCACCGCCGAATGCGGGGACCCGACCACGAGAGACTGGCAGTCGCTCGGCGCGATCGTCTACGTTCGCGGTGTCGGTTTCTGGAGTCAACGTAAGGGGCTGCGGGGTGCCGCGCCCAACGGTGCCGAGCTACATCCCGTGACCGGGCTCCGCATTGTCGCGGGCTGCTAGCGAGGGTTCCGAGGCGTCCTCGTCGCGGGGGCGCGTCGCCGGCAGCTGCAGCCAGAACGTCGACCCTCGCCCGGCCTCACTCTCGAACCCGAGCTGACCTCCGTGCGCCTCGACGATCTGCCGGGCGAGCACAAGTCCAAGTCCGGTGCCCGAGATGCCGAGCTCCCGGCCCACGTCGCCACGGAAGAACTTCGTGAAGATCTGCTCCTGGTGCCCTCCCGGGATCCCAAGCCCTTCATCTCGCACCCAGATCCAGGCTTCATCGCCGATCGCCGCTGCGCTCACTTCCACGACTCCACCGTCGGGCGAGTACTTGATCGCATTCGAGAGCAGGTTGCCGACCACCTGGGCGAGGCGGTCGCGATCGCCGCGGACGGTGATCGGCGCATCGGCCAGATCGAGCTTCAGCTCGTGCGCGTCGCTTTGGGCTGAGTAGAGCGTGACCTGCGTCGACAGCAGCTCGTCGAGATCCACCTCGTCGCTGCGTAACTCGAGCGCGTCCTGCTCGACACGCTCCAGGTCGAGCAGATCGTTCAGGAGGTCCGCCAACCGTCGCGCCTCCGTCCGAATGACCTCGAGGTAGCGCTTCGTCTCCTCGGGTGTGACCTCCCGGTCGAGCATGAGCGACGAGAACCCGAGCACGCTGGCGAGCGGTGTCCGCAGCTCGTGCGAGACATTGCTCACCAACTCGCTCTTGACCTGCTCGCTCTCGGCAAGCTTCCGGTTTCGCTCTTCGAGATCGGCGACGGTGCGCTCGAGTGAGGCCGCCATCGTGTTGAACGTGCGCTCCAGCTCCCCCACCTCGCCCGGCCCATCCGTGTCCAGGCGTTCCGACAGATCACCGCCCGCGATTCGCGCCGCCGCATCCGCGGTTCGACGCAGGGGCGTTGCGACCGCGCGTTTCAAGTACAGGGCTCCGACGAGGATCAAGAGGAGCGCGGCCCCGAGCCCGATCCCACCGACGACCAGCGAGTCGCGCGTCGTCCCGCGAGCCCGCGCGTTGCGCACCTCGCTCAATGCCGTCTCGGTGCCGATGAAACGCCTGAACTGACCGCGAATCGCGTCGACCTGCTTCCGCCCGCGCGCATCCGTCGCGACGTCTGGGGCCTCCTGTGGATTGCGCCGGAGGAAGTCGACGATCCCGGCCGAGTAGGTGCTGAAGTAGTCCTGGATGTCCCTGCTGATCGTCAGCGCACGACGGTGCTGCACCGGGCTGTCCTTCGTGAGCTCGAGGAGCGTGGCGACCGCTCCCGGATACTGCGTCTGAGCCGACCGCCAGGGGTCGAGATAGCGCTCGTCCCGCGTGAGCGCGAATCCGCGTGCTCCCGTCTCGAGATCGATCACATAGGTCTGCAGCCGGTTGGCCGTCGCAATCACCTGCTGGGAGCGACGGGCTTCGAGTGAACGGTCGTGAAGGCTGACGATCGCGAGAAACAGAACGCCGAAGACGATCGCGAGTCCGATTGCGACAGCGATCGCGGAGAAGGCGATCCGTGCGACGAGACCGGAGTCCGCCCACGACCTTCTCGGCCTACCGCTCGATCCGCCCACACCTGTTGCAGCTTGTGCGTCGGGGCCGGCATGGCTCATCGTCGTTCTGCGAGAACTCCCTCCACCGCAGCCGTGATTTGCTCGGGCTCGAACGGTTTTACCATTACGAGGTCGGCACCTTGGCGCAAGGCTTCCTCGCGAGTCTCCGGCTGCGCAGTCAAGACGATCACGGCAGTGTCCGAGAGAACCTCGTCTTGCCTGATCTCGGCCAACACCTCGAGACCGCTCCGGCGAGGCATCATCATGTCGAGAATCATCACCTCCGGACGGAGTTGACGCGCTAGTGCGAGCGACTGCTCGCCGTCGTCGGCCTCTGCGAAACGGTACGGGCCGACCAGGCTGACGCGGATCAGCTCGCGAAGTGACGGCTCGTCATCGCAGATGAGCACGGTTGCTAGGTAACCGGCCATCTGCCTTGCATGCAAGCAGATCCCCGCTGAAAGACCTAGCCACATGTGCGGAGGGGCTCCTTCCCTAGGATGACCGCAACTTGGACCCGAAAGAGGAGACCCAGCTCGAGCCGAAGCAGTGCCCAAGCGGGCACGGGCCGATGCGCGTGCGCACCCGCTGGGCGGGCCAGCAGCCCCGGCCGGGCCAAAAGGGCTCGCACGCGGAGCCGATCACGGAGTGGGTCTGTCCGCGCTGCGGCCGCGCTGCACCACTGGACTGATCCGCAGATCAGGTGGTTAGGCGAGAGGCCCGCGCGAGGGCGACGCGGTCGTGCGGATCCCGCCGTGCGTCGTCCGAGCAGGTGCGTTCACCTTCGGCCAGGGTCGCTCGCGCGCACATCGAAGTCGTCCGGGGATTCCACGCGGAACGATCAGAGTCTTCTCGTCCAGGCGGCCGCATCCGTCGCCGGGAACTCGTGCTCGAGGCCGCCGCCGACCAGCTGGCATCCAGGTCTCCGACAGCAGGTCACCAGGCCTTCGCGTTCGCTTCGGGTAGCCGGAAAAGATCCTCGAGAGGCGCGCGAGGCTGGCGCGCGACCGGTGTGGAGCTGCTGTCGCGAACTGCCGACGCTGATGAGGTCGACGATCCACCTGAAAAGGGACCAGTCCGAGCATGACGAGGCCCTCGTGAGATCGCAGGGCCTCGGCAAATACGTCGGCGTCATCCCCGGCTTACGTGATGACACCCTTCGCGCTCGGCCAGTTCGTGCGCTGAACCTTGTGCTCTGGGGCTTCCTTGCCGTGGTCACTCACCACGTACCGGATTGGGCCTACGTCGGCGCGAGTTGCAGCCACTTGAACATCACTGCACCTCCCTCACCGCTCTCAGCCGTGGCGAGTTCCTGATGTCGGCGGCGGCCCGGCATCGCTCCGGACTCAGGCGTGTCACAGGAGGGCTCGCAGCGGCCGATGCAAGCGCCACCACGTTCTACGTCGTCTGGCTGTTCTTCGCCGCCGTGATGCTCGGTGGAACGTTCCTGATGATCAGGTGGGGAAAGGAAGGACGGCGATGGCTGTGGCGTATTTCGATCAGCTGGTCGATCCTGTTCCTGGTTTCCGTGGCCACGCTCTTTGTGGCGCTCATCCCTCTCGGCTTGCTCGCTCTGATCCCCAGGTTTCGCGGCTGGCTCTCCTCATGCCTCGTACCTCCGCGCCCAACTCTTCAGTCCCTCCCACCCACGGCGGCCGATTTGGGAGACGTTCCCCCGAATAGTCCAAATAGCGTTCCATCAAGGACGCAAGACCGGCCCAACAATCGAGCATGGCCCCGGGAGGAGTCGAACCTCCGCGCACGGATTCGAAGTCCGTCGCTCTATCCGCTGAGCTACGGGGCCGTGCGGAGCAGCGTAGCGGCGTCTTCGGTAAGGAGATGGGGCGCCAAATGAGTGCGAGCGGTCGGATACGAAGCCCTGCGATGGGAACCCGCTAGACCACCCCTGTCGGCAGCCAAGTTAGTGGCTCTTGCGCTCCTGTATCCGTTGCGTCGCGGCCTTTGCAACCGCGGGCATGGCGTGCTCCGGGAAAGCGAAGGTGGAGCTAGCGTTGATTTCACACAACACGTATCTGTCGTCACCCGATGTCTTCGCCCCGTAGAGGAAGTCGGCATCCCAGATCACGGGGAGTGTGTGCTTGTCGAGGCTGAGGAGCTCTAGCATCTCCGGCACCCATTGAGACTCCATGCGGCCGCGCAGGACCCTGTAAGCAGGTGCTGAAGGGAGGTCGAACTTCTTCGCAGTCTGGGGCGTCGAAGTGTCGTCCGTCGGTAAGAGTCCGCGTGGGTACTGATGTGCGAATCCGACAACCTGATCGTGCGTCATGTACACGCGGACCAGCCCTTCCGGGAGGCGTGCCTGGTACGGCTGCCCGATCATGAGCCCGTCCAAGGCGAAGTAGGGCTCGCACCGTTCGACGAACTCGTCCACCGACACAAGCTCCGGGACGCTGCCCCGCACAGCGTGTTGCACGCGCAGCGCTCTGTCCCCGCCGGAGGAGTCCCACTCCACTTTCCAGACGCCATTGCCGCCCATTCCGCGGTTTTGCTTTAGGACAAGTGGCGCCTGTTCCAGCAGCCGTGATGAGAGATCCTCTCGCAGGTCCACGGAGGACCGATAGAGCGTCGTGTCGGTGCCCCAGCTCATCTGTTTCGTATCCACGAGCACCTGTTTCGTGGCCATCTTCAGGATCACGTCCGGGTGGGCGCTCACCCAGACGCCGGCATCGGCGACCTCACGCAGAATGGAGTCGAGCTTCGCGCGGTCTAGCTCCTGCTCGATTGGGTTTACCCAGACGAGTACGCCATCGAGGCCGAGCAGCTGATCCTTGACCGCATCCGCTGTGTCGTCGGAGTAGACGACGGGCTCAGCAGGAACGCCTAGTACCGAGAACGCATGGAACATCTCGCGCAACTTGCAGGACTCGATAATCGGTCCGTCCCCTGCTGGCGGATCCCATTCGGCGCGCCACAGGAGTCCGACCTTCGGCATCGCCGGAAGTGTATGAGGCTCGCTCGCGAGAACATGTCGTCACTGAGGCGGACCGCCGGTACGGTTTTGGCCAATGAACACTGACGTCCTACACCGGCACGGGAGCCACGTCCACAGGCATTGCTACACCGGCACGCATCGCCATTTCACGTCCGGGCTGCGCCGCTCGCAGCCGGTCACGGAAAGCCCAGACCACGACCACGACCACGACCACGACGACGACCACGACCATGGACATGGCCACTCGCACGGACTCGTCGATCGCTCGATCCTGCGCTCGCGGGCAGGGATCAAAGCCGTATCACTGAGCCTCGCCGTCCTGACGGTCACGGCTGCGGCGCAGACCGCGATCTACGTGCTCGTGCTGAGCGTGGCGCTGCTGGCCGACCTCATCCACAACTTCGGTGACGCCCTGACCGCGATCCCCCTCGGCTTGGCGTTTTTCTTCCGCAGCGCCCGAGGCGAGCGGTGGGCAGGACTCGCCGTCGTCTTCACGATCTTCGTGAGCGCCGTCGTCGCGCTCGTCCAGACCATCCTGCGGTTCATCCACCCGCAAGACCTCACGCACCTGTGGTGGCTCGCGGCGGCGGGAGTCATCGGGTTCGTCGGCAACGAGATCGCCGCTCAGATCCGGACGCGCGCTGGCAAACGGCTGAGCAGCCCTGCGCTCGTAGCCGACGGCAACCACGCGCGAGTCGATGGCTTCGTCAGCCTCGGCGTCCTTATGAGTGCCGCCATGGTGGGCCTCGGCGTTCCGATTGCCGATCCGATCATCGGACTGGTCATCACCCTCGTCATCCTCCGCATCACGTGGGACTCATGGCACACGGTGCGCGAAGCACCCGTTAGCTAGACCATCTCCGCGGACAGCTCGGCAGTTTGCGTTGACGCGGTGACGGTCCGTCACGCGAGCTGAACGAGTCGGGTTCCGGTCGCTTTGAAGGTTGCAATCGCACTGCCGCCGCGTGCGAGCTCGAGTTTGTCGGCCGAGGACGCGGTGACTTCCGCGGTGATCGGGCCGATGCGGACGCGCACGCGGTTGCCGACGACGGTGACGGAACGGATTTCGCCCTGAATCAGGTTCATGGCGGAGTCGTCCTGGCGGATGCGACCGATCGAGACTTCCCACGGGTAGACGACGACGCCCACGGCACCTTCACCCCATTCCGTCGAGTAGACGAGCTCGCCGGTGTCGAGTTGGACAAGGGTCATGTCGTCGTCGAGTCGGCGCGCTTTCCCTCGCAGCAGGTTGGCACCGGTGAAGGAGGCGACGAAAGCGTCCGTCGGTCGAGCGACGAGTTCGCTGGGGGTTGCGAACTGGCGTAGGTGTCCGTCGACGATCACGCCGACCAGGTCGGCGAGCGACGAGGCGTCCTCGAAGTCGTGGGTCACGAGGATCGTCGGGAGCGCCAGCTCTTCCAGGAGCTCTTGCAGTTCCGCGCGGACGGAACCTTTGGTGTGGGCGTCGAGTGCCGAGAGTGGTTCGTCGAGGAGAATCACACCGGGACCGCGGGCGAGGGCGCGAGCAAGGGCGACCCGCTGACGCTCACCTCCCGAGAGCGCAGCCGGCCTGGCAGCGGCGAGATGAGAGATGCGGAATCGCTCGAGATATTCGTCGGCCCGCCCCTTGCCCGCGTAGGCCACGTTCTGCCGGACGGTGAGGTGCGGAAAGAGTGCGTATTCCTGGAAGACGAGGCCGACTCGGCGTTCGTCGGGCTTGCGGAAAAGCCGCCGGGCGGTGTCCAGCCAGACGTCGTCACCCAGCGCGATCCGTCCTCGCGGCGGGCGCACCAACCCTGCGATGGCTCTGAGCACCGAGGTCTTGCCCGCACCCGACGGCCCGACCAGGGCGACGGTGCGGTCGACCTCGAGCGCTAGCTCCAGCTCAAACGATCGAAGCGGGAGGGTGAAATCTGCTCGGAGGGTTGCCATAGAGAGGTCAGCTTGAGGGAGATCAGGAGCACAGCGCTGATCAGGACGAGCAGGGCACTTATCGCGAGCGTGACGTCGAAGTTGACCTCGAACTCGGCGTAGATCGCCAACGGCAGAGTCTGGGTCACCTTCTGGAGACTGCCCGCGAACATGATCGTGGCGCCGAACTCACCCAGTCCGCGCGCGAACGCCAGCGCCGCTCCCGCGACAAGACCCCCTCGGGCCAAGGGGAGGATGACGCGGAAGAATGTGCGGGCGGAACCGGCGCCGAGCGTGCGTGATGCAGCGACCAGATTGGAATCGACCGCCTCGAAGGCTGCGATCGCATTGCGGACGTAGAGCGGACTGGAGACGAACGCAACCGCAATCACGACCGCGCTCTGCGTGAACGGCAGAGCGATTCCTGCCGAGCGCAGACTCGAGCCCAGAAGACCGGCTCGGCCGAACGCGGCCAGGAGGCCGATGCCTGCGACTGCCGGTGGAAGCACGAGCGGAAGCTCGACGAGCGTGATGCAAAGCGAACGGCCCGGGAAGCGCCGGCTCGCGAGCAAGTATGCGGTGGGGGTGCCGAAGAGCAGCACGAGCGCCTGGGCAATCACGGTCGTCTTGAAGCTGACGATCAGCGCGTCGGTCACAACCGGATTGGAGAGCTGGTCGATCAGCTGGCTCGGCGGAACGTGGACGAAGATCGCCAGCAACGGCAGGGTCAGGAACAACAACGCCACCGCAGTGGCGAGAAAGTAGAGAACGGCGAACAGAGCTTTGCGCATTGTCTGCCCGCCCAGGCCGCTTTAGCGACCTGACTTCGCCTTCGGGATCGGCAGGAAACCGGCCGCGAGCATCTTCTTCTGGCCGGCCTTGCTCAGCACTTCCTTGATGAACCGTTGGGCAGCCGCCTTGTTACTGCTCGAGGTGACGACCGCCATCCCGTACGTCACCTTCGGCTGCGCCCAGGCCGGGATCTTGAACACCCTGACCTTGCCCGGCACCGTCTTGGCGTCGGTTGAGTAGACGAAGCCGGCGTCCGCCTCGCCCAGGGCCACTTTCGAGAGCACACTGCGAACGTCGGACTCGCGGCTGACGACATTCGCGAGCACGCTCGTCAGTCCCATCTGCTTCAGCACCTGAAGCGTGTAGCTCCCAACCGGAACTGCGGGGGCGGCGATAACGAGCTTCACGCCCGTCTTTCTGAGGTCGTAAACACTGCGAATGCCGGCCGGATTCGAGGTCGGGACGACGAGCACGAGCCGGTTGCGCGTGAACACGACCGGCTTCTGCACGAGCCCCTTCGCAAACAGCTGCGCAGGGATCGTCGTGTTCGCGGAGGCGAACACATCGGCCGGGGCGCCTTGCGTGATCTGCGCAGCAAGCGTGCTCGACGCGCCGAAGGAATACCTGGGACCGGAATCGATCTTCGGGAACACGTCTGTCAGTGACGCGGCGGCGTAGACGGTGATTCCCGTGACACGCGTCGATGTGTGCGTGTCAGTACGCGCTCCAGCTCCGCCCGCCGTCAGCAGCGAGAAGAGAAAGGCGCAGAGCGCGGCAAGAACGACGGTGCGACTACGCGCTATCCGGTGCTGAGAAGCGAACTCCATCCGAAGAACCCCTTTCGTCAGTGCTCGACCATGACGGACGTGGACTTGATGACCGCGACAACGTGGTTGCCCGGCTTGATCCCGAGCTCCTCGACGGCGTCCGCGGTAACGATGGCGGTCAGCACTGCCGGCTTGGTGACGACCATCTCAACCTGGGCCATCAGGCCCTCGACCCTCACGTCGCGGACGATCCCGCTGAAGCGGTTACGAGCACTCATCTGCTGCCCGGCGTTGGAGTCGCCACGCAGCCGGTCGATCTCATCCGCGGTCACGATCCTGCGATTACTCGAATCGCGCTCCGTCTTGATCCGACCTTGCCGGTCCCAGCGGCGAAGCGTGTCTAGGCTGATACCCAGCGTGTGAGCGGCCTCGCTTGCGCTGTAGAACTCCCTCGGCATACCTCACCCCCTCGCTAGCTCGTGAACACGTCGAATGCGTCCGAGGCCTGATCGATCGTCAGAGGCCTCGGCATGGCGATCCCGATCGGACTGCGCCCGGACAGGCGCATGAAGGCACTCAGGTGCTCGGCCTCATTCGTCGCGATCTGCGCCACCGGCAGCTTGAGCGCGTCCGTCTGCAGGCCTTCAACCGCACCGAGATACGCGCCCATGAACGCGGCCTCCAGCGCCGTGCCAAGCTTCGCGATTGCCGACCTCGATGCGAACGCCCCCTTCGGATAGGAGAAGTCGAAGTCGGAGGCGACCGCGGGTGTCTGTCCCGCGCCGTTGAGAATCTCGGACACCCTGTTGTAGTGCTCACGCTCGTTGAGCCGAGCCCGCTTCAGAGCCGCCAAGGCATCCCCGCGAAGCCGCTTCGACGCAATCGCCCGGGCGTAAAAGTCCAACGCCAGCAACTCAGCACCGACCAGCAACCGAGCGTAGGCAAGATCGCCGTCCGGGACCGTGTCAGCAGCGGCAGCCGAACCGACCAGCGATTCCGCGAACGACCCCGCCAACAGAAGGGCCGCGCCTCCTTTGGCGCCCCTCGAGAAGAACTGGCCCCTACTGACCCGAGTCGTCGCGTGAGATGCCTGTGCAATGCCTATGCGCGTCGCCATTGAGGGGCAACTTACCAAGCCCGGGACTTCGGTAAGGGGCTAGGCCAGATGTCGGCTCGAGACCGCGAAACCAACGGCAAGCGCGACTGCAGCCAGGGTTCCGGTCATGCCCAGGAGAGACCGCCAGATAAAGCCTGCGGAGCTGACGCCGACACGCCGGCCCGACTGAGGCCGCTAGTTACGGAGAAATGCCGCGAGCGGAAGAGAGGGTGGCTGATGGGACTCGAACCCACGACCACCTGGACCACAACCAGGGGCTCTACCAACTGAGCTACAGCCACCACGCTCAACCCCAGAATAGCTTCGGTTCAGGGCTCCCGATCAGCCGACGACCTTCATGACGCGAGTGCCGGCCTAGCCGGCGCTCGCTACCCGGCGCTCAAGAAGCCGCGGGAAGTCATCATGCCGCGGCGTCCAGCCGCGGCGGACTTCCCGCGGCGATGCGCCTGGGAGGATTCGAACCTCCGACCCGCGGCTTAGAAGGCCGCCGCTCTGTCCACTGAGCTACAGGCGCCGGGGAAAGAGGGTATCGCGCAGTCGGTCGAGCCTTTCGACCGCACATCGCGGCGAAGGCCGGCCCCGCGACAAATCATCATGGCGGCGCGCAAGCGCCGCCGGATTTGGCGCGGGTTTAGTGCCTGACGCCGAAATCGGCGGTCACGATTGTGACCTCGCGTCCACCGTACGAACCAGGTGCTGCCTGCACGTGAACTGCCGCGAGACCGATCTCGCGCCAACGCGCCGTGAGCAGAATCTTCTTGTGCTCGGGGCTGTTCAACCACATGTCGAGCGCAGCCGACGCGCTGACGTCGGGAGACGACCAGAGCAGATTCTCGCCGACCGACCAGTAACGCTTACCACTCAGTGAGTAGTAGCGGGAGATCCGCTTGTCGAATGACGAGCCGTTGGCCGAGTCATGGCTGAAGTAGCCGCGCTGCGCCATTTCGGTCGAATGCGACCGAGCCGCGGCGGTGAGCTTGGCGGACATCCGTAGCGCAGGAAGACCGTGTTGCCGTCGCAGGAGGTTGACGTTTGAGAGGACATCTCTTTCGAGCGCGCTGGCGACCTTGGCCGGACGTTGGGCGGCCGTTCCGGTGGCTACCCCGGCGGCGGCACGCCGGGCAGTCGGCTTCGCCGTGACGAGATGCCACCCCGTTGCCCTCGCGGGTGCCCGCCCGGCGAGGTGCCAGCCGGCCGTCCCTGCAGGTGCCGAGCCTGCCCAGAGCCCCACGACGGAGGCTCCAAGCACAAAGCAAAGAAGGGCACGCCGAGCCATGCCATTCGAATCGGCTCACTCAGACGGGGGCTTGTCCCTCGAACGGGGGATCAGGTCGCGCCGGCAGGCTCTTCGCCGCGCCGCTGCCGAAGCCAGTCCCGGAAGATCACCTGGAGGGAGCCCGCAACGGGAATCGCGGCGAGTGCACCCAGCACCCCTGCGAGCTCTGCCCCGATCAGCACGGAAATGAGCACCACCAGTGGCGAGAGCTGCACCGTGCGCCCGTAAACGACCGGCTGGAGGATGTGGTTCTCGACCTGCTGGTAGCAGATGAAGAACACGATCACGATGATCCCTGCAGGGATCGAGTGGAGGAACGCCACCGAGCCGACGATGATGGCCGCGAGTGTCGCGCCGGCCAGTGGGATCAGGTCGAGAATCGCGACGATCAGCCCGAGCGCCAGCGCGAACGGCACCCCGGTTGCGAGGAGGACGACCGTCGTAAGCGTCCCGGCGACGAAGCTGATCAGGAGGTTTCCTGTCACGTAGCCGCCGACCGTGCGGTAGATGTCGCCCGCGACCGCCCGCCAGCGACGCGTGGACGCCGGCTCCAGCAACGAGAAGAACGACTCCACCCATTTCGGTCCCTCGAGCAGCATGAAGAACGTCATGAACGCGATCGTGACGGTCGCAAGCACGACGTTGACGATCCCCTTCGCGAGAGCGAGTGCAGTCCCGGAGACGCCGAAGAGCTTCGAGGCACCGCCGTTGTTCAACGCCTCCCGGGCCTTGTCGACGAGGTGGTACTTCGTCTGGAGGAAGCCGAGGCGGCCGCGGCCCTTCGTGAGGTCGTTCAAGTAGTCCGGGACTTTCCCGGCGAAGTCGTTGACCTGGTGCACCAACGTGGGGATGAAGAGGAAAGCGACCCCGACGCTGGCGGCAAGTGCCATGAGGTAAATGACGCCCGTCGCGAGCCCGCGACGCTTGATGCGCCGCTCGAGACGGTCAACTGCCGGGTTGAGCGCAAGCGCGAGAAAGAGCGCGATGAAGATCCACGTGAGGACGTGACGTGCGATCCACACGACCTCGAGCACGATGGCGATGGCAATGAGAATCCCGACGACGCGGAAGACCGTCCGCGGCAGGAAGTCAACGACGCGTACAGGGCCGTCCGGCACCACTGCAGCATCGCGGCCAGGCCGGACGGTAGATTGCGGTTGCGATGCACGCGATCATCCAGACCAACCACGGCCCGATCCAGGTGGATCTTTTTCCGGCCGACGCGCCGAAGACCGTGGACAACTTCGTGAAGCTGGCGAACGATGGCTTCTACGACCGCGTCATCTTCCACCGGGTCATTCCGGACTTCATGATCCAGGGCGGCGATCCCACCGGGACCGGCTCGGGCGGGCCGGGCTACACGTTCGAGGACGAGTTCAACGACCACAAGGTCGACCGCGGTGCTCTGGCAATGGCCAATGCCGGCCCGAACACGAACGGGAGCCAGTTCTTCATCGTCACCACCGAAGCTGCACCGTGGCTCGACGGGAAGCACACGGTCTTCGGGCGGGTGACGGAAGGCATGGACGTCGTGGACAAGATCGCCGAGTTGCCCCGAGACGCGCGCGACAAACCACACGACGACGTCGTCATCGAGACCGTCTCGGTCTCCGACGGTCCCGAATAGCCGCAGCCAGCGGCAGCCCGTACCAGAGCAGCAGGAAGCAGGCCGCGATGAACGCGGTGAACGTCGCCGCCCATGCTCGTTGGAAGAGGAAGTCGGTGAGCACGAATACGACACTCGTGATCGCAACGGCGAGACACGCCAGCCCGGCGATGGTCAGCCTGTTGGAGGCGACCAGCAGTCGCTCCTTGTCGTGCTGGCGCCAGCGAAGGCGGTGGTATGAGCTCGGTGCGATCAGCAGCACCGTGGAGAGCGCAGTCGCAATGAACGCGACGTAGAAGATGTCGCGGTCGAGCTTGCCGAGCCTGGGAAAGCCGTTCGAGAACGGCACGATGAGGAGAAATGCGAAGAGCACCTGGACGCCTGGAAGCGCGACCCGGAGCTCGTTCAAGAGCTCGATCAGCTCTCTGTTGTGACGGTCTTCCCTGCTCTCGTCGGCCATGGGCTTCTATTCCAGCCAGGCCTCTCGCTCGAAACCCGCGTACTCCTGGATCGCGCCGAAGATGCTCTGGACGATGCGCGTCCTCGACACCACCACGCGACAGGTTCCGTAGGGAAGCTTGTTGATTCGTTTCTTCTTCGAGTACTTCGAATAGACGTTGACCGTGGACTGGCAGAGCGACGACGACGGTAGCCCCAACGTCTCGAGCCAAAAGCTTTCGATCTCGCGTTGGCGTTCGAGATGGTCGGCGAAGAGATTGCAGGTGATCTTGATGTCCTCGTCTCGGAGGTTGAAGTACGTCCGAAGGAACTTGACGAAGAATCTCGCCATTTCCGGATCCGAGTTCGTGAAGCGGATCTGGTTGCGACCCTTAGCGCCTTCGGCCCAATAGAGCATGCATCCCGCCACATGCAGTGCCTCGCGACGTTCGGCGAGCTGGCGGCCCTCCTCTTGAGCGAGCACACGTGCGCTCCGACGCACCGCGGAGTTGACGGCTCTTCCCTTGACGTGCCCGTTAAGGGCCTGTGCCTCGAGCGTTGACCGCTGCTCTTCGCTTAGCTCGACGTCTCTGACCCAGCGGCTGACCGAAGAGAGTGACGCGCCGACTTCTTTGGCGATCGCCTTCATCGACATGCCTTGTTGTCGCCGTAACTCTCGCGCGCTTGTTCGTCTGTCCGTTGCCACCATCGACAACAGGATATAACCAGTGTCGGATGGGAGAGCAAGCGGGCGGCGAGAATCGAACTCGCATACCTAGGGTGGAAACCTAGTGCTTTACCACTAAGCTACGCCCGCAGTCTGGGGAGTAGCGTAGCGCCGTGGATCCGCATTCGTGGTCGCTGCACTGGGACGTCCTGCTTGCAATCGGTGCCCTCACCGCCGCCTACTTCTGGAGCCAACGGCGGTGGCCGGCGGACACGACACGCAAGGCCGCCTTCGACCTCGCGGTGATCCTGCTGCTCGCGGTCTATGTGACTCCGCTGCACACGATTGCGCTGCACTACCTGCTTTCGGTTCATCTCCTGCAAAACGTCGTCACCGCCGAATGGGCGCCCGGTCTGGTCGTGTTCGCCCTTGCGCCGTCGCTGGCGCGCGAGCTCGAGCGGTTCGCGGGCGTTCGGCTCCTGACCTACCCGCTCGTCGCTCTGCCGCTCTGGCTAGGGACATACTTCGTCTGGCATATCCCGCCGATCTACGACCGCGCGCTCGAGCAATCCGGCTGGCTCCTGAACCTCGAGCACCTGACGTACTTCTTCGCCGGCCTGCTGTTGTGGTGGCCCGTCGTGCACGGACACTTCTCCGACGGGGTGAAGGCTGCGTACCTCTTCGGCGCGTTCGTGCTCGCCGCCCCGCTCGGCCTGCTGCTGGCGCTCCTGCCGCGACCGATCTACGGCTTCTACAAGGACGCTCCACAGCTGTGGGGCCTATCCGACAGCACGGATCAGCAGATCGCGGGGGTGACGATGGCGGTCGAGCAGGCGATCGTGTTCTTCGCCGTGTTCGCGTACTTCTTCATGCGCTTCCTGCGCACCGAGCACATCGCGGGCGTCTTCACCGAAAGCTCGAGATGAGTGCGCCGCCGCCGACGACGAGCGCGGCGGCGAGGAGGAGGCGAGGCCCGATCCGTTCCGAGCGACGTAACAACACGATCGAGATCAGCACGGCGAAGAGAGACTCCGTCGCGACGAGTGGCGCCACAATCGTGACGCGGCCATGGTCGAACGCCGTGTACAGACACGCATAGCTGATCCCGTAGACGAGGCCGGACGGCACGAAAGGAACTGCCGCCGCACGGATGCGCGCGCGCGCGTTCGGCCGCGACGCGACCACGATTCCGATCACGAGCGTCGCGGACACGAGCGACGCGGTGCCGGCGACTAAGCCGGGGACGTCGTTGCCACGCGCAGCCCAGCGCACGAGATTGTCCCGGACGGAGAACAACACGGCCGCACCGAGGCTGAGCGCCAGCCCCACCCCGAACATCGCCGCGGGGCCGCCGCGCTCGCTCACGAGCAGCGTTCCGCCGGCGACCACGAACAGCGTTCCCAGGACGAGTGCGACGTGCAGCGGCTCGCCGAGGACGCCGATCGCGATCGCGGCGGAGAGCACCGGCGAGATGCCCACGGCGATTGCCGTGCGCGACGGCCCGATGACACCCACTGCACGCGTGAAAAGGATCTGGCTGATCCCCGGCGCGAACAATCCGGTAACGAAGAACGGCCACGTGTCTCTCCAGACCAGGCCGGAGAAGTCCCCCATCACCAGAGCGAGCGCTGCGCAGATCACGCCCGCCAGCACCGTCGTGACGAGCGATCCCGCCTCCGCATCGATGCCACGTGCAAGCGCGAGACGGATCGTGACGGCGAGGGCGCCGAAGAACAACGCCGAGCTCGCAGCAAGGAGGACGACCAAAGTCGGGGCGGCGAGATTCGAACTCGCGACTTCTGCCTCCCAAAGGCAGCACTCTAACCAGGCTGAGCTACGCCCCGCCGTGCGCAGAGTACATGTGTAGGTTCGCGCGATGGTCCAGCCGCGCCCAGCCCTCGGCTACGCGATGGTTGCGATCGCGGCGACGCTCTTCGCCGTCAACGGCACCGTCTCGAAGGTGATCCTTGGCTCGGGGATCAGTTCCGGACAACTCACCGCTGTGCGATGCGCCGGCGCGCTGATCGGCCTTGCATTGATCGCCGCGGCGACCCGGCCGCGATCGCTGCGGATTCGGACCGGCGAGCTGCCCCTGCTGATCTCGCTCGGCATCAGCCTCGCCGTGGTCCAGTGGGCGTACTTCTTCGCGATCCACCGGCTCGACATTGGGATCGCACTGCTGATCCAGTACATCGCGCCGCTACTCGTCGCGTTCTGGGCCCGGTTCGTCTTCCATGAGCCCGTCCGCCAACGCATCTGGGTGGCGCTCGCCCTGTCACTCGCGGGCCTGACCCTCATCGTCGAGATCTGGCACAGCGGACGCCTCAGCGGTCCCGGCGTAGCCGCGTGCCTGGTGGCGGCAATCAGTTACGCCGCTTACGTCTTGGTCGCCGAGCGCGGCGTTCGGCGCCGCGATCCCATCTCCCTGTCCGCGTGGGGTTTTTTCTTCGCGACGATCTTCTGGTCGCTGCTCGCACCCTGGTGGAACTTTCCGGGACAGCGTGTCGACGATCACGTCTCGCTGCTCGGGAATCTGGCGTCGACCAATGCGCCTCTCTGGGTGCTCCTGCTGTGGATGGTCGTCCTGGGCGGAATCGTGCCGTTCGCCCTCATCGTCAGCGCCCTTCGCCACATTTCCGCGACGCGGGCTGCGATCACCGCAATGCTGGAGCCGGTCGTGGCCATCGTCGTGGCCTGGGCGTGGCTAGGAGAGTCGCTGGAGCCGGTCCAGCTGTCCGGGGCGGCTCTTACCCTGGTCGGGATCGGACTGGCCCAGACGGCCCGTTGAAAAACCGCTCAGAGCGAACTCCCCCTACCCCTTTTGGGGGAGGCGACCCCCAATCACCGACCGCAGACTGGCGCGAATGCCGATTAAAAACAAGATTCTCGTAGCTTTTCTGGCAGTTTTTGCCCTCCTCGGGGCGACCGCTGGGGCCGAGGCGCGGACGTTGAACAGCTCCGAAGCCTCTCTCCTCCAGACGATGAACGCCGTGCGGGCGAACCATCGCCTCGCCCCCTTGCGACTGGACGTCCGTCTGCTCCGGGCTGCCCGGGGCCACTCCGCAGACATGCTGCATCGCCAGTACTTCGCGCACGGGTCGGTCGCCGGTAGGGCGTTGGCTCAAGGCGCACGCGGCCCGGTCTTCGGCGAGGACCTCGCCTGGGGCACGGGCACGACCGCCCAATGGGTCGTCGATCAGTGGCTCGCCAGCCCCTCTCACCGCGCTGTCTTGCTCCGCCCCGGCTTCCGCCGGGTCGGGATCGGCATCTCGCTCGGCACGTTCGCCGGGCACGGCGGTGCCACGGTCGTTACGGCCGATTTCGCAGGACGCTAGCTACGTCGGGAGAAACAGAGCACGGGAGGTCGCCTGGGGAGACGGCCTCTCTTGCGCTATTCGGACTCCATCAGCGTCCGGAGCTCTGAGAGCTTCTCCGCGCGCAGCTCGTCGCGCTCGCCGCGATCGAGGCGGTCGAGGAGCTTTTGCACAAGCGGCGCGAGTTCGAGTGGGTTGAACGGCTTCGTGACGTAGTCGACGCCGCCGATGTCGAGCCCGCGAGCCCGGTCGCGAAACTCGGCGCGCGCCGTGAGAAAGATGATCGGAATGGCAACCGTCCGCTCGTCTTCGAAGAGCTGCTCCGCGACCCGCCAGCCGTCGAGCCCGGGCATCATCACGTCGAGCAGGATCACGTCAGGCCTCTCGTCGCGCGCCTTGTCCACCCCCGATGGGCCGTCGGGTGCCTCGATCACGTTCATCCCTTCCGCCTCGAGATTCACGCGGCAGAGCAGACGAATCGGGGCCTCGTCGTCGATTACCAGAACCTTTGTCATGACTGGATCCACCCGGCGGTCGCCGCCGCTATACCCAAACCGGCTGCCATCTATTCCCGGGCGGCCGGCAGCTCGAACGAAAAGCTCGAGCCTTCCCCTTCGGTGGAGTCGACCCAGATGCGGCCGCCCATAGCGGTCACGAGCTCCTTCGCGATGAACAGGCCGAGCCCGGTCCCCGCCGCGCCGTCCCGCGCGGCCGACTCGGCCCGATAGAACTTCCTGAAGATTCGCTCACGCTCCGCGGCCGGAATCCCGATTCCCTGGTCGGCGACGCGAACCTCGACGCGGTCGTCGGAACGGCGCGCGCCGACTGTGACGGTGCCGCCCCCAGGGGAATACCTGAGCGCGTTCTCGACGAGGATGTTGAAGACCTGGCGCACCTTGTCGGGATCGGCCTCGGCCGCAAGGGGCTCGTCCGGCAGGTCGATCTCGAAACGGTGCCCGTTCATGACGCCGCTCTCTTCGACGGTTTCGACCAGCTCCGACACGACGGACCCGACGTCGATCCGGCCGAGCTCGACCTGCAGGTCGCCGGCGTCGAGCCGCGCGACGTTCAGCAACTGGTCGACGATCTCGGTCAGCCGCTCCGACTCCGACGCGATGTACCCGAGAAAGGTGCGCCGCTCTTCATCGCCGAACGGGATGTCCTGGCGGAGCAGCGTCTCCGCGAAACCGTAGATCGACGTCAGCGGCGTGCGCAGCTCGTGCGAGACGGCGGCGACGAAGTCGGACTTCACCTGTTCGACCATGCGGTCGGCAGAGATGTCGCGGAACGCGAAGATCCGACCGGCAACCGCACCGAGCGGGTCGCGCATGACCGCCTCGCTGAGTGAGAGCCAGACCTCCTCCCCGCCCCGCATGATCGAGATGAGGCGCTGGCCGGACCGCGTCTCGAGCTCCGCGGACTCCAGCTCGCGCTGCAGGACCTGGACGGTCGTGCGGCCGATCGCCTCCTCCTGGGGCACGCCGCTGATCGCCTCCGCGGCCGAGTTCCAGAGGACGACCCGGCCCTCTCGATCGACCGCCACGATGCCGTCGGCGATGTTCGCGAGGATCGCAACGCTCCGTTCCTTCTCCAGTGAGACACGCGAATAAAGCTCGGCGTTCGCCAGCGCTGCCGACGTGTTGCCCGCGAGCGCGAGCAACGCTTCGACTTCCTCGGGCCGCCACTGCCGCGGCTTGCGGGCATAGACGGAGAGCACACCGGCAAGCGTGCCCTCCGGACCCGAGAGCGGGACGCCGAGGAACGCGGCGTGCCCTGCGAGCAGGAACGGATCGGCGCCGACTAGCCGCTCGTCCGTGGTGACGTCCTCGAGCGCCAGAGGCGAGCGTGACTGGAAGACGTCGCCGGAGAGCCGTGCGGTTGCCGACGACCGGCTCCCGACGGCTTCTTCAGCGCCGTCTCCCGAGGCAGCGCTGACCACGAGGTCGTCTTCCTCGAGCGTGCGAACCGCGCAGGCATCGGCCCCGAGCAGCGCCGGCGCCTGCTGCACGACCTCTTCGAGGACGGCGGCCGGGTCCAGCTCGGTCGCAAGCACGCCGCCCGTACGCGCGAGCTGCTGCGACAGTGCGCGCGCGGTGCGCTCGGCTTCGAACAGCTCACTCCGTTCGAGCGCCCCCCGCGCCGCGTCGCTGAGGTGACCGGCAAGCTCGAGATTCTCGTCGGTGAACTCGTGCTCTTCGGCAAAGAAGACCAGCACTAGACCCGCCACCTCCGCGCGTGGGCCCGAGGCCGGCACCGCCAGCAAAGCTCGGTAGCCGGCGCGCTTTGCCTGTTCCCGCCACGGCTGCTCGAAGCGGTCGTCGCGCGTGACATCGGGCGAGGCCAACGGGCGCGCCTCCTGGGCTGCGTCCCAGAGGCAGGTCGCAGAGTCCGGCAACCGCTCTTCGAGCGCGGCTGCAAGCTCCGCCGGCAGGTCGACCCCGGCGGTGAGCTCGAGCGTTCCCCCTCGAGGCATCAGGACCGCGGAGAACGTGCCGCGGAGCGTCTCGTTGGCGGCTTTCGCGAGCGCTTCGTAGGTGTCCGCGAGCGAGAGCGACTCGGAAAGGTGTGCGGCGATCCGGAAGAGCGATCCCTGTTCGGTCATCCGCTGTTCGTTCTCGCGCAGCAACTGCGCAACGCGCACGGCCAGTCCGATCTCACGGGCACGGCCTCGGTCAGCGCGATCTCGTCGTCGCCCCATCGGCCCGGCGTCGTACGGTGGAGGGCGAGCACCCCGATCAGTTCGTCGAAGATCACGATCGGGACGGCGAGGACCGCACGGGAGCCGAGACTCAGCAGCGCTTCACGGCCCTCGAGCAAAACGTCGTCGAGCTCCGGCGCCGTCTCGACATTCTCGATCGCCTACTTCGTCTGGCATATCCCGCCGATCTACGACCGCGCGCTCGAGCAATCCGGCTGGCTCCTGAACCTCGAGCACCTGACGTACTTCTTCGCCGGCCTGCTGTTGTGGTGGCCCGTCGTGCACGGACGCTTCTCCGACGGGGTGAAGGCTGCGTACCTCTTCGGCGCGTTCGTGCTCGCCGCCCCGCTCGGCCTGCTGCTGGCGCTCCTGCCGCGACCGATCTACGGCTTCTACAAGGACGCTCCACAGCTGTGGGGCCTATCCGACAGCACGGATCAGCAGATCGCGGGGGTGACGATGGCGGTCGAGCAGGCGATCGTGTTCTTCGCCGTGTTCGCGTACTTCTTCATGCGCTTCCTGCGCACCGAGCACATCGCGGGCGTCTTCACCGAAAGCTCGAGATGAGTGCGCCGCCGCCGACGACGAGCGCGGCGGCGAGGAGGAGGCGAGGCCCGATCCGTTCCGAGCGACGTAACAACACGATCGAGATCAGCACGGCGAAGAGAGACTCCGTCGCGACGAGTGGCGCCACAATCGTGACGCGGCCATGGTCGAACGCCGTGTACAGACACGCATAGCTGATCCCGTAGACGAGGCCGGACGGCACGAAAGGAACTGCCGCCGCACGGATGCGCGCGCGCGCGTTCGGCCGCGACGCGACCACGATTCCGATCACGAGCGTCGCGGACACGAGCGACGCGGTGCCGGCAACTAAGCCGGGGACGTCGTTGCCACGCGCAGCCCAGCGCACGAGATTGTCCCGGACGGAGAACAACACGGCCGCACCGAGGCTGAGCGCCAGCCCCACCCCGAACATCGCCGCGGGGCCGCCGCGCTCGCTCACGAGCAGCGTTCCGCCGGCGACCACGAACAGCGTTCCCAGGACGAGTGCGACGTGCAGCGGCTCGCCGAGGACGCCGATCGCGATCGCGGCGGAGAGCACCGGCGAGATGCCCACGGCGATTGCCGTGCGCGACGGCCCGATGACACCCACTGCACGCGTGAAAAGGATCTGGCTGATCCCCGGCGCGAACAATCCGGTAACGAAGAACGGCCACGTGTCTCTCCAGACCAGGCCGGAGAAGTCCCCCATCACCAGAGCGAGCGCTGCGCAGATCACGCCCGCCAGCACCGTCGTGACGAGCGATCCCGCCTCCGCATCGATGCCACGTGCAAGCGCGAGACGGATCGTGACGGCGAGGGCGCCGAAGAACAACGCCGAGCTCGCAGCAAGGAGGACGACCAAAGTCGGGGCGGCGAGATTCGAACTCGCGACTTCTGCCTCCCAAAGGCAGCACTCTAACCAGGCTGAGCTACGCCCCGCCGTGCGCAGAGTACATGTGTAGGTTCGCGCGATGGTCCAGCCGCGCCCAGCCCTCGGCTACGCGATGGTTGCGATCGCGGCGACGCTCTTCGCCGTCAACGGCACAGTCTCGAAGGTGATCCTTGGCTCGGGGATCAGTTCCGGACAACTCACCGCTGTGCGATGCGCCGGCGCGCTGATCGGCCTTGCATTGATCGCCGCGGCGACCCGGCCGCGATCGCTGCGGATTCGGACCGGCGAGCTGCCCCTGCTGATCTCGCTCGGCATCAGCCTCGCCGTGGTCCAGTGGGCGTACTTCTTCGCGATCCACCGGCTCGACATTGGGATCGCACTGCTGATCCAGTACATCGCGCCGCTACTCGTCGCGTTCTGGGCCCGGTTCGTCTTCCATGAGCCCGTCCGCCAACGCATCTGGGTGGCGCTCGCCCTGTCACTCGCGGGCCTGACCCTGATCGTCGAGATCTGGCACAGCGGACGCCTCAGCGGTCCCGGCGTAGCCGCGTGCCTGGTGGCGGCAATCAGTTACGCCGCTTACGTCTTGGTCGCCGAGCGCGGCGTTCGGCGCCGCGATCCCATCTCCCTGTCCGCGTGGGGTTTTTTCTTCGCGACGATCTTCTGGTCGCTGCTCGCACCCTGGTGGAACTTTCCGGGACAGCGTGTCGACGATCACGTCTCGCTGCTCGGGAATCTGGCGTCGACCAATGCGCCTCTCTGGGTGCTCCTGCTGTGGATGGTCGTCCTGGGCGGAATCGTGCCGTTCGCCCTCATCGTCAGCGCCCTTCGCCACATTTCCGCGACGCGGGCTGCGATCACCGCGATGCTGGAGCCGGTCGTGGCCATCGTCGTGGCCTGGGCGTGGCTAGGAGAGTCGCTGGAGCCGGTCCAGCTGTCCGGGGCGGCTCTTACCCTGGTCGGGATCGGACTGGCCCAGACGGCCCGTTGAAAAAACCGCTCAGAGCGAACTCCCCCTACCCCTTTTGGGGGAGGCGACCCCCGAATCACCGACCGCAGACTGGCGCGAATGCCGATTAAAAACAAGATTCTCGTAGCTTTTCTGGCAGTTTTTGCCCTCCTCGGGGCGACCGCTGGGGCCGAGGCGCGGACGCTGAACAGCTCCGAAGCCTCTCTCCTCCAGACGATGAACGCCGTGCGGGCGAACCATCGCCTCGCCCCCTTGCGACTGGACGTCCGTCTGCTCCGGGCTGCCCGGGGCCACTCCGCAGACATGCTGCATCGCCAGTACTTCGCGCACGGGTCGGTCGCCGGTAGGGCGTTGGCTCAAGGCGCACGCGGCCCGGTCTTCGGCGAGGACCTCGCCTGGGGCACGGGCACGACCGCCCAATGGGTCGTCGATCAGTGGCTCGCCAGCCCCTCTCACCGCGCTGTCTTGCTCCGCCCCGGCTTCCGCCGGGTCGGGATCGGCATCTCGCTCGGCACGTTCGCCGGGCACGGCGGCGCCACGGTCGTTACGGCCGATTTCGCAGGACGCTAGCTACGTCGGGAGAAACAGAGCACGGGAGGTCGCCTGGGGAGACGGCCTCTCTTGCGCTACTCGGACTCCATCAGCGTCCGGAGCTCTGAGAGCTTCTCCGCGCGCAGCTCGTCGCGCTCGCCGCGATCGAGGCGGTCGAGGAGCTTTTGCACAAGCGGCGCGAGTTCGAGTGGGTTGAACGGCTTCGTGACGTAGTCGACGCCGCCGATGTCGAGCCCGCGAGCCCGGTCGCGAAACTCGGCGCGCGCCGTGAGAAAGATGATCGGAATGGCAACCGTCCGCTCGTCTTCGAAGAGCTGCTCCGCGACCCGCCAGCCGTCGAGCCCGGGCATCATCACGTCGAGCAGGATCACGTCAGGCCTCTCGTCGCGCGCCTTGTCCACCCCCGATGGGCCGTCGGGTGCCTCGATCACGTTCATCCCTTCCGCCTCGAGATTCACGCGGCAGAGCAGACGAATCGGGGCCTCGTCGTCGATTACCAGAACCTTTGTCATGACTGGATCCACCCGGCGGTCGCCGCCGCTATACCCAAACCGGCTGCCATCTATTCCCGGGCGGCCGGCAGCTCGAACGAAAAGCTCGAGCCTTCCCCTTCGGTGGAGTCGACCCAGATGCGGCCGCCCATAGCGGTCACGAGCTCCTTCGCGATGAACAGGCCGAGCCCGGTCCCCGCCGCGCCGTCCCGCGCGGCCGACTCGGCCCGATAGAACTTCCTGAAGATTCGCTCACGCTCCGCGGCCGGAATCCCGATTCCCTGGTCGGCGATGCGAACCTCGACGCGGTCGTCGGAACGGCGCGCGCCGACTGTGACGGTGCCACCCCCAGGGGAATACCTGAGCGCGTTCTCGACGAGGATGTTGAAGACCTGGCGCACCTTGTCGGGATCGGCCTCGGCCGCAAGGGGCTCGTCCGGCAGGTCGATCTCGAAACGGTGCCCGTTCATGACGCCGCTCTCTTCGACGGTTTCGACCAGCTCCGACACGACGGACCCGACGTCGATCCGGCCGAGCTCGACCTGCAGGTCGCCGGCGTCGAGCCGCGCGACGTTCAGCAACTGGTCGACGATCTCGGTCAGCCGCTCCGACTCCGACGCGATGTACCCGAGAAAGGTGCGCCGCTCTTCATCGCCGAACGGGATGTCCTGGCGGAGCAGCGTCTCCGCGAAACCGTAGATCGACGTCAGCGGCGTGCGCAGCTCGTGCGAGACGGCGGCGACGAAGTCGGACTTCACCTGTTCGACCATGCGGTCGGCAGAGATGTCGCGGAACGCGAAGATCCGACCGGCAACCGCACCGAGCGGGTCGCGCATGACCGCCTCGCTGAGTGAGAGCCAGACCTCCTCCCCGCCCCGCATGATCGAGATGAGGCGCTGGCCGGACCGCGTCTCGAGCTCCGCGGACTCCAGCTCGCGCTGCAGGACCTGGACGGTCGTGCGGCCGATCGCCTCCTCCTGGGGCACGCCGCTGATCGCCTCCGCGGCCGAGTTCCAGAGGACGACCCGGCCCTCTCGATCGACCGCCACGATGCCGTCGGCGATGTTCGCGAGGATCGCAACGCTCCGTTCCTTCTCCAGTGAGACACGCGAATAAAGCTCGGCGTTCGCCAGCGCTGCCGACGTGTTGCCCGCGAGCGCGAGCAACGCTTCGACTTCCTCGGGCCGCCACTGCCGCGGCTTGCGGGCATAGACGGAGAGCACACCGGCAAGCGTGCCCTCCGGACCCGAGAGCGGGACGCCGAGGAACGCGGCGTGCCCTGCGAGCAGGAACGGATCGGCGCCGACAAGCCGCTCGTCCGTGGTGACGTCCTCGAGCGCCAGAGGCGAGCGTGACTGGAAGACGTCGCCGGAGAGCCGTGCGGTTGCCGACGACCGGCTCCCGACGGCTTCTTCAGCGCCGTCTCCCGAGGCAGCGCTGACCACGAGGTCGTCTTCCTCGAGCGTGCGAACCGCGCAGGCATCGGCCCCGAGCAGCGCCGGCGCCTGCTGCACGACCTCTTCGAGGACGGCGGCCGGGTCCAGCTCGGTCGCAAGCACGCCGCCTGTACGCGCGAGCTGCTGCGACAGTGCGCGCGCGGTGCGCTCGGCTTCGAACAGCTCACTCCGTTCGAGCGCCCCCCGCGCCGCGTCGCTGAGGTGACCGGCAAGCTCGAGATTCTCGTCGGTGAACTCGTGCTCTTCGGCAAAGAAGACCAGCACTAGACCCGCCACCTCCGCACGTGGGCCCGCGGCCGGCACCGCCAGCAAAGCTCGGTAGCCGGCGCGCTTTGCCTGTTCCCGCCACGGCTGCTCGAAGCGGTCGTCGCGCGTGACATCGGGCGAGGCCAACGGGCGCGCCTCCTGGGCTGCGTCCCAGAGGCAGGTCGCAGAGTCCGGCAACCGCTCTTCGAGCGCGGCTGCAAGCTCCGCCGGCAGGTCGACCCCGGCGGTGAGCTCGAGCGTTCCCCCTCGAGGCATCAGGACCGCGGAGAACGTGCCGCGGAGCGTCTCGTTGGCGGCTTTCGCGAGCGCTTCGTAGGTGTCCGCGAGCGAGAGCGACTCGGAAAGGTGTGCGGCGATCCGGAAGAGCGATCCCTGTTCGGTCATCCGCTGTTCGTTCTCGCGCAGCAACTGCGCAACGCGCACGGCCAGTCCGATCTCACGGGCCACGGCCTCGGTCAGCGCGATCTCGTCGTCGCCCCATCGGCCCGGCGTCGTACGGTGGAGGGCGAGCACCCCGATCAGTTCGTCGAAGATCACGATCGGGACGGCGAGGACAGCACGGGAGCCGAGACTCAGCAGCGCTTCACGGCCCTCGACCAAAACGTCGTCGAGCTCCGGCGCCGTCTCGACATTCTCGATCGCCATGGTCTGGCGACGTTTCACCGCAAGGTTCGAAACGGCGAGACGCCCCCCGGCCTCGACCGGCTTCAAACCGGTCTCTTGCCACTGCACGGTCGGGATGTCGCCGTGCGGGCCGAGCCGGATCAGGCAGCGGTTCACCGCAAGCGCGCGGCCGGTCTCCTCCACGGCGACCCGCAACAACTCGTCGATGTCCAGCTCCGACCGAACGCGAGCCGAGATCCGGGCAACGAACCGTTCCCGGTCGAGGGCCTCCGCCAGGCTCGCTTCGAGCAAAAGGTCGTCGCTCTGCGGCGAGGCAGGTGTCCCCGACTCGCGCTCGGGCCCGACGGAGGACCGTTCAGGTCTGGCCGCAGACCTCAGGAAGAGAAGCGCAGGCAGCCCGAGGAGGACGGCGAGTGCGAACGTGAGCCAGGTGCCACCCACCGGTACATCGCGCTCGACCGCCAGAACGATCCCGTAGACGCCTGCCACCAGCCCGACCACGAGGAGAACGGCCAGGACGCCGGGCTCGGATCGACGGCCCTGGCGTCGCGCCTGCAACACGGCCGCACCGAAATACAGGGCAGCGACGACGAGCAGCGCCACCGCGTCGAACCACAGAGCTTGGTTGGATTGTGACACTGGGCGTCCTGATTGTAGGGAGCGGCCGTGGGGCAGTCGAGGCCGCCGCAAGGCCCTGGCATGCACGCTTTTCCTCCAGAGGAGCCGCTTTCCTCTCGCTTCCAAAGATGGGCCGTTCGGCCTATTGGAAAGGCCCATGAGACCCGTTAGCGTCAATCCCACTGGGCGATGCGAACCGCGGTGCGTTCCTGGCCTTGCAGTCCGCGGTGAGCACTAGGAGAAGGCCCGTCGCCACCGACCCCCCCGAGCGGCGGGCTTTTTCCTGTTCACCGGCCCTGGGCGGACCGGTGCTACCGTGGCCGCCGGTTTGGTTCAGCGCGTCTTGCTTGCATCGCCCCGGGGATATTGCGCCGGAGTAGAACGCGCCGTGGAGACGGTGGAACGAGCGCTATCGCTCTACGGTGCGCCCGTCTACGTCCGCAAGCAGATCGTGCACAACGCACACGTCGTCCGCGATCTCGAAGGACGCGGCGCAATCTTTGTCGACGACGAGACCGAAGCTCCGCCGGGAGCGATCCTCGTGCTCTCTGCTCACGGGGTTGCCCCGTCGGTCTACGAGCGCGCGGCGGTGCGCAGGCAGACGACGATCGACGCGACTTGCCCGCTCGTGACCAAGGTGCACGTTCAGGCGCGGCGCTACGCGGCAGAAGGACGGCGCATCGTCCTGATCGGACATGCCGGTCACGAAGAGGTCGTCGGCACGATGGGCGAGGCTCCCGACGCGACGGTGCTCGTCGAGAGCGTCGCCGACGCCGAAGCGCTCGAGCTTCCAGCTGACGTGCCCGTCGCTTACATCACGCAGACCACGCTGTCGGTCGACGAGACGACCGAGATCATCGACGTGTTGAAGCGCAGATTTCCGCACATCCATGCTCCGCAGCGCGAAGACATCTGTTACGCGACCTCGAACCGTCAGTGGGCGGTGAAGGAGATGCTGAACCAGATCGAGTTGCTGCTCGTCATCGGCTCCGGGAACTCCTCCAACTCGAACCGCCTGGTCGAAGTCGCCCGCCTCGCGGGCGTGGACGCGCATCTGATCGACGACGAGACACAGATCGACGAACGCTGGCTCGACGACGTCGAGACGGTCGGGCTCACGTCGGGCGCGTCGGTGCCGGAGCGGCTCGTCGCCCGGGTGTGCGACTGGTTCCGGGCCCACAACGTGAACGAGATCAGCTCGTTCTCGTCTGTCTACGAGGACGTCGTGTTCCGCCTGCCCGTCGAGCTGCGCCGAGCGGAGACTTCCGCCGCTTAGAGTCGCGGGGTGCGCAAGCGCCCAGAGCGACTGGATCGTCTGCCGGAGCAGTACTTCACGTCGCTGCTGGCGCGGGTCGCCGCGGCTGCGGCGGAGGGCGGCGAGCCGTTGATCGACCTCGGCCGCGGCAACCCCGAGATCGGCCCTCCCGAGCATGTCGTCCGCGCGCTGAAGGAGTGCGCCGAGCGTCATGACGTCCACGGCTACGCGCCGTTCTCGGGAGTGCCGGCGCTGAAGGAAGCGATTGCGACGAGATACGGCGAGGTGTACGGCGTGCACCTCGATGCCGCGCGCGAAGTCGCCGTTCTCCCCGGGACGAAGACCGGTCTGATGGAGTTCGCACTCTGCGCGGTCGAGAGTGGAGGCACGATCGTCCTTCCCGATCCCGGCTATCCCGACTACTTCTCTGCCGTGGCGCTCGCCGGCGCCACCCACGTTCCCTTTACCGACTTCGACGTCGAGGCGGACGCGATGTACCTGAACTTCCCGTCGAACCCGACTGCGGCAACAGTGCCGAGCGGTCTCTTCGAAGAAGCCGTGCAGTGGGCCGAGCGAAGCGAGGCATGGGTCTTGCACGACTTCGCCTACGGCGACCTCGTCTTCGACGGGCGCCGCCCGCAGAGCTTCCTCGCGGTGGACGGAGCACGTGACGTCGGCGTCGAGCTGTTCAGCATGTCGAAGAGCTACGGGATGGCCGGGTGGCGTCTCGGCTTCGCCGTGGGAAACGCGGAGCTCGTTCGCCGGATCGAGCTGTTACAGGATCACGCCTTCGCCGGGATCTTCCGCCCGATCCAGGAGGCGGGAATCGCGGCGCTGACCGGACCGCAGGACTCGGTGGAGGAGCGTCGCGCGAGCTACGAGAGCCGCCGCGACCGCGCGCTCGCCGCGCTCACGGGAATCGAGCTGCAGTCGGAAGGCACCTTCTTCATCTGGTTCCGCCTGCCCGACGGTGTGACGGCCGATCACTTGCTCGCCGAGCACCGTGTCGCGGTCGCGCCGGGAGAAGGCTTCGGCGCACGTGGCGCCGGCTGGGCAAGGCTTTCGCTCGCGGTCAGCGACGAGCTGCTCGATCACGGGCTCGAGCGGCTACGCGCCGGCCTCCATTCGTAACCATCCGCGTAGCCTCAGGCTTTCGTGATTTGCGGCTCCGTGTCACCGTCCGTACGGATCTCGGTGGCCAGCACCTCTTCCTTGATCCAGTCCCCGTGGTGAAGGAGATCGCTGTCTCGCTCCGGCAACGTGACGTGAATGCGGTCGGTGAGCGCGAGCCCCGCATCCTTCCGCATCGTGTTCAGCTGATGGATGAGGTCGAGCACGCGTCCTTCGAGGCGCAGCTCGTCGTCGAGGTCCGTCGTGACCGCGACCGTGATCGCGTCGTCCTCGGCGAGCGCCCACCCCTCGCGCGCGCCGCGCTCGACGAGCACCTCGTCCGGGGTGAAGTCACGACCGTTCACCCGCACACCGCCGCCTTCGAGCGGCTCGAACTCGCCGGCTTGCAGCGCGGCGCGAACCGCACCGAGCTCCTTGCCGAGCTTCGGGCCGAGGACCGGCAGGTTCGGCTTCACACGCAACTCGGTCGCCTCGACCGGGCCGAACTCGACTTCCTTCACACGAAGCTCTTCCGCGATCTCGCCCGCGTGGCCCTGCGCTGGTCCGGCACCCTGCACGACGAGCCGCCGGAGCGGCTGGCGCAGCTTCAGCCCTGCGTCGCCGCGAGCCTGACGGCCGAGCTCGACGATGCGACGCACCTCGGCGACCTCGGCTAGCAGGCCCTCGTCGGTTTCGCGCACCTCGGGCCAGGGCTCCAGAAAGACCGACTCGGGTGCGTCGTCGGCGCGCAACGTGCGCCAGAGGAAGTCCGCCAGAAACGGCATCACAGGCGCGATGGTCTGCACCGAGCGCACGAGCGCGTGCCAGAGAGTCCACAACGCAACCTCGTCCCCATCCCAGAAGCGCCGGCGTGAGCGACGGATGTACCAGTTCGAGAGATCGTCGACGAACGACTCGAACGACCGGATGAGTGCGGGCGTCCAGTAACGCTCGTACGCCTCTGTCATCTCTGCGACGAGCTGATCGGTGCGCTCGAGGAGCCAATGATCGAGTGGCTGGAGGTTCGACGGAACATCGCCGCCCGGTTGGAAGCCTTGGATGTTCGCGTAGTCGACGAAGAACTTGACCGAGTTCCAGAGAGTGAGCAGCCGGCGCTTGATCTCGCCGGCTGGCCCGTAGCCGAACTTCGCGTTCTGACTCGGTACCTGCTCGCAGAACATGAACCTGACCACGTCCGCGCCGATGTTCTGGAGAGCCTCGGCCGCGTCGATCGAATTGCCCCACGACCGGTGCATCTCGCGGCCGTGCTCATCGAGCAGCTTCTCGTAGGTCAGCACTGACCTGTAGGGCGAACGCCCCGTGAGAGTCACCGACATGAAGCACTGCGAGTAGAACCAGAGGCGGATCTGCTCGCGCATCTCGGACACCCAGTCCGCCGGGAACCACTTCTCCCAGTACGCGTGATCGGGCAGGTCGGCCCCGGTCAGCCCTGCGGCGGCCCCCGTCGCGTACCCGTGCTCGATCGACTCGGGGTTCTGCCAGCCGAGCGTCGAGAACGGGACGATGCCGGCGTCGAGCCAGGCATCGCCGACCTCCTGCACGCGCCGCACCTCGGCGCCGCATTCACAGGCGATCGGGACCTCGTCGATCCAGGGGCGGTGGAGCTCCTTCAGCTGGTCGAGCCCACCCGTCGCCCGCTCGCGTAGCTCCGCGAGCGAACCGATCACCGTGAGCGTGCCGCACGAGTCGCACGGGTAGAACGGCAGCGGCAGTCCGAAGTAGCGGCGCCGAGAGATGTTCCAGTCGTCCATGTTGCGCAGCCAATCGTCCATGCGCTTCGAGTAGAAGTCGGGCGTCCACTTGACGGTTGCGTTCGCGTCGAGCATCGGCTGGCGGATCTCGTCCGCGCTGATGAGCCAGTCGTCTGCGATCCGAAAGACGAGCGGCGTCGCGCAGCGCCAACAGATGGGATACCGATGGATGATCGAGCCGGCCTCGACGAGCCGGCCGCGCCGCTCGAGCTCCACCACCACGGGTTTCTCGACATCTTCAGTCGAGCGCCCCTCGAACTCGCCGTAGGTGTTGTAGAAGGTCCCCGCCTCGTTGATCGGCATCAGGACGGGCAGGTCGTGCACGCGCGAGAGCTCGAAGTCCTCGGCGCCGCACCCGGGCGCGATGTGGACGATGCCCGTTCCCTCCGACAATGTGACGTCGTCCCACGGGATCACGCGATGAACGACACCTTCCTGGGCGGGCAGGTAGTCGAAGGGCCCTTCGTACTCGAGCCCGACCAGCTCCTCGCCGCGCACTCGACGCACGAATCTCGCGTCCGCCTTCCGCTCGACCGCCCACCAGTCCCCATCTTCGGTGAGCCCGTACTCGGCGTCGGGCTTGACGGCGGCTGCGACGTTTGCGGGCAGCGTCCACGGCGTCGTCGTCCAGACGACCAGCGACTCGCCCTCGCGGTCCTTGAGCGGGAACCGGACATAGAGCGAGGGATGCGTGAGCTCCTCGTAGGAGTTGATCAGCTCGTGCTGCGAGAGCGACGTCCCGCAGCGGGGGCACCACTCGACGGAACGGTGTCCCTTGTAAAGCCAGCCGCGGTCGTGGCATTCCCTGAGGAAGCGCCAGATGTACTCGATGTTCGTGTCGGAGAAGGTGTAGTAGTCGTTGTCCCAGTCCATCCACATACCGAGACGGCGCGACTGCTCGGTGATGACCTCGGCGAACTCGGCGACTCGCTCCTTGCAGCGCTCGTTGAATTCCGCGAGCCCGTACTCCTCGATCTCCCGCTTCGAGTTGAGCCCCAGCGCGCGCTCGACACCGACCTCGACCCAGAGCCCCTGGCAGTCGAAGCCGTTCTGGTAGCGCTGGTCGAAACCGCGGAGCGCCTTGTACCGCTGGAAGACGTCCTTGAGCGTCCGGCCCCAGCAGTGATGCGCGCCCATCGGGTTGTTCGCGGTGATCGGGCCGTCCATGAAGCTGAAGGTCGGCCCGCCGCGATTCCGCTCGCGGAGCTGGTCGAAGACGGCCTCGGCGTCCCACCACGCAAGGACCTCCTCCTCGAGGGCGAGGTGATCCGGATACTGCGCCAGCGGCTCGAACGGCATGACGTCGATTCTAGGGGTGGAACATTCCTGTGTTCGGGAGCGTTCTCATCTGGGTATGACCGATGGATTCGCTAGAAAGGATCCGATGACAACGACAGTGACCGAACAGAGCTTCGAAGAGGAAGTGCTCCAGAGCGACAAGGCGGTGATCGTCGACTTCTGGGCCGAATGGTGCGGGCCGTGCCACGCGGTGGCGCCCGTGCTCGACCGGATCGTGGAGGAGTCGAACGGCGACATCAAGCTCGTCAAGGTGAACATCGACGAGCAGCCGGCGCTCTCTCAGCGCTTCGGCGTCCAGTCGATCCCGATGATGATCCTGTTCAAGAACGGCGAGCCTGCCGCAGCGGCAGTCGGCGCCCAGCCGAAGCCGGCTTTGGAAAAGGCTCTCGGGCTGACCGGCGCCGACGGCTAGCCGCCCTAGGCTCGTTCCTTTTCGGCGTGCGGGATGGGCAGAACCGCCCGTCCCGCAGGCTCATCTTTGACTTCTACGCCTCTTGCGACTCGAGGAAGCTCAGGAAAGCCGCATGCTTGGCGAGGAGCGCTTCGATTTCGAGCACGCCAGCTCCTGCCCAATCCTCGAGCCAGGTTTCGCTGAGATCGTCCTCGATCTGGTGAAGGCCGCGTTCACTCATGACGTAAATATCGGCAGGGTTGCCGGACGACGCCATGGGCCGAACGGCTCATTCGAAGGCGCGTGAGTCCCACTAGGGTGGCCACTCGTGGCCTCCTTCCTGCTCATCAATCCGCGTTCCGGCAAGGACTCGCCGACCGCCGACGAGCTCGCCGCCGAGGCAAGGGCGGCCGGTGTCGAGACTCACGTCCTGCAGGACGGCGAGGACCCTGCGGAGGTCGCCCGGGCCTCGACGGCCGAGCACTTGGGCATGGCCGGAGGCGACGGGTCCTTGGCGCCGGTCGCCCAGGTTGCGCTCGAACGCGACGGGGCGTTCGTCTGCATCCCTTTCGGGACTCGCAACCACTTCGCGCGCGACCTCGGCCTTGACCGTGTCGATCCGATCGACGCCCTACGCGCCTTCACCAACGGAACGGAGCGACGCATCGACGTCGGCCGCGCGGATGAGCGCCTCTTTCTGAACAACGTGTCGCTCGGCATCTACGCGCGACTCGTGCACCGGCGTGAAGCCCATCGGCGGCGTCGCGAGGCATTTGCTCGCATCCGCGCGTGGGCGATCCTGCTCACCCACCGACACCCGCTCGGCATCACGATCGACGGCGACCCGGTCGAGTCCCGGCTGGTGTTGGTCGCGAACAACGCATACGCGATCGACTTGCCCTCGCTGGGAGAGCGCGACCGGCTCGACGAAGGGAAGTTGCACCTGTACACGCCGGACGCTGATCCGACGGATCGCGTCGGCGAGCGCTTCGTCGTCGCGGCGGCTGCGAGCCGGCTCGAGGCGGCGGTCGACGGGGAGCCCGACATCCTGCAGACACCGGTGGAGTTTCGCGTCGAGCCGCGCGCGCTACGCGTGCTCGTGCCGACGCCCGAGAGCGGCTGAGAGCACCTCCGGGTAGTGCGTGAAGGCGAGCTCCGAGGACGGAGGAAGCTCGTCCGGATCGAACCAGCGGACCTCCACGAGATCGTCACCGGCCCGGGCATCGCCGCGGGCCTGCGCCGTCCACGCGAGGCAGAGGACGACCCGTCCGTCGTATGGCTCGAGCCAGAACCCGAGGAAGTCGATTGGCTCGATCTCGAGCGCGGTCTCCTCACGGATCTCGCGCCTCAGTCCGTCGAGCGGATGCTCGTCCTCGTGGAGAAAGCCACCGGGCAGATCCCAAAGACCCTTTCCGGGATCGATGGCTCGCCGGCCCAGCAGCACCCGCCCCTGCTCGTCGAGGCAGACGGCCTCTGTGCCTGGAATGGGGTTGGCATAGCCGACGTAGCCACACGCGCGGCACTCGGCACGGTCTTCGACCTTGTCGATAGCCTCGCCGCAGATCGGACAGAACCGCCAGCCGTCGAGGGCACCCATTGGAGGGACCATGCACGATCAGCCGGAGGAAGAGTGAGCCCACGCGCCGCCGGGGCGACGCAGCACGAGCTGTCGCGGATCGGCTTGCTCGCCACGCTTTCCGGCGAGACGCTGGCGCGGCTCGCTCAGAACATGGTCCGGGAGGACATTCCTGCCGGTGCAGGCGTCGTGACGGAGGGTGAGTCCGGCGACCGTTTCTACGTCGTCCTCAGCGGGATGCTCTCGGTGAGCCAGAGGAGCCGCGGCACGCAGAACGTGCTGAGGCCGGGCGACTATTTCGGCGAAGTCGCGCTGGCGATGAACATGCCGCGCACCGCATCCGTTCGCGCGCTCACGCCCGTGACGGTCGCGAGCTGCGACCGCGAGACATTCGACCAGTACGTCCGGCCGTTGTTCGCGGACGAGCAGTGAGCGTCTGGCACGACAGCCACGGCGACGGCCCGGCCGTCGTGCTCGTACATGCGGGCATCGCCGATTCGCGGATGTGGGAGCCGCAGCTCCGCTCCTTTTCGGACTCGCATACCGTCGTTCGCCTCGACCTGCCGGGATTCGGGAACTCTCCGATCGAGACGAATCCCGTCAACTATCGCGGCGCCGTCGCCGAGGCGCTCGACGCCGCCGGTGTCGAGCGGGCGGCGATTGTCGGCACGTCGCTCGGTGGGATGGTCGCGCTCGACTTCGCGCTCGACTCGCCCGAGCGGGTCTCGGCGCTCGTCCTCGTCGGCGCCGGCACGGACGACCACGACTATTCCGAGGAGATGCAGACCTTCGACGCAGCAGAAGAGGCTGCCCTCGAGCGGGGCGATCTCGAAGCTGCCGTCAACGCGAATCTCGAGTTCTGGCTCGCCGGCCCACGCCGCACGCTCGACGACGTCGACCCGAAGGTCAGCGAGCTCGTGGCCGAGATGCAGCGCCGGGCCTTCGCTCAATCGCAAGGGCACGATGACCTACGCGCTCTGCGGCTCGATCCGCCGGCCTCGCAACGTCTCGGCGAAGTCCGTGTTCCGACACTCGTCGTCACGGGCGACGAGGACGTCAACGACATCCTCGTGATGGGCGATCGTCTCGCACGCGACATTCCGGGCGCCGAACGCGCGACCATCGCGGGAGCGGCACATCTACCGAACCTCGAACAGCCGGAAAAGTTCGACGGAATAGTCCTCGGTTTCCTCGCCCGCCACGGGGTCTGAGCAGGCGTAACGCACTCGTGGTCGTACCGGTGCCAGGCACGGGTACGAAACGGTCACCGAAGCGTCACGTAAGACACGATCCCGCCGCGTGCGCCGGAGGTCGTACCGGTGCCAGGCACGGGTACGAAACCGGAACGCGTGTGTTACGAGAGCAGCACGGCATCCGACAGACGCGGCCAGGCTTCCTTCGCCCAGTCGCCGAAGTCGAGGTTCGTGAGGACGCCGAGCGCGAGGCCGGCTTCCGGATCGACCCAGAGGAAGGTGCCGGTGCCACCGAAGTGACCGAATGTGCGCGGCGAGTTGCGCACGCCGGTCCAGTGCGGCGACTTGTCGTCGCGGAGCTCGAAGCCGAGGCCCCAGTCGTTCGGGTCGAACCGGCCGAAGTCCGGCAGCACTCCTGCGAGACCGGGGAACTGCACCGTTGTCGCCTCTGCGAGCGTCTCCGGCGCGACGAGCGTGGGCCGCTGCAACTCGCGGGCGAGGATCAGCAGATCGTCGAGCGAGCCGTGTAGATCGGCTGCAGGCGAGCCGAGTAGCTCGGCCTGCAGACCGAGCGGCTGCAGGACACCTGCAGCGAGATAGTCGGCGAAGGGCATCTCTGCGCGGCTGCCGATGTGTTCGGCGAGCGCCTCGAAGCCGAGGTTCGAGTAGCTGCGCCGTTGGCCCGGACGTCCTGTCAGCGCGCCTGTCTCGAACGGAAGACCGGACGCATGCGCGAGGAGGTGCCGCACCGTCGAGCCTTCCGGTCCGGCCTCCTCGTCGAGGTCGATCACTCCTTCCTCCGCGGCGACAAGTGCTGCCAGAGCTGTGACGAGCTTCGTCACCGAAGCCCACCGGACTACCTCGTCGCGAGCTCCGTGCGTCGCCACGACCTCTCCGTCGCGCACCACCCCCGCAGCCGCGAATGAAGCAGGCCAGCCGTCGATCTGACGAAGTGCTGCTTCCACAGGCGGGCGATACTAGTGACGTGGATCGCCGCCTGGTCTCTTCCGGCTCGCCTTACGAGCCCACGATCGGCTTCTCGCGGGCGGTGCGCGACGGCCGCCACGTCTTCGTCGCCGGCACGTGCGCGGTCATGCCGGACGGCGGCGCCCCGCCCCCCGACGCCTACGGCCAGGCGAAGCGCTGCCTGGAGATCATCGCCGCGGCCCTCGCCGAGGCCGGGGCTGCACCGGAGCATGTCGTTCGTACACGGACCTTCCTCCTGGAGGCCGCGGACTGGGAAGAGGTCGGCCGCGCCCACGGCGAGGTTTTCCGCGACGTCCGGCCCGCGAGCACGATGATCGTCGTCTCCGCGCTCCTCGATCCACGCTGGCTGGTCGAGATCGAGGCTGACGCTTTGCTCCCTGAGTAGTAAGACTCCGGTATGGAGGACAACGGGAAGCAGATCTACCCGCCGTCGATCACGGGCAAGGGCGCGGGCTTCGCGACGGGGGTCAGCGTCCTCGACCATGCGTTCGGCCAGAGCGACCCGTACACGCTCGGCGTCGAGGAGGAGTACATGCTGCTCGACGGCCAGACGTTCGATCTCGTGCAGCACATCGACACGGTGCTCGAGGCGGTCGCCGGTCACGAGCTCGAGCCGCGCATCAATGCCGAGCTGATGCAGTCCGTGCTCGAGATCGCGACACCGGTTTGCCACACCCCGGCCGAGGTAGCGGAGCAGCTCCGGCACATCCGCGGTTACGTCTGCGGCATCGCTCGTGAGCGCGGTATGCGCGTCGGCTCCGCCGGGACGCATCCCTTCAGCCTGTTCGAACGGCAGCGCATCACTGCACGCGACCGCTACCGCGCGCTCGTCGACCAGATGCAGTACGTCGCACGCCGCGAGTTGATCTTCGGCATGCACATCCACGTTGCGGTGGACGACCCGGACAAGGCGATCCAGGTCGTCAACGGTCTCCTCCCCCACATCGGGCCGCTGCTTGCACTGTCCGCGAGCTCGCCCTTCTGGCGCGGCGAGCCGACCGGGCTCCACTCGAGCAGACAGATGGTCTTCGCAGCGTTCCCCCGCTCGGGCCCGCCGCCGCGCTTCAAGAGCTACGCCGACTACGCGGAGGTCGTCGGGCAGCTGGAGAAGACCGGCACGATCGCGGACTACACGCACATCTGGTGGGACATCAGGCTGCACCCGCGCCTCGGGACGATCGAGGTGCGCATCTGCGACGCCGTGACGCGCCTCGAGCATGTCGTCGCGATCGTCGCGTACTGCCAGGCGCTCGTGAAGCTCTTCTCCGAGCGCTTCGACCGTGGCGAGGAGATCCCCTCCTATCACCGCATCCTCACGACGGAGAACAAGTGGCTCGCCGGGCGCTACGGGCTGGAGGCCCCGCTGATGGATCTGGCGACGGGCCGCCGGAACCGGGTCGCCGTCGCGCAACTGATCCGGCGGACGCTGAAGGAGATCGCGCCGCACGCACGCGAGCTCGGCTCCGACCGCGAGCTCGAGGGCATCGAGGAGATTCTCCGCAACGGCAACGGCGCCGACCGGCAGCTCCGGGTCTTCAACGCTAACCGCGACATCGTCGAGGTGGTGAGCGAGATCGCCGACGTTACGGAGCTCGCGGCCGAGCCCCAGCTAGCGAAGTAGGGTTCGCGGTCGATGCTGGGAGCAGGAGACCGAGTTCCGAACGCCACCGTCTGGACCGCACCGAACGAGCGCCGCACTCTCGACGAGCTGCTCGCGGACGGGCCGGCGCTGTTCGTCTTCTACCTCTTCGACTGGTCGTCGACCTGAACGCACGAGATGGAGCTCCTGCGTGACAGGAGCCCACAGTTTCGCGAGGCGGGTGTCCGCCCCTTCGGCATCTCCGGCGACTCCGAATGGACGCACATCGCGTGGGCTCAGGCGCTCGACCTGAACTTCCCGCTCCTCTCGGACTGGAACAAGGAGGCGATGCGAGCGTTCGGCGTCGAAGGAGAGTTCCGCGGCCACCGTGGCGTCGCGGAGCGAACGTCGTTTCTCGTCGACCAGGGCGGTACGGTCCGCGGCGCATGGCGCTACGACACGGCCGAGGTGCCGGACTTCGACGAGCTGCTTCGCGCCGCGCAGGCTTTGTAGCGCTCGCAGCTGCGCTCTACCTCGCGGCCGGTGCGATCGCGACGTGGCCGGCGATCCTCCATGCCCGGTCGCACTTCCTCTCCGGCGGAGCGCCTGCCCACGGCGAGGCGTCTCCCGGCGACCATCTGCAGTCGCTGTATCACTACTGGCTCGTCGGCCACCAGATCGAGCATGGACGCGCGCCCTGGCGGGACCCGTACACGTTCCGCCCCGAGGCGAAGCCGCAGCCGAACTTCGCCGGCTGGCCATACGGAGTCCTGTTCTGGCCGCTCGGCGCAGTGTTCGGCCTCGTCGTGGGCTGGAACGTCCTGCAGATCCTCTTCTACGGGCTCGCAGGTCTCGCCGCGTGCGCATGGCTGCGGGAGCTCGGGCTGCCACGCGGACCCGCCCTGGCAGGTGGGCTCGCGTTTGCGATCGCGCCGTACCGGGTCGAGCAGAGCGTCGGCCATCTGCTCGGGCCGATCTCGATTCTCCTGCCGCTGTCGCTCTGGGCCTTCGAGCGAGCACGTCGCGGCAGCGCCTGGTGGCTCGTGCTCGCGGGCGCGGCGCTCGCATCGATTCCCCTGTCGGGACAGGTGCATCTCGCGCTCGGGGCGATTCCGTTCTTCGTCGGTTACGCGTTCTGCCGAACGCGCGATCCGCGCCTCTGGCTCGGGGCAGGAGCCGGAGCGGTGGCGGCGATCGGCGCCGGCCTGATCGTCCGCTCGACGGTGATCGAGCAGTCGACGCAATCGGGCGGGCGCTCCCTCGTCGAGATCTCGCACTACTCGGCGCATGTCGGCGACTTCGTCTCACGGCATGTCGATCACTCGCGCAGCGAGCAGTTCGTCTTCCTCGGCTGGGCGACACCACTCGTCGCGCTCGCCGGTCTCATCCTGCTCGTGCGAGCGCGCCGATACTCACTTGCCGCGATCCTCGGGGTCGGCACGGTCGTGCCGATCGTGCTGGCACTCGGAACGCACACGCCGATCTACGACCCGCTCTGGCACGCCCTACCCCCCTTTCGCTTCCCCCGCGTGCCGGAGCGCCTGCTGCCGATCGCCTGCCTGTGCGTCGCCGCGCTGTTCGCCTACGCGGTCGCGCAGAGCAGGCGCACGATCGTCACGGTACTGGCAGTCGCGTTGCTGTTCGTCGACCTGCATGCGCACGTCTACGGCAAGTCGGCGCCTGGCGATCCTTCTGGAGCAGCGCCGTCGGCCGCAGGCCGGCTGCTCGAGCTGCCGGTCTTCGATCCCGGCGTTCACTACGGCAGCGTCTACCTCTGGTACGACACAGTGGCGCGGCGCCAGCGTCCGGGCGGCTATTCGACGACCGCGCCGAAGTCCGCGAAGGCGGTTGCAGACCGTCTCGAGCGGCTCAACTGCGGCGACTGGAGCGGCGACATGGCCGGCGAGTTGAAGCGCCTCGGCGTCGGTGCGATCGCGTTGCACCGCGGTCTTTATGTCCGCAACCCGGCAGTGCCGAGCACCGGCTGGTTCGCGTCACGCGGACTGCTCGCACATGGTTGGCGGGTGCAGAGGACGGCCGGGCCGGTCTGGCTCTTCGAGCGGGGCGGCAGCGGCATCGCACCTAAACGCTTCGAGCCAGCCCGCGCCGGCCCTGTCTTCTGCCAGGGCTGGTTCGCGGACACGGGGTCGGGGCGCTACATGAGCGAGACGCACGCACCGTTCTGGGTCTACGGGAAGGGCAAGCTCCAGCTCGAGTTCGCTCCTTCAGCGCTCACGCCACGAGTGACGGTCGACGGACACAGCGGGCTCGAGCTGCGCTCGAAGGGCTGGCACCTCGTCACGATCGATGTGGACCGGCTGGTGAAGGTTGGGGGAGAAAACCGGAAAGTCGGCTTGAGGCTGTTGCGGGTGGCTACATCCCCATAGCGTGGTACCCGGAGTCGACGTACAGCGTCGTCCCCGTCACGTTCTTCGCGTCGTCGGAAAGAAGGTAGGCCGCAGCGGCGCCGACGTCGTCCGCGTCGATGTGCCGATGGAGCGGCGAACGCTCTTCGACGATCGCCTCCATCGTCGGGAAGCCCGCGATCGAGCGCGCGGCCAGCGTGCGCACAGGACCGGCGGAGATCGCATTGACGCGGATGTTCTTCTGGCCGAGGTCCCACGCGAGGTAACGCATCGACGCGTCGAGCGTCGCCTTCGCCACGCCCATCACGTTGTAGTGCGGAACCGCGCGCTCACCGCCGAGGTACGTCATCGTGATGATCGAGCCGCCGCCGCGCGCCTCCATCAACGGCTCCGCGGCGCGCGCACACGACACGAGCGAGTAGGCGCTCACATCGAGCGCCATCCAGAAACGATCGCGCGGAGTGTCGGTGAAGCGTCCTTCGAGATCCTCTGCAGCGGCGAAGGCGACGGAGTGCACGAGCAGGTCGAGCCCACCGTCGAACGCCTCGCCGACTTCGCGGAACACTCGGACGACGTCCTCGTCCGAGCGCACATCGCATTCGGTCACCAGCGGACTGGAGAGAGACCCGGCCAGTTCGCGGACGCTCTTTTCGATCCGCTCGCCTTGATACGTGAACGCGAGCTCGGCGCCGGCATCGGCGAGCCGCTTGGCGATCGCCCAGGCGATCGACCGCTTGTTCGCGACGCCGAGAACCAAACCCCGTTTGCCTTCATAGCTTCCGGTCATTGCGCGAGCATAAATCCCTTCCGCTAGATTGCGCACCCTTGCGCCGTTCTGTGGGTCTTCTTGCGGTTGCGGCGGCGCTCTCGGCGACCATCCCCGCCGGCGCGGCTCTCGTCCCGATCGACCGCACCTCCGGCGAGCTGAACCTTCCCCGCGTCCGAACCGGCACGCTCACGATTCCGCGGAACCAAGCAGCCGGCCGGGTGCGCGTCATCGTCGGCCTGCCGCTCCCCGCCCTGGCGTCCTCGCAGGGCCGTGGGCTCTCGGCGGTTGGCGGCACGCGCAGGCTGGACGTTGCAAGCGCCGCTTCGCGCCGCTATCTCGCCCAGCTCACGGCAGCTCAGCGCCTCGCAGCAGCCCGGCTCGTCCGCGCAATCCCGGCCGCGCGAGTCGGCAGGCGCTACCAGGTGGTGCTAGACGGATTCGTCGTCTCGCTCCCCGTGGCGAAGCTTCCCGCGCTGGCACGGCTCGGCTTCGTGCAGAAGATCTATCCGAGCGTCCGCTACCACCTCGCGACCGACACGAGCACGTCCGTCATCGGTGCGACCGAGCTGCAGAAGCTCACGGGCGCCAAGGGCGACGGGATCAAGATCGGTGTAGTCGACGACGGCGTCGACAGCACGAACCCGTTCCTGAATTCCGCGGGTTACTCGTACCCGGCGGGCTTCCCGAAAGGCGGCCGAAAGTGGACGACGCCGAAGGTGATCGTCGCGCGGGCATTTCCCGGGCCGAACTCGGGACGCGCTGGCCGGCTGCCGATCGACCGGGAAGCCTCGTTCCACGCCACGCACGTCGCAGGCATCGCCGCCGGCGACTCCGGAACGTGCTCGCCTGGCGGCCGCGACCATCCGCCCACCTGCGGGCTCACCGGCGTCGCGCCACGTGCGTGGATTGGCAACTACCGGGTCTTCAACGTGCCGACACCGATCGGCCACGTCGCCAACACGCCCGAGATCGCCGCCGCATTCGAGTCCGCCGTGCGCGACGGGATGGACGTCATCAACTTCTCGGGCGGCGGAGCCGAAACCGAGCCGGCGAACGACGCGATGATCGACGTGATCCGGAACGTGACGGCTGCAGGTGTCGTGCCGGTCATCTCCGCCGGCAACGATCGCGACCAGTTCGGCATGGGAACGGTCGGTTCACCGGGCTCGGCTCCCGAAGCGATCACGGTCGCCGCGGTCTCGAACACCCACGTCTTCGCACCCGTGCTCTCGGTCCGAACGGCCGGCGCGCCCGCCGAGGTCAAGAACATCGCGATCGCCGGCGCCGGCGGCACTCGCTTCCCGAGCTCGTTCGCCGTCACGCCCCACAGGCTGGTCGACGTCGGAGCACTCACCGGAACCGACGGCAAACCGGTCGACAGGAGTCTCTGCGGCCCTGACGACGACACGAACAATCCCGGGAAGTCGTCACTGCGTCCCGGCTCGCTGAACGGCGACGTCGCGCTCTTCTCCCGCGGACACTGCACGTTTCTCTCGAAGGCCGTTCGGGCTGCAAACGCAGGCGCGACCGGGCTCGTGGTCGTCGACAACCGCTCCGGCGGGCCGGATGCGATCCCGATCGAGCTGCCGCAGCCCGCCGGAATGATCACCGACCTCGACGGCGCGAACCTGCGCGCGTATCTGGCGACGACAGGCGGCGCCGCCGACGTGACGATCGGCAATGCGATCGAGCGCGTCGAGACCGGTCGCAGCGGCGTCATCACGAGCTTCTCCTCCGGAGGGCCGACGGCGTTCGAACACCTGCTCAAGCCGGACGTCTCCGCGCCGGGAGGCCAGATCCTCTCGTCCACGCTCCCGGAGTTCAGCGGCGGCTCGCCGTTCGCCGTTTTCGACGGCACCAGTATGGCCGCCCCACACGTCTCGGGAGCCGCGGCGCTGCTGCTCCAGCTCCACCGCGGCTGGTCGCCGGAGCAGGTCAAGTCGGCGCTCGTGTCCACGGCCGGCGCCGCCTGGGCGGACACCGCGCGCACACAGGAGGCTCCGGTGACGCTCGGAGGAGGCGGCTTGGTCGACCTCCCTCGTGCAGACAGGCCGCTCGTGTTCACCGAACCGGCGTCGCTGTCGTTTCAGGATCTCAACGTCAACAGTCGCAGCGACAGCAAAGCGCTCGTCGTTCGCGTCACGGACGCCGGCGACGGCGCAGGCATGTGGCAGGTGCAGCTGACGCCCCAGGCGACGTCGCATGGTGCGTCGCTCGACCTGCCGCCCGCGCTGTTCGTCCCGCCCGGCGGCGAGGCAGACCTCGTCGCCGTCGCACGAGGAGGCGCCGACGCCGCGGCCGGTGAGGACTACGGGTTCATCCTCCTGCGGCGCGGCGAGGTGACGCGCAAGATTCCCTACGAGTTCTTCGTCGGCAGGCCACAGCTCGGACTGCTGCAGCCGAAACGGCTCGAACGCTTCCAGCTGGGCGACACGGTCAACGGACCGAACCGCGTCTCCACGTACTGTTGCCCGGCCGAGCCGTTCGGACCTCCGGCGGACTACGTGGGTCCTCCGATGAACGAGGCCGGCACCGAGACGCTCTACGTCACGAGCATCGACAAGCCTGTCGCCAACCTCGGCGTCGCGATCGAGGCAGCGAGCCCCGGGGCGGTCATCGACCCCTGGTTCCTCGGATCTGCGAACGAGCGCGACGTGCAGGGGTACGCAGGCACGCCGATCAACGCGAACGAGCTGATGAACGACTTCAGCCTCGACATCGGCGCGGCGGGAGCTTCGTTCCCGAAGGTGCAGCGCTTCTACGTCTCGGTCGACTCGGGCTCGGACGACTTCAGCCACCAGTCTCTACCCGGCGGCTACGTGCTCCGCTCATGGGTCAACGACGTGCGCCCGCCGCGGATCCGGCTGGTGACGAAGCACGTCGCCACCGGTCGGCCGACGATCGTTGCGCGGGTGGTCGACGAGGGCGCGGGTGTCGACCCGTTGTCGCTCGTGATCGCGTACCGAGGGGTACTCGTCGGCGCGGTGCTGTACGACCCGACCTCGGGGATAGCGATCTTCCCACTCCCGGCGCAGGCGTCGGCGATTCCGAAGGGAAAGACGCGCGCTGTCCTCACCGCGTCCGATTACCAGGAGTCCAAGAACGTCAACTCCGTCGGCGACGACATCCTCCCGAACACGACGTTCAGGCCCGTTGGGATCACCGGCGTGCCTGGCCTGGCGCTGACGTGGGTCTCCCCGACGGTAAATCAGTGTGTGGGAAAGCCCGCCGGCCTCCTGGTTGCGGCGAGCTCGACGAAGCCGGTGCGATCGGTGCGCTTCCTGGTCGACGGGAAGCAGATCGCAATCGACCGGAACGGCGCGTCCGACCTCTTCTCGGCCACGTGGCAGACGCGTCGCGCGTCTGCCGGGAAACACGAGCTGCGCGCAGTCGCGACGGATGCCGGTGGACAGACGATTGCCGCGACACGACACGTAAGGGTCTGCCGGTAGCTCGTAACCGCGTAGCGGTCGTCACGGGCGCATCGAGCGGCATCGGCGAGGCGATCGCCCGCGCGCTTGCCGCGGATGGCTGGCACCTGGTGCTGCTCGCGCGGCGCGAAGAGCGGCTGCGAGCACTCGCCGAAGAGCTCGCGGGGGAGTACGAATTGTGCGACGTCGGACGCCGCGACGACGTCGAGCGCGTGGCCGCTGCAGTGCTGCAGCGGCATCCGCAGATCCAGCTGCTCGTGAACAACGCCGGGATTCCGGGCCGCGCGGGATTCACGACGATCGACCTCGAACGGCTCGAGGAGCTCGTGCGCGTGAACTACCTGGGCTCCGTCTGGTCCATGCGGGCATACCTGCCCGCGCTCGAAGCTGCCGGCCGATCCGACATCGTGAACATCGTCTCGGTCGCAGGCGCGGTCGCGTTTCCCCCATCGGGCCCCTACTCGGCGTCGAAGCATGCGCAGATCGCGTTCTCTCGCGCGACGGCCGCGGAACTGCGCGGGCGAGGGATCCACGTCCACACGGTCAATCCGGGGTTGGTGGAGACTGAAGGATTCCCACAGGCGTCAGCGCTCCGCAGCGCGGTCGTGCGGCGGCTCGTTGTCGACCCGGAGCACGTGGCGCGGCACGTCCTCAAGGTCCTGAAGCGGGGCAAGGGGGAAACGTTCGTGCCGCGGTGGTACCGGGTCGGAGCAGTCGCGCAGGCGCTCGCGCCCGGACTGCTTGCGCGGCTCCTCTCGCGGAACCGTCGGAGCGCGTCCTAGCCCAACTTGCGCAGGAGGTACCAGCCGCTCTCGGCCACGTAGGCCTCTGGCCCTCCTGGCGAAAGCCGCCGCGCGCGCTCTCGTGCGTCACCCTCGCAGCCGGCCAGGTCGAAGTAGTAGTCGAGCGCGCGCCGGTGCGTCTGGAAGCGAGTGCGGATCAGGACGAGGTCATTGGCCTCGAAGAGGTGCCGGAAGTCGACGTCGGGCAGCGTCCGCGTGTGCGAAGGATCGCGTGCCTGCTCGAACCGGTCGAGCTCGAACGCTGCGAGCGGGTCGATGGGCGCGATCTGGTCGTCGACGAAGACGCGCCCGCCGGGCGCGGTGACGCGCGCGAGCTCCGCGATAGCCGGTTCCGGGTGTGCGATGTGATGCAGCGTGCGCCGTGAGCAGGAGAGATCGAACGAGCCCGTCTCGAACGGTAGGTTCGTCGCGTCCCCCTCGACAAACGTGACGTTCGCCGGCGCACCCTTGCGAGCCCGCTCGAGCAGCTCGGGAACGATGTCTACGCCTACCACCTCCCGGACGAGCGGCGCCAGTGCAAGCGCAAGTGTGCCAGCACCGGTGCCGGAGTCGAGCGCACGCTCGTCTCCGCTCGGCGCGACGAAGGAGCGGACCTGCTTCGCGGACGGTTTCGATCTGCTGCTGCGCGTGTTCCGCGACGCGTTCGGCCGTCGCGCCAAAACGCGCGCGGACGTCATCGACGTTCGACTTCCCTGGTTCAGGCATCGATCACCGTGCGCCGTGCGCGTAGGGGGCTCGATTCGATCCCGCACACGAGCTCGTAGTTGATCGTGTCCGCGACGTGGGCGTGCCTTTCCGCGAGGACGCCGTGGCCGAGGAGCACCACCGGCGCGCCGACGGGGAGCTCCCGGTCGAGCTCGACCGCGAACGAGTCCATCGACACGGTCCCGACGACGCGCCTGGATTCGCCGGCGACGCGGACCTCCGTGCCGGTCAGATCGCGGCGGAAGCCGTCCCCGTAGCCGACCGGCACGATGCCGATCCAGGTGGGAGCGGTCGCGATAAAGCGGCGGCCGTAGCCGGTGCTCTGTCCGGGCTCGAGACGCTTCACCTGTGCGAGCGCGCTCTGCCACGACAGCACGGGCTCGAGCCCGTCCTCCTGCGGATCGGTGTTGAACGGCGACAGTCCGTACATCGCGACCCCGCAGCGTGCCGCGTCGAAATGCGATTCGGGCATTCGCAAGGCAGCGGCGCTGTTGGCCGCGTGGCGTGTGAGCTGGCTGTACTGCTCGGTTGCGGCGCTGAACCGTTCGACCTGCGCGCGGACGAACGCCGCATCGCTGTCGGCTGTCGCCAGGTGGGTCATCAGCCCGACGACTTCCGCCGGCGGTGGCGGCAGCTCGGAGAGCCCGTAGCGCCCCATACCGGTGTCGAGCTTCAGATGGACGCGAACGCCCTCCGGGATCTCGCCGTCGGCGATCACGAGCTCGAGCCTCGCGTCGCGAGCGAGAGCGACCTCACGGTTCGAGCCGGCGGGACCCATCACGATGATGTGCTCAGTGCGGTACTCGTTGCGCAGCGCGAGACCTTCCGGGATGGTCGCAACGCAGAGCGCCGTTGCTCCCGCACCGAGCGCGGCCCCGGCGACGTCGATCGCACCGTGCCCGTAACCGTCGGCCTTGACGACCGCCCAGAGCGGGACGCCGCCGAGTGCGCGCAACAGAGTGCGTACGTTGCGCCGCAGCGCACCGAGGTCGATCGTGATCTCCGAGCGGTGCACTAACTAGGTGATTGCTAGCGGTAGGGAGTCGATCACGTCGGAGGCGATCAGGCCGACCTGGTGCGGCGCAAGCTCGGCGGCGCGGCCGTGCGCGAACGCGCCGGCGGCAGCTGCGAGGCGCGCATCCATTCCTTTGGCGAGAAACGCAGTGATCACTCCGGTGAGCACGTCGCCCGTACCGGCCGTGGCCAACGCAGGCGTCCCCGCATCGCACACCAGCACGCCCATCTCGGGGGCGGCGACGAGCGTGCCCGGGCCTTTGAGCAGGACGACGCAGCGGTAACGATCGACCGCGCGCTGCACAGCTTCGAGCCGGTGTTCGTCCACCCAGCTCGAGTCCTCGCCGAGCAGGCGGCCGAGCTCGCCCGCATGTGGAGTCAGGACGCGTGCCGCCGGCCAGTCGGCTGCCTCTAGCTCGTAGAGCGCGTCCGCATCGACCACCGCCGGTAACGCCAGGTCGGCGAGCAGCCTCCGTACGAGCGAGCGCTCATCGTCGCCGCGACCAAGTCCCGGCCCGACCGCGAAAGCAGTTGCCCGCTCCGCGAGCTCGTCCACCCGTTCACGAGGCGCCTTTACCGCCTCGATGAGCAGTGTCTCGATCACCGGCAGCGATGCCTCCGGGACCGCAACGGCCACGTAGCCCGCGTCGGCGCGGAAAGCCGCTTCTGCGGCCAGACAAACGGCGCCTGTCATGCCCGGCGAGCCGCCGACGACGAGGACGGATCCTGCGGTGTACTTCGTGTCGCCTTCGCTTCTGCGCGGCACGAGCCGGAGGATCTCTTCGGTCACGAGGCGATGCTTCGTATCCGCATGTTCGAGCCCGATGTCCGCGATCTCGACGTCGCCCGCGTGGAAGCGACCAGGAGCGACGACGAGCCCGACCTTGCGGCCGTGCATGGTCACGGTGAGCTCGGCGCGAACGGCGGCACCGGGAACCTCTCCGCTGGACGCATCCACCCCGGAAGGGATATCCACGGCAACGACAGGAACGCCGGCGCCGTTGATGCGCTCGATCAACGCTGCCGCGTCGCCGCGCGGTTCGCCGTGGAATCCAGTCCCGAACAACGCATCGATGACGACGTCGGGATCGCTGTCGAGCTGTTCGCTCGTTTCGAGCCCAGACTCTGCGAGGAGTCGGAGCGCGATCTTTCCGTCGCCGCCGTTTGAGCCCTTCCCGCACACCGCGGCGATCCGGCGCGCCTCGGGATACCGGGCGAGGACGGCGTTTGCAACCGCACGTCCCGCCTGCTCCATCATTGCCTCGACGTCATGGCCCTGCTCGGCGGCGCGCATCTCGTCCGCCGTGTACAGCGGCTGGAGCATCAGCTCTTATCGGCGACGGCCACCGCATTGGCGAGTTCGCGCGAATGCGTCATCGACAGGTCGATCGAGCCTGCACCGACACGCTCGGCCCAGGCCGCCACTCGGCCGCTGAGCCGTACGGACGGCTTCGGCCGTCCGGCGATCTCGATGTCGCGCCAGGCGAACGCGCGCGCCACGCCGAAGCCGATCGCCTTGCCAACGGCTTCCTTCCCGGCGAACCGGCCCGCGTAGCTCTGCGCCGGATTCGGACGCGAGTCGCAGTACGCCCGTTCCGCTTCCGTGAAGCAGCGCTCGCGGAAACGCGGATAACGCTCGAGCGCACGGCGCACGCGCTCGATCTCGATCAGGTCGACGCCTACGGTCAAAGGTGGTCCTCGAGCCAGTCGGGCAACTGCGCGATCGACGAGATGATGCCGTCGGGCTTGGCCCGGTTCACCTCCACCGCGTCGGGTCTGAACTTTCCCGTGCGGACGAGCACGGTCTTCATTCCATGCGCCTGCGCACCACCGATGTCGGCCTCGATGTCGTCCCCCACCATCCACGTGAGACTCGGTTCGGCGTCGAGCTCCGTCAGCGCCGCCTCGAAGTAGGCAGTCGACGGCTTGCCGAGCACGATTGCCTCCGTGTCGGCGGCGTACTCGAGACCGGCAACGAAGGCGCCTGCGTCCAGAAGCGGTCCGTGCTTGGTCTGCCACCAACGGTTCTTGTGCAGGGAGTAGAGCTGCGCACCTGCCTCGAGCTCGTGGAACGCGCGGGCGAGGTTCATGTAGCTGAAGACGAGATTGCTCTCGGGAGTCTCGTCGGCGCCGCCGATGAGAACGGCCTCCGCATCCTCGCCGACGAGCTCGATCCCTTCGAGCTCGGGCACGATCGCGTGCATCGTCAGCGCGAGCACCCGCCGGCCCGCCAGCGTCTTCGCCGCCGCCCGCGGGGTCGTCTGCAGCTCCTCGTCGTCGAGCTCGATCCCCATCGCGCGCAGCTCCTCGGCCAGAGCCGTCCGACCCTTCGTGGTGCTGTTCGTGACGAAACGGACCCTGTGCCCGTTGGCACGAAGCCGCCGCACGGCGTCGCCCCCGCCGGCGATCGGCTCGCCCGACACGTGGAAGACTCCGTCGACGTCAAGGAGAATTGCAGCCATGGACGGCGAGTCTATTCGCGTGACCCGTTCGGTCGTTCTGCCCCTTGCCGAGGTGCAGCTCCGTTTCTCCCGTTCCAGCGGGCCTGGTGGGCAGCACGCGCAGAAGTCCGAGACGCGAGTCGAAGCGGTCTTCGACGTCGATTCCTCGACGGCGCTGACCGACGCCCAGAAGCGGCGCGTCGTCGCCCGCGCGGGACCTGTCCTCAGGGCCGTGGCGCAGGACGAGCGAAGCCAGCTGCGGAACCGCGAGCTCGCCGTGGAACGGCTCGTCGAACAGCTCCGTCGGGCGCTCAAGGTCGAACGGCGCCGGGTGCCCACGAAACCGACGGAGGCCTCCCGCCGGCGCCGGCTGGACGACAAGCAGAGGCGTTCCCGAACGAAGCGGCTCCGTCGCGACCTCGACGACTGAGCCCGTATCCGATCGATCCTGTGGCGCGTTTACTACTTGAAAAGAATGGCGCCGATCTCCGTCACCCTAGCTAGGCGGGACCCGCCGGCTGCCGTCGTCGCCCTCGTCGGAGAGCACGACACGTACTCCTCCGCGCGGCTCGAGAACGAGCTCGCGGTCCTTCTGGACGACGGCCAGGGGATCGTGGTCGACCTTCGCGATGCCTCGTTCATCGACTCGACGACGCTGGGCGTCCTCCTCGTCGCACACCAGCGCGCCGAGCAGTCGTCTGCCGGCTTCGCACTCGTGCTACCGGATCGCGACTACACCGAGGTCCATCAGATCCTCGACCTGACCGGTCTCGGGCCGATCTTCACGATCTTCGGGACGCTCGACGCAGCGCTCGAGGCGGTTCGAGCGGGCCGCACCGATCAGCCGCCTGTCAGAGCCGCGTAAGCACGCCGTCCGACCCGCTGCGTAGCTTTCTCCGCGATGGACCACGACCCGCTCCGGCGTGGCTTTGCCGAGTTCGTCGGCACCTTCACGCTCATCTTTGCCGGCGCGGGCGCGGTGATCGCGATTGCCAAGGCGCTTGCACCGGCAATGACCAGTGCGCCGGCCATCGACGTCTACAGCGGACTGACCCTCGTCGGAGTCGCGCTGGCCAACGGGCTCGCGATCGGCGTGATGGTGTCTGCGGTCGGTCACATCTCCGGAGGTCACTTCAACCCCGCCGTCACGCTCGGATTCCTCATCACCCGCCGGATCGCCCCTTCGCTCGCCGTCACGTACTGGAGCATCCAGTTCGCCGCGGCCGCGGCCGCGGCCGCACTCCTGCGCTGGCTCTTTCCCGCAGGCGCACGGCAGATCACGCATCTCGGTGCTCCGGGCCTCTCGAGCGGGGTCAGCGTCTGGCAGGGGCTCGTGTTCGAGATCGTGCTCACGTTCTTCCTCGTCTGGGTGGTCTTCGCCACCGCCGCTGATCCGGGCGGCACGTTCAAGTCGATCGCCGGGCTCGCGATCGGCCTGACGATCACGATGGACGTGTTGGTCGGCGGCCCGATGACGGGCGCCGCGATGAATCCCGCCCGCGCGTTCGGCCCGGAGTTGCTTTCTCGTGACTGGGACAACGCGTGGGTTTGGTATGTCGGCCCGTTCGTCGGCGGTGCGCTGGCCGCACTTGCCTACGAATGGCTTTACCTCCGTGTGCGGACACCGGTCGAACCGGTCGGCCCGCCCGAGACCGGCGTGATCGAGCCGCGCCCCGGCGACACCGCCCTCTCCTAGCCTCAGGCTGCTACAACGCGGCGGTGCCGAAGCCGCTCGCCGTCGTCCCCGAGCTCGAAGACGGAGCTCGACAGCTTGTACGCCGCGCCGCCCGCGGACTTCACCCGTGCGCGCAATGACCTCGCGCAGCGGTTGAAGCAGGCGGGCCAGATCGAGGCCGCCGCAGCCGTGAAGCAGCTCCGTAAGCCGACGGTCCCGCTGTGGGCCGTGAACCAGCTCGCCCGTCGCCACCCCGACGATGTCCGAGCGCTCCTCGATGCCGGGGAACGGCTACGGGTCGCGCAACAGGCGGCACTCCGCGGTGAGAGTGAGGAGCTTCGGACCGCCACGGCCGAGGAACGCAAGATTCTGCATGGCCTGACGCAGCGAGGCGCAGAGCTCCTGCGCGAGACCGGGCATTCCGCCGACCCAAAACGCATCGCCGACACCCTCCGCGCGGCAGCGGTGGACGAGTCCGGCCGCGAGCAGCTCCAGCTGGGCAGGTTGAGCGAGGAGCTCGAAGCCAGCGGGTTCGGCGGCTTCGCCGGAATGGAGATGCCGGCGAGATCGAAACCAGAGGAGAAGAAGGCGAAGCCGCCCTCCCCCGCAGTGCAACGCCGGCGCGAGGAGCAGCGCCGCAAGCTGCGCGAACGTGTCACGAAGGCAAAGCGAGACGCGACGAAGGCGGAACGCGCCGCGGCCCGCGCCGAAGCGGCTCTGGTTGCGGCGCATCAGAGACTGGTCGAGGCGAACGAGTCGGTGCGACGCGCAGAAGACGAGTTGGAGCAGGCCGGGGAGTGAGCGCTACTCGACCGTGACGGTCTTCGCCAGGTTGCGCGGCTGGTCGACGTTCAGCCCGCGCAGTCGTGCGATGCGATAAGCGAGCAACTGCAAAGGCAGAACCGCGAGCACCGCCTGCAGGAAGGCGGGCGTGCTCGGGATGTAGATGACGTCGTCCGCGTGGTGCTGGATGTCCTCGTTGCCGTCGGTCGCGATCGCGATCACCTGGGCGCCGCGCGCCCTCACCTCCTGGATGTTCGAGATGACCTTGTCGTAGACCACCTTCTGGTCGATGGCGATGCAGACGACCGGGGTCTCGGAGTCGAGCAAGGCGATCGGACCGTGCTTCATCTCCCCGGCCGAGTACGCCTCGGTCGGGATGTAGGAGATCTCCTTCAGCTTGAGCGCGCCTTCGAGCGCGACGGGCAGGCCGATGTGTCGCCCGAGGTAGAGGAAGAACGGTTTGTTGTAGTGCCGCTGCGCGATCTCCTCGATGGGATGGTCGGCGTCCAGGAAGCGTTCCATCTTCTCGGGCAGGTCGAAGAGCTCCTCGAGGATGAACTCGATCTCTTCGGCCGGGAGCGTGCGCCGGATCTGCGCGAGCTTCAGCGCGATGAGCGAGAGGAGGGCGACCTGCGCGGTGAACGTCTTCGTCGCCGCGACGCCGACCTCGAGGCCGGCGCGTGTATAGAGGACCGCGTCCACCTCGCGCGTGATCTGCGTTCCGAGCTGGTTGGTGATGGCGAGCGTTCGCGCGCCTTGCTCGCGGGCGAGCCGCATCGCCGCGATCGTGTCGGCAGTCTCGCCTGACTGCGTGATCCCGATCACCAGCGTGTCCTTCGACAGCACGGGGTTGCGGTAGCGCCACTCGCTCGCGATGTCCGGCTCAACGGGAACGCGCGCCCACTCTTCGATGATGTAGCGCCCGACGACGCCGGCGTGGTACGCGGTGCCGCATGCGACGATCACGATCCGGCGGAGGTTCTGGATCTCCAGCTCGTTGAGCCCGATCCCCTCCAGGACGAGCTTCCCACGGCGCGCGCGATCGCCGATCGTCTCGCGCACGGCTTCCGGTTGCTCGTAGATCTCCTTGAGCATGAAGGTCTCGTAGCCACCCTTGACGGCGCTCTCGTCGTCCCAGTCGATGGGCTCCACTTCCTTGTGCTCGATCTCGCCTGCATCGGTGTAGAAGCGGGCACCGTCCGGTGTGATCGCAACGACCTCGCCGTCCTCGATCAGCTGCACCTGACGCGTCTCCTTGAGGAACGCTGCAACGGCGGAGGCCAGGAACATCTCCCCTTCTCCGACGCCGACGACGAGCGGGCATTGATGGCGGGCGCCCACGAGGAGATCGGGGTGGTCGTGATGGATCACGACGAATGCGAAGTGCCCCTCGAGCAGGCGGTACACGGCGCGCACGGCCTCGAGGAGATCGCCGTCGTAGTTCTGTTCGATCAGGTGCACGACCACTTCCGCATCCGTCTCGGAGGTGAACCGATGGCCTTCGGCTTCGAGCGATTCCTTGAGCTCGCGATAGTTCTCGATGATTCCGTTGAGCACGATCGCAAGCCGGCCTTCCTCACATCCCGTCAGAGGATGCGCGTTCTGCTCGGTCACGGCGCCGTGCGTCGCCCAGCGTGTGTGACCTAGACCGTGATTCGACCTGGAGCCGTTCGGGCCGGCGGCGTCCTTCAAGAACTGGAGATTGCCCACGGCGCGCACGTACTCGAGGCTGCCGTTTTCGCGCAGCGCGAGACCGGCGGAGTCGTAGCCGCGGTACTCGAGGCGCTCGAGGCCGTGCAGCAACAGCTCCTTTGCAGGACGGCTACCGACATATCCGATGATCCCGCACACCCGAAGCTCCTCTCAGTTGCCGCCCCGTGTCTTCAGAGGTGGATCGAAATGCTGCAGATTGCGGTTTTCCAAAAACTGGCCCTCGAAAACAGCAAAAGCCCGGCCTGAGCATCCGCCCCGTCGTTGAGGCGGTCAGCCGAGCTCTCGTCGCACGAGAGACGAGATTTTACCACAGAGCGTTTCGGCCTCCTGGCCCGGTTTCCGCCTCGGCCAGCACCCGGATCACGGGCTCCGTACCGGACGGTCTGACCAGCACCCGGCCGTGCGCTCCGAGCTCGGCGTTGAGCCGTGCGACCTCCTCTTCGACAGCCTGATTGAGCTGCCCGCGGCTCGTGACCGAGACATTTTCCTTCGCCTGCGGGAAGCGTGGCATGACGGCGGCGACCTCCGCAAGCGGGCGGCCGTGCAAGGCGTTGCAGAGCAGCAGGGCCGCAACAAGACCGTCACCGGTTACATGTCCGTCGAGCCAGATCAGGTGTCCGGACTGTTCGCCGCCGAGGATGCCTCCCTCGCGCCGGAGCGCCTCGAGAACGTAACGGTCGCCGACGTCGGTGGTGACGACGCGTACGCCGTTGTCAGCCATGAGCCGATGCAGGCCCATGTTCGCCATCACCGTGACCGCGACCATGTCGACCTTGCGGTCGAGCGCCAGCACGGCCACGATCTGATCGCCGTCGACGACGTCCCCGTTCCCGTCGACCGCCAGCATGCGGTCGCCGTCACCGTCGAAGGCGACGCCGAGGTCAAGCCCTTGCTCGGTGACGGTGCGCTGGAGCGCGCGCAGGTCGGTCGCACCACAGCCGACGTTGATATTCGAGCCGTCGGGCTCGTTGCCGATAGCTGCGACCTCTGCGCCCAGCTGCGTGAACGCCTGCGGCGCGAGGCCGGCGTAGGCGCCGTTTGCGCAATCCACGCCGATCCTCAAGCCCTTGAGGTCGGAGCCGAATCGCTCGACGACGTGTTCCAGGTAGCTGTCCGTGGCGACGCCGACTTCGTCGATCTCGCCGCCGCCCGTTGCCGGCGCGTCGAGGAGCGCCTCGATCTCTTCCTCCTGCGTGTCGGACAGCTTCTGACCGTCGCGATCGAAGAACTTCACGCCGTTGTACTCGGGGGGATTGTGTGATGCGGTGATGACGCAGCCGAGGTCGAGGGTCAGCAGTGCGACGGCCGGCGTGGGCAGCACGCCAGCGACGACTGCGCTGCCCCCGACGGAGGCGATCCCGCGCGCGAGTGCGGCCTCCAGCTCGGGCCCCGACGCGCGCGTGTCGCGTCCGACGAAGATCCGGCCGCGGCCGCACCAGAGTGTCGCCGCGCGACCGAGACGCTCGACGAGCTCCGGGGTGATCTCTTTGCCGACTACGCCACGGACCCCGTCCGTGCCGAAGTACTCTCGCGCCAACTAGCGCTTACCGCTTACTGAACTGTGGCGCCTTGCGCGCCTTGTGCAGGCCCGCCTTCTTACGCTCGACGATGCGAGCGTCACGCGTCAGGAAGCCGGCACGCTTGAGTGGGATGCGCAGCTCGGGATCGGCCTCGACGAGCGCGCGGGCGATGCCGTGGCGAACGGCGCCGGCCTGTCCGCTCGGGCCACCGCCGTGCACGCGGACGCGAATGTCGAAGGTTCCCTGGACCCCGGCGGTCTGCAACGGCGCCAGCGCAGACGTGCGGTGTGCGGCGCGCGGGAAGTAGTCCTCGATCGTCCGACCGTTGAACCACGTGTTCCCGTCGCCGGGTCGCAGGATCACGCGGGCGACGGAGGTCTTCCGCTTGCCCGTACCACGGTATTGCGCGAGCTGACTCATCTTTCCTCCCACTTCAGCGGCTGCGGCGCCTGCGGCCCGTGCGGATGCTCGGGTCCCGCGTAGATCTTGAGCTTCGTGATCTGCTGCCGGGCGAGCCGGTTCTTCGGGAGCATGCCCTTCACGGCGGAGCGCAGGACCTCTTCGGGTCTGCGGTCGAGCTGTTCGCGCAGTGTCCGGCTGCGAAGACCTCCGGGATACCCGGAATGCCGGTAGTAGCGCTTCTGGTCGAGCTTGTTGCCGGTGACGTGGATCTTCTCCGCGTTGACGACGATCACGAAGTCGCCGGTGTCCACGTGCGGGGTGTACTCGGGCTTCCCCTTGCCGCGCAGCTGGTCCGCGATGCGGGTGGCGAGCCGGCCGAGCGTTTGCCCGTCGGCGTCCACCACGTACCAGTGGCGTGAGATCTCTCCCGGTTTGGCGTTGTAGGTCTTCATGGAAAAAGGCGGACTCAGGCGTCCGCCGGCGCAAAACTGTAGCAGCCCGGCCAGGGTATCGAGCCAGATCGGGCGGGGTTCAGGGCCTTGGCGCCTAACGAGACGCGAACCTTTCCGCCTCCGCGTCGTCACTATCCTCATGCGGGTGAGAGGAGGGATCGCCGCGCTCGTTGCGGCCTGCGCAGGGGTCTGCGTGCCCGCCTCGGCTGCCGCGCCGCCTCAGGGCGTGCAGGCGAATGCGACCTTCGCGGCGAGCTACGTGCAACGCGGCGTCACCAGCGTGGCCGCGACCACGCAACGCGTCAGCTGTTACGCGCCCCAGGTCTACTACACCGGGAGGCTCGAGCCCGCGCAAGGCTATCCGGATGGCGGCTCGACCTTGTGCAACGGCGCGGCCACCACGGGGGAGAGCATCGGCCCCTTTTCGATCCAGGACGTCTCCAACCCGCCGCTCCGCGCGAAGGACTTCTCCGAATCGGATCTGCACATCGATCCGACGAACGCACAACACCTGATCGGCATCAGCAAGTGGATCGTCAACAGCGAGGGCTACAACCATCTCACCGGATTCTTCGAGTCGTTCGACGGCGGCGCGACCTGGCCGCAGCTCGGACACATTCCCGGCTACGAAGGCTGGACGGACAACTCCGATCCCGTCGGTGCGTTCGATCCGTGGGGGAACTTCTATGCGGTCGTCTTCCCCTATGAGTTCTCGTACACCGCGAACGGCCAGCATGTCTTCCTCTCCCCGGACGTCAATCCGCCCTTGCCGCGGTCGGGGCTCGGGATCGCCGTCCGCCCTCACGGCGCAGCGACGGCGTCTGCGTGGAACACGACCCACGCCGGTCAGCTCGATCTGATCGAACGGACACCGTTTGCCGGGAAGGAGACGTTCGACAAGCAGTGGTTGGCGATCGACACGAATCGTCGCAGCCCTCACTTCGGTCGCGTTTACGCCACGTGGGCGATCGGCAACCAGGACCGTGACCTGCGTATCTACGGCTCGTTCGCGGATGCGCGGCAAGACGGCACGCACACGGACTGGTCCCGCCCGCGTCTTGTGCTTCCGCAGACTCTGGGCGTGGGCGACAACGGCTCGCTGCCGCGTGTTGCGCCGAACGGCACGGTCTGGCTGACGACGACAAGCTTTCGTACCGAGAACGAGCCGTTCACGATGTCGCTCACCTCGTCGCGTAACGGAGGTCGCTCCTGGACGAAACGACGGGTGATCGTGCGTCATGCCGTCGACGGGTATCGGAACACCACGTTTCGGGCCGCCTTCGGCGAAGCATTCGTCGTCGGACCGCGGAAAGTCGGCGGCTTCTATCCGCTCTACGTCGCGTACGAGCACTCCGGCCTCACCGCGACGAAGCTCTTCATCCGCGGTTCGTTCGACGGCGGGAAGCACTGGTCCCGGGCGATCCAGGTGAGCGACGCGCCCGGCGCCGTCGACGCACTGCAGCCGAACCTTGCCGTCGCGCCCGGCGGGACCGTCTCGGTCGCGTTCTACGACCGGCGGCTGCCCTGTCCGGCACTCGACACTCCTGAGGCGACCATCGCGGGCCTGAGGTTCGACCCGCGCGTGCCCTACGGGCGCGCGAATTACTGCATCAACACCGCGATCCAGTTCTACGGAGCGAAGCTCCGGCCGCTCGGCCACAACGTCCGTCTCTCAGAGCACACCTGGGATCCCCAGCTGTCGTCGCCGCGCTTCGATTGCATCTGCAATCCGGCGAGCTTCATCGGCGACTACTTCGGGATCGACTCGCGCGGAGGTTTCACCTACACCGCATCGGTCGAGACCTTCAACGCCGCGGGCGAGAATCCCGGCTACCACCAGCAACAGCTGGTCTCGAAGATCCGGACTCCCTGAGCCGGGCTCACTCGTGATCAGGCGGCGTGTGGTCGTACGCGGGCTGGTGCAGGGCGTGTTCTTCCGCGACTCGACGCGGCGGCAGGCCCGCCGGCATGGCGTCGCAGGTTGGGTCTCGAACCGTGCGGACGGTGCAGTCGAAGCCGTATTCGAAGGGGAAGCGGACGCAGTGGAGCGGCTGGTGGCGTTCAGCCGCGAGGGGCCACGCGGCGCCCAGGTCGAGTCGGTCGAAGTGACCGAGGAAGAGCCTGAGGGCCTCAGCGGCTTCGGCGTGCGTTAACGGAGACCATCGCGTGACAGTTTCGTACCCGTGCCTGGCACCGGTACGTGTCGGGAATCGTCACGCGGAAGAGGAGCCGGCTACTCCCACTCGATCGTGGCGGGCGGTTTCGAGCTTAGGTCGAGCGCGACGCGGTTCACTCCCGGGATCTCGTTGATGATTCGGCTCGAGATCGTCTCCAGGAGGTCGTAAGGCAGACGCGCCCAGTCCGCTGTCATCGCGTCGTCGGACGTGACCGCACGGATGACGATCGGATACGCATACGTGCGCTCGTCGCCTTGCACGCCGACGGAGCGGATCGCCGGTAGCACGGCAAACGACTGCCACAGCTCGCGGTACAACCCTGCGCGACGGACTTCCTCCTGCAGGATCGCGTCCGCGGAGCGAAGAATCGCGAGTCGCTCCTCCGTGACGTCACCGATGATGCGAATCGCAAGACCGGGGCCCGGGAACGGTTGCCGCCAGACCATCGCCTCAGGCATTCCGAGCTCTTCGCCGACACGGCGCACCTCGTCCTTGAACAGCAGCCGCAACGGCTCGACGAGATCCATGCGCATGTCGGCCGGCAGCCCGCCCACGTTGTGGTGCGACTTGATCATCGCCGCGACCCCGTCCTCACCGCCGCCCGACTCGATCACATCGGAATAGAGCGTTCCCTGGACGAGGAAACGTGTGTCCCCGATCTTCCCCGCTTCCTCTTCGAAGACGCGGATGAACTCCTCGCCGATGATCTTGCGCTTCGCCTCTGGATCATCGATGCCCTCGAGCCGTGCGAGGAACCGCTGCTGTGCCTGCACGTGCACGAGTGGAACGTGGAAGTGCCCGCCGAACGTCTCCACGACCTGCTCGGCCTCGTTCTCGCGCAGCAGGCCGTGATCCACGAACACGCACGTCAGCTGGTCGCCGATCGCCTTGTGCACGAGGAGTGCTGCCACCGCCGAGTCGACCCCTCCCGACAGCGCGCAAAGGACGCGCTCGCGTCCGACCGCCGCGCGGATCCGCTCGACCTGTTCCTCGATCACTGCGGCCGGCGTCCACGCGGGCGGCGCGCCTGCGACGTTGTAGAGGAAGTTCTTCAGCAACTCGGTCCCGTGCGGGGTATGCACGACTTCCGGGTGGAACTGCACGCCGTAGAGGCGTCGTTCCGGATCCTCGAATGCCGCCACCGGCGTCGACTTCGAGACGGCGACGACGCGGGCTCCCGCGGGAGGCGCGGTCACCGTGTCGCGATGCGACATCCAGACCGTCTCCTCCTCGGGCAACCCCGCGAACAGTTCCGACTCGACCGCGGTCAGGTCCGTCTTGCCGAACTCCGACGCGCCGGTCCGCTCGACCGTGCCCCCGAGATCGAGCGCGAGGAGCTGCGCTCCGTAGCAGATGCCGAGCGTCGGAATGCCGAGCTCGAACACGTCGGGATCGATGCGCGGGGCACCTTCGGCGTACACGGAGGCAGGGCCGCCGCTGAGAATCAGCGCGTGCGGATTGCGCGCACGTACCTGCGCAGCCGTCACACCGTGGCCGACGAGCTCCGAGTACACGCGACACTCGCGCACGCGCCGCGCGATCAGCTGTGCGTACTGCCCGCCAAGATCCACCACCAACACCGGCCGCTCTTCGGCGGGCCGTTCCGGCAGCGGCAGAACCTCACCGGCGATAGTTCGGTGCCTCCTTCGTGATCGTCACGTCGTGCGGGTGGCTCTCGCGTAGGCCAGCTGCGGTGATACGGACGAACTGCGCGCCCTTCATCTCGTCGATGGTCGCCGCGCCGCAATAGCCCATCGCCTGACGCAGCCCGCCGACCAGCTGATGCAGGATCGCAGTGACCGGGCCCTTATAGGGAACCCGCCCTTCGATTCCCTCGGGGACGAGCTTCTCGACGTCCTCGACGTCACCCTGGAAATAGCGGTCGCGCGACGAGCCGCGCGCGCGCATCGCGCCGAGCGAGCCCATGCCGCGGTACTCCTTGAACCGTTCGCCCTGGTGCAGGACGACGTCGCCGGGGCTCTCATCGGTCCCCGCGAGGAGCGACCCGGCCATGACGGAGTCCGCGCCGGCCGCGATCGCCTTTGCGATGTCGCCCGACGACGTCATGCCGCCGTCTGCGATCAAGGGCACACCGTGACGCGCCGCAGCAGCGGCACAGTCGTAGATCGCGGTGATCTGCGGCACGCCCACTCCGGCGACGACACGCGTCGTACAGATGGAACCCGGGCCAACTCCCGCCTTCACCGCGTCGGCACCCGCTTCGATGAGCGCCTCGGTGGCCTCGGCGGTCGCAACGTTGCCCGCAACCACCTCCACGTCGAGCTCCGCCTTGATGCGCCGCACCATCTCCGGCACGGACGCCGAATGACCATGAGCTGTATCGACGACCAGCACGTCGACGCCCGCATCGACGAGCGCACTCGCGCGCTCCCAGGCATCGTCACCGACACCGACGGCGGCGCCGACGCGCAGCCGTCCCTGCTCGTCCTTCGTCGCCTTCGGGAACTCGATCCGCTTCTGGATGTCCTTGACCGTGATCAGCCCCTTCAGCACGCCGTCCGAGTCGACGACGGGGAGCTTCTCGATCTTGTGGCGGTGCAGGATCGCCTCCGCCTCCGCGAGGGTCGTTCCGACCGGCGCAGTCACGAGGTCGCGCGACGTCATCAGCGCCGAGACCGGCTGCGAAGCGTCAGGCGCGAAGCGGAGATCGCGGTTCGTCAGGATCCCGACGAGAGTGCCCTCCTCGTCGGTGATCGGCACGCCGGAGATGTGGTAGGTCGCCATCAGGTCGATCGCGTCGGAGACGAGCGCATTACGTGGCAAGGTGACCGGCTCGACGATCATCCCGGACTCGGAGCGCTTCACCTTGTCGACTTCCGCCATCTGCGCGTCGATCGACAGGTTGCGATGCACGATTCCCATCCCGCCTTCGCGCGCCAGCGCGATCGCGAGCCGCGCCTCGGTGACGGTGTCCATCGCGGCGGAGACGATCGGGATCTGGATCGTGATGCCGCGGGTCAGCTGGGTTGCAGTCGAGACTTCGTTCGGGAGGACGCGCGACTCGGCCGGGACGAGCAGGACGTCGTCGAACGTCAGCCCTTCTTTCCCGAATTTCCGGTCGAGCTCGAGGAGCCGCTCGACCTGTCCGGGCGCTAGCTCGACTCCCATCGGGTCACGCTAGCACCCCGCCAAGACATCAGCCCGCGACCGGCTCGAGCACCCGGACGTGAACCGAGCTCTGCAGCCGCGAGGCCTCCTTCGGCTCGAAGCGGCCGGCACCGACTTCGAGCGTCGAGGCCGCCCCCGCCGCGACGGCGATCCGCAGCGATTCCTCGAGCGGCTTCTCCGCGACCCGTGCGGCGAGGAATGCCGCGAGGAGGACGTCCCCCGATCCGACCGCGGACACTGGCTCCACGAGCGGCGCGTCGGCACGGAAGAGCGTTCGCTTCCGGTCGGCGCGGAACAGCCCGAAGCTTCGGGTCTCCGCGGTGATGAGCACGTTGCGCGCGCCCATATCCGCGATCCGGTCGAGCGCCATCATGTAGTCCTCGTCATCCCCGAGCTCCTGGCCGACGAGACCCTCGGCCTCACGCTGGTTCGGCGTGACGAGGAAGGCCTCGGCCTCGACGCCGAGCCGCAGCGGCGGCCCTTCCGAGTCGAGGACGGCCGGGACGTTGCGCCGGTTCAGATCGCGGATCGCGTTCGCGTAAAAACCGTCGTCGACGCCACGAGGCAGCGTCCCCGCGAACACGACCATGTCGGCGCCGCGCGCGAGATAGCTGATCTTGTCGAGCAGGATCGCGAGCTCCTCCGGCTCCACGTGCGGTCCCCACTCGTTGATCTCCGTGTACGTCGCAGCAGTCGGATCGACGACGGCGGTGGACGTGCGCGATTCGTCCGAGATGCGGACGAAGTCGTTGAGGATCGCCTCCGAGGTCAGCTCCTCGACGATGCGCGTCCCCGTGCGTCCGCCGGCCAGACCAGTCGCGACGACCGGTACCTCGAGCCGCTTGAGAGCACGCGCGACATTGATGCCCTTGCCCCCGGCGAGGGTCAGACCCTGGCTCGCGCGGTGCCGCTGACCGAGCAAGAAGTTCGGGACGGTCAGCGTCCGGTCGATCGCGGCGTTCAGGGTCACGGTGACGATCACGAGAACCAATCCTTCACGTGCGTGAGCGTCCGGCCCGCGTAGAAGCCGGCGCGACTCGCCAAACCCGGCCTGGCCACGGATCGCTCGGCAATCAGGGACTGTGTCGCCACGAGCCGGCGTCCCGAGTAGATGCGGACTTCGCCGACGCGTTGCCCTCGTTCGACCGGCAGCTCGAGCGCCGTCGGAGCGACGATGCGCTCGACGAGCGGCTTGTCGACGCGTACCTGCCGCGCAACCTGCCGTGCGGCGACGATCGGTACGGAGCCTTTCCCGTACCCGATACTCGCGTGGAGATAGACGTGGCCGCGCGGCACGATCCACACGGGGCGATAACGGGAGATGCCCCAGCGTAGGAGCGAGGCCAGGTCCGTGTTCCGCTGCGAACGCGTCGGGCTGCCGAGCACGGTCGTGTAGAGCGTGACGCCGTTCTGGCGCACCGCCGCAACTTCGCACCAGCCCGCGGTGTTGGTGTGTCCGGTCTTGACGCCATAGAGCCCCTTGAAGACGCCGAGCAGGTCGTTCCAGGTGTGCAGCCGGCGACCGCCTGCAATCGAGTCGGTCCGGAGGCGCACGACCGCTCTGATCCGCGGGTTGCGCATCGCGACTTGCGCGAGCGTCGTGACGTCACGCGCGGTCGAGTAGTGGCCCGCGACGTCCAGACCATCCGGCCGGACGAAGTGTGTCCGGTCGAGCCCGAGCTCTCGGGCCTTCGCGTTCATCATGTTCATGAACATCTTGCGGTCACCGTGACCGACGTAGTCCGCAAGCGCAACGGCTGCGTCGTTGGCGCTCTGGATCAGCGCCGCCTTGACGAGGTCGCCGACACGAATTCGCTCACCCGCACGCAGATGCACGGTCGACTCGCCGACCGCGGCAGCGTCTGCCCGGACACGCACGACGTCCCGCCAATGCGCATGCTCGAGCGTGACGAGAACCGTCATCAGCTTGGTGATGCTCGCAATCGGCACGCGCGCCCAGGCGCCGCGCTGCGCGAGCACTTCGCCAGTGGCTGGGTTCTCGACGATGAACGCCCGCGCCACGACCGGCGGCGGTGGCGTCGTTGCCGCTTGCGCTGCGGTGACGAAGGCGAGCGCCGCGAGAACTGCGGCGACCCAGATCCGGAGGATCACGATCTGGAGGCTAGCGACTCACTTGATGCGGATGCGCTGTCCGATATGCATTGCCGTCGGATCGATGCCGGGATTCAGGGTCATCAGCTCGTCCACGGTAGTGCTGTACTTCCCGGCGATGGAGCCGAGCGTGTCGCCGCTCAGAACCACGTAGTACTCGGCGCCGGGCGTCGTCGTGTCCGTTCCCGTCGTCGTGGTGCCGCCCTGCGGGGCGGTCAGGACGAGCTTCGTCGTGGTCGTGGCCGTCTTCGTTGGAGTGGACGTGGTCGGGAGCCCGAGAGTGGTGGTCGACCCGGAGCCGGCGTTCAGGCCCGCCTTGATCAGGATCACGGCGATCGTCACGGCCGCGAGGAACGCAGCCGGAGCGCCGTAGTGCGTCAGCTGCTGGCGCGTGCGCGGGTCCATGAGCCTCTCCTTACCAGCCGGAGACTGCCCACACTTCCCGCGCGTACTTCGATGCCTCCGCTGCGGCTGCGCTCCGCCAGTCCATGCCGCTGACGCGGAACGCGTAGATGACGTCGCGCGAGACGTTCACGAGCGCGCTTGCCGGACCGCTCGTGAAGGCACGCGCCACATCGGCAGGCGTCGCGCCCTGTGCCCCGACACCTGGGAGCAGCAGGATCGCGCGCGGCAGCAGCTTCCGCGCCTCGCCCACGGCACGGGGGTGCGTCGCGCCGATGACGGCACCGACCGAGGAGAGGCCGTGCTCCCCGACCAGGTCGGCGCCCCATTCCGCAACGAGCTCCGCGACCTGGTGCCAGACCTGGCGCCCGTCGGAGAGAACGAGGTCCTGCACCTCGGCGCCGCCGGCGTTCGACGTCTTGACGACGCAGAAGATGCCGGCGCCGTCGCGGCGGCAAGCCGCGAGAAATGGATCGAGTGAGTCACGGCCGAGGTATGGGTTCACCGTCACGGCGTCGGCGAGCGGCGGCTTGCCGTTCGGCGACTCGAGATAGGCGGTTGCATATGCGCGGGCGGTCGAGCCGATGTCGCCGCGCTTGGCGTCGGCGATGACCTGCAACCCCGCGGTGCGCGAGTAGGCGCAAACGTCTTCTAACGCGCGGATCCCATCGGGGCCGAGCGCCTCGAAGAAGGCGACCTGCGGCTTGACCGCGACCACGTAGGGCGCGACCGCATCGACGAGGCCGCGACAGAAGCGCGCACACGCGTCCGCCGCTTGCGCGCGACCGAGATGGGCCTCGCCTCGGAGCTCGACGGGCAGAAGATCCGGCCTCGGGTCGAGACCGACCACGAGCTGCGAGCGCTTACGCTCGACGGCCTCGGCCAGGCGGTCGGCGAAGTTCGTCGTCGCGACAGCGGCCACTCCCTGAGAGTACTTCGCCCCAAAGACGACGAAGGCGCCGCTTGCCGGCGCCGACCTAGAGGAGGGGCGGGCTCTGCCCGCCCCTCCGTCTGCTTTGACGTTCGCGGGCGCACTGTCCCCACGAACGACGAAGGCCGCTAGACGCGGCCTTCGTCAGTTCCCTGGAGAGGCTCGAGACTAGGCGCCTGCCCCGCCGGCCTTGACGGCCGCCTTCAGCTGACTCCCAGCGCTGAACTTCGGCACCGTTGCTGCCGGGATCGTCACTTTCTGCGTGGGATTGCGGGGATTCACGCCCTGGCGCTCTGCGCGCCGCTGGGTCACGAACTTTCCGAAGCCCGTGAAGGCCACTTCTCCGCCGCCCGCAAGCGTGTCGGTGATCGCGTCGAGGAAGGCGTCTACGGCCTTCGCCGCATCGCGACTCGAGAGATCCGCGCGCCTCGCGATCTCGTTAACGAACTCCTGTTTCGTCAAGTCCAACTCCTCCTGTCGACAGCTCGGACGTCGGTCAAAAACCCTAACAGCAGCGTCGGACTGGCTCAACCATGCGGTTTTGCGGGTCTTTTGAGCCTAACGGGACGATGCGACGGGCTGTTTTTGCCCAAAAGACGGGCCTCTAGACGGCTTCCAGGATCTCACTCGCCCTGAAAATCGGCCGCAGCCGCACGGCCTGGCGGGCGAGCGCATCGGCTCCACCTTCCTCGCGATCGACCACGCAAACTGCGGTTCGAACCGTCAGACCGGCGCTGCGTAGCGCCTCGACTGCCTCCAACAAGGCTCCGCCGGAGGTGACGACATCCTCCACCAGGCACACGGTCTCGCCCTTGACGTACACGCCCTCGATCCGGTTCGAAGTGCCGTAGTCCTTCGCTGCCTTGCGAACGATCAGGAACGCAAGACCGGAAGAGAGGGAGCCGGCGGCCGCGAGCGCAACCGCGCCGAGCTCGGGCCCGGCGAGCCGCATCGCCTCCGGCTCGAAGTCGTGCACCGCGCGTGCGATGCGCTCGCCGAGCGGCGCGAGGATCTCGGGCCGCGTCTCGAAGCGGTACTTGTCCAGGTAGTAGCGCGAGCGCTTCCCCGAGCGCAGCAGAAAGTCGCCCTCAAGGTAGGCGTGCTCGCGCAGCGCGAGCTTCAGCTCGTCGTCCGTCAAGTACTGCGAGTCTTGCGGATGACGTCGCGCGCGAGCGGAAGAAGCCGTTCGGCGCCGGGAGAGCCGTTCGTGAGCGACAGCATCGAGCCGTCCTCGAAGTAGAGGTCGGCACGCTCGCGATGCGCGGCCTGACGGCGGATGAACGCCGCGCCGGCGAGCATCCCGCCGATGATCCCGAGGAGTGCGGCGATGCTACGACGCATCCGGCTTCCTCTTTGTCGGCGGCTTACGCGCCGCCGTCTTTTTCTTCGGTGCGGTCGCCGTCTTCTTCTTCGCCACCGCGGGCTTCTTCGTGGCTGCAGATTTGGCGGCCGGCTTGACGGTGCGCAGGGCAGACTTGAGGTCGTAGAAGACGAGCCCGGCGGTCGGGTTGTTGCCGGTGGTCGCCGCGATGACCGTCTTACCCATGCGAACGACGAAGACGCTGCCCTCACCCGTCGCGACCTCGAGCTGCGTCAACGCGCTCTCGCCCGTCTTGATCTCGTCGGCGGCGGTGAGCAACCCGCCGGCCGCCTCTGCCAGCTCATCCGACCGCAGGGAATCGCCGAGCGTGGACGCGGCGACCTTGCCCGTGTCGTCGATCACGACCGCGACCTGGATCTGCGAGGAGATCTCGGTCAGGTCGGCGAGTGCCTGCTGGGCGTCCATCGTGGGCTAGAGCATAAGCGTCGCTCGCGAGGCCGGGTGGTCACGGCGGCTCGGCCGGCGTGGCCGTTCACGGGATACTCCCCGCGAAGTGCGAGTCCGACGACGGGACCTGGTGCAGAAGTTCTTCGCCGACCGCGGCCCGCACCTGGCCGCGATGATCGCCTACTTCGCGCTTCTCTCCTTCGTCCCACTGACCTTCCTCTCCCTCGCGCTCCTCGGCCTGACCGGGCGCGCGGACGAGTCCTCGTTCCTCGTCAGGGAGATCAAGAAGACGCTCCCGGGGACGCCGATCGACCAGATCGTCAACCTCGTCCATGCCGTCCAGGACAACGCGGCCGCACTCGGGATCGTCGGTGGAGTCGCGCTGCTCTGGACCTCACTCTCGCTCTTCAGCGTGCTCGAGTCGGCGTTCAACATCGTGTACGGCCGGCCGAATCGGTCTTTTCTACACGGTAAGGGACTCGCCGTCCTGCTAATGGTCAGCTCACTGGTGACATTGTTCATCGCGCTGCTCACCGGCTCGCTCGGCGTGGCAGCGTTGCAGGAATACGCACCCGGCTTCGTGTCGAACGCGGCGACTGCGTACGCGCTCTCGATCGGGGTCTCGCTGATCGGCGTCTTCCTCTTTCTCGAGTCTTGTTACTTCGTGCTGACGAACGACGCCGTGTCGCTGAGGGAGGTGATTCCGGGCGCAGTCCTCGCCACCATCGTCTTGGAGGCAACCTTTCAGGTGCTACCGCTCTACCAGCGTTACGCGGATCTCAACCCGGGGCTGCGTGCGTTCGGTGCCCCCGCCATCCTGCTCGTCTGGCTCTACGTGATGGCGAACGTGATCGTGCTCGGCGCCGAGTTGAACTGGTGGCTCGCGCGCCGGACGCAACAGCGGGCCGAGGAGGATCTAGCCGGCCTCGCCTAGGACCATGAGCAGCGCGCGCGCCGCGTTCGCGCGGTGGGAGTACTCACGTTTCCACTCGTTGCCGAGCTCAGCAACGGTTCTGTCCTCGCCGTCCGGGATGAAGATCGGGTCGAAGCCGAAGCCTTCGGTGCCGCTCGGCTCGGCCGCGATTCGTCCTGCAAGCGTGCCGGTGCCGCGACGCTCCTCGCCGGCCGGAGACACGATCACGAGCTCGCTCACGTAGCGTGCTTCGCGGTCTTCGATCCCGTCCAACCGGGCCAGCAGCCAGCCGACGGGATCGTCGCCGCCGGAGCGAGCGGACTGTACTCCGGGTTCGCCGCCGAGCGCCGCCACCTCGATCCCGGAGTCCTCCCCCAGCGCCCACTCTTCCGGTTCGGCCCGAGTCCGCCCGAACAGCGCCTTGCCGAGCGCGTTCTCGTAGTACGTCGCGCCGTCTTCGGGCGGGTAGTCGTCGGCCTCCAACGGCTCGATGCTCCAGTCCGGCAGCAGGTGCTCGAGCTCACGCGCCTTGTTCGCGTTGCGCGACGCGAGCCTCGCTTTCAGTCCGTCCGCCAATCCCAGCCGAGGGTCGGCAGCCGGCTAGACGCGAGCGGTAGCAGCGGCTTCTTCCTGTGCGATTGCCAGGTCTTCGATGCCGCCCGCCGCGAGCTCGAGCAGGTCGTCCAGGCGAGCCCGCGTGAACGGCGTCTTCTCCGCGGTCGCCTGCACCTCGACGAGCGCACCGTCGCCGGTCATGACGACGTTCATGTCCACGTCGGCCCGGGAGTCCTCGGAGTAGTCGAGGTCGAGCAGAGCCTCGCCGTCGACGATTCCCACGGAGACGGCGGCGACGGAGCCGACGAGTGCTTTCGACAGCCCGAACTTGTCGAGCGCGCGCCGCGCGGCCACGTAAGCACCGGTGATCGCGGCACAGCGTGTCCCCCCGTCGGCCTGCAGAACGTCGCAGTCGATCCAGAGCGTGCGCTCGCCGAGTGCCTCGAAGTCGGTGACTGAGCGAATCGAGCGGCCGATCAGACGCTGGATCTCGATCGTGCGCCCGCCCTGCTTGCCACGGGAGGCCTCGCGGTCCGTGCGGTCGCCGGTGGACGCCGGCAGCAGCGAGTACTCGGCCGTCAGCCAGCCGCGTCCCTTGCCGTAGAGCCAGCGCGGCACGCCTTCCTGGATCGATGCCGTACAGAGGACCTTCGTCTTCCCCTGCGCATAGAGCACCGAGCCATGGGGCTGCTCGAGGAAATCCGGGATCAGCTCGAGCGGCCGGAGCTGGTCGGGCCTGCGGCCGTCGTTCCGTGTCATGCCGCCGCACCCAGCGCAGCCAGCTCCACGTGCTCGACCTCGGCAACTGGGAGCTGCAGAAAGCGCGCACCCATCTCACGGAAGGCATCGGGGTCGCCGGTGGTGAGGAACCGGTACGAGCCTTCGCGCCCGGCGTCGTTCTCGTAGCCCTTGCGCGCGAGCGTCTCAGCGACTTCGCGCGCGGTCTCCTCCGCGGAGAACACGAGCGTCACGTCACGCCCGAACACGCGCTGGAAGATCGGTCTGATCAGGGGGTAGTGCGTGCAGCCGAGGATCACCGTGTCGACCTGCGCTTCCTTGAGCGGCGCCGCGTACGCGCGCACCACCTCCGTCGTCTCTGCTCCGAACGGGTCCTCGCTCTCGATCAGCGGCACGAGGCGTGGGCACGCGACGGACACGAGCTCCACGCCGGCGTCGAGTGCGTGCACGAGCTCCGCGTATCTTCCGGCCGCGACCGTTCCTTCGGTCGCGAGCAAACCGATGCGGCGGTTGCGCGTCGCTTGCACGGCGGCGTGCGCCTCCGGCGTGATCACGCCGACGACAGGGACGTCGAGCTCCTCTTGCAGCTGGGGCAGCGCCGCAGACGTCGCGGTGTTGCATGCGTTGACGACGAGCTTGACGCCCTGGCTCTGGAGATAGACCCCGATCTCGAGCGCGAAACGCCGGACCTCTTCGAGCGGACGGGGGCCATAGGGCAAACGCGCGTGATCGCCGAGGTAGACGAAGTCCTCGTGTGGCATCGTCACGAGGCACTCGTGCAGGACGGTCAGGCCGCCCACGCCCGAGTCGAACACGCCAACAGGCCGCGGATCCACACGGCGATCGTATAGCCGGGCTACGCTGTCGACCTCGTGCGCCGCCTTCTCGTCGTGCTCGCGGTCGCGCTGACCGCCCTGGTTCCGGCGGGTCGAGCCGCAGCGGGCGACTTCACCCAGACCGAGACGAAGGTGACGATGAGCGACGGCGTCCGCATCGCCGCCAGCTACTTCGAGCCGACGGGGACCCCGCCCGCGGCCGGTTGGCCCGCAGTCGTCCTGCTCCACGGTCTCGGACAAACACGCAACCTGTCGGACTTCGTCAACTGGTCCCCGAACCTGATGGCGCAGCGGTTTCTGGCGCCGGAAGGCTATGCCGTGCTCACGTTCGACGCACGGGCACATGGCGAATCAGGAGGGCAGTTCACGCTCGACGGGCCGCGCGAACTGCAGGACCTCCGCGAGTTGCTGACCTGGCTCACCACGCGGCACCCGGTGGATGCCCAGCACGTCGGCGCATACGGCGCTTCGTACGGCGGCGGACTCGTCTGGCGGGCCGCAGTTGCAGGCCTTCCTCTCGCCGCGATCGCGCCTGCGGCAACGTGGACCGACTTGCGTGAGGCGCTCGCGCCGCAGGGCCATGTGCGCGCCGGAATCGTCTTGGGGTTCTCCCAGGACATCCCGCGCGACCGATACGGGCCTGAAGAGCTGCAGCTTCTGACCGACGCCATGTCGGAGACCAATGTCCCGGCAATCCGCGCCTACCTCGCAACGCGTTCGACACGCGCGCAACTCGGGGGAGTGAGCATCCCGACCTTCATGCTCCAGGGCCGACGCGACTTCGCCTTCGACGCCGATCAGGCGATCGCAGCCTTTCGACTACTCAAGGGCCCGAAGCGCCTGTACCTCGGCGACTTCGGCCATGCGCCTGCCACGAACCCGCCCGACGAGTTCGAATACGCGGCCGTGCAGGTACGGACCTGGTTCGACCGGTTCCTCAAAGGCATCCCGAACGGGATCGACAAGGGACCACCGATTGAGGTTGCGCCCGACCCGTGGCGGAAGCCGACGCAATTCAAGAGCCTGCCCAAGCCGCGTCAGCTGACGTTCGCATTCCGAGGAAAGAGGACGCTCTCGGCCGAGGGGAAGGTGGCACGAACGACTGCGCGTGTGCGCCACCTCGAAAGCTTCGGGGCACCCATCGTCAAGATCTCGGTCGCAACCTCCACCGGCTACAAGCATCTGGTTGCAGTTCTCAGCGCCATCACACCGAGCGGCTCGGAGATCGTGGTCAGTGACGGCGGGACGGACACGCAGGCGAGCGGCAAGAGCCCGCGGACAGTCACGATCAAGCTGCAGAACGAAGTCACCTCGATCCCGGCCGGCTCGCGGCTGCGAGTCACGGTCGGCGCACGCTCGACGGTTCAGAACATCGGCAATCTCGTCTACCTGATCCCCGTGCTCGAAGGGTCGGTCGCCCACATCGGGAAGGTGACATTGACGCTGCCTGTTCTGCCGAAACCCGTGTCCCCTTGATCGCGCACATCGCTGCGGCCGCCATCGCTCTCGGCGCTCCCGCGGCGACGCCTGGCGTCACGGCGAGCACGATCACGATCGGCGGGACAATCCCGATCAGCGGCCCCGCCGCGGCATATGGCTCGGTCGCCCGCGGCGCCGACGCCTACTTCAAATACGTCAACTCGAAGGGCGGCGTCTTCGGCCGCACGATCGACTACAAGTACCTCGACGACGAGTTCGACGTCGCGAAGACGATCACGCTGACGCGCCAGCTCGTCGAGCAGGATCAGGTGCTCGCCATCTTCAACAGCGTCGGCACCGAACACGCGCTCGCGATCCGGTCGTATCTCAACGATCGCCAGGTGCCGCAACTCTTCCTAGGTAGCGGCGTGTCGAAGCTCGCCACCGAGCACGCGAAGTACCCGTGGTCGATGGGGTATCTCCCGAGCTTCGCGGGCGAAGGCGCGATCTACGGCCGTTACATCGCCTCGCACCAGCCGAAGGCGCGGATCGCCGTGCTCTACGAGAACTCGGACTTCGGCAAGGACATGCTCAACGGTCTACGGCGCGGTCTCGGCGGCAAGGCGAAGATCGTCGGCACACAGGCCTACGAGATCGCAGATTCCGGCGTCGCCTCGCAGATGGCACGGCTCAAGAGCACGGGCGCCGACACGCTCATGCTGTTTGCGACGCCGCAGTTCGCGATCTTCGGATACGTCGGCGCGTTCCGGCTCGGCTGGCACCCGCATGTCTACGTGACGTCGGTCTCGATCTCGCCGGACATCATGAAAATCGCGCGTGTCGCGTCCAGCCGCAAGCAGGTCGAGGGCTCGGTCTCGATCGCTTTCGTGAAGGATCCGACCTCGAAGCAGTGGGCGAAGGACAAGACCGTCCGGCTCTATCAGTCGATCCTCCGGCGTTTCCTCCCGAGTGCCAAGTCGGAGGACGTGTTCAACTACTACGGGATGGCAGTGGCGTACACAATGGTCGACACGTTGAAGAAAGCCGGCCGCAACCCGACTCGTGCTGGAGTGCTCAAGGCCGCGACTCACCTCAACGAGCTGAATCCGTTCTTGCTGCCGGGCCTCCGGATCAAGACCTCGCCGAGCGACTACTACCCGATCGATCGCGTCAAGCTGGCCCGCTACCGCGGGGATCACTGGCAGTTCTTCGGCAAGCTCGTGAACGCCCGGGATTAGGCACAACTCTTGGGGGGATCACGCGTCTAATGGAAGGGCTTTCTGATTTCGAAGTAGGAAAGGAAGGGGTATGAAAACAATCCTCAGACTGGCCGTGCTCGCACTTGCGGGCACTGCCGTGCTGGCATTCGCTGGGAACGCGCTGGCCACCCAGAAGCTGAGCGTCAAGCAGACCACGACCTCGCTCACGATCAAGGTGTCACAGGCGCTGACCGACCCCCAGCCGCTGAGAATCTCCATCTACGTTCCGACGGGCTACACGATCAACGCGTCGGCAGCGGCCGGCACGAAGATCGGGTCGACCACTGGCACGGTGTTCTCGCGCGACGCGAACATTCCGCTACCGCTTTCGGGTGACGTCGTGGCCGTCCCGCCCACCACGAACGCACCAGGGTGTGACCCGGTTCCCCACATCGCCGTGTGGAACCTCGCTCTTGCGGTCGCCGGACAGAGCATCAACCTGCCTGTGCACGTCGATCAGTTGACTGGCGCGGAAGCTGCGCTCGGCGCGTACAAGCTCGTCGTGTGCCTCGCCGCCGGACGACGTTCCCGTGGGCACGCCCAACCGATCAGCGAACGGCGCCCGACTCCTTGACGCGACGTTCACGGTGGACAACATCTTCACCGTCCCGGCAGGGCAGAGCATCTGGAAAACGATCACGACGCCATGGGCCGGAGGGGTCCCCAATGCGGCCGGGACCGTGGAGACGCGTGCATTGGTCGCGAACGGTGCGGTCACACTCGCAAAGAAGGTCAACGCACCGAAGCGCCTCGTGAGGTTCAGCGGCAAGGTGACGCAGGCAGGCACACCAGTCGCAGGCGCGAGGATCGTCCTACTGGTCAACGGCAAGTCGGCCGGCTTCACGGCGCGGGCGAACGCGTCCGGCAACTACAGCGTCGTCTTGAAGAAGACCGGAAAGAAGACAAATTCGACGTTCCAGGCACGCACAACCGTGGCCGAGCGCGATGTCACGTCAACCGTGTGCGCTAGCCCTACGACCGCAGCACCCTGCGTGAGCGCAACTGCATCGCCGTTCACAGCAGTGAGCGCCAAGATCAGAATCCGCCTCTAGACGGAACCTGGCGCACGAGTGGTAGGAGACGGGGCCCGCTGGGCCCCGTCTCGTATGCTGGGACGGTGGCGGAGATCCGCATCGGCACCTGCTCCTGGGCCGACGACGCGCTCTCGAAGCACTGGTATCCCCCGGGCGTGAAGGCCGGAGACCGTCTGCCGTATTACGCCGGGCACTTCGACACGGTCGAGGTCGACTCGACCTATTACCGGCTGCCGGACGAAGAGATGGTCCGACGCTGGGCGGAGCGCACGCCCGATGGGTTCGTGATGCACGTCAAGGCCTTCGGCTTGATGACGCGTCATCCCGTCAAGCTCGAGTCGCTGCCGCCCGACCTGCGCGACGACGCGCCGACCGACGAGCGGGGACGGGTCGAGCGGCCGTCACGAGAGTTTCGCGGCGAGGTCTTCCGCAGATTTCTCGCCGCGCTCGAGCCGCTGCGCTCCAGCGGGAAGCTCGGCGGCATCCTCTTCCAGTTTCCTTCGTACGTCGTCTACAAGGGCCCTTCGCTCGACTACCTGCAATGGGCGCGTGAGCAACTCGGGGACGACGAGATGCTCGTGGAGTTCCGGCACGTGAGCTGGTTCGACGAGGACCATCGCGACGAGACGCTCCGGTTCCTCGAGGAGCTCGGCGCGGGGAACGTGATCGTCGATGCACCTCGAATCGAGGGTGCCAAGAATCTCATCCCGACGGTGCCGGCGCTCACAAACCCTACGGCTTACATCCGCTTCCACGGCCGTAACGCGGGGACGTGGAACAAGCGCGGCGGCAGCGCGGCCGACCGGTTCGACTATCTCTACTCGGACGAGGAGCTGCGCGAGTGGATTCGCCCGCTGCGCGAGCTTTCGGAACAGGCCGAGCAGGCGTACGCGTTCTTCAACAACAACGCCACGAGCCCCGACGGTCGCGGTGGACGTATGGCGCAGGCGGCGGCGAACGCGAAGGAGCTGCAGCGTTTGCTGCAGGCGGAGAAGGTTCCCGTGAGCTCGCCGAGCTGATGGACGTCCTGGCGATCATCCACGGGGAGAGCGTCCGCTCCGGCGTGTTCGGCGACGTCGTTCGCTCGCGTGGCCACGGCCTCGAAGAGTGGAGTCTTGCCTGGGGCACACCGCTTCCGCGTCCTCTCGACTCCTACGGCGCAGTGCTCGTGTTCGGCGGTGCGATGCACGCCGACCAGGACGACCATCACCCCTGGCTCCGGGAGGAGAACTTCTTCTTGCAACGGCTGCTCGACCTGCACATGCCTGTCCTCGGAATCTGCCTCGGCGCACAGCTGCTCGCGCAGGCGGCGCATGCGCCGGTCTTCCCCGCCGACGAAGCCGAGGTCGGCTGGTTCGAGGTCGAGGTCACCGACGCGGGCGCGGACGATCCACTCCTCGGCCGCATGCCGCGGACGTTCGAAGCGTTCCAGTGGCACTACTACGCCCACGGCGTGCCGGCGGGCGCGATCGAGCTGGCGAGGAACAGGGTGTGCACGCAGGCGTTCCGACTCGGCGAGAACGCCTGGGGTGTCCAGTTTCACCCCGAGGTGACGCTCCAGCAGGTGCAGAGCTGGGTCGACGAGGAAGAGACGCTGCCAGTCGACGCCGCGCAATTGCTCGCGGAAACGCGGGACCGAATCGAATCGTGGAACACGCTTGGCCGTGATCTCTGCGCCGGCTTCGTCGACGCAGCCGAACGAGTCGGCACTCCGGCCTAGACACGTACTCCCGCGACACGGCCGGGTGTCTGACACCGGTCGGAGGAGACGGCGTCGTGGCCCGGACGCGTAGTTCCGCGCATTGGGACGTTCGCGCACGAAGGGCGTCACACTTACGACACGGTGTCTGACACCACGCCGTCGGCGCACCGAGACGCGTCGGCTCGGTCAGCCTCGTTCGAACGGCAGCTCTTCGTGGCGTGACCATTCGTGCCACGAGCCTGCGTAGTTGCGCGCGCGGTAGCCCGCCACGCGCAACGCGAGCGTTGCGAGCGTGGAGCGCGAGCCCGAATGGCAGTACGCGACGATTTCCTCCGGATCGCCGAGTCGCGCTCTGATCTGATCCGGCGCGAGCGGCTCGCCGGGGCCGGCGAAGAGCTCCTCCACGGGAACGTGGCGCGAGCCGGGAATACGACCCTGGCGCGGATCGCACGGATAGCCGTGCTTCCCCCTGAACTCCGCTTCCGAGCGAACGTCGAGGATCATCAGCGTCGAGTCCTCGAGCCTGCCTGCAAGCTCGTCGCGCGTCGGCACTGCGTCGAGGCGTGGTTCGAACGTGGTCTTCACCGGGTGCAGCTCGATCTGACCGACCTGCAGCTCGCCCGGCCACGCAGCGACGCCTCCGAGGAGAATGGCGACACGCGGGTGGCCCGCTAGCTCCGCCATCTGCGCGGCAGGCATGGCACCCATGCCGTCGCCACGGTCGTAGAGGACGAGCCGCTCGCCGCCGGTCACGCCGTGACGCCGCAGGCGAAGGCCGACCTCCGGTGCGAGCGCCTTCAGCGTCTCGCGGTCGCTCATCGGCGGGGGCGAGCCGAGTACGAGCGGCTTCGAACCGGGAATGTGCCCGCGCGCATGCGCATTCGGACCACGCACATCGCCGACGAACAGGTCCTCGGCGCCGAGCTCGCCTGCGAGCCAGGCGGCGTCGACGACCGACGGAAGCTCAGACACGGCCGACGAACTCGCGGAGAATCTCGTTGAACTCGTCGGGACGTTCGAGGTTGACGAGGTGCCCCACACCTTTCATTTCACGCACGTCGAACTCGCTCAGCTCTCCCGCGGAGACATATGGATCGAACTCGCCGACGACGAATTGCACCGGACCGGAAAACGAGCGCACGACATCGGTCGAGTCTTCGCGGTCGCGGACCGCCTCGAGCGCAATGACCAGGGCGTCGGTGTCCCGATACACCAACTGCTCGTCCGCGACGCTTTCGTCGTGAAAGAGCTTCGGCAGCATCATGCGCCAGAGCGCTTCCAGCCCCTCGTTGCGGATCAACGCGATCGTCTCCGCCCTCCCGGCGCGACGTTCCTCGGTGTCGGCATCAGGACGCGCACCGACGAGCAGCAAACCGCGCACACGCTCGGGCACATGCCGTGCCAGTGCGAGGGCGCAGTAGCCCCCCATCGAAGCTCCGACGACCACGAAGTCGCCCTTCGTCTCGTTCGCGATCGAGTCGGCCCACTCGTCCATCTTCCGGCCACGCCCGTACAGCCGCGGCGCGACCACCTCGTGGCCGGCAAGCGCCGCACGCTGAGGCTCCCACATCTGCTTGTCGAGCGGGAACGCGTGCAGGAGCAGGACCTTCACAGCGAGGCGACGACGTCGATCTCAGCAGCGATCGACGGCCGTTGTTCCAGGCGTCCCACCCACTCGTCCAACGCCGGGAAACGGGCCACATCGACCTCCATCCGATCGCGTGCGCGCAGGATCCAGGGCGCATAAGCGATGTCCGCGAGCCCGAACTCCCGTCCGCTCAAGAACTCCTGCCCCCGCAGCACCGCGTCCAGTGTGGTGAGCGCAGTGTCCAGCCGCTCGCGCGCGCCGTCCTCACCCCGACGCAACGCGTAGTAGGGCTTCGAGAGCTCGTCGAAACGGAAGACCAGCAGCCGGCCGAGCGCCCGCTCGGCAGGATCTGCCGGCCACAGCGGCGGGTCGGGATAACGGTCGTCGAGGTACTCGTCGATCACCACAGACTCGGCGAGCACGAACGTGTCTTCTTCCAACACCGGCACTCGCCCGAGCGGATTCTTTTCGTAGATCCACGCCGGGCGGTCGTCGAGATCGATCTCAACCGTTTCGTACTCGATTCCCTTCTCGGCGAGTGCGATCCGGACGCGCGCACAGTAGGGACAGCGATCGGCGTCGTAGAGCGTGATCACCGGTCGATCCTAGCCTCGAGCCCGAGCACATCAGCGACCTGAGCCAGCAGTTCACGCGCAGGAGGCAGCTCTGACGGCGACGAGGCGATGCGGGCGACCGCACGAACGCGCGCAGGGTCTGCACCAGTCAGTCTTGCGGCCAGCGTCGGGTTCGCCGACAGCGACAGCTCGTCGGCGGTGTGCAACTCGCCGTAGTACGTCGGCACCGAGAGGTACTCGTCCACCATGCGGCCACGCTCGAATAGCAGGTAGCGCACGACCGACTCCTCTTCGAGTGCCAACGCCACCGCCGGCACGCCCATCCGCTCCGACAGCTCCGCGCCAAGACGGCGCTGGGCGCTGCGGTCGCGGTCGCAGAGCTCGTCGACGACCGTCACCCAGCCATGGCGGCTCGGCGTGACTTCCGTGTGCGCCGAGCGACCCAACCTCGGCAGGAACTGCTCCACCGCGCGCGAGACACCGGCCTCGTCATCCGTCTGCACGTGCAACGACCCGACCGAGGCCGGACGCTCGTCGCTGGCAAGCTGATCGGCGAGCGCCCCGAGCGGCGCAGCCATGAAGACGTCCATCGGAGTGAAACCGAGCCGCTCGTACAGGCGCCGGGCATCGCTGTTTCTGATCAGCACCTCGAGGCTCGCGTGCTCGAGGCCCGCGGCGCGCGCAGGCTCGAGGATCCCTGCAAGCAATGCGCGCCCGATGCCCTTGTTGCGCGCGGCTGGTCGCACGTAGATGTCCGTGACATGCGCGGTCTTCCGCCCAGGGTCACCGAGGACGCAGAAGACGAACCCGACCGCGGTGCCGTCTTCCTCGGCGACGAGCGCGACGCCGTTGCGCACGGTCTGCGAGAGATCCGACCAAGCCTCTTCCCAGCTCTCGCGCAGGTAGCCGGGCCTCCCTAGCTCGGCCTCGAACTCGACCCAGAGCTCGCGAACGAGCTCCTTGTCCTCCTTCGTGGCGGGGCGAATGGTCATTGGTGGCGCATGGCTGCTAGCAGGTAATGGGCGCTGAGATTCTGAAAGGGATGGAAGCGGACGCCCGCGGCACGAACGTCCGTGACCTCAGGGTAGAGCGCCAGCACCGCCTTACGTAGGGCGAGGTCGCCGGCGGGCCAGGCCTCGGGGCGCGCCAGATGCCGCGCGAGGAACCAGTCCGCGCTCCACTCGCCGAGCCCGCGAAACGACGTGAGGCGCGCCTTGACCTCATCGTCGGGAAGCACTTCCAGCTCGTCGAAATCGAGATCGGCGCGCGCAATCACCAGAACATACTCGGCCTTCCTCCGTGAGAAGCCCAGCTCCGTCAGCTCCTCCTCGGTCGCCGCCGCCACGCGTTCGCGGGTCGGGAACGCGACGGCGTGCTCGACGGGCACGCCGAACCTGTCGATGAAGCGGCTCCGCACCGCGAACGCGGAATAGAGCGACACCTGCTGTGCGGTGATCGACGACACGAGCGCCTCGAAGGGATCGGGTGCAAGGGGCGGGCGGAAGCCCGGCATGAGGCGCACCGCGTCGGCCAGAACGGGATCGCCCTGTGCGAAAGCATGAAACGGCGGCAGATCGAGCTCGAGCCCGAGCAGCTTGCGCACCACCGGCTCGACCTTCTCGTCGAAAGGCTCGACGCGGACGCCGCCTTCGGCCGGTGTGATCCGGACTTCGCGCCCGTCGACGACCCGGTGCAGACCACCGTCGTGCCAGACGTTCGCGCGATCGACGCCCCAAGACGTGAAGCGGTCGAGCGAGCGCTCGAAGTCGTACGGCTGAGGTACCGCCACCACACCCACGACTAGCGTCCTACGAGTACGGCCCCCGAACGGGCGGCGAGGGAGATCCGGACAGCGCCTCCGCCGACCGTGGTCGTCGTGCCGCCGATGCGATCCTCGACCGCTGTCCCGTCGGAGTAGAAACGGCCTATGCGTAGCACGACGTCCCGAGTCGAGCTGCTCTTGTTCAACGCGACGATCACCGGCTTCGCCCCGCCGCCCGCGCGTGCGAACGCGTAGACCCCGGCAGCGTCGTTCGCGAGCACTCTCTCGAAGGACCCCGTGCGGAGCGCCGGGAGCTCGTGCCGCATCTTGCTCAGCTTCGAGTAGTAGGCGATCATCGATGTGTCGGCTGGGCCGTACGTGCTCGGATCTCCGCTCGCATCCGACCAGGGATAGGGGGCTCGGTTGTACGGATCCGCAACTCCGAGGCCCGGCGCGTTAATCGCAGCCTCGTCGCCGTAGTAGACCATCGGCGCTCCGACGTACGTGAACTGGAGTAGCGCCGCGAGCGCGAGCCGCTCGCGCGCCTGCGTCAACCCGTCGTCTCCCGACTCCGTGAAGACGAAGAGGGCGCGGTTCGTGTCGTGCGAGTCGAGGAGGTTGAATGCTGCAGCCGATGCCTGGGGCGGATAGTCCTCACGCACCGCGGCCAAAGAGCGGTCGAGCTGCGTCGGTGTGCGCGTGGGAATTTGACCGGTCGAGTCGGACCAATCGGTCGTGCGAACGAAACCGTCCACCGCGCGTCGGAACCGATAGTTCATCACGGAGTCGAACTCGTTCCCCAGGAGGTAGTCGCTGGCGTCCGGCCAGATCTCGCCTACGACGGCCGCGTCTGCGGCATAGGACTTGACCGCGGCACGGAAGTCGCGCCACCAGTTGTGATTCATCTGGTCAGCGGCGTCGAGCCGCCAGCCGTCGGCGCCGCGCTCGCTCCAGTGGCGGACGACGCTGTCGGGTGCGCGATAGAAGAAGTCACGCACGGCACCGCTGGCGTGGTCGAAGATGGGCAGCGTGTCGAGCGAGGCCCAGCCGACGTAGTCGTCGCTTCCGCAGGGCGTGGTGCTCGTGGTGAAGCTGAACCAACTCCGCCAGGGTGATCCCACGGCCTCGCAAGCCCCGAGGCTCGGGTAGCGGTGGTAGCGGTCGAAGTAGAGACTGTCCGAGGAGGCATGGTTGAACACGCCGTCGAGGACGAGGTGGATCCCCTCGATCTTCGCAGCGGCCGCCAAGGATGTGAACGCTGCGTCGCCCCCGAGCGCTGGGTCGATGTGGTGGTAGTCGTCGGTGTCGTAGCGGTGATTCGAACGCGCCGTGAAGATCGGTGTCATCCAGATCACATCCACACCGAGAGATTTCAGGTAACCGAGCTTCTCCTGTACTCCTTCGAGATCCCCGCCGAAGAAGTCGCGGTTGAAGACACCGGTGCGATGCGGGTCCTCGATCGGTTCGTTCCATGTGAGATGAGAGATCGCCGGGATGCCCCCATAGAAGGTAGGGCACCCGGAACTGCTTCCCCCACGGCAGTAGTCATTGGCCGGACTCCCGTTCCGAAAGCGGTCTGGAAAGATCGAGTACACCACTGCGCCTTGCAGCCACGACGGTGTCGTGAAGCGCGCGTCGTAAACCGTCAGCTGGAAGCCCTGAGCGTCGAGCCCGCTCTGAACACCGGTTCCGCCCTGGTGGACATCGTCGTCGGCCGCGCCGAAATCGTCGCCGTACCACAGGACGCGCTTCCCGGCGCGGACGCGGAACGCGTACGTGAGGATGGCCGGCTGCGCGGGAGTGCGCAGAGTCACAGTCCAGAACGCACCGGCGCGGCGAAGCGGCAGGAACGACCGCGCCTGCGTGTCCGCAGCCGGGTCGCCCCGATCGACACGAAGCGTGACGCTTTGGGCCTTTGCACCTGTCACGCGCAGACGGAGTCGCACACGCGTTCCCGTTGCAACCGCGCCACCCGGGCTGCGATAGCGCACGTCGAACGTATCGTGGAACGCGCGAGTGGTCGCAGCGGTCGCAGCGTCCGACGACGCGGGAGCGACGCAGGCGGCGAGAAGCAGGACGAGTGCAAGCTTCTTCACGTGCGCTCCAGGCCGGCAACGGCGGCAGGGCTCTCTACGTTGGCGCCAGAGACCGCGTCGAGCTCGGGCCGAGCGGCAAGCAGCAGCATCGCGTGGCTCCAGGCAAGCGGGACGACCCAAGCGGGCTCGCCGTCGCCGGTGACCTGTTCCGGCAACAGACCGAGGGCCGTCTGGACACGCACGGCGTACTCGAGCGCCTGCTCGAGCCCGCGCGCGTCCCCAACTTGACGGTGCCAGAGCCCGAGCCAGAGCGCCGCGAGCACCCAGTTGTTTCCTCCGGCGTACGTGTCACCCGCGTAACGCATGACGCCGTGTTCCACCTCACCCAGTTCCGCCTCGAGTGCGGCGACCGTGGCGCGCATCCGCTCACCGGCCGGATCGACCGACGCAAAAGGCCAGGCGAGCCCCAGCAGGGAGACATCGAGGACCGGATCGCCGATCGAGCGGAGGTAGCGGCCATGGAACTCACTCCAGAGCTCACGCTCGATCGCTTCACGGACCAGTTCCGCCGTTGCCTCGTACGATTCGGCCAAGAGCGGCTCGTGCCTTCGCGCCATCGACCCCGCGGCACGCAGCCCTCCATAGATCGCGGCAGCTGTGAACGCATGTCGACCTTCGCGCTCCTCCCAGAGGTCGGCGGTCGAGCAAGGAATACCGTCCTCCTCGATCGTGCCGAGCAGGAACTCCGCTGCACGCCGAGCCGAAGGCCAGAGGTCGGCATCGAGCTGTTCGTCACGGAGCGAGCGCCAGGCCGCCTCGTAAGCGAAGAGGATCGCACCGGTCTCGTCGAGCTGATGGTTGCACCACGACGGGGCAAGAGACCCGTCCGTCCAGTGGCGCTGCAACCACAAGCCCTCGGGCTCCTGTGCAGTCGGGAGCCAGCGCAGCGCGCGCCCGGCGAGGTCTGTGCGGCCCGCGGCCAGGAACGCGAGCACGATGAATGCCAGGTCACGCCCCCACACGAAGCCGTAACCACCCGAATGTTCGAAGTCTGCGTCGAGCTCGGGGGCGGCGATCACTGCACCGGTTCTGCGATCGCTGAGCAGGTCGAGGACCAGCAAAGTGCGCCGATAAAGCGGGACGAGTCCCTCAGGTGGGGAGGTCGGCGGCGGCGCCGCCGAGTTCAGCCGCGCGGAGTCGTGGTGGCGGCGGGATGCAAGCATCTCCGTGAAGTCCTGCTGCAAGGCCGCATCGAGCCTTGCAACGGCCTCGCGCGACGACGCGCCGAACGCCAGGGCAACGACGGTGTGACCGGGGATGGTGCAGGCGATCCCTCCTTCGGCGTTGCCGAACCCGTCCGAAAACGCTTCCGCCCCGAGAGCTCCGATCGCGAGCGCGACATCTCGCCGGTAGAACACGACGCGGTTGCTCTCGACACTGGCCCCGATGAGACGCGTCGAGCCGTCGAGCTCCGGACGGCATTGCACGACGAGGCGCCCTTCTCCGCTCACACGGCGAAGGAGGACTGGCTCGAGCTCGTGCACGAGATCGACGACCTCGACGTCTCCCAGTCGGGTGAGGAGAACATTCGTGTCCTGGAGATAGGACTGCTGCACCTGTTCTTCCTCGTCGAGCCACGACAACTTGCCGTCGCGCTCGATGCCCAATCTCAGCTCTCCGACGTGCGAGCCACGGTCGACACTGGGCCAGAAAAGCGCTTCGACGCGAGCGCGCTCGGACAGGGTCGCAAGCAAGGCCCCGTTTCCGAGCACCGCAGCGGGCCCCGCGAAAGGTACGGCTGCGTCAGACAGCTGACTCTTGGATCGCGTGACCGGTTTCGAGGTCGAAGAACTGCAGCTTCTCCGTGTTGACGACGAGCTCGATCTCGTCACCAGGCCTGACCTGGGACGACGGGTCGAAACGCCCGACGAACGTCGTCCTGCCTTCGTCTGTGGAGTCGAGCAGGCCGGCGACTGTCTCGTGCTCCGTCTTGTCCACCACGGCGCCCTCGACCACGTCCTCCGTGACAACCGGCGAGGCCTTGACCTCGACGTGCGCGAGAATCTCCGATCCGAGTGCCTCCGTGAGCAGCACCCGGCCACGTAGACGCGCGCCGCCGTTGCGGGCAAGGATCGCATCCTCCAGGTGTTCGGGGCGGATTCCGACTGCGAGGATCCGACCCGCGTAACCGGACAGCACCGGGCGGCGGCGGGTGACTTCCTCGGGCACCGCCAACTCCTGGTCGCCGATCCGTACGATCAAGCCCCCGTCACGCCGGTCGACCTCTCCCTCGACGATGTTCATCGCGGGACTGCCGATGAAACTCGCCACGAAGAGGTTCTTCGGTGCGTTGTAGAGCGTCTGGGGCTCGCCCAACTGCTGCAGCTCCCCTCTTCGCATCACCGCGACACGGTCACCCATCGTCATCGCTTCGACCTGGTCGTGAGTGACATAGATCGTCGTCACTCCGACCTCCTGCTGGATGCGCGCGATTTCGGCGCGCATCTGCACGCGAAGCTTCGCGTCGAGGTTGGAGAGAGGCTCGTCCATCAGGAAGACCTGTGGCTGCCGCACGATCGCACGGCCCATCGCGACCCGCTGGCGTTGCCCGCCCGACAACTCTTTCGGCCGGCGCTGAAGGTAGGGAGTCAGGCCGAGGAGCTTCGCGGCCCAGGCGATGCGCTCTTCTACGTCGCGCTTCGGCGTCTTGCGCAGCCGTAGCCCGAAGCCGATGTTGTCTGAGACCGACAGGTGGGGGTAGAGCGCATAGTTCTGGAAGACCATCGCGATGTCGCGCTCCTTCGGCGTCAGATCGTTCACGACTCGTCCACCGATCGAGACCTTGCCGTCGGTGATCTCCTCCAGGCCGGCCACCATGCGCAAGGCGGTCGTCTTCCCACAGCCCGAAGGCCCGACAAGTACCACGAATTCACCGTCCCGGATCTCGAGCGACAGATCGTGAACCGCAAGAACGTCGTTGTCGTAGACCTTCTCGACCTTGTCGAAGATCACATCAGCCATTCGTCAACCTCCAGACGTGGAATGAAGGTCCTACGGCGGGCAGAACTGCGTCGTCGCTCTCGATGTCTGCCTCCGATCCGTACAAACTCTCCAGCTCGCGTGCTCCCAGTCCGGAGAGCGGCAGCCGCACCGGGGCGTGCACGTCCCGGCTGGCGAGACAGAGGAGGCGTTCGCCGCCCGTCTCTCGCAGGTAGACAATGACGTCGTCGTCCACGAAGGCGAAGCGGATTCCACCGCAAGCGAGCGCGGGCCTCGAGCGTCGGAGACGCGATCAGGCGGCGATACTCATCTAAGAGCGCGGTGTCCCAGGCATCCGATCGATCCCACGGCATCGTGCGGCGGGCGTCCTCGCCCCATTCACCCTCGAGCCCGAGCTCGTCCCCGGCGAATACCATCGGGACGCCGGGCATCGTCATCTGCAAACCGATGCCGACGAGCTGACGATCGCGTGATCCCGCGATGGTGCGGAACCGAGGGCTGTCGTGGCTGTCGAGGATGGCCCACGAGTGGAGCACGAACTCCCACGGGACACCGGCGCGGAACGCTCGCATCGTCGCTGCCGCTGCCGCGCCGCCGACGCGCGGCATCGCAACCGGCATCTCGAAGTACGGGATCTCGAGATTGCCGCGCAGCCACGTCCAGACGGGACGGGAGAAACCCGCGTAGTTCATGACTCCGTGCCAGCCGCGGAAATCCGGGCGAAAGTCGTGGAAATTCTCGGCTACGAGGAGCGAGTCCTCGTTGAGCACTTGGCGCAACGTGGGCGCGACTTCCGCGTTGACGTCCGTTTCGCCCGTTCGCCCGCTCATGTTGGCGACGTCCACGCGCCAGCCGTCCAGCGAATGCGGCGGCTGCAACCATCGGTGCGCGGTTTCCTGGATCCGCTTCCTGAGCACGGGCGAGAGCCAGTTCAGTTTCGGGAGCGACTTGATTCCCCACCACGCCTCGTAGTCGCCGCTCTCGTCGAACAGGTACAACTCGCGCTCGCCGCGCACGAACCACTCATGCTTGTCGCCCGTGTGGTTCGTCGTCAGGTCGGAGATCACGCGCATGCCACGCGCATGCGCGGCGCGGGAGAGCGACTCGAGCGCCTCGTCGCCACCAAGCAACGGATCGACCCGGTCGAATGTCGTGGAGTCGTAGCGATGGGTGCTGCCGGCTGGGAAGATCGGCGTGAGGTAGATGACGTTCGCGCCGAGTGCCTCGATGTGGTCGAGGTGGGCTTCCACGCCGCCGAGGTCGCCGCCGAACCACTCGTACGGAGTCTCCGGCCCCCGGCCCGTCGGCAGCTCATTCCAGCCGCGCCGGATTGCCCAGATCGGCGGGTCGTCGCCGGCACCGGTCGTCGCGAAACGGTCGGGAAAGATCTCGTACACCACCGATCCGAGGTGCCATGCGGGCCCTCCTGGATCGAGCGAGAGCATGAAGTCGTCGGCATCGGGCACGTCGTGCCGAACGAGGCCGAGCCCGTTCAGCCACGCGTGGCCGAGCTGGCCGCCGGACAAGAGCCACCGGTAGCGAACCTGCGGGTTCCGAACCCGAAAGCGGGCAGTCCAGGAGCGTGCCCCGTCCCGCTTTGCAGCGACTCCGCGGCCCTCGCCGTCCTCGACCCAGCGCAATGCAACGGCCTCGACGTCACCGGGAACGTCAACGCGAACGACTGCTTCGCCACCGAGCTCGGTCGGTCGCTCGAGGACATAGATGTCCGAACCATCGTGGTGCGGTTCGTCGAGGAGCGATCCGGCGATGGCAACTGTCGCGTTCATCCCTTGACGGCGCCCGCGGTGAGCCCCTGCACGATGTAACGCTGGAGGAACGTGAACAGAAGGATGGCGGGAACCGCGGCAATCAGCACGCCTGCCGCGAACGGCCCCCAATGCTTTCCGAACTGCTGGTCGATATACTGGAAGAGCCCGAGCGGCAACGTTTGCCTGTCCGACGTCTGGAGGATGACGCTCGCGATCACGAACTCGTTGACGGTCGAGATGAAGGAGATCAGCGCGATCACGGCCAGCACAGGAGTCGCAAGGGGGAGGATGATGCCCCAGAAGATCTGTGCGGGGGTCGCGCCGTCCACCCGGGCGGACTCGTCGAGCTCCGAGGGAATCGTGTCGAAGAACCCTTTCATGAGCCACGTGTTCACACCCATGGCGCCCCCTAGGTAGATCACTATGAGCGCCGACGGCTTGTTCAGCCCGATCACCGGAAAGACGTCGCCAACTCGGAGGACGATCAGGTAGATCGCCACGACTGCAAGCAGTTGCGGGAACATCTGGATCAGGAGGAGCGCGAGCATCCCGAAGCGGCGGCCCTTGAAGCGGAAGCGACTGAACGCATATGCGGCAAGCGAGGCGAGGATCACGGTCGCCACGGCCGTCACGCCGGCGATCAGGATCGAGTTCAGGAACCAACGGACGTAGTGCGCCGGCAGGAACTCACTGCCGGCCGGTTGACTCGTCCTGAAGATTGCGCGGAAGTTCTCGAACGTCACCTGCCTTGGAACCAGGCTCGACCCACCTAAAGACTGGTCGGCGTTGAACGCCGCCGAGACGACGTAGGCGATCGGGAACAGCGCGAAGAGGCACGCGCAGATGGCGACGACGTGCCGCCAGCCCATCTCGAGGAACCACTTCGGCCCGCGGAGGCGTCGCGTGACGGCCTTGCGCTGCGAGATCGCGAGATCGTCGGTGCGCTCAACGACGCTCACGCGACGTTCTCCAGGACCCGCGTGCGCGCGAACCCGATCGTCGAGATAGCGGCCACGATAAAGAAGATCACGATCGCGACGGCGCTTGCAAGACCGTAATCAGCGCCCTTGCCCGCTGCGAACGCGAGCTTCCACGTGTAGCTGATCAGAATGTCGGTGGCTCCCGCGATCGGCTGATTCGTGGCGGGGCCACCGCCGGTCAAGAGATAGATGCTGTTGAAGTTGTTGAAGTTGAACGCGAACGACGCGATCATCAGCGGAGCTACCGCAATCAGCAACAGCGGCAGCGTCACCTTCCTGAAGAGCTGCCAGGCGCCGGCTCCGTCCACCTTTGCCGCCTCCGTCAGCTCGCCTGGGATCGACTGCAGCGCACCGAGCGAAACGAGGAAGAAGTACGGGAAGGTGAGCCAGACGCTCACGACGATGACCGACACCTTCGCCCATGTCGGATCGAACAGCCAGGGAATGTGCGCGTGGAGGATGCCGCGGTTGATAACGCCGAAGTCGTCGTTGAGCAAACCTTGCCAGACGAGCAACGACAGGAATGAAGGGACCGCGTACGGGAGGACGAGCAACGACCGGTACAGGCGCTGCAGGCCCATGCCTTTCTTGTCGAGCGTGATCGCCAGGAAGAGCCCGAGCGAGAACGACAGAAGCACCGTCGAGGTTGCGAAGACGAACGTCCAGATGAAGACCCGCACGAACGGCCTACGGACGAGCGGGTTATGGATCATCCGGCTGAAGTTCCTCAGCCCGACTCCCGTCCGCCATCCCGGTTCGAGCTCCTGACCGGCGGCAGAGACGAACGAGCCTCGTCCGTTGTCGCGAAAAACGACACCGTCCTTGATCCTCACGAACTGATCCTGCGCCGCGTCGTATCGCAACACGGGCTCGAGCTCGACTGCGGTATCGAGCCCTTCCGCCCGGATTGCCTTGTGGCCGCTAGTCGGGATGGTGAGGGCGGTGATCTGTTTGTCGATCCCGAACAGCTCCGAGCCTTTGAGCAAACGGTATCCCTGAGCCGAAGTGATCCCGCCGTCGGAATCTTGCTTGATTGCCGAGGCCGGAATCGGCGTGATCCCGTCCTTCGTCCCGATGTAGGTCTTGCCCCCTTCGTCGTCAACCAGGACGAGCACGAGCTTGCCGTCGGCGGCCCGAGCTGGAGCCATCGTGTACGTGCGTCCGTTCTCGGGCTGTGTCAGCGCCGCGCCCTGGATCCCGGTGACGGCTTCGCTCTTCTCGAGAACGTGCCCAGTCGAATAGTTCGTGAATGCGACCTGGACCGTATAGAGGACCGGGATCACCTGGAAGCAGATCAGGAAGACCGTTCCGGGAATGAGGAACTTCAACGGCACCGCGCGGGGCGTGAAGTAGATCCAGTCGATCGCGAGCGTTGAGAGGGCGAGCAGGATGAAAGCAACCCACTTGTCGCGACTGGCCAGGGTTGTCAGCGACCACACGGCCACTGCGTTGAGGATCGACAGGAGCGCGAGCTTGAGGGCAAGGCCTACCGGTCCGGAAAAGGTGGTGATGAGGCGGGAAGACAGAGCGCCGACTGTGGCAGCCGGCGATCGCGAAGCAGGCTGATTTGGCACTGCGACCCTGCTCAAGTGATGCCTCCTGGATCAAGAGAGCAGTGGACGCCCGGTCAAGCCGGACGCCCACCGCTCGTAGCCGACTGAATCAGCCGGACGCGATTTTTCTGCGGATGTTTGCAGCGGCAGTCGAAAAGGCGGATCGTGCCGGCGTCGCGCCGGACCCCTTCGTCGACTTGACCCAAGCGCCACCGAGCTCATCCCAGACGGAGCCCATCTGCGGGATGTTCGGCATCGGCACGCCACCGGTGCTGGCGCGACCGATCTGACGGAGCGCCGGATCGTTAATGCGCTTGCCCGCTGCCACGTTGGCCGGATACCGGCCGTTCGCAGCTGCGAGATCCTGCTGAGCATTGGCGCCGGCCATGTAGCTGGAGACGAGGTCCTTCGCGGCGCTCTCAACTCCATGCGAGGCCGCGAACTTCGTGACCATGAAGCCGTTGACGCCGAGGAACGGAACAGCACGGCACTTGATCTTCGGGATCTGGATGATCTGGAACTTGACCCCGGCCTTTCGCACCGTGTCGATGTTCCACGGGCCGGTGACCCAGAAGGCGGCCTGACCCTTGAGGAACGCGTTCTGCGCCGTGCTGCCATCGACCTTCGAGGTGATCAGACCCTCGCGGTTCCATTTGTCGATGAGCGGAGCGTTCTTAAGGAAGAGCTTGTTCCCGAGTCCGATGTTCGACGGGTTGAGCGAGCCGCCCTTCGTCTTGCCGAAGACGTAGCCACAGAGGCCCGAGAAGAATGGGTACATGTGGTACGCATCTCCTCCGGCGCCCTGCTGGACCGCGATGGCGAGGTTGTCGGCACTCTTCCGCTTGAAGGCAAGTGCCGACCTCTCGAGTTGTGCCCAGGTCTTCGGCACCTTCACCAGGCCTGTGTTGACGAACAGCCCGACGTTCTCGAGCGTCGTCGGCATGCCATAGAGGCGTGCAACGCCGGTGCCATACGAGAATGCGTCCCGAGCGTACTTCGGCACCAACTTGAGCACGGACTTCTTCGGGACGATCGGAACGACCAGGCCGTCGGCAGCGAGCTGGCCGGTCCAGTCGTGAGCCGCGACAATGACGTCCGGCGCCTGCCCGGCTTGAACCGTCTTCAGGTCGTCACGGATATTCCCGAACGGCTTGACGACGACCTCGACCTCGACGCCCTTCGAGCTCCCCCAGGCGCTCGCGACCCGATCGACCGCAGCCTTGCGGTCCTGATCGGTCCAGATCCTGACCGTGGTCGCCGACGCCGCCCTGTGAGCGGCCGGTGCGCCCGGAGCCAGGACGAGAAGCGAGACGGCCACGGCTGCCAAAAGCACCGTGCCGACCCGCGCAATTTGCTTGTTCAGCATGTGCACCCAGTCCTTCCGTTGAGAGATGGCAGACGCGAGAGCCCTCGACGGAACCCAGAGTGGCGGCTCTCCCTAGACGCCGATGTAACACGTCTTACGCCCATGAAACAGAGTGGAGCCTAAAGTGCCGCACTGAGAAAGTCAAGAAGCCAAATCCCGCATCATTACCGGCCTTCTCCTTGCTGACGTCCTGCAAATCTGTTACACCACTACGAAGCTATGGCTTCTTTACGAGACGTTGCGCGACATGCCGGAGTGAGTGTGGCCACGGCATCCCGGGTCGCTACAGGCTTCGACGGCGTCCGTTCCGAGACGCGCGACCGGGTCGAGCGCGCCATGCGCGAACTGCTCTACGTCCCGCCGGGGCGCGTGCCCGCCACAGGGATGATCGGGCTGCTCCTTCCGGACTTCGAGAATCCGATCTTCCCCGAGCTGGCAGAGGCGATCGAGCGGCGCGCAACCGAGGCCGGCTTCGCCTCGATTCTCTGCTCGACGACCGCCGCGGCCTTCCGGGAGGTCGACTACGTCCACATGCTGCTCGACCGGCAGGTCGACGGGATGATCTTCATCTCCTGCGAGATGACGAACATGAGCGGCGAACACGACCACTACGCGAGACTTGTCGACGAGGGTGCCACGATGGTGTTCGTCAACGGCGCCCTCAACAGCCTCAGCGTTCCTTCGGTCGGCGTGGACGAGGTGTACGCCGGCGAGTGCGCGACACAGCATCTCCTCGACCTCGGGCATCGCATCATCGGGTACGCCGCGGGCCCTAGCTTCTACCTCCCGACGCAACAGAAAGCGGCCGGGCGTGAGCGGGCGCTCCGGGCCGCCGGCATCGACCCGGACGGGCTCGTGATGCACACGGACTTCAGCGTCGAGGGAGGACGCCTCGCATTGACGAAGCTCTTGGCACACACTCCTGCAGTGACAGGCGTGATCTGCTCGAACGATCTGATGGCCATCGGCGTTTTGCAAGAAGCGCTCGCCCAGGGCTTGCGCGTGCCCGACGACCTGTCCGTGGTCGGTTTCGACGGCATCGACGCCGCCGGCTGGACGTCGCCACGCCTGACCACCGTCGAGCAGCCGATCGAGGAGATTGCAGACGTCGCGGTCGACATGCTTCGCACGCTGATCGCCGATCCGAAAAAGCCGCTACCCGACTCTTCGTTCCGCCCGCGCCTCAGAGTGCGCGAGTCGACAGCCCCTCCGAAGTCCTAGAGACTCACAGCGCCGGCGCGATGCCGGCGGAGCCAACTCGAGGAGGGAAACAAAGGCCATGGCGAAGATCCTCTGCGTTCTCTACGACGACCCCGTCGACGGGTATCCGTCGTCATACGCGCGTGACGACATCCCCAAGATCGAGAGCTATTACGACGGTCAGAGCGCGCCGACGCCCGAGGGGGTCGACTTCACCCCGGGCGAGCTGCTCGGCTGCGTGTCTGGCGAGCTCGGGCTGCGGAAGTTCCTCGAGGAACGTGGGCACGAGCTCGTCGTCACCTCCGACAAAGACGGGCCCGACTCGGTCTTCGAACGTGAGCTGCCGGACGCGGAGGTCGTGATCTCACAGCCCTTCTGGCCCGCGTATCTGACCGCGGAGCGGATCGCCAAGGCGCCGAACCTGAAGCTGGCCCTGACGGCGGGAATCGGGTCCGACCATGTCGATCTCCAGGCGGCGATCGACCGCGGGATCACGGTCACCGAGGTCACCTACTCCAACAGCATCAGCGTCTCCGAGCACGTGGTGATGGTGATCCTCACCCTCGTGCGCAACTACCTCCCCGCGCACCAGTGGGTTCTCGACGGCGGCTGGAACATCGCCGACTGCGTGTCTCGGTCCTACGACCTCGAAGGGATGCAGGTCGGCACCGTGGCGGCGGGCCGGATCGGGTCGGCCGTGCTCCGACGGCTGAAGCCGTTCGAGGTCGGGTTGCACTACACCGACAAGCATCGCCTGCCGGCCGAAGTCGAGGAGGAGCTGGGCGTCACGTACCACCCGGATGTCGAATCGCTCGTCCAGGTGTGCGACGTGGTGACGATCAACGCTCCCCTGCATCCCGAGACCGAGCATCTCTTCGACGACGAGCTGATCGGCAAGATGAAACGCGGCGCGTATCTCGTGAACACCGCGCGCGGCAAGATCTGCGATCGAGACGCCGTCGCGCGGGCTTGCGCAAGCGGACAGCTTGCAGGCTACGCAGGGGACGTGTGGTTCCCTCAGCCGGCGCCGCAGGACCATCCGTGGCGGACGATGCCGCACCACGGGATGACGCCGCACAACTCGGGCACGAGCCTGTCGGCTCAGTCCCGTTACGCCGCCGGGGTCCGCGAGATCCTCGAGTGCTGGTTCGACGGCCGCCCCATCCGCGAGGAGTACCTGATCGTCGACGGCGGCAGGCTCGCCGGCGCCGGTGCGCACTCCTACAGCGCCGGCGACGCGACCGGCGGGTCGGAAGAGGCCGCGCGGTTCGAGGGCCGATGAGTTTCGCGTCGACATGCAGTCCAAGAACCGAGAGGCAACCGAAGGATGGGAGTGACCATGGGACAGATCGTCGTAACCGAGTTCGTATCTCTGGATGGAGTCATGGAAGACCCGGGCGGAGCCGAGAATTTCAAGCATGGAGGTTGGAGCTTCAAGATCAGCCGCGGCGACGAGGGGGACAAGTTCAAGCTCGACGAAACGTTCGCGTCCGAGGCCCTGTTGCTGGGGCGCGTCACCTACGAGGGCTTTGCCGAAGCCTGGCCATCGAGAGACGGCGAGTTCGCCGACAAGTTCAACAACATGCCGAAGTACGTCGTCTCCTCGACACTCGCTGAGCCCGAGTGGAACAACTCGACGGTGCTGAACGGCGACGTCGTGGAGGAAGTTGGAAAGCTACGACAGGAGCTGGACGGCGACATCGTCGTCCACGGCAGCGCCACGCTCGTGCAAACGCTGCTCGAGCACGACCTCGTCGATCAGCTCCGGCTGATGGTCTTCCCGGTTGTGCTGGGTAGCGGCAAGCGACTCTTCGGCGACACGAGCGACACGAAACCTCTGCGGCTGGTGGACTCGAAGGTGGTCGGCGACGGCGTAACGATTCTCATCTACGAGCCGGCAGGCGACGAGGCCTAGGCGTCTACCCTCTCGATATGGAACCCGCTCTGCACGTTTCGCCAGAGCGCTTCGAGGAGTACGCACAGGCTGCACTCGACTCGCTGCCGCCTGACCTACGCGCCGAGATGTCGAACGTGGAGATCGTGGTCGAGGAGGAGCCACCCCCAGGCCAACGGCTGCTCGGTCTCTACCAGGGCGTGCCCCTGACGAGGCGCGGCAGCTATTACAGCGGCGCGCTGCCGGACAAGATCACGATCTTCCGCGGCCCGCTCGTCCGCCTTTACGCGCATGACCCGGAAAGGCTTCGCAAACAGGTGCGCCGGGTCGTCCTCCACGAGGTCGCCCACCACTTCGGCATCAGCGACGAGCGCCTCGTCGAAATCGACCGCTATTAGCTGAGTCATGTATAGTGAACCTAATGGTTCAGTATCCAACGACGGTCGACCGCGCTTTCACAGCCCTCGCAGACCCGACCCGCCGCGCCGTCCTCGAACGGCTCGGCTCCGGCGGGGCGACGATCAGCGAGCTCGCGGAGCCCTTCGGCATGTCGCTGACCGGAATGAAAAAGCACATCCGGCTGCTCGAGGAGGCGGAGCTCGTGACCACGGAGAAGGTCGGCCGTGTCCGCCGGTGCATGCTCGCCCCCTACGCCTTCGAGGGCATCAGCACGTGGCTGAAGCGGCTCGACCGCTTCGCGCAGGTCGTCGAACGGACGAAAGGAGAGCACGATGAGCACCACTAGGAAAGGCAAGAAGCAGCCCGCCAAGAGCACCGGCAAGAAAGAAGGATTCTCAGCCGAGGAAAAGGCCGCGATGAGAGCGCGCGCCCGAGAGCTCAAGGACAAGACGAACGGGGAAAGCGCCGTGCGCGCAGCGATCGCAGAGATGTCGCCGAAAGATCGCGCCCTCGCCAAGCGGCTCCATGAGCTCATCAAAGCCAGCGCCCCAGACCTCATGCCGAAGACCTGGTACGGGATGCCGGCGTATGCAAAGGACGGCAAGGTCGTCTGCTTCTTCCGCGACGCGGGGAAGTTCAAGGAGCGGTACGCGATGGTCGGCTTCAACGACAGCGCGAAGCTCGACGACGGGTCGATGTGGCCGGTCGCCTTCGCGGTGACGGAGCTGACCGCTGCCGACGAGGCCAGGATCGGCAAGCTCGTGAAGAAAGCGGTGGGCTGAGATGAACACCACCACCGTCACCACCCCGAACGAGCTCGAGATCCGCGTCGAGCGCATCTTTGACGCACCTCGAACGCACGTCTTCTCCGTCTGGACCGACCCGAAGCTGATCCCGGAATGGTGGGGCGACGGCACGGTCGTCGAGGAGATGGACGTCCGTCCCGGCGGCACGTACCGCTTCCAGACCGCCTACGGCGTCGTCGAGGGCGAGTTCCGCGAGGTCGACGAGCCCGAACGGCTTGTGCAGACGTTCCAGAATCACCTGCAGACACTCGAGTTCGAGGACCTGGGCGACCGGACGAAACTGACGCAGACGATGCGCTTCGCTACGACCGAGGAACGCGACACGACGATGCAGTACGGCGTCGAGGAAGGAGCAAAGGGCGGCTTCGCGCGGGTGGACGCGGTGCTGCAGCGGCTACCGCTCGACGCGTAGAGCCGCTCCTAGAGGTGGGACGTCAGCCTCGCGCCGCTGGCGTCCCCTCCGCCGTCGACGGCACTGCGGACGACCGGGAACCCGCTAAGGACGCGCGTTCCGGCGTCGTAGACGCGCGAACAGGTACGTCGGAACGAGCCAGACGACGGCGATCGCGAGGAACGCCGACGTCGAGACGCCGTGCAGCAGGACCGTCAGCCCGAGGCCGAGCGCGAGCACGAGGCTGAACACGACGTACGCGCCGCTGACGACGACGAGCACCACGTCGCCCACCGCGCTTCTCGCCGCGTCGACCGCGGACGGACGCGAGAGGCCGAAGAGCGCGCGTTGCACCTGGCCGCGCGACCGGGCGGACAGCACTCGTCCGGTGCGGCGGGAGAAATCGTCGAGCGTCAGGTGCCCGCCGGCGTAATGCTCGCGCAGACTCGCTGAGGCTCGTTCGCGATCCGCGTCACCGGCGAGCTCCACGCGTCGCTGCACGACGGCGAAGACCATCCACGCGATCAGGCGCCAGACCACCACACGCTCCTAGAAATGTGACGTGAGGCCGAGGTCGGCGTCTGGTGGATCCGGCCGGTGATCGGTTCGAAGTTGTGCACGGAAAACGTCCACGGAAAGGTTACCCGCCCCACCCAACGCTCAGCTCGGCGACGCCGGACTTGGCGGAGGTGCGAGTCTGGCTGAGGTGACGTAGGCCACGACGACGGCGACGATCACGAGCGGCATGAGGTCAAGCGCGTCGGCTTGCAAGAACACGGTCGCGAGCAGCACGGACGTCAGAGGCAAGCCCAGCATTGCCACAGCCATTGCCCCGATTCCCATGCCGACACCCGCGATCATCGGGAGACCGGGAGCGTGCGACAGGGCTATTCCGCCCACGGCTCCGATGAACATCGCAGGAAAGATAGGACCGCCTCGGAAGCTGCTCAGCGACGCCCCGTAGGCCAGGGCCTTGCAGGCCATGAGGAGCGTCAGCGCTCCAAGCGACCAACTGGCCGCGTTGTGGATCACGGGAGCAAGGTCGCTCTGGCCCGAGAAGAGCACCTGCGACGAGCTTCTCCCAGTCGCTTTTTCAAACACGATCGCGAGACCGCCGACGACGAGGCCCACGACGGGGGTGAGCAATACGATTCGGCGCTCAACGATCGGTTGCAAGACCAGCGCCAACCGTCGAATGGCAGTACCGACGAACGCGGCGGCGACGCCGATACCGATCGCCCAGAGAAACTCGGCGCCGCGGGGGCTGCCGGCCTCCGGAATCTCCGGGATGGCGAGCGACAGCGTCCCGAATCCGGTCCAGCTGTCCAGCCCCACGAAGATCAGGGACCCGATGCCTGCGGCGAGCAACCCGGGCACGAGCACCACTCCGAGGATCGCACCGCCGATCCCCGCGGCCTCCATCAGCAGGAACGCGCCGACGATCGGAGAGCCGAGCAGGGTGCTGATCGCAGCAAAGCTGCCGGCCCCACCGATCACTGCGATCGCCATCGCGGGCGCGTCACGCTTGACGAGCCGCACCGTCAAGACTCCGAGGCCACTGCCGATCGCGATCAGCGGCGCCTCCGGGCCGAGCACAACGCCCAATGAGAGCGTCGCGAAGGATGCGAGGACGATCCCCGGAAGCTCGATCGGCTGAACCGGACCCCCTGTCTTGAATCCCTCGGCGGGCTTGTGTCCCGCGGTACCAGGGAGGTAGTGGATTGTCAGTGCAACAAGCAGGCCGGCCAACGCCAACCACGGCAGCGGCCACCAGATGGGTTCACCGCTGAACCCAACCTCCGTCGGCAGGCTGGTGAAGACGAAGTGCTGGACCTCTTCGACGGCTTTGAGGAAGAAGAAAGCGACCACTGCCGCCAGGACACCGACGACGGCACCGAACACGAGCAGCACGAGATAGCTTCGGCTGCGAAGCAACTCGACGGGATCGGGAGTCGCGGGCCCGCCGCTGGGATCCGCGGATTCAGCGCGACACACCTTTGGTTCGTCCTTCCGCGGCGGGCGAGTGCCGGGCCATCGTCAGCGAGACAAGGTATCGGGGCGCGGTTTGTCGTGCATCGTCGGGGTCGACGTCTCCCGGACGAGGTTGCGTTGCACGAGGGTGTACAGCAAACCGAGTGACGGCAGGACGACGAGGACGGCGATCCCGAAGACGATGAGCAGGCTGTTCAGGATCACGCTGGGGGCTGCTGCGTCGTCGATGGTGAGCGTCTGGGGCAGCAGGTACGGATGCTGCGCGACGCCCCACGCCCAGATCACAGAAGCGACTGCGCCCGCCGCAAGCACCCGTGTGCCGCGCAGGGTGCCGCGGCGCAGTAGGGCGAGCAGCCCGGTCCCGCAGACGAGCGAGAGAATCACGAGCGGTAGTGCATCGCCGACGAGACCATCGAACACGTAGCGAGCGTCGCGGTGTAGGGCGACGAGGCCGACGGCCGCGAGCGCCCCGGCGAACAGCGCGGAGATCAGCGCACGGCGAGCGAAGTACCGCTCGAGGTCGGGAGCACCGGCACGCCGTGCATCGCTGACGAGAAAGACGGCTGCGAGATAGCTGCTCGTGGCCACGAACAGGACGCCGATCACAAAGGAGAGCGGGTTGAGCCAGCTCGTCACTTGGTCACCTGACGCGTTCCCGGTTGGTACCCGCCCGCCGGCGACGGCGCCGACGACGGTTCCCATGAAGAACGGCGTCAGGACTGACGCGCCCCCGAAGAGCGCCTGCGCCCACGACCGGCCCCGGTCGCGGCGGGCCGTGTTGTGGAACGCGAAGCCGGCTCCGCGCAGCACGATCCCGAGGGCAGCGAGGGACAGCGGGATGAACAAGGTCGAGAAGATCGATTCGAACGCGGACGAGAAGCCTGTCCAGAGCACGACGAGCACGAAGATCAACCAAACGTGGTTCGCCTCCCAGACCGGCCCGATCGCCCAGTCGATCAGCTCGCGCGGTCGGCGGCCCCGCTCTCCCCCGCCGGCGAGCAGGCTCCATAGGCCGGCCCCAAAGTCTGCGCCCCCGAAGATGGCGTACAGGGTCGCCCCGATCCAGAGGACGATCGCGACGGCGTCGGCGCGGTTCACTGCGGTCCCTCTGCCAGAGCGCGCCCGGGCGGTTGAGACTCGGGGTCGTACGGTCCCCCGACGGCGTCCTCGTCGGCATCACGCCACCGTCGCGACATCGCGCGCAACGTAATGATGAGCACCGCACCGAGCGCGACATAGAGCGCGACGATCAGCCCGAAGGTCACCCAGACACCGCTCGCATGGGTGACCGCATCCGAGGTTCGCATGACGTTGTAGACGATCCATGGCTGCCGTCCGACCTCGGTCACGATCCAGCCACACTCGAGCGCAACCACCGCCAGCACGCCGGACGTTGCCGTCGCGCGGAGGAACCACTTCGACTGCGGGAAGTCCTTCTTGCGCCACCAGCCGATCCCGAGCCAGAGTGCGAGGACGATCAGCACGGTGCAGATCCCGACCATCGTGTCGAACGCCCAGTGCAGCATCGTATTGTCCGGCGGGCGGTCGTCGGGTGCCACGGAATCGAGTCCGACCACCTGCGTGCTCGTGCTCCAGCCGACGAGGAACGAGTCGAATCCGGGGATCCCGATTCCACCCTTCACGCCGCTCGACGTGCACCTCCCGTAGATGTACTCGGTGACGTCGGTCGAGGTCGTCTGCACGCATTCCATTCCCGCGAACTTGATCGGCTGGTCCTTCGCGATCGCCCGCGCCGCCGTGTCGCCGACGGCGAACTGGATCGGCGTCGCGATGCAGGCGACCGTCAGCGGGATCAACAGCCCGAGCCGGTGGATGCGATCCCGCCGGCCACGCAGCATCCCCACCGCGTAGATCGAGGCGACCAGGAACCCGGTGACGAGATACGCCGCCAAGATCATGTGGGGGACCTCGTAAGGCACGGCGGGGTTGAAGATGACCTTCAGCGGCTCGACCGATGTCACCTTGCCGGTCGTGGGCGAGTACCCCTGAGGCTGGTTCATCCACGAATTCACGGCGACGACCGCGAACGCTCCGCCGAGGCCCGCGATCACAACGGGCACACCGGTCCAGAAGTGCGTCCACGGCGAGAGGTGCTTCCACCCAAAGATGTAGATCGCGATGAAGATCGCCTCGAGGAAGAAGAAGATGCCCTCGATTGCGAACAAGACGCCGAATACTTCGCCAAAGCGTCCTGTGAACGCCGGCCAGAGAAGCCCGAACTCGAAAGAGAGGACGGTCCCCGTGACGGCCCCGACCGCGAACGTCACCGCCACCGCCTTCGACCACCGCTGCGCGAGCTTCAACGCCTCCGCATCCTGGTGGCGCAGACCGCGGTAGTTCGCGATCAACATCAACGCCGGCAGCGCAACCCCGAGCGACGCCAGGATGATGTGGAACCCCAGCGTGAACGCCATCTGGCTTCGCGCGGCCTGGAGCGTCGTTGCGAGCATCAGCCCTCTCGGTGCACCCGGACAGGCACGTCAGTTGGTGGACGTGGAACACCGCATCGCAGGGATGGTTGCGGGGGGAACCAGCCTCCGCGTCGTCCCGATCGGATGAACCGAATCTCAGCAAGAGACGGCACGACTTGACCACGATCACCCTGTTCGGGTGACCCTGGGCCGAAGACGGCTCCGTACGTTGGGGAGGAGAACTCCGTGAGCGGAAAACTCGACAGCAAGAGGCGCCCCCGCGTCCTGGTGGTCGGCGGCGGCTTCGCGGGCATCGGCGCCGTGCAGAAGCTGAAGAAGAGCGATGTCGACGTCGTCCTCGTCGACAAGCACGACTACCACACGTTCCAGCCGCTCCTTTACCAGGTGGCGACCGGGCTGCTCGAGCAGACGGCGGTCGGCCACCCGATTCGCGATCTCGTTCACAAGCAGGCGAACGCGCGGGTTCACCAGGACACGGTCACGGCGATCGATCTCGACGCCCGCGAGGTCCGTTTCAGCGAGCTCGAGCCCCTGACCTACGACTACCTCGTCCTCGGACTCGGCGCCGAGGTGAACTTTTTCGGTGTCGAGGGAGCGCCGGAACACGCGTTTCCGCTGTACACGCTCACCGATGCGGTCCGCCTGAAGAGCCATGTCCTGAAGACCTGGGAGGCGGCCGATCGCGACCCGTCGCTGATCGACGACGGCGCCCTGAACATCGTCGTCGTCGGTGGCGGCCCAACGGGGATCGAGACCGCAGGCGCACTCGCGGAGCTCTACCACGGCGTGTTTCCGAAGGACTACCCCGACGTGCCACCGGAAGAGGCCCGAATCACTCTTGTCGAGGCCGGCCCGGTGCTCTTCCCGATGTTCAAGCCGAACATCCGCACTTACACGGAGAAGGCGCTCGCCAAGCGCGGCGTCGAAGTGCTGACAGGCGAGGTGGTGGCGTCGATCGCGCCGCACCGCGTGACGCTCAAGTCGGGCACCGTGCTCGAGGCACACACGCTCGTGTGGGGAGCCGGTCTGCAGGGCAACCGCCTCGTTCAGTCACTCGGGCTCGAGCTCGTGAGGGGCAACCGGATCGGCGTCGACGAAGAGCTTCGAGTCCCGGCGCACCCCGAGGTCTACGCGGTTGGTGACGTCGCCGCGATCACCGACGCGAAGACGGATCAGGTGCTGCCGCAGCTCGGCTCGGTGGCGCTCCAGGCGGGCGAGCACGCCGGCGAGACAATCGCCCGCAAGGTCGCCGGCAAGGCGACGAAGCCGTTCAAGTACAAAGACAAAGGGACGATGGCGACGATCGGACGGGGCTCGGCCGTCGTGCAGATGCTCGGCGGGCGAACGATGAAGGGCAAGACGGCCTCGCTGGCCTGGGGAACGGTCCATCTGGCGCTGCTGCCAACCAACGAGGATCGTGCGAAGGCCGTCGTGGACTGGGCTGGAGCAGGGTTGACGCACCAGCGAGGGGCTCGAATCACCGTCGAGACATGAAGCAAGAGAGGAGACAGCAATGACGACCGTGGCACCCGAGACCACTCCGGCGCGAGTCCAGGATCCGCGCCCTGCAGACGTCTTCGTGGCCTTCGGGATCACGGGAGACCTGGCGAAGGTGATGACGTTCATGTCGCTCTACCGGCTCGAGCGGCGGGGCCTGATCGACTGTCCGATCCTTGGCGTGGCCGTGGACGACTGGACGATCGAACAGCTGAAGGAGCGCGCACGGGACTCGATCGAAGGTGCCGGTGAGAAGCTCGACCCGAAGGTCTTCGAACGCTTCGCCGACCGGCTCTCCTATGTCGCCGGCGACTTCTCCGATGCGGCCACGTACGAGCGTGTAGCCGAGGCGATCGACGGTGCCGAGAGCCCGGTCTTCTACCTCGAGATCCCGCCGTTCCTCTTCGGCACCGTCGTCAAGGGCCTGTCAGAGGCGGGGTTGACCAAGAACGCTCGCATCGTCGTCGAGAAGCCATTCGGCCACGACCGCGCGTCGGCGCGGGAGCTTGCGGACGAGCTGCACCAGTACATCGACGAGTCACAGCTGTTCCGCATCGACCACTTCCTCGGGAAGATGGGCACGGACGAGATCCTCTACCTGCGCTTCGCCAACGCGATGTTGGAGCCGCTCTGGAGCCGCAACTACCTCGAGAGCGTGCAGATCACGATGGCCGAGAGCTTCGGGGTCGAGGACCGCGGCCACTTCTACGACCCCGTCGGCGCTGTTCGTGACGTCGTCGTCAACCACTTGATGCAGGTCGTCGCATCGGCCGCGATGGAGGTGCCGTCGTCGGGCGACGCCGGCACGCTCAAGGATGCACAGGTGGCGCTCTTCCGGGCGATTGCGGATGCCGATCCCGAGCACTACGTTCGCGGCCAGTACGACGGCTACCGCGAGATCGACGGAGTCGCGCCCGACTCCCAGACCGAGACCTACGCGGCGTTGCGCCTCGACATCGACAACTGGCGCTGGGCGGGAGTCCCGTTCTTCATCCGAACGGGCAAAAAGCTGCCGACGACGCAGACCGAGCTACGGCTCGTCTTCAAGCACCCGCCGCGCCTCGGTTTCTGGGACGAGAGCCATCGGCCGGCGGCGAACCAGCTCGTCGTGAAGCTCGACCCGTCGACCGGCGTCAGGCTGATCGTCGACGCGCGCCGGGCCAGAACGGCCGCTCCGCAACCGATCGAGCTCGACATGGAGTTCGCGGAGGAAGGCGGTGAAGGCGCGGCACCGTATGAGGTGCTGCTACATGCGGCGATGATCGGCGACAGCAAGCGCTTCACACGTCAGGACGGCGTCGAAGAGGCCTGGAGGGTGATGCAGCCGTTGCTCGACGCGCCGCCCCCGGTCCACAGCTACGCGCCCGGCAGCTGGGGCCCGAAGGCCGCCGACAAGTTGGTCTCCGGCCATGGACGCTGGCACGACCCCTGGGTGCCCTCCTGACCGCCGTCGAGCCCGCAACCGAGCGGCAGCCGCAGAGCGCGGCCGCCCCTTCGCCGTTCCCGCCGATCGCCGAGTACGCGTTTCTCTCCAACTGCCATACCGGTGCACTCGTGGCGCCCGACGGCGCGATTGACTGGCTCTGCGTGCCGCGCTTCGACTCGCCGAGCGTTTTCGGCAGCCTGCTCGACCGCGAGGCCGGCTTCTTCCGCTTCGGTCCGTTCGGAATCAATCACCCGACCGATGTCGTCTACCAGCCCGGCACGAACGTGCTCGAGACGACGTGGAAGACACCGAACGGCTGGATCGTCGTCCGCGACGCGCTGACGATGAGCCCGCGCGAGCACGAGGATACGATCACGCCGCACACCAGGCCGCCCGCCGACGACGACGCGGACCACATGCTGATCCGTACGGTCGAGTGCATCGAAGGGCAAGTGGAGGTCGAGCTCGTTTGCGAGCCGGCCTTCGACTACGGACGGGCGCCTGCGGAATGGGCTCTGGTCGGCGACGACAGGCATGCCGCTGACGCGACCGGCGCCGGGACGACTATCCGGCTGCAAACGAACCTCGAGCTCGGCATCGAGGTGAACCGGATTCGGGCACGCCACGTGCTCGAGGTCGGCGAGCGAGCCTATTGCTCCCTCTCGTGGGAGGAGGGTCTCGTCTCGCCTCAGGATGTCGAGGAAGCCGACGCCCGGATCGCAGCGACGACGCGGTTCTGGCGCGCCTGGCTCGGCCGCGCTCGAATCCCCGACCACCGGTTCCGGGACCCTGTCCAGCGCTCGGCCCTGACGATCAAGGGGCTCACCTACATGCCGACCGGAGCAACGGTGGCGGCGCTCACGACCTCGCTCCCGGAGACCCCCGGCGGCGAGCGGAACTGGGACTACCGCTACACCTGGATTCGCGACACGACCTTCACGTTGCAGGCGCTCCACATGCTCAACCTCGACTGGGAGGCTGACGAGTTCATGCAGTTCGTCGCCGATGTCGAGGCGACGGAGGACGGCTCCTTGCAGATCATGTACGGGATCGACGGCCGCCGCGACCTGACAGAATCCACGCGCGACGAGATGACCGGCTACGCAGGGGCAAGGCCCGTGCGTGTCGGCAACGGCGCCTTCGATCAGCGGCAGAACGATGTCTTCGGTGCCGCGCTCGACTCGATCCTGCTGCATACGCGCCGCAGCCAGCGGCTGCCGCGGCGCCTGTGGCCCCTCGTACAGACTCAAGCCGAGTGCGCAACGAAGGTCTGGCGCGAGCCCGACCAGGGGATCTGGGAGGCGCGCGGCAAACCGCAGCACTACGTCTCTTCGAAGCTGATGTGCTGGGTCGCGCTCGATCGGGCCGCGAAGCTGGCCGAGATTCGGGGTGATGGGGACGCGCAGGAGAAGTGGGCCGCGGTCGCCGACGAGATTCGCGACGACATCCTGGCGAACGGCGTCGACGAACGCGGCGTCCTGTGCCAGCGCTATGGAAGCGAGGCACTGGATGCTTCCACGCTGCTGGCTGCGATCTTCGGCTTCCTCCCAGACGACGACGCACGCCTGAAGGCGAGCGTGCTGGCGATCGCAGAAGAGCTGACGGATGACGGATTCGTCCTGCGGTACAAGACCGAGGAGACCGACGACGGCCTCTCGGGCAAGGAGGGGACGTTCTTGATCTGCTCCTTCTGGCTCGTCTCGGCGCTTGCGACCGTCGGCGAGCTGCAGATGGCGCGCGATCTGATGGAGCGGCTGCTCCGCGTCGCCTCCCCGCTCGGTCTCTACGCGGAGGAGTTCGACGCCGCGACCGGCCGCCATCTCGGCAACTTCCCGCAGGCGTTCTCGCACCTCGCGCTGATGGAGGCCGCCGGGCGGATCATGCTCCCCGAGCTGGCTGCGGAGATCTAGAGATGGATTCCTACGACGTCATCATCGTCGGAACCGGGGCAGGTGGCGGGACACTCGCACGGCACCTGGCACCGTCCGGAAAGCGGATCCTGCTGCTCGAGCGGGGCGACTGGCTCCCCCGCGAACCCTCCAACTGGCTCGCGCAGGATGTCTTCGTCGACAACAAGTACGTGTCCGAGGACACCTGGTACGACCCCAAGGGGAAGCCGTTCCAACCGCAGATCCACTACTTCGTCGGTGGTGCGACGAAGCTCTACGGGGCGGCGCTCTACCGCCTTCGGGCGGAGGATTTCGGTGAGCTGGTGCACCACGACGGCCCGTCCCCGGCATGGCCGATCTCCTACGACGACCTCGAGCCGTACTACACGCAGGCCGAGCAGCTCTACGAGGTACACGGCGCGCGCGGCGAGGACCCGACCGAACCGTACGCCAGTGCGCCATACCCATTTCCTGCCGTCTCGCACGAGCCGCGGATCCAACAGCTCTCCGACGATCTGGCGGCAGCGGGCTACCACCCGTTCCACGCCCCCTGCGGCGTCCGGTTGAACGAGCAGAACATGCCGTACGGGGCGTGCGTGCGCTGCCAAAACTGCGACGGCTTCCCTTGCGCAGTGCACGGCAAGTCCGACGCTGAGGTCCTGGGCGTCCGGCCTGCGCTCGAGCACCCGAACGTCGAGCTGCTGACGAATGCGAAGGCCGTCAAGCTCGAGACTGAGCCGGGCGGGAACGCCGTGAGCGCGGTCATCGTGGAGCGCGACGGCGAGCTCGAGACCTACAAAGCTGACCTCATCGTGCTCGCCTGCGGTGCCGCGAACACAGCGAAGCTACTGCTCCTTTCCGCAACCGATAAGCACCCGAACGGTCTGGCGAACAGCTCCGACCAGGTGGGCAGGAACTACATGTTCCACAACAGCCAGGCCGTGCTCGCGCTCTCGCGCGACGAGAACCCAACCATCTTCCAGAAGACGCTCGGTGTGAACGACTTCTACCTCGCGGGCAACGGCCACGAGTACCCGCTCGGGAATATCCAGATGGTCGGCAAGTCACAGGAGCCGATGTTCCGCGGCGAGAAGCCGGGCGAGACGAAGCTCGCGCCGCACTGGTCGATGGAGCGGATCGCGAAGCACGCGGTCGACTTCTGGCTCTCCACCGAGGATCTGCCGCGGCCCGAGAACCGGGTCTCCGTCGACGGTGACGGCAAGCTCACCCTTGCTTACACGGCGACGAACGAGAAACCGAAGCAGGAGCTCTACGAGCAGCTTCATTCGATGCTCGCGAAGCTCCGCATGGAGCCCGGCCATCTCTTCCACCGTTTCGCGTACATGAAGAACGAGATCCCGGTGGCGGGGGTCGCGCACCAGGCCGGCACTTGCCGGATGGGGGCCGACCCCGCGACGTCCGTGGTGAATGCGGACTGCCGCGCGCACGAGCTCGACAACCTCTATGTCGTCGACACGAGCGTCTTTCCGAGCATCGGCGCAGTCAACCCGGCCCTCACCGCGATGGCGAACTCCCTTCGTGTCGGTGACCACCTGCTCGCCCAGCTGACGTAGCTCCGCGTGGTGCTTCGCTCCGTCCGGGTGCAGACGTCAGTCGCGCGCGAATGCGCCGGCCAGCTCCTGCTCTAGGTCGACCCACGGGTCGCCGGCGACGTCCATCGTCGCCTCGTGGATCGTGCCGCCGACGAAGGCCCATGGTGACGTCCCGGGGTAGTCGTCGGTAACGGGCTCGGCGCCTTCCTTGCCGACGTTCAGTCCTTCGCCCGCAAGCGAGAACTTGCCCGGCTGCGTCTTGATCTTCCCCTCGCCGATCTTCTCGTCGTCGAGGTAGAGCGTGAGTGTTCCCTCGGTCGGCATCCCGTCGCCCTCTTTCACGAAGGAGGCGGCGAGCACGTGATCGCCGGTCGGGATGGGCTTGCTCGACTCGATGATCTGCTCGAACTCGCCGACCCAGTTGTAGACGTACTTGAACTTGCCGCCTTTCATGTAGAGGGCGTGTCCGCCGAACCGTGATCCCTGCGAAAACAGGACGCCGTTGGCCTCTGGCGTGTCGATGGTCACCTCGACGCCGATGGCGTAGGAGCGGTTGCGGATGTTCGGGGTGACCGACTCGGGCACCTCCGCACAGTCGGGGTAGTAGATGTAGCGGTCACGCGGCTTGGAGAGTTGAGGCCGTGGCGCGAGCAGGATGCCGATCGCGTCGCGCGACTCGAGCGGCAGGGCGCCGTACTTGCCCGCCTCGGCCCACCAGAGCGCGACTAGCTCCTCGAGCTTCTCTGGTTTGTCCTCGGCCAGGTCGTGGCACTCGCTTGGGTCGGCATCCGCGTTGAACAGCTCCCAGCGTTGGGCAGTGAAGTCACCCCAGGCGCCGGGTGCCGCAGGCGTCACGGACGACGCCTTCCAGCCGTCGTGGTAGATCCCACGGGTGCCGAGCATCGAGTAGAACTGCGTCTGCTTGCCCTTTGCCTCGGCATCGTGCAGGCTCGCCGCGAAGCTCTCGCCCTCGAGCGGGTGCTGCGTGAAGCCGTTGACGACCTCGGGCATTTCGATCCCGAGGAGCTCGTAGATCGTCGGTGCGATGTCGACCGCGTGCGTGTACTGCGTCCGAATGCCTGCTTGTTTGATCTGAGCCGGCCAGGAGACGATCATCGGGTCCGCAGTGCCGCCCTGGTAGCTCGCGTAGCGCTTCCACATCTTGAACGGCGTGTTGAAAGCCCAGGCCCATCCGGTCGGATAGTGGTTGTAGGTCTTCGGGGTGCCCAGGTCGTCGGCGTACTTCAGCGCCTCCTCAATTGTGTCCGGCAAGCCGTTGAAGATCTTGTTCTCGTTCACCGAACCGTTGGGGCCGCCTTCGCCTGACGCACCGTTATCCGAGACGAGCACGATCAGCGTGTTGTCGAGCTGACCGGACTTCTCGAGGTAGTCGAGCACCCGGCCGAGCTGGTCGTCGGCATGGCTCAAGAATCCCGCGTAGACCTCGGCCATCCGCGAGAAGAGATGCTTCTCGTCGTCGTTGAGGGAGTCCCAGGGGCGCACGACGTCGAGCTCGCCCCAACCCTGACCCGACGGGCTTTTCAGATCGGTGTACGGATTGATCGGTGAGAGCTCGGTGTGCTCCGGGATAATGCCGAGCTTCTTCTGGTTCGTGAACACGAGCTCCCGGTAGGCCTCGTACCCCATGTCGAACTTGCCCTTGTACTTGTCGGCCCACTCTTTTGGCACATGGTGCGGGGCGTGGGCGGCGCCGAACGAGTAGTAGAGGAAGAACGGCTTGTCAGGCGCGACCACCTTTGCGTCCTTGATGAAGGACAACGCCTTGTCGGTGATGTCGACCGAGAAGTGGTAGCCCTCCTCCGGCAACTTCGGCTGCTCCACGGAATGGTTGTCGTAGGTGATGTCGGGATACCACTGGTTCGTCTCAGCGCCGAGGAAGCCGTAGAAGCGCTCAAAACCGCGCCCGAGTGGCCAGTCCTTCTTGGTAGACGCATTGTTCATCTCGTCCTCGGGGCACAGATGCCACTTCCCGACGATGTAGGTGTTGAAGCCGCGCTCGCCCAGCACCGCCGGGATCATCGCGCACTCACCCGGGATGTGACCGCTGGCGTTCGGGAACCCCGACGCGGCCTCGGTGATGCATGCCATGGAGTTCGTCGTGTGGTTACGCCCCGTTAGCAGGCACGAGCGGGTTGGCGAGCAAAGCGCCGTCGTGTGGAAATTCGTGTAGACAAGGCCCCGGTCGGCGATCCGCTTGATATTCGGCGTCTCGATCAACCCGCCGAACGACTCCATCGCCGAAAAACCGACATCGTCCAAGATGATGTAGAGCACGTTCGGCGTACCTTCGGGGGGGATCGGCTGTGCGTACGGCTCCCAGTCGGGCACCGAATCCTTGATGTCGATGTTGATAGTGCCCTTGAAAGGCTTACCCATGAGTGTGTCCTCTCCTTGCCATGGTTGCGAACGCGCGTCGCTCTAGCGTCGCATGGAGAGACGGCCAGACATCGTCCCGATCGGATGAACTCGATGGATCGCTAAAGGTGTGAAGTGAGCCCGGCGCCGCTCGCGTCGCCGTCGACGGACGCTTCGACTGCACCGTCCGGGGCATTCTCGTACCAGGAGTAGGCGTACTTCCCGTCGTCCAGATCCTTGGCGAACTTCGACAGCTTCAGCGGATGGAAGGTGTCGCACATCACCGCAAGTTCGTGCGTCTCGTGCGTCCCGATGCTCTTCTCCGCGAGGCCCGGTTGCGGCCCGTGTGGAAGACCGGACGGATGGAGGGTGATCGAGCCGACGTCCACCCCGCGCCGCGAGCCGAACTTGCCGGAGACGTAATAGATCATCTCCTCCGACTGCAGGTTCGAGTGATGGTAGGGAATCGGTACCGCTAGCGGGTCGAAGTCGAGCTTGCGCGGGCAGAACGAGCAGATCACGAAGTTCCTGCCCTGGAACGTCTGATGCGACGGCGGCGGCTGGTGGATCCGGCCGGTGATCGGCTCGAAGTCGTGGACCGAGAATGTCCACGGATATAGATAGCCGTCCCAGCCCACGACGTCGAACGGGTGGTAGTCGAGGACGTACATCTGGTAACCGCCGCGCACGCGGACCTTGACGGGGAACTCGCCCTTGTCGCGATGAGTGTTCAGCTCCGCGGGCGGATGGATGTCACGGTGGTAGTACGGAGCGCCCTCGAGCATCTGCCCGTACTGGTTGCGGTAGCGCTTCGGAATCTCGATCAGGCCGGGTGTCTCGAAGACGAGGTAGCGCTGCTCACCCTCCGGATTGAAGCGGTACGTCGTGCCGCGCGGGATGACGATGTAGTCGCCCTCCTTGTACGGAACGTTGCCGAAGATCGTCTCGAGCGTGCCGGTTCCTTCGTGCACGAACACGACTTCGTCGCCCTCGCCATTACGGAAGAAGTACTCCATCTGCTTGTTCGGGCGTGCGAGCGAGATCTCGACGTCGTCGTTCCACATCAGCAGCCGGCGCCCGGTGATCTCGTCGCCTTCTGCGTCGATGTCGTACGTCTTGAAGTGACGGTGCGCGTGTGCGTCCGGTACCCATTCGTCGCGCTTGATCTCGTCGAAGTCGCCGATCTTCATCACGCGGCACGGCGACTGGAGGTGATAGAGGATCGACTCCATCCCGACGAAGCCCTCCATGCCCATGACCTCCTCGGTCAGGAGCGTTCCGTTGTCACGGAACTGGATGTGACGCTTGCGCGGCACGTCGCCGAGACGCTGGTAGAAGGGCACGGCTAGAGGATATCGGTGGCCATAGCGGCAAGACGCGTGCCAATGGCAGGCGCGAATTTGAAGCCGTGGCCGCTGCACGCGGAGCCGATCACGACCTTCCCGCGGCGCTCGAGGATGAAGTGCTCGTCCGCGGTCGTTGTGTACATGCAGGTCTCCGCGCCGACCGGATTCGGGTCGGCATCGGGGTAGGTGCGGGCAACCCACTCGGCGATCCGGTCGACCAGCACCGGGTCTGGCTCGCCCGGTTCGTCCGGGCTCACCTCGGCGCCGGCATGGTGGGCGCCTGCCTTCAGACCGTGCACCGGATCGTGTAGCGAGTACATCGCGTGCCCGCGCGTCACCGGATCGAGGTGCACGACCGACGGCAATGGATCGCCTTCGCGGCGGAAGTACGCAACCGTCTCGCGGGTCGTGCGGACCGGCAGGTCCGGGAAGAAGCTCTTGATCCAGGGGCCGGTAGTGACAACGACTGCCTTCGCGTCGACGTCGTCGAGAGAGTCGACACGCGCTTCCTCCTCGAGGCGCGCCCCGTCAGCGAGCGCGCGGTCGACGAACGCCCGGTGCGCAAGGCCGGCGCGGACGATGCCCGCCTCCGGCTGGAACAGCGCAGTCCACCCGTCGGGCACGCCGACCGGCCAGCGCTCTCGTGCTTGGCCCGCGTCGAGCACCTCGTACTCCGCTGCGGCGGCTGCGAGTGCGTCTGCCGAGCTCTGCCCCGAGCTCTCGACCAGCTCGAGCAGCCCGTTCAGCTCGAGCAGCTCCTGCCCCGACTCGTGTTCGAGCTGCCGCCAGCCGGCAAACGCCTCCTTCGCCAGCTCGACGAACTCGACCTCCGGGTACGCAAGCCGGACGATCCGCGACCGGCCATGGCTCGAGCCGTGCTCGTGGCCGACGTGGAACTGCTCGAGGAGCAGAACGTCGTGGCCTCTGCGTGCGAGCGCGTGAGCGGTCGCGGATCCCATGATCCCCGCACCGACGACAACGACCTCTGCCTGCACGGGGCTATCTTCGCTTCAGCGCAGCGGGAGTGCGATCTCCATCCGCAGCTCTGCGTCTGGTGCGCTGACGTAGATCTCCCGTGGTGGTCCGTCCGGCTCGCGGCCCTTCTCCTTGGCCCAACGATAGACGGCCTCGTAAGCGCCGAGGATCTCCGGGAACTCGCACTGGCTGCCGCTGATCTCGGTGAAAGCCACCTCACCCGCGGGCAGGTGGTCTTGACCCTCGGTCTTCGGGACGCAGACCTCGACCGGGCCGTCCTCCTCCGCGTTCACCGGGCCGTGGTACAGGACGAACGGTGGCCCGTCCTCGGATCGGCCCAGCTCGTCGAATGCCGAGTAGATGAACGACTCGAGATCCGGCACCAGGACGCGCTTCGACCTGCTGACGTACGCCGTCTCGGGAACCTTCTTCATCAGAACGTCATACATTGACTCCTCCTTAAGGACCCGCTTCACATAGCGGAGAACCCGCCGTCGTTCGGCGAAGTCATCGGCCACTTGCCGTTCGTATTCCTCGAGCCGCTCGACGGTCGGCTCGCGCATGAACGAGCGAATGTCGGCCAAGGCCATTCCGGTGCGTCGCAGCAACGCGATGAGCGTCGCCTCGCGCAGCTGGTCCGGGTGGTAGTAGCGGTAGCCCGAGTCCGGATCGACCCAAGCGGGCGGCAACAGGGCGTTCTCTCCGTAGAGGCGCAGGGCTTTCTGCGACAGCTGCGAAGCCGAGGCAAACTCGCCGATCGACAGCAGGTTCTCCATGTCGACACTCACGATGGCGTCTCCCCTTGGGGCAGAGTCAAGCGACCCGGTTGCGCAGGATGCCGATGCCTTCGACCTCCAGTTCCACGACGTCGCCACGCTGGAGCCACCGCCCGTCTCCATGCTCGAGGATGCAGCCCGTCCCGACCGTGCCGGAGCCGAGCACGTCGCCGGGACGCAGGTGTGTGTTGCGCGCCGCGTGCGCGACGATCGCGTCCCACGAGTGGTACAGGTCGGCGAGGTTGCCCCGCGAACGCTCCTCGCCATTCACGCGCGCGACCATCGTGCCACTCGTCCCGTCGAACTCGTCGGGCGTTACCAACACCGGCCCGAGGCTGGTGGCGAAGTCCTTGCCCTTCGCCGGGCCGAGCCCTACCTTCATCTCCTGCCGCTGAAGGTCGCGCGCAGACCAGTCGTTCATGACCGTGAAGCCGCCGATGTCTCCGTCGGCTCCGATCACCGCGGCGACCTCGAGCTCATAGTCCAATTCGTTCGTGTCCGGCGGGTGCGGGATCTCTTCCTCCGGGCCATAGATCGCCGCAGGGTTGGAGAAGTAGAAGACGGGGATCTCGTACCACTCGGGCGGAACCTCCTGGCCGCGAAGCGCGCGAGCGGTCTTCACGTGCTGTTCGAACGCGTAGAAGTCGCGGACGGCGGGCGGATGGAGCACCGGCGGGCGAAACTGGACGTCCGCGAGCGGATACTCGGCGTGCCTGCGCGCGGTGCCGCCACCGGTGAAGAACGCCTGCAAGGTCTGCGCCGCGAGCTGGACGACCGCGTCGCCCTCGATGATCCCCGGCCAGCCGCGCTCGAGCTGCAGGTCCTTCGGCGTGAACATGCAGAGTCTCATGACATTCGCGTCCCGATTACGTTCCCGTGCCTGGCACCGGTACGTTCGCGAGGAGCCCGCAGCGCATCGTCGAACGCTGGATCGCGCGCATCACGCGTCACAGTTTCGTACCCGTGCCTGGCACCGGTACGTTCCCGACGCCCGTTGCGCATCACGGCTCGGTGTGCACGACTACGTCGGCGATGTCGGGGCGCGCGCGCCGGATTCGCTCCTCGATCTCACTCGCACGCGCATGCGCCTCGGCGAGCGGGCTCGAGGGATCGAGACCAAGCGTCAGATAGGCGAGCAGGCCCTCGTCGGTGCGGACGAAGCGCAGCTCTCGCGGCTCCTCGCCCATTACCTCGCGAACGATGCGAAGCACGACGTTCCGTTCGACGTGGTCGTCGTCGATGGGCTTTCCTTCCACGGCCTCGCCCAGCGGCTCGATATGCGTCTGCACGGAGTCGACCTCCGGGACGGCGGCGGCGATTGCGCTCTCGACCTGGTTCGCCACCTCGTGAGCTGCCTCGAGCGTCAGTTCGCCCGGCAGCTTCAGGTGCAACGACACCTCCGTGCGACCCCCGACGTCGAGGACGCTGACGTTGTGCACCTCACGCACCGAAGGAACTCCGAGGGCGGCCGCATGCGCGCGGTCACGGATGGCCGCCTCATCCTCCTGCGGCTCGACGTGGACGACGGCGTCGCTTCCCGGCAAGGCGGCGCTGAGCGCATCCTCCACCCTGTCTGCCGCTGCATGACCTTGGCCAACTGCAGCGCCCGGTGGAACCGCGATGACCACGTCCATGAACTGACGGGGCCCTGCCTGCCGCACCCGCAGTCGTTTCAGCGCGACCGGCGGATCGATTCCCGCGATCGCTGCGCGTGCGGCCTGCTCTGCGTCGGCCGGCGCGCGATCCATGAGGACGTCCACGTTTCGCTGCATCAGCCGAGCAGCGGCGATAAGGACGAGAAAAGCGACGAAGAGCGCGGCCATGGAGTCCGCACGCGTATAACCCTCGTGCACGAGCACGAGCCCGAAGAGCACTGCGACGGATCCTGCGAGATCGCTGGCGAAATGGAGCGCGTTCGACGCAAGCGCCGCGCTGCCGTAGCGGCGGGACGCGCGCCAGAGAACGACCGTGCGGCTGATGTCGACCACGATCACGATCCCGATGACCACGAACGTGTACCACTTGGCCTCGACCGTCGCGGTGCGACTGCCCACGAGATGCGTGATGGCACGCCACGCGATGAAGCAGCTGGCCAGAACGAGGATGGCCGCCTCGGCGAGAGCCGAGAGGTGCTCCGCCTTGCCGTGGCCGTACTGGTGCGAGACGTCCGCGGGTCGAACCGCGACTCCAACCGCGAAGAGCGTCAAGAGCGCCGCCACGAGGTCGGTGCCTGAGTGCAACGCCTCCGAGATCAGGCCCAGGCTGTGCGAGGCGAGGCCTGCGCCGAGCTTGAGCGCGATGAGCACGATGGCCGCGACCACCGAGACGAGCGCCGTACGTCGCTGGGGATTCACCCGGCTAGTGAAACAGAAGAGCCCGCCTTACCGGCGGGCTCTTCTGCGACTCCTCGTATCCCCGAAAGCTACGAGCTGGCGATGTCGCCCTTGAAGTGCTCGTCGAGCGTCGAACCCGAGCCCTTGCCCTTGTCCTGCCAGTGGCGCACGATCAACTTCCCGTTTCCGCCACGGCTCGGCGCCGTGTAGTTGTAGTTGAACTTGCAGTCCGGGCTGTTCGTCGCGCCGTCGCACGAGAACACCGCGCCGGCACCGAAGAACGCCGAGATGAAGTCACCCGTGAAGCACGCTGCGGCGCACGTTGCTTTCTTGTTGAACGTGCCTCCTGTGATCGTGCCCTCGAGATAGCCGCCGAAGCGACCGGTCACGCCGGCGCGGACGAGCTGGCCGTGCTTGCTCGTGTTCGCGGTGCAGTTGCCCGGGCTCTTACCGGCAACCGTCGTGAACGTCCCCTTGTCGACACGGCGAAGCCGATAGGTGCCGTCCTTGTTCTTGTGCACCTGATACGTCCTTTTTTCCGCCAGCGTCGCCCAGGGCTCGCTCCCGTCGCAACGCTTGTCCGTATTCGTGAGCGTGAAGCTGAACTTGTTCTTCCCCTGAGCCTTGCCTTTGCCCTTGTCGCCCGGATCGGCGAGGCCGGACGCAGCGAGCGTCAGGACCCCGACGAGCAGAACGAACGGAATGACCATGCGGCGCATCTGTTTCCACCCCTTTTGCTGGGATCAGTCTCCGTGGAGTAGATGCTCAGAGGCCCGCGAGCTTGCGGCCTGCACAGGGAACCTAGGTGGCGCTAGAAGTCACTTAAAGGTTGCCGCGCAAGGCTTGCTCGCGTTCGATCGCCTCGAACAGCGCCTTGAAGTTCCCCTCGCCGAAGCCGCGCGCGCCGTGGCGCTCGATCACCTCGAAGAAGAGCGTCGGGCGATCCTGCGCGGTCTTCGAGAAGATCTGGAGGAGATAGCCATCCTCGTCGCGGTCCGCCAGGATCCGCAGGCGGCGCAGGTCGTCCCAGTCCTCGCCGATCTCGCCGACGCGATCGGCGACGTCCTCGTAGTACGCGTCGGGCGTCGCGAGAAAGACGATTCCCTGCTCCTGCAAGGTCTCGACCGTGCGAACGATGTCCTCCGACTGCAGCGCGATGTGCTGGACACCTGGCCCACCGAAGAACTCGAGGTACTCCTCGATCTGGCTCTTGCGCTTGCCCTCGGCCGGCTCGTTGATCGGGAACTTGATCTTTCCTTGGCCGTCCGCCATGACCTTGGACATCAGGGCCGAGTACTCGGTGTGGATCTGCTCGTCAGCGAAATGGATGATGTTCGTGAAACCCATCGTCCGCTCGTAGAACTCGACCCAGTAATCCATGCGTCCGAGCTCCACGTTGCCGACGACATGGTCGATCGCCCTCAGGCCGACACCGGTTGCGGGGCGGCCGTTCGTGCTCGCGACTTCCTGAAAGCCGGGGAGAAACGGGCCGGTGTATTCCTTGCGGTCGACGAACGTGTGGACGTTCTCGCCGTAGGTCGCGATCGTCGCCAGCTCGACGCGGCCGAAGTCGTCCTCGACCCAGTGCGGATCGACCACGCCGCGGGCACCACGTTGCACCGCCTGCTGGTATGCCTCACCCGCGTCGGGAACCGTGAGCGCCGTGTCCTTGACGCCGTCGCCGTGTGCACAGGCGAACCGGGTGATCTCGCTGTCGCCGCGCAGCCCGCTCGTGAGCACGATGCGGATGTCGTCCTGCTCGAGCAGATAGGAGGCCCGGTCGCGGACGCCCGTCTCCGGCCCGGCGTACGCCGTCTTGGTGAAGCCGAGCGCGTGCTCGTAGTAGAACGCCGACTGCTTCGCGTTCCCGACGTACAGCTCGAGGTGATCCCACCCGTCGATGGGCATGAAGTCCACGTTGTGCCCCACGGCCCTAGCTTACTCGGCAGGTGGCACGAGGACAGTCCCCCTCTGGGAGGCCAGGACGATTCCGCATGCGATCGCCAGACCACCTCCGATCTGCACCGCGGTGATCGGCTCGGACAGCAGCACCAGCGCGATCAACGCGGCGAGGAACGGCTGCAGGTTCGCGAACAACGACGCCCGCGAGGGACCGACGCGATCGATGGCGGTGAACCACAGCAGGTTCGTGATCACGAGCGGCCCGATCACGGCGAACGCGAATCCGATCCACACGAGCGCTCCGAAGTCGAAGCTCTGGTCTGCGAGTTGACGCGACCCCGCGACGAGGAGCGCAACCGTGACCGCCAACAGGAAGACGGCGCTCAGCCTGAACGGCGAGTACCGGCGCATCAGCGGCCCGATCGCAACGGAGTAGGCCGCCCAGGTCGCGGCACCAAGGAGCGCGAGAGCGTCGCCTTTCAGGTTTGCAGAGAGGTTCCCGCCCGATCCGAGCGCCACGAGCGCGACCCCCGCGAACGAGACGCCGGCGGCGACCCAGAAGCGAAGCGGCAACTGCTCGACGCCGCTCCCGCGGGCGAACAACGCGGTGAAGATCGGCAGAGTCCCGAAAAGCAGGGCGACCGTCGTCGCGGTCGTGAAGCGCAGGGCGTAGACGAAGCTCAACTGATTCGCGAACAGGACCGCGGTGCAGAAGACGATGATCGGCAGGTCGCTGCGCGACATCCGCAGCGAGCCCTCCCAGACGAGGGTGATTCCGGCGAAGATGAGCGCCGCGCAGGCGTAGCGGATTGACGAATACGCCAGGGGATGGAAGCCGTGGTCGAGGATGTACTTCGAGACCGTGAAGTTGAGCGCCCAGAGGCTGACCGTCGCGAGCAGCATCAGATCGGCGGTCGGGCGGCGCACGGAGGCCGCACGCTACCCGCTCATATCCCTCGATCGAGGGAGAGGTGCGGCCCTGTAAAGCCGACTTCTAGAGGGTGCCCTTGCGCACCATCTGCTGGCTCCTGCTTGCCGTCGTCGGCGGTCTGACGATCGGCTTCAAGATCGCCCTCCCCGGCTCCGACTCGGGGTCGGTCCCGGCCGCGTCAGCGACCCCGAATGTCGCGCAGGCTCCGTTCACCTTCGCACCGCCGAGCGGGCGGCCCGTGACGCCGGTTGGCCTCGACACGAGCGGCACGAGCGGCCCTTTGCGCCCGGGGCTCCGGCTGGCGTCGGGAGTCACCGGAAGCACGACCTCGAGTTACGCGTCCCGGTCTACGGCAGCGAGCTCCGCCGACGTCACGTTCAACGCGCCGTACGCCAGCGACCTGAGGTTCCTCGCCTTGCCGAGCGTGACCTTCCAGCCCGCGGCCGGCACGCCGAACGATCCCACCGCGACGACCCCGACAACCCCGGCCCAGCCCGCCGGCCCACCGCCTGAGATCGAGAACGTCCACACGATCTCCCTCACCCCATTCTCTGCGACGATCGCCTGGAGCACGAGTGTGCCCGCGACGTCGCGCATCGCCTACGGACTCGACGCGCCGGTGATCTGGACGGCGCCGAACGTCGCGGCAACCGAGCATCAGGCGACTCTCACCGGGCTGACTTTCTCGAGCTCGTACAAGGTTGCCGTCACCGCCGTGAATGAGGGCAGCCCGGCACGGGTCGACGAATACGTGCTCACCACGCCAGCCCTCTCCGGCCCCGTGCACTTGACCACCTCGAACAGCGTCATCCTGCTGAACGGCCAGCCGTCGTTCCCGAAGCTGGTCTGGGCACAGTGCACCGACGGCGTTGGAGAGAACCTCGCGGTCGGCATCGACCTCTTCATGGGCAACGGCTGCGGCACCGCCGCCGACCTCGCGAAGTGGGTCTCGGGTCGGGCCTTCGTCCTGGCCGACGCGCAGGCCTCCGCCGCAGCGCGCGCCGGCACGGTCGGAACGCACCTGCCCGACGAGTGGGACACACATCTTCCCGGCGACCTGACGACTGCCGACGCGCTACGCCTGGTGCCGGAGATCGCGGGATCCGGTCCGCGCTTCCTCACGCTGACGAACCACTTCTACAGCCGCTCCAGTGCGCTCCCGCAAGGGAAGGGGATGTACCCCGCACTAGCCGCGAGCGCAGATGTCCTCGGGTTCGACCTTTACCCGCTCCAGAACTGGTGCCGCTTCGACAGCTTCGGCGACGTGTTCGACTCGCAGCTCGACCTGGTCGCACTGGGTCGCGGCAGGCCGACCTTCCAGTGGATCGAGGCGCGCCGCATGGACTGCATGGGCGAGCAGCTCGACCCGACTCCGGAGACCGTCCGCGCCGAAGCCTGGCTCTCGATCGCGGGCGGCGCGCACGCGATCGGCTACTTCCCGAACAACTGGAGCGTCGAGGTGGGTGCAGAGATCGCGCGCACGAACCACGAGATCCAGGGCCTCGTCCCCGCTCTCGTCGAGCCCCCGATCGCAGCCAGTGTTCCGCCCGGTAGCTACGTGAAGGCCGGCGCCCGAGAGCACAACGGCGCCGTGTACGTGATCGCAGTGAATGCGAGCCGTAGCCCGTCGACAGCTTCGATCAACGTCCCGGCGCTCGGCGACCGCGTGCTCCGAAGCCTCGACGGCCAGAGCACCGTCACGGCGAGCGGTGGGTCCTTCACGGACTCGTTCGGGCCGCTCGAGGTACGCGTGTATGTCGCCGCACCTCCCCAGCACTGATCGCTAGCGCGGCGTCGCCGAGAACGATGCGGCGGAGAGTCGGGCGGTGACGATCTCCTGGTCCAGGTTGCTCTCATCGCTCGCGTCGATCCACATCGGGTGAGCGACGCCTGCCGCGGCGGCGACCCCCGGGTAGCTGCCGTACGCGATCTGGTCACCGAAGCCTGCACGGATCGCATCTTCCCAAAGCACGAATGCGTTCTCCGAGTGCCTCGCGACGCGAACCGGCTCGGCCCAGTGCCTGCCGTCCCGGGAGCGCGAACACAGAAACCACGCCTGCTTCCGCTCTGAGTCGCCCGTCGTATCGTAGTAGCAGGCCCAGAGCTCGCCGGTTCGCGCATCGACGGTCGAGGTGGGCCAGAACTGGTCCGCGGGCTTCGTCTCCGCCGGTCCGATGCGCCCGCGCCACAGCAGCCGGAGCTTGGCGTCGAAAACCGCGATGCCGACATCCCACGTCCGATTCGGTGAAAGCGAGGCGTACGTGACGTAGATTCGGCCGCGTCCCACGGTCACGGTCGGATTGGGGCCGAGGCAGCGAATCGCCTGTTGAGCGAACACGTATTTCCCGCTGCGCGCGCAGTTCGCCGCATCGTTCAGAGCCAAGGGCGCGGCCTGTCTGACGCGGAAGTGACGTCCCCCATCGACGGAACGTCCGAGCCAGACTCCGAGCCGCGCGTCGATACCTGCCAGATACAACGTCCCGCCGACGTCACCGCCGGCCGCGCTGACCCATTGAGAGTACGAGAGCTTCCGGTCGACCACATCTGGAGTCGACCAGGTTCTGCCACCGTCTGCACTCGAGCTCACGACGGTCGTCTCGTAGGTCTCACGCAACAGTCTCGACCAGGCGACGTAGACGCGGCCCGTGCCGTCGACCGTGATTGCAGGCTTGTCGTCGAAGCCATCGCGAATCGCATGTGGGGCGACACGCCGTACGATCCACGCCGCCTGCGGACCCGCGCGGGAGGCGACGACTACGTACGGAGAGAGGTCGGTCCCCTCTCTGCAGATGGATTTCTCGGTGAACGCGACGTATTGACGGCCACCGGAAGCGAACGCCACCGCCGGATCTCCCCAGGCACAGGTGAAGGGCGTCAGCGATGGACCGACCCGGGACCTCCAAGTCCGCCCTCCATCGCGTGAGTCGTACAACCTGATCTGCGGCAGCACCGAGTCGTTCGACGCTGCGAACAACCTCCGCGGGTCGTCGGGGGCGACGGCCACCGACACCTCGGTCTGTGCGCCCGGAGCGCGTGAGAGCGCCTGCACTTCGGCTCCCGCCGCCGCCCAGGGGCTATGGACATGGTGGACGTTGAAGTGGTAGATCGCACCGGCCACGACCGCGATCAACGCTGCGATGGCGAGCGCCTCGAGCCCGAACTTCAAGATCGCGCGACGGCGAGAGCCGGCGTACGGAGAGCGGGCACTTTTTCGACCGATGGACGGATTGGACCACCGCGCTCGAGCGACTTGCCGAACTCGTTCCAGTGTGACCCATTCGGGGACGCGGACATGAGGCGCCCGCCTCCGCAGCGCGCGCGCCAGGCGCCGGCGCCGAGGGCGCCGGGACCGAAATGTCTTTGCCGAGGAACGCCGGCTCGAACCCGAGGTGGGATCGAGGCTGTCACGCAGTCCCTCGGAGAGAAAGCCGATCGCCACGACGATGAGGATGATCGGCATGCCAGGGAACGTGATCCCCCACCAGTGGTAGTAGCCCTCCGACTGCGCCTGCCTGAGGACGTCGCCGATGCTCGGCTTCGCCTGCAACCCAGCCAGGTTGGAAAAACCGAACCCGAGGTAAGCGATCGTCACCTCGAGCACGATCGCCGTCGAGATCATCAGCGATGCCGCTGCCACGAGAGGCGCCACCGTGTTGGGAAGGATGTGGCGCAGGATGATGCGCGCATCGCTCGCTCCCGAGGCGCGCGCGGCGTCGACGAACTCCTTTTCACGAAGCGCCAGCGACGAGGCGCGCAGCACGCGTGCCACGGAAGTCCAGACCAGGAATGCGATCACGATGGCGGCTTTCTGTGCCGTGTCCACGTGCAAGAACGCGGCGGCGACGAGCACCACCGCAAGCACGGGAAGCGTCAGAAGCAGGTCCGTCAACCGCATGAGCGCGTTGTCCACGACCCCGCCGTAATAGCCGGCGAGAGCACCGACCACTACCCCGATCAGGGTGGCCAGGAAGCCGACGATCAGCGCAACCCGCACCGACGTGCCGATTCCGTAGAGCGTGCGGCTGAAGTAGTCGCGTCCGAGCTGATCCGCGCCGAACGGGTGCGCCCAGCTGGGGCTGGCGTTGAGGGCTTGGAGATTCGGCTCCTGGTAGCCGTACGGAGCGATCCTCGGCGCCAGCAGGCCTGCCGCGAACAACACCACGAGCACGATCAGGCCGGCGACGGCGACACGATGCTGGAGGAAGTGCGACAGGGCCCGCGACCAGTAGCTACGCGTCGCCCCCGCGAGCCCCTCGTCGCCCAGCTCGCCGGCCGGCGCAGGGGCGGTCGCCCCGAACTCAGCTATGACGTCGCCTCGGCGCGCACTCCCACAAGGATGTCTGACGTGAATCCAATGACGCAGTTAGGCTTTCTCCCATGCGGGAGCCGACCAAAGAAGACATCGACGCACTCGTCGGACCGGCGACGCCGCACTTCGCCCCCCAGCTCAGAGCGCGCGTCGAAGAGCTCGTGCTGCATCTCGCGGAAGGGCATCCGGTGAAGAAGTATGCGCGGGAGAAGATCGAGCTCCTCGAGCGGCTCGCGTTCGCTTCCTCCAAAGCCGAGGAGGGGCCGCGGGAGCCGAGGTCGAGGCCCGGGTGGGAAGAGCTGCCCAGCACGGCGCCCGCGCACGAACCGCTGCCCGGTCGGAAATGAATCCGGGCAACGGACGCTCCGTCGTCGTGACGGGCGGGACCCGGGGGATCGGGAAGACAATCGCGCTCCGGCTCGCGTCCGAAGGCGCTACGCGCGTTGTCCTCGGGTACATGCGGAACGACGAAGCCGCCGAGGTGGCCGCCGAGGAAGTCCGACAGGCCGGCGCCGAGCCTGTGCTGGTGCGAGGCAACGTCGCGTCGGAAAAGGTGATCGCCGAGCTTGCTTCGCATGGGCCGTACGAGGTCGTCGTCCACAACGCGGCGACCGGCGTGATCAAGCCCGCCCTCGAGACGGAGGACAAGCACTGGGACTGGACGCTGAACGCGAATGCGCGAGCCCTCCTGTCGCTCGCGCGCGCGTGCGCGCCCGACATGGAGAGTGGCTCGACGATCGTCGCGATCTCTTCGCTCGGCGCACAACGGGTGCTCGAAAATTACGTGCTGGTCGGGACGTCCAAGGCCGCGCTCGAATCGGTCGTCCGCTACCTCGCCGTCGAGCTTGCCCCACGGGGCATCCGCGTCAATGCAGTCTCCGCCGGGGTCGTCGAGACCGAGGCGCTCGAGCACTTTCCGAATCGCGAAGAGATGTTGCGCGCTGGGAGAACGCGAACGCCTGCGGGCCGGCTCGTCGAGCCACATGACATCGCCGGCGCGGTTGCGTTTCTCTGTTCGCCCGATGCGCAGATGGTCCGCGGGCACACATTGATTGTCGACGGCGGCTTTTCGCTGCTCGCCTGATGGAACCGACCGAGCACAACCGCCAAGCGTGGGACGACATCCACCGCCGCCGCGCAGCGGTGACGGGCGAGCGTGGCCTCCCGAAACAGATCCGGCATGCGCTGGCCGACCTCGAGAAGAAACGCGTCCTCGACCTCCAGTGCGGAACCGGGGAGTCGACCGCTGAGCTCGCGGAGCTCGGAGCAATCGTCACCGGGGTCGACTCCTCCGGGCAGGCGCTGGAAGTTGCACGCGAACGTTGGCCTTCCATCCTCTGGGTGCAGGCCGACCCGCAGGCGTTGCCGGCAGAGTTACGACGCGGTCGCTTCGACCTCGTGTACGCCGGGCTCGGGTCGCTCCTGCAGATCACCGACGTCGAAGACTGGATGCGTGGCATCGCGTCCGCACTCCGCTCCGACGGGGAGCTCTTGCTCTTCGAGGAGCACCCGGTCGCCCTCTGCGTCGACGGACTGATGCACTGGCGCGAGAGCTACTTCGACGAGGGCTCGCGCAGGCTCGGTCAGATCGTGAACGCGGCCACGCGCGCGGGCCTTGCGCTCCGCGCGCTCGAGGAATATCCCTCGCGGAGCGACGGCTTCCGGCACCACGATGCACGTGTCCCCGGGACGTTCCTGCTCTACTCACGGAAGACCTAAGCCTCCCCGCTTCGCAACCGCGGTTCCTGGCGTAGCTTTCTAGGCGAGCCGGCTGAACGATTCGTCTAGCTCGTCGTCCGTCAACGTGAAGGGTGGGGCCGCCTGGATCAGCTCGGGCTGTCCCACGGAGGCGGGGATCGGAATCACGAGTACTCCGGCGCGCTCGGCCGCAGCCGCGCTCCCGGGCGTGGTGCGCAGAAGACCCCGTCCGCGCCACCCCGCGGATGCGAAGCGCTCGGAAAGGACAGCGATTCGCGGGAGCAGCTTCGGCACTTCCTCGAGAACGACGAGCGCGGCCGCGCATGCGAGTGGATTGCCGCTGTGCGTGTGCGTGTACAGATCTTCCAGGCCGAAGTCCCACACCTGCTCGAGCTTGGGACGCACGAAGAGTGCGGCCGAGAGCGGCAACCCACCGCCCAGCGCCTTGCCAACACAGACGACGTCCGCCAACTCGGAGCCCGGCCACATCTCCCCGATGCGACCCAGGCCGGTGAAGATCGTGTCCACGACGAGCAAGGCACCTGCGTCGTCGCACCTCACACGCAACCCCTGCAAGAACTCGTCCGGTGGGACATGCGCACCCGCACGCCCCTGAACGGGCTCGACTATGACGACTCCTGCATCGTCGGGGAGCGCGCCCGGGTCTTCGCCATACGTGCGTCGATGCACCGGTCCGGGCAACCAGGCGGCAAACGGATCGCGAAAGCGTTCCAGACCCGTCGCGGCGAGGGCGAGCAGGCCGGTGCCGTGGTAGGCACCGTCGAACGCGACGATGCCCGGCTTGCCGGTCGCGAGCAATGCCGTGCGCAATGCGATCTCGACCGCATCCTCACCCGTGACTCCAAGCTTCGCCGGCCACGGCAACGCCTTACGGAACTGTTGGGTGACCTCCGCCTCGGCCAGGTCGCCGAGCGCATGAACGACGGGAGCCGAGGTGATCGCCTGCAGCACGTGTGGATTCCGATGACCCAGCGCCGCGACACCAAAGCCGCCGGTCAAGTCGATGTACTCGCGTCCGGCCGCGTCCCAGACGCTGCAGCCTTCGGCCCTCGCCCAGATCAACTGCCGTTGCGGCGGCCGATAAGCCGCCCGAGCGTGTCTGTCGCGATGTAGCCCGCGATCTTCGGGTTCTCCTGCAGACGCCGGAGCGAATAGGCGTACCAATGCCGGCCGAACGGGACGTAGATCCGCAGTCGACGGCCTTCGCGCACGAGCTGGTCTTCCAACTGAGGACGCACTCCGAAGAGCATCTGGAACTCGTACTCGTCGCGGGCCAGGCCACGTTCGGCGACGAGGCGCCGCCCCTCGTCGAGAAGCCATTCGTCGTGCGTCGCGATCCCGACGTACGAGCCTGCGTCGAGCAGCGCCTCGAGCGCGCGCACGTACGACGCTCGCACCTCGTCGAAGTCCTGGTACGCAAGTTCCGGCGGCTCGACGTAGATGCCCTTGCAGATGCGAACGCTCGGCTTCAGATCCGCAAGCGCCGCGATGTCGTCATGCGTTCGCCGCAGCATCGCCTGCAGCACCACGCCGACATTGTCGAGACCCTGCTCGCGCAGCTCGCGATACAGCCGCAGCGTGTCGTCGGTCGTGGAGGAGTCCTCCATGTCGATGCGCACGAAGTTCCCGCGAGACGCGGCGTCCTCGACGACGACGCGCAGGTTCGCACGGCAGACCTCGTAGTCGAGGTTCAGTCCGAGAGCGGTGAGCTTGACGCTGACGTTCGAGTCGAGCTCGCAGTGCTGGATGTCGGCGAAAACGTCCTGGTATGCGCGCACGATCGCGGCCGCCTCGTCCTCGTTGGTGATCTCCTCGCCGAGGACGTCGATCGTCGCCGCCTTGCCCTCGGCGTTGATCTCGCGGACGATCTCGCGCGCGTCCTTGAGCTCGGGCCCGGCGATGTAGCGCCCGGCGAGCTTCTGAACGAGCGGCCGCGGGACGGCCGGAAGCATGCGAACGATCGCGCGGTCGAAGATCGCCAAGGAGCCGCGATTGTAGGGCGTGACGCTTAGGAGCGCGCCGCTGCGCCGACGATCGTCCCGACCGCGACATAGAACTGGACGCCTGACACGCTTGTCTCCGAAGAGTGGTAGGCGAAGCGGAGCGTCCTGCCGTCTTTCGTCAGCAGCTCGGCTATCCCGGAGCGTTGGCCGCTGGCGACCATCTCGGCGTAGTCGTCCGGCGCACTGATCTCCGTCGCTACGTCGGAGACGCTCAACCGCTGCAGCTCACTCTGGGTGTAACCCAGCACCTCGCAGGCCGTCGCGTTCGCGGCGGCGTAGCGCATGTCCTCGTCGGCGACGAATGCCAGAAGCGAGGAATGATCGAGCGCCTCACCAAGCAGGGTCCGATGAACGAGCGCCAACGCCTCGTTCACCCCGTTGGTCCTTGAATCGGCGACAGACATGGCACCCTCCACTGCGAGCGGAGTCTGCGCCGCTGCTCGGCGCTCGCTCACTTCGTGCACTCGGGCCGGCTAGAACGCAGTCCGGCGGAGGGCTTGGACAACCAAGGTAGCACCGGAGTCGATCGGCGAATGACCTAGCGCTCGCGCATGAAACCCTGACGCGCCGCACTCACGAGCGCGACCGCTTCAGGGAAGAGCACCCGCATAGCGTCACGGAGCGCCCGTGCCTGCTCGTCGGCCGATCCGGCCGGCTGCAGCTGCGAGAGGGCGGCGCCGGTCAGCTCGACAGCCGTGTTCAGGGTCAGCGTTGCGAACTGCTCGCGTTGGGTCTCGTGCACCGTGGCGGCCTGCTGTTCGGCGAACTCGCGCAGACCACGCAGCAGATCCTCGGGATCGCCGCCTAGCGGGAAGCTGAATCCGCCTTCCATGGTCCACAGCATAGGGACCGTCCAAAGGTTAGTGTCGGGCTCGTGGAGGAACGGGCAGGCGTCCTTCCTTCGGAGCCGGCCGAGCGGGACTGGCCTCGAATGGACCCAGAGAACGTTCTGTGGTTCGCCGGCGCTTACGCGGTCGCGGTCGGGTCGTACGCGCTCCTCGGCTCGCTGCCCGACTCGCACTCGAGCCTCTGGATCTTCCTCGCGGCGCTTGGGCTCCTGCTCGTGTACTCCGCCGCCTCGCTCGGCCTGCTGCGCAGCGGCTGGTGGGTTCCCGGCGGGCTCGCGGCAGCCCTGACGGTCGCGATGGTTCCGGCGGTGGTCGTCGGCTTCCTGCGGCTGATCGACGTCTCTTCGAGAGACGTCCCCGTCACCGACTTCAACGGCTCCGCACTCGCAGCCGCGATCGTCACGGCGCTCGCCGGACTGATCGCCTACTGGTTGACGCGTTTCTCGTTTCTCTTCGTTACGGTGGTCATCGCGCTTCTCCTGGCTGCTCAGTTTCTCGCGGTCGCAGGGAGCTCGACCAGCGGTGACGACCGCGCCGCCGCGGCGCTCGTCTCCGGCGGCCTGATCGTGATCGCCGGTGTCTTCCTGGATGCTTTCGGCCGGCGACGTGACGCATTCTGGTTCCACGCCCTCGGTTGGCTCAGCGTCGCCGCCGGGCTCGTCTTCTGGGTCGTCGCGCCCAACGCCGACCCCGCGCGCGGGTGGATACCGATGCTCATCGTGGGGGCGCTGATGGTGATCGCCTCCGGCCCGATCCGCCGTGCGACGTGGGCCGTGTACGGCGTGCTCGGCTATTACGCGGCGCTGCTGCATTACATGCGCGACGGTCTCAACGACAACGGCTGGGTGTTCGCGGTTGTTTCACTCGCCGTGGGGCTCAGCATCTTCGTCTCCGGCATGCTGATTCACCGCTTCGGCGCGACGTGGAGGCAGCGGTTCGTGCGGCGCCCTCCACCCGCCGACTACTCGAGCTCGAGCTTGTAATTCAGCTCGAGATCGCGAGTGAGCTCGTCGATCGCGGGAAGCGCACTCTGCAACGCGCCTGCGACGTCGCCGTTCACAGCCGCGGCCCCGAGGGAGTCGAGATATGCGGGCGACGCGAGCCGCGGCTCGCCGCCGCTCGGAATCGCAGCGCTCTCCTCGGCGATCTCGACGAGCGCCGCGATCGAGGCCGCGTCGCGGATCAACGTGCGGTTCCTCAGCGGCGACCCTCGGTCGTCGAGCGCGAGCCAGCTCTGAGCTCCGTCCGCGCGGGCAAAGGCGCAGAGATAGACGCGCTCGCCCGACGCCGGCTCGACGGGCAGAACGGCGGCAAGCTCCTCGCCGTCCGCCGCGTAACGCCCCGCAGCCTCGGCGATCCGGCCGACGTCTTCACTCAGCGACACGGCGCCAGCATAAACTCGGCCCTGTGGCAGAGGCCGCCTCCGCCCGGACGCTCTTCGCGCCGCTCGGGCCGACATACGACCGCTATGCCTCTGCACTCTCGTTCGGTCAGGACCCGCGCTGGCGACGCTTCTTGGTCGCACGCATCGACGCAGGCTCCACGGACACCGTGTTGGACGTCGCCACCGGAACCGGCGCTGTCGCCCGCGAGCTCCTTCGGCAGAAGGGATGCACCGTCGTCGGGCTCGACCAGAGCCCGGAGATGCTGGCCGAAGCTCGACGCCGATTGCCCGACAACGTTGAGCTCGTCGAGGGAACGGCCGACGAGCTTCCGTTCCCCGACTCATCGTTCGACGCCCTGACGTTCACGTACCTCCTTCGCTACGTCTCCGATCCTGCGGCGACGCTGAGCGAGCTCGCACGCGTCGTGCGCCCCGGCGGCACGATTGCCGGCCTCGAGTTCGCCGTCCCGCACGGCGTGTGGCGGCCATGGTGGGAGCTGTACGTCCGAGTCGGCCTACCGCTCGCCGGCAGAGCGATCTCGCCCGGCTGGGCCGAAGTCGGCGATTTCCTCGGCCCGAGCATTCGGAACTTCTACGAACGCTGGCCCGAGCAGCGGCTGCTCGAGCTCTGGCAGGCCGCCGGGATCGCCGGCGCGACATCGAAACGACTCAGCCTCGGGGGCGGCATCGTCACCTGGGGACGTCGCACGTGACGGGCACCGCACGCCCCGCCTTCTACGCGCTCGCGCCCGGTGGGTGGCGCGACTACGTGACCTTGTTGCACCCGCCGTACACGCTCTGGCATCTGTCGTACGTGGCGATCGGCGCCGCGGTTGCCCCGCACTTCGAGGGTGACGTGCTCGGCCTGGGCCTGCTGGCCTTCTTTCTCGGCATGGGAGTTGCGGCACATGCTCTCGACGAGTTGAACGGACGCCCGCTCCAGACGCGCATCGGGAACACAGCACTCGTCGCGGTCGCCGCCGCGTCGCTGGCCGCCGCAGCCGCGATTGGCGTCGTGGTCGCCGTGCGGACGAGCCTCTGGCTCCTCGTCTTCGTCGCGGCAGGGACGTTCATCGCAGTGGCGTACAACCTCGAGCTCTTCGGCGGCCGCTTCCACGGCGATCCCTGGTTCTCGCTCGCCTGGGGCGCCTTTCCCGTGCTCGCGACGTACTTCGCCGCAGCCGAGACGATTCGCGTCGAAGGCGTCCTCGCGGCCGCGTTCGCCGCCTTCCTCAGCCACGCGCAACGGCGGCTGTCGACGCCCGTGCGGCTCGTCCGCCGCCGAGCGCGGAAGGTGTCGGGACGTATCGAACTGGCCGACGGAACGACTCTCGACATCACCCCTGAGACCTTGACCGGCGAGTCGGAGCGGGCACTACGGGCGCTTTCCGCAGCGGTGGTCTGTCTCGCGGTCGCCCTGGTGCTCCTCCGCGTAACCTGAGGCCGTGGACCTCGTCACGATCGTGCAGATCGGCTTTGCCGTAGCCGCCGCGGTTGCGGCGCTGACTCTGCTGGGTGTCGTATTCGACCGCATCCAGCGACGCGTGCTCGTCGCACTTGCAGTGCTCTCGGGCTTGACCGCCGTTGCTGCCTGGGTCGCGTTCGGTATCAGCCGTGAGGCGAGCATCGCAACTGCCGCCGGTGGAATCACCGTCGCGTTCCTCGTACAGATCGCGGCCGTGAAGCTGCGCGATCTCCTCCAGACATCTCGTCGCGTGGATGACCAGCTAGCGCGCGCACACGGCCGGCTCAACTCCCTGATCGCCCGCGAAGCAGACGAGCGAAATGCCGAGCTCGAGCGAACGCTCTTGCGCGCCCGCGCGGACTCGGCTTCGATCCTGGCCGAGCAGGAACGTCGCATCGCCGAGGAAAGGCGAGCGGCCGCGGCAGAGCGCTCGCGCAAAGCGGCTGACGAACTGGGCGAGGCGCTCACCGAAGCACAGCAACAGATGGAAGTGCGCCTCGCAGCCTGGACGGACGATCTGGAACGCAAACAGCGGGGAGTCGCGGACCAGTTGGCGCAGCTGGCGCAACGGCAGAAGCAACTGATCTCGGAAGCCGAAGCGAGGATCGCGGCCGACGCCGAGCGCCTCGAGGCCGAAAGCGAACAGCAGCGCGCGAGCCTCGTGCGTCTGCGCGACGAGCTGGCCCGCGCGTCGCAGGAGGTCGTCGGAGCCGGCACCGCGGAGCTCGAGACCTATGCATCCGAGCGGCGACGTTCTCTTCACGAGCTCAACGAGCGCATTCGCAAGCGCGAGCGGCAGCTCACGGAGTTGATCGTGCGCGAGGAGGCCGACGCAACAGCGTCGTATCCAGGCCGGCTTCGCCGATGTCGAACGCCGCCAGCTCGAACAGCTCGAGCGCATTCTCGCGCGCGCGACGTCCAGCTATTCGGATGCGGCAACACAGCAGTTCGCCGACACGGTCAGGTCGTCCCGAGAGGCTGCAGCGGTGCGGCTGTCGCGTGAGCTCGATCGCGCAGTGCAAGCGTTCGCGCGCGAGGCGCAGACGGTTCTCGCCGACCGACTGGCACAGGTCGGAGATGCCGGCGTGCAACGACTCGAGCGGCGGCAGGCGCAGGTCGCCGAGGGGCTCGAGCGCCAGCGGGGCGAGGCGATCGAGGCATCCGAGTCCCGGCTGCTGCAGGCCGAGCAGGAGCTGCGCCGGCGCCTGGACACGCTCGCAGCCGATGCCGAGGCCGAGCGAGCCGTCCTGGATGCAAGGCTTCGAGAGCTCGCAAAGCGCATAGATGAGGCGCTTGCGCGTACCTAGGGCGGTTTCAGGAGGGCTCTCCCAGCAAACAAAACTAGGGCAGGGTTCGTCTATGAAACGGCGAACGGATCAAATCGTGGGAGAGACGACAGAGATCATCGAGCCGAACGGCAGCGACCAGACGAAGGTCGAGAGTTGGCGCTTGCACGTTCTGATGGAAGCCGGCTACCCCCTGCCGCTCGCAGAGCGACTCGCCGGTAGCGAGGCCGACCTGCACCGGGCCGTCGAGCTCGTGGGCCAGGGCTGCGCGCCCGAGACGGCCGTCGAGATTCTGCTCTAAGACGTCTGCGAGTCGACGTCTGGCGATCCGAGCCAGGTGGTCAGCGCGTCACGCAATCCGGTATCCGTGCCGTCCCCCACCCAGGCGACGTATCCATCGGGTCTGATCAACACCGCAGCGGGAGCTGCTACCTGCCCCAGCGCCGGAAGCTCCCAATCGCCGGGATAGTCGGCGTCGATCGCCGACACTCGCTGTGCCCATGGGGAGATGTCGAAACTCAAGGGCTCGCCGAGGTTCAGAAGGACCGGATGGGCGTCGTGGAGGAGCGTGAACACTCGCACCGTTCCATCGGGGGTGACCAGGTCGAGATCGGGCATGCGGCGCCCGAGCAGCGGGTGTCCCTCACCGAGGTCGTAATGAATGTCCAGACCGGACATCATCGCGGCGAACCGTTTACGCGGCTCATCCATGCTCAGCAGCTCGGACACGGTGTCGCGCACCGCCTCGATGCGATCGTCGGCGCGCATGAGCGCGACCTGCGCCATCGTGTTGCGCAGCACCCGTGCAGCGACCGGGTGTCGCTCGGCCTGGTAGGTATCCAGGAGACGTTCAGGCGCTGTCTGGTGCACCACCTGGCCCAGCTTCCAGCCCAGATTCACCGCATCCTGCACACCGGTGTTGAGGCCCTGCCCACCGACCGGGGAATGCACGTGCGCCGCGTCGCCGGCCAGTAGGACCCGTCTGTCCCGGTAGGCGGCGGCCTGCCGAGTCATATCGGTGAACCGGGTGATCCAGGTGGGACTGTGGATCCCATAGTCGGTCCCGTAGACGGCGATGAGGCCCTCGCTGAGATCGCGCAGTGTGGGTTCGGTCGTGGTTCCGACCTGCGGTTCGGTCACCATCACCCGGACCGTCCCCCCGGCCCCGTAGACCACCTCGCCGTCGCGGATCTCGTACTCCACCTTGCCCAGGGAATGGATGCCAAAGGCAGTGCGGCGCATGCCCAATTCCGGCTCTTCGGCCATCTCGACCTCGGCGAGCAGGCTGCTCGTCGTCGGCTCCCAGCCGGGGAACTCGATGCCGGCTGCTTTGCGGACCAGACTGCGTCCTCCGTCGCACCCGACGAGGTATTCCGCCCGCAGCGACCGGCCATCGGAGACCTCGACGTCGACGCCGGTGTCGCCCTGCGCGAAGCCCGTCACCTCACGTCCGCGATAGATCGTCACCGGCAGCTCGCCGACCCAGCCGGCCAGGATCCGCTCGATGTGGTTCTGCCACAGCCCGAGCCCGTAAGGGTGGCGGGTGGGAAAGTCACTGATGTCCAACGGGGTTCCGGCGAACGCCGCGACCTGAACTTGCTGTCCCTCCGCGAGGAACCGATCTGCGATTCCGCGCTGGTCGAGAACCTCGATCGTGCGTGAGTGCAGCCCGCCTGCGCGCGAGCCGGGGAGGTCCTGGCTGGCGCGCCGCTCGACAATCGCAACGTCGACGCCCGCCAACGCCAACTCGCCCGCCAACATCAGGCCCGTCGGGCCGCCTCCGGCTACCACTACCGCATGTTCGGCCATGCGCCACCCCATCCAAATAGATTTCGGCGTCGGCCGGAGATTCTGCAGCACGATGCCGGTCGTGCACCCGCGTGGCATGCTGGACGCACGATGTCCAAGGTCGAGGCGATCCAGTACGGCGACCGAAAGGTCTACGCAGTCGCGTCGTTCAACCGCGGCGTGGCGGACTGGCTGCAGCGGCTTCCGACGGTCTGGGTCGAGGGCGAAGTCACGGAATTGCGGCGCAACGAACGCTGGCAATCGGTCTTCTTCACGCTGAAGGACCCGAACGACGGCGCGTGCCTCGGCGTCACGATGGCGCGCAGCCGTTTCGACGCTCTACGACTCGACCTCACCGACGGCGAACGTGTCCACGTATTCGGACGCCCGGAGCTGTTCGAGGCACGCGGCGACTTCCGCATGCGCGCCCTGTCGGTCGAGCGGTTCGGGCTTGGAGACCACCTCGCCGCACTCGAACGCCTCAAGAAGAAGCTGGCGGCAGAGGGAGTCTTCGAGCGGAAACGTCCCCTGCCGTTCCTGCCACGCCGGATCGGCCTCGTCACCGGCAACGACGCCGCAGCCAAGAAGGACGTTCTCGCGACCATCAGCGCTCGTTTTCCTGCAGCGCGCATCGTCGTCGCCGAGACTCTCGTCCAGGGACCGCTCGCCGCAAACGCGATGATCGAGGCGCTACGTGCTGTCGCCGCGGCCCCCGAGGTGGACGTCGTCGTGCTCTCGCGCGGCGGCGGCGGCTTCGAGGACCTGCTTCCTTTCAGTGACGAGAGGCTCGTGCGCGCAATCGCCGCATGCCCGGTGCCTGTCGTCTCGGCCGTCGGCCACGAGCAGGACAACCCGCTGTGCGACTTCGCTGCGGATGCTCGCGCGTCGACCCCCACCGCCGCCGCGCGGCTCGTGGTTCCCGATGCAGCCGAGTTGATCGCGAGACTCGACCGGTCGCGCGGCGGGCTTGCCCGCGGTGCCCGTGCGCTGCTCGATCGTCGTCGCGAAAGGCTCGTACACGCGCACGACCGGCTTCGCCGCGCACCCGCGCTGGCGGTCGAGCGCAAGCGGGCGCGCCTCGAGCACGCAGCCGGGCGTCTCCGTGCGCTCTCGCCGCGCGCAACGCTGGAGCGTGGCTACGCGATCGTTCGCACGCACGATGAGATCATCCGCTCCACCGCGGCGGTCGCTGCCGGTGACGAAGTCGAGGTCGAGGTCGCGGACGGCCGCTTCGGAGCGCGCGTCCAGTGAGCGCCGAGCCCACCTTCGAAGACGCGCAACGCGAGCTCGAGCAGATCGTCGAGCGGCTCGAGCGCGGCGAAGCGGGGCTCGACGAGGCGATCCAGCTATGGGAGCGCGGCGAGGAGCTCTACAAGCTCTGTGTCGGCAGACTCGACGCCGCGCACGGCAAGATCGAAGAGCTCGCTCGCCGCGCCGACTCCGCGCGGCCCTGACGTTCCTAGGGGCTCAGCCGAAACGGCGGATACTTATCGGTCACTAGGACGAACGCGTAGGCGGTGACGCGGTTAGCCCAGCGGATGACGCCGACGACGAAGTCGAAGAGCCCTCTGGGATAGCGACCCGTGAAGATGATCGCGAACCACGCGATGATCACGCACACGATCGCCGCGATGGTCAGGAAGAACAGCACGACGTAGTGCGGGATCGCGAGGAACCACTTGACGAGCGGGAGCCACCGGTTGAGCCCTAGCTTTGCGTCGGGATAGGGAAAGTCGAGCTTGACGGACTGTTGCTCATCCGTTGAGGGGTACTTGTCGTCCAGCAACCCGAGGTACACCCCGACCCTGTTCTCGAACCGCATCAGCTCGAGATTCCAGTCGAACCACCAGCGTGGGTACTTCTGCCGGAACACGATCATCAGCAACGCCGGGAAGAAGACGATCGCAGCACCCGCGCCTGCGACCCACGCGCCCGTGTGCGGGCTCCCGTCACCCCAGCCGCTGCTCCATTCGCCGCCTCCGAGCCCACCCAAGACGACGATGATCGGAATCGCAACGATGATCCTGAACGCCGTCGTCAGCCGGTCGAGATCCCGATCCGGATACTCGACCGAAAACTGCACTGGGTACTGATCCGCACCTGATGTAGCCGCGCCTGCCTCCATTGCTGATGACCTCCATCTTTTCGAGAGTGAAGCGACACTACTCGGCTTCCGGCTCGCCCAGGAGAATTCCGAGGGCGATGAGATCTCGCCGGGCCTGGCCGGGGTCACCGGACAGGGCGATCACTTCGAGCTCTGCAGGCGCATCGTCGATGCGGCCGCCGAACACGATGCAACGCACTCCCGCCGCCGCGCAGCGTCGGGCGACCTCGCCCGGCGCCTTGCCACTCGCGGTGGTGCGATCGACGGTTCCCTCGCCTGTGACGACGAGGTCGTAGCCACTGGGATCGAAGCCGACGAGATCGAGGACGAGCGGCGCGCCTGGCAGAAGCTCTGCGCCGAGCGACGCGAGTGCCGCGCCGAGCCCGCCGGCCGCGCCTGCCCCCGGCAGGCGCGCATATGGCTCCAGTCCCTCCAGCGCGAGGAGGCGCGTCTCGAGCTCTCGCGCCTGCGCGGGGGACGCGCCCTTCTGCGCGGCGAAGACTCGGGCAGCATCTACAAGCGGAACGTCGACGTCACACGCGACGCGTGTCGGCGCGGGAAGCTCGGCGAGCACTTCGAGCAGGCCCGAGCCGCCGTCGACGTTCGCCGTTCCGCCGAGCCCGACGTACAGCTCGCGCGGCTTCCCGACCGCACGGATGAGCTCCCCGAGCCCGCGACTCGAAGCGGCGAACGGATCGAGCCGACGCGGATCGAGTGGGATCGCCTCTGCAGCCTCGAGCACTGCTGTTTCGTCAGCCAGAACGAGCCAGCGCGCAATCCGCGGCAGCCCGAACGCATCTGAGACCTCTGCTTCTCGCCAGTCGCCGCCGAGTGCCGAGTGCAGCACGTCGAGCGTTCCCTCTCCTCCGTCCGCAACCGGGAGCTCGTCCACTTCGGCCCACGTGCGCAATCCCTCGGCCAGCGCAGCGGCCGCCTCACGCGCCGACAGGACGCCTTTGAGGCTAGCCGGACAGGCGAGCGCGCGCGCGCTCGGCATCCCCCTCCGCTAACTCCTCAGCGCGCGCCTGGTCACGCGCCGGGGTATCGGCCTGCGCCGCATCCGGCATCACCCTGAGCATCGCGACCGAGAGCCCCTCGCGCGCGAGAAAGAGCAGGCCCGCACCGATTCCCACCGACGCCTCGATGATCTGGAGGCCGAACCCGAACGCGATCCCGTTCGCCTTCGCGACGCCGTAGTACGTGAAGAGCGGAAGTGCAACGGCCGCCTGCACGAGCCCGACGTTGCCGGGCCACAGAGGGAAGATGGTCGCGACGTTCATCAGTACGAGTACGAGCCCTGCGGCCGGCAGCGGCTCATGGATTCCGAACGCACGCATCGTCGTGTAGACAGCGAAGAGCTGGCAGGTCCAGCCGAGCAGCTGAAAGAGCAGTGCGAGAGCCGCTGCTGCGGGTCGGCGCATGACGCCAAGCCCGTAACGCGCAAGCCTGATCGCTTTGCGCACTGCACCGAGCCCTTCCTCGAACCCGGAAAAATGATCGCTGCGTGCACCAAGCACCGCGATCGTGAACAGGACGATGCCGACGACGACCACGGCGATCGAGCTCGTGACAGCCCAGCTCGGGATGTGCGCTGTGAGCATCACGTACACGATCAGCACGATCACCGCGACGAGATCGAAGACACGATGCGCGAAGACCGTGCCGAGCAAACGCGCCCAGGCTCCTGTCTGGCGCATGCGCCTGTTCAGTACCGCAACTCTTGCCAGCTCACCGATGCGACCAGGGAGGATCGCGTTCGCGAAGAGGCCGACGGAAAAGGCGGAGAAGATGAGCATGAAGCGCGGATACGGCGGTTCGAACGCCTGAACGATCACAGTGCGCCAGGCAAGCGCACGAAGCAACACCGACAGCAGGTTCAGGCCAACCGCTGCGGCGACCCAGCGCCACTGGACTGCGGCGAACGCGTCGGCGACCCCGCCCCAAGCCGGCCCGTGCCACCAGAGCGCCGCGAACACCCCGACGGCGCCGACGAAGACGAGTGCCGCCCGCACCCAGCCGCTGCGATGGAAGCTCACGACGCGGAGATCGCCTGTTCGTAGATCTCGACGAGCCGCCTGCCGATGTCGTCCCAGGAGTAACGCTCGACCGCGACGCGGCGCGCTCCTTCACCGAGCGCCGCGCGGCGCTGCTCGTCCTCCAGCAGGTCGACGACAACCTCTGTGAGTGCCCGCTCTTCGCCTGCCGGAAAGGAGACGGCGGCCTCCTTCGTCATCACCTCACGGTACCCGTCGATGTCCGACGCAATGACCGGAGTGGCACAGGCATAGGCCCTGGTGAGCACCATGCCGAAGCTTTCCCCACCGAGGGAGGGAGCAACAAGTGCCTTTGCCCGCAGCAGTTCGGCGGTGAGGTCTTCCTGCGAGAGGAACCCGAGGATGTCGATCCCTTCATCGGAGGCACGCTCGCGGGTGAGTAGCAACCGAACTGCAAGCGGATCGGCCCCGACGATGCGTAGCCGGGCACGCGTGCGTCGGCGGATCTCCGGCCATGCGCGGAGAAGCACGTGCAGCCCTTTGCGTGCCTCCTGCCGCCCGGCGAAGAGAATCTGGTGCTCGCGCCCGTGCGGGTCGGCGGTCGGAGGGATGAGGACACCGTTGGGAATGATCTCGTAGTCGCCCGGCAGCCACCTGTTCGCGGTGTCGCGCGCGTGCGGGGAGACCGCGATGCGGTGATCGAGCCGGTCGATGAGGAAGCCCCAGATCGGCATGGCGGGCCTCATCCAGCCGAGGTTGCCGTGCGCATGGAAGGTTGCGACGGCCGGGACTTTCGTCAGCGCGAGCGCAGCGACGCAGATGGCCGGCGTCATCGGCTCGTGAAGGTGCAGTACGTCGAAGTGCTCGCTCTCGAGTGCGCGTGATACCCGCCCGATGGTTCGCGGCGAGAGGACGATGTTCGGCAGCGTCCCATTGGCGGGCACGATCACCGAGCGGCCGACGGGGATGATGTCCGGCGGCGGCGTGTCGTGGCGCCCCGAGCGCGGGTGCAGCACGCGGGTGAAGCTGCCGGGCGGGTCGTTGCCGATGATCGTGCGCGTATCGACACCGTGCCGGCGCAGCGCCTCGGCCTGCAGCTCTGCGTGCTCGACCACGGCCCCCCAAAAGGACCATGAGTACGGGACGACGATGCCCACCTTCATGCCGCTGCAGGATATGGGCGCACTACGACCGCGCTCTAGACTTCCCTCATGGAAGGCCTCGCCGAGCTCCACACTCACCTCGGCGGCTCGGTCGCCTCCGACATCCTCTGGAGCCTCGCGCACGAGCAGGGCATCGCCCTCCCGGTGAAGGACTTCTGGGAATTCGACCGCCTCGTCACCGTTTCCGACCCGCGCGGCGTCGCGAACCTCGATGCACTCGACCAGATCTACCACTGGACCGAGCTGATCCAGTCGAGCCCGATCGCCGTCGAGCGCTCGGTGCACGCCGCGATCGGCGGCGCCTACCGCTCGCAGGGAATCACGACGCTCGAGCTCCGCTTCAACCCGATGAAGCGAAACCGCGGCGGCGAGCGCGACCTCGACCACATCATCCTCGCGGCGATCCGCGGCCTCGACCGCGCGAGCCTCGAGTACCCGCAGGTGCGAGCCGGCCTGATCCTGATGATGGACCGGACGTTCACCGCCGAGCAGAACATGATCATCGTCGAGAAAGCGATCGGCTGGGCGCCGCGAGGAGTCGTCGGCGTCGACATCGCCGGCCCGCGCCCGGGCGGCGGGCGCTACGACTATCGCCAGGTCGCGCCGATGGTCGATGAGGCTCGCGCCGCCGGCCTCGGCGTGACGATCCATGTCGGCGAAGAGGGCGGCGACATCGGCCGCGAGGAGATCGGCGAGGTCGTGGAGGCGCTACGCCCCGACCGCATCGGCCACGGCATCCTGGCCGCCGGCGATCCGGAGCTGATGGGTGCGTTGCGCGACGCGGGCATCGTGCTGGAGATCTGTCCCACGTCGAACCTGCTGACGAAGGCGCTGCCGAGTGAGGAGGCGGTGCGCGACACGTTTCGGGCGTTCGTAGAGCACGGCGTGGAGTTCACGATCGCCACGGACGGGCCGGAGATGATGCGGACTCACCTGAAGGACGAGCTCGAACTGCTGCGTCGGATCGGTGCGCTGGACGAAGATCAACTCGCCCAGGCGAATCGCCGGGGCCACGATTCGAGCTTTGTGCACGGCACGCCGGTTTCCCCGAGGGTGTAGTTCGGCGAAATACGCCTTTCGGTCAATGGTCAGGCGGCGCTTGGCCGAATAGGTTCGTTCCCATGTACGACGCACTGCGAGAGTCGCTTCCAAACATCACCGAGAGGCAGCGGCAGGTCATCGAGCTCATCGCCGCCGGGTGCTCGAACGACGAAGTCGGCGAGCGGCTCGGCATCTCCCCCCGAACGGCGAAGGCTCATTCGGACGTCCTCCGCCAGAAGCTCGGTGTGACCCGGCGTCGCCAAATTCCGGTGGCGTACCGGGCGATAACCGGAGACGACCCCCTCGCACGAAGCCTCGAGTCGGCTGCGGCCGATAGCGGGGGCTGACGGCACCGTGCCTGCGGCCCATGAGAGTCGCAGGCACGGTTCAGCCCGAGGTCAGTCGAATTCCATCTCACTCGGCGCTAGGGTAAGACAAGGGAATGTGCTGCGGGGGTTAGCGTGCGCGAGGCAAATGAAGAACGTCTCGGCGAAGGCGCTCGAAGCCAAAGACTCGTTCAGCGACCACGGCTGATGAGTCTGCTTGATGAGGCGCAGAGCCGATACATAGTTCTTGTCGCCCCCGCCGGTTACGGCAAAACGACTCTTGCGCGCCAATGGTTTACAGGGCGTGGGCGGAAGGCGGTTTGGTTTCGCGCAAGTCCAGCGTCGACGGACGTGGCAGCACTGGCGCTTGGCCTCGCACAAGCAGCCGAAGAAGTGTTGGTGGGAGCCAGCGCACGTCTCCAGGAGCATCTACGGACCTCGCATTCGCCGAATTCTGAAGTCAGTCGTATCGCAGACATTCTCGTCGGCGACCTAGCTGAGTGGCCTGCGGATGTATGGATGGTTATCGATGACTACCAGCATCTCACTCACGAAGCGAGTGCAGAACAGCTCATTGATGCAGTGGTTGCAGGCGCCACGATTCCACTGTTCGTAACAAGTCGAATCCGGCCATCCTGGGTCTCTGCGAAACGCCTTCTCTACGGCGAGGTCGCGGAGTTCGGCCGGAACGTCTTGGCGATGACGCATGAGGAAGCCGCGAGGGCCGTACCTCCGAAGACAGATCCTGGTCTTCTAGCCGGGCTTGTAGCGCTCGCGGAGGGTTGGCCAGCCGTGATTGGACTCGCGTCGCTCATCCAGTCTCCGAATTTCCTGGTCGGTGATGAGATTCCGGAAGCCCTGCATTCGTACTTTGCGGAGGAGCTCTATCAGGAGCTCAGCACCGAACTTCAATGGAATCTTGCTCAGCTGTCACTCGCCGCGACGGTAGATGTGGAGCTAGCACAACTACTTTTCGGACCAAAGGGTCGGCTCGTCCTAGAAGAGGCATTTGAGCGCGGCTTCCTGAACCGAGACGGCGAGACCTATGATCTACACCCTCTCCTTCGCCAGTTCCTGCGAGCAAAGATGGCAGAGGCAGACTCGGAGATCAGAGCATCAACAGTTGAGACCATCGCGTATGCGGCGGTGGAGAGGTCGGCGTGGGACGAAGCCTTCACACTCGCGAGTGAGTTTGGCGTAGCCGAGCTGCTGAATGCTCTCTTGGGTCGAGCCCTAGACGATCTTCTGTCCAAGGGCCGACTAGCCACGCTCGAACGATGGTTAGAAGAGGCGCACAAGTTGATTCCCTCGGCAGATGCCGTGGCTGTCGCTGAGGTTGAACTGGCCTTCCGCAAGGGACGCTGGCCAGAGGCCGAAGACAAGGCACGCCATCTTGCCGCACGACTACCTCGGCAGCATCCACTCGCATCCCGAGCACTCTTTCGAGCAGCCCAGGTGGCACAACTCGATGACCGGCCCGCTGAAGCCTTGGAGCTTCTGAGCGACGCTCGGGCCCGCTCCACCACGTCGGCACGACCTTCGTCGGGTCCTCTGGAGCCGCTTCATCACTCTGGCTGATCTCGAAGAGCCGCAGAAAACAGCCGAAGCACTCAAAGAATTCGGAGCATTGGCGCCTGAGTCTGTCGAAGACAAGATCCGTCTAAGTCATGGACCAATCCACTTTGCGATGCGCTGGGGTGGAATTAGGGAAGCGCTGGAGCGCCACCGGTCGACGCTTGAGCTACTCGACCGAACTACCGATCCTGTGGTTCGGTCAGGCTTCCTGCAGTCGTACGGCACGGCACTGAACCTCGCAGCCAAGTACGCGGACGCTCATGCGTTGGCGGATCGCCAAATCGCGGACGCACGGCACTTCGGGCTTGACTGGGTAGGAACGCACGGGCTCGAGATGAAGGCCCTCGCCCAAATCGGCCTGCGCGACTTTCAAGGAGCACGAGTGTCTCTTCGAACCGCCTGGCAACTGGCCGAGGCAGCCGACGACTTTCATGCACAAATCAACGCCCAGGCTCTACTTGCAAGGATTCCCTTAGCCCAAGGCGCGCCCGAAAGAGCCCTCGAATTCCTCGACATAAACGGATCTAGGAGTGTTGGGCCAGGGATGGAGGGCGAAGTTCGCTCGATGCGTGCGCTGGTGCTTGCCTGCACCGGCGCGCTCGAAGAAGCTGAAGCTGAGATCGAGGCTTCGCAACTAATCACCACACATCTAGAGGCGAGAGGTTTGCGAGCGTTCGCAACGGCACTAGCGGCTGATCGCCGCGGAGACGGTGGAGCGTTCGAGAGGGAACTCAAGCTCGCCCTAAGCGACGCGCAGGTGACGGGCAACGCTGACTCGTTCGTGGTGGCGTACCGACTCGCCCCCGATCTCCTGAACGTCATTGCGGGATTCGACCTAGCGTTGAGCGATTTCTTACTACATCCGCTGGCCACTTATGACTCACGTCTCGCCGAAAAGGCCGGCCTCAACCCGAGAGGACTCGGGATCCGCCCCCGCGCCCTTCTGACAGACCGCGAAGAGGAAGTGCTTGATCTCCTTCGCCAAGGAATGTCAAATCGTGAAATCGCTCAGACCTTGTGGATCGCGGAATCAACGGCGAAGGTTCATGTGCGGCACATCTTCGAGAAACTCGGTGTTCGCTCTCGAACGGAGGCCGCTCTTTTTCGCGCTGAAACTAAGCCGTAGCAGCGTTCAGCGCGGGCTGGATTTCACGCTGCGTCTCTAGCGTGAAGTCGCCGCGACGGCCCGCTCTGTATTCCTCGCTTGATCCGGCGAGGATCGCTTCGAATGACGCGACGACGGTCGTGTCGAATTGACTTTCGACCGCCTGAGCCAGTCGCAGTCGGGCGACTCGACTCGGCATCGCATCTCGATACGGCCGATCTGAGGTCATCGCGTCGTAGGCATCGGCCACGGCAATGATCCGTGATAGCAATGGGATATCGGAGCCGGCAAACTGATCCGGATAGCCGAGACCGTCAACACGTTCGTGATGATGCTTGACGATGTTTGCGATCTCTGCGTAGTCATCCACGTTGCAGAGAATCCGTTCTCCAATCGATGGATGCTCTTCCATTTGCCGCCGCTCTTCCAAGGTCAAGGCTCCCGGCTTCTCTAGCAGGCCAGCCGGCAGCCCGATCTTTCCGATGTCGTGCACAAGTCCGCACAGATGCGCCAGTTGCTGCTCGCGCTCGGAGAGGCCGAGACGCGTTCGCGATGTCTCGCGAGTAAATCGCAACTGAAGCCGAGTGGCCAGCCGTGTATCGATCTCGAGCGTCCAGCGTCGCCACCAGCGCGGTCGCAAACGACAGGTTGGCTTTCTCGAGCCTGTCATTTGCCGCACCTAGATCCCGGAGGGTTTCCCGCTGCTCCCGGTACATCACGAAAGAGCCTCTGAGCGGCGTAGGCCGGAATGAAGAAGAGAGCGGCGCTCCAGGGACTCACCTCGATGTAGCTGTATGCGAGACAGGCCGACCAGCGATGTGTACAGCGGGATTCCGGCAAGCGCCACGGGGCCGAGGTTTCGAGCAAGATCGCGAACTGAGCCTGTGCCCCGAATCACAAGAGTGAGGGCGTTCAGGATGAGGTCTAGTGCGAAATCGACGATCGCCGCCAAGAACGTCGCGGCAAGTATCAGACCAACACTCGATGCTGCATCGTGTGGCAGAAGCGCCGCGAGACCTGCCATGCCACCGATGATGGTGCGGTTCGCCGTCCAGATGACCCATCGCGTGTAAGGGCGGCCAAAGTCCGGAAGGACGGTAATCGCGCCAATCAGAGCCGCGGGTAGCGGCCCAAACACCACCGCCACGAACAGGAGTGGCAGGAAAGCGACAGATAGCTCGATGTTGTCCGTGAAGCCGGACGCTCTGCCTCTCGGCCATGATGGCCAGAAGCCCGAAAGCCAGCAGTGGCCATGGAGATTGCTCGGTTGGGAAGCCAGTCGTGAGAAGAAGCCCCCCGACCAGAGCGCAGCTGAGGAGTACCAGGACGCAGGCGTAGACGCGAACTGCGAAAGCCCGCGAATCCTCGTTGGAAACCTTGAAAAATCTTCTCATTCGTGCTTAAACTGCCCGTGCCGTCAGTCCCCTAAATAAGGGAGTCGAGAAGTGCGTATCCCTCCACGCTTCTTGGCAGTCTTCAGTGCCGCTGTCTCCGTGGCCACTGTTGCTGCTCAGTCGAAGACCTGGTAAAGCCTGCGTAGCTTCCGTTTTCCACAGAGTGTGGACATCCCCCTGTTGAGGGATTTCCACAAAGGAGTGGAAAACGGGGACTAGTGGGGCAGACCTAGGTAGTTACGCGATCAGGTTCCGTCGAAAGCCGACGGCGACTGCGTGGGCCCTCGAACGGGCCTGCAGCTTGGCGAGCAGGTGGCGGACATGCGACTTCACCGTCTCCTCGCTCAGGAAGAGGCGGGCTCCGATCTCACGATTCACGAGGCCGTCGCAGATCAGCTGCAAGACCTCGATCTCACGCATCGTGGGCTCCTGCTCCAACTCGCGGAGGGGCCCGGCGAACGGGATGACCTCTGCGTTTCCGTTTTGCCGCTTGGCTGCAACAGCATCGAACCGACGCTGGTGATCCATGTATCGGCTCAGGATTTCTTTGCGCTCTGCGGCGTCCATATGGGGCCTATCGGCCGCATGGGTAAGCCGCTTTAGCGGGCCGTCTTACCCCCTTTAAGGGATTGGCCGAGCCCTCTCCTTTCCAGGCTTCTGGGGCGTGGCGCCCTCGTCCGCAGAGCCCGGCGTATGGCTTTTCGAGACCCGAACCCGCTCCAGCGTCTCGCGATCGACGTTGAGGGGATGGTGGCAGGCAGCGAGGTGCCCACGGCCGTAATCGACCAGCGGCGGCTCGACCTCCTTGCAGATATCCGTCATGTAGCGGCACCGTGGATGGAACCGGCAGCCCGAGGGTGGGTTGATCGGGCTGGGGACATCGCCCTGGAGGACGATCCGCTTCCGGGCATGAGCCAGGTCCGGATCCGGGATCGGCACCGCCGAGAGGAGCGCCTCGGTGTACGGCATGATCGGCCGCTGGTAGAGATCCTCGGCCGGCGAGAGCTCGACGAGCTTCCCCAGGTACATCACGGCGATCCGGTCGCTCACGTGGCGAACGACGCCCAGGTCGTGGGCGATGAAGATGTAGGTGAGCGAAAGCTCCTTCTGGAGGTCGTCCAGGAGATTCAGCATCTGGGACTGGATCGAGACGTCGAGAGCCGAGACGGGCTCGTCGGCCACAACCAGCTTCGGATTGAGGGCCAGAGCCCTTGCCACGCCGATCCGCTGCCGCTGGCCGCCAGAGAACTCGTGCGGAAAACGGTTGTAGTGCTCGGGGGAGAGGCCGACCGTCTCGAGGAGCTCCTGTACCCGTTGGCGCCGCTCGGACTTCGCGACCCCGTGGATCTTCAGGGGAGTGCCGATGATCGAGCCGACCCGCTGGCGCGGGTTCAGGCTGGCGTAGGGATCCTGGAAGATCATCTGCATCTCGCGCCGCAGAGGCCGCAAGGCGCGGGCTCCGAGCTTCGAGATATCCCTGCCCTCGAAGACCACATTGCCGTCGGTGGGCTCCAGGAGCCGGACAATCGTGCGACCGAGCGTGGACTTCCCACAGCCCGATTCGCCGACGAGGCCGAGCGTCTCCCCCTCGCTGACGGCGAAGGTCACGTCGTCGACAGCATGAACGGCCGCGACCTCGCGCCCGAGCAGGCCCTTCCTGATCGGAAAGTACTTCTTGACGTGCTTGACCTCGACGAGGGGCTCGCTGCCGTTGCCGTGCTCGCTCACGCCGCCTCCTCGGTGCCGGCGAGCGTCGGCTCGCGCAAGCGGCGCTTGTCCTCCACGGACAGCCAGCAGCGGTCGAGGTGGCCCGGCTCCTCGACGCGATTCTCGAGCGGCGGCTCCTCGGTGCACTTGGCGAAGGCGTGCGGGCAGCGCGGGCGGAACTTGCAGCCCGCCGGCGCGTTGATCAGCGACGGCGGCGTCCCCTTGATCGAGTGCAGCCGCTCCCGCTTCGGCCGGTCGAGCCGCGGGATCGAGCCCAGCAGGCCCCACGTGTACGGATGCTGCGGGTCGTAGAAGAGCTGGCGCGTCGGCGCGCGCTCGACGACACGGCCGGCGTACATGACGACGATCTCGTCCGCGACGTCCGCGACGACGCCGAGGTCGTGCGTGATCAGGATCACCGCCGAGTTGAACTCGTCCTTCAGTCGGTCGATGAGCTCGATGATCTGCGCCTGGATCGTCACGTCGAGCGCGGTCGTCGGCTCGTCGGCGATCAGGACGTCGGGGTTGCAGGCGAGGGCCATCGCGATCATCGCGCGCTGGCGCATGCCGCCGGAGAACTCGTGGGGATAGTTGTCGACGCGTGAGTCGGCGTTGGGAATCCCCACCTGCTTGAGGAGGTCGATCGCACGCCTGCGCGCCGTGTTCTTGTCGGCTCGCTCGTGGACCTGGATCGCCTCGCAGATCTGTGCCCCGATCGTGTAGACGGGGTTCAGCGACGTCATCGGATCCTGGAAGATCATCGACATCTCGTTGCCGCGGACCTCCTGGAGCTCGCCGTCGTCCATCTTCAGGACGTCGCGGCCCTTGTAGAGCACCTCGCCTTCGAAGCGGGTGTTCTGGTCGCGCGTGAGCCCGAGGAGCGTCATCGCGGTGACGCTCTTGCCCGAGCCCGACTCACCGACGATCCCGAGCACCTTTCCGCGCTCCAGCTCGAAGCTGACGCCGTCGACGGCCTTCACGATTCCGTCCTCGGTGGCGAACTGGACCTTCAGGTCAGTGACTTCGATCAAACGCTCGGCCATCAGTGGCCCTGCCGGCTCCATCGCCGGATGCCCGGGTCGCGAGCACCAAGCGATGCAAGGACGCAGGGAGCACTCGGGCTGGTTTGCCCGAGTGCGACTGAGGACGCGGCAGCGCGCAGCGTGATCGCGGGCCGGGCGCCGGTGGATGGGGTCGGTAGGGCCACTAAGTGGGCCTGATTCTTGGGTCGAGCCAGGCGTACAGGACGTCCACGAGCACGCTGAAGAAAACGATGAAGAAGGTGGCGTAGATCGTCACGCCCATGATCGGCGGCAGGTCGAGGTTTTGAGTCGACTCGGCTGCGTACTGGCCGACGCCGTGCAGGTTGAAAACCGTCTCGGTCAGGATCGCGCTCCCGCCAATTACCGCTGCGAAGTCGAGCCCGAAAAGCGTGACAATCGGAATCATGGAATTGCGGAGCACGTGCTTCGCGAGCACGGTGTTCCCCGAGAGTCCCTTTGCCTTCGCGGTGCGGACGTAGTCCTCGTTGATCGTGTCGAGGATGTTCGAGCGGAGCACCCGCCCATAGAAGCCGATGAAGAGCACCGCCAGCACCCACCAGGGCAACAGGAGATGCACGAACCACTGCCACGGATTGGTCGTCAACGGCACGTACTCGCCGTCCGGTAAAAACGCAAAGGGATGGCCTTGCGCGAAAAAGTACCGCGCAATCAGCCCGAGCCAGAACACCGGCATCGAGATCCCGATCAGAGCGAACACCGTTATTAACCGGTCCGACGCCCGTCCCGCCGTGACCGCCGAGATGACGCCGACGAGGATCCCGAAGCTGAGCCAGATGATTCCTGCCCCGATACAGAGCGACAGCGTTGCCGGAATCCCCTTCTTGATCTCGTTCACGACGTTGAGCTGGCTCGCATAGGACTTGAGGCTCCCATCGAAGAGCGACTGCATCATTCCCCAGTACTGCGCGTAGAAGGGGTCGTCGAGGTGCAGTTTCGCGCGGATGTCCGCAATGTTTGCGTCGGTCGCCGTCCTGCCGGCGATCCGCTCGGCGGGATCGCCGCCCGGGATCTTGATGAAGATCAGGTAGGTGATGAAGCTGACGGCGATGAGCACCAGAACCGCACCGATCAGCCGTCTGGCGAGGAAGGCAATCATCAGCGCTCGATCCTCACTTTCGCGCGCGGGTCGAGGGCGTCACGCAGACCGTCGCCGAAGACATTGAGAGACAGCACGGTCAGCACGATCGCGATGCCGGGAATGATCGCCAGCCAGGGAGCGGTGACGATCCGGTCCTGACCGTCGGCGATGAGCGTGCCCCACGAGGCGTTCGGCGCCTGCACCCCGGCGCCGAGAAACGAGAGGCCGGCCTCCGTCAGGATGTTGCTCGCGATGATCAGCGTGAAGAAGACGAGCACGGACGAGGCGATGTTCGGCGTCAACTCGGAGAGCATCACGCGGAACGGGCTCGCGCCTTGCGCGGTCGCCGCCTCGATGAACTCCTTCTCGCGCAACGACAGGATCTGACCGCGCAGGGGCCTGCCGACGTAGGGGATGAGCACGAACGAGATGACAAGCGTCGGAATCCAAAGGCTGCCTGCCTCGATGTCGATGCCAAAGTGATGGAAGCCGTTGATCGAGAGCGCCGTTCCAAGCGCGATTGCCAGGAGCAGGACCGGGAACGCCCAGATCAGGTCGAAGAAACGCGAGATGATCCAGTCGACCGACCCGCCGTAATAGCCCGCGAGCAGTGCGAACAGAACCGCAAAGATCGTGCAGATCAGCGCTGACCCGATTCCGATCTTGAGCGAGTTGATCCCGCCGTAGAGCAGGCGGACCGCCACGTCCCGGCCCAGGTTGTCAGCGCCGAACACGTACTTGCCACCGGCGTGCCAGAGCTGCGGGCCGACTGGAATCCCCCCGGCGACGAACTTACCGTTGACGAAGCCGCCCTTCGAGACGACCGGAACCTGCTCGCCGTCACGGGTGAACGTCTCACCGAGGTGGACTTCGTTCGGCCCGGTGCCCGCGATCTGACTGGCGTAGACCGGCGCGAGGGCGCAGGCGACCACGATCGCCACGAACAGGAGGAGAAATCCAAGCGCGACGTAGTTCCGCCGCAGCCTCCGCCAGGCCAGAAGCCACGGGCTCTTGCCCTCGATAGCCCCATGCTCCTCAGCCGCCAGCTCGGAGGCCGTGTCGAGCGTGAAATCGGTCGTGGACTCTGTGGCCACGCAGCCTTCTTTCCCTTTAGAGCGCTGAAACGAACAGGGAGGAGAGTCCCGGCCAGGCCGGGATCTCCTCCCTGCTAGACGTGGCTACTTCTGGCAGCTAACGCCCCAGTCCCAATACAGGACGACGCTGAACGTGTAACAGCTCATGTCCATCTTGGTGCTGAAGAAGTCGGTGCTCGAGCGGTTCAGGTACGGCACCGTGGTCGCGTACGTGACCATGAGGTCGCGGTCGACCTTCGCCCAGCGGTCGTTCACCGCCGGAGTGAGCTCGGTGACCTTCTTGAGTGCATCGATCTCCTTGTTCACCGAAGGAACATCGACGTTGCCCGGGTTGTTGTTGTGCGTCTGGGTGATGCGGTTCCCGTTGAGCAACACGTCGAACCAGTCGAGCGGATGCGGATAGTCCTGGTACCAGTCGGTGTGACCGGCCTGGGCCTTGGTCGCCTGATTTCCGATCGTCTGGAAATAGACGCCGTGCGCCAAGAGGTGGAGCTTCGGCTTGTAGCCGATCTTGGTCAGCTGACCCGCGAGGTATTCGATCGACCCCTTGGCCGGCTCCTCATTCGTGCCGTAGACGTCGACGGTCTGGCCCGCCGTCCCGGACTGCTGAACGAGCTGCTTCGCCTTGGCGAGGTCGAATGTGAAGTCGGTGATCTTCTTGTACTGCGGGTAACCCGGCGGCAGGAAGTTCTCCGTCGGCCGCCCGAGACCGCCGAACGGGCCCGAGACGATCGCCTGACGATCGATCGCGTAGTTGACCGCCTGACGCGCCTTGATGTTGTTGAACGGCGGGATCTTGTTGTTGAGGAAGTAGTACCAAGTGTTCGCGTTCGTGTAGATCCGGAGCTGGTCCTTGTACTTGGACTGCGCCTCGGGCAGACGGTCGTTCGGAACCTGGTTGTAGTCGTAGTCCGACTGGCCGCTCACCACGGACTGATACGAGGCGACAGGGTCGGTGATGATCTTGCCGACGACCTTGTCAGGAGCTCCGGAAGGCATCGTCGGAATCTGGTTGTTGTAGTTCGGGTTCCGTACCAACGTGAAGCTGCGGTTCGGGACGTAGTCCTGGAGCATGTACGGGCCCGTCGAGGGAATCGGATGCGTCGACTGGTCGCTCGCCGGCGTCCCTGCCGGCACGAAGTGCGCGAACTCGAGCGCGAGGATGTAGAGGATGTCGCCCTCGGGGTGAGCGAGCTGGATCTCGATCGTGCGAGCGGCATCGTCCGTGATGATTCCGGAGATGTGGCCCTTCTTCGTCGTCGCGAACCCGTTCGGGCCGTCGACGCCCTTGATCGCCGAGAAGAAGCCGACGCCCGGCGAATCGATCTTGAAGTCCCTCTCGATCGTGTACCGGAAGTCGCTCGCCTTCACGTCGGCGCCGTTCGAGTACTTCAGATTCTTGCGAAGCGTGAACTTGAGATTCATGCCGTCGGCAGAGACCGTGGGCATCTTCTCCGCGAGATACGGCACGAGCTCCGCGCTGGCGGGCCCGGATGTGTGCCTGTAACCGAGCAGCCCTTCCCAGACGTAGTTGGTGGCCTGGTAGGCGGCGACCGTGTAGTAGAGACCCGGATCCATGTAGTCCGGGGCATCCCACGAGACACGCAGCAGCGGATAGGTCTTGCCGCCGTTTGAGCCTGAGCTGGAGGACTTGTCGCCGCCACCGCCGCAGCCTCCGGCTACAAGGGCGAACGCGGCCACCAGCGTGAGCATGCCGAGCGACCGGAACACTTTTGAATTGCTTCTCACTATCGAACTCCTCCCGTTTGGGTCTAGCCACGGCGGCCGTGGACCCCCCTGGCCCGCTCGCGGATCGCTGATTCTTACAGACGTCTTTCGGGCTTCGCCGTTAGTACGAACCCCGTTCAAAGCCGGATCTGACGGCGGCGCTGCGCCCGCAGGTAGTCCGGTTCGACCTCCTCGACCACCCCGTCGACCCCTTCCCGCTCGGTCGAATGGAGAATGCGACCCTCCCCGACCCAGAAAGCGATGTGAGTCGCTGCCTCGTCGGTGCCGTACGTGATCAGGTCCCCGGGCTGGAGCTCTTCCTCCGCGACCGCTGTTCCCGCCGCCTCCTGCTGGTCGGCGTCTCGCGGGACAAGTCGGCCGACCCAGCGATAGGCCATATGGACGAGACCTGAGCAGTCGATGCCACGTTCGGTCATGCCGCCCCAGAGATAGGGAGTGCCCAGATAGCGGCGAGCCTGCTCGAGGGCGTCGCCGTCCGTGCCGGCGAGCTCGCCCTCACGGACCCAGCCGAAGTAGTCGTAGGCGGTCTTGATGCGCGCCCAGCCGTCGCGTCGGCCCTCGACGGCGACCGGCTCACCACGGAGAAGCTCCGTCACGCGCTCCGCATCGTCGCTCGGCTCAGCGCGCACGGCAGCGACGTCGACCGAGCAGAGCACGTCCATTTCGGGTTAGAGCGTGCCTTCGGCCAGCAGCTTGCGAAACGGCCCGTACTGCCCGAGCTTGCCGACCGTCACGAGCGTGTCGCTCTTCTGGATCACATCGGACGGCTGCGCACCGGCGACCGGCTCCGGTTCACGCAGGATCGCGATCACCGTGATACCCGTCTTCGCGCGGAACCCACACTCCGCGAGCGTCTGCCCGATCAGCGGGCTGTCGTCGGGGACCGGCACCCACTCGATCGTCAGCTCGCCGAGGGCGAGCTCGAGGTCCTCGACGATCTTCGGCCGCTCGTAGGCGCCGCCGATCACGGCGCCGAGCTGCCGCGCCTCGTCGTCGTCGAGGCGGATCACTTCCGCCGGCTCGTCATCGTGATCGTGGCGGAAGAAGTAGATCTCGCGGATGCCGTCGTTGTGCAACACGATCGCGAGCCTGCCGCCCTCCGAGGTACGGAAGCCGTACTTCACGCCGATGCCCGGCAGTCGGGTTTCTCTCAGCTCTACAGGCATTTATTCGGGCACTACTCCTCGCTGATCAGTGTAGGGGCTGGAAACAGGCGGCGGCCGATCCACTTCGACTCCTTCATCAGCACCACGCCGATCGTTGCGGTCGCGAGCACGTAGAGGCCCGCGAACGCGGTCAGGTCGGACTGCACGGCGTCGCTCAAGCGCGTGTTGCCGGACGCAAGTTGCGCGAGGATGATCGTGAACTCGCCGTGCGCGATCAATGCGACGCCGGCATTGAAGCTCTGCCTCGGAGTGAAGCCGCCGACACGGCCGGCGAAGTAACCGGCCGCCGTCTTGCCGAGGATGGTCAGCGGTACCGCGAGTGCAAGCAACCAGCCGAGCCGACCGAGCGCGCCGACGTCGATCGAGAGACCGAAGACGAAGAAGAACAACGCACCGAAGACATCGCGGAAGCTGAAGAAACGTTCCTCGATCTCCTCGCGCACGCTGGTCTCCGCTAACACGACCCCTGCCATCAGTGCCCCGATTGCCTCCGACAGGCCGAGCTCTTTCGCCAGCGCAGCCATCCCGACGAGGATGCCGACGATGCACAGCAGGAAGAACTCGCGCGGGAGCCAGTCGAGCACCCGGTCGAGCGGCCTGGACAGCCAGCGCGACGCGGCGAGCGAGATGCCGATGAATGCAATCGCCTTTCCCACTGTTCCGAGCGTCGAGGCGGTCGTGCCACCGCCCGTCGCCGCGAACCCGAGCACGAACGCGATCGCAAGGTCTTCGAACAACAGGATCGCGAGCACGAGGTCCGTCTCCTCGTCGGCGAGCCGGCGAAAATCGATCAGCCCTTTCACCGTGATCGCGCTCGAGGACACGTAGACGGCAGCGGCAAGAATCAGAGCGCCGAACGTGAGGCCGAAGGCTGCAACACCGACGACGAGCCCGACTGCAGCGTTCGTGAAGAGGTCGATCATGCCGCCGAGCCCGACGTGGCGGCTGCTTCGACCGAGGCGCCCGAGGCTGAACTCCAGTCCGAGGAAGAAGAGCAGGAAGACGATCCCGAGCTCGGCCACGAACTCCGTGACTTCAGAAGGAGTGATCAGGCTCGTCAGGTGCGGCTCGTGCGGCCCCAGGAGAAGCCCGGTGAGGAGGTAGGCGGGTATGGCCGAGACGCCCAGCCGGTGGGCTCCCAGGCCGAGCGCTGCAAGCAGAAGCACCGTCAGGGCGAGCTGGGAGAGCGTCATTTCGGCGCGATCGTTGCAGACGAACATATGTTCGCCTAAGCTCTCGCCATGCAGCTGCGACTGGATGCGGCCGACCGGCTCGTCGAGTTGGTCGAGGAGCGGCGGGGCCCCGTCTACGCCGAGGATGCGGCACGGCGCCTCTTTGCCCTGCGGCAGGCGCCCATCGGGCTCGCCCGAAGCCTGCTCGAAGAGGTCGTCGCTGAGGACGCGAGGCTGGCCTGGCGGGGCGATGCGGTGGGGCTCGCCGATCCGCCCGGAGCCGAGATCCTGCTCGAGCACGCCACGTTCGTCGTAGTAGATCTCGAGACAACGGGCCTTCGGCCCGGGAGCTCGCGCATCTGCGAGATCGGCGCCGTGCGCGTACGCGACTTCGAGCTCGCGGAAGAGTTCGAGCTGCTCGTCGATCCCGGCGTCCCGCTCGGGGCGGCGATCAGCGCCCTCACGGGCCTGCACGACGCGGAGTTGCGCGGCCAGCCGCATCCCGCCATCGCAGTGCGCCGCTTTCTCGAGTTTGCGGGCGACGCAGTGCTCGTCGCGCACAACGCGCGCTTCGACCTGGGCTTCATCGACTGCGAGACGGAGCGGTTGACCGGTGGGCGGCTGGCAGGGCCGGTGGTTGACACGGTCGGCCTCGCGCGTCGCCTGCTCGCCGGGCGGACCCGCCGCGCCGGGCTCGGCTCGCTCGCGCAGTTCTTCGGCACGGAGGCGCGCCCGTGTCACCGTGCACTTCCCGATGCGCAGGCGACGGCGGAGATCCTCCTGCAGCTGATCGGGCTCGCGCAGGAACGGGGTGCACGCACCGTGGCGGACCTCGTCGACCTGGCCGCACCGCGTGTGCGCAAGGTCTATGCGAAACGATCGCTCGCCTTCGGCGCTCCGACCTCGCCGGGCGTCTACCTCTTCCGGGACCGTCACGACCAGGTGCTCTACGTGGGTCGGGCGCGAGACTTACGTGCGCGGTTGCGGTCGTACTTCCGTTCAGATCGGCAACGACCGGCCGTCGAGGCGGCGCTGTTCGCGCTCGAACGAATCGAGTGGCGCCCGACCGGCTCCGAGGTAGAGGCGGCGCTCGAGGAGCTGCGGCTTCTACGCGAGCTACGCCCGGTCGCCAATGCGCGCAACACGCGGCCGGATCGCTACGTGTATCTGCGCCGGCGCGGCGACACGCTCGTCTGCTCGCAGACGCCGACACCTCTCGGCCCGATCCACAGCCGCACGCGCGCGCGGCTCGCGTGCAGAGCGCTCGACGGCGCCTCGGAGAAGGAACTCGAGCGGCCCGAGCTCGCGTTGCCGCGCTTGCGCGCACGCCTTCGTCACCTCGCAGACTGCCGTCGCTTCGAGGATGCCGCACGTCTGCGCGACCGCATCGGCGCGCTCGAGCAGATCCTCGGCTCTCTTCGGCGCCTCGATCAGTTGCGCAACGCGCGCTGCTGCCTCGTCGTTCCAGCGGCCGAGCCCGGGTTCACGCGGGCGATCTTCGTCGCCGGCGGGCGTGTTGCAGCCGTTCGCACGCTCCCGCGCGGCGACGGAGCACGGCTCGAGGTCGATGCAGGTCTTGCCGAGACGAACTGCGCGACGCCGGACCACCTGGCCGTCGAGGACGTCGACGCGCTGCTCGCAATCGGAACGTTCCTGCGCCGCCCGCCGCCCGAGCTGCGCGTGGCACCGCTCGAGGCCGCGGCGATTCTCAGGTTGGCGGCGGCTCTTCCACAGGCTCGGGTAGAGGAACCTCGAACACGGGCTGACGCTCGTGCGGCTTGATCCGGCCCTCTTTGATCTCCTCCGCGAAGTGACAGGCGACCTCGTGCCCGCTCGAGAACTTCCGTAGCGGCGGGATTTCCTCACGGCAACGCGTCGGCTGAACGAACGGGCAGCGCGTGTGGAAGCGGCACGCGGCCGGCGGGTTCGCGGGACTGGGCAAGTCGCCGGCCAGCAGAACCGGCTCGCGCCTGCGCTCGATGATCGGGTCGGGAATCGGCACCGCCGACAGCAGCGAGATCGTGTACGGGTGCAACGGGTTCTCGTAGAGCTCGGTCGCCGACGAGATTTCGACGATCCAGCCGAGGTACATGACTGCGATGCGATCGGAGATGTGCCGCACGACCGCGAGGTCGTGCGCGATGAACAGATACGTGAGGTCGAACTCCTCCTGCAGCTGCTCGAGCAGGTTGATGATCTGTGCCTGGATCGAGACGTCGAGCGCGGAGACCGGCTCGTCCGCGACGACGAAGTCAGGATTGACCGCAATTGCGCGTGCCAATCCGATGCGCTGGCGCTGGCCTCCGGAGAACTCGTGCGGATAGCGCCCGGCCGAATCGGTCGGCAGTCCGACGACCTTGAGCAGGTCGCGAACCCGCCCGCTGGCCTCGCGCCGACTCGCGAGGCCGTGGGTCCGGAGTGGCTCGCTGATGATGCGACCCACGCTGTGGCGCGGGTTGAGCGACGCGTACGGATCCTGGAAGACCATCTGCATGCGACGGCGTAACGGACGCAACTCGTTCTCTCCGAGCTCGGAGATGTCGCGGCCTTCGAAAAGGATGCGACCCGCGGTCGGCTTGTAGAGCCGTAGGATCGCTCGGCCCACCGTCGACTTGCCGCAGCCGGACTCGCCGACGAGCCCAACCGTCTCACCGCGCTTGATCTGCAGCGAGACGTCGTCGACGGCGCGAATGTCGCCGACATGGCGGTCGAGGAGCACTCCGCTCTTGATCGGGAAGTAGACCTTTAGATGCTCGAGCTCGACGAGCGGTCCACTGCCGTTGGTGCTGCTCATCGGCGGCTTGGCCGATGAGCGGACGTGGGGACAGGTTCCCTCAGCGGCGCGCGCGGTCTACGCGCTTCGCGGCGGCTTCGATCCCACTCGTCCAGCGGGACCGGGTTGAAGCAGGCCACGTTGTGCCCCGGCTCGATCTGCACCAGCGACGGCACCTCCCGGCTCGAGAGATCGACCTCGAACCGGCAGCGTGGCTGGAACGGACATGCCGTCGGGGCGCGGAGCATGTTCGGGGGCGCGCCCTCGATCGGATGCAGCCGGGCCCGCTTGCCCATGTCGAGGCGAGGGACGCTCTGGAGGAGACCCAGCGTGTAGGGATGGCGCGGTGCGCCGAAGAGCTGTTCGGCCGAGCCCGTCTCCATGAACATGCCGGCGTACATCACGTTCACGCGCTCGCACATGCCGGCAACAACGCCGAGATCGTGGGTGATCAGGATCAGCGCCGCATTCTCCTCCGCGACCAACTCGCGCAGGAGGCCGAGGATCTGAGCCTGAATCGTCACGTCGAGTGCGGTCGTCGGCTCGTCGGCGATCATGACCTTCGGCTCGCAGGCCAGCGCCATCGCGATCATCGCGCGCTGCCGCATCCCCCCTGAGAATTGGTGCGGATAGTCGCGCAGCCGCTTGTCCGCGCTCGGGATTCCGACACGGTCGAGCAACTCCGCCGCGCGCTTGTCGGCGGCCTTGCGGTTCATGTCGAAGTGCGTCTCGAGCGCTTCGCGGATCTGACGCCCGATCGTCAGCACCGGGTTCAACGACGACATCGGATCCTGGAAGATCATCGCGATCTCCCTCCCCCGAATACGGCGCAGAGCGCGGTCGCTCTGGCGGATCAGGTCCTTGCCCTCGAAGACGGCGGCCCCCGACTCGACCCGGCCGTTGCCGGCGAGCAGCCCGAGGATCGCGAGCGACGTGACGCTCTTCCCGCAACCCGACTCGCCGACGATCCCGAGCGTCTCACCGGGCGCGATGTCGAAAGTGATCCCGTTCACGGCGTGCACGGTGCCCCGCCGTGTCGAGAAGCGGACGTGCAGATCCTCGACGGAGAGTAGGGCTTCCCTAGACACGGCCACGCAGTTTTGGATCCAGGGCTTCACGCAGGCCGTCCCCGATCAGGTTGAAGCCGAGGACCGAGATGATGATCGCAACACCGGGAATGATCGCGAGGAACGGTCCGACCGCAAGGTAGTCGTTCACGTTCGCGAGCATCGTCCCCCACTCCGGCGTCGCCGGATCCTGTGGGCCGAGCCCGAGGAAACCGAGGCCTGCGACGTCGATGATCGCAGTCGCCATCGCGAGCGTTCCCTGCACGATCACCGGAGAGATCGCATTCGGAAGGATGTGCGAAAACATGATCCCGCGTCGACGAACGCCGACCGATCGCGCCGCCAACACGAAGTCGTTTTCCTTTTGCGCGAGCACCGACCCTCGTAACAGGCGGGCAAAGATCGGGATGTTCACGACGCCCACGGCGAGCATCACTTGCCACAACCCGGGCTGGAGCGCGGCGACGATCCCGATGGCGAAGAGCAGACCCGGAATCGCAAGCATCACGTCCATGCAGCGCATGATCACGTTGTCCACCGAGCCGCCGAAGTAACCGGCGGACGAACCGAGCAACAACCCGATCGACAGTCCGATCGCGACGGAAACGATGCCGATCAGCAGCGAGTAGCGAGCCCCCCAGACGATGCGCGAGAACTCGTCACGTCCGAGCAGGTCGATGCCGAACCAGTGCTCCGCGGACGGACCGACCGGTTTGCCGTTGTCGAGCAGATCGAGGTTCTGGTCCTTGGGCCCATAGGGAGCAATCCACGGTGCGAAGACCGCCACGGTCACGAAGACCGTGACGAAGACTGCGCCGAGAACCGCGGCCGGGTTCCGGATGAGCCGGTAGAACGCTTCGTGCCAGAGGCCGGAGGGCGCTTGAAGCCCGATCTCGCGTGCTTCGATCTCTGCGACGCTCATCAGCTGTACCGGATGCGTGGGTTGATGACTGCGTAGGAAATGTCGACGATCAGGTTGACGATGACGAACACGACCGCGAGGAACAGGATCCCGCCCTGTAGAGCGGGATAGTCACTGTTGAAGATTGCGTCACGTAACCAGGACCCCATTCCGGGCCACGCGAACACGGTCTCCGTCAGCACGGCACCCGAAAGCAGCAGCCCGGTCTGGAGGCCGATGATCGTCGTGACCGGAAGCAACGCGTTACGGAGCACGTGGCGCCGGTCGACCGTCCGGGGCGAAAGCCCCTTCGCGCGCGCCGTGCGCACGTAGTCCTCGTTCTGGACGTCGAGCGTCGCCGCACGCGTGATTCGCATGATGACGGCGAGCGGAATCGATCCGAGCGCGATCGCCGGCAGGATCAGATGCTTGATGGCGTCCCAGAACGCGACCCAGTCACGAGTGATGATGGCGTCGAGGACGTAGAAGCCCGTTGGATGCTCCGGGTTCAGCAAGACATCCTGACGGCCGACGCTCGGCAGTAACTGCCACCTCACGGCGAAGAAGTACTTGAGGATGATCGCCAGGAAGAAGATCGGGATCGAGATGCCGATCAGCGAGCCGATGAGGCTCAGGTTGTCGAACACCCCGCCGTAGTGCTTGGCTGCAAAGAATCCAAGCGGTAAGCCGATCCCGACGGCGAAGATCATCGCGGCGATTGCCAGCTCGACCGTTGCGGGGAAACGACGTTGGATCTCCGAGGCGACGGTGCGCCGAGTGGTGATGCTCGTACCGAGATCTCCGTGGACGGTCACCTTCAGGTAGTCCACGTACTGAAGAGGCAACGGACGATCGAGCCCGTAACGCTCCTTGTACTGCTTCACGAGCTCAGGCGTAGCACGCTCCCCGAGCAAAGCGGACGCAGGGTTGCCCGGCAGCGCGTGGACCCAGAAGAAGATCAGGATCGAAACGCCGAGCAGAATCGGGACGAGCAGCAACAGCCGGCGGACGACATACCGAAGCATCGTTCAGTCGTCCGCCGGCTGCGTGCCTATTTGACTACTGACCTCCGTATCCGGTGTTCTGGAACCAGACGCCGCCGACCGGCGTTGCGACAAGCCTCGTGACGCGCTTCTCGCTACCGAGCGCCGGAGTTGCGTGCGCATACGGAACGCCGGGCAGGTACTTCATGATCAGGTTGTTCGCCTGCTGGTAGAGCTTCACCCGCTTGGGGAAATTCGGCTCGTTGAGCGCCTTGTTGAGGATGCCCGTGATCGCCGAATTGTTGAACCCGAACTGCGGGTTGAAGTTCCTGAAGAACGTTCCGAGGAAGTTGTCCGGATCCCCGTAGTCACCCGTCCAGCCGATCAGGTTGAGATCGCCGGCCGAGCCTTCATTGACCTTCGGCACGTACGTCGGGCGCCACGGTGCGCTGTGCGCGACCACGTTGAAGCCGGAGGCATTGAGGCTAGCTGCGAAGCCCTCGAAGTTCCGCTTCGGGTCGGGCATGTACGGCCGTGAGACGTCCGTCGGGTACCAGAAGTCGATCTTGCACGGGACCTTGCACGCCGACGCATTCAGCAGTGCCTTGGCCTTCGTGGGGTTGTACGGATACTTCTGCACGCTCTTCGAATAACCGAACAGGCTCGGCGGCTGGAACTCGTTCGCCACCTGGCCCGTGCCGTAGTAGAAGTTCTTCACCACTGCGGCGCGGTTGAGGCCGTAGGCAACTGCCTGCCGGACCTTGAGCTCGTTCATCGGTGAGCCCGGGCCCTGGTGGATCGTCACGTACGCGACGTTGAACGCCGGCCGCTTGATCACCTTGAGACGCGAGTCCCCGGTCAGCCCGTCGATGTCCTGCGGCGGAGCCAGGTCGAAGGCATTGATCTCGCCGGTCTTCAGCGCGTTGTTGCGCGCCTCGTTGTCCGAGATCGGCCGGATGATGAGCTTGTCCAGCTTTGCCTTCTTGCCCCAGTAGCTCCCGTTGCGGACGAGCTCGACCTTCTGGCCGATCGTCCAGGACGAGAACTTGAACGGGCCGGTACCGGTGGGATGCTGGAACGCATACGTCCCGGTGGCCCTGAACGCGCCCCCGCTGAGCGTTGCCTCGTCGGCGCCGTACTTCTTCATCGCCGTCGGGCTTTGCATCGAGAACGACTGGATCACGAGCGACGGGAAGAACACGCCCGACGGGCGGCTCAGCGTCACGATGATCCGGTACTTGCCGACCGTCCGACAGCTCTTGAACAGCGGGGCCGACAGGTTCGCGACCTCGTTCTTCTTGAAGCCGCCGTAGGTCGCCTGGTAGTAGAACGTCGCAGACGGATCCTGGAACGGGCCCGTCCAGTTGTACCAACGGTTGAAGTTGGCACAGGCTGCTGCGGCGTTCCACGGCGTGCCGTCATGGAACTTCACGCCCTTGCGCAGGTTGAAGGTCCAGACCTTGCCGCCTTTGAGGTTCCAACTCGTCGCCAGCGACGGAACGATCTTCGTGGTGCCGGGCCTGAGCTTCACGAGCCCTTCGAACATCTGCTCCGTGACGCGGAACGACTCACCGTCGGAAACAAGCGCCGGATCCAGATACGTGGGATCCGACGCGCCCGCAAAGACGAGCGTGCCGGCCTTCGAGGCTCCACCTGCAGTACCGGCGGCGATCAAGACCAACAGCGCCGCGATAGGCAGGGTAAGCCTTCTCAAATTCCCCCTCACACAGACTCCTTTCAGTCGCACCGCCCCTCCAGGCGGACGAGCAAGTATGAACAGAAGGTTAAGCCTTCCTCAAGGCTTAGACGCAATTGGCACGAAAACGATTGAGAGCGGCCCGTAGGCCGCCCTCATGTCCGAGTCTTTCCCCGCCGGTTAGGCGGCGAGAGAGATCAGATCTCGTAGCGCCGAGAGCCGGGCGAGGGCCTGGCCCTCGAGCTGCCGGACGCGCTCACGCGTCAGATCCAGCTCGTGTCCGATCGCCTCGAGCGTCCAGGGCTCGCCCTCGAAGCCGAAGCGGAGCTCGAGAATGCGGCGCTCGCGCTCGGGCAACGCATCGAGAGCACGCCGGACGCCCTGGCGCCGAAGCGACTCCTCGGCCTCGTCGAACGGGTCAGCGGCCTCGCGGTCGGCGAACAGGTCTCCGAGCTCGCCCTCGTCGTCCGCGCCCACCGTCTGGTTCAGGGAGACGGAGGCCTGCGCGGCGCCGAGCGCCTCGTCGACATGCTGGATGGGAAGGCCGGTCGCCTCGGCGAGCTCGTCCTTCGTGGCCTCGCGGCCCAGCTCGACCTCGAGCCGGCGAGCCGCCCGCGACAGCTTCTGCTGCCGCTCGACGACGTGAACCGGCACGCGGATCGTGCGGGCGTGATTCGCCACGGCGCGCTGCACCGACTGGCGGATCCACCAGGTCGCGTACGTCGAGAACTTGTAACCGCGGCGCCAATCGAACTTCTCGACGGCGCGGTTCAGGCCGAGCGTGCCCTCCTGGATCAGGTCCAGGAACGGAACGCCGAGGCCCCGATAGCCCTTGGCGATGGAGACGACCAGGCGCAGGTTCGACTCGATCATGCGCCGCTTGGCCGTGGGGTCGCCCCGCTCGATTGCCTTCGCGAGGGTGACCTCCTCCGCGGCGGTGAGCAGCTTGTGGCGGCCGACATCGGCGAGGAAGAGCTGAAGACTGTCTGCGGACCCGGAGAGGACATGCGGCTCCGGCTTGGCGGGCTTCTCTTCCTTTTCGACCTTGGCCTGCGCTTCGGGCTGGCGGATGTCGAGCCCGATCCGCTCGAGCTCGCGGGTCAGCTCTTCGACCTCGGCCTCGTTGAGGTCGTGCTCGAGGGCGAACGCCTCGAGCTCGGCAGCTTCGAGGTGCCCACGCTCCTCGGCACCCTCGACGAGCGCCTTGGCCTGGTCGGAATCAAGCAGTTCGTGCAGCTGATTTTGTGTCAAGTGTCCCTTTCGAGTCCTACTTTGTGATACGGCGGCAACCTTCGCACTGTAGGCCGAAACCCCTCTTATTTCCAGGCTTCAACAGTCCCAGAAGGGTCAAAACCGTGCAACGTGACCGGGTCCTTTGTTATTCCGTCGCCGCGGGCTCCTTGGATTGCGCGCGAACGGGAAACTCGAACTCGATCTTGTCCTCGTCGTTCAAGACGAGCCGCGCACGAAAAGGTTTGCCGTTCCGTGAGCGGAAGCCTGAGAGTACTTCCCGGGTCCGACGTTCCTCGATCAGCTGCCTCGCAATTTCCGGGGTAAGCGTTCGGCTGGCGACCCGCTTCCAAATCACAAAGCCGCAGCCGACCTCCTCCCGGCTCTTCCAGCTCGTGCAGCCGTAGGCCTTGGAGTTCTCCTTGATGATCTCGCCCGTCTCGGCTCCGCAGCGCGGGCAGGGGCCGAGCTCGACCCGCTCGGGCCGGAGCTGCTCCTTGTCCAGGGCCGCGATCTGCTCGACGGTCTCCTTGGCGAAATCGGCGATGCCCTTCATGAATTTCTTGCGGTCGCCGCTGCCATGCTCGATCTCGGAAAGCTTGTGCTCCCAGTCACCGGTGAGCTCGGGTGACGTCAGCTTGTGGTCCAGAAGCATGGTGATGACCTGGATACCTTTTGGCGTCGCCTGGAGGTCCTTGCCGACGCGTTCGATGTACTCCCGCCGGATCAGGGTCTCGATCGTCTCTGCGCGGGTCGCCGGAGTACCGAGACCGGACTCCTTCATCGCCTCGCGGAGCTCTTCGTCGTCGATGAGCTTGCCAGCGGTCTCCATGGCCGACAGCAGCGTCGCCTCGGTGTAACGCGGCGGCGGCTTGGTCATCTTGTCCTCGATCTCGGCCGCGATGCAGCGCACAGTCTGGCCCTCCTGCAGCGCGGGGATCTCTCCCGCTTCGGCGTCGGCCTCGTCCTCCGACTGCCGCTCCTGGTCGGGCTCGAGCCCATAGACGCCGCGCCACCCGGCCTCGAGCGTGATCTTGCCGCGCGTTCGGAAGCGCTCTTCCTCGACGAGCGTGATCACCGTCGTACGGGCATAGCGCGCCGGCGGATGGAACACGGCAAGGAAGCGCTTGGCGACCAGGTCGAACACACGCCGCTCGTCAGGCGAGAACGCCTCGAGGTCCTTCTCGATGTCGGTCGGGATGACCGCGTGGTGGTCGCTCACCTTCGCGTCGTTGACGACGCGTCCGAGCGGAAGCTGGTCGAGCGCGAGCACGTACTCGGCTCCCTTGCGGTAGTCCTCGATCGGTTGCAACGTCGCGGCCGTCGGCTTCAGCTGCGGGACCATGTCCCCGGAGAGGAAGCGCGAGGACGTGCGCGGATAGGTGATCGCCTTCTTGCTCTCGTACAGCGACTGCGCGGCCTGCAGCGTGCGCCGTGCGGAGAAGCCGTAGCGCCGGTTCGCGTCACGTTGGAGCGAGGTCAGGTCGTACAGGAGAGGCGCGCGTTCGGACTGCTCCTTGCGCTCGACCTTCTCGATCGTCCCGTCCTGGCCTGAGACCTTGGCGACGATCGCGTCGGCGCGCGTGAGGTCCCCGAAGATCCGCGTCTCGTCGCCTTCGAACCACAGCCCCTGGTAGGGCGGCTGGAACGTGCCGTGGATCAAGCGGTACGGCTCGGGGACGAACGCCTGAATCTCACGCTCGCGCTTGACGATCAGCCCGAGCGTTGGCGTCTGTACGCGGCCGAGCGAGACGACGCCGCCAACCCAGGCGCGGCCGCGAATCGTCGCCGCGCGGGTCGCGTTCATGCCGACGAGCCAGTCCGCCTCGGAGCGAGAGCGGGCTGCGTCCTCGAGGGACTGCATCTGGGTGCCCGGGCGGAGCTTCTCGAAGCCTTCGCGAATCGCCTGCTTCGTCATGGACGAGATCCACAGGCGCTCGACGGGCTTCGGCGCCTTGGGGCTCGTTGCGGAGCTGCCGAAGACCGACTCGTAGACGTACGCGAAGATGAGCTCGCCCTCACGGCCGGCGTCACATGCGTTGATGATCTTGTCGACGTCCTCGCGCTTCAGCAGCGTCTCGATCAGCTTCAACTGCTTCTTCGACTTCGCGTCGCGAGGCACGAGCTTGAAGCCGTTCGGCGGGACGATCGGCAGGTCGGCCATCTTCCATTTCTTCCACTTCTCGTCGTACTCCTCGGGCTCCGCGAGCTGAACGAGATGGCCGACGGCCCACGTGATCACGTAGTCGTCGGACTCGAGGAAGACGGCCTCGTCGCGCGTGGTCTTGGCCTTGGTCGTCGACTTCGCAGCCTCGACGACGTCCTCGTTCGTCGGCTCTTCAGCCTTCTTCTTGCCGCGCTTCGGCTTGATGTCGTCGAGCTTCCGCCGCTGAAAGGGTCCGTCCAGCGCGCCCGCGAGGTCGCGGCCGACGGAGGGCTTCTCGGCTATCACAAGGGTCTTTGGCATGCAAAACACCATAGCGCCACTCGGAATGGGCGCCGGGGCGGAGATACTTGGCCGCGTGAAGCCCAGTCCCTTCTACTCCTTCGCGGCCGTTCTTTCCTGGCCTGTGCTGCGCTGGCTGTACCGGTTGCGCGACCAGGGCACGGAGAATCTGCCGAGTCGAGGGAGGCTATGTCCTCGCCGCGAACCACACCTCGAACTTCGATCCCTGGCCGCTCGGCCTCCCAATCTGGCCGGAAAACTTTCTCCGCTTCATGGCCAAGTCGGAGCTCTACTGGTGGCCGCTGAGCCAGCTGATCGATGCCGGCGGCGGCTTCCCTGTGCGACGCGGGGAGCGTGACGTCGAGGCGATCAACAAGGCTGTCGACCTCGTCCGCGCTGGACACGTCGTGGCGATGTTTCCGCACGGCACGCGCCAGCGGAAGGGGCTCGTGAAGAAGTACCAGCCCAAAGCGCATACCGGCGCCGCTCGAATCGCACTGGAGGCAGGGGTACCGCTCGTCCCCGCGGCGATCGCCGGGACAGACCGGCTCAGAAAGCTCGGGCCGCTCCGCGTGCGCTACGGGGAGCCGATCCCGCTCGACGATCTGAAGGACAAGGACCCTTCCCTTGCAGCACGCGAGGCGACCGATCGGCTGATGGTGGAGATCGAGAGGCTCGGTGCGGACCTGTGAAGCCGCTGCTCGTCATCGACGGCGACTCACTTTCGCACCGCGCCTACCACGCGCTGCCCAAGTCGATGCGGCGCGCTGAGGGCAAGCCCAGCAATGCGCTGGTCGGATTCTCGAACTTCCTCATGCGCCTGTGGCAAGCCGAAGCGCCGCGCGCCGCGCTCGTCGGCTGGGACACGCTCTTCGTGCCGACGTACAGGAACGAGCTCTTCGCCGGGTATCAGGGCGGGCGGGTGTTCGACGACGAACTGGTCGAGCAGCTCGACCTGCTGCCGGAGCTCGTCAGGTCGTTCGGCTTCGCGGCCGCCAAAGGTGCGGGGTACGAGGCCGACGACTTTCTCGCGGCAGCGGTCGCGTACGAGGAGAGGCAGGGTGGCCACGCTGTCGTGGTCACATCTGATCGCGATGCGTTCCAGCTCGCCAGCGAGCGGACGACGATTCTCCAACCCACGCGCGGCGTGAGCGAGCTCGCGCGTGTCGGGCCGGCGGAGGTTCGAGAGCGCTACGGCGTCGAGCCCGGGCAGGTGCCGGACTTCATCGCGTTGCGCGGCGACCCGTCGGACAAGCTGCCCGGAGCCCGGGGAGTCGGCCCGAAGACGGCGGCCAACCTCCTGGCGCAGTACGGGACACTGGAGGCGATGCTCGAGGACGGCCGCTTCGACGCACAGGCGGAGGAACTTCGTATCTACCGGCGAATGGCAACGCTAGACGCCTCCGCCCCCCTACCTCCCCTCGATGACCAGACCCCGAAATGGGTGGAGGCGTCCTCCTTCGTACGGGAGCTTGGGATGAACGCCCAGGCCGACCGGATCGCCGCGCTGGCCGCGTAGGAGCTGTCCGCCGATCGACGTCCTGACTCACCCGGCGCTCGCGCAACTGCATCCCACGTTCGGCTATCTGGACTCAGCCGAACGCATCGAGGTCCTGCTGCAGGCGTTCCCGAATGCGCGACACGGTCGGGCGGCCGAACGCACCGCGATCGAACGTGTACACGCGCCCGAGTACCTGGATGTACTCGCGACGCTGACCGAGCCGGGCTTGTTCGACTCAGACACCGTGGTGTCGGAGACGAGCTGGACCGCGGCCCTACTCGCAGCCGGCATTGCGATGGAGGCGGCCGAGACCGGAGCCTTCGCCCTGGTGCGGCCGCCGGGGCATCACGCAAGGCCTCGGACCGCGATGGGCTTCTGTCTCGTCAACAACGTCGCGGTCGCCGCCCGTCACATGCAGGCCGAGCATGGCGCCGGCCGGGTGGCGATCGTCGACTACGACGTTCATCACGGGAACGGCACTCAGGAGATCTTCTGGGCGGACGACACGGTCCTCTTCGTCTCGCTGCACCAGTGGCCGTTCTATCCCGGAACCGGCGGGCCCGACGAACAGAGCGACACGACGGTGAACGTCCCATTGAGCGCCGGCGCCGGGGACGAGGAGTACCTCCTGGCGTTCGACCAGAAGGTCGTGCCGGCGGTCGAGCGGTTCGACCCTGAGTTGCTCCTGGTGTCCGCCGGCTTCGATGCGCATGAAGACGACCCGCTTGCACACATGCGCGTCAGCGCCGACGGCTTTCGCGAGCTCAGCAGCCGTTGCGCGGCGCTGGCGCCCCGCGTGGCCGCGGTACTCGAAGGCGGCTACAACATCGAGACGCTGCCAGGCCTGGTGACGGCGGCCCTCGAAGGGTTCTCCTCGGGAAAGACAACGGCCGGCTAAGAAAGCCGGCCGCCGAAATCGATCGCCACTGGTGTTCGTCCTCCACGTTCGCTCCGTTTCCCGGGGAGCGATGCACTTCTGTCCGCAGTATCGGCATCAAGCCTTCTAGCGGCATCACCCCCGAAGGGGGAAGGGACTCACCCAAAGTGGGTGAGTTCAGCCGCGGGCGCTGGCCAGGGCCTCGAGCGCATCCCGTCGCGAGGAGACGCCGAGCTTTCTCAACAGGCTCTTCACGTGCGAGCGAACCGTGTGCTCCGAGATGAACAACCTTTTCGCGATCTCGTCGGTGGCGAGGTGGTCGTCGAGAAGCAGCAGCACCTCGAGCTCACGCGCGGACAGCGCCTCGGCGATCGAGTCGGGCACACCTGAGCTCCGTCCGCCGCCCTCGCGCACCTGCTCGAGGAGCCGGCGGGCTACCGCTCCCGACAGTGCCGCTTCTCCCTGCGCCACCCCGCGGAGGAAGTCCACGATCCGTTCCGGCGGCTCGCTCTTCAGCAAATAGCCGGCCGCGCCGCCTCGAATCGCACCGAGGAGATTCTCCTCCGTGCCGGAGGCGGTGAGGACGACGACCTCGCACTCCGGAGCAGCGCCCCGCAACCGGGGCAGGGCGCCGAGGCCGTCGAGCCCGGGCATGGAGAGGTCGAGCAGGATCAGGTCCGGCTGGAGCCTGCCGGCGGCCTCGATCGCTTCTTCGCCGTCGGCGGCCTCCCCGACGACGTCGAAGCCGTGTTGCGCCAGCAGCCCGGCCAGGGCCGAGCGGGTCAGGGGGTGGTCGTCTACGAGAAGGATTCGCTCAGCCATCAGGGTTTCAAGGCTTATCGGCGGCCCGGGTTCTGCCGACAAGAGTGAACATGCGACAAGACAGCAGAGACGACTTCCAGGCCTGGCTCTGGGGAGAAATCCTCCTCTTCGGCCTGCTCGGGTCCTCGCTCGCCCTCTTCGTCTCGAACCATGACCTACAGACGAAGTTCTCGCTGCCGCAGCTCGGCCTCGTCCTGCAGACGGTGATGGCTTTCGCGGGCGGGATCATCGCCCTGCTGGCCGGGATCCGCTTCGCGGTCGAGGGCCGTCGTCTCGATCTCTTTCTCTGTACCGGCTTTCTGATCGCTTCGCTCTCTATCGTCCTCTTCGCGATCGCGCCGGTGCTCGACGGTCAGCCCGCCCACCGCGCGGAAACGTGGGCCGGTGTTGCCGGCCGTCTGCTCGCGTGGACGCTCATCGCCGCGGCGCCGTTCGTGCCCGGGCGGTCGGGCCCGCGCGCTCTGGCAAACACCGCGGTCGCGGCGTGCACGGTCCTCGTGCTCGGGTGGCTCGCGCTTCGCTCCGCCGGCAGCATCCTCCCCCCGATCGACCCTCACTCCGAGACGCCCGGGCTACTGACGGGCGCGCTGGCCGCCGGGGCCCTTCTGAATCTCCTGGCCGTGGTCGGCTTCGGAAAACGCTTCTACGAGCGCCGCGAAGATCTCGATCGCTGGCTCGCGCTCGGCGCGACGCTGATGCTGTTCGCTTCGCTCCACTACGTGTTCACCCCTGTGCTGGCCGCGGGCTCCGTCTCGCGCGGCGACGCTCTCCGCCTGCTGGCCTACGGACTGCTGCTCGCCGGGGCCTGGCGCGCAATCAGCTACGCGGAATTCGGGCGGGCGGTGGCCGAGGAACGCGCGCGGGTGGCCCGCGAGATTCACGACGGCCTCGCGCAGTACCTCTTCGCCGTCTCGACGCACGCGTCGATGTTGCAGAACGGAGCACCGCAGGAGGAGACGATCGCGAAACTGCGGGAGGCAGCGAATGCTGCACAGCAAGAGGCGCGCTTCGCGATCCTTGCACTGTCCACCGCAGCGGGGAACGCATCATTCGACTCGGCGCTCAATCGCTACATCGAGTTCCTGACCGCCGACGGACAACTGGAGGTCGACCTGGAGATCGACCCCGACGTCAGGCTCGCGCCCGACGAGCAGATCGAGGTCTTCCGCATCGTGCAGGAGGGTCTCGCCAACGTCCGCAAGCACGCGAACGCCACGCGAGCCGAGGTCGTGATCGGCATCCGCAACTACGAGCGCTTCGTGTTGGTGCGTGATGACGGCGAAGGCTTCGACGGCGAGTCTGCGGCGGCCGGGCAGGGCTTGAAGAACATCCGTGCCCGCACCAAGCTGATCGAAGGCGGGTTCAGTCTCACCTCGAAGCCCGGCCGCGGCACGGCGCTCGAAGTCGTCCTGCGCACCTAAACCCCTACGCTTCGGCACGTGAAGGATCCGGTCGCACTCTGCGCCGACGCCGTAGCCGGCTGGCACGCTGCGTGGCTCACGGCGCTCGGGCTTCGGTCTGCCGCCGACACGGACGCCTGGCGCGCACTCGACCCGCCGCCGCACATCTATTTCACGGCGATCACATTGCGTCCGGAGACGCCGGCTGAGGCAGTCGCCGATGCAAGCGGAGCTGTCTGCGATTCGTGGGAGACGATCGACCTTGCACAGGACGGCTTCCGGGACTGGCGGCGCGAACCGTGGTTCCTTTGTGCGGCGTCAGGATCCTTCGCCGATCAGGCGCCGCCGGAACTCGAGATCGTCCGGGTCTCGACCGCGGCGGAGGTGGAGGAGCTCGAAGCCGTCAGCGTGCGCGGTTTCGAGAACGAAAGCGCAACGATCGAGCCGGGCGCGATTCACCCGCCGGAAATCCTCGACGAGCCGCGCATGGTCCTCTGGCTCGGGCGTGTCGACGGCAAGCCGGTCGGCGCCGCGATGAGCTATCGCACCGACGAGGCTGTCGGCATCTTCGGCGTCACGACCATCGCATCGATGAGACGGCGCGGTTATGGCACCGCGCTCACGCGTGCCGCAATGCTCGTCGAGACGGGACTGCCGTCCGTCCTCGCGCCGAGCCCCGAAGGGGAAGGCGTGTACCGGCGGCTCGGGTTCGGGCCTGTCGGCGAGCTTCGGATCTGGAGCCGTCAGACGGAGCGATTCATCTCTTGATCGACACGAGGTGCTCTTCCTCGGAGCCACCTTTGATCATGATCGTGCGAACGTTGCCGACGCCTTTGACGTAGTACTTGTGCTCCACCACGCCGGGCTCGAGCGGTGTCCACTCGCTTGTCTCCAGTGCTCGCTCGAAGCTGCCGTACGGGACGGTGACGGACGCACTTCTACTCAGAACCTTCGCCATGTCTTCGGCATGACCGGCGTAGAACTCCTGGCGGTAGAGGTTGCCCACGATCGGATTGGCTTTCATCACGATGCCGGCTTTCGCGCCTCTGACTCCGGCCTGCCACGAGCCGTCGCTGCGAACCCACTTTCCGTTGACGAAGTCCGACGAGTCTTCGCCGAGGTACCAGACGTTGCCGTGCTTGTCCTGCGCGTACCAGTCGAAGGTCTTCTCCTCGCGCCTCCCGCCGACGAACACCTGGTCCAGGATTACCGTCGCCCGGATACCGAGGATGGTCTTGGTCCTGTGCGTGACGAACACAGAGACCCGGCTCCGCTTCCCTTCCTGCGTCCCGCCGAAGTTGAAGGTCGTGCCCGGCCGGAGCGGGAAATACTTGTTGTCGATTCGAGTGACGAAGTCGCCGGGCGGCGGTAGGACGGGGATCGGGGTGCTCGGCGTCGCACTGACCGCACCAGCGAGGACGAGGCCACCAACCACTGCTCCTACTGCGATGAACTGCCTGCTCATGTGCGCCTCCTTTCCTTCGGGCCGACCCTAGGAGGCGTAACTGAGACTGCGATGAGCGCAGCCGTCACGGCTCTCATCTGTTTGTCACGGAAGACCAGGCCCTGTGACGCGCCGATCGCCGCGCGGCGTCTTGACGAAGACCTGCCAGCTGTACAGCGCGTAGAACATCGTTCGATCGGCACCGATGCGTCGGGCATAGCGAAGAACGGCATCGACGTACGCGCTCGAGGGGTTGTAGTGGTGCAGCGCGGTCCGCAGATCGTCCGGTGCGCCTGACGCGTGGAGATAGTTCGCTGCCCCGAGGATTGCGTCGTGTGCGTCTTGCACATCGCCCCCGAGCCCGTAACGGCGCCATGTCGCAGGCATGAACTGCATCGGGCCTTGGGCCCCGGCCGCGCTCGCGCTGCGCAGCTTGCCGTACTTCGTCTCGACGAAGTTGACCGCCGCCAGGACGTTCCAGGGCACCCTGAACCTGCGCTGCGCCTCGCGGTAGTAGCTCAACAGCTCCGATGCCGGTCGTGGGCGGGCGACCTTGATCGTCTGGACGCCGATCGGAGGAGTGAGGCGATAGAGCTCGCGCTGTGCGGCGAGAAGATCTCGGCTGACCTTTGCCAGGTCTGGCGAAACGAGCGCGAGCGTGCGGGTTGCGAGACGCGAGTCACGCGTGAGCAAACGGTAGATGCGCTGCTGGTAGAGCGCGTGCAAGACCACCGGCTGCGGTGCGGCGATGTCCTTTGGCTTCCAGTCGCCGATCGCCTGTTCGAGCTCCGCCGTCGTCTGCGCAAGTGCCCGGGCCAAGGGGGCGGGCTCTTTCGGGATCGGCGCGTTCACGCTCGGCGGAGCAGCGGCGGCGTTCGTGACGAGTACCAGCGCACATAGAGAAGCCCGCCGTAGCGGGCGTCTCGCTAGCAGGCCCGTAAGCCGGACTACCAGCCACGCGAGCCGATGCCTGGGACACTCTCGGTTGATGCCTGCAGCGAAGATCGCCAACTCATTCCCGGCGGACGGGCTCCTGGACGTTGGGCCATGAGCCCCGGCGCGGGCAGGACGGGGCGCAGGTATCCGCTGGTGCCACTCGCGGTGGGCGCGTTGACCGCACTCTTCGTGCTCGCTTACCGGCGGCTGCTCGGGGTCACGCAGCGTCCAAGCTGGCCGCCGCCCCTCGACGCGGTCACGTCGGCAGGTGCTCAGGCTGCGACCGAGGCGTTCGTGGCACGAGGTGCAGCCCGCCCGCGCGACGCCGCACTTCCCTTCGCGTGGTCGACGGCGGCGACGATCGAGCCGCTGGCGGAGGGCGTGAACTTCTTCCCGAGGATCTTCGCCGATGTCGAGGGCGCGCGATCGACGGTGCACATCCTGATGTTCGGCTGGCGCGAGGGCAAGATCGGGATGAAGATGGCAGCGCTGCTGGAGCGGAAGCTGAGGGAGGGCGTTGAGGTCCGGCTGATTGTCGACGGGTTCGGTTCCAGGCCGTACAAGCAGGCGCGGGAGATGTTTACAAGCCTCGCCGCCTCCGGGGCACAGATCGTCGTCAACGACGTCTTCCCGCCGAGCCGGTACGGCCTGTATCCCGACGGCCAGCGGGTCGGTCGGCGGCAGGACGAGCTCGGGCGGGCCGATCACCGCAAGCTCTACGTGATCGACGGCGCGGTTGCGTGGACGGGTGGCGCGGGCATCGAGGATCACTTCGAGAACGGCGGCTTCCATGACGTGATGGTGCGGGTCACGGGCGCTGTCGTCCGCCAGGCGCAGGCGGCGTTTCTGACGAGCTTCCACGGCCACGGCGCGCCGCTTCCTTCCCAACTGTCGTCGTTCTTCCCGGAGCCGGCCGACCCCGGCTCGACGCCCATCGCGCTCGCACAGGTGATCCCCGGCGGGCACGTGGCGGCCTCGCAGGCGATCCGGGAGCAGATCGACGGCGCCCGGGAGCGCCTCGACGTGATCAACCCCTATCTCACGGACCGGGGCATGATCGAGCGGATTGTCGCCGCCGCGCAGCGCGGAGTGCGGGTGAGGGTCGTCGTCTCGAAGACGTCCAACAACGCGCAGGCCACTGCCGCTCTGAAGCACCATTACGCTGACATGCTCGGGGCGGGCATCGAGGTGTGGGAGCTACCGGAGACGGTCGTCCATGCGAAGGTCATCGTCGCCGACGACATCGTCAGCTTCGGCACCGTGAACCTCGACGCCTGGGCGCTCTATCGCAACTCGGAGATCATGATGATCGCGCGGAGCGCAGAGGCCGCCGCGCTGTTCGAGGAACGGCTGTTCGAGCCGGACATCGCTCGCTCGCATCCCGGCGAGCCGCCCTCGGGCTCGCGCGAGCGCCGGCAAAGCTTGTTGTGGAGCAAACTCGAACGCGTCCTCTGAGGCCGTGGTGCGGTGGGTCGACGAGGTCATCCAAAAGAGGTGATCGCGCTCGGAGCCGTGGCGCATACGCTCGTCGGCTACAGACAACGAAGAGAGCACTAAGTTTCTCCAAGTCCCATGACGTGCGTCAGACTCCGAAAGGTTGACCGGTGATCGGTTGTGAGTGAGAGCGTGGCAACGGGCCCTCCCGAGGAAGGAGCAGCCAACCCCCGTCTCGCGGTCCTGCTCGCGATGGCGATGTTCGTGCTCGTCGTCGACACCTCGCTGATGAACGTCTCGATCTCCTCCGTGGTCGAGGACCTCGACACGACCGTGAGCAACGTTCAGGCCGCGATCGCGTTGGAGGCACTGGTGTCCGCCGCCTTCATCCTGATCAGCAGCAAGATCGGCGACCTGTTCGGGCGCAAGCGGGCCTACGTGCTCGGTCTCTCTGCGTACGCGATCGGAGCCCTGGCGATGACCCTGGCTCAGAGCCTGACCGCGATCATCATCTTCTGGGCGATCATCGGCGGGCTCGGAGCGTCGCTGCTGCTGCCCGCGATGCAGTCCCTGATCCATGGGAACTTCGAGGGAGCGGCTCGGACGCGGACCTACGCGCTGGTCGGAGCCGCTGCCGCGATCGCTGCCGCGGTCGGGCCGCTGCTCGGGGGCTTCGTGACGACGTTCCTCTCGTGGCGGGTCGGCTTTGGGCTCGAGGTCGTCGTGATCGCGGTCGTGTTGTCCCAGATCAAGCTCGTCCGCGACGTGGTCTACACGGGGCCGCGGCAGATCGACGTAGTCGGCGCGATCCTCAGCGTGGTCGGCATGGGCGGTCTCGTGCTCGGCATTCTCGTCTGGCAGGAAGGCGGCGAGTTCGTCGGATTGTTGATCGCGATCGGAGCAGTCGCGCTCGCGCTGCTCTCCTACTGGCTCGTGCGGCGCAAGCGTGCAGGGAAGCCGACGTTGCTCGACCCGGGGCTGTTCGGGTTTCCGCACTTCACGACCGGGATCTCCGCTCAGCTGTTGCAGAACGTCACGCTCGGCGGCGCCATGATCGCGCTCCCGATCTTCCTCCAGATGACGCTCGAGTACAACGCCTTGGAGACGGGATTGACCCTCGCGCCGCTCTCGCTCAGCATGTTCGCTGTCGCGCTGCTCGCGGGACGCAAGGCGGCCGGGCGACGCCCCAGCAACATCGTCCTGCTGGGGTTCGCTCTGTGCTCGGTCGGGTTTGCCGTGATCATCCCCATCGTGCCGCGCACGGACTCGGGCTGGGCCCTGGTCATCCCGTTGCTGATCGCGGGCTCGGGGCTCGGCCTCCTCGTCTCGCAGCTGAACAACTACTCCCTTTCCCCGATCGAGGAAGAGCGGGTCAGCGAGGCAGCCGGAGTGAACTCGGCGGCAGGGTCATTCGGCCTCTCGTTCGGGCTCGCGATGGCCGGCGGCCTCATGCTCGCCTTCCTCGCCTTCTCGTTCACCAACCAGACGGAAGACAGCAAGGTGATCCCACCGGCACAACAGCAACAGATCGCCGACACGCTGGAGGACGACGCCGAGGTGATGAGCAATGCGCAGCTCGAACCGCTCCTCGCGGACGAGCCCAAAGAGGTCCAGGCCGAAGTCCTTCGCATCAACAAGGACGCGCGGGACAGCTCCCTCCAGGTCGCTCTGGTCGTCCCGGTTATCGCAAGCCTGCTCGGCCTCCTCAACGCGTTGCGCATGAGACGCCTGCCCGATCCCAAGCCAGCCAGCATCGAAGGCGTAGCGCTCGGCTAACCCGATCTGCCGCTGTCGCTGGCGGCGAGGGGCCTTCTAATAGGAAAAGCCCTGTCTCCAGGGCTTTTCCGTTAGCAGGCCTGTAAGCCGGATTCTGTTTGTGGTGACCATCCCTCTTTGCAGCAACCCGGTCCCTCGGCGGGCCGCCTGATGGCGGGACCTGTTTGCCTTGCACCGGACGGGGTTTGGCTAGCCGCCGTGTCGCCACGACGCTGGTGGGCTCTTACCCCACCTTTTCACCCTTACCTTCAGCGTCTCCGGAGAATCGCTGCAGGCGGTCTCCTTTCTGTGCCACTTTCCGTCGGCTTTCGCCGCCTGGGTCGCCCCAGCGTCCTGCCCTTCGGTGTCCGGACTTTCCTCGAGCCGTAAAGCCCGCGGTCACCCGGCCTGCGTATCGAATTGTAGCTGCGTCTCTTCCTGCCCGAGCTCCTCGCGCAGGCTCGAATTGCACTCCGGGCAATTGATCATCCCGCCCGCGTGCAGCACGAACTCGCCGCAGACCAGGCACTCCATGCTGGCGCCGCGAAGCAGCGCCTGGAGCTCCTGCTCGAGAGTCCGGTGAAGAGGCGCGATCGAGCTCACAGGGACCGGAATACCCCCGTCACTCGCCCCAGGATCTGGACATGCTGTGCGTAGATCGGCTCGAGTGCGTCGTTCTCCGGTTGGAGCCGCACGCGACCGTTCTCGCGGAAGAAGCGCTTCACGGTCGCCTCGTCTGCCGATTCGTCGTCGCCCGCCAGCGCCACGACGATCTCACCGTTGCGTGCTTCCTGCGCGCGCTGTACGACCACGAGGTCGCCGTCGAGGATGCCGGCGTTGATCATCGACTCGCCCTTCACCCGCAAGAGGAAATCGCCCTTCAGCGTCTCTGGCACGGCGAGGTGGTCCTCGACGTTCTCCTCGGCGAGGAGTGGTCCACCGGCTGCGATCTGCCCGACGAGCGGCAGCTTCTCTACCGTTCCCGCGTGCGCCTCCTGGCGCTCTCGTCCGACGAGCTCGAGAGCCCGAGGCTTCGTCGGGTCGCGCTTGAGCAATCCCGCGCGCTCGAGGTTCGCGAGATGTGCGTGCACCGTCGAAGGCGAGGCCAGCCCGACTGCCTCACCGATCTCCCGCACGGTGGGCGGGTAGCCATGTGTGTCGACGTAGTCGACGAGGAAGTCCCAGATCTCCTGCTGTCGTCCCGTCAGCATCTCCGCCTCCAAGGTTGGTTGTCCGATCGAACGTGTGTTCGCCAACCAGGCTAGAGATCCTCCCGGACGTTGTCAAACCCGTTTCGGGGCGGAGCCCGCCGAAGTCTCCCTGCCCCGCGGAGCGGGGCCGGACTTCGGTCGTTAGTGCGCTGGAGAGGACTTGAACCTCCACGGCCGTTTAAGGCCACTAGGCCCTCAACCTAGCGCGTCTACCAATTCCGCCACCAGCGCTTGAAGGCCGGCGCATTGTAGCCGTGAGCCGACGAGGGAGCTCTCGCGGCCTGATTAGAGTCTCGCGCGTGCGTGATCTATGTGCAGCCGCCGTTGACGCGGCAACCGGGGCCGGGGCCGAGTACGCCGACGCGCGTGTCGTGATGAAGAGGAACCAGTTCGTCGCGACGAAGAGCGGCCGCGTCGAGCGCCTCTCCGATTCCGAGAGCGAAGGCATCGGCGTCCGGGTGCTGCTGAACGGCGCCTGGGGGTTTGCCTGCGACCGGCGGCTTTCCGCCGAAGGCGCCCGCGACGCAGCGCTCCGGGCCTGCACCTTTGCGAGCGCCGCGCCTGGAAAGCACTCGCGCCAGCTCGCTCCCGTCGCTCCTGCAAGCGGCACGCACCGCACACACGTGGAACGGGATCCGTTCGAGGTCCCGCTGGCGGAGAAGGTGGCGCAATGCCTCGAAGCCGACGAAGCGATGGCCGGCCCGGACATCCTTGTCCGGCAGGCGATGGTGCGTGCGCAGCGCGAGCACAAGCTCCTGCTCACCTCGGAGGGGACGGAGGTCGAACAGGAACTGATCGAATGCGGCGGCGGGATCGAATGCGCCGCCGCTCGTGACGGTGTCTTCCAGATGCGGAGCTATCCGAGCGCGCATGTCGGCTCGAGCTGCCAGAGCGGCTGGGAGTACGTCGACGGGCTCGATCTCGCCGGTGAGGCGCCCCGCGTCGCCGAGCAGGCGGCCGCGCTCCTGCGCGCCGACGAGTGCCCGAGCGGCGTGATGACCATCGTTCTGGACGGGGACCAGGTTGCGCTGCAGGTCCACGAGTCGGTCGGTCACCCCACCGAGCTCGACCGCGTGTACGGCACCGAGGCCTCATATGCCGGCACGAGCTTCCTCAAGCCGGGCGACCTTGGATCGCTCCGCTACGGATCCGAGCTGATGAACATCACGGCGGACGCGACGACGAAGGGCGGGCTCGGCAGCTTCGCGTTCGACGACGAAGGTGTCCCCGCCGAGAGAGCGCCCGTCGTAGAGGCCGGTCTGCTCACCGGCTTTCTCACGTCGCGGGAGACCGCGGCCCGCATCGGTGCCGGCAACGGGGGCTCGATGCGCGCGGACGGATGGAACCGCATGCCGCTTGTGCGGATGACGAACCTTCACCTCGAGCCGGGCGCAGGAACGCTCGACGATCTGCTCGCGGACGTCGACCGCGGCGTGTACATGGAGACGAATCGCAGCTGGTCGATCGACGACAAGCGCCTCAACTTCCAGTTCGGCACGCAGATCGCCTGGGAGATCAAGGACGGCAAGCTCGGCCGCATGTTGCGCGACGCGACGTACACCGGGATCACGCCGCAGTTCTGGGGCTCGCTGGACGCGATCGCCGGACGTGACTCCTGGCGGCTCTACGGCATGACGAATTGCGGCAAGGGCCAGCCCGGTCAGAGCGCCCACGTCTCACACGGGGCCGCTCCCGCACGCTTTCGCAACGTGCAGGTCGGGCTCCAGTCGTGAACGCACTCGACGTCGCGAAGGCCGCGCTCGAGACGGCCGGCGGCGAAGCGGAAGCCGTCGCGCATGTCGAGCACTCCGGTCTGGCGCGCTTCGCCGGGTCGGAGGTGCACCAGCCGACGCTGATCGAGAACGCAATGGTCACGCTGCGAGTCGTTCACGGCAACCGCGCCGGCATCGCGACGACGAACAGGATCGACGCACCGGGTCTCGCCGAACTGGCTCGCCGGGCAGCGGACGCCGCTGAGAGCTCGCCTCCGGACGAATCCTTCCCCGGCCTCGCCCCTCCCACGGATCCGACCGCCGTCGAGGGTTACGACGAAGAGACGGCGGGGCTCGGGCCTGCCGATCAGGCTCGCCTCGCTGCAACGTCGATCGACGCGGGCGGCGACGTCCCGGTCTATGGCTTCTTCACCAGCGCCGTCTCCGAGCTTGCGATCGTCTCCTCGACGGGACTGTCCGTGCAGCAGCGCATGACGGATGCGACCGCGCTCGTCGTCGCAGCAGACGAGAGCGGCTCGGGCTACGCCGAGCAGACTGCATGGCGCGCGAGCGCCATCGATCCGACCGCCGTCGCGCAGGAAGCTGCGGAGAAGGCAAGACGAACCAGGGGTGCAGGAGAGATCGACCCCGGCGTGTACCGCGCGGTGCTCGAGCCGTATGCGTTCGCCGACCTGCTCGACTACTTCTCGCACGACTCGTTCGGCGCGCTCGGCGTGCTCGACAAGCGCAGCTACTTCACCGACCGGCTCGGCGAGAAGGTCTTCGACGAGAAGATCTCCATTGCGGACGACGCACTCGATCCGCGTGGCCTGCCGAAGGCGTTCGACTTCGAAGGCACGCCCAAACGGCGCGTGCAACTCGTGGAGGCAGGCGTCGCCCGTAACGTCGTCTGGGATCGAGCGAGGGCGGCACAGGCCGGGAACGGTGCGGAGTCCACCGGCCACGCTCCGCCTGCCGAGCTACGCGACTGGGGCCCGCTTCCGTCGGCGCTGTCCGTGCTGCCGGGCGATGCCGAGTCGGTCGAGGAGCTCGCCGAACTGGTCGGCGACGGCCTCTACATCACACGGCTGCACTACCTCGGTGTCGTGCACCCGCGTGAGGGGATCATCACCGGCATGACGCGCGATGGGACGTTCCGCATCCGCGGCGGCAAGATCGCTGAGCCGCTCGTCAATCTCCGCTTCACGGTCGCCGTCCCGGATTTGCTGCGCGACGTGGTGGGGCTCACGAACAAGGCCTCGCTCGTGAACTCGCAGAACTTCTACGGCGAGCGGTACCCGTACGGGGTCCTGGCACCCGCCCTCGCGTCGGAGCGCTTCACGATCACGGGCGTCGGCTCGAAGCCCGGGATCTGACCGCCGAGTAGTCCACGTCTCCCAGCACGTCCTCGCGCCAACCCTCCAGTCGCGGAGAGACGAGGCGAGCGTCGACGACCCACGCGACCGGGACGGCTCGCGCCGAAGTCCAGAGCCGTTCGTCGACCAACTCGAGATCGCGGCGTTGCTGTGTCGCGCCCAGTGCGCGCAGCAACGCAGCGCGCGGCTCCAACTCGTTGTGCAGGACGAGCTCCGCCGGAATCGCCTCCTCCTGCGGATAGACGGCGAGCATGCGCTCGACGTTCGCATCGGCCGGGAGCGCGGTAGCGAGCTGGGGACCCAGGCCTACGTCACGCCACTGCGCATAGAGAAGCCGCGCGCCGGTACGCAACGCCGGTACGGGTGGGACGAAGACCCGGACCGCGCGGCGCGGCAGCGTCGGGATCTCGCCGAGCGCCCTGCGAAACCGCGCCGGGTCCGCCTCCTCGCCGCCGAGGAAGCCGTACGCGCTCGAGCCGCTGAGCTCCGAGACCAGCTGCTCGTAGTCGCCGCGATCCGCGGTGTCGCGGTAGGAGGACCGAAGCCGGTGATCGATCGGGCCGAACTCGACGAGATCGAGGCCGAGCAGCGTGCGCGCTCGGACGGCACTCCCGAGCTGCGCATCGGCCTTCGTCGCCGCTATGTCGCCGAGCGGAACCGGCGCCTCGTCCAGCTGCCCCGCTCTGAACTGTTGCACCGCTGCGCGCGCACCGAGGCGGCGGAACTGCAACGTGAGCCCCTCCCGCCGCGCGACGACGAGACGCTTTGTTCCGCTGACGAGCTTGAACGGGCCTGGGACAAAGCGCGGGGCCGCTCCGACTGCGGTCAATGCGTACGGAAACCGGCGCCAGGAAGAGCGCAGCCGGATGTTGAGGGTCGTCGCATCGGCGGAGATCCGCTCCGTTCGTGCGAAGAGCCAGTTGGCAGGGGCGTCACGCAGGCGCACGACGCGCCGCAGGGCGGCGGCAATCGACGGCGCCGAGCCGCCGCACGTGAACGTCCAGCGCCGAAAGTCCGGAGACGCCTTCCACGCCGTGCAGAGGCCGGGGACCACCGTGCCCGTGATCGGATCGGTTCGAAGCGGAGTCGAGTAGAGCGCACGCGCCAGCGTCGTCTCGTCGCGGCCACGCGCGAGCGCGGGATCGAGCGGCCAGCGATAGTCCGTCAGCGCGACGCGCACGACATCGGGCGGTCCAGCTGCAACCGGCGGCCGAGCCTGCACGTTCTCACTCGAGCCACAGCCGGCCGCGACCACGGCGACGGCTGCGCAGAGCGCAGCTACTTCAGCGCGTGAAACAGCAGGATGGAGTTCACGGTGAAGAGGATGCCGACGGCGACGGTCAGCCTCGTGAGGTTGCGCTCGACGATGTGCGTACCACCCTGCGAGGCAGGCGTGAAGCCCATTCCACCGAGACCGGCGTCCCTGCCCGAGTGCATGAGGATCAGGGCGATGAGCCCCATCGCAAGCAGTACCTGGAGAACGGCGAGCACCTGAACCATCGCGATATGAGGGTAGCAGCGGGCTACGGGGCGACTTCGAGGATCGCGTCGATCAATTCCGCGGCGATCCGGTCCTTGGTCACGTAGCCGGCCGCGCCGGCTTCCCGTGCGCGATCGACGTCGATGCGCGAGTTCGAGCCGGTGAGCATGAGGATGCACGCCTGCGGCTGGTGCCTGCGGATCTGCTTCGTTGCCTGAAAGCCGTCCATGATCGGCATGGCGATGTCCATGAGGATCACGTCCGGGTCGACGGAAATCGCGAGCTGCACCGCCTCCGATCCATCCCCGGCGTGGCCCACGACCTCGAGCCGGTCATCCGTCGCGAGGATCGCCTCGAGGGCTTGCCCGAACAGGCGGTGGTCGTCCGCGATCAGCACGCGGACCCCCTCTGGCATGTCGACGGCGGCCTCCATGACGCGGTTCCACTCTCAATGTGAACTGTTACGGTCGATTTGTGAAGGGGGACGACGCACGGGAGCGGATTCAGAAGCTCCTCGTCACCGGAGACAACCGGCTCAAACAAGGCGTCGATCCGGCGAAAACCCGCCAGAGCTACGAGCAGGCGTTGGAGGCGGCCCGCGAGGCAGGCCTCGAGGAAGCGATTCGCCCGCTCGTCGAGCTCAGGCTTGCGGACCTCGAGCGGCTCGCTGGAGAATCGCCTCAACCTTCTCCGCCTGACGCCTGACGTCGTGCTCTTCGGCCGCCGCTCGTGCGGCGGGGTTCGGGCAGGGCCGCGCAGCTGCGGTTCGCAGCGCGTCGACGAGCGCGTCCTCGTCGACCGGATCGACGAGCACGCCGGCCTCGGGAGGGACGAACTCGGGCGGCCCGCCGATCCTCGTTGCGACGACCGATCTCCCACACGCCATCGCTTCGAGCACGGCCTGCCCGAAGGGCTCGATCAGGCTGGGTTGGCACACGACGTGCGCGGCCGCGATCTGCGCAGGGATACGGTCGTAGGGAAGTGCGCCCGTGAGCTCGATCCCCGGCCGCCCTTCGAGCCGTTCACGGAGCGGCCCGTCGCCGACGAACGTCAACGTCCCTTCGCCGAGCTTTTCGAAGGCGCCTGCGAGGCGGAGCACGTTCTTCCGTTCGATCAGTGAGCCGATGCACACGTAGCGCGGCGGCCCCGCGGGGGCGGGTTGGACCATGAAGCGCTCCAGGTCGACACCCGAGTCGACGACCTCGGTCTTGCCGCGCGCCTCCGGCACCTTCGCCTCCAGCTCGCGCCGCAGGTAATCGGAGACCGCGATGATCGCAGCAGACCGTCGCACGACGTAACGAGTTGCAGCCCGAATCCCGGGCAGCCAGCCGACGTTGCGCACGTCGCGACCGTGCGCGGTCACGACGAGCGGCGCCCCGCCGGCGACCGCGCCGATCAGCCCGGTCGGAACGAGGAAGTGTGCGTACACGACGTCGGGCTTGAAGCGGCGCGACGCGGCCAGCGTCGCACGCGCGAGCCTCAGGTACTTCACCTTGCTCATCCCGCGCCGATCGAGAACCGCGCGCTCGACTTCGTGCCCGCGCGCGACCAGCTGTTCCTCCAGCCCGCGCACGAAGACGCCGAGGTCAGGATCCGCCGGTCCCGGATACATCTGCGAGACGAGCAGGATCCTCATCGGCAGGTAAGTTGAGCGCCGTGTCGAGCCCGGCTTCGATCATCCATGTCTCCGAGCTTACGAAGATCTTCAAGGTGCCCGAGCGCGAGGCGGGCCTGCGCGCGGCCGCCAAGAGCCTCGTGCGCCGCAAGAACCGTGAGGTGAGCGCCGTCGACGGCATCTCGTTCGACATTGCGCCGGGCGAGGTCGTCGGCTTTCTCGGCCCGAACGGCGCGGGCAAGACGACGACCCTGAAGATGCTCTCCGGCCTGCTCTATCCCTCGAGCGGCGAGGCCCTCGTGCTCGGTCACGTGCCGTCACGGCGGGAGCGCGACTACCTCCGCCGGATGACAATGGTGATGGGAAACCGCAACCAACTCCAGTGGGACATCCCGGCACTCGATTCCTTCGAGCTCAACCGCGCCATTTACCGCCTGCGGCGCGAGGACTTCCTCGAGATGCGCGATGAGCTGATCGAGCTGCTCGATGTCGGCGATCTGGTGCGCAAGCCCGTCCGCAACCTCTCACTTGGCGAGCGGATGAAGGTCGAGATCGTCGCTGCGCTACTGCACCGGCCACAAGTACTGTTTCTCGACGAGCCGACGATCGGCCTCGACGTGACGATGCAGAAACGTATCCGCATCTTCGTCGCGGAGTACAACCGCCGCCACGGCGCCACAGTCCTGCTGACGAGCCACTACATGGCCGACGTCGAAGCCCTGTGCAAGCGCGTAATCGTGATCCACCACGGCCGAATCCTCTTCGACGGCGCGCTTTCGAGCCTCGGCGACGAATTCGCCGCCTACAAGACCATCGGGATCGTGCTCGAGAACGGGAACGCTCCACTGGACGAGTACGGCGAGGTCATCCACCGCGAAGAGGGCCGCGTGACGCTACGTGTCCCGAAGGCGGAGACGTCGCGCGTGGCTGCACGTCTGCTCAACGATCACGACGTTCTCGACCTCACGATCGAGGAGCCGCCGATCGAAGACGTCATCGAGCTCGTCTTCGCACAGGAGCGATGAGCGTCGAAGCCGCGGAACTGCCCGTCGCGCAACTGCGGGAGGAAGGCCGCTGGCGCTCACTGCTCGACTTCTACGTAACGACCATGCGGACGGCTGTCGCGGAACAGCTGCAGTACCGCGTCACGAACTACTTCTACATGCTGGGGATGATCGCCGAGCCGGTGATCCAGCTAGTGGTGTGGTCGACGATCGCGGACCAGCACGGCGGGTCGGTCAATGGAATCACCGCCGGGGAGTTCGCGGCGTACTACATCGTCTGGACGCTCGTTCGCAACATGAACATCGTCTTCGGAGCGCCGTTCTGGGAGTGGCGCATTCGGGAGGGCCAACTCTCCGGGCAGCTCCTCCGGCCGATGCACATCCTTCACTTCGACCTCGCCTACTTCGCCGGCTGGAAGTTCGTGGTCGTGGGCCTGTGGGTGCCGATCGCAATCGGCCTGTCGCTCGTGTTCAAGCCGGACCTCCATCCGACCGCGCTCGAGATCGTCGTCTTTATCTTCGCCATCTGGGGCGCGTATCTGATCCGCAGCATGTTCCAGGGCGTGATCGGGATGCTGAACTTCTGGACGACGAGGGGCGCCGCTGTGTTCGACCTCTATATGGCGACGGAGATGCTGCTCTCCGGCCGCCTCGTCCCGCTGCAACTGATGCCCGCATGGGTTCAGAGTTTGGCGAACTTCCTGCCGTTCAAGTGGACGTTCGGCTTTCCGATCGAGGTGCTCGTCGGCCACATGTCCTCCGGCTCGCTCATGCTCGGGCTCGGCGTGCAGGTGCTCTGGATCGGCATCGGCTATGTGCTCTTCAAGTTCGCGTGGACCGCGGCGATCAAGCGATTCTCGGCGGTAGGCGGATGAACGCACTCAGAGTCGGCTTGCTCTATTTCAAGGTGGGCGCGCTCAACGAGCTGCAGTACCGCGTCAACTTCTTCCTCCAGCTCTTCCAGTCGCTGATCCAGGCCGGGACGGGGCTGATCATGCTCGCGCTCGTCTACTCACACACGACTGAGCTGAATGGATGGACGGAACCGGAGCTGCTCTCCCTCCTCGGTGTTCAGATCCTGCTCGGCGGGCTGATCCACACCTTCATCCAGCCGAACATGGAGAAGCTGATGCAGGACGTGCAGCAGGGGACGCTCGACTACGCCCTGACGAAGCCCGCGGACTCACAGGTGCTCGTGAGCGTGCGGCAGTTCCAGATCTGGCAGAGCGTCGAGGTCTTCACGGGCCTGACCCTCCTGATTGTCGGCCTGACGCGAATCCAGAGCTCGGTCGGCTTCGTCGACGCTCTGACGTTCGCCTTCGCACTCGGCATTGGCATCGTCCTCGTCTACTGCTTCTGGCTGATCGTGACCACGAGCGCGTTCTGGATTGTCCGCATGGAGAACGTGCTCGAGCTCTTCGAGGGGATCTACCAGACGGGCCGCTGGCCGATCGGCGTGTATCCCACGTGGCTCCGCTTCAGCGTCACGTTTCTGATCCCCGTCGGCTTCGCCGTCACCGTTCCAGCGCAGGCGATCACCTCACGACTGCACTGGGGAACGCTGGTGGTCTCCATCGTCTTCGCCGTGGTGCTGTTCGGCTTCACGCGCTGGTTCTGGCGTTTCGGCTTGCGTCACTACTCAGGCGCGTCGGCCTAGATCGGGCGACCAGAACTCGAGCAGATTGCCGTCCGGGTCGTAGAAGTAGTACGACTCCGCGTTCATCCACTCCAGCTCGACGGGCCCGAATACCTCTACGCCCGCGCCACGCACTCGGGCGACTGCTTCCTCGAGGTCGTCCCGCGCGACCTCGAACGCAAAGTGCACCTGTCCGAATCGCTCGCCTTCCGGGTGAGGCGACTGCCCTTCGAAGAGAAGCGTGCCGCGATGAAGCGCGAGGCGCTGCCGCTTGCCCTCCTGCCCGGCCCAGAACCAGGCCCATTCGTCCGACGGCTCGTTCTCGAGCGTCAGTCCGACGACGTCCTCGTAGAAGCGGGTCGACGCAGGCACGTCTTCGACGATCAGAACGATCTCGGCGAGACCGACGCTGGTCATTACTGGGCGTCGTACATGCCGAACTCGTCGCGAAGCGCGTTCGAGATCTCGCCGACCGTCGCGCGTGCGCGCAGCGCCTCGCGCATCGGCACCATGAGATTCCCTTCGCCGCGCGCGGTCTCCCGCACGACCTCGATCGCGCGCGCGGTGTCGCCGGCGTTTCGCTCCGTGCGGACGCGCGCCGTGCGCTCGAGCTGCCGCTTCTCGGCAGCGGGGTCCAGCCGGTGCAACTCGATCGGCTCCTCCTCACCCTCGGCGAAGCTGTTGACGCCGACGATCACGCGCTCGCCGGACTCGACCTCTTGCTGCCAGCGGAACGCCGCCTGCTCGATCTCCGCCTGCACGAAGCCCTGCTCGACCGCGGCGACGGCGCCGCCGAGCTCGTCGATCTGCAGGATCAACTCCCAGGCCTTCGACTCGAGCTCGTCCGTGAGGGCTTCGATGAAGTACGAGCCGCCGAACGGGTCGGCCGTGTCGGTACCACCGGCCTCGTGCGCGAGCAACTGTTGCGTGCGCAACGCGATTCGCGCAGCGCGCTCCGACGGCAAGGCCAGCGCCTCGTCGTAGCCGTTGGTGTGAATCGACTGCGCACCACCGGCCACAGCCGACAACGCCTGGATCGCGACGCGCACGATGTTGTTCTCCGGCTGCTGCGCCGTCAGCGTCGAGCCGCCCGTCTGGGCATGGAAGCGCAGCGCCTGCGCTTTCGGATTCGTCACGCCGAACCGCTCTTGCATGATGCGCGCCCACAAGCGCCGCGCGGCCCGGAACTTCGCCACCTCCTGGAAGAAGTGGTTGTGCGCGTTGAAGAAGAACGAGAGCCGCTCGCCGAGTGAGTCTGGTGACAGCCCTGCTGCGACGGCGGCCTCCGCGTACGCGATCCCGTTGGCGAGTGTGAACGCGAGCTCCTGCACCGCGGTCGAGCCCGCCTCGCGGATGTGGTACCCCGAGATCGAGATCGGGTTCCACTTTGGAATGCGGTCCGCGGTGTATGCGAACAGATCCGTCGTGAGACGCATCGAGGGGCGCGGCGGGTAGATGTAGTTCCCGCGCGCGATGTACTCCTTGAGGATGTCGTTCTGCACAGTGCCGCGCAGCTTGTCGCCGCCGACGCCCTGCTCTTCCGCAACGAGCTCGTAGAGCAGCAGAAGCAATGCGGCGGGCGCGTTGATCGTCATCGACGTCGAGACCTCGTCCAGCGGGATCTGGTCGAAGAGCAGCTCCAGGTCGGCGATCGAGTCGATCGCCACCCCGGTGCGCCCCACCTCTCCGACCGCGCGCGGATCGTCGGAGTCGTAGCCGAGCTGTGTCGGCAGGTCGAACGCGACCGAGAGCCCTGTCTGGCCACGCTCGAGGAGGTAGCGAAAACGCAGGTTCGTCTCCTCTGCGGACGCGAAGCCCGCGTACTGCCGGATCGTCCACGGACGCCCCCGGTACATGTCCGGGTAGGGACCGCGCGTGAAGGGGAACTCGCCCGGAAGCTCTAGCTCCTCGGGCGCGTCCTCGGCGGTGTAGACCGGCTTGACCTCGATGTCCGAGTCGGTGTGCCGCTCGTCGCCTGTGGTAGCCACACCAGGATCGTACGCGGGCTGGCCGGGCGAGCTACTTGTAGCGGTAGACGATCCGGCCGCGATTGAGGTCGTACGGCGAAAGCTCGATCTTCACCCGGTCGCCGGGGAAGATACGGATGCGGTAGCGCCGCATCTTCCCGGCCGTGTATCCGAGCGTCTCATGGCCGCCGTCGAGTGCGATCCGGAAATAACCGTTCCGCAAAGCCTCGACGACCTCGCCGTCGAGCTCAATCTTCTGTTCCTTCTCGGCGACTACGCGTCCTCTCTACTGAGGAGTGACGTTGATCGCCTCGGGGCCCTTCTGGCCCTCGCGCGACTCGTACTCGACCTTGGCACCTTCGGTCAGCGACTTGAAGCCGTCGCCGGCGATGTTCGAGTGATGCACGAAGAGATCCTTGCCGCCGTCCTCGGGGGCGATGAAGCCGTATCCCTTGGCATCGTTGAACCACTTGACGGTACCGGTTGCCACGTAATTTCCTCCCTTGATCCTTGACGTCGAACAAGTAGAGGAAGGCTGGAAAGCACTACCGGTACTCGTCCTGATTACTCGGACAACGTAGCAGCCCTAGCGATAATCTGAGCTTCGTGGCCGTGCGCGTACGCCTGTTTGCGGGCCTGCGCGAACGCGCCGGTTGGAGTGAGCGCGAGCTCGACGGGGTCAATCGTGTCGCCGATGTCTGGTCGGCACTCGATCTCGGCGACGAGCCCGAGGGCCTTCTTTACGCCGTGAACAAGGAATACGCCGACGGGGATCGCGACCTCGAGGACGGCGACGAGGTGGCGCTGATCCCGCCGGTCTCGGGCGGAGCCTTCCGGCTCAGTTCGGAGCCGCTCTCGCTCGACGCAGTCGTGGACGAGGTCCGATCGCCCCAGGCGGGCGCGATCGCGACGTTCACCGGCACCACCCGCGTGCAGTCGCGTGGACGCACAGTGCTCCACCTCGACTACGAGGCCTACGAGGAGATGGCCGAGCAGGTCATGACGCAGATCGCCGAGGAGCTCAAGGGTCGCTATGACCTCTGTGCGATTGCGATCCACCATCGCACCGGCCGCGTAGACATCGGTGAGGCCAGCGTCATGATCGCCGTCTCCGCTCCACACCGCCAGGACGCCCTTGCTGCTTGCAAGGACGCGATCGACACCCTCAAGAGCCAGGTGCCGCTCTGGAAGAAGGAGTTCTACGAGGGGGGCGAGGAATGGATCGGCCGGGGGTCCTGAGTTGGCGCGGTGCAACCGATACGGGTAGGCACAATGGCTGACATGGAGCAATACCCCCAGGAGTGGCGCCAGTACGAGCCGATCCAGCCGAAAGGCTTCGATTGGCGCAGGCTGTTTCAGAAGCTGTGGGCGCCGATCGCGGCCATCGGGGCATTCCTGGCCAAGTTCGGTTTCGTCCTGCTCAAGTTCAAGTTCCTGTTCTCGATGGTCGTCTCGGCGGCTGTCTACGTCTGGATCGGCGGCTGGTGGTTCGGCATCGGGCTCGTGGTGCTGCTGTTCGTGCACGAGATGGGACACGTCCTCGAGGCAAAGCGGCAAGGGCTGCCCGTTTCGGCGCCGTTGTTCATCCCCTTCATGGGCGCTCTCATCACGCTCAAGGAGATGCCGCACAACGCCTGGCGTGAGGCAAAGCTCGCGATCGGAGGCCCGCTGCTCGGCTCGGCCGCCGCGCTGGCGATCTACATCGCCGGGGTCGCCTACGACTCGAACTCGCTGAAGGCGCTCGCGTTCCTCGGCTTCTTCCTCAACCTCTTCAACCTCCTTCCGGTTGTGCCGCTCGACGGCGGGCGCATCACTGCCGCCTTGCACCCGGCGCTGTGGCTGGCCGGCTTCGTTGCCCTGCTCGGCCTTGTGATCTGGAAGCCGAATCCGATCCTGATCATCATCCTGATCTTCTCGGCGACCGAGCTCTGGAATCGCTGGAAGATGCGCGGGCATCCGGAGATGCAGGAGTACTACCGCGTCGAGCCGCACCAGAGGCTGATCGTCGCGGTCCTGTACTTCGGTCTTGCCGCCCTGCTCGTGCTCGGCATGCATGCCACGCACGTGCCTCGCAACTTCTGATGGAAGACAGACGGATCCTCTCCGCCGAGGAGAAGACCGAAGATCTCGAGCAGGACATCGCGCTCATCGCCCAGGAATTCCGCGAGGGCTTCCAGGCAGTCGACAGGATCGACCAGCCGGCGGTGACCATCTTCGGCTCGGCCCGTATCCGGGAAGACAGCCCGGTGTATGCGGAGGCCCGCGCCGCAGGCCGACGTTTCGCCGAACTGGGCTGGGCGGTCGTGACCGGCGGCGGGCCTGGCGTGATGGAGGCGGCGAATCGCGGCGCCAAGGAGGGCGGCGGGCTCTCGGTCGGCTTCAACATCCAATTGCCGCACGAGCAGTCGCCGAACCCGTACCTCGACATCTCGCTGACGTTCCGTCACTTCTACGCTCGGAAGACGATGTTCGTGAAGGTCGCGGAGGGGTTCGTCGTCTTCCCCGGCGGCTTCGGCACCGCCGACGAGCTGTTCGAGGCGCTGACGCTGATTCAGACGGGCAAGGTTTTCCACTTCCCCGTCGTTCTGTACGACTCGGACTACTGGGGCGAGCTGCTCGGCTGGATCAAGGGCGAACTTCTCGCCGACGGCATGATCTCGCCCGACGACCTCGATCTTCTCTTCGTCACCGATGATCTCGACGAGGTGGTCGAACGCGTCCGCGACGAGTACGAGCGGCGCTCGTCGGAGACGCCGGCGGCCCCGGTCAAGGCCGACGCGCAGTGAGCTCCCGGCCCTAGGTACTCAGTAGCCTTCGGCCATGAGGCTGCGCGACCTGCCATCGGTGGACGAGCTGGCGCGTCAAAGCGACGACCCACTTGCCGTCGAAGCGGCGCGCAAGGTTGTCGCGCGTGCGCGTGAACTACTACAGCGGGGCGACGATCCGGGGGATCTCGGGGCGCAACTGCTGGCCGAGCTCAGCGCCGCACGTGCACCGCAGCTACGACGGGTCATCAATGCCACCGGTGTGATCGTGCACACGAACCTCGGGCGCGCGCCGCTCGCCGAGGCTGCCCTCGACCGCGTGCGCGAGATCGCGCGCGGCTACTCGAACCTGGAGTACGACGTGGCTGCCGGCGGCCGCGGGTCGAGGCAGGATCACGTCGCCGGCATCCTGCGCCGCTTGACGGGCGCGGAGGCCGCCCTTGTCGTGAACAACAATGCGGCGGCGGTCCTGCTTGCGCTCGCCGCGCTTGCCGAGGGCCGGGACGTGCTGGTCTCGCGTGGCGAGTTGATCGAGATCGGCGACGGCTTCCGCATTCCGGACGTGCTCGAGCGATCGGGCGCGCGATTGCGAGAGGTCGGGACGACGAACCGCACGCGCGCCGGCGACTACGAGGCGGCGATCGGCGCGGAGACAGCGGTGCTGTTGCGTGTGCACCAGTCGAACTTCCGCGTGGTCGGTTTCACGGCCCAGCCTTCGCTGGGCGAACTGGCGGACGTTGCTCGTCGTCACGGCCTGCCGCTCGTGGACGATCTCGGCTCCGGTGCGCTCTTCGACGTCGGCGACGAACCGACGGCTCGCGCGAGCTTGGCTGCCGGCGCCGACCTGGTCTGCTTCTCCGGCGACAAGCTGCTTGGGGGACCTCAGGCCGGCATCGTCGTCGGACGGGCCGATCTCGTGGAGAGGCTGCGACGCCATCCCCTGCAGCGTGCGTTGCGCGCAGACAAGCTGACGCTCGCCGCTCTCGAAGGAACGCTCACGCTGGCGATCGACGCGCCCGACGAGATTCCGGTCCTGCGCATGTTGCGCGAGTCGCCCGAGGCGGTGCGTGCCCGGGCCACGCGCCTGGCGAAGCTCGTCGGCGGCGAGGTCGAGGAGACCGTTGCGCGCGCCGGCGGTGGCTCGCTGCCGTTGACCGAGCTTCCGAGCTTCGCCTGCGCGGTCGAGGAAGAGCTCGCCATGAAGCTCCGCGCCGGCGATCCACCCGTGATCGCAGTCGTGCGCGATGGCAGAACACTGTTGGATTGCCGGACGCTCACGGACGGCGAGGCCGAGGAGGTCGCCGTGGCAATCGAGGCGGCTCGGGTATGAGCGACCTGCCGCCCGAAGCACGGCTTTGGAATCTCGCTCGCGGCGCGTTGGGGACGAAGGCAATAGGCATCGCCGCGGACCTCGGCGTAGCCGACGCTCTCGCTCTTGGTCCGCGCTCGGTCGCCGAGCTTTCGAAGCAGAACGGCGCGGATGCCGAGACCCTCCACCGAATCCTGCGCGCTCTGGCGAGCGACGGAGTCTTCGCGGAGGAGGAGCCCGGCGTTTTCCGAAACACCGAAGTCTCGGAACTGCTCCGCAGTGACAACGCCGACCGCTGGCGAGAGTTCGCGCACCTCTTCGGTGAGGTCTTCTTCCCTGCTACGGGTGCACTCGACGTACGCCTAACCGACGTGCCCTTTGTCCGCGTGCACGGGATGGACATCTGGTCCTGGTTTGCCACAAAGCCAGAGGAACGCTCGAACTTCGACAGAGCCATGGAGGGTGGCCAAGCGGAACGTGCCGACAAGCTCGCTGCGCTCGAGTGGCGCGAGGACGAGACCGTCGTAGACATCGGCGGCGGCACCGGCAGGCTCCTGCGCGACCTGCTCGAGCGACACCCGGGGTTGCGCGGGATCGTCTTCGACCTGCCCGAGGCGGATCGCGACGAGACCGTCCAAGGTGATCGAGTTTCGTTCGTGTCCGGAAGCTTCTTCGACCAGGTGCCAGAAGGCGATGCGTACGTCCTGTCCAAGATCCTCCACGACTGGGACGACGAGCCTGCCGCGGCCATCCTGCGCACCGTTCGTGCGGCTGCACCCGACGAGGCACGGTTGCTCATCCTCGATTCGGTGGTGCCGCCGGGAAACGACCCCGACGGCGTGAAATGGCTGGATCTCCTGATGCTCGTCCTTCAGCGCGGCCGGGAGCGAACCGAGTCGGATTGGCGTGCGCTTCTCGACAGTGCAGGCTTCTTGGTCGACGAGATCGAAGACGGTCTGATCCAAGCCAGATGCCGCTGACGGTCGGGACAGCGGGACACATCGACCACGGCAAGACGTGGCTCGTCCGCGCCCTCACCGGCAAGGACACGGATCGATTGCCGGAAGAACAGGCGCGCGGGATTTCGATCGACCTGGGCTACGCGCCGCTCGACCTGCCGGACGGCCGCCGGCTCTCGCTCGTGGACGTTCCGGGACACGAGCGCTTCGTCCGAACGATGGTCGCCGGCGCAACGGGCATCGACCTCTTCCTGCTCGTCGTCGACGCAGGCGAGGGCGCGCGACCGCAGACCCGCGAGCACCTCGCGATCCTCCGCCTGCTCGGAGTCGAGCGTGGTGTGGTCGCCGTGACGAAGGCCGACGCCGTCGAACCGGAAGAGCTCGAGCTCGCACTCGCTGAAGCGCGCGAGCTCGTGCCTGGCGCGGAAGTAGTCGCCGTCAGCGCGAAGACCGGCCATGGTTTGGACGACCTACGAGCCGCTCTGGCCCGCGCTTCCGTCGAAAGCGAGCGGTCCGAAGCGCCGACGCGGCTCTACGTCGATCGTGTGTTCAGCCTGCACGGCATCGGGACCGTCGCGACGGGAACTCTCTGGTCGGGACGGATCACTGCTGGCGACGTGCTCCGCATCGACCCGGTGGGGCGCGAAGTGCGCGTTCGCAGCGTTCAGGTCCACGATCGCGAGGTCGACACGGCGACAGCCGGCCAGCGCGTCGCAGTTGCGCTTCCCGGATTGGAGCGGAGAGAGCTCGGCCGGGGTGACGCCCTCGTGGAGCCCGGTGCCTACGACGTCAGCTACCGACTCGACATCGAGCTCGAGGAGCTCGCACCGATCCCGGCACGTGTGCTCGTCCACCACGGCACTGCGACCATGCTCGCGCGCGTCGTGCGGGTCGGCCGATTCGCCCAGCTCCGGCTCGATGCACCTGTCGTTGCTGCTCGCGGCGACCGCGTCGTCCTCCGCGCGGGCACCACCGTCGGCGGCGGGCTCGTCATCGACGCGGCGCCGCCGCGCCACGCAGATGCGGAACGGTTCGAGCGCAGCGCACGCGGCGAAGTTCTGATCCACGCTCCGGTACAGGACGCGCGGCGGCTGGACCTTTTCCGACGAATGGCTCGAAGAGCTTCGCAACGAGTATGAGCGGCGTCTCGAGGCTGCGGACCCGCTCGATCCGGGAGTGCTCGCTCCGGCGGAACCGTGGGCGGCGGCAGTCCTACCGCGGCTCGGTCTCGAGCGACGGGGGGCGAAGCTCTACCGCCCAGGTGCGGCGGGATCCCTCGGAGAGCGGGAGCATGAGGCGATCGAGCTCGAGGCCCGGCTCGGGCTCGAGCCGGTGAAGGTGGACGACGCCGAGTTGGCACGTTTCCTCGAGCAACAGGGGCGCCTTGTGCGTGCGGGAGACGGGTACGCGGTCTCGCCCGCTGCCTACCAAGACGCGCGCAACGTCCTCGTCGCGGAGCTCGAGTCCGCCGGGCGCATCACACTGGCGCGCTACCGGGATCTGCTCGGCGTCTCGCGCAAGACCGCGCAGCTTCTGCTGGAACGTTTCGACGCCGACGGAGTGACGCGACGCCAGGGCGACGAGCGCGTGTTGAGGCGAAGCGCGCTTCCCCGTTGAGGGTCCTCGGCCCGCTGGCCGTTACGGCCTAACGGTCTCGAAGCGCAAGATCTCCGGCCGGTGGTAATGACCGGCCGGGTCGAAACGCTGACGCGCCTCGTAGAGTCGTTGTGGATCGAGATCGGCATAGAGAATGCCTTCCTCGTTCCAGAGCGGCCCTGCGAGGTAGGTCCCGTCCGGCGCAAGAATGGCCGAGCCGCCGCTCCCGACGAGCTCGTCGCCCTCCGAGAGCGGAACGTCTGCCGGGTAACTCGAGGCGCGCTGGAACACGCAGCAACTGAGAACAAAGGCGCGCGACTCGCGGGCGATGTGCTTCATCGAGTCGTGCCAGTCCTCCGAGTCGTCCGCCGTCGGGGCGAGGTACACCTCGACTCCGTCCTGATAGAGGGCGAAACGCGCGAGTGGCATCAGGTTCTCCCAGCAGATGAGACCGCCGACCTTGCCGAGGTCGGTCGGGATCGTCTCCAACCCCCTGCCGTCACCCTGCCCCCAGACGAGCCGTTCGTGGTTGGTGGGCATCAGCTTGCGGTGGTTGAGCGCCAACTCTCCGTCAGGTGAATAGATCAGAAGCGAGTTGTAGATCGTCCCGCCGTCGAGCTCATTGACACCGACTGCTAGCCAGAGGTCGTTCTTGCGGGCGATCTCGCCGAGGCGATCCGAGTCGGGACCGGGAACGGTCAGCGACTGCTGCATCAGTCGCGCGAAGACCTCGCGCGCGGCTCCGGCTTCGGGACCGCCCCAGCCGGCGAGATAGCGAACCCACCGGTTCGACGGGTACACGGGTATGAAGGTTTCCGGGAAGAGCGCAAGCCGTGCGCCGGCCCCGGCCGCCTCAGCGGCGAGCCCTTCGAGCTTGTCGATCGTGGCCGCGCGGTCGAACGCAACCGGCTCGGCCTGCACGCATGCGACCTTGACGACGTCGTTCACGGGACGAGCCTACGCTTTCGCGAGGCCCGCGACGAGCGCGTCCTCGGCCTCATACTCGAACTTCAGGTAATCCGCTCCGCGCGTGAGAACCTCGCGCCAGTCGCGGTCGTGCGTTGCGTCGATCAGCCAACGCACCTGGCGTGGCAGTGCCACGCCCCACGTGGTCGCGGGCCGGTAGCCGAGCTCCTGCTCCGCCTTCGCCATGTCGATCAGCATCGGCTTCGGCGCCGACCACGGCGTCTGGCCCACGTCGCCGCGCCCCGCCGGCTCTTCGAGCAGGACCTCCGCGAAGCGGTGGCCGGCTGCAGCACCGATCGCACGGGCGATTTCCAGCACGGTCGGCGGATCGGGATCGCCGCAGTTGAAGGCGCCCGTGCGCGGCTGGTCGGCGAGCAGTCGCACGAGCTCGCCGATGTTCTCGGACGCGGTGGTGTGGAACTGGCCGTCGCCGCGGTTCGTCAGGACGATGTGTGGCCGGCCATCGAGTGCGCGCTTGACGAAGAACCACTCCCTCCCCATCCGGTCGCCCTGCCCATAGATCGCACACGGGCGCACGATCGCCGCCGGGACGCGGCCGTTCTGGAGCAGGATGCCTTCGATCTTGGCCTTCTTCGTCGAATAGGTCTCGTCTCCGGGCTCGACGGTCGGCTGTGTCTCCGGGATCGGGACCGGGAAGTCGGGGAAGTCGTCCACTCCCTGCGCCTCGTCGAGCGTGCGTCCCTGCTCGTCGGCGTAGACCGAGGCGGAGGAGATTGCGACGAGCGCGCCCGTGTCGAGCGTGAGCAGCTGCTCGGCGTGTGCAGCTTCGAACGGAATGACGTCGACGACGAGATCGAAGCCATTGGCGACCGAGAGCGCACCATCCTCGTCGCGGTCGAGCATCACGTAGTCGAAGCCTTCGCGGGATGGCCGCTCCTTCTTGCCTGCGAGCGTCACGTTCCAGTCGTTCGCGGCGAGGGACAGTGCAATCGCGGAGCCGACGTTGCCGGTACCGCCGAGGATGAACGCGCGACGAGCGATCGCTAGACGATCGCGACGGGATCGCCGACGCTGATCTCGCCGTCGCTCAGGATGTCGGCGTTCAGCCCGGCACGATGGACGAAGGCTTTGATCACACCTGGCTGCGTCATCGACTCGAGGGTCGAGCAAGGCTCGCAGAGCTCGACGCCTTCGCACTCCACGTTGCCGATGCGGAAGCGCTTCCCCACGAGCTCGTTGACGTCGATCCCGCTCGTGAGCACGTTGCGGCGAGTCGCCGCCGGCTCGACGGAGACATCACCCTCGCTTGCGACTGCTTCAACAGCTTCGGAGGCGATCAGGGTGATCGCACACCCTGGAGGCGCAGCGCCGTCGGCCCAGTAGTAGCGGTTGCCTTCGAGGCCTCGGCCGGCGTGTGCATTCACCCGGTCGACGGGCTCCGGCAGCTCGCCATGCTCGGGGCTCAGGAAAATGGCTTCGACCCGGCCACTCATCGCCTAGACCCTACCGTCCGTGCCCGCCGCCGCCCGGGGTCTCGATCGCGACGACATCGCCGGCAGTGAGATCGCGCGTCGTCTTGGCCGGGAGAGGCTCCCCGTTGAGCGAGTTGCGGCCAGGTTTTCCCGCGTCGGCGCCGCGCTCACCTTGCGGCGCATGAGTGCGCCGCTCGCTGATGATCGAGAGGCGGCAGTCCTCTAGCACGCGCAACTCGCGGACGACGCCGTCTCCTCCCCGCTGCCGGCCCGCGCCGCCCGAGCCGAGCCGCAGCGCGTAGCGCTCGACGCGCAACGGGTATTGCAGCTCGAGCGCCTCCACCGGCGTCGACAGCGTGTTCGACATCGCGACATGCACGCCGCTCGGGCCGTCCGCGTCCGGGCATGCGCCTTGACCGCCGCCGATGGTCTCGTAGTACGTGAAGCGGTCGTTACCGAGCGTGACGTTGTTCATGGTCCCCTGCCCCTGGGCCGGCACGTCGATCGCCTCGCCGAACGCGCGCATGACGACGTCGACGATTCGGGATGACGTCTCGACGTTGCCTGCGGCCACGGCGGCAGGCGGGCGGGCGTTGACGAGGCATCCCTCGGGAGCGGTCACGGTGACGGGCGCGAAGGCGCCGCCCGACGCAGGAAGGTCGGGGTCGACGAGCACGCGGACGACATAGAAGCACGCAGAACGCGCAACCGAGAGGGGACAGTTCAGATTGCCGTCGTGCTGAGCGGACGTTCCGGTGAAGTCGATCTCGACCGCGTCGCCCATGACCGTCACGGTCGCATGGATTTCGAGGTCGCCGCCGATGGCCTCGAGCACGTCGTGCGCCTCGAAACGCCCGTCCGGAAGGGCAGCGATCCCCGCGCGCATCCTGCGTTCCGAGTACGCGAACAGCTCGTCCATTGCCGCAACGACGGTGTCGTGCCCGCGCCGCGCGCAGAGCTCCGCCAAGCGCTGCTCTGCAACCCGGTGCGCGGCCAATTGCGCACGCAGGTCGCCCCGCCGCTCCTCGGGATTGCGCATCTGGCCGATGAGGTCGGTCATGACGTCGTCGTCGAGCCGGGTCGGCGGAATCACGACGCCCTCCTCCTCGAGCGTGCGCGAATCCGCGGGCATCGAGCCGGGCTCGCGCCCGCCGACGTCGGCGTGATGTGCACGGGTGACGGCGAAGCCGGCTGCGGTGCGGGACACGAGCGTGATGTCGGGGAGGTGCGTGCCGCCTGCGTAGGGGTCGTTGAGCGCCCACACGTCGCCGAACGCCGGGTCGTGTTCCATCACTGCGGCAACCGCGGCAGGCATCGCGCCGAGATGGACGGGGATGTGTTCGGCCTGCGCGATCATCCGGCCGCTCTCATCGAAGAGCGCGGTCGAGCAGTCGCGCCGCTCCTTGATGTTGGCCGAGAACGCCGAACGGACGAGCACGGCACCCATCTCCTCCGCGACCGCGCGCAAGAGGCTGCCGATGATCTGGTGCTCGATCGTCACTGTTTCGCGAGCCGCAGCATGCGACCATCCCTAGCCCCCACCCACCCAGGGGGAAGCCAACATGTGGAGCCGGCGAGCTCGACGACCGCCGGGCCGGTGACGGTCGTCGCTACTTCGCTGCGAGGCAGCTCGAGCTCGGGCCCCTCGCGGATGTCGGCGGTACGTACCGCCACGAGCTCGACTTCACGGTCTCGCTCCGCGAACCCGTACTGCTCTTCGTGGTGGCGGTGGAACGCTTCTGCCAGGTCATCCTGCAAGGGCAACGTCAGCTCGAACGACTGGCCGGCGTAGCGCAAGTCCGCTTCTCCTTCGCTCGGTAGTTCGCCGGCGTCCGCGAGCGGGACGAGATACGAGCGCACCGCGTCTCTGCGTTCCTCGGACGCGACCAGGCCGAGGGCGGACAGGACGCCTGCGACCTCGGGGACCAGCACCGTGAGGACCCCGAGCTCGTCCGCGAGCTCGCACGCGTGCAACGGCCCGGCGCCGCCGAACGCCACCAGCGCGAAGTCGGCCGGATCGTGTCCGCGCTCGACCGAGACAACTCGCAGCGCACCCAGCATCTCGGCGTTGACGACGTCGATGACCGCCGCCGGATCGATCCCGGCAAGAGCACGCTCGGCCGCTGCGCGGTCGAGCTCGACGCCGCCTGCAAGCTGCGCCGGCAGCCGGCCGAGCAGCAGGTTCGCGTCGGTAACGGTGCCCTGCGTCCCGCCGCGCCCGTAACACGCCGGGCCGGGATCCGCGCCCGCGCTCTGCGGCCCGACCCGCAGCGCGCCGCCCGCGTCGGTCCACACGAGCGAACCGCCGCCGGCGCCGACGGTATGCAAGTCGACGGTCGGAAGGCGGATCGGCAGTCCGGCGACCGTTCGCTCACTGGCGCGCTCGGCACGGCCGGCCTTGATCAGGCACACGTCGGTCGATGTTCCGCCCATGTCGAACGCAATCGCGTCATCGATGCCGGCTAGTGCCGCAAGGCGCGCGGCTCCGACGACGCCGGCCGCTGGGCCGGAGACGAGGATCGTCGCGGGGTGCTCCGCCGCTTCGTCAGGCGTCGTGACTCCTCCCGACGAACGCATGACGAGCGGCACCGGTAAGCCCGCATCGACGGCCGCGGCAGCAAGTGCGCCCAGATATCGCGCCACGACAGGACCCAGATAAGCATCGGCCGCAGTCGTAGACGCGCGCTCGTACTCGCGGAATTCCGGCGCCACTTCATGCGAGGCGACGACATGCGCGCCGGGCCGCCTCCGCCGCAGCTCCTCGACGACCGCGCGCTCATGCGCCGGATCGCGGTACGCATGTAAGAGGCACACCGCCACTGCGTCGGCGTCGATGTCCGGCAGTGTGCCGAGGTCGAGCGGCTCCAACTCCCCGTCCGGCCCCATGCGCCCGCGCACTCCGTGGGAGCGTTCGAGCGGGACGAGCGGCTCGGGCCACGCTGCGCACGGGCGGTACAGCTGCGCACGCGTCTGTCGGCGTAGGTGCAGCAGATGCTCGAAGCCTGCGGTCGTGACGAACGCGGTGCGGGCTCCCTTACGCTCGAGGAGCGCGTTGGTCGCGACGGTCGTCCCGTGCGCGAATCGCTCGACGGTCACCGCGCCCGCCGCGCGCGCTGACGCCAGGACCGAATCTTCCTGGTGCGCGGCGGTCAGTACCTTGGCGGTCGTGACGACGCCGCCGTCGAGGACGACCGCATCAGTAAAGGTCCCGCCAACGTCGACGCCGAGCACGGCCATTCAGGAAGACTGACAGCGTGGCAATCCGCGGGCTCCTCTTCGACTTCGACGGTCTCCTGGTCGACACCGAGACGCCCTCCCGCCTGGTCTGGGAGGAGCTCTACCGGGAGCACGGCCACGAGCTGCCGCGCGAACAGTGGGCCACACTCGTCGGGACGATCGGCGCACCTTTCGATCCGTTTGGCCATCTCGAGGAGCTCGTCGGAAGCCCCCTCGACGAGCAGGCGTTCACCACGCGCCGGCGCGCGCGCGAATACGAGCTCGCCGATCTCGAAGAGCTCCGCCCCGGCGTGGAGGATTACTTCGCCGACGCGGAACGGCTCGGGCTGCGCACCGCGGTGGTGAGCAGCAGCGACGACGAGTGGATCGCGCGCCACCTCGGCCGCCTCGGCCATCTCGAGGGGCTGGACACGATCGTGGCCGCAAACGGAGACTCGGAACGCGCGAAGCCGCGCCCGGATCTCTACCTCGAAGCGCTCGACCGTCTCGAGCTCGAGCCCGTCGAAGCCATCGCGTTCGAGGACTCACCGAACGGCGTCACGGCCGCAAAAGCAGCGGGGCTCGTCTGCGTCGCGGTGCCGAATCCGATCACGGCGACGCTTGCTCTCGACGATGCAGACCTCGTGCTCGAATCGCTCGCAGACGTGCCGTTGGCAGAGCTGCTCGAACGTTTTTGAATGTCCGGCGAGCTGTTTTGGGACAGCTCGCCGGTAACCTCATTGCCTCTCAGGATGCCGTCCCCTGCGGCAGTCCGAACGCCGACTCCGAATCGACTTCGAAGTACGTGTTCTGACAGATCCCGCGCGTGGCCGGATCGAGGTAGTCGCGAAGCGCGTCGAGCGACTCCGTCTCCCACAGGCAGTCGACTGCGGATGCGTCTCGAGCGGGTAGGAAGTGACGCACCTGTACACCGGGCGGGGCATTGCCTGCGATGTCCTGCGGATCGGTTGCGAGGAACTTCTCCCGATCGATGACGCGGTGGTGGACGACAACGTCCATGGTTCCCTCCTTGTCTCGGACTTCATTGCTCTTCGACTCGACGATAGGGAGGGCTGGCGCAGCCTTCATCGGACGCTCGTGCCAACTTTGCGCGCCCGTGGCCGTGGCACGTTCGTACCATCGGGCGGTTACATCAAGTCATGCTGAAAGGCGAACGCCGTCGCGGCGGCGCGTGACGAGACACCCAGCTTGCGAAAGATGTTCTGGAGGTGCCGCCTGATCGTGTGGTCGCTCACCCACAACTCTGCGGCGATCGCATGGTTGCTCTTTCCGGCGGCCACCAGGCGCAGAACCTCGAGCTCACGTGCCGTAAGGCCGTGGGCGGCGGACGGCTCGACACGCGGGCTATGGGAATCGATCCGGGCAAGATCCGACTTTGCACCGAGCTGCGCGAAGATGCCCTGTGCTGCTTCGAACTCGAGCAGCGCCGTCTCTTCGTCTCCGAGGAGTCGGCAGGCCAGCCCGACCAGCACCCGCGTGCGTGCGCCCTCATAGGGCGCCTCGAGCTTCTGCCATTCCCCCGAGGCGCGGCGCAAAGCGGACAAGGCCGCACGAGGATCGTCCTGGGCGAGGGCGACGGCGCCGCTGGCGTGGGCTGACATCGCAGTGAGCGCATCGCTCCCTCGGCCCTCTGCGATCCCTTCGAGCTCCCGACACGCGCTGGCTGCTTCCGCCAGCTCACCTACGGCGAGCATGATCTCGATGTAGGCCGGCAGTAGCGCCGCACGCGACATCGGCGCAGTCGCCTCGCTCACCGCTCGGCGGATTGCCGCCACCGCCGGATCGGCGTTGCCTTGGGCAAGCCGCAGCAGTGCCAGCCCCGGCTGCGGCTCGGACCCGCATCGACTCGCCTCCCTGTACGCCTGCTCCGCCGCGAAGAACTCGCCGCGCAGGCGGTGAACCTCCGCTTGTCGGTAGAACGCCTTCCCACACGCAAGCTGGTTCAAGACACCCTGCGTGAAACGTGTCGACGCCAACCGTGCCTCGTCCAACGCGTCTGCCCATGCGCCCTGCAGCTGCATGATTTCTGCGCGATGGACGAGACAAAGACCGTTGTGAGCGACCATGTCTGGCTGTCCGTCGCACCAACGCGTCAGCGCTTGTGTCCACACCCGCGCGTGGTGCAACTGATAGACGCTATGGCAGAACGCGATCGTGTTGCAGTAGACGATGCCGGTGATGATCGGAGACAGCTTCCCCGAGTTGGCAATGACCAGGACCTCGTCCACCAGCCGCAGGCCCTCCTCGACCCGCTCCTGATTGAGCAATGCCCGGCCCTGCTCGTCGACCGCGAGCCACCTGAGATCGTCGTCGTCGAAACGCTCGCCGATCGCAGCCGCCTGAGCCGCCGTCGCGTACCCCGCTTCGTAGTCGCCGCTGCCCATCTGCTTCAACCAGACGGGGATCAGCAGGTAGCCATGCTCGAGAGAATCGTCGCTTTCCTGTTCCAGCAGGCGGTGAGCGCGAGCGAACCAGCCGGTCGCGGCGGCGGTCTCTCCTCGAAACAGCATGTTGTGACCGATCCAGAACGCGCAGCGCACGGCCCGCAAACCTTCGCCGTCGTCGAGGTGACCATGATGGGCGCGCTCGAGTCCGCCGACGTAGTCGTCATCGCGGCCAAGCATGTAGGCCGACCTCGCCAGCAACTCGAGGTCCGCCGCTCCGAGCGGCTCCGCCTGGTCGGCGCGAGAGAACGACTCGAAAGCCTCGGCCCACGCCCGGGTCGAAAATGACTCACGGCCACGAGCGAGCTCGTCGACGGCGTGCTTCATCGCTCCCAGGGTGACATGAAGTCCGAAAAAAGGGAACCTGACGGATATGCAGCTTGCAGACCTACCGCTTCGCGGAGCAGGCGGCGAGCCGGTCGACTTCGTGCGCACGATCGTGTCGCATGGCCTTCCAGCCCTCTTTTCCATTCGAGGATTGCGGAGGGAGTTCGAGCTCCTCGAGCCCGAGCACCGCAACCCGTTCGACTTGATTCCAGGTCGCTCCGTGCGTGCCCTCGGGACGGTGGCAATGCACGTCCCGCCATTGGCGATGGGTGCTACCTGGATCTGGCTTCTGGTCGCAGGCTGAGTCGGACTACGCTTGGGAGGTGAGCGCGAGATCCCTGACTGGAACGGACGAGGTACCTGAGCCGGATCCAGCGAATCGCACCACCGCCGAGCTGACTCGACACGCGTGGCTCGACCGCGATCTCAGCTGGCTCGAGTTCAACCGGCGCGTTCTGAGCGAGGCCCTTGACGAGCGGAATCCGCTGTTGGAGCGCGTCAAATTCCTGGCGATCTTCTCATCGAACCTGGACGAGTTCTTCATGAAACGGATGGCGGTCATTCGTCCGCTGCCGGAAGACACGAGCGTGGCCGCCGAGGAGCGGCGAGACGTGATCGCCAGGCGTCGCCAGACGATCACGTCGATGCTGGCTCAGCTGGCGGCGTGCTACACCGACGTCATCCTGCCGCAGCTCGCCGGCCACGGAATCCAGCTCGTCGATTGGAACGATCTCACCGATGCACAGCGCGATGAGGCCTCGGCCATCTTTGCGCAGCAGATCTCACCGGTCTTGACGCCGCTCAGCCTCGATTCGGCTCATCCATTTCCGTACGTCTCGAACCTGTCGACGTCATGGGCATTCAGTCTCGAAGACCCGGTGAGCGGTGAGGAGGTGCTGGTGCGGGTGAAGGTGCCCAGGGAACTGCCGCAATGGATGCGCCTGCGCGCCGGGGTCGAGTCGCCTACACGTAGGTACGTGGCCCTCGACCAGGTGATTGCCGCGAACGCGGACCGGCTGTTCCCGGGCATGGTGACTCTGAGCGCCAGCCTGTTCAGGGTCTGCCGCGATGCCGAGGTCGAGTTCGACGAAGACGACAACCTCGTGAGCAAGCGAGCGCTCGTAGAGCGGGAGATCTTGCAGCGCCGCTTCGAGCCGGTCGTGCGGTTAGAAGTTCAACCGGATGCAGATCCGGCCATGGTTGCCGAACTCATGCAGCGGTTCGCGCTCGCAGCCGAAGACGTGTATGAAATTAGCGCGCTGCTCGACTACACGACCCTCTTCGAGATTGCGGGACTGGAAATCGATGAGCTGCGCTATCCGCGCTGGACGCCTCTTCCACCGGTCGGGCTCGAAGCGGTCGACGGCGACATCTTCTCTGCCATCCGAGCCGCCGACCTCCTCCTCCACCACCCGTACGACAGCTTCAACGCCAGTGTGGAACGGTTCATCCGGGAGGCGGCCGACGACCCCCAGACGGTCTCGATCAAGATGACCGTCTACCGCGTTGGCGACGACACCCCCTTCGTCCAGTCACTGATCCGGGCGGCTGAAGCCGGCAAACAGGTCGCATGCGTGATCGAGCTCAACGCGCGCTTCGACGAGGAGCGCAACCTCCATTGGTCGCGGGAGCTGGAAGAAGTCGGAGCTCACGTCATGTTCGGGGTGACCGGTCTCAAAACGCACAGCAAGGCCGCGCTCGTGGTGCGCAAGGAGGACAACGGCATGCGCTGCTACGCCCACATCGCGACGGGCAACTACCACACGCGAACGGCCAGGCTTTACGAGGACGTGGGACTGCTGACCACCGACCCGGCGATCACAAACGATGTGGTCACCCTGTTCCACTTCCTCACGGGCCGTTCACGCACGCCGTCCTTCGGCACGCTCCTCGTCGCGCCGTTGCAAATGCGCACGCGGTTCAACGAGCTGATCGAGCGCGAGATCGAGAATCACAACGCCGGGCGACCGGCCCGGATCGTGTGCAAGATGAACCAACTCGAAGACGTCGACGTCTGCCTGCTGCTCACAAAGGCGTCGCAAGCTGGGGTCCCGGTCGACCTGATCATTCGCGGTCTGTGCTGCCTCGCACCCGGCGTCCCAGGATGGACGGAGAACCTCCGGATCCGTTCGATCGTGGGACGCTTCCTGGAACACTCGCGCATCTTCCACTTTGCAGCGGGCTCCGCGGATCCGCTCGAGGGGGAGTTTCTGATCGGGTCGGCAGACTGGATGCACCGCAACCTCTCTGAGCGAGTCGAGGCCGCCGTCCCGATCGCCGGCCGCCGGCTGCGTGCACGGTTGTGGGAGATCCTCGATGTCTGCCTCGCCGACCGACGCCACGCGTGGGAGATGCAGGCCGACGGAAGCTACGTTCAGCTCAGCCCGGAGCCGGGCCGCACCGCCGGTTCCGAAGGAACTCAAGAGACCCTGATGCGGCGCGCCCTTGCCAGGCACAGGCTCTGAGCCGGGCTTGGTAGACCTTCCACTTCGTGGCGCCGGAGGCGAGGCGATCGACTTCAGTCGTACGATCGTTTCCCACGGCGTTGCAGAACTGCCCCCAAATCGGGACGACCTGACGCCCAACGGTGTTGGAGGACGTCGTCAAGACGAATCAAACGCCGATACGAACTCGGGCAACCTGCTCGTCGGCTTGGTCGGAGCTTGTCTCGCAGGCGGGGGGCCGAGTGCCTTGACACGCACCGCCCTCCTCGCGCTGCTCGCCTTTGCCACCCTCGCTGCGCCGGCGATCTCACTCGGAGCGCTGAGCGACGAACGAACCCTCGCCGAACGGTACGCGCCCGTTGTCAGGCTCGTCACCCAGGAGAAGAAGTGCGGTCCGGGCGAGCCGTACGAGCCGATGGACGTCGACGCGCTCTTCGGCAAGCCCACGGTCGCGCTCAGGGGGCCCTGGACTGCCGACGATCTCGTGAAGATCGGCCCGACGGCGCAGGATCTCTCCCGGGGTCTCTATCAGTACCACCTCGACTTTCCCGGCAACGCCCTGGAACCGGGTTGCGACTACGAGCGGTGGGCGCGACGCGTGACCGAGGGCCACGTGCCAACGGTGTATGCGCACGTCGTCAGCGATCGGTTGCATCCCGCGGAGCTCGCGCTCCAGTACTGGCTGTTCTACGCCTACAACGACTGGAACAACCTGCACGAAGGCGACTGGGAAATGATCCAGCTCGTCTTCGACGCCGGGAACGCGCACGACGCGCTGATGACGGCTCCGACGAGTGTCGGCTACAGCCAGCACGAAGGTGCCGAACGCGCGGCCTGGAGCTCCTCGAAGCTCGAACGGGTGGGCGGCACGCACCCGGTCGTCTACCCCGCGGCCGGTTCACACGCGAACTTCTACGACGAAGGGCTCTTCCTCGGCAGCTCCGCGAGTCAGGGTGTCGGCTGCGACGACACGGCTGGGCCGCACCGCGATCTACACTCGTCGGTGGCGACGATCCCAAGCGACCCGCTACAGGCGCGCGAGCAGTTTCCCTGGATTGCGTTCGAGGGGCGCTGGGGCGAGCTGCAACCGTCTTTCTTCAATGGCCCGACCGGCCCCAATCTGAAGACCCAGTGGACAGAACCCATCCAATGGTCGGAAGGCTGGCGCGACCGCAGTTATTCGGTGCCTACGGCCAGTGTGTTTGGTACCGCGGCGACGGACTTCTTCTGTCGCGCGATCGGGAGCGGGTCGTCGGCCCTTGTCCGCTTCGTGAGCCGTCCGGCGCAGGTCATCCTCGTCGTGGGCGTACTCCTCCTCTTGCTGATCTACGTGCTCTCACGGACCTCGTGGCGCCCGACCGCGCCGCTTCGTCTCGCCCATCGCCGTGCGTGGGGCCAGACCCTTGCGTCGGCGGCTCGGATGTACCTCGCGCAACCGCGCCTTGTCGTCGGGATCGGGATCTTGCTCATCCCCGTATCGTTGCTCATCACGCTGCTGCAGACGTTGCTGCTACACGGCACGAGCGTCCTCGGCATCGAGAGTGGCGCAGAGGGCAACAGCTTCCTCGCCTTCGTCGTGGTTGCGATCGGCACGGCCCTCACGCTGCTGGGGCTGGGGCTGGTCCAGGCGGCGACGGCGCGCGCCCTCGTCGAGTTGGACCAGGGACGGGCGATCGGGCCCTTGCGGGCTTACTTGCTCGCGCGACACAGCATTCGGCCGCTGCTTGGCGCACTTGTCCTCGCCGCGCTGGTGGTGTCACTGCTCGCGAGCTCCATCTACCTACTGCCCATCGCGGTCTGGTTGGCCGGCCTGTGGGCGCTGATCGCTCCCACCATCGAGCTCGAAGTTGTCTCGGCCCTCGGAGGGCTGCGACGCAGCAGGCACCTCGTGCGCGGAAAGTGGTTCAAGGTCACGTCCCTGATCGTCGTCGGCGCGGCGCTCGCGATCGCGATCGGGCCGTTGGTCGGCGTCGCACTGATCCTCGTGGCGGGCCTGCCGTTCTGGCTCATCAACCTCGTCGCAGGCGTCATCTACGCGCTGACGATGCCGTTCGTCGCGATCACGACGGTCTACGTCTACTTCGACCGGAGGGTTGCCTACGAGCTGGGCGGAGACGTCGTGGTCGGGGATCTCCCTGCCGAGATCGAGATCGCACGCTGAGATGCCGGAGTTCGAGATCGAGCCGACCGCCGCAGGGAAGCTCGCTCGCTGGATGCAGCGAGCTCGCATCCTTCGCGAGCACGTCCATGCCGCCCGCGTCGGACATGCGTCGGTCGACGTGGGGTTTACGGTCGTCGAGCGCGACGCGGACATCGGAGGCGGACTGCTCGCCGGCGCGCTTGCGTACCGGCTCTTCGTCCTGCTGCTGCCGACGACGCTGCTGCTCGTGTCCGGTCTCGGGCTCTATGCGGACGCGACCGACAAGCGTCCGGTCCAGGTCGCCGAACAGGCCGGCCTCAGCGGCCTGATCGCACGCGAGGTGGCAACGGCGGCCTCGGGTCGCGCACGCGGGCTCGTCTTCGTCCTGATGATTCCCGCTGTGCTCTATGCGACCGCGACGTTGTACCGCTCGCTGGCGAAGGTGCACGCTCTCGTGTGGCAAGGCTCGGCACGCCGCGTGCGCACGACGCCGAAAGGAGTCGGCGTGCTGCTCGGGGCGTTCGCGCTCCAGTTTGCCGCCGCCGAGGCCGTCGGCTGGATTCGCCGAACCGACCGGTTCGGCGGCGTCGCGGCGCTGGCCGTCTATCTCGTGCTCGTGGGCGGCGCCTGGCTGGTCGTTTCGACGCAGCTGCCTCGACGCGACACGACCTGGCCGGCGCTCGTCCCGGGCGCAGTGCTCTTCGGCGTCGGATTGCTGTTCATCAACGTGTTCAACGTGTACATCACGACTCGGCTGGTCGAAGGCCGTGCCGACACATACGGAGCACTTGGGATTGCGACAGCAATTCTCTTCTCACTCGTGCTCGTCGGCCGGCTCATGATCGTGTCGGCCGAACTCAACGCGTCACTCGACGAACGTCGTCGCGCAGGAGCTCCCCCGTGAACACCATCTCCTCAGCGCTGAACTCGATGGACTTCGAGGACGTGCTCGAGCACATCAACGTGCCCAGCTACCTGATCGACGCGAAGGGCATCATCAAGTGGGTCAATCCCGCCGCTCGTCGTCTCGTCGGTGACGTCGCCGGCCGCCAGTTCACGTCGGTCGTCGCGCCCGAGGACACTCGTCGAGCTCGCGAGCTCTTCGCACGGAAGATCGTCGGGGGAACGTCGGTGACAGACGCCGGCGTCATCATCGTGGATAAGCGAGGTGGCCGGGTCGGCGTCGAGATCACGTCGGTCCCTCTCGTCCGAGGAGAGCACGTCGTCGGCGTCTTCGGACAGGTCTCGGACGTCATCGAAGAACCGCATGCACATCCCGAGCTCGGACTCACGCCGCGCCAGGCCGAGGTGCTCGAACTCCTAGAGCGCGGGCTCTCGACGAAAGAGATCGCCGAAGAGTTGCAGCTCAGTACCGAGACGGTTCGAAATCACGTTCGCCACCTGCTGCGCGCGGTCGGGGCGCACTCGCGCCTCGAAGCCGTCGCGATCGCTAACCGCTAGCCCTGAAAGGTCCGCGGCAAGCGCCGCAATCGCGGCGTTGTCCTCGAGTTCAGTCAGACAATCCCGAGACGGCGTCCCCGATGGCGATGATCGGCACCGGGAAGATTGCGACCGCGACCGCCAACGGGAGCACGTCTCCTAGCGCCTTGCCCATGCCCTCCTGCCGTGTTGGAAAATCGCCCAGTAAACGTACATCTCTCGAGTAGCACCACTCTCTTGAATAACCAGAGTTGTTCGAGCGTTCTCTTTCATGTGGAGGCTGTGTTGGAGATCCCGCTGAGGGGACCGAGAGGAGAAGCGATCGACTTTGCGCGCACGATCGTCTCGCACGGCGTCGCCGAGCTGCCGCCGAATCGCGTCGACCTGGACGCGCGCACGCTGGAGACGACGTTGCCCGTGCCACGGGGCGCGCGAACGCTACGGATCACGGCGCGCGGCCGGAAGCTGCGGATCGAGACGGTGGCAGGCAACCTCGCCCCGGAGCTTCTGAAGACGGTCAGGCAGATGTTCCGCTTGGACGAGGATCTCTCGCGCTTCTACGAGCTCGTCCGGGACGACGAACTGTCGTGGTGCACGCTCGGCGCCGGGCGCATGCTGCGCGCACCCACCGTGTTCGAAGATGTCGTCAAGACGATTTGCACCACGAACACGTCGTGGTCGGGAACGAGAAAGATGACACACGCGCTCGTGGACAACCTCGGCGTTGAGGCACCGGGCGGCGGTCGCACATTCCCGACACCGGAAGCAATGGCCGAGGCGGACGAACGGTTCTACCGGGAGGTCGTTCGCTCCGGCTATCGCGGCCCGTACTTCAGGCAGCTCGCGACCGACGTGGCTGAAGGGACGATCGACCTAGAGGAACTGCGCGACCCGAACCTGCCCGACGACGAAGCAGCGGCGCGCCTGCTCGCGTTGCCAGGGGTTGGGCCCTACGCCGCGGCGCACGTGATGCTGACATCGCTAGGCCGCTACTCCAGGCTCGTGCTCGACTCGTGGACACGCCCCACGTACTACAAGCTGTCGGGTGCACGCAGGGCTCTGAAGGACGCCACGATCGAACGGCGGTTCAAGCGCTACGGCGACTGGGCGGGCCTGGCGTTTTGGCTGTACCTGACCCGCAGCTGGGTCGAGGACGGTTTGCCGGTCTAGTTAGTGTCCGTCGCGGAGCGGCTGGGGCCGGTGCCCCAATTGGTCTTCAAAACCAGTGCGGCGTCGTAACCCGACGCTAGGCAGGTTCGACTCCTGTGCCGCTCCGTGAGAGGAAACCCGCATGAACGGCTGGTTCGCGGCAACCCAGCGGCGCACCTCAGCGTCCGTGCTGATCCGCATGAGTCCGCCGTTTCACTGGGTTACTGGCGCACGAATGGCGCACACGAAGTGCGAAGTTCCTTGCCCTGTGCAATCGTGTCCCGATGAACGAGTACCTCATTTCGCGGAGCCACAAGACAGTTCACCGTGCCGATTGTCCGGTGCTCTTGAGCCGCTTCACGGAGCACACGAAGGTCGGTAAGCGGGGCAAGACTCGAGCGATGGCCGACCGCAACAACTATGACCTCGTACGCGGGACGGAGCCTCCGCCGGGGCCGCGCTGCCGCGTCTGCGTGCCATAACTAACACGGGATTACCCCCGGAAGGGGTGGCGTCCTTGCCTCAAGTGATGTCTCCACACACGCTCGCCCAGGCTGTCGTCCGCAGGCGTACCGGAGTCAAACCTGCTGCGATCGTGCCCGCCGCTCCCCCTGCGCGCCGTTCTTCGCCCGACGAGCCCGCGCCGGACCCAGGCCAGTCACGTCGCTTGAGTTCAGGCGGCTGAGAATTCGTCGACGACGCCCGCGAGGAGGCGCCAGAATCGCTCGACGGTTGGGACGCTGACCCGCTCGTCGGGTGAGTGCGGCGCCTCGATTTGCGGACCGAAAGAGAGCATGTCCAGGTCGCCGGGAACCCGGTCGCCGATCACGGCCGTCTCCAGCCAGGCGTGTACCGCCGTGATGATCGGAGGCTCTCCAAAGAGCCGCTCGTAGACGCGACGCGAAACGGCAAGGGCGGGCGACTCGAGGTTGGGCTTCCATGCCGGGTCCGCCTGCCCGATGTTGAACTCGCCTCCGACGAGTCGCGCGGCGGCATCCAGCGCCCCGATCACGTCGGGAAGAGCGGAGGGGTTGGACGAACGAGAGAGGCTATGCAACTTGAACGTTGTCCCATCGGTAATGACCTTGCCGACCGAGGTGCTCGTTTCCACGAGACCTTCAAAGTCCGAGCTCATCGCGAGCGGCCCGTTCGGCACGACCGCGACGAGATCGAGCACGGTCCGGGTTCCCTCGTCCGTCCAGGCGTCGGCGGCCTCGTCCGCGCCGGCGACGGCGACGGCGACACCGGGATCAGTCTTGACGTATTCGTCCCTGATGGCTGAAGCTGAGGTCTCGACGGCAGCACGGAAGGCGGCCTCTCGCTCGGGTGGCAGCGAACACAACGCTGTCGCATCCCGCGGAATGGCGTTCCAGCTGCTGCCCCCCTGCAGCGATACGAGCCGGAAGGGCGCGACACCCAGCGCCTCGCGAAGCGTCCGCGCAAGGAATTTGATCGCGTTCGATCGGCCGCGGGCGATGTCTGTGCCGGAATGCCCGCCGCGGCCGCCGCTCACGGACACCGACAGCGTCACCGCGCCCGCCTCGGACGGCTCGCGCGGCCTATTCAGCCGGATCTCCGAGTCGGTGCTACTCGCGGACCCGACGGTCAGCTTGCCGTCCTCCTCGCTGTCCAAGTTCAGCAGCGTCGCCCCGCGCACGAGAGAAGGGTCGAGTCCACTCGCGCCTTCGCCCGGCCCACCGACCTCCTCGTTGACCGTCATCAGCAGCTCGAGCGGGCCGTGCGGCAACGACTCGTCCTCAGCGAGGGCCATCATCGCCGCGATGCCGATGCCGTCGTCGGCGCCGAGCGTCGTGCCATCGGCGGTCAGCCACTCGCCGTCGCGGACAAGCGCGATCTTGCCCTCGGCCGGGTCGTAGGGGCTGTCCTGTCGACGTTCGCAGACCATGTCCAGGTGCCCCTGCAGAACGAGAACGGGCGCCGATTCACGACCCGCGGTGGCCGGCACGCGCACGACGAGGTTGCGGGCCCCGTCCTGGCTAAGCTCGAAGCCATGCTCGACAGCCCAGTGTCGGACGTGCTCGATCACGGCCTCCTCGTGCCGCGACGGGCGCGGGATCTTGGTCAGCGCCTCAAAGTGACGCCAACAGGAGAGGGGCTCGACTCCTCCGAGCACTGAGCTCTCGATCGCCATGAGGCTCCCTCGCCGTCAGGGGACGATGTGCACCACGACAACCTTCGTGCCGTGTGAGCCGACCTCGTCACCGCGGTAATGCTTGGGACCGCGTGCGTAGGCGATCAGACCGATGACGAGAAGCGCGGCCGCAAAGATAAGCACCCACTCAATGCCTCGTCGCACCTGCTCCTCCTTCCAAAGCTCGACGCACGAAGGTCACAGAGCCGCTCCGACGGCCAGCACGATCACCGATAAGGCACTAAGCACCAGAAGCAGCGGCCAAACCCAGCGAAGATAAGTGCCGTAGGGGACGCGGGCGATCGCGAGGCCGCCCATCACGACCGCAGACGTCGGGACGACGAGGTTCATGACACCCGATGCGCTCTGGTAGGCGGTCACCACGAGTGCGGCTGACACGCCGAGGAAGCCCGCCAGCGGCGCCACGATCGGCATCGACAGAGTCGCGAGCCCTGACGTCGAGGGGATCACGAACGAGAGCGGCAGGAAGAGGACAAACATCACGATTAGGAACGTGACTGCGCCCTTGCCCCCGAGGGCGTTCTCGATCCAGTGCATGACGGTGTCGGTGATGTTGCCGTTGTTCATGATCACGGTGATCCCACGCGCGATACCGATGATCAGCGCCACGCCGAGGAGGTCGCGAGCGCCGTCGACGAAATTGGTCGTCAGATCGCCTTCGCCCATCCGACCGATCAGCCCGATGATGATCGCGAAGAGGAGGAAGGAGGCCGTCATCTCCGGGAACCACCACCACCAGGTGGGGAACGGGATGCCGAGATCCTCCCACGGTACGACCCCGTAGATCATCACGACGAACGCGAGCGCGAACGTGGCCAGGATGGCCTTCTGCTTGCCCGTCATCGTGATCACCCCGGCCTCGCTCTCGGCCCGGAAGCGGGCCTCGTTCTCGGCCTTCAAGTCGAAGACGAGCGACTTCGACGGATCCTTCTTCACACGGTCTGCGTAGCGAAGGACGAAGAAGATGCCGATCGCCAACCCAACAATCAGGATCACAAGCCGACCGATCAGGCCCTCGCTGATCGGGACGCCGGCGATCCCGGACGCGATCCCGGTCGCGAACGGGTTGACCGTCGAGCCGAGCACCCCGATCCCACATCCGAGCAACACGATCGCCGCGCCGGTGAGCGCGTCGTACCCCGCGGCAATCATCACGGTGATCACGAGCGCATAGAACGCCAGGCTCTCCTCCGCCATCCCATAGCTGGTGCCACCTAGCGCGAAGACGCCCATCAGAACGGGGATCAACCACCGCTCGCGGCCCTGCATCCGCTGCACGAGGCTGGCGATGCCGACCTGAATCGCCCCAGTCTTCATCGTCACACCCAGGAAGCCGCCGATCACGATGATGAACAGCGCGATATCGATCGCGCCGAACAGCGACCCCGAGTTGTAGTAGTTGATGTTCCCCTTCGCGTCCTCGATCCCGTAGAGGCCGTTGATCGGCGCAGTCAACGAGTCGCGCAGGATGTGCGCCGGCTGCGACGCCACCTCGTGATACGTCCCTGGAATCGGCTCACCCAGCCCATTCAAGTTGTAGACACCGGCCGGAATCACCCACGTCGCGATCGCCGCCAACACGATCAACGCGAACAAAATCGTGTAGGCGGAAGGAAGCCGCAAGCCACCCTTCTTCTCAGGCTCCGCAGCAGCAACAACAGCGGGTTCGCTCATCTCGCGCCTTCCTCCGTCCTGTGATTGAGGCAAAATCCTTAACAGTCCTCGCGCCTCGACGCAAATGTTCCACGCACGGGTGGTCGACGGGGCCGGATTTGCTGAAACCTCGCTGCCGCCAGCGCAGCTAGCCATACTCAAGACACTGAGCGGCGCCGAAACGACGCTTCAGTAGCCGCCAGCGCTCATCCGGCAGACCTTCAAAACCAGTACGGCGTCGTAGCCCCGACGCTAGGTAGGTTCGACTCCTGTGCCGCTCCGTTGCGATGTTTGAGCCAAGAACAAAACCGTCTTGATGCGCAGAGTGCCGGAGCCCGCTTCGTGTTTGCTCAACGAGAGATGAATTGAAAGAGACACGCCAGCAGCGCGACTGGGAGGACCTGGCCTCGTTCGATCCCTTGAGCGCCATCCTGCGCGAGCCGGGCCGTCAGGAGGCGTGGGACCTTGACGAGTTCCTCGCGACGGGTGTGCGCGACGCGGAGCGAGCACTTGCCGTCGCGGCGACGCATGGGCTGCCCCAGCGGACGCGAAGCGCGCTCGATTTCGGCTGTGGAGTCGGTCGCGTGACACGAGCGCTGGCGCTGCAGTTCGACTGTGTCATCGGGCTCGACATATCGCCGACGATGATCGCAAGAGCGCAACAGTTCGATCCCGACTCGGCTGCCCGGTTCAAGGTGGGAGCCCTCGAGGAGCTTGACCTCTTGCCACCGGAGGACTTCGACTTCGTCCTCTCTCTGCTCGTGCTCCAGCACCTTCGGTCCGCCGATGACGTCGAGCAGACGATCGCCGCCCTGACACGCCGCGTTGCGCCCGGTGGCGCGCTTGTGGTGCAGGTCCCTTCACGGCTGCCGCCGCGTCGCCGCATCCAGTCGCGCCGGCGCGCATATGCCACGCTCCGCGCGGTCGGCATCCCTGCGCCGCTGTTGCTCGGACGCTTCGGCCTCGACCCGATCCGGACGACAGCGCTCTCGGAGGATCGCCTCGTCGCCGCCGTCGAAGGCGAGGGCTGCGTCGTGCTCTGGAGCGAGGCGGACGATGCGAGCGGCCCGCACGTACCGAGCGGCCGTTATCTGATCACCCGCGCGACTGAGTAGATACGCGAGCTGGAGCCGGTGCTCGCGTCCACGAGGCCGCTCGTCCAACCTCGCGCGTCGACTGCATGGTCTTCGAAACCAGTGCGGCGTCGTAGCCCGACGGTAAGCAGGTTCGACTCCTGTGCCGATCCGTCGAGCCGAAACCCGCGTGGTTGCAGCTTCCGGGTCGCACCCTCGGACCCGCGCCTGAAACGCGTGAGCCTCCCCCGGTTACAGAGAGAGGCTTTCGATAGGGAGGCACCGCGACTGAGCGAGAATCGCGACCCTGATTTCAGACTAGCGGTGTCGGCTCGTTCTCATCCTCCGCGAATTCCTGCCGGTACTGAACCCCGGCCGTTCGTGACCCTTTTCCGGCGAAGGGCGTCCGTCTTGTGCGACTAGTAGCAAGGGTGTTACGGTCGCCCGACAACAAACCCGGGGAGGCAGGCATGAGCAGGAGGGCATGGATTGCCGCGATCGTGCTGATCGCGGTGGCGGCGCTTACGACGACGGGGGCGATCTCGGCTTCGGCTGCTGACGACGACAGCTCGGCAAACGCGCTCGTCGGATCCTGGCAGCTGAATGTCAACCGCGGCCCTGTGCTGCCGCCAGTGAAGGGGCTGACCACCTATACGAGTGGTGGCTCGCTGATCGGGACAGCCAATACCGTCGTGCGCGGTCCGGCACACGGCACCTGGGAGCGCGTCAGCGGGCGGCTCTACGCCGATACGCACATCTTCTTCAGGTTCGACGCGAGCGGGACGTTCATCGGAACCCAGAAGATCAAAGAGAACGTGCAGCTGTCCCAGGACGGCGACTCCTACACGGCGGTGGCGATCTCGGATCTGTTCGATCCCAATGGCAACCTCGTCGCCGGCGGACTCCGAGCGACGATCGCCGCGACGCGGATCAAAGTCGAACGGATCCCAGACATGCCGTAGGACCCGAGCGTGGTGGAGGCCGGCGACTCCTCGCGGGCCTCCTCCGCCTTCGCAGGCGCCAAGGACGTCCACCGCCTGGGTGGCTGAGACTCATCCGCCTGCTTGGCTTTGAAGTCGGCGAGTTGCGCAATTCAGCTACGGCGTCCGGCCGGAGCGTAAGGACACGCTCATGCTTCCTGCAACCGGTCCGGTTCTGCGTTCAGAAAACCTCCTGCCGCGGCCGCGAAACGACCAGGGAGGCGATGATGCCGCAGTGAATTTCGTCTGGGCAGGCTTCATCGTCCTCGGCGTCGCCGCAGTGGCGATCGCGGCGATGCTGCTCGTCCGCCGAGGCGCTCCGGAGGGCAGTTACTTCGAGGATGGTGATCGCGCATCCGGGGTCTTCGGCGTCCTTGCGACTGGATTCGCCGTGCTAATCGGATTCGTCGTCTTCCTCTCGTTCGAGAGCTTCGACACGTCGCGCAGCGGCGCCGAGGCAGAGGCGCGGACCGTAGTGCAGCAATATGAGACAGCGCAGTTCCTGCCTATCACTGTGCGCGCGCAGCTCTCCGGCGACCTCGTTTGCTACGCGCGCACCGTGATCAACCAGGAATGGCCACGGATGAAATCCGGCACCCTCGGCAATTTGAGAAACCCATGGAGCTTGACCATGCTGCATACCTTGCGGACGACGGAGCCACGCTCGGCGTCCGAGCAGACGGCCTACGCCAAATGGTTCGATCAGCGCTCCGACCGAGAGAACGGCCGCGCGGACCGCATCCACGGCGCCGAAGGAGTGATCCCACTTCCGGTCTGGATCGTCCTCCTCATCGCGTCCGGTGTCATCTTCGTCTACATGTTGTTCTTCGCCGACAGCGCCGAACGAGCGATCGTGCAGGCGACGATGATGGGCGGCGTAGCGGTCGTGATCACGTCGACCCTACTCTTGCTGGTGTTCCTCGACCATCCCTACGAGTCGGGAGCAGGCGGCCTTCGCCCGGTCGCGATGGAGCGCGCACTCGCGCAGATTGGCCAGGAGAGGACCGTTGCGCGAGAAAGGATCATCGTCCCGTGCGACTCGAAGGGGACGGCCAAAGAAACCTGATCGCCGCATCGGGCTCCTGACGTTCAATCCTCCGAACCGGCTAGTGCCTTCATCGATCGAGGTCGTTCTGAACGGCAACGCGACCTGTTTGCGCGGACTTCTGAAGCGCCTGGTAGTCGCGCTCGTTCTGATCGGCGTAGGTCTCGCTGAACGACCACATCGCCTTGTCGAACGGATCTCCTCGGCCAAGATATGCGGAGATCGCAATGGCGTCGCCTGATCGCGCATGGGCTCTGGCGAGAGTCCAGCCGCAGATGACTCCGTATGCGGCGAGGCCCGCGGGATCCATGAGCTCGATCTCCGCCGAGCCCTTCGCATCCCAAAGTTGGCGGATGTAGAAGTCCTTCGTCTCGCCGTCGATCGCCTCGATCCGCTCCCAACCGAGCATGATGTCTGCAGCTGCTTGCATCATCCGCTGGCCCGCAACGATCCGTTCTCCATGCTGCTGGAAGCGACTCTTGCCCAAGTAGGGCTCGAGCACCGAAGCTTGCGCTTCCTTGAACTGCAGGAACAATGGGTCGCCGTCGTCGCGCCCGAGCAAAAGCAGGATCCAGGTCCGAGTGCCGACGCTCCCGACGCCGACCACTTTACGCGCCGCGTGAACGTAGCGATAGCGTTCGAGCAGCTCCCGCCGATCAGGTGACAGGGATTCCGCGTATGTGTGGATCATGCGGCGGATAACAGCGTTGAGGTGCTCTTCCTCGGCTCCCGGCAACACGTCCTCGATCGGCGTGATCAGCGGTGGGTTCCCGATGATCCGCAGCTCGCCGTCGACCGTTCGACAGAGTTTGGCCAGCGCCCGAACGCTGTCCCTTGTCCGTGCCTTGGCCAGATCGGCCGCCATCCGCCTCTTCGCCTTGGCGGTCATCTTGCCCGAGAAGCGCTCGACGATCCTGTCTGCGTCCAAGCGCGTGTACCAGACATCGATGTTCCGCATCGCCGCGAAGCGTGCCATCGCCTCGCGGTATGCGCGCGCGGTCGTCAGTACGACGGAACGCCGTGTGTCATCGCCGAAGCCGAGATCCCGAGCGGCTACTGCGAAGCTCGCCGCCAGCCGTTTCACATCCCATTCGAACGGTCCCGGCAGGGTCTCGTCGAAATCGTTGATGCTGAACACGAGGCCACGATCGGGGGCGGCGAAGAATCCGAAATTGGAAAGGTGTGCGTCGCCGCACAGCTGAGTATGGATACCCGTTCGCGCGCCGTCCGCAAGGTCGGCAGCCATGATGGAAGCTGCGCCGCGAAAGAATGTGAACGGCGAGACGAGCATTCGCCCGTAGCGAATCGGGACCAACTCCGGGAGACGCGTCCGCGCCTGATCCTCGAGCAATTCCACAGGGTCGCGGCGAATCGAGGTGGGTTCCCAAGCTCCATGCGCAGAACGGGGTAACTCCGACCGCGCGGCCCTCCCACGCGCCTTCCGTTCTGCAGTGGTAAAGCGCTCGATCGGTTCTGGTTTGACGTCCGAGAGAGGAGGCTTCGTCGTCGAACCGATGTGCGAACTGCCGCTGTCCATGCTCCGCCAAGCCTAGCCGGGTGGACTGGACACATGCCTCGTCGGAGACGGTGTTTGAGAGGTTGTGACACGCGTGGAGATGGGCGATGATCAGGCCGTCCCCGAGTAGATCTCCGGGCGACCACGTTGGAAGGGGTCAAGCGACGGCCGAACTCGCGCAACCATTGGCGGCTACTCCCGAGCACGCGGCGCGAAAACTGCGGCGCGATATCGGCTTGCCCGGGCTGCTTTTCGTGTCCCTGGGATCGATCATCGGCGCGGGCTGGTTGTTCGGTGCCCTGTATGCCTCGTCGCTCGCCGGGCCGGCCGCCGTCATCTCCTGGGTGCTCGGAGGCGGCGTGGTGATGCTCCTCGCATTGACTCACGCGGAGCTCGGAGGGATGTACCCGGTGGCGGGAGGCAGCGCGCGGTTCCCCCGATTCGCCTTCGGGAACCTGATCGGCTTCACCAGTGGCTGGATCGCGTTTCTCGGCGCCGTGACCGTGGGGCCGATCATGGTCGAAGCCATGCTCCTGTACACGTCGAACTACATCTCCTCGCTCACGACCGTCGCGGGCGGCCGGCCGGTGCTGACCGTCCAGGGCTACTTCGTCGCGGGAACGCTGCTCTTGCTCTTCTGCACGATCAACGTCATGGGCGTGCGCTGGCTCGCCGACATCAACATGCTCGCGGTCTGCTGGAAGCTCCTGATTCCGGCCGTAACGGTTGTCGCGCTGATTGCAACCTCCGCGCACACCGAGAACTTCAGCGCGCACGGTGGCTTCATGCCCTTCGGTTGGAAGGGAGTGTTTCTTGCGTTGTCGTCGGGCGGCGTCATCTTCGCCGGCCTCGGCTTCGAACAGGCGGTCCAGCTCGGTGGGGAGACTCGCAACCCGAGGCGGAACATCCCCTTCGCGATCATCGGCGGGATGACCGTCGCGATCGTCCTCTACATCGCCCTACAGGTGGCGTTCATCTTGGCACTCGACCCTTCAGAGCTCTCGAAGGGCTGGGGGGCGGTCTCGTTCTCGGGAGGGTTCGGGCCCTTCGCCGCACTGGCGACGGCACTCGGCCTGGGCTGGCTAGCCGTCCTCCTTTACTCAGACGCAATTGTCTCGCCTGGAGGCACCGGTCTGATCTACACGGGCGCGAGCGCGCGCCTCACCTTCGCACTCGCTCGCAACGGCTTCATCCCCTCGGCCTTCGCCCGCCTCTCGCCACGCGGAACGCCGTTCCTCGCGATCGCGTTCTCGTTCTTCTGCGGCCTGGTGATCCTCCTTCCGTTTCCCGGCTGGCAGCAGCTCGTCGGCTTCATCTCGGCGGCGGCCGTGGCCGTGTACGCAATGGCCCCGCTCGCGCTCGGAGCTCTCAGGCGCCAAGATCCTGAGCGGCCACGCCCCTTCAGGCTTGCGGCCGCATCGTTTCTGGCGCCTGCAACATTCGTCGCCGCGAGCGAGATCCTGCTCTTCACCGGCTGGGCGGTGATGTGGAAGCTGATCGTGGCGATCCTGATCGGGTTTGCGCTGCTCGCCGTGTCGACTGCGACCGATTCGACCGCCCGGAGCCTGTCGCTCGACTGGCGAAGCGCCGTTTGGCTCTGGCCGTACCTGCTCGGCATGGGTGCGATCTCGTACCTCAGCTCGTTCGACACGAGAACGCCGAGCTCGATCCCGCTGCTCGGACTCCACGGACCTCGCAACGAGCTGACGTTCGGCTGGGACATTCTCGGCGTCGCGCTCTTCAGCCTCGTCATCTACGCCCTCGCGATCCTGAGCCGCCTTCCCGCCGAGCAGGCGCTCGACTACATCGGCGATCCGACAGTTGAGGAGCCGGAAGGGATCGACGCTCGGGCCCGACGTCCGCGTCTCAGCTAGCCAAGGCTGCTTTCGCTCCCGCGCGACGGTCGGCCCGCGAGCGGGCGGTGAAGATCAACCCTGCAGCGGCGAGCAGCGCGGCTCCGAGCAGGCTCAACCCGATCCCGGCCCAGAGCGCCGCCGGCACCTTGACGCCGACACCGATCGTCGCCGCGACATCGCGAGAGCCGTCGGCATTCATCACGACGATCGACCACTTGCCAGAGCGGAGTTTCCAGGACAGCGGCTTACTGGCACCGGACTGCCCGTGCCGCCCAGAACAGTTCGCGCGCGGGCCGGCCGGGATCGACCGTCCCTGCATGGTCGACATACGTGACCTTGAATGGGTCGAGGTCGAGACGGGTCGCTTCCGTGTGCTCGACTCGGGCCAGGTAGGCGTCGACGGTGGCTTTCGGTGCGATGCCGACGAACAACGGCTTGTCGCCGGAGACGTCGAGTCGGACCTTTCCTGCGAGCCATGTGGGAACGTAGCTCCCGACGGTGATGCTCTCGGTGGAGATCGCCCGCGTGTGAGTCTGGTAGCGGTGCGCGTTGGCGGAGAAATAGCCGTTGTCGTCCCGCTTCGAGGTGTCGGCCCAGATCGCCGTCACACCCCCTGCGAGCACGATCACGCCGAGGACGGCTGCGACCCAGGCAACAATCGTGAGACCGGTGTTCTTCTTCGGATGTGCGTCAGCGTTCATGAGTACTCCCTTCATCGAGACGACTAGACCTCCGGCCGTCGAGGCCGGAGGTCTAGTCGTGGGGTCTTAGGCGGAGAGGACAGGCTTTGCATCCACCGCGGGCTCTGATTCGCGCCCTTCGAGCCGCGGAAGCCACTCGAGCCACCTGGGCAGGTACCAGTTCCACTCGCCGAGCAGCTTCATCGTCGCGGGGAGCAGCACGCCGCGAACGATGGTGGCGTCGATCAAGATCGCGGCCGCCAGCCCGACGCCGAACTGCTTGAACATCAGCATCGACAACGTCGCGAAGATCGAGAACACCGCGACCATGACGATCGCAGCGCTCGTGACCGTTCCAGCGGTCGATTTGATCCCATGCGAGATCGCCTCGTCCATGCTCGCGCCGCGATCGAACGTCTCTCGGATCCGGCTGACGATGAACACGTGGTAGTCCATCGAGAGCCCGAACAGGATCACGAATAGGAGCATCGGCACGACGGGCGAGATGCCCGCGGTCGAGCTGAAGCCGAGCAAGCCCTTGCCAACCCCGTGTTGGAAGACCAGCACGAGGATCCCGAACGCCGCGCCAACCGACAGGAGGTTCAGGACGATCGCCTTCAATGCGACGACGATCGAGCGGAACGCGATCAGCATCAGGCAGAAGGCAAAGATCAGCACGAACGCTACGACGTAGGGGAGCTTGGATCTTTGCTGCGACAATTCGTCGCTCCAACGGGCGGCGATGCCGGTGACGCCGACCTCCGCCGCAGGAACGGTGCCGACGGTCGCGGGGATGAGCTCGTCGCGCAACAGCGCGAGCGCGTTCATCGAGGCAGCGTCGGTGCCCGTGCCTTTGATCGGCATCGTGATGTTCGCCACCGTTCCGCTTCGATTCGTGTCGACGGTGATGGGCTTCTCGATCTGTCCTGTGGCGAGCGCGCGACGCTCGAGCGCCGCGATTGCGTCACGGACCGTTGGAGCGTTGACGTTGGCCGTCTTGATGACGACGTTGGCCGGCAACGCGTTCCCAGGGAACTCCTGCTGCATGCGCTCGTACGTCTTGACCACCGCCAGCTTCTGCGGGAATGTGTCCGGGCCCGGCGTTGCCATGTGCATTTGCAGCGCCGGAATCGCGAGCACAATCAGCAAGCCGCCGGCTAGTGAGGCGGAGAGGAGCGGCCGACGCAGCACGGCGTCGACGATCCCACCCCAGGCGCCACCCTCGCGGCTGCTAAGCCGTCGCCGGCGGACGAGTGGAACGCGGAACCGGTAGACACGGTCACCGAGCTTCGACAGCAGCGCGGGCAAGACCGTGAGCGAGCCGAGCATCGCGAGAGCGACGACGATGATCGTCGCGTACCCGAAGGATGCGAATGTCGCGTCGCCCGTCAGGAACAGCCCGGCCATGGCAACCATCACCGTGAGCCCGGAGATGAGCACCGAGCGGCCCGATGTTGCAGCGGCAACCTCGAGCGCTGCCACCGGGCTCCGGCCGGCCGCTCGCTCTTCGCGCTCTCGACGCAGATAGAAGAGCGAGTAGTCCACCCCGACGGCGAGACCGATCAGCAGCACGACCGCAAACGCTTCCTGTGCCAGCGGAATCGCGTGACTCGGCAACGCCGCGAGCCCGAAGGTCGCGAAGATCGCCGTGAGTGCAAGCAGTAGTGGGATTCCCGCGGCGACCAGTGCGCCGAACGCCACGACGAGGATGATCAGCGTCAGCGGGATCGAGTACACGCCGGCGCTCTTCAGATCGTCGGCGAAGGCGCTGTCGACGCCCTTCGCAGCGCTCGCGCCGCCGAACTCGCCGACGAAGAACGAGGGATGGGCCTTTCCCGCATCGCCGACGCTCGTGAGCACAGGATCGAGCCTGTCGGCTGCGGTGTCCTTGTTGCCGCTGATGTCGAAATCGATCAGCACTGCGTGCCGGTCGTCGGCGATCTTCGGCGCCTGAACGTTCCGAACGACTGCCACCTTCGACAGGCGTGCGACGACGTCGTCGACCGCGGCTGTAAAAGCGGGCGTGCCCACCTGCAGCGAGCGGTTCTGAATCAGAACGCTTTCGCCGGCGGGCTGCTTGAAGCCGGCGTCGAGAATCTTGTCCATCCGGCCCGACTCGCCAGGCCCCTTGGCGTTCGGATCGATCTGCTTCGTCCCGACCTGGCCGCCGATGCCAAAAGCGACGACCACGAGCGCGAGCCAACCGAAGGTTGCAGTCTTCCAGTGGGAGGCGCTCCAGCGGCCCATGCGAGCCGCCAGGTTGCGGTTCTGTTGCTTGTTACGGGACATGTCGATTCTCCTTTCAGCCGCTAGGCGGCGTACGCGAAGGGGTGGTAGTCACGGGATCTCGACCTCACTCACGCTCGTGGCGGTCGTACGCTCAGCGACATAGCGGGGCAACAGCCGGAGTGCGTCCTCTGCGGTCGCGCTCTCGACCGTCCACCAGATCGCGTGACCGCCGGAGCGGCACGAGGCGAGTGTCGGCAGGTGACGAAGTGGGCTTTCGTGCCCCTTGAACGAGGCGAAAACGGTGCCGCACTCATGGGTCTCGTGGTGGTGGTGGAGCAAGTACTGGGCCATGCGACGAGACTGACTCCGCGCGGCCGCTGCGACATCGGGGGGACACCCTGATCTTGCACCCCGATTTTGGGATCAGGTCAGGCTGATCTACCCTGGCCGAAGAACACAATGGCCCTGCTAACAGACCAATTCGTCGGCCGCGCCGAGGAGCTCGCTACGTTCGACCAGGCGCTTGGCGAAGTCGATCAGGGGATCCCCTCCGCGATCGCCCTCATCGGGGAGCCCGGGATCGGCAAGACACGTTTTCTCGCCGAGTTCGCGCACTCCGCCGACCAGAACGGGCGGCTCATCCTTGCCGGCTCGGCGTCGGAGCTCGAGCGCGACCTGCCGTTCTCGGTCTTCGTGGACGCGCTCGACGAGTACCTGCGCGGACTCAGTCCCGATCGCCTGGCCGGGTTGGACAGAGACGTGCGCACGGAGCTTTCGCACGTCTTCCCGTCCCTCTCTGCTCTCGGCACAGCGAGCCGTGTTGCGCTTCAGCACGAGCGTTACCGCAGCCACCGGGCGGTGCGCGCGCTGCTCGAGGAGCTGGCGAAGACGCGATCCCTGGTTCTCATACTCGACGACGTCCACTGGGCCGACTCGGCGTCCGTCGAGCTTCTCGGCGCGCTGCTCCGGCGGCCGCCCAGCGCGGGCGTCCTCATCGTCCTGGCCGTCCGCCCACGCCAGATGGCAGAGCGCCTCTCTGCCGCAATCGAACGGGCCGATCGCGCGGGGGCGGTGGTCAGGATCGAGCTCGGCGCGCTGACCGCGCTCGAAGCTCGGCAGCTCCTCGGTGAGGAGGCCGCCGTTCTCTATGAAGAGAGCGGCGGGAATCCGTTCTATCTCGAACAGCTTGCGCGGTCGCTCCGTCGTCAAACCGGGACCGGAGATGCACCTGATGTCTCGTTCAGCGGCATCGAGGTTCCATCGGCCGTCGCCGCATCGCTCAGCGAGGAGCTCGGCCTCCTGTCGGACGATGCGCGCCGGGTGCTCGAGGGAGCGTCGGTGGCCGGCGACCCCTTCGAGCCCGAGTTGGGTGCAGCAGCTGCCGCGACAGCGGAGGCGGCCGCCATGGAAGCGATCGACGAGCTGCTCCTGCTCGACCTCGTTCGGAGCACCGAAGTGCCGCGCCGCTTTCGTTTCCGGCATCCGCTCATCCGCCGTGCCGTGTACGAGGCGACGCCCGCTGGTTGGCGACTGGGCGCACACGAGCGCTGTGCCGAATTGCTTGCAGCGCGCGGCGCGTCGGCTGCAGCGCGCGCCCACCACGTCCAACGCTCCGCGCGCGAGGGCGACCTCGTCGCAGTGGCCGTTCTGCGCGAGGCGGGTGAGAGCGCCGCGCGGCTCGCACCGGCAAGCGCGGCGAACTGGTTCGCCCACGCACTCCGCCTCCTGCCGGCGAACGCGGCCCCGGCCGAGCGGATCGAGCTCCTGCTCGCGCGCTCTGCAGCGCAGACAGCGAGCGGTCACTTCGCCGACAGTCATAGCGTCCTGCTGGACGCGGTCGCGATCGCTCCCGACGACGCGACGGTCGCGCGCAGGTGCGCTGCCGTCGAGAGTTTGCTCGGACGACACGAGCAGGCCGGCGCGCGCCTAGCGAGTGCGATCGTGCGCCTTCCTGATCAGGGCTCTCCCGAGGCCGTGGCACTCATGAACGAGCTGACGGTGAATCTCGTCTGGCGAGCGCGATACGAAGAGATGCACGCGTGCGCCGAGCGCGCAGTGGGTGCGGCGCGACGGCTCGGAGACCCGCCCCTGACCGCGGCGGCACTCGCCCTGCTCACGTTGGCGGAGTCGATGACCGGCGCGGCTGAGCGTGCGGAGGCTTGTCGCCGAGAGGCTACGGCTCTCGTCGATTCGCTTTCGGACGAAGACCTCGCCCGCCACCCGGAGTCTGCGACCAGGCTCGCCGGGACGGAGCTCTATGCCGGTTGGTATGCCGACGGTGACAGACACGCGACCCGTGCACTTGCCGTTGCACGCGCCACTGGGCAGGGGGCCGAGCTCTTTCTCGTGCTCGTCCTGACTTTGGGCGGCCTTTGGCGCATGCGGGGCAAGCTGGCCGAGGCGGGCGAGCTGCTCGACGGTGGCACCGAGGCAGCGCGCCTGCTCGGCAATACGCACGCGCTGGTGTGGAGCCTGGGAAGCCGTTCGGCAGCGGCGCTCCATGCCGGCGACGTTGCCCTGGCGCTCGCGGCCGCACAGGAGGCCGTCGACCTCACCGCAGATCTCGACGAGGGTTTCCACTCAGCTGAGGCTGCCGTGGACCTCGCTCGTGCGCTTCTCGAAACGGGGGAACCGCAACGTGCCGCCGACTTGCTCGTTGGTTCCGCAGGAGGCGAGGAGTTGGTGCTCATCGCCGGTGGCCCGAGGGCGCATTACCTCGAGTCCCTCACGCTCTGTTGGCTAGCGCTGGACCGCCCCACCGATGCGAGGCGTGCAGCCGTCGCTGCTGAGGCCTGGGCCTCGTCGCTGCAGCTTCCGATGGCGATCGCCTGGGCCAATCGAGCGGCGGCGGCAGTCGATCTCTATACAGGGAACGCCTCGACGGCGGCTGAACGGGCGCTGCTGGCAGTGGCCGGCGCTGAGGAAGTAGGGGCGCCGATCGAGGCAGCGCTCTCGCGCACGCTGGCGGGACGCGCCCTGGCGCAAACCGGCGAGGCCGATCGAGCCGTTTCGGAATTGCAGCACGCGGCGGCAGCGCTCGAGGCCTGTGGCGCACTGCGTTGGCGGGACGAGGCCGAGCGCGAGCTGCGCAAGCTCGGCCAGCGCGTCCATCGCCGAACACGACGCGGCAAGACCGGCGCGACAGGAATCGAAGCCTTGACCTCGCGGGAGCTGCAGGTCGCGCGCCTGGTCGTCGACCGGAAGACGAACCCCCAGATCGCCGCCGAGCTGTTCCTCAGCCAAAAGACGGTGGAGACCCACCTGCGCAACATCTTTCGCAAGGTCGACGTGTCTTCTCGAGTGGAGCTCGCGCGCACCGTCGAACGCGCCGATAGCGACGGTCTCTAACGTGCCGGCGCGCATCGCCGGGGCCTGTGGCCTCCTCGCGTTCGTGACGTTCAACGTCGCTTGGATCGCTGGTGGTCTGGTGCAACCATCTGCCTACAGCGTGGCGAACGACGACATCTCGGACCTCGGTGCGATGACAGCCACAAGCCCTTGGATCTACAACCAGGTCGGAGCGAACCTCACAGGCGTCCTCGTGGTCTTGCTGGGGCTTGGATTGTGGCGCGCGCTCAGTCCCGATGTCATCGGTCGCATCGGCGCAGCCGTGTTGATCGCCGAAGGCATCTCGACGTTCTTCGACGGCATCTTCCACCTCGATTGCCAAGGAATCGATGCGGCGTGTGACAACGTCTCGTGGCACTCACACGCCCACAAGATCGAATCCGGATTCACGGGGGCGTTCTCGCTCCTGGCACCGCTCATTCTTGCGTTCGCATTCCGCCGGAACCCCGCCTGGCGCGATTCGTGGATCCCGAGCGTTTTGACTGTGCCTGCCGTCTTCGTCGCGAACGCTGCGTTCTCGACCGTCGGTGACGGTGCGGCAACGCGCGCGGGCACCGTGGTCATCTTTGCTTGGATCGCTTTCGTCAGCGTGCGCCTGCTCCAGAAGGGCGAGACCGAGGCGCCGGCGTTGTCCTGAGACCGGCGCAGGCCAAGCACTGCAGACGCGGAGTATCGTCGTGAACATGGCGGTCAAGCTCCACCGGTGCTCCACGAGCTGGAAGTTCGGTCCGTGCTGGCGCGTCCAGAAGGCCTTGAATGAAAAAGGGATCGACTACGAGATCGTGAAGGGTCCCTCGCGTCCAGGTAAGCGCGTCGATCTTGAGCGCCTCTCTGGACAGAGGTTCTATCCCGTGATCGAGTTCGAGAATGGCTCGGTCTACCGCGAAGAATCGAAGGAGATGGCTGCGATGATCCGCGCGGGGAGGCTCGACGAGAAACGCGGCGCGCCGACCTAGCGAACGTGTTCGCATCCGCGAGAGGACGCTCGCGACGGCCTACGACGACCGGCACCGGGCCACCTTGCCTGATGTCTGAGC
>CAWFLF010000004.1:0-41138 GCA_963816605.1 uncultured Actinomycetes bacterium
GCCGACGACGACCACGTTGCCGACGACGACCACGTTGCCGACGACGACCACCTCGCCGACGACGACTGATGGATCTTCCACGACGACGACGACTATGGAAACGCCGCCCGTTCGGACGGTTGTGGACGTTCCCACCACCACGACGACGACGACGGTAGATCCGCCGGTCACGACGACGACCGACACAACTACCCCGCCGAGCGAGTCCACACCGAATCCGCCGGACGCGAGCGACGTCGGCGGGAAGGACTCGGCTTCGTTGCCGCAAGTACTCGGAACGCAGGCGCTCTCAACCGTCGGCGCTTCGCCCACCCTCCCCTTCACTGGGATCAACCTCGGCGCCGTCGCGTTTCTCGGCGTCGCGCTCGTCGCGCTAGGCGTGGCTTTGCGTCGCCGCTCGCGGCGCTCGCAGTAGACCCACCGAATGACGGAAGGGCTGCGCCACGCCGGCGCGGCTCTTTCGTCGTTTCTTCTAGTGCGATTGCGGCTTGTTTGCCAGCAGGGGCGGAGGGACTCGAACCCCCGGCCTACGGTTTTGGAGACTGGCCTCGCTCGAGTAGATCACGGCTACCCAAGCCGATTCGGCTTGCGATGCGACGCGTGCGCGCCAGTCGTCGCGCCAGCGGAGGCGAGCAGAGCTCAATACCTGCGGCGAACGACGAGCACGAGCCAGCCGAGCACGCCGATAATCGCGAACGTCGGTAGTGCTGCTGCGAGCGATGCGAGAAGGAAGCTCAAGGCCTGGAGGCCAAGCGACCGGCTCCTGAACGGCTCATGATCCGCCGCCAATAGGAACGCTCCGCCGATGAATACCGCGACGATCGCGGCGACCAAAGCAAACGATTCGCGCCGAGCAGACCGATCCTGCTCCTCGTTCACGTCCCTACGTGCGCGTTCCAGCTCTTTCCAGAGAAGCTCGAGGTCGGCCTAAGGGGTCAACGGGTCCATGGCTACAGATGATCCCACGCTTAGGATCAGCCTGTGAGTGCAGAGCAAGTCGCCTTGGTCCTGCAGTGCGCCGAGTGCCGCGGTATCTGGCTGCCGGCCGACCTAGACCGCTGGCATGCCTACCTCGACATTGACGACGAGCTCGTTTTCTACTGCCCGGAGTGCGCTGAGCGCGAATTCGGCCGCTGCGCTCCGCACTGCCAAAGAAGAGAGGGGCTTTCGCCCCTCTCTTTGCGCCCAGTGAAAAGTAGAGCTAGCGTCTGCTCGGCGTGCTCGCCAGCAGCGCCTCAGGCGAGAACTCACGCAGGATGAACTCGTCGTAGCCGAACAGCGTCGCGGTCAGCGATGAGATCACGCGTGCGCCGTCGAGCGGCGTCAGATGCTCCTTCTCGACCGCGAGCTGGACCTCCTTGACGAGCTTCTGCGCGACCTGCCACTTCGGCTCGATCGTGCGGCCAAAGTCGGTCGGCTTCATCGTCGAGAACTGCTGAATGAGAGACGGTGTGACCGTTGCCGCCATGAAAAACCCCCCTTCAAGGTCGGAGAACGGATTGCTCCAACGCTAGCAAGGCGCTGCCGAAGGGGATCCAGGCGGCAAGCGGGTTTCGCGCTGGTTGCGCGGACGCCGATTTCCCCGCAACGTGCATAGAAAACGACACCATCTCAAAAAGCCTCACCGAAGAAGTTCTGGGGCTAACTGACATTTCCGACTTTTGTAGGTGCTGAGTTAGCGGGGCTGGTCGCGCGCGTTCCGTCGCTGCGTCGGCAACCCGCCCCCGGTCAGTCCGCGGCGCTTCGGCCCGCGAAGGGGCTACTGGGAGGATCCCTCAGTCACCTCGCCCTTGTGTGCGGCAAATGCGGCCAGAACCTCTCCTTTCTCGGTCTCGGGCACGTTGAAGTGGTCAAGCGATCGCCCAAGCTCAGCAGCGACTTCGTCGAACACGTCGGGAGAGATCTTCAGTTCCCGATGGGCCTCCTCCAAGCCCAGAGGAGTACTGCCCGGTTTCGTGCCCGCGTATTGCTGGGGTCCCCCGGCGATGTCGCACACCCACAGGGTGCGCATGAATTTCAGGCCCGGAAGCCTGCCCAGATCGTCGGTGCTCCAGTCATTTAGCTCGGGGTTCTCCGAGCCCTGGCCGGTGATCGGGTTACGCACGACAGCGTCGCTGAAGTGATCAATCACTGCGGCGATGGCGAATGCGCCACCGAGGCGTTCGTACAGACTCGATTCCGCCATTTCTTGCCTCCTAAAGACGGTTCCGGGGAGCGTTCCCCAAGGTGACAGATCGTTTCCGCCAGGTTCGAGGACCTAACGCACTGCACGCCTCTACGCCGAACCGCGCGACCTGGATTTCGCTGGCGCAGGCGAGGCCTTCCCCTTTTCTCCGCGCTGCTTAATGGGCGAGCAGGCAGAACCCCCTCCAGCGGTGGATCCTGGGCCGCGGCTGTGTTCGCCTACTCGCCCTTTTCAGTTCGCAAACCTTCGGGGGCAACGGCCCTCGGCGGCGAACCGTGGAAGTGATGCTCAAGCAGGACGTATCCGACCTTCGCCGGGCTAGCAAGGGGAATCGGAGCCCGGCGCGCAAGGTTTGGGGCGACCTTGAGCCCCACGAAGGAGGAGGAGGCGTGGGGTAGCGGCCGGGCTCCTTGTTGGTTGGTCTTTTAACAGGTCGGTCGCACCCTCGCTACTGCGAGGTGCTACCGCAGCGCAAGCTTTGTGCTGGAGCGGTCGTCTTCTTAGGTGAGCCCGGGCTGCGGCTGCCTGGGGCTGACGGCCTCGTCGGGGAGAGGGGGCCTGGCTCGGCTCTTGTGCTGTGGAATTGGAAGGTGCGCCGCAACGGGTCGCTCACTTGCTGGCCGAGCCGTGACAGACGGCCGGAGGGTCGCGCAGCAACCTGCAGGCTGATCGAGTTTCGGCTATAAAGCCGGCCGAGGCGCGCCTGTTCGGGGCGCGAATGTTCAACGAGGGGGGTCAAATGAGGAAGGTTCTGCTGACGCTTGCTGTTGTGGCCAGCGTCGCGGTCGGGTCGGTGTCGCCCGCGAAGGCGGTTACCGGCAACTTCGTACCTGACAACACGCATAACTACGTCGCGCTGATTGCTTTCTACGATGCCGACGGGAACTTCTTGTGGCGCTGTTCTGGCTCGCTTTTGAACCAGAACACGGTGCTGACAGCCGGCCACTGCACGGATACCAAGAGTGGCGCGGTGTCGGCGATCGTCTGGGCGTCGCAGGAAGGTGGGAAGCTCTACAACCCGGCGACGGGGGCCGAAGATCCACTGACGGGTTACCCGAATAGGTGCATCAACTCGGCCCAGTACCCGTGTGCGACGTCGCACACGTTGATTGAGTACGGGTATGTAGGGAACGTCTTCTTGCACGGGAACAACAAGGACGTCGGCATGTTGATCCTCGATTCTCCGATCGTCCTCGATAAGTACGCGAGCATCGCCGCTCCGGGTAGCGTCGACCAGCTACCGGTCGGTACGCAGATCACGTACTCGGGTTACGGCGTCTCCGGCGAGAAGCCGGCCGTGATTTCGTTCCGCGAGCGGTTGATGGCCACAGGCTTCATCGTCAGCACGCATAACTCAAACTCCGCTGGCTTCAACATCCAGTTGTCGACAAACCCGGGCAACGGTCGCGGCGGGGCCTGCTTCGGTGACTCGGGCGGACCGATCCTCTATGACAGCACCGATGTCATCCTCGGCGTCAACTCGTTTGTGATCAACGGGCAGTGCGCTGGCGTGGGCTTCGCGTACCGCGTTGACCAGCAGGACGTGGTCAACTGGATCCTCGCCAACGCTGTTGGCCCCGTGAACGTCGTCTCGGTTCCATAACAGCACCACTTCAGCGTCCTCACCATTGCGAAAGGCGCCGTGAACGGCGCCTTTCGCGTCTCTTATGCGAGCCCAAAACCATCCGGGGGAGAAAGACCACTGCCGGGGTGGCGAGCCGGTGTTGGTGTCGCGTGTTGGGGTGGTCCCCGGTCATGCGAGGAGCGGGGCAGCCAAAAGTTCCGGTTTTGAGTGCTCCAGCGTGCCCCGTCCTAGTCTTCGGGCGAGAGGACGCTTGCGCAGACGACGCCTCACCACGAACCCAGCGTTTGTTCGTTTCTTCTTGCCGTCTACTCGCGCTTCTCGCGCGGACGCCTTCCTGCTCGGAGCCACGTTCGATCTCTCCCAGACCGGCTACGACAGCGGTTGGGTCTAGCGTTGGCGGCCCTCCAGCTGATCCCGAGTGTTCCGCGCTAGCTATTACGGCAGCACTACCAAACCAGCGGTTGAACTTTCCGGCCCATCGATCGAGTCGACTGAAAACGGCACCGAGACCCAAAGCGAAAGGGTAGTCGAGCTTCCCGGTCGGGGGACATTCGTGAACGCTGGCGAACGGCCGGCAGCGTTTCGTGACCAGGGGCGGCGCGGCACTGGCGTAGGGGCTGCCCTCTTCCTTCGGGGTTGGTCCGGAGCGGGCGAGCATCGCTTCAGGTGTTTCGACGCTGTAACCCATTCCGGCTCGCGTGTTCTCGCCAGGAGCTGAGCGGGAGTCGGCGATCAAATAGCGGCGTCAACGCATCTTCGTCTAAGGCGATTCCTCTTTCCGGGGGTCTGGTGATCCGTAACCGCCGCTCTCGGTCACCGTCCTCTCATCGCTGTCAGCTGCTTGCCGTCGCTCCTCGGCGTCTTGTTCGCGGGACTGCTTGCCTTCGTCCTCAGACGACTCCTGGTTTTCGCGATCCTGATCTTGTGGGGTGGCTGTATCTGTCATGGACGGTCCCTACCCGTCGCTGCGCTTTACGACACGAGCTGGGCGAGTAGCCGTATGATGGTTTCCACTGGCCCTACAGCCAGAATTCCGGCCGAAGCCCAACGCACGCCGACGCGCCTTCTGGCACGCGAGGCAGCAGAGCTAAGGCAAACAGAGTTCGACTCCGTAGGGTCAGTTTTCTGTTGCGCTGGCTATCAGTGCTCGGCAGCCTCTTAGGCGCCAGCGCGCATCACTCGGAACTCGCGGAGCAGTACATGGGCTTGTGCACCGCCGAGTTGACCCCTCAATCATGTTCCATTCCAATCGGCCCAGAAACGCGCGCTTTGACTCGGGCCAGCGACCAGAGCAAAGGTTGAGCCCTTCCTGTTTCCGCTGACGTGTTCTGTTCTGAGGAGACGGCCGTCGGGTCGGGGGCGAGCTGCGGCGCGGTTCGCCCCCGACCTGCCAACGTGTCAGGCGTTGCAGGAGGCCGGCGCCTTCGCTCCGACGTTCGCGGCATGGCCCTTTGGCACTCCGAGGTACATCGCGTAAAGCGTGACACGGGTTTTGCTCTCGTTCCGTGCAAGATGGACGTGGTTCGCGGGTTCGACGAACGAACGTCCCTTCGAGACCTTGAACGGTGCGCAGTTCGCGACGGAAGGATCGAAGACAGTCAGGGTGCCACCCGTCACGACCACAGCCACCGGGGAGCTGTGTGTATGCCAACCGAAGCTCCCTCCGGGCTTGATGGTGATCGCGTCGAGAATCATCGATCCGGCCGTCGCGTTGATGTTCGTCGCCTTCATCGTCCCGACAGCGAGGGCCTTCGCGAAGATCGGCGCGTCGCCCCCGAGGGACGGTGCGGCCGTCGCGAGGGCGCAGACGAGAGCTACTCCGAACAACTTGATGCTGATCACTTCTCCCCCTTTTTAGGTGTTGGCTCAGGTGTCGGGTCAGGCTAAGAAGCACCCCTTCGCAGACCCTTTGCGTGGCCTTAGCGCCCTGGCGCTCCTCGCAAGAGGCGCGGTCCGCTCCACCGACCCGCCGAACACCGCTGGTTAGGCTGTCGCCGAGGTGGGCGATGTCAGTCTCAGGCTGCTCGGCGGATTCGAAGCGGCAGTCGACGGCGTGATCGTCCCGGAGAGCGCTTGGCGGTTGAAGAAGGCGCGCGAGCTTGTGAAGCTGCTCGCTCTCGCGCCGGGCCACCGGCTCCACCGCGAGCAGGCGATGGACGTGCTCTGGCGCGACCGCGGTCCCGCGGCGGCTGCCAACAATCTCCACCAGGCAGTGCACGTCGCGCGACGGGCGCTCGACCCGGGGGCGATCGGGTCGCGAAACGAGGTGCTCTCCCTGGTGGCAACGATCGACGTCGATCGATTCGAGCTTGCGGCCGCGGATGCACGCCTGGTCAAGACGCCGGCGGCCTACCGGGCCGCGCTCGCGCTGTATGCCGGTCAGCTCTTGCCCGAGAACAGGTACGACGACTGGGCGGAGACGCGGCGCGAGGAGCTCGCGGCGCTCGTCGTCGAGCTCGAGCAGGAGTTCTCCGCGTTCGGTCCAACGATCGGCTTCGGGCTGCCGGCGAACACGAGCTCGTTCGTCGGTCGTGAGCGGGAGCTGGCCGAGCTGCGGTCGCTGCTTGGGCAGACGCGGCTCCTCACTCTTTGCGGTACGGGCGGCACCGGGAAGACGCGGCTCGCCCTCGAGCTCGGCCGAGGCGCCGAGCCGGCGTTTGAGGCGGGCGTCGCGTTGGTCGAGCTCGCCGAGCTGACCGATCCGCGGCTGATCCCGGACGCCGTGGCCGCCTCGCTCGACCTGCGAGCGCTGCCTGGGCAGGACCTCGTCGACGCCGTGATTGGGTTCCTCGCGCCGCGCCGAATGCTCCTCGTCCTCGACAACTGCGAGCACGTGCTGGCCGCGACGGCGTCGCTGGTCGACGCGCTGCTGCGCGCTGCGCCCCAGGTCACGATCGTGGCGACGAGCCGCGAGCCGCTGCGCGTGCCTGGCGAGGTCGTCTTTCGCGTTCCGTCGCTGGACATTCCCGACCCGGAGCAGGCTCTCCCACCCACTCAGCTTCGCGAGTACGAGGCCGTGTCACTCTTTGCCGAGCGCGCAGCCGCCGCCTCTCCGGGGTTCGCGCTCGACGATGAGAACTCGGACGACGTCGCGCGAATCTGCCTTCGCCTCGACGGCCTGCCGCTTGCGCTCGAGCTCGCGGCCGGCCGGGTCGGGGCCCTCAGCCCGAGCGGCGATCGCGGAGCGACTCGACGACCGGTTCCGTCTTCTTCGTGCGGGAAGCCTTGCCGGCCCGACGCGCCAGCAGACGCTGAGCGCGACGCTCCAGTGGAGCCACGATCTCCTCGAGGCGGACGAGAGGATTCTCTTCCGCCGGCTCGCGATCTTCGCCGGCAGCTTCGAGCTCGAGGCGGCCGAGGAAGTCGGCGCGGCCGACGACGATCTCGAGACTTCGCGGATCGCCGACCTCCTCGCGCGCCTCGCGGAGAAGTCGCTCGTCGCCGTCGGGGAGGCGGGACGCGAGCGCCGTTATCGTCTGTTGGAGACGGTTCGCATGTACGCGCGCGAACGCCTCGACGAGGCCGGCGAGTGGCCTATGCTGGCGGAGCGGCACGCCCGTTGGGCGCTCGCGCTTGCCGAACGCGAGCACGGCTCGCCTCGGCTCGACCGCGACGCAGCCAACTTGCGCGCCGCGTTTAGCTACCTGCTTCAGAAAGGATCCGGCGACGCGGTCGTGCTGGCGATTGAGCTGCTGCCGTTTTGGTTGCGCCGGATCGATCTCGAGGAGGCGAGCCGGAGCTTTGCGGCAGTCGTCGAAGCGGCTCCCGAGAGGACTGTGCTTCGAGCCGAGGCGCTGCTCGCCGCCGCTGCGATCGAGCTCCGCAGCGGCACGCTCGCCCAGGGCTTCACACTCGCAGAGGCGAGCTACGCCGTCGCCTCCGAGATCGGCGACAAGCATCGGGAGTGGCGGGCGCTGCAGGCACTCGGCGAGTTCGGAATCGCGAGCGATTCCGTCGACGAGGCCGTGCTCTGGCTCGAGCGCGCGCTCGCGCTGGCGCGAAGCGAGCGCTTCGAGGCAGCCGAGGCGATCGGCGTCCACTCGCTCGGCGTCGCGCAGTGGATTCTCGGCGATCTTGCGAGCGCAGAGAGTCTCGTGGCGGAGAGCATCGAGCTCTTCCGCGCACGCGAAGGCACGCCCGACACGATTCCCTCACCGCTCAACATCGCGGAGATCAGGATGAGTCAGCCGGGCGGGCGAGCTGGCCTGCGGCATATCTTCGAGGACACTCTCCACCCTCTGCTCGAGATTTCCTGCGGTACTGCCGTCAGCTACGCGCTGGCAAACCAAGCCGGGATCGCGCGCGTCCGCGGCGACCTCGATCGCGCGAGGGCGCTGCTCGAGGAAAGCACTGCCCGTTTCGAGGCAGCACGAGACGACGCCGGGCTCGCAACGGTTCTTGTCCGTCGGGCGTACATCTCGCTGAGCAAGGGCGAGCTGGGCGAAGCGCGCAGTCAGCTCGAGCAGGCGCTCGAGCTGCGACTGAGCGACCGCCGCGGCCGGGGGCTCGTCCTCTCCGGCCTCGGGCTCGTCGCGATCACAGCCGGTGATCACGCCGGCGCCGATCAGCATCTCTCCGAGGCGCGCGACATCTTTCGGCGTGCAGGCGACCGCTGGGGGCTCGCGAGCACGCTCTGGCGGATCGCCGACCTCGCCATCGAACGCGGACGCCTCGATGAGGCGGAAGCTGCTCTCCAGGAGGCGCGCACGGTTCTCGCTCCCACGCAGCGCGAGCGCTGGATCGCGAGCACCATCGCGGGGCTCGCCGAGGTTTCCTCCCTCCGCGGCGATACCGAGCGTGCCGTCGAACTGTTGGCGGATGCACGCAGGCGCTACGCCGCGAGCGACGACGCCGTCGGCCTGGCGAACATCGACCAACGGCTCGACCGCCTTGCTAAGAGGGCGCTAAGCGCCGGCAAAGAAGCGCCCGGTACCACTACTCCTCGATCAGCCAAGGCGAGGAGAGGACGGACATGAACCAGACGATCGCCCCGGTTCTCGGGGAAGCAACGATTCAAGAGCTGCGGGAGGCCGTGCGCGGAGAGATCCTGACCGCAAGCGACGAGGGCTACGTCGAGGCCGCCCGGATCTGGAACGGCGCCCATGACTGCCGGCCCGCGCTCGTCGCCCGCTGCACCGGGGTCGCTGACGTGATCGCCGCGGTCGGTTTCGCGCGCAGCAACGACCTCAGGATCGCGGTACGCGGCGGAGGCCACAGCCTCGCGGGCTTCTCGACGTGCGACGACGGGATCGTGATCGACCTCTCACCGATGAGGGGCGTTCGCGTCGACCCGAACACCCGCCGCGCGACGATCGGCGGCGGCGCCGTCTGGGCCGATGTCGACCACGAGACACAGGCAAACGGGCTCGCAACGACCGGTGGCCTCATCTCATCCACCGGCGTCGGCGGCTTCACGCTCGGCGGCGGCATCGGCTGGTTGATGCGCAAGCACGGCCTCGCCTGCGACAACCTTGTCGCAGCCGACCTCGTGACCGCAGATGGCCGCCTCGTCCACGCGACTGTGGCCGAGAACGCGGACTTGCTCTGGGGCCTACGCGGAGGCGGAGGCAACTTCGGCATCGTCACGCAGTTCGAACTGCAACTGCATCCCGTCGGGCCGATGGTCTACGCCGGCCCGATCTTCTACCCGGCCGACGCCGCGCGCGATCTGCTGCGGACGTTCCGCGACTGGTCCGCAGACGCGCCCGACGAGATCACCGCGCTCGTCGACCTCACGACCGCACCGCCGCTGCCCGTGATCCCGGAGGAGTGGCACGGCAGAAAGGTGGCTGCGTTCCTCGCCGTCTCAGCCGGCCACCTCGACAACGGCGAGCCGTTGGTGCGGGAATTTCGCACGGTGGCCGAGCCGATCGCCGACCTGCTCGGCCCGATGCCGTACCACGCGATCCAGACGCTTCTCGATCCCCTCTGGAGCAAGGGAATCCATGCGTACTTCAAGGCGACGAACCTTTCCGGGCTCGACGACAACCTCGTCGACCGGCTGTGCGAGCTCCACCTCGCGGCCCCGGGAGCACAGTGCGAGATCCATGTGCACCAAATGGGCGGAGCCGTCGGCTTCGTCGGGGACGACGCCACGGCGTTCGCCGAGCGTTCGATGCCGTTCGTGCTCAACGCCGTCACAGGCTGGCACGATCCGGACGCAGGCGCGTCGCACACGCGGTGGGCGCGCGACGTGATCGAGGCCGCCTCGGACGCCTCCACCGGTCGCGCGTACGTCAACTTCCTCGGCGACACGGACGCGGCTCGCGCATCGTACGGCGAGAGAACCTACGAACGCCTCGTCGCATTGAAGAACGAGTACGACCCGACGAACGTCTTCCGGCTCAACCAGAACATCGAGCCGGAGACATCGGGCGAGTAGCCCGACCCGGATGAGTCGAGACCTCCGGCTCGAAGAAGCTGGAGGTCTCGCGTAAGTGCTTCTATGTACGTGTCGACCTGCGGTCGTGGATCAATCAATTGAGCCGCGTGCTCAACCGAGTCTGCGAGTCCGTTCGGGACTCACGGGCTCCCACGCCCCGTGAACTCCAAGTCGCGCAGCCGGAATCAGAGAGCTCGTTGCGACGGTATGCGGTGACAACGCCCGGAGCGTTTCGCTCCTGAAGCGCCTCGGGCCCCTCCGTAGAGATGAGCTGGAGCGGCGGCGAGCGGGAGTTCGTAGTTGGCCTCGCGTAACCAGCGAGGTGCTCGGCCGGTGCGGCCCACTCGGAGGCGTCCGACCCGGGCCTACGACCGGTACGCGAACATGATGGTCAACCACCTCTTCCTCGGGAGATGCCGCCCCGCTCGATCGCTCAACCTGAAACGGGCATGCCCGTACCCCCTCGAGCACATGGAGCGCGGGGGGACCCAGAACCGCCCCGTCAGAGCCTGCCGGCCGGTCTTCGAGGTGACGATATGGTCAGCGTGTTGAGCCCGATCGAAGTCCGGACAGCGGCTGCAGTTGACGTGCCGACGGTGGCGGCGGTGCTGGCGGACGCGTTCATCAACGACCCCGTGTTCATGTTCCTTCGGCCGGGCCGTCTGCGGCAGAGGGCGCGGCTGCGAACGATGTTTGTGGTCGAGATGGAGCAGTACGTGCTGGCGAACGGGGGGACCGTGTGGACGACCTCCGGGTACGACGGCGCGGTGGCCGAGCTGCCGCCCGGCGCCTGGGAGATGCCGAAATCGGCGACGGGGAAGGAGGCGCTCAAGTGGATGTGGGCGTTCAGGACGAGATTGCCGCGCGCGATCAGAGTGCAGCGCGCGATGGCGGAGCGACACCTACGTGAGCCTCACTTCTACGTTCGAACGGTCGGGGTGCGCACCGCTTTGCAGGGACAAGGCGTGGGATCAGCACTCATGCAGCCGACGCTGGAGAAAGCCGATTCGGCTGGGCTACCGGCGTACATCGAAGCCAGCAGCGAGCGGAGCGCGGCACTGTACGAGCGGCTCGGCTTCCTGCACATGGGTGTGTTTCACCTGCCAGAAGGCGGGCCGCCGGTCTGGCCGATGCGTAGGCCTCCGGCAGGGGCTCATGTCGGTCCCAACGATTGAGGAGATCGGCGCTCAGGCGTCATTCCTGAACACTGGCCCACCTGAAGTCTCTCTCCTCCACTCGAACCCCTCGGTACTGTCTCCGGATGGCGCATTATCTGTTCAACTTTTCCGGCGCAGACCGCCAACAGGCCACGGCGCTTCTCCGGGCAAAGATGTGGGGGGTCAGTCCCCACGAGCGTTGTCGCGACGACCTCGCTCCCGGCGATTTCGCCCTGATCTACGTTCCGGCCCCCGAAGCAGAGTTCATTGGTTGCGCCGAGCTCGCGACAGCGGTCCATGAATGGACAACCGCGGTTGACGCGGCCTATCCCGGTGACTCGCTGAGCGGAGTGCTGCTGTCACATGTCGAGGAGTGGGACCCCGCTTTGCCGATGGACACGGTCGTGCAGCGAATCGATCCGACCGCGTCGAACCCGCTCGTCCAGGCGAACGCCGCGGTCGGCTTTCAGATGGGCGTCGTTCGGATTACCAGTGACGAATACGAGAGCGCCCTCGCTCTCAGCCACGGCTCTCGGCGGTCATAGCCGCCACGGGCCGCTCGGGGGACATTCCCGAACACTGGCGCAGGGGACGTTGACTGCCGCGTCGGCCGGATTAAGAAAGGCATCCCCTGACCCCGCGGCGTAAGCTTGGGTCGCAGTGAAGCGGATCAGGTGCTCCCTCGGTTGGCATCGGTGGCGCGCGTTCCACACCGACGACGGTGACCGATACGCGAAGTGCACTAAGTGCGGGAAGATCCGCGTCATTGACGGTTGGCCGCCACTCGTTGGTGGCGGCATCGGTGCTGGGGGCATCAGTCCTCCGGGCTTCTAGTGCGAGAAACTCGCGCCCAGCTGACCCAGCCGGATAGCCCGGCGGGTCGCGGCTCGGGGGACATTCGTGAACGCTGGCGCAGCCGCGAATTTCGCAGCGTCGTCGGTTCAGGTGTCTTTTCGATCATTCCGACACGTGCTGATCGTGGCGGCGCGCAGGGCGCGGGCGAACCTTCGTCTGAACAGGCTAGAGACTGAACCACCAGTCGCCGAGGAGTTCCCAGTCAGCAGCTTGCTCAGTCATGTGATCCTCGAGAACCGTAGTGAGGCGACCGAGCGCTTGCGCGCGCTCCGCACGCGATCGGTTTCCGTCGACAAGCGTCATACAGAGATCGATCATCGAACTTCCGCCTGCATCGCGGGCTACGTCAAGCAGCCACTTGTCCCCGGGATACGGTTGACCTTGCCACAGTAGGAAGGCGCGCGCCGCGTTTCGGGCTGCGAGCGCGGAGGTGATCGCCACTGTCGCGTCATCGCGGCGGTCGAGGCTTGCGAACGCTTGGTTGCGGAACAGGCGAAACTCGGCCCACGCGCCCTTCGCGAGTGCCGGCCGGCGGCGCGCAAATTGCGTCGCCACTCCAGCGCAGTACGCGCCGACTCCGGCCCATCCGTCGTGGACGAGCAGAGCGTGGCTCAGCTCGAACTGCCATATGGGTAGATCGACTGTTGCACGTGCTCTACGTCCGTCTCGGCCGAGCAGCTCGACCTCGCCTCGCGGCAGCTCGATGGTTTCGCGGCGCGGGTTATCCGACGCGAACGCAAGAAGATCCCAATCGCTCGTTTCGCTTGCGCGGGCATGAGCACGCGAACCGACGAGAAGGATCGCGGTGTCCCTGAGATCCACACGATCCGAAAGAGTGCTTTCGATCATTGATTGAACCCGCATGATCAGGGCGTCCGTCACCGAAGCGATCTCCTGAGGGCGGCGCGGAGGGCTGCGTCAAGCGTCATTCCGGAAGACTGGGCGCAAGCCGCGGTGCCACGGGCCGGGGCTTCGGCTCACGACAGGTCGCTCGCAAGGAGCGAGTAAATCAGCGCGTCCGCACGCTGCCGCTCGAACACGAGATACGAGCGCAGGTGTCCTTCGCGCCAGTGGTTGATGTCTTCAGGGTCGATGAAGGTGACGAGCAGCCCGGGTCCAAGGAATGCGAGCGCACGGTCCAGAGTGTCCGGGTCGTTGGCATCGCCGGCAAAGACGCGGGCGCGATCACTGTCCATGCCTCGGGCCCGAAGTCGTTGCACGAGCGCCGTCGCCAGCTCGTGATTCGCTTCGACGTAGGCGAGTCGACGAAAACCTGGTGGGCCAGCAGCTGCTGCTCGTAGGGGCGAAGCCTCGATCTCGTCGCCGGTGCCCGCGTCGATCGCGATTCCGCTGCCGGCCATGAGCTCGAGATAGCCCACGTTGCCGTCCCAGCTGCCGGGCATTCCAACGGCGACGATGCCGCAGTAGCGATCGTGGTAATCGAACTTCTCGAGCGTGTGCGGCTTGATCAACCGAGCGGGCAACCCGTCGGATGCAATCGTGCGGGTGTCCCCACTCACTGTGCGCCAGTCGCGCGCCAGTCGCGCCAGTCGTCAGGCGGTTTCAGGCGGTCTTGACCGGACGAACACGGGCTGATCGTGTGACTCTCGAATCCCTGCAAAGGGGCCTCTTTTAGCTCTACGACTGATGCAGGGGCGGAGGGACTCGAACCCCCGGCCTACGGTTTTGGAGACCGCCGCTCTACCAACTGAGCTACGCCCCTGGGCTGAGATGATTGTAGCCGTGGTCTTTTCCGAATCCTCCTCACCGTGACCCAGCGACCCGCCCTCGGCGCCCTCTTTTCATTGCTTGCAATCGCGTTTGCGGGCGTCGCCTTCGCTTCCGGAAACGGGGCGGGGGGAGAAGTCGGCCGGTGGATCATCGCTTTTGCGGCTGCCGCTCTCGCGGTCTGGCTCGCATCGCTGGCCTTCCGGGCTTTCAGGTAAGCCGAAACAGCGCGTATCCTCTGCGCGTGGCCGAGGGCGAAGACACCAAGACGCTGTGGCGTCAGTACTGCACTGACAAAACCGACAAGGCTCTACGCGACCGGCTCATCCTCACCTACGCGCCGCTGGTCAAGTATGTGGCCGGACGGCTCGGCTCCGGTCTGCCTGCGCACGTGGACGAGGGCGACCTCACTTCCTACGGACTGCTGGGTCTGATCGGCGCGATCGAGCGTTATGACCCCGAGCGGGACGTCAAGTTCGAGACCTACGCGATCTCGCGAATCAAGGGCTCGATCATCGACGAGCTCAGAGCGATGGACTGGGTGCCGCGCTCGGTGCGCGCGCGGGCCCGTGACATCGAGCGCGCAATCGCCGAGCTCGAGCGCAAGCTCCATCGTGCCCCGACCGACGACGAGATCTCGGCCAAGCTCGGGATTACGACCGACGAGTTGGAGGACTCGCTCACCGACATCTCGCGGTCGTCGATCGGGGCCCTGGACGAGCTCTGGACCGTGAACACCAGCGGCGGTGACTCGGTGGCCCTCATCGACACGATCGAGGACGCCGACGCGCCCGATCCCCAGGGGTCGCTCTCGAAGACGGAGATGAGGGAGGCGATCGGCGAGGCAATCGCCCGGTTGCCGGAGCGCGAGAAGCTCGTCGTCACCTTGTACTACTACGAAGAGCTCACCCTTCGTGAGATCGGCGAGGTCCTGGGAGTCACCGAGTCCCGGGTCTCGCAGCTCCACACCAAGGCGATTCTGCGCCTCAAGGCCCGCCTCTCGGGTGCCACCACCCGGGCCTCCCTCGAATCCTGAGCGAGATACGATGCGGCGCTCAAGCCGCGTCGCACAGAGGAGGTCGCACTAGCGCATGCCACTCGAGCCGGGGAAGATCCGTAACGTCGCCGTCGTCGGTCACCGCGGAACGGGGAAGACGTCACTCGTCGAGGCGCTGCTCTTCCAGGCCGGTGCCACGAATCGACTCGGCACCGTCGAAGGGGGCTCGACGGTCAGCGATTGGGACGACGACGAGCAGCGGCGCCAGATGTCGCTCTCCGCGTCGATCTGCAACGTGGAGTGGCAGGGCCGCAAGATCAACCTGATCGACACGCCGGGCGACGCCGGCTTTCAGGGCGACGCCATCGCTGCGCTGCGTGTCGTCGAGGGTGCGCTCTTCACCGTGAGTGCGGTGATGGGCGTCGAGGTTCAGACCACGCGGCACTGGCAGCGCGCCGACAAGGGAGGGCTCTCGCGGGTGATCGTCGTGAACATGCTCGATCGCGAGCGCGCGGACTTCTATCGCGTGCTCGAAGCACTTCGCACCCAGCTCTCCGAAAAGTGCGTCGCCGTGCACATTCCGATCGGCAGCGAGCACGAGCTCAAGGGAATCGTCGACCTTCTTCACATGCAGGCCTATCTCGATCCCAACGGCCAGCGTGAAAGTGGCCCGGTCGAGATCCCCGCAGAGGTGGAGGCGGAGGTCCAGCAGTACAGAGAGAGGCTGCTCGACGCGGTCGTCGAGACCGACGAAGGCTTGATGGAGCGCTACCTCGAGGGACAGGAGCTTTCGCCGGAGGAGGTCGCGAAGGCGCTCAAGGACGCCGTGACACGCGGCGAGGTCTTTCCTGTCGCCTGCGGCGTCGCATCGAAGAACCTCGGCACGACCGCAGTGCTCGACCTTCTCGTCGAGGGCGTGCCCTCACCCGCGAGGAAGGGTGCGCCGATCAGCGTCGACGGTGCGGAGACGGCGGCGTTCGTCTTCAAGACGATCGCGGACCCCTTCGCGGGCCGGATCAATGTCTTCCGTGTCCTCAACGGCACCTTGAAGGGCGACTCGACGATCGTGAACGCGCGTTCGCACGCGAAGGAGCGCGTCGGACAGCTCATGCAGCTCGAGGGCAAGGAGCACGTGCAGGTCTCGGAGTTCGGCGAGGGCGACATCGGCGCCGTTGCAAAGCTGAAGGAAACCCAGACCGGCGACGTGCTGATGGATGCCGAGCACCAGGTGGAGCTGCCCGAGATCGGCTTCCCCGAGCCGGTGATGAGCTTCGCGGTGACGCCGAAGGCGAAGGGCGACGAGGAGAAGATGGCTTCAGGCCTACGCCGGCTCGGCGAGGAAGACCCGACGATTCAGATGCGCCGTGACCAGCAGACCGGCGAGCAGCTCCTGATGGGGCTCTCGCAGATGCACGTGGAGGTTGCCGTCGAACGGCTGAAGAGCAGGTTCAACGTCGAGGTCGAGCTGCACCAGCCGCGTGTTCCTTATCTCGAGACGATCCGGAAGGAGTCGCGTGCGCAGGGCCGTTACAAGAAGCAAACGGGCGGGCGCGGCCAGTTCGGCGACTGCGTGATCCAGCTCGAGCCGCTCGACGGCCATCAGGGCTACGAGTTCGTGGACAAGATCGTCGGGGGCGTCATCCCGCAGAGCTTCCGCCCCGCGGTCGACAAGGGCATCCAGGAGGCGATGCTGCACGGCGAGCTCGCCGGTGCGCCTATCCAGGGACTCCGCGTCCTCCTCGTGGACGGCTCGTACCACACGGTCGACTCCTCGGAGATGGCGTTCAAGATCGCAGGCTCGATGGCGTTCAAGTCCGCGTACGAGAAGGCCGACCCCGTGCTTCTCGAGCCAATCATGGAGCTCGAGGTGACAACCCCGGACGAGGCGGTCGGCGCGGTGAACGGCGATCTCAACTCACGACGAGGCCGCCTGCAGGGCATGGAGCCGCAGGGCGGGATGACCAACATCAAGGCAGAGGTTCCGATGGCGGAGATCCTCACGTACGCGCAGGCCCTCACCTCGATGACCGGTGGACGCGGGGATTACCACATGCACTTCCTCCGCTACGAGGAAGTCCCCACACACATCGCGCAGAAGATCATCGAAGAGACCAAAAAGGAGAAGGAAGAGGCGAAGGTCTAGCCGCTGCAGCCGGCGACGTGGCGGAAGACGAACGCTTCGTCGGATCGAAAGACCAGACGCCAGCAAGAAGCGTCGATCTCCGGCGCACGCTCGCGGTTGGCCAGGAGCCAGCCGGTATCGAGCTTACGAGCGTTGGAGCCGAATGGGACGAGCTCCACTCGCCGGTCGAGATGTGGGCCGAACGATGGATAGCCAAAGTCGTTTGCGCCCAGCGCGAGGGCGATCGAGCTCTTCCGAGGTACGTCATTGTCGAGGAAGCGGAAGACCGGCCCGATGGCGGGGTCATGCTGGGACTGAACCTGCCAGCGCTCCATCCTCCAAACGGAGGCGGAGGTAGCGCTGCGATCGAGCAGCCGCAGACCTGAGGGCTTCTCCGCATAGTGGACGAGAGACAGGGCCAACGTGACGCTGGCAAGTGTCGTGATTGCCCAGGCGGCGCCTCTAGAGCGCAGTGCCGTCCCCCAGAGAACTGCCGAGAGTGCGATCGGGAAAACGAAGAAGCGGCCAAGCCAAGGGTTGTACGTGAGTGTCAGTGCCACCAGGGCGAACCACCCAATGGGCGTGAGCGCAGCGATCAGGCTGAGAGCCGACAACGACCTGTGTCGAACGAGTTTGACGGCGGCGATAGCCGTTGCGACTGCCAGTAGCAGGCCGGCAGGGCCGTACCACGAAGCGGTATCGCTCGCGGTTGTGGGCGAGGTCGCGGTCGCGTCTCCAGTGGCGAGATAGCCCTTTGGTTGCCCCAAGGCCTCGTCGAGCCGGAGCAGAGCGGGGTGCCCCAGTTGCTTGCTGACGAACAGAGAGCGTGAGAGGAATCGCGCCGACAGCGACCGCGAGCAAACTGGCGGTCCTTCGGTTGAACTGGCCGTTCAATCGAGTTAGTCCGACTGCGAGAAGGAGTCCGGCCAGCGGATACAGCAAGATGTCTGCGCCGCGTGCACCCGAGAGATCCAGCGTGTCAACAAGAGTGCCGAAGGCCGTTAGAAGATTCTCGGGCGGATGGAGAGGCGCCGTGAGTCCGGGCACACTGGACTGGTCGCCGAGGAAATGTCCGGTCTCGTGCGCGTTGACCACGTACCAATACGACCCGACTATCGCCCCGACGACCAGACCTGCGATGCGCAGCGTGAGTCTCGCTCGACGTGGCGCAGCCACCACGAGTACGAGCAAGATCACGAGGCCATATGCGGCGGTGAACTTGGTGCCGACTGCAAGAGCGGTCGCAACCGAGCCGAGCCCGATCTCCCGCCGCGAGTCACCCGGTAGGAAGAGCGCTGCTGCAACGAGTTCGGACGCGACAACAAGATCGTTCTTCGCACCCGACGACTGGAGCGCTATGAGAGGTAGGGAAAGAAACACCAGCGCTCCGAAGGCGGCTTCCGCTCGTCGCAACCCGGATCTCCGAGCCAGAGCAAATACCCCAATCGCGCAAGCGAGGGCTGCGAAGAACTGAACAAAGCCGACGAGATTTTCCTCGTGCGTCACGCCGAGAACGAACGCGAATCCCATCTCGCCGTTGGGCGGATTGAAGTTCAACCTCTGGTCGTAGGCATCCCTGATGTAGCCGAGGCCACCGGACTGAAGCCAGAAGGCAGCTCGCGCAAGGTGATAGTTGGCCGGGTCCCATCCGTTCGGCGGAGTGCCGACAATCAGCGCCACGATGTAGGCGAACCCCAGCCCGACGGTGACTACGAGCACCACGAGTGGGGCGCGTTCTCTGATATCTGCGAATGGGCGTCGCGGCAGCGACGGAAGGCGTTCGGAGCCCGCGAGCATCCAGGCAGCAAGTGCAGCCGCGAACACGAGCACCACTCCCGCGACCAGTGCACCCTGCGTCACGGCGCCGAAGGTGGAAAGGAAAAGGAAGAGCCCCACGATCTCGGCTGACGCCACGACGTACGCGGCCAAGATCAGCTCTCCAGGACTCCTGATCCGGAGCACCAAGGAGACAAGCAACCCCGTGCCTGAGAGAAGTATCAGCGCCAAGAACCCGAGCAAGGGTCCAGTCACGGGCGGGAAGTTAACGATCTTCGGGGTGGAAGGCCTCAGAGCGAGCGCGAGGAGGCGAAGCGTCAGGAATACGAGTCTCGACTACATCGTCCCCAAACACATCGCGCAGAAGATCATCGAAGAGACCAAAAAGGAGAAGGAAGAGGCGAAGGTCTAGCCGAAGAGATCGAAGTCGCCCGCTAGCACGCGTTCGGCCCGGCCGGTTCTCCACCCCCGCTGGTCGCGCACGAGCGGCGACGGTTGAAGGCGATAGCGCCGGACGATCTCTCCGCTCGTGATCGGCTCGATGCTTGCCGGCAAAGCGGAGTAGTAGAGAGGAACCGCCTTGACGGTGACTCGCACGGCGATGCGGTCGACGTCGTTCTCGCCCGCCGGTGTTTCGAGGACGTGCAGCCCGTTCTCATCCGAGAGGAGCGCATAGGCGGCGAGCCCGCTGACGCTGTAACGAAGACCGCTCTTCTCTGTGAGGGCCTGAAGGCGCATCCCCCGATGGTCGGCCCAACCGGTGTACATCCCGACGAGTTGTCGCGTGAACTCGTCCGCCTTAGCGCCCGAATCAACAGCGGCGAGCGAAAGCGCAGCGTCCTTCGGCTCGCCTTGATCTAGCTCGGCGCAGGCCCGGTTCAGAACGTGCAGCCGGCTCGCGAGCAACTGGACGAGGTCGCGTGCGGACGTGCGTCCTCCTCTCCTTGCCGGCTGCAGACGCTCGCCGAGCCGTTTGGCGGTTCGGGTGGCTGCGATCAGCCGGTCCAGGTACTCGACTCTCGCGAGTAGCTCGTGTCGCTCATCGGACTCCCAAAACGCAGGCTCATGGGTCGCTGCGATGAGCTCGTCCTTGGTCGATTCCCAGCGCTGGACGATTCTCGAGATGCGGTCGAGTTCCCCGACGAGATACGCCATCCCGTCGCCCGAGCTGTGCGGATCGAGTGCAAGGGCTTGCAAGGTCAGTTCGTCGCCTGCTTCCTTCGCGGGAGGCGCTACGAGGAGATCGGCGTCGGGATCGACGAAGCGGACGCGGATGCGCGAGCCGTTCTCTGCGCCGATCAGCAAGAACTGTTCTCCCTCCGGGAAGTTCCGCTCGACGATCGTCAGAGCCAGCGGCGCCAGCAGGTACCGCTCGATCGCCCGCTTGAGCGGGCGGGCACCGAGATCTGCGCTGAAGCCTTTCTCGATCAGGAGGTCGATCGCAGCTTCGTCCCACTCGACTGCCCAGGGATGCATCCTGAAGCCGCGTCGGTCCAGCAGCGCAGCGAGTTCCTTCTGGAGCAGAGAACGCATGATGTCGCGCTCGAGAGGGCGAAACACGACGACGCGGTCGAGTCGGTTGAGAAACTCGGGCCGGAAGGTTTGCTGGACCGCTCGCTCGACCGAGCCGGGTGCGAAGTCGTCCTCGTCCCTCGCGAACCCCAGCCGGTGTCCTGTCCTTAGCGACGAGCCGATGTTCGACGTGAGGATGATCACGGTGTGGCGGAAGTCCACCGTCCGACCGTGTTGCGTTGTCAGGCGGCCGTCGTCGAAGACCTGCAGAAAGATGTCCCAGACGTTCTCGTGCGCTTTCTCGAACTCGTCGAGCAAGACAATGGAGAACGGCTGCCGCCTGATAGCCGAGACGAAGCCCGCCGATGGAGCCTCGTCGGGCGTCGTCTCCGCGAGTAGGCGCTCGAGGCTCTCGGGCGTCTGGAATTCGCTCATGTCGACCCGAACGAGCCGGCCTGCCGACCCGAAGAGATATTCAGCGAGGGCTTTGGCGAGCTCGGTTTTCCCCGTCCCGGTCGGCCCCACGAAAAGAAAGACGCCGAATGGTCGCGTCGGATCGGTGAGCCCCGCCTTGATCATCGCGACACGTTCGACCAGGCATTCGACGGCCGTCGGTTGACCGAGCACTTTTCCGGCGAGCGTCGACCGTGCCTCGTCGATCGATAGCGGCGTGCGTGGATCGAGGATGCGGAGCGGAAGCCCCGTCAGTTCCGTGAGAGTTGTCGTCAGTGTGTCGGGCGTCAACGCTCGCTTCCCCTCGTCGCCGCCAACGATCGTCTTCAGAAGACGGATGACATTCCCCGGCGCCTCGAGGCCGGGCAGGTAGTGCTCCGAGAGGTCGAGCGCTTCGCGGACGAGCTCGTCACCGGCGTCTATCCCTTCCTGCGCAGTCCAGGTCCGCGCGATCTCGAGCGCCTCGTCAGACGGCAACTGCGGTAGCCGGACGATCTCGAAGAGATCGAGGACCTTGGGCCGGCGTTGCACGAGTTGCTCGAACGCGTGGTCGTCGATCTCCGCCACGATCGTGATGGCACCGGACTCGACGTGCGGGAGGATCGCGTCGAGCAGTCCGCGCGGGCTCTGCATGTGCTGGCCCGCCCAGAGGGCTTCCTCAAAATTCGGAAGCAGCCAGACGACGGGCTTGTCTCGAGCGCGTTCCACGACTTCCTGGACGCGCCCCTCCATCATCCCGATGTACAGCTGGCCCGCCATGACCTCGGCCGCGCCGGCACGAAAGACGAGCCAGTCCGGGCCTTCGAGTCGCTTGAGCGCGGCCCCCGTCACGATTGACTTCCCAACTCCCCGTTCACCCACCACGACGAGCGACCGGCGAGGCGTGCGGGTTAGACCTGCAACGACCGCCTCGAGAGGAGGGCGGCGAGAGGCGGTCAGGATCGCGTCCGGGAGCGAGGCTCGATCGACAATCTGGCCGACAGAGCCGAAGAACTCCTCGTCGGTCTCCTCCTGGAACTCTTCCTCTTCTTCCGCCATGACGCTCTATAACGAATTCCAGGGCATTTCGGAAGGATGGTGATCGCGGCCGAGCCGGACATTCCGTTCATCGACTCGACTCGGCCGGTTCATCACCTTGTCCGCCGTCAGACGGTCTGCGGCTCTGGCTGCCCCGGCTGTTCGCCGGCGTGCAGTCGCGTGATCAGGTCGGAAACGTCTGCGAGCTCCTGCTCGAGGTCGCGTTGATAGCTCTCGAGCCGCTCGAGGACGTTCTCGCGGTCGTACCACCGCAGGCCGAGGCCGCGGTGATGTCGTCTGCGTCCGTGGTGCATGTTCACCTCCCTTCGTAACGATCGAGAAAGGTGGCGATCTGTTCGCGGGAGCGCTGGAGCGCGCTCGCCCACTCGTCGAGCAGGCGCCTGCCTCCATCCGTCAAGTCGTAGGTTCGTTTCGCCGGCCCTGGCTCGCCTGCTTCCCAGCGCGAAGTGACGAGGCCGTCCTCCTCGAGGGCCCGCAGCACCCGGTAGAGGTTGCCCATGTCGACGCGCGCCTCACCCGTGAGGCTGGGCAGCGCTTCCAGCAGCTCGTAGCCGTGCGTCGGCCGCTCCCGCAGCAGTAGGAGCAGCGCAGGCTCGCTGAAACGCTCGACGCGGGCGCGGACACCCCAGTGGCCCGGCCGAACCATGCTCCGGCAACGGGCACCGCGACCCCCGCGGGGCCTCACGGTCTACCTACATGTAAAAGACACATGTAAGAGCGACACTAGCAGTTGCAGCCCCGTAGACCTGGGCTAGGGTCCACGTCATGCGCCAGTTGGCCCGACATCCCGCCAAGCGCGTCTGTGCCGTCTGCGAGCGGTCGCTTCTCACCGGCGAGCGGGCGATCCGCTTCTCGCCGGACGGCGAGGAGTTCGTCGACGTCTGCCCCCTCTGCCAGGAGGTGGCGATCGACTACGGCTGGGTCAAGGAAGGCAGCCCGACCTCACCGACCGTCCCGAATCAGCGACGCCGGCGCCGACATGGCATCGCCTCGCTGTTCGATCCGCGCCGCCAGCCGCCGGACGATCCGGTCGTGTCCGAGCCGATCCTTCGCCGGCTCTCCGCCCCTGAACAGCAGATGGTCGAGGCGGCCGACATCTTCAACTCGAGCGACTACCGCCGCACGGTCGGCGGCATCGCGAAGAGCCTCGGCGAGCCGCGCGCGAGCATCGTGCCGCTCTCCGGGGTCAGCGGTGAGTTGATCGTGACGGTCGCCTGGGACATCTCCTGGTACCAGTACCGAGTCAGCCCCGAGTCGGCGCAGCCGGTCCGGTTGGCCGAGCGCGGGCACGAGTTGGGTGAGCTCGACCCGGGCTACCAGCGCTGGAACGCCCGGATCGAGCAGGACGGTCGGCTCGTTCCGGAGATCTCTCCGGTCTAGCGCCGACCAGGATCACTCTTACAATCAGAGTGTGATCTATTGCGTGATCCCGCCTGAGCTCGAGGACGAGCTGTTCGACAAGATGGTCGAGTACTACAAGGACAACCCGAACGTCACGGTGATCATCGACCGGCGCACGGGGCCGGATCGTCGAGCCGGCAAGAAGGTCACCGACGCGGAGAAGGAGCAGCGCGAGATCCGTGACCGGCGCCGGGCCCGGATCCCCGGCACCTTCCCCGAGACGGATGGTCCCGCTGAGTAGACTCGCCCCGTGGCACTGACCGGGACGAAGACCTTCCAGAACTACATCGCGGGCGAGTGGGTGGACTCCGCCTCCGGCGAGACCTTCGAGAGCGTCAACCCGGCGACGGGTGACACGATCGGCACGTTCCCGCGCTCTTCGGCGGAGGACGTCGACCGCGCTGTCGCGGCGGCCAAGGTGGCATTCGAGGACTGGCGGCTGGTGCCCGCGCCGCATCGCGGCGAGATTCTCTACCGCTTCGCGAATCTCCTTGCCGAGGAGAAGGACGAGTTCACCGACCTGATGTCCCACGAGATGGGCAAGGTCAAGGCGGAGGCCGGGGGAGACGTCCAGGAGGCGATCGACATGAGCCTCTACATGGCCGGCGAGGGACGCCGCCTGCACGGGCAGACGACACCGTCGGAGCTCCGGGACAAGTTCAACATGAGCGTGCGGATGCCGATCGGCGTCGTCGGCGTGATCACTCCCTGGAACTTCCCGATCGCCATTCCGTCCTGGAAGATCGCGCCCGCGCTCGTGTGCGGGAACACGGTCGTGTTCAAGCCGGCCACCGACACGCCGCTCCTCGGGCAACGCTTCGTCGAGCTGCTGGTCGAGGCCGGACTGCCCGAGGGCGTCATCAACATCGTGCACGGCGGCGGCGGCGCGGTCGGCGATCGCCTCGTCCGCCATCCAGACGTGCCCGTCATCACGCTGACCGGGTCGCGAGAGACCGGTGTCGAAGTGATGCGCAACGCCGCGGAGAATCTGAAGCGCGTTCATCTCGAGCTCGGCGGCAAGAACGCGATCATCGTCCTCGACGACGCCGACCTGGATCTCGCGGCCGAAGGAATCATCTGGTCTGCGTTCGGCACATCGGGCCAGCGCTGCACCGCCGCATCGCGCGTGATCGTGCAGGACGGCGTCTACGAGCAGCTGCAGTCGCGGCTCGTCGCGGCCGCCGAGAAGCTGCGTCTCGGCGCGGGCTGGGACGATGACACCGACGTCGGGCCGGTGATCAACAAGAAGGCGCTCGAGAAGATCCACTCGTACACCGAGATCGGCAAGGGGGAGGGCGCAAAGCTCCTCACCGGTGGAGAGGTGGCAACCGGGAACGGCTTCGAGAAGGGGAACTTCTACCGCCCCACGATTTTCGGCGACGTCGATCCGCAGATGCGGATCGCCCAGGAGGAGATCTTCGGGCCCACGACGGCGCTGATCCGCGTAAAGGACTTCGACGACGCCATTCGAGTCCTGAACGACAGCAAGTTCGGCCTTTCTTCTTCGATCTTCACGCGTGACGTCAACAAGGCCTTCCGCGCGATGCGCGATCTCGAGGCCGGCATCACGTACATCAACGCGGGAACGATCGGGGCCGAGGTTCATCTGCCCTTCGGCGGCACGAAGGACACGGGCAACGGCCATCGCGAAGCCGGCCAGGCCGCCCTCGACGTCTTCACGGAATGGAAGTCAATCTACGTCGACTACAGCGGCAAGCTGCAGAAGGCGCAGATCGACACGGAGACCTGAACCGCAAGCTCGTCGTGTTCGTTCCGCGCGAGGCTCTCGACGCGGTGCGCACTGCCCTCTTCGAGGCGGGTGCCGGCCGCATCGGCAACTACGAGCACTGCTCGTGGTACACGCAGGGAACGGGGACCTTCCTCGGCGGCGAGGGAACGCACCCGGCGCACGGGGAGCCCGGTCGCGAACAGCGCATCGCGGAGCTGCGACTCGAGACGATCTTTCCCGAGGAGCGGCACGAAGAAGTGATCGCAGCATTACGCCGGGCGCATCCGTACGAGGAGCCTGCGTTCGACGTGTACGCACTCCTGTGAAGGCGAAGCTGTTCACGGACGGCGGCTCGCGTGGAAATCCAGGGCCCGCCGCGTACGGCTACGTTCTCGAAACAGAGGACGGGCATGTCCTCGCCGCGCACGGCGAGACGATCGGCCGCGCAACGAACAACGTCGCGGAATACAGCGGCCTCGTCGCCGGCCTGCAGAAAGCGGCGGAGCTTGGCGTACGTGAGCTCGACGTGGTGTCCGACTCGGAACTTCTCGTCAAGCAGATGCAGGGCGAGTATCGCGTGAAGAACGAAGCGCTCAAGGAGCTGTGGGAAGAGGCGAGCGACCTCGAGCGCCGCTTCGGCAGAGTCCGCTACACGGCAGTCCGGCGCGCTCATAACGAGCTTGCCGACAGGCTCGTGAACGAGGCGCTAGACGCCGAAAGCTGAGGTCTCCTCGCTTTTCCGAAGCGTCGCGAGGCAGCGCCGGAGGCGCTGCCGGTCGGAAAACCGAGGCTATACTGGCCACCGTTCGCGGATGTAGCTCAGTTGGCTAGAGCGTCTGCTTGCCATGCAGAAGGTCGTGGGTTCGAGTCCCATCATCCGCTCCATGTGAAGCCCCCGGTAACGGGGGCTTTTCTCGTTCCTGGAGGCTGACGCGCAGAGACGCTAAGTGGCGAGGATCCTAAACGTGGCAGAGCCGTAGCTGAACGGCCTGATTGCTATACGGCCGTGTTGGAAGCACCGCCCGCCCAGCAGCAAAGCGCCGCCCCGTTGGCGGCGCTCCCGACTGCTGCGCATCTACCAGCAGGCGCCCGCGTTGTACGGAGCGGGCTGAGACGCACGGAACGCCGCCGCGCCGTTCAGGATCCCCTGGTAGACGGGATTCGTGACCGTCTGCTCGGTCGGCACGTAGCGGGTGCGTGTGACCCAGCGGTAGCGCCAGACGAGGGTGCCCTTGACGCGCACGTGCGTGCGCACCTTGACGCGGTACTGCTGCGGCACGTTCATGGTCTGCTGCGTCGTCGCTGAGATGTGCCAGTCGACCTGGAGGAACCTCGGCAGGTCCACGATTGCGCAGGCGTTCACGCGAGCCTCGTCCGGCGAGGCCAGCCGCCAGTGCAGCCCCTCGTGGTCGAGCGTCAGCATCGCCTCGCCAACCTTGTTGTAGTCGAGTGACGTGCTGAAGCCGTCACGGATGACACCCGCCAGCGTCGTCCACACGTCTGGATGAATCCAGACGCTGCGATAGACGTTGTAGCGGTAGCCGTCGAACGGGTTGTACAGCGCCGCGCTCGGCGAGCACGTCGGGCAGGTCCAGCCGTCGACGCCCTCGTCCCCGGCGAGGTAGTCCCACTCGGCGTAGTTGTCGCTCGTCACGGTCTTGAGCGGCGTACCGGCGACCTCTGACACGGCCGCGTCCAACTCGGGCAGGTGCCAGACCTTCTTGGTTGCCGCGCCTGCCGTTCCTGCCAGGCAGAGCGCGAGTGCCGCCACGGCGGCGACGATGATGAGCTTACGCATTACTTCCCCTCGTTGGTCCGCGGCCAACCAAGGTGATCGGCCCTGCGTCCATACTGGACTACCCATAGCAACCGCGCTATGACACAAGTTGGCTAATCGGTCGCGCCCAGGCGGGCGCGGGGTCGCCTTCGGTGGTCGGGATCAACCGGGCCGGGCGGCGAGCCGAACGCCCGGGCGCTGCCACCTCGCACCCGACCCTGGAATTGACACGGCCGGGTCATACCGTTAGTGCTATGTGAGGGCGAAGATGGTGGCATGAAGACACCACTAGTCCGGGAAAAGCTGACCCTTCGACTACCGCCCACGTTGCACGAGAGCCTGAAGTCCGTAGCCGTCGACAACGGGCGCAGCCTCAACGCCGAAATTGTCCAGCGGCTACGGCGGAGTTGCGACGGCGGCGCTAGGTGACAATCATCTGGAAGATCGCTGCCCGGGTCGGCCGCCGTGAGGAGCCCGAGCTGCTGGAGTACACGTTCTACGCCGGTCCGTTGATGACGATCGAGGAACTGAGGGCCGAGCAGCGGTTCAGGGAACAGGAGTTGATCGCTGACAAGCGTGAGGCGCAAGGTCTCCCGCGGTACGAGGAGCCGGAGTTCCTGAGCTGGCAGCCGAAGCGGCGGTCGAGGAAAGACGAATCATGAATTGGTGGGCAATCGTCGGACTCATCCTCGGCCTCTACCTGATGCTGGCGCTGATATGCAGCGCTTTCGTCGCCTTCGTTGCGACGCGGACCGGAAGCCACGACGACGCTGGAAAGACCTCCTACCCGGGCATCAGCCCACCCGCTGTCGCGGGGGGCACACCCGCTGGCATCAGCCCACCCGCCAAAGTGTCATCGCGATGACCATGTGGAGCGACATGCCTGACCCGACCGCCGGGCCTTCAACTCTCGGAGTTGGGCGAACCCCCCGATCACGCGGTCTGCTCGCCGCCCTGCGAGACCCGAGTACCAGCTCGTAGCCCGAACGTCGGTCAGGCGGAAACGGCTGGGACGCGAACAGACGCGATGACCTTCTTGGCGTCCGGGAGGAACGCCCTGAGTTGGGCTGTACCGGCCACTTCGATAACGGCCAGGAACAGATGCTGTTTCCCGCCGTAACGAACATCGGCCAGGTAGAAACGGCTGATCCATTTCCCGGCAATCCCGTATGGCTCGTCCCACCCCGGGTACCCGAGGAAGTTGGCGCACGGCTTCGCTGGACAGGTGGGGTCATCGTTCACTGCGTCGTGCGCGACGCCGATGTCCACGACGCGGGCACGTATCGTCCCGATCCTGCCGCTGGTCGGCTTGGACACTGTGAGATTGGGGTTCCTTTGGAGCCAGGTGAGAAGACTCGCCGCTGTTCGGCGTGGCGGGCCGACCCGCTGCAAAGACCCAGGCTTCGTCGTGTACACGTCTTCCCAGAAGACGACACGCGATTTTGGGTTCTTCTTGGCATAGGCGGCGAACTCACCGGTGCTGTCTTCTTCCGAGAACCAGCCCCGTGCGAACGACAGCTTCATTTGCTTGGCGAAGAAGTACTGCGTCTGATAGGTGCCGGTCTTCAAGTTTCCAGGCGTTGTCCCGCCCGGCGGCAGGCATTGCGGTGCGCAGCCAGGAATATTGCTTGTCGCCTGAGGGCTGGGCGTAGCGCCGCCCGTTGCTCCGAGGAAGACGACAACGCTTGCGGCGCAGACGGTGAGGCGACGATGGCGCAGGACGATCATCCGCAGTTCCACTAGGCACCTTCCTCTCCCTTACATAGGCCACCGAGCGCTGGGCGCGGGACACTACGCCCCCGAACCGGGATTGTCCATTCCGGGGAGCCGTTCGATAGCGACCGCCCGAGGGGCGGCGATACGCCGCCGGAGCAGCCTGCCGCAGACGCTGACGGCGTGGTGAGTTTGTGGTGAGTAGCCCAGCCCAACACCGCACCCTGGAGCACAACTCGACCCACTGACATCGATGGAAGAATGCGCCTCCGCTCGCCTGCGTGTGTCTACAGGAACGCCCCCCGCACGCTTGCCATGCAGAAGGTCGTGGGTTCGAGTCCCATCATCCGCTCCTCATCAAGCCCCCTGGTAACGGGGGCTTTGTTGTTGGGCTGACGAGCGACGAGACCGGCCAATGGTGAGCGGAACCGGCCAAAATGGTGAGCCGAGTCTCAACCGCGCCTCGGGGGCAAGCAAGGCGCCTTTCGTCCCGGAGAGTGACATCGGCTGACTCCAAGCCGTCTGGCTAATTGCATTTCGGGATCCCGTAGGCAAACATTCAGCTAACTGCGGAAGGGAAGGGAGTTGACGATGCGAGGGAAGCGGTGGGCGAGGGTGCGCCAGCTTGCGCTCGTATTCTCCGCGTCGCTGGTCCTCCTGGTCACGTTCGCGCCCTCCGCGAACCCTGCGCCTCCATCGTTCCAGAACGACATCCTCGCGACGGGCCTCAACCTCCCGACGAGCATGCTGTTCCTTCCCGATGGCCGCATGTTGGTCTCCGAGCTTCCCGGCACGATCAAAGTGTTGAGCCCGCCGTACACGAGCGTGAGCCCCACGCCTTTCTTGCAGCTGACCAACGTCGGCAACGTCGGCTATGCCGGGCTGCAGCAGGGCATCTTCTCGATTGCCCTCGACCCGAACTTCGCGACCAATCACTACTACTACGTCTTCTACACGATGAGAACGCCGAACCGTGACCGGCTCTCGCGGTTCACCACCGACATCACCTTTACCACGACGAACCTCAACACTGAGTTCGTCCTTTATCAGGATCCGCAGGACGCCAACACCGAGCACCACGGCGGCGCGATCGTGTTCGGAAACGACGGGAAGCTGTACTTCACGACCGGCGATCACTTCCAGGGCTCCCCGTCGCAGGACCTGACGAGCCCGCGCGGAAAGATCCACCGCATCAACCTGGACGGGACGGCGCCGACCGACAACCCGTTCTACGACGGCAACGGTCCGCACGTCGACTCGATCTGGGCGCTTGGTCTGCGCAATCCCTACCGCGCCTACTTCGACGCGCCGACGAACAGGCTCTTTGTCGGCGACGTCGGCGGCAACAACCCCGCTACCGCCAAGGAGGAGGTAAACGTCGGGGCGGCCGGCGCCAACTACGGCTGGCCGAACACTGAAGGGCCGTGTAACAGCCCCTGCAAGAGCCCGCTCTACTGGTATGCCCACAACGGGCGCGACGCTTCTGTCACCGGCGGCTTCGTCTACCACGGAACCATGTTCCCGAGTAGCTATCAGGGCAGCTACTTCTTTGGGGACTACGCGCAGAACTGGATCAAGGGGCTGACGCTCGACGCGGCCGGGAATCTCAACACCGTCTTCAACTTCGAACCGTCGGACGGCTCCCCAGACGGCCCCTACGGCGACATCGTGTACCTCACTGAAGGGCCCGACGGCGCGTTGTACTACATCGATCTCGGCTACTCGGACACCAGCAGCACGTTCGGTGTCAGCAAGATCCGGCGGATCAGCTATTCGAGCGGCAACCAGCCGCCGCTCGCGGTTGCCTCGGCGAATCCGACGGCTGGTCCAGCGCCTCTGGCGGTCAGCTTCTCGAGCGCGGGCTCGTCCGATCCCGAAGGCCAGGCGCTCACGTACGCATGGACGTTCGGCGACGGCGGCACGTCGACGGCGGCGAACCCGAGCCACACGTACGCGCAGGCCGGACAGTACTCGGCGCGGGTGTCGGTCTCGGACGGGGTGAGCACGACGTTCTCGACGCCTATCTCGATCAGCGTGGGCAATCCGCCGACGGCGACGATCCTCGCACCCACCGACGGAGCCTTCTTCCGCGCCGCAGACGTCATCTCGTTCAGCGGAAGCGCCACCGACCCTGAGGACGGCACGCTGCCGGCGTCCGCATACACATGGACGATCGATTTCCTCCACGCCGGCCATGTCCACCCCGGCGCTTCGCAGACAGGAGTCAAGAGCGGCACGTTCACGATCCCCACGAGCGGTCACGACTTCAGCGGCAACACCCGCTACCGGGTCGCGCTCACGGTCACGGACTCGAGCGGTCTGACCGATACTCGCTCCGTGCTGATCTACCCGGACAAGGTGAATCTCTCGTTCAGCACGGTCCCGGCAGGCCTCAACGTGTATCTCGACGGCGTCGCTATGACGACACCGTTCGTCTACGACACGCTGATCGGCTTCAACCATACGATCAGCGCCCCCAATCAATCACTCGGCGGGACGCCGTACGTCTTCTCTTCCTGGTCGGACGCCGGCGCGCAGACGCACACGATCACCGTGCCGACTACGGCGGCGACGTACACGGCGTCGTTCACCTCAGGGACGGGGATTGTGTTTCGTTCTGCGTCGTCGGGGGTGAATGGGGTGGCTTCGTCGTTGGTGTTGCCGCGGCCGGTGGGTGTGGCGTTCGGTGATGTGTTGGTGGCGGTGGTGGATGTGATCGGGGCGCCGGTTGTGACTGCGCCGGCGGGGTGGACGTTGGTTCGTAGTGACGTTGGTGGGACGGGGGTGACGAGCTTGGGCCAGGCGGTGTACATCCATGTCGCGGGCCTGTCGGAGCCGTTGATGTGGACGTGGACGTTCGCGACCGCGCATGGCGCGAGCGGCGGCATCGTGGCTTACAGCGGGGTCGACACGGTCAGTCCGGTCATGGCGAGCAGCGGTCAGGTCGCCGCCACGGGCACCGCGGTCACGGCGCCCTCCGTGACGACGACGGCAGCGAACAGCATGCTGGTCGGCTTCTTCGGCATGGGCGGCCAGCGCACGATGACGCCGCCGGCGGGGATGACCGAGCGTCTCGAGCAGGCGCTCGCGAACCCGCCGGGCGAGAAGGTGACCAGCGAGGCCGCCGATGGTGTCGAGCCCGCCGTCGGTGCCTCCGGCCCGAAAACCGCGATCGCGAACATCAGCGGACGCAACGCCGCCCAACTCATCGTCCTGAGGGTCGGTGGTGGTGGCGGCCAGCCCGGCGGGTCGCCGCCGGTGATCGACTCGGTTGCGATCAACCAGACCAATCCGCAGACCGGCGACGTCCTGAGCGCGACCATCTCGAGTCACGATCCCGACGGCGACCCCGTCACATACAGCTATCAGTGGATCAAGAACGGGATCGCCATCCCCGGCGCGAACGCCTCCACGCTCGACCTCGCGATCTCTGGCAACGGCGACCGCGGGGAGCAGATCGCGCTCCGCGTCACCGGGAGCGACGGGAGCCTCACCAGCCCGGCGGTCACGTCCGGCACCGTCACGGTCGTGAACTCCCCACCGACCGCAACGGTTTCGCTCAGTGACGCCACGCCCGCGACCGACGACACGCTCGTCGCCACGGCCACCACGAGCGATGCGGACGGGGATGCCGTCACGCTCACGTATACGTGGAAGGTGAACGGAACCGTCAAGCAGACGACCACCACGAGCAATCCCACCGACGCCCTCGGCCTATCCGTCAGCGGGAACGGAGACGCCGGTGACATCATCACCGTCGACGTCACCCCGAACGACGGCGCCGCCAACGGCAACATCGCCACGGCCGCTGCGACAGTCCGCGCCGCGCCCACGGGGATTGTGTTTCGTTCTGCGTCGTCGGGGGTGAATGGGGTGGCTTCGTCGTTGGTGTTGCCGCGGCCGGTGGGTGTGGCGTTCGGTGATGTGTTGGTGGCGGTGGTGGATGTGATCGGGGCGCCGGTTGTGACTGCGCCGGCGGGGTGGACGTTGGTTCGTAGTGACGTTGGTGGGACGGGGGTGACGAGCTTGGGCCAGGCGGTGTACATCCATGTCGCGGGCCTGTCGGAGCCGTTGATGTGGACGTGGACGTTCGCGACCGCGCATGGCGCGAGCGGCGGCATCGTGGCTTACAGCGGGGTCGACACGGTCAGTCCGGTCATGGCGAGCAGCGGTCAGGTCGCCGCCACGGGCACCGCGGTCACGGCGCCCTCCGTGACGACGACGGCAGCGAACAGCATGCTGGTCGGCTTCTTCGGCATGGGCGGCCAGCGCACGATGACGCCGCCGGCGGGGATGACCGAGCGTCTCGAGCAGGCGCTCGCGAACCCGCCGGGCGAGAAGGTGACCAGCGAGGCCGCCGATGGTGTCGAGCCCGCCGTCGGTGCCTCCGGCCCGAAAACCGCGATCGCGAACATCAGCGGACGCAACGCCGCCCAACTCATCGCACTGCTGCCCGGCCCTTAGTCCTCTACTTTCCTCGCCCTCCGTGGATCTGGCGCCGATCTTTACACCGGCATCGGGGTTGTACGGGGTGTGCAGACACGCTCTCCAGAGGCCGAGCTTCTATTTCGAAGCCTTGCGATCGCGCCCTTTTCCGCGACTTCGGCCAGGGTCGTCACAGGCGCTGCAGGTTTAGAGCGCCACAAAGCGTGCTGACGACGCAAGGAGTTGAGAGATGGCTGACTTGGCAGATCTCGCCGCGGCGGTAAGCGCGGGCAGACGAGTGACGACGTTGAGCGAGGAACGGACGCAGCAACTCGATGATGCAGCGCTGGTCATGGAAGGCCTCCAAGTTCGAATAGGGTCTGGCACGTGAAGCGAGTCGAAGCCGCTCACCGGTACAACGTCCCCGTCGAGCGCGGCTTCGCCTTCATCACAGACATGGCGAACTGGTCGAAGTTCTGGCCAGGTTACGTGCGGCTCGGGGACGGCTCGAGCTGGGCGGCGGTCGGTGACACCGCCCGCCTGACGACTCGTTTGCTGGGGCGCGAACGCGAGCTGACGATGATGATTACGGCGTTCGAGCCGAACCGGCGCGTGACCTACACCAGCAAGCAGCCGGGTCTGCCTGACGCTTCACACGAGCGCCACTTCGAGCCCGACGGCGAGGGATTCGTGTACCGACTCGTCGTCGAGTACGAGCCGCGCGGCGGCGGGATCGCCCTCTTTGACCGTTTACTGCTCGAGCGGGGAATCCGGCGCGCGTTCGAGAGCACGTTTGCGGCGCTGGAGCCAGAGTTCGTCCAGATCTGATCCCTATCCCGGGGATGGAGACGGCTCAGTAGTCAGGGAGCGAACCCTCGCCTGTGCGCCGCTCGACGCAGGGCTACTAGTGCCGCGCGCATGACTGCATGACACGCAGTGCCTTCGGCGACTGCACGACATTGAGAGACTGCGGCGCCTGCGGCGCAGGACACACCTGCGGTGTAGGCGCTCAAGCTGGCGGACGGACGTACGGGACTCCGCTTTCTGTACCTCGCGTCGCGGCCGCCTAGCCTGCTCTCCTATCTCGGACCAGGTAGGCGACGATCAGCGCTGCCGGGAAGAAGAACAGGCTGAAGATGAAGTAGAGAAGGAAGCTGTGCCCTTTGCGGGCCGCAACTCGTGCGGGCCAAAATGCAATCGCGACCCAGACGATGATGAAGATGATCCCCCAGATCCACCAGCCGCTCGAAGCGACCATTTTCGACCTCCATTTCGACGGGTGTCCTGCTCGGTGTCGCGGTGGAGTATGCGCGGTATGCGTTCGGGCTGCCTCACACCGGTGTTTCGAGTCCCATCATGCGCTCTCCGAAATCGCGAACGACCCGTTGGGATAGTTGTTACTGTCGGCAGCGGTCTTCTGACTCAGATTCCTCGTTCGCGTGTAGAACGGCTCGGTCGGGAGCACTCCATTTGAAGGAGGCCGTGAATGGCCACCACCATGCCTGACTCTGCCACGAGGGTCCTTGTCCGCTTCACCGCGGCGCCCAATATGACTACGGAGAAGTACGACGAAACCATCAAGCGCCTGGAAGCCGGTGCCCAGTGGCCGCCGGACGGGCTTTCCTACCACATTGCTTTCAGTTCGGGTGACAGCTTCCGAGTCAGTGAGATCTGGGATTCTCGCGAGCAGTTCGACGCATTCGGCAAGACACTCAAGCCGGTATTGACCGACGTTGGGGTCGAGCTCGCGGGCGAGCCTGAGATGCTCGAGGTTCACAACATCATCGAGCGCTAACCTCTTGCGCACCGGAGCCGCGCGGTGACTAACCGCGCGGCTCCCGCCTCTCGTCGTAGACTCGCCCGCAGTGAGCGACCTGATCGATCACGTTGGCTTCCGAGTCGGCGATCTGCCGGCGAGCCGTCGAATGTATGAAGCCGCTCTGGCTGAGCTCGGCTACTCGGTGCTGGGCGAAGGCGAGTTCGAAGGCGACGGTTATGTCCTTTTCGGACGCGGAGAGAATGACGACTTCGCCTTACACACGGTCGGCAGCAAGCCGGGTCGAGACAGAGCGACTACCGGGGCGCACGTCGCCTTCATCGCGTCGGACGAAGGCTCGGTCGAACGCTGGCACGGCGCCGCCGTTCGTGAGGGTGGAACCGACAACGGCTCTCCCGGTCTCAGGCCCGAGTACAGCGGTCGGTACTTTGCAGCGTTCGTCCTTGATCCCGACGGCAACAACGTGGAAGCGGTCTTCCACGCGCCGCAGTCCAGCGCGGACTAGATCCGCCACTACGAGGTCGGACACCACACGCTCAGCCTTGACTTCCCGACGACCTAACTCTCCGTAACCGTCGGAGGCTTTCCCTCGTTGTAGGGGTGCATCTACAAAAGGGAGGCAATCGTGAGCATTCTGTGGATCGTTCTGATCGTCGTGCTTGTGCTCGCTCTGCTCGGTTTCGTCGGGCGCTAACCAGCGACTGTGACTTAATTCAAGGCGGCGACCTTTCGGTCGCCGCCTTGGTCTTCTGGTTAGGGTTGTCCGGTGCGGGTCTACTTCGCTGGGCCGCTCTTCACCCCGTACGAGCGGTCCTTCATCGACGAATGCGCGGCTCGGCTGCGTGCCGACGGCATCGATGTCTTCGTCCCGCACGAGAACGCGCTCGCTACGGGTGACACATCCGCGGCGATCATCTTCGCGAAGGACTGGAAGGGTCTGTCGGAAGCGGACGCCGTCGTCGCGATCCTCGACGGGCCGATGGTCGACGACGGTACCGCGTGCGAGATCGGGATCTTCTACGCGCTGATGCAGTCGGACCCGACTAAGAAGGGAATCCTCGGACTGCTCACCGATCTGCGCGGCACGCGCGGCCACGAGGGTCACGGATTGAATCTGTTCGTTCTTGGCTGCGTCGAGGCGGCAGGCAAGGTGTGCGGCTCGATGGACGAGGTCGCGGCGGCTCTCGCCGAATGGCGCTAGCTGTCGCTGCTGCGACGATCTTTACCGGAACGCCGCTCCTGATCCGACCTGCGGCCTTCGCCTGCGCGGCGGTCGCCGTCGGGCGGCGGGCCGGCATCGCGTTCGCGTCGGTCCTTTCCGGAACGACGGTCCGATCCGGAGCGCCGGTCGCCACCTGAACGCTTTTCTTCGGCCATGTCCACATTGAAGGACTCGGCGCGGTAACCGTCAACCTCTAGAGCTCTTCGTCCTCCGCCAGCGCATCGGCGAGGAGGCTGCATGCGTAGGCGCGCCAGGCAGTCTGCGGATCGCGTAACCGCTCGATTGCCTCGGGGTCGGCGTCGAGCCCTTCGATTGCGCCGGCCAGGGCTGCGCGGCGCTCCGGCGAGTCGATGTCGCCGGCGAGCTCGATTACGGCCGGATCGTCGAGCGCCGGATCCCGGTTGAGAGGCCCGCCGGCGGCGAAGACGAACAAGGCGCGGCGGAGCGCGGCGTTCCGCTCGCTGTCCTCGAGCGGCACTTCCTGTCCCGCGACGTAGGCGAGGACGACGAGGTCGACGTCGCTAGGGGCGGACGTCAGACCGTGTACTCGTCCGCGATTGCGAGCGCCTCGTCGAGGATGCCGATGCCCTCGTCGATCTCGTCGCGGGTGATCGTCAGCGGGGGGCAGACCATGATCACGTTCCAGTGCGTCATCAGATAGAGGCCGCGCTCGAGGGCAGCCTTCGAGACGCGAGCGACCGGCGCGAACGCCTCGCCCGATGCATTGAACGGGACGAGCGGCTCGCGCGTATCGCGGTTCTTGACCAGCTCGATGCCCCAGAAGCATCCGAGCCCTCGAACGTCTCCGATCGAAGGGTGCTTGTCCTGCAGCTCGCGAAGCTTCTCGGCGAAGACGCCGCCCATCTCGGCGGAGTTCTCGACGACGCCCTCTTCCTTGAACGCCTCGATCGACGCGATGGCTGACGCGCAGGCGAGTGGATGGCCCGAGTACGTGAGCCCGCCCGCGAAGTACTTGTCGCGCACCCAGTCGGCGATCGGCTTGCGGACGATCATCGCGCCGAGCGGGACGTAGCCGGAGTTGATCCCCTTGGCCACGGTGAGGATGTCCGGCACGACGTCCCAGTTCTCCACTCCGAACCATTTGCCGGTGCGGCCGAAGCCGGCCATCACCTCGTCGGCGATCAGGAGGATGCCGTGTCTGTCACAGACCTCCCGGATCGCCTGCAGGTAACCGTCGGGCGGCACGATGATGCCGTTCGTCCCGACGACGGGTTCGAGGATGACGGCGGCAACCGTGTGCGCGCCCTCGTACTGGAGAATCTCTTCGAGGTGTGGCGCGCCCGTGCAGACCGGGCAAGGATCGGGATGCCCCGCAGGGCAGCGGTACGTGTACGGGTCGAGCATGCGCACGACGCCCGAGATGCCCGGCTCGGCCGGCCAGCGGCGCGGATCGCCGGTGAGCGTGATCGCGCCGGCCGTCGCACCGTGATACGAGCGATAGCGCGCGATGATCTTGTGTCGCCCCGTGTACCAGCGCGCGAGCTTGATCGCGTTCTCGTTCGCCTCCGCGCCGCCGTTCGTGAAGAACGACATCTGGAGGTCGCCGGGCGTCACCTCGGCAAGCAGGCGCGCCAGCGTGGAGCGTGCCTCGGTTGCCATCGGCGGGCCGATCGTGCACAGCTTGTCCGCCTGCTCCTTGATCGCGGCCACGATCTTCGGATGTTGGTGGCCGATCGAGACGTTCACGAGCTGCGACGCGAAGTCGAGATACCGCTTGCCGTCGTAGTCCCAGAAGTACCGTCCCTCGCCGCCGGCCACCGGGATCGGATCGACTGCGTCCTGCACCGACCACGAGTGCAGGACGTACTGCTTGGCGTCGGCTACGACCTGCCGACCGAGCTCCGTGTTCGTCTCGAGCGTCGCCATGTTCGGAGCTTAACCTGACGGGAAGCTGGAAGGAATCAAGGCCGGAGGCGAGCCAATGACGATCGCGATCTCCCGCTTGTCCTCGAGCTCGATCTGCCGTGGATCCGTCCTGTCGGGGTTGCCGTCGACGTAGATCGTGATCGGAGCAGCCGGCTTGCAGTAGCCTCCGACGCACTTCCGGTCGAGCCGGACGGCCCACTCCGTGAAGAACTCGCCAAGCGTGTTGAACTGGTTCTCCTTGGCCTCGGTGTGCAGCACTCCGTCCTGGAAGTGAGTGTGCAGAGGAGAGATGCACGGTGTTGAGCAAGGCGGGCTGATGCCCCCGTAGCCGATCGAGCCGTCGGTCGCCTTGAAGCGCCGTACGGCCGGGTTGTCGATGTCGATGCCGATGCCCGCCGGCACCGGCATGGCCTCACCGTTCACGAAGACGTCCAGATGCGCGTGGACGTGCAGGAAGACGAACTCGTGCGTCTCCGGCGTCAGTCCCGCCGCTACGGTCAGCTTCATCGGATCTGCGGGTGCAGGCCACGGAGCCGCATCCTTGGCCGGTGTCGGCGCGGCCTTGGCCGCCACCACGGTCTCCTTCTTCCCACCGCCGCCGCAGCCGGCCAGCGCCAGCACGAGCAGACATGCGCCCCAGGTCTTCATCTGCCAGACCCTATCCGCGGTACGCTGAGCGGGTCACGTAAGGAGGAGAAGAGATGACCGAACTGGCGACCTCACCCGTCGAACGCGAACACGACGTCAAGCGCATCAGCCACTGGATCGGCGGTCAAACCGTCGAGGGCAAGTCAGGTCGCAGCGGAGCGGTCTTCAACCCGGCGCTCGGTCAACAGACCGGTGCAGTGGATTTCGCCACGCCGGAGGAGGTCGACTTCGCCGTGCAGACCGCGAAGAAAGCCTTCGAGTCCTGGCGTGCCATGTCGCTCTCCAAGCGCACGGCGATCTTCTTTCAGATCCGCGAGCTCGTCCACGATCGTCAGGAGGAGATCGCACGATTCTTGACTGCCGAGCACGGCAAGGTGCTCTCCGACGCGATGGGGGAGGTTGCGCGCGGGCTCGAAGTGATCGAGTACTGCTGCGGCATTCCCGAGTTGCTCAAGGGAGAGTTCTCCGAGCAGGCGTCGACCGGCATCGACGTGTACTCGATCCGCCAGCCGCTCGGCGTGGTCGCGGGGATCACCCCGTTCAACTTCCCGGCGATGGTCCCGATGTGGATGTGGGCGCCCGCATTGGCCTGCGGCAACACATTCGTGCTCAAGCCGTCGGAGAAGGATCCGTCAGCGTCCGTCTACACCGCACAGCTGCTGAAGGAGGCCGGCGTCCCCGACGGCGTCTTCAACGTTGTGCACGGAGACAAGGTCGCGGTGGACTCGGTCATCGAGCACCCGGACATCCAGGCTGTGTCGTTCGTCGGCTCCACACCGATCGCGCGCTACGTCTACGAGAACGGCACGAAGCACGGGAAGCGTGTCCAGGCGCTCGGCGGCGCGAAGAACCACATGATCGTCCTCCCGGACGCCGACATCGACATGGCGGCCGATGCCGCCGTGAGCGCGGCGTACGGTTCGGCCGGTGAACGGTGCATGGCGATCTCCCAGGTCGTGGCCGTCGGAGATGCGGCGGATCGGCTCGTCAAGGCGATCCACGACCGTCTTCCGAACATCAAGGTCGGCAACGGCCTCGAGCCCGACGTCGAGATGGGGCCCCTCGTCACCCGAGAGCATCGCGACAAGGTCGCTTCCTACATCGACGGCGCGCGCGAGCAGGGTGCAGAGGTGGTCGCTGACGGCCGCGAGACCGCTCCGGAGGGCGACGGCTTCTTCCTCGGCGTGTCGCTGCTCGACAACGTGACGCCGGAGATGGACGCCTACAAGGATGAGATCTTCGGGCCGGTGCTGGGCGTCACGCGGGTAGGGACATACAACGAGGCCGTGCGGCTCGTGAACGAGAACCCCTACGGAAACGGGACTGCGATCTTCACGCGTGACGGCGGCGTGGCGCGCCAGTTCCAGTTCGACGTGCAGGCCGGCATGGTCGGGATCAACGTGCCGATTCCGGTTCCGGTGGCGTACTACTCGTTCGGCGGGTGGAAGAACTCCCTCTTCGGCGACACGCACATTTACGGGCCGGAGGGGATCAACTTCTATACGCGCGGGAAGGTCGTTACGTCGCGTTGGCCCGACCCGGCGACCTCGAAGGTCGACCTGGGCTTTCCCCAGACCCGCTAGCGAGGTTCGTCCGCCGTCGCGTTCGCGACCGTGAACTGGAAGCTGCTCGTGGCGTGGTTGCGGCGAACGTCGAATACCGACACCCAGATCGTGTGGACGCCGTCTGTCAGCACCCTCGTGTCGAGGTTGCGAGCCAGCCAGAAGTAGTACGTCCCCGGCCGATCAGGAAGGTTCTGCCGCGTGCCCCAGGCGTAGACGTTGCCCAGGGGAACGTCGAAGAAGCGGTCGAACTCGACGGGCGGTCGCACCGCCGAGGGAAGCCAGGATCCCGGGAAGAGACCGCCCCAAGTGACGCGGAAAGGCGGCAAGACGGCACCGCTCCACGGACCGCGCAGTTGGATAGGCGGCGGATCGAACGCATTCATGACGAGGTCGACGCAGCCCGAGACCGCGTCGTCTGAGATCTCTCGCCACGGCGCGCAGGGGCGCAGAGCGACCCTGAGGATTACGGGCGCGGTCCTATCGACGTACGGGGTCAGCCCGCCGATGCGGAGTGGGTTCACGTAACGGCCGAACCTTTGCTCCGACAGGTGGACGTGGCCTGCCCCCCGGCGGACGTAGCCCAGGAGCTCGTGCCGTGCGACCCACTGGTGGTCAGCTACGGCCGGCTCGACGTGCCAGTACCCGAAGACGAGCGGCTGCACCGTCGACCACGCAGGGGACACGACCGCTACAGCTGAGCGGCTGACCAGAAAGGCTTCTCCGCTCTGGATCGCGTAGACCGCCGTGCCGTCGGGAACCTGGATGTCGACGCCGTCGTGGAACGACTGAGAATTGGTGGGATCTCGATCGACCCGGCCAGTCCTCGTCCGCGGGTCGTCGAAGTTCCCCCGAATCGCATGCTGGCGATCGAAGGGCAGCACCGGCCAGTCGTAGGCCTGGGCGAACCTGGGCACGGTGAGGCCCACGAGCCCGGCAAGCAGGGCCACCAGCGTCGCGCGGTGAAGCCTTCTTCGGATCGTCCGACCATACGACTGTTGTTGCGAGCAGCCAACTGGTCGCGCGTACAGTAGGCCCGTGGCGAATCCGCCCTACAGACCACTCGATGCGCAAGTGATCCCTCGCTTCGCAGGCATCAGAACGTATATGCGCTCCCCGCACGTCATAGATCTGGATGGCGTGGACGCCGCCGTATTTGGGATTCCGTTCGACACCGCGACGAGCTACCGCAGCGGTGCACGGTTCG